>CP012986.1 GCA_001761425.1 Nanohaloarchaea archaeon SG9
GGCTAACCTGCCCTGTGGATGGAGATAACCTCGCTAACGTGAGGCTAATATCCAATAGCAGATGATTGCTGGAAAGCGTCGTCTGTGAAATGTTCCGACGCCATAGGATGGAGTCGCGGCTGATTAGGTTGTTGGTGAGGTAACGGCTCACCAAGCCAGTAATCAGTAGCAGCCGTGAGAGCGGGAGCTGTCAGTTGGCTTCTGAGACAAGAAGCCAGACCCTACGGGGTGCAGCAGGCACGAAACCTTCACAATGCACGAGAGTGCGATGGGGGGACTCCGAGTGTAATCTTCCCACAAGGAAGGTTACTTTTCTGCACTGTAAGGAGGTGCCGGAACAAGGGGTGGGCAACACTGCTGCCAGCCGCCGCGGTAATAGCAGGACCCCAAGTGGTAGTCGTTATTATTGGGCTTAAAGTGTTCGTAGCCTGCCGTGCAAGTCCGCTGTGAAATCCACGCGCTCAACGTGTGGGCGTGCAGCGGATACTGTATGGCTAGGGACCGGACGGCGTTGAGGCTATTCCCGGGGTAGGAGTGAAATCCTAAAATCCTGGGAGGAGCACCTGTGGCGAAAGCGCTCAACGAGTACGGATCCGACGGTGAGGAACGAAAGCCAGGGGAGCAAAGCGGATTAGATACCCGCGTAGTCCTGGCCGTTAACAATGTCCGTTTGATGTCGGCTAACCTCCGAGGTTAGCCGGTGCCGAAGTGAAAACGTTAAACGGACCGCCTGGGAAGTACGGTCGCAAGGCTGAAACTTAAAGGAATTGACGGGGGAGCACCACAACCGGTGGAGACTGCGGTTTAATTAGATCCAACGCAGAGTACCCTACCAGAGCCGACAGCAGAATGACGGTCAGCTTGAAGAGCTTACCTGACGCGCTGAGAGGAGCTGCATGGCCGCCGTCAGCTCGTGCTGTGAAGTGTCCGGTTAAGTCCGGTAACGAGCGAGACCCGCACTCTATGTTGCCAAGGATTCCTTCGGGAATTCTGCACTCGTAGAGGACCGCTGGCGATAAGCCAGGGGAAGGAGCGGGCCACGGTAGGTCAGTATGGCCCGAATGCTCTGGGATACACGCGGTCTACAATGGCCGGAACAAAGAGATGCAACCCCGAGGAGGGGAAGCTAACCTCCTAAACCCGGTCCTAATTCGAATCGAGGACTGCAACTCGTTCTCGTGAAGGCGAAATCGGTAGTAGTCGCTGGTCATCATCTAGCGGCGAATATGTCCCTGCTCCTTGTACACACTGCCTGTCAAGTCACCCGAGTCAGGTTCAGACGAGGGCCTCTTTATAGAGGAACAAGTCTGAGCTTGGCAAGGGGGGCTAAGTCATAACAAGGTAGCCGTTGGGGAACCATCGGCTGGATCACCTCCAAAACAAACCACGCTTCCACGGAAAATTGAAACCCCGGGAAGCAACAATTCATCTCTCCTACCTTATCACTTCATTTTCAAAACATTTTCTCGAAGAAAAGAATCTGCTACTTAACCCATTGAAAGGCCTTCTATACGCTTCCAAAGCTTTTTGGAGGCCTTTAGAGCTTTTTTGGCTTCGGTTGTTTGTCCTGGGTAATTGTCTTAAATGGAGAACAGTATTAGTGTTGTATGGTGTTTAAGGGTCAGACCTCTATCGAGTATCTGAGTACTTATGGCTGGATGCTGGTAGTTTTGGCGATTGCGACAGGTATTTTCTATACTAATTATGTTCCTGAGCAGCAGTGTAAGAACAGAGTTACTTCAGATATGCCTGGGGACTTGGCGATAACTGACTTGGCTACTGATCCTCAGGGAGATCTTGCCCTGCTGATAAGAAATGAGGGTGCGAGAAGTGTGACGGTTCAGGAGATCACTGCTTCCGCAGGCTCCAACATGACTACAGTTATCGCTAACACGACTATTCCTACGACTGACAGCAGTGACTTCCGTCTAAACGGAACCGGTTTCTCCGAGGACTGTACGGAAGTGGATCTGGAAGTAATCTATGACTCACCGCAGCTCGGTACTTTATCGGACAGGGCAACTGTCGAAGGAAAGTTCACAGTACAGTGAGGAAAAAATGAGGTTGTGGAAGAAGGAACTCGATGAAAGTACCGAGAAAAGATTCGAGCAGTACATGGATTCAGGAGGAGCAAGAGATCTTGCCAACATTATCCTGAAGAAAAACGCGGCGATGGGATTACTTCTATCGGCGATATTCAGTATAGGATTTTACCAGAAAGGAACAATCCCTCTCATAGGGCCTTTCTCAATACTTTCCGTGACCCAGTTTACAGTTGGCATGACAGCTTTTCTCACAGTTATCATGACTGTGTTAGACCTCGTTACCAGCACTGTAACTTACCTGATCCTATCAAGGCGGAGTGAAATCGAGTTCAGGACAGTGATAGCAGCAAGCGTGATCGGTCTCAACCTCACCAGAAGGATGTCCGAGTCCCATCTCCTAGTCAATAAAGAAATTCAACTGGAAAAATCTAGAATCGGAAAGGCCTTTCTTCTGGGGAAACTCATACCTATTCTCGGCCCCATAATGGCCCTTTTACCAATCGTGATTTACTTCCACTGAATTTTTCCCCGGAGAAACAGGAATTGATGGACCCTCAGGGATTTGAACCCTGGGCCTTCCCCTGACTTGGAATCGGCTCCGCCTCTCCGTAAGCCATTCTGTGAATGGCTTTTTGCGTATGGATCGAGCGTAACCACTCCTGCAAGGGGGACGTTCTGCCAGACTGAACTAAGGGCCCGCATAAAGGCCTTTGGTATGTCAGGCCTTTTTCGGTAAGTTTGTTGTCGGTGGCTATTTTTTTAAATGAAAAGTGTTTTTTTGAGGTGTGTCGTAAATCTGTGGCATCCCACCCTATATAAAGTTTTGAGTTACTTTTGCTGGATGCGGACAAGGAAGACAGGGATGCTTGACTTGCTCTTCGGTTCGGAGAGTAGTCAGGTTTTTTAACTGTTTAGGCTTGTTTGTTCCTATACAGTCTAGTTGGCTGTGCAGGGTATTTACGTATCCTACGGGGCGTCCATAACTTGGGTGTCCTCAGCATGAATGTGTCGCCTGAAGGTGCATCCGTTTTCGGATGCTGTTCACGGGATCTGTTTGAGGGATCCGTGTTCACGATGTGGGTGATAGTAGTGCACGCCGAGAACACGTTGCCTCGTGTGCGATGTTGTGTGTCGTTTGTATCTGGTGTAAGTAGGGGTTCGACCAACATTTTTTGTATAACCACTGCTATCACAAGAATTTGCTTTTGTGATAGCCGGGTTACCGAGACACTTACTTGATTGTCTTTGTGGTCAAGGTCTTCCTTGACTGTGGAGCAATTCAAGCTGGTGCCTGAAACTGGATCACTGCCATGCTGGGTAGTGGATAGCTCGGTTCGAGAAGCCGATGAAGGACGTGGCAAGCTGCGATAAGCTTGGGTGAGGCGCATGCAGCCTTTGAGCCCAAGATTTCCTAATGCGACTTCGTGTGTCGTTTCGGCGACACGGCTCTAACGAGTCGGGAACGCGGTGAATTGAAACATCTTAGTAGCCGTAGGAAAAGAAACCAAAATGGGATTCCCTTAGTAGCGGCGAGCGGAAGGGGAATTATGCACAAACTGAACACGGTTTCCGAGAGGAACTGTGGATGTGGGTTAGGCCGTCTTTCTGGACCACGCAGCCAAGTTGAGGTCTCCTGGAAAGGAGCGCCATAGAGAGTGATAGCCTCGTAAACAGACGCTGCACCGTCCATTGACGTGCCAAGAGTACCATGGGTTGGAAATCCCGTGGGAATATGGGAGGCACTATTCTTCCAATGCTAAATACTTCTCGAGTCCGATAGCGTACTAAGTACCGTGAGGGAAAGCTGAAAAGCACTCTTCAAAGGAGGCTTAAAAGAGCTTGAAACTATCTAGTTCTAGGCTCGACAGGGCGTTTAAGCGTCGATACCTGTGAAAGAATCTGCCGAGAGGCTTTAGTATGAATCAGGTGGAGCCGCGTTCTGTCATCCGTTTTGAAAAACGGGGCAGGGAGTTGGATACCGTGGCAAGACTAACCACTTTTCGGTGGGGAGTCGTAGGGAAACCAAGAAGACCGCAGCACATTCGTGTCAGGGTCCTCGTGTTAACGTGCGAGAAGTCACCGTGTCCTTATCCGAAACTGGTCGATCTAGGCCTGACCAAGGTGAAGCGGCGCGAAAGCTCCGTGGAGGCCTGAACCGGTGCTGTGTTACAAGCGCTCGGATGAGTTGGGTCTAGGGGTGAAATGCCAATCGAGATCAGTAATGGCTGGTTCTTCTCGAAATGAATCGAAGTTCAGCCTCGAGCGAGGCTTATTACACAGGTAAAGCTACTGATTCTGGTTACCTGTAGGCTTTGCCTACAGGACCGGAGTCAAACTCTGAACTGTGTAATGCCGTAGACCTCGGGAGTGAGGGACGGTGAGTAAGTTACCGTTCCTAGAGGGAAACAACCCAGAGCAAGGTTAAGGCCCCCAATTCCTAACTAAGTGCCCATGAAGGGCGTCCCGGTTCTGAGACAGCAGGGAGGTTAGCTTAGAAGCAGCTACCCTTTAAAGATAGCGTAACAGCTCACCTGTTGAGAACTGGGGCACCGTAAATGGACGGGGCTCAAGTTAGGAGCCGATACCTTGCCATTGTTTCTACAATGGATAGAGAAGCGATCCGCATGGACAGAAGCATGGAGGTGACTTCGTGTGGACCGTGTGGATACGAGAATCCTGCCGGCAGTATCATCGCAAGACAGATGTGAACTCTGTCCGCCGCAAGAGTAAGGGTTCCTCGGCAATGATTATCAGCCGAGGGTTAGTCGGTCCTAATTCCAGTCGTAATTCGCACTGGAAGAATAGGGAAACAGGTTAATATTCCTGTACCTACTTACACTCACTGACGTCTCTGGATAACATAAACTGCGCCATCGCGCAGTCCAAGCAGTCAAACTGGACGAGCGTAATGCTTAGACTCCGGCGGAGCTGTGATGGGCCTGGGAATTATCCCGGGTTTATGTGATTCCTGGGACCCTTGAAAAAGTGTAAGAGACCGTACCCAGATCCAGCACAGGTACTCTGGCTTCATAGGCTAAGGCGTCTCGGGTTAACGCAGCTTAGGGAATTCGGCAAGTTAGCCCCGTACCTTCGGTATAAGGGGTGCCTATCGTCTTGTTACGATAGGTCTCAGTGACTAGGGAAGCTCGACTGTTTACTAAAAACATAGCCGACTGCTAGTCCGAAAGGATTTGTATAGTCGGCGACTCTTGCCCAGTGCCAGCACCTGAAACCTCCGTCCAAGGAGAAGAAGGGCTGGTAAACGGCGGCGGTAACTATGACCGTCTTAAGGTAGCGTAGTCCCTTGCCAATTAATTATTGGCCCGCATCAATAGAGCAACGAGGTTTCCACTGTCCCAAGCTGTGGCCCGGTGAACCCGCCGTACCGGCGCATAGGCCGGTGACTCCCGGTGGGAAGCGAAGACCCTTTGAACCTTTACTGCAGTCTATCGTTGCGGTGGGGTTCCAAGTGTGAAGTGTAGTTAGAAGACGTTACAGAGACGCGATCGCCAGGTCGTCGCCCAGTCGATCATGGGACACTAACCTCTTGGAACCCCGCTGCTTGACCTCTACGGAGGGACAGCGATAGCCGGGCAGTTTAACTGGGGCGGTATCCGTTTGATAACGAATCAAACGGGTCCAAAGGTAGGCTCAGTCCGGTCAGAACTCGGACGTTGAGGACAAAGCCAAAAGCCTGCCTGACTGGTCTCCTGACAGTATGGGGACCAGGCGCGAAAGCGAGGCTTAGCGAACGCCTACAGCCAATTAGTGAGGCTTAGGCCTGACAAAAAAGGTACTCAAGGGATAACTGGATTGTCTAGGGCGCGAGCTCACATCGACCCCTAGGCTTGTTACTTCGATGTCGGCTCTCCGTATCCTGGCTGTGCAACAGCAGCCAAGGGTGAGGGTGTTCACCTATTAAAACGGATCGTGAGCTGGGTTTAGATCGTCGTGAGACAGATCTGTTGCTATCTGCCGGGAGTGTTCAGTGGTCTGAGAGGAAAGTTCGGACAGTACGAAAGGAACCCCGAACTGAGGCCTCTGGTTTATCGGTCATCCGAGAGGGTGAATGCCGAGTAGCCACGCCTCACAGGTGTAAAAGCTGAAAGCATCTAAGCTTGAAAGCCTCCTCAAAAAGAGACCGCATCCACGCTTGTACAAGACAAGTTGATAGAGTGGCGGTGTAAGAGTCAAGGCAACGAGACTTTCAGCCGACCACTACTAACAGTGGGTTCTGATCCAGCGGAAGGCATCCAGCTTGAGCTCTAACACTATGCGTTCTCCCAGCAGGGAGAACCATCGTAGAAAAATCCTTCCAGGATTTTCGGCTCGGATCTTCTTCACAGAAGATGTCCGTCAAGCAGGTGTCTCCGGTAACCCGTGTCGAACCCCAAACAGGATACAACATATTTTTCTTCTCTTCAAACTCTATTTCGTCAAGATTCAAGGCCTTTCGCCGTTCTCTCTGAGTGTTTGGTTTCTGTGAACAACTCTTAATTTTTTTGGCTAAGGTGACTAGTACAGTCCTAACAAAGTGTTTCCATACATATGATGCGATACATGTTTAAGTAATTGATTCAATCATGTAGTTTTATGATCAAAGCGATCGCAGGCCTGATCAGGGAAGAAGGCGTCAGCGGCGTATCACTGCTTTTCATAAACGCTGCATATACATACCTGTTCAAATTGGCAAGCGTGTTCAGCAGATCACAGGGAAGAGAGGTATTCGAAGAGGAATGGGACGTTCTGGTGATACTTGACGCCTGTAGACATGATCTAATGAAGGAAGTGGTTGAAGAAGAGGACTACAAGTTCCTGAAACCTGTAGACTCATGCTACAGTGCTGCCGGAACTTCCGATGAATGGATGAACAAGAACTTCGGAGAGAAGCACTATGAGAAAGCCCAGAAAACTGCAATGGTCACAGGTAATCCCTACTCCGATACTAATCTGGATGAAAAGGACTTTGAAGTTCTTGAGGAGGCCTGGGAATACTCATACGATAAAGAAAAAGAAGCTGTCCTACCAAGGCCTATAACAAATTCTGCTATAAGAATACAGAGAGAAGAAAATCCTGATAAAATGGTTATACACTACATGCAGCCTCACTACCCTTTCCTGAACCATGATAACCTATCTGAAGGATTCAGTCTCGAGGGATTCGGCAAGGAAATAAGGAAATCTGTCTGGGACGAACTCCTGCTAGACAATATAACCAGGGAAGAGCTCTGGGAGGCCTACAAGGACAACCTCAAGGAAGTCATAGAGGAAGTGAATATTCTCCGGAAAAACATGGATGCAGATAAAATGGTGATAACCGCAGACCACGGAAACGCTATAGGGACGCCTCTGTCAGAAGAAAAATTCATTTACGGCCACGTAGCAGGCCTCAACATAGAACCCCTGAGAAAAGTTCCCTGGATCGAAACCACAGCAACAGACACAGGAGAGAAACTATCCAAGAACAAGAAAGAAGAGAACAAAGATAAAGAAGAAGTAGTTAAAGAAGCACTGGCAGACCTCGGATACAACACATAGAAAAATACTCTTAGCAACGAACAGTTCTCCAGCATGTAAGGCCTCGCAGATATAAAACCTTTTTGAAACTTTCAGTCGGTGTAATTACTATGGCCAAAAACGACAACAAAATGCAAATGCCTTCCAGCCAGGGAGGCCTGGTCCAGTACTTCGACGCAGACACAGGAATCGAGCTGGATCCCAAAGCAGTAGTCGCATTCACAGGAATGGTCGCAATAGGAGAAATCATCCTCCACACAGGCCTACTGTAAAAAGAATCCAAACCCTATCCACCTTTTCTACAGCTAGAAAAGGGCCCGTAGCTCAGCCTGGACAGAGCGCGAGACTTCTAATCTCGTTGTCAAGGGTTCAAATCCCTTCGGGTCCGTATCTTTCCTACAACTGGAAGGATTTGATAGCCTCCTGAGAAAACGAAAATCTGAAAGATTTTCTTGGAGAAGATTTTAGAAAAATCTTCGAGTCTCTGATTTTCGGACGGGTTCAAACCTTTTTGGGTCCGAACTCATACAGAACTCCAAAAACTCTCCGAATATTCCCGAAAGTACGAAGGCCTGTCAGGAAGGCTTTACGGAACTTCTATTTTCCAAATTCGTTATAACTCTGAAATATCCAGTAATTTCCTATGAAAACTGTTTCCGGCTACGGAAGCCTGACACTGACGGCGTCAGTAATCGGAAGATTCAACGAAGAACCAGGTGAAAAAAGGTGAGGACTAAATCTCCGGAAGACGCCGAAGTAACTGTACAGAAACTATCCAGCGACATGGGAATCCACAGAAACCCGCGTAAAGGAACACTGAACGCTCCAGAAGAAATTCTTGAAGGCCTCGAGTTTGATAGAGAGGTTTTCATATCAGAGGTTTTTCCTGACGAGTTCGATCTTGAGGAAACCCATTCCCGGATCGAGGAGAACACAGAAGATCTTCTCAGCTATGGAAGGCCTCTGATCTCCATAGGCGGAGATCACTCCGTAAGTTTTCCGGTAATCAAGGCCCTGAAACAGGATAAACCTGATCTCAAACTGGTCTGGCTTGATGCTCATCTCGATCTGAAGGAAAAAGTGGATGACCATGTCTCTCACGACGTGGTCGTTAGAGAACTGCTCGAACACGGTTTCTCGGAGGAAGATATCATCTTTATAGGCATCGACAAAATAGATCACGACGAAAAAAAATTTCTGGAAGACCACGATCTCACCATTTACGACTCTGGAGAGGTATACAAAGCTCTGGAGAAAGAGTTATTCGAAGGACCTGTCTACCTGAGCGTAGACATAGACGTGTTAAAAGAAAAGGAGGCTCCTGGAACCGGTTACAGAGACGGCGATCTAGGCCTTGACCAGGTTCTGGAGGTTATCGAATCAGTCGATCCTGACTGCGCAGATCTAGTAGAAGTAGCACCAACTCTGGACCAAGGAAACACTACAGTCAAAAACGCCCGGAAAATACTGAAAAAACTCATCAAACATGTTTAGAAAGTATCCAAAAAACCTGAAAGAGAAAACAGAAGGCCTTGAACAGTTCATACTACAGAACAAGGCCTTGACAGGTTACTGGATAATTCTTACAGGAATAATGCTGTACCAGCACAGCCTTGGATGGAACTGGGACTTCCTGGTCTATCTCATGAACGGAGAGTACATTTTCCATGGAGGACACTTCATGGAATGGCTGAGGCCTCCAATCGCTTCTGTAATAATGGGTTTACTCCAGTTTATTTTTTCAAGGCCTGTATCAGGATATATCTATATTTTTGCTGTCTCAATGTTTTTCCTGTACGCCGCGAAGAGATTTTCAGAATCCGAAGGCCTGGATTTACTGGTCTTTGCTGTCCTGATATCTACTCCAGCGTTTATCGCTTTCTCGACACGTGAAGGGACGGAAATGTTATCTCTGGCTTTCATAATGTTGTTCCTGACAGATCTGAAAGGTAAAAAATCCGGTTTATGGCTAGGCTTATCCATATTCACACGCTGGACGCATGCAATCATGGCTCCGATTCTCTTACTTCAGAAAAACAGGAGAAAGATTCTCAAAACAGGCCTTATCGCATCAGCAGTATCTCTCCCCTGGATAATATACAGTTACTCGACAACCGGGGATATTCTTGCCAGTCCTGTCAGCTTTATCGCATTAAACGTACTGCTGAGAGGAGAATCCACTTCCCCACAGCTAGTTCATTTTGCGGTAATGACTGTTCCAGCCATACTTGTTCTATCCCTGGCGGTTAAAGACTGTGTTAGAGAAAAGATGACCTCTCTAGTTAAGGAGAACAGGATTTCATGGGCGATCATATACATTACAGGGGCAACAGGCCTGATCTACTTCCTGAGTGACATTACTCACCTGAGATACCTGTATCCCCTGGTTTTACCAGTAGCTTTCTTCGGAACAAAGATCCTGAAAGATCTAGAAACTGAAAAACTGATCTACGGCTTCATGGCCATGAACCTGGTCTTCGGTTTCTCCTTCGCTACCAGTACAGGTTTCGAAAGCTCAAGGCCTTACCAGGATGCCTCTGAAAACATCGAATGCATGGTAGGATCTGACTCATGGGTCCCGCTTAACTACGCAGGCCTCAAAGCTGAGCCACCGGTCGATTCGAATGTAACCAGGGAAAGGATCAGGAAAGGCTGGAGAATACTCGATTTCACCGGCGAATTAGTTGACAACGAGATTGAGAAAACCTCTGGAAAACTGATAAGAGATATGGGAACCTATAAGATCTATGGAAACCCGGAAAAATGTGCAGAACCTCAGAGTGTAGATACTACGAGGATAGACGAATACAATCTCGCGAAAGGAACTAATTTCACGGAGACCGGCTTTATCCTGAACTATGTAGGCCTTAGATAAATCACGAGACGACTATATTAACAGCAGGATTATAAAAACCGAGGAAGTTAACTTTCCGAAAAGCCAGAGCTTCTGAACGCCTCCAGGATTTCCGGCAGAAAGGAGGTGAGAGGTTCCAGGATGTGAAGGCCTCTCTGCTCGGAAACAGTTTTGAAACTTGACAGGAAGATTGGTACTATGAAGGAAGTCAAAAAAGACCTGGCCGAGGTACTCTCCGAAAAACTTGGTGTAGAGATTTCAGAGGACGATATCGAGAGGCCTGAACCAGAACACGGAGACTTCGCTTATCCCGTTATGCAAGCAGCCTCCGAGCTTGGGGAAAATCCTCGCCAACTAGCGGAGGAAACGGCTGGAGAACTCGAAAGCTCGGATATTGTAAATTCTGTAGATGTAGCAGGTCCAGGATATCTTAACTTCAACCTGAAGCAGAAAATCTTCGCCGAGAGGATCCTCGAAGTCCTTGAAGACGATAGCTTCGGTTTTGAGGAAAAAGATGAGAAGGCCTTGGTCGAGTTTTCGTGTCCGAACCTTGCTAAGCCTATGCATATCGGCCACGTCCGTAACAACTGTATCGGCGATTCCCTGCAGCGTATCATGCGTTTTGTAGGTTACGACGTGACCTCTGAGAACTATATCGGTGACTGGGGTACGAAACACGGCCAGGTGATCTATGCCTACAGGAAATGGGGTTCGAAAGAAGAGTTCGATGAAAAACCCATGGAGCATATGTACAGCCTCTACGTCAAGTTCCACGATGAAGCAGACGAGGAGGATAAGAAGAAGGCCCGTGAATGGTCCAAAAAGATCGAGGAAGGAGATGAGGAAGCCGTACGTATCTGGAACATGTTTCGGGAAGCTACGATCGATTACAGCCAGGAAGAGTACGAACGCATGGGGATCGAGTTTGATAGGGTTACGGGAGAAAGTGTTGTAGCAGATGAAGCTCAGAAAGTCGTTGATGAAGGCCTTGAACAGGGAGTATTTGAAGAGGATGAAGACGGTAGCGTTTACGTCGATTTTGAAAGCGAAAAGTTTCCAAGCACAGTTGTGAAACGTGATGACGGTGCCACGCTTTACCTGACACGTGATGTCGCAAATATCAGGAAGCGTGAACGCGAAGGATTTGATTACAACTTTTACATTGTTGCTAACGAACAGGATCTACATTTCCAGCAGCTTTTCGATCTTGCCGGGCGCTTCGGCATCACAGATATCCACAGTGAGCATATTTCCTATGGTATGCTCCGGCTCCAGGAAGGCTCGATGAGTTCATCTAAAGGAAATGTCATCCGTTTATCGGAAATACTGGATAAAGCAGTGGAAAAGGCCTCTGAAGTTGAACACCGAGATGTTAATAACGCTGAAGAGGTAGGCCTTGGAGCTGTCAAGTACGCAAATCTTTCAGTCTCCCGTCCAAAAGATATAGAGTTTGACTGGGATGAAGTACTTGATTTCGAAGGAGATTCAGGGCCTTACCTGCAGTACACGAACGTACGGGCGAAAAGCATTCTGCGAGAGTCGGATAAAGAAGGCGAACTGTCCGGAGAGTTCGAAAAAGAGGAGTACCGGTTGCTGAAGAAGCTTTCCCAGTTCCCGGAAAAAGTCGGGGAAGCTGCGCGGGGGCGTGAACCTGCAAAGATCGCAAATTATCTTTCCGAGCTTTGTGAGGAGTTCAACAGCTTCTACCACAGCTGTCAGGTCATCGGAGTCGAAGAAAAGACTGAGAAACGACGTCTGAAACTTGTAGAGGAATTTGTCAACGTCTCAGATGAAGGCCTTGAACTGCTGGGTATCGAGCCTCTTGAGGATATGTGACAGGGTTTTAAGGCCTCAAGAGCCTATATTGTTCTATGCCTTTCACTCCTTTCCATTTCGGCCCTGCTATCTTGCTGGGTCTTTTACTGTTGAAGAAACTGGATTTTCCGACTTTCGTGGCTGCCAATATTCTGGTGGACTGGAGAGCTTTTCTCGTGTTTTTTGGTTTCTGGGAAGGGCCTCTGCATTCATGGCAACACAGCTATATTGGTGCTGTGATGCTTTCGATATTTCTGGGTTCTGTGATGGTTTATCTGAGGCCTTACCTCGGTTTTTTGATGGATGCTTTCGCCCTGGAACAGAAATTTTCATTGAGAAAGATTTTTTTATCGGCTTTTACCGGGACTTTTCTGCATGTTATTATCGATGCTTTCCATCATCCTGAGATGCCGACTTTTCTTCCCCTGGATGTGAGGCCTCTGTACGGTTTGTTTTCGACTTTTGAGGTCCGGGCCCTGGCTTTTTCCTGTCTTGTTCTGAGCCTGGCTCTGTACCTGTGGATGGCGCGTGATGAACTGGGGAAGGAATCGGTTTCTCTGAGGGTAACGGATTAAAAAGACTAGACTTCAAGATTTGGTTTATAGAAGGTCGTAAAGATAATGGGGGAGGAAAATAATTTCTGGATCATAGAACTTTACAACGATGAAACCGCTAACGTCTCAATCATGAGTGAGGAAGAAGCCGAGGCCGTGAAGGATATGAACGATGATTTCGAGGAATGGCAGATGGAACCATGCGGTGAGAAGTCAGAAGAAGAAATGATAGAGATCGCAGAGAGCCATGGCTTCGAACACGATCCCTGGTAAAAAAAAGAGTCTAAACCGTTTCGTGGAAGTTTTCAGGGCCTCTCACTGAGAAATCGCTGTAAAGCCTGTCGACCAGCGGTGCCGCACCGTAAAATTCTATAGAAACCTGTACGCTGTCTTCAAGGCCTTCTGTACTGTATGAGGCCTGTGCTGAGGATCCTGCTGCCTGGAAACTGTATTCTGTTTCTCCGCCTTTTTCCTCTGTGTTAAGAAGTTCTAGGCCTTCTCTGTCTCCGAGTGATGTGAAAAACTGGTTGAGAACCCGGTCTACGGCCTCTGTATCTCTGTCTACCGTGTATTCCTCTGCTCTGGTTCTGTGCTGCTCTGCAGGATATTTCATGAACTGTACTGATTACTGGCCCGCAAATCTTTATATTAGATTACTGTGTTTCTATCCTCGTTTCTTGAGCGTAGACTGTGGTTCAGAAAGATAATTTAAAGAAGAAAAGGAAAAACTTGGTAGAATGGATTTTCCCGGTAAGAACTTCAGCAGGGAGGATCTGAATATCTTCGCCCTGGGGACAGCTCTGGTACTGGTACTTACCTTTCTAGTCAATTTTCTAGGCCTTGAAACAGCCTCGGTCTACGTTATAGATGTAATACCTGTCCTGCTGGTCCTGGGAACAGTTTACTACAGCTTGAATACCCAGGAGTTTTTGGGCGGTGAAATCGGCCGTAATATGTCCGTCATCGCTGTAGGCCTTGCGGTCTACGGCCTGACATTTCACATGATAAACCTTCCGTACCAGGTACTGGGCCATCCCACGACGATAGGTCTTAGCTCTTCTTTCTGGCTTACTTTGACTAATAGTCTGCAGATATTTGGGGTATCAACAACAGCTATCGGATTCTACCTGATGTGGAGGGAAAGCCAGTGAAAACCAACCTGGAAAAGAAAGACACTGCCATACTAACCTTCCTGCTACTTTTCGCTGTAGCCGCAGGCCTCCTGGGAGAATACTTGGGCTGGCAGATCGAGATCGATTCCAAAGATTTCTGGCAGGCCTTAATTCCGGCAGTAGCCTGTCTATACTTTGTATACCGGACTGAAAAGATCTGGGGCGGCGAGGTTCTACGTTTCCTTACAGTTATAGGCTCCGGCATCATTTTCCACGCAGTTATATGGGGTATAATCGTACAGTGGCATATAAGCGGTATGCCTTCACTGCTAGGCCTTTCATCAGCTGCCTTATACGTACTACTGCATGGTATGAGTGCGGTAGCCTTTGGAATGACCGCCTACGGATTCTACATCTTCTACCAGTCCTCGAAAGAGGAAAAAACCTGATCTCATAGGTTATGTCTGTCCAGAGAAGGATTTGATCTCTTTGTAGTACTCTGGCGAATCCAGGCTCCTGACAGCATCTTCCAATTTTCTATCAAGCCCGGAAAAATCTTCTTTTCTCCCGGAAAAGAACTTTCTTCCACCGTCAAGAAAGGCCTCGACCAAGAAACTTCCTGAAGGCCTGAAAGGATGCAGATGATCTCCAAAGGAAGGTTCGTGACTGTAAAAATTTAGGTCGGTATCCGGGAGTCGGTAGATCAGTTCAGGGCTTCTATCATATGTTATCTGGAGGCCTCTGCCTCTGTTGAACTGTGATAAGTCTTCTTCGCTGAGGATTTCGTATGCCGGGTTCTGCATACACTGGATTTTTTCCTCTGATCGTTTTTAGGCTTTGTTAGAGTTCGTGGAGTGCATAGCTTATTACCAGGAAGCCTGCTATAACCCATGAATGGAAGAATCCTAGCCAGAAGCCCTGGGAGATACCTATTCCCGGCATCCCTGCGATGTGCCACGGGATGTGCGGAAGCCAGTTCAAAAGGATCAGTACAAGGCCTACTCCTATAAGCTGGAGGTTTCTGCCGATTTCTCCTCCCCAGGTCCTTAGCTCGTAGACATAGTAGAGGCCTGCCAGGATGAAAGGTATCTGGATGTAGGTTGTGGACAGAGTAAGAACTTCAGTAAACCCTGTTACCTGGCCGGTAGCTCCTCCGATAACCACTACGAGAGCTGCCATAAGCAGGAACCTGTAGTCTTTCTCTTTCAGATGCATGTTCAGGAAGCCTTTCTCGAAATCGCCGACATCTGTGTTGAGGGATTTATGGAAAAGATAGATTCCATAGGAAATGATCAGGAAACTGACCGCGTTCCAGGAATGGAAGAGACCAGCCCAGAAACCTGTGTTAAAACCGAGCATGTCAGGCCTCTGCTGGAGATGCCATCCGATATGCGGAAGCCAGCTGACAAGAAAAGTCGCCGTACCGAGACCTATGATCTCCATATTCCTGGCGAAAACACCTTCAAGATGCGGAATATTCCTGTAAAGGCCTACAAGACCCAGAAGTATAGCTCCTCCAGTGAAAAATCTTAAAGTATTCTCAGTTGAGTGGGTCCAACCCATCAAATGGCCGAGAATACCTCCTAGAACAACTAGTAAAACAGCACCGCCTAGAACATAGTAATCATTCTCCTTCAGGGCGAGATCCATAGAACTAGATTGGGAAAAACCCCTACAAAAAAGTACCGAAAAATTGAAGACTTCATGGCCGAACCCGGATTTGAACCGGGGACAACTTGATCTTCAGTCAAGCGCTCTCCCAGGCTGAGCTATTCGGCCAAGAGTGCAGATCCTTCGAACATGAAGGCCTCTGTGTAGAAGTGATTCTATGGTGACATTTAAGAAACAACTTGTCCGAAGACGTCTCTGGTCGAACCGCTGTGCACAACGACTTTTCCCGGTTTCAGGTCGGCTCTTCCTCTTTCAAAGACGTATTTATCTGCTGAAGGATCAAGAACCGTGTTGAAGTCTGTCTGAACCCATGAATGACCTTCATCGCTTCTTTCATTTTGGTAGCCAGAGTGGTAATCGGAATCGATACCCAGTTCATCCAGTAACAGATGCAGGGTCGCTGCCCTTTCTCTACAGATACCTGTATTAAGGCCTCTGTACTCTCGGGTCCATACATCGGAAAGCCTGACCTCCGAGATATCTCCCTGAATTTCTCTTCTCTCCCTGTCCAGCTCTCCGGGATCAAGGCCTCTTTCATCAGCTATTTCGTATATGTGTTTGATCTCCTCGTCTACAAACTCTGTGGCATCCTCCAGAACTGTATCCTGATCGAAACCGTATTCATCCATGAATTCCTGGTAGAGTTGGTCAGGCCTTTCGTCGATCACAAGGTCGTAACTCTTTCCCCGGAGTTTATCTCCGGTTTCCAGCTCTATACCTGAGTGAAATTCCTGGGTGTTTACTACCACTGGTTGATGAATAGAAGATCAGTTTTAAACAGGTTTTCTTCATAAGCTTTTGTTCACATCTGTTTACCATGACAGAAGAAAATAAGGATACACGTGAACACGTTATCCCTGGAACCAGGAAAGGCTATGAAGGGGAAAAAGTCGAGGGATATGATTTCAGGGGCGACTTCGATTTTGAGGATATGATTGAGAAGTACGCTACTACCGGTTTCCAGGCCTCGCATCTGAAAGAGGCGATCGAACTGGTTAAAGAGATGAGAGATGAGGACGCGAAGATCTTCCTGACATTTACCTCCAACATCATCAGTTCAGGCCTTCGAGAAGTTATCGCTTATCTTGTGAGAGAGGATTACATCGATGTTGTGATCACCTCCGCAGGTTCCCACACAGAGGATGTTATCAAGTCAGCGAAAGATTTCAAGATGGGTCGGTGGGAAGCAGATGAAGCCAAACTTAGAGAGGAAGGTATCAACCGTCTGGGTAACATCTATGTCGAGAGCGATAACTATGTGTGGCTGGAATCCTGGTTGAACAACGAGTTCTTCGATGATTTCTTTGCAGAGGAAAAAGTTCGTACTCCGAGCGATCTGGCCTATGAACTGGGAAAAAGTGTTGGAGCGGATGAAGGCCTTGATCACGAAGACTCGTTTATCTACCACGCCTATGATAAGAATATTCCGGTTTACTGTCCTGCGATGATCGATGCCGAGATCGGGGACTTCATGTTCTACTACAGGCAGGAGAAAGATTCTGATATCGGTATCGAGATCCTGGATGACTGGGACTCTCTGATCAACGAAGCGATCGAGGCTGAGAAAACTGGCATCATTGCAGTAGGGGATGGAGTACCTAAACACCAGGCCATCATGTCCAACCTCTTCAGAGGCGGGACCGACCGAGCTGTCTACATCTCAACCGGCATGGAAGGCGATGGCTCGCTTTCAGGAGCGCCTCCAAAGGAAGCAGTTTCATGGGGAAAGATCAGGGAAGACGACATGAAGAAAAACTACACACAGGTCGAAGCAGAGGCTACGCTGGTATTCCCATTACTGGTCGCGGAGGCCTTCAAGAAATACAAGCCGGAAAACCAGGAGTCATAGAGAATGAACGATCAAGACACATTGAGGATAGGCCCTAGACCGGAAAGATACCTGAACCTGAGGCCTCACGACACCTATGATGAGAACATTGAAGCTTTAGAATCTGTTATCGACGGAGAATACGATAAGATCTGGGAGGTCTACGACGACATGCATCCCAGGGTTTTCCACAAGGCCTTCAGCGATTTCTACGGCCAGGAAGGCGGACCTGCAAAGGTCGATAGCAAGGCCCTGGAGGACATGCGGACGGTTCTCGAGCACAACTCTGCGAAAGATCATTTCTGGATTGAAGAAAACTTATTCAACCTTGGATACCGCCTAGGTCCTAAGGAAAAGCGTCGGACCGGAAGTGAGAAGCGTAGAGAAAGACAGAACCCTGATATAGCGCACAGCCGGGATATGATGCCTGAGATAGATGTTCCTATGCCGAAAAATCCTGTAAGAGAGGGCAGGAAGAAGAGAGAAGGAGACGAATACTACAGACGCGTGAACGAGAGTATAGGCCTTGAGATCTTTAATTTTGACATCGAAGTTCTCTAGTTAGAACGCGACTCATTCTGGTAATTGTCAAGATTGTCTTTTACAGGATCTTTCAACTGCCACGAGCCGTTTCTATTCACCATTGTAAACGTGGTATTCCTGTTAAAGGTTCCCTGTTCCTCAGACTCTATCTTGTAATCAAGTAGCACTGTTATGCTGTCCGACGAGACATTGACCAGTTTGACTTTCGTGGACTTCATCTCGACCCCTTCACGGGAACTAACATTATTTTTGAACTCATCTACTGTTCCCTGAATCGGTGCCATAACCGCATTATCTGTAAGAGAATCAAGAGAAAACTCATAGGTACTCGAGTTACCGTCGGAACTGAAGTTCCCGAATATATCCAGGACCTGACCCACCGGCCCATCCTCATCGATATCCTCCACACATCCAGAGGAAAAAACTGTCAGGGCGACCACAGAAATCACGAGGTAGGCCTTCAGCTCCATGGATTAAGTTTTGGTTTTGACGGCCTATAAATTCTCCGATCAGATCTTTTGCAGGATCTCGGGCCTTTCCTCCTCAAGCATCTCCAGGTTGTTGATGAAAACATCCTTGTTGTACTCTATGGAATCTAAACGTTCATGTCCCAGGACATGGTCAAGTGCGTACAGAAGGCCTTCAAAGACGGCTAGAGGATTTTTCTTTGCTTCCTCTGCATCTCGGTAGTAAAACTGTGTTACTGACTCGATGTCGAAGGCCTTCTGCCTTATCTCGGTATCCTCCATGATCCTTGTGAAAAGTTCGAATTCGGATCTGGCCAGTGTTTTCCCTCTTCTTTTCTCGAAGTATTCCTTTATCTCTGTCTTGAAGGCCTGGCTGTCGGTCTTTGCCAGGAATTTTTCTCCTGTCTCCTCGAAGAATCTTACCTGTTCAAGTCGTTCGGCCTCTCTCTTGATACTGTCTTTTTTCAGTTCCTGTTCTGATACGTTCCATGAATCTGCTATCTGCTGTGCGGTCTTGGCAGCTCCAAGTGTCGAAATGTATACAAGGTTCGCCCAGTGACCTTCCCTAAATTCCATCCGTCTTTTCTCACCTAGTTAGATCTTATGTCCTCAGTTACTATTTTCTCAAGGAAGTCTTTAAGGTAATCGGAACCTCCAACAACCTCAAGGAACTTCTCATCCTCGCCTTCAAGCTGCTTTATCAGGTTGAACTCAGCTACGCTTTGATCTCCTTCCTGAGGAAGCTCTGCCGACGCTATCATCTCCTCACCATCCCGGATCAGTACTTTTCCCTCACTGGTCTTCAGATGAAACTTTCCCTCACCGAACTCACCTTTAGGGAACTCGAAACCGTTCTCAGCTCTGTTAAAATTTCCTCGAAGCGACATAGAAACAGTTACTGGAACACAGCTTTTTCAGTTATCCGGGGAAAAAGGTTGAGGCCTTCCACACAAATACAGTTTAGTGAGAAAACACCAAAACTCCTGTATGGATCAGAGGCCTCTCATCACCGCACTCCTGGAAACCGGGGACAGCTTCCTGCACCTCGAACAGCAGGAAATAAGTCCAGAGACAGCACAGGAACTGGAAACAGATAGAAGAATCAGCTACAGCGAATACGTCGAACAGGCCTTACAGACCGGTGAAAAGCTTCCGAACTACCATTCTATCGCCGAAAAACTTGCGGAGAACCCTTCAATCCTGTACGAAAACAATCTTCTGCGTCCAGAAGCAAGTAAACAGATAGATGAAAGCCTTCAAATACTGGGGGCTAACGTAGACAGGTCACTGAACCACGGAGAAATAAAATCGGTTATTAAGACTGCGATGAAGGACACAGAGGCCTTCCCGAGGAAAGCTATAGACAAAGAAAAACTCGTTGAGAGACTTTACATCGACATCCACGCCGGCAGTGACAAAGTATACGACGAACCCATTCCGTAAGAAAAAGAGTTATACGTTTTCAGGCCTTTCACTGGTGTATGAAGCATCTGGTTGTCGGAAAAGGTTTCATAGGTTCTGCCATCGGACAGACTCTAGAAGGAGAGGTAAAATACCTTGACAGAAGTACTGGCGATTACCAGCAGGATGTGACGAAAAGCTTCAGGATAGAAGAAGAATTCGACGTGGTTTATCACACGGTAGGCCTTGCACCCGGGTTCGCGTCCAGGAAACAGTACGAACAGGTCCAGGTGAAAGGAACAGAAAACATCGTAAAAGCAGTTAACGCGGATAAAATCGTATACATCAGTGCTTTGAACCCTGAGATCGATCACCCGTTCTTCCAGACCAAGAAAGAAGCCGAAAAGATAATAAGAGAGTCAGATATGGAACACACGATACTCAGGCCTTCCACAGTCATCGGAAGAGGCAACAAACTCCTGGACATGATAAGAAAGACATCATTCACCCAGTTCTTCCCACAGGTAACAACCAGGATGCAGCCTATCAGACTTGAAGACCTTGTAGACATAGCAGAGAAAGTAAAAGACAGAAGAGACGGCGAAACACTGAATACGGCAGGCCCTGAAAAAATGACAGTATCAGAGATGGCAGAAAAACTTTACAGACAGGAAGGAAAAAACTGCCACACAATACCGCTTCCAGAAGGATTCCTCGAGGCCTTTCTCAGTACTTTCGGCTACGTGAACATACCTCCATTGACCAGAGAAAACGCAAAACTGATGGGAGCGGACAACACGGCGGACGAGAACCACGCACCGCAGTTAACACAGCTGGAAAAGGCCTTCTAAAAAAAGAGAAAAATTACCGGGCCTCTCCCGAAGAAGTATCGATCTCAAGCTCCGAGAACTCCTCGAAAGACTCGCTGTGATCCCCGTAGTTCGCAAGGAACTCAGCAGCACCTCTCGTATCCGCCGCAGAATGTCCTGCAACGACAAGAGCACTTTTACCGTTAAAGGCCTCGTCCACAAGCTCCAGGTAACCAGTTCCTTCACTGTAATTCTCCTGGGCACGCGAAAGGTCTTGTTCCGCAAGCTCTGCTGTTAAGTCGTTGATAGCAGGGCCTCCAACCAGGATACTGTGGTTCTCTACCTCTTCCGTATCAAGAGCTCCTGTCTGAGGCCAGCCAGCAGGAGCTGTGACATCCTGAGTTCCTGTGGAGGCCTCTCCTCCGACAGTATGGACTGCGTTACGCTTTTCTTCGGGAACTTCGAGGCCTACATCCGACATATCGGAGCCGACAGAGACACGGGAACCGAAGTCTGTGTATGTCTCTTCATCCTCCGAGGTTATACTGGAAGGCGTTCCTCCAAAGGAGACTGAATCGATCTCGTTGCTTCCGTCAAACCCTACATTAACCTGGCCAGAGCCATGCTCGTTCAGAACTACATTCGAAGCAAGGCCTGAGATCTCTGCCCCGAAACGTGTGTCAAGCGTTGTATCAGCGTTTGAAACAGACAGATCTGCTTCAGTATCGCCGTTTAAATCGTTAAAGTCTGCGTCAAGAGTAAAACCGTAGCCTGTGCTCTGGGAGACAGATTCGCCCGGAGCCAGGGTAGTCTCAAACGTCTCGTAGCCTAGAGTAGCCTCGCCGCTTGAACCAGCGGAAGGGTCCCACTCGATCCGTACAGGATGACCGGAGACATCAGTATAGACCGTCTTCTCCGGATCAGCCTCACTGACGATACCGCCCGGAGCATCACCGGCGATCAAAGTATCACCTGAATCATACACATCGTCGCCGTTCTCATCCACAGCTACAAGATCAGAACTACTATAGACTGTTCCACTGCTATCAACCCCGAACTTCACACTGTCAAGGCCTGTCTCCAGTGTAGCCCCGTTCGAAGGAGAACCACTACCGGCTTCAAGAGTATCATCATAAGGTGAGTAAGTGCCTGAACCTCCTTTATCATCGATTACATCCTCTCCTATCTGGTAAGTACTGTCTCCGCTGTCATCGTGGAATTTGAGGGTTACTCCTGTTGAACCATCAACAGCGGTGTAGGAGTTTCCATCTACAAGGTTTGTATTGACATCCTCTATTGTCAGATCCTGGTTCGAGGCATAATCTCTACTGGCGGAATCAAGGTTCAAGCTAGCCGCAACATCATTGTTCGTTCCTGCTTCTACAGTCACACTAGAAGTTTGTGTGTCACCAGTCTGATCAGACTCAATCTTATATGTATCAGTTCCGTCAAAGGTAGCGGTACCGGAGCTTATCGATCCTGAGTTATCGCTAATAGCTGCATTAATTGAATCGGCAATACTGGAGCCATCATTCAGATAATAATCATCCAAATCTGCAGTATCTGTAGTGTCACTCATGGAAACTGTTGTGATATTCGCAGAGCCGGGTACCGTTGCTCCGGCCTCACCTACAGAGGCAACTGAAGTTGAATCAGAAGCACCTGTCGCCACAAGAACAGGATCTCCGCTCTCTATCGTGGTATCTCCACTTGAAACAACAAACACATCCCCATCGCTTAGACCAGGATCACTTCCAACATCTACTGTGACCGTGCCATCTCCGTTGATAGTTTGATCCCCTGAAGTGGTATCCGCATTGGTATCCACCGGAGTACCCAAAGACTGCTTCGTAAGCTGTCCGCCAGCAAGATTAGAATCATCTGAACTGGCTCCCGCAATACTTACAGTAGTACTCTGACCGGAATTGGAATAACTGCTTACTACATAATAATTTCCAGAAGGTGCTGCAACCAAGCTCCCAGCAGGAATGTCTCCACTCGGATCGGTCTCAAGACCTACACTAGAGACCTGATCCACAGTAGTGGACCCTGTATTTTCTAGAACCAAATTTTGGGCAGTGTTTCCATCAAACCCAATGGATATCTGAGGATTCAAAGTAGCTGAAAGATCCGTAGTGACAGTTCCAGCACCCTGTACAATACCTTCTTCATCATAGATGCCGTTGCCAGCTCTGTCATAGAATATTGCTTCAGAATCACTCCAACCAGAGACTGTCGTGGCGTAAAGATTTTCAGAGCCGTCAAAGGATTGAAGATTATCAGACTGTCCTACCTCTTGATCATCACCGTCATACTCATTCGATATAGCAGATCCGTCTACATCAACCAAATTATCAGGATCAGAAGTATAAACTCCGTCGTTATCTCTGTCAAGCACCATGGCGTCACTGCCTTCCTCCCAGGTAGTATCGCTGCTGTAGAAACGGACCTCTGACTCAGTATCACCATTGTTCAAGTATGGATTGGAGCTGTAAAGTGAATCCGAGTTCGAGGCCTCCACCCTGCTTATGTTCAGAGTGTGTTCAAATCCTTCCTTATCCTGATACTTGACCTCGAACCCGTCTTTGACCTCGATGCTATCCGTCGGTTCATCTGTAAGGCCTTCAAAGCCGATCCTGAAGTAATCATTAGGTCCCTGGAAGGATTCTCCTTCCTTTAGATGTTCGGTTTCGTCCTCAGCATCCGGTTCATCTACCGTCTTCAGGTTATTTGTTAGTTCAAGGCCTTCAAGCGTGTCTCCGTTACTTGTTTCAAGTTTCTGTACCCTGTAATCTGTGTCGAGCGGGAAGTCCTCTCCCTGCTCCAGTGTGACATCTGAATAAACTGTTTCAAGTTCGATGATCCAGGCCTCTTCGCTGGAGGAGTAGAAAACAGTGTTCGCACTGACTGAGAACTCTTCGTTCGCGTCCATGGATTCACCGGCGGAAAGCTGTCCTGAATCCACCTGTTCTCCGTCCTCCATGACGTTGACCAGTATCTCTCCATCGTTTGAGTTACCTCCTTCTACGTTGACTGTGTAAGGCCCGTGCCTGAAACTGTCACCGATGGAAAGATCTGAAGCAGTCTCCTTAGAACCTAGATCAGCCTGTGAACCGGAGACAGTTACCAGCTCATACTCCTCTCCCAGTACAGAGACCTGTTCGCCTGTTTCAAAGCCTGGAGAATAACTTATTTCATAATCAACCGAGGCCTGAGGGACAACTGTCAATACCTCCGAACCGTTCACCTCGGTCTTTACACCGGAGCCTCCGTCACTGTCAAGGCCTACAGATTCAGAGATAAAATGGTTGTTCCCGTCAGAGTCCTCTACATTCTCTCTTTTCAGGACAGAGTAATCCGATTTATCCACCATCAGTTTACCTGCGGATACATCGCTCCTGATCCCTGACTCAGCTTCCTCACCGTCGACAGAAACGGATGAACCAGAAGAAACATTACTGAAGGCCTGCTGGCCGAGGGAACCTGCGATATCGATCGCACCAACCACATCAGCGGTCGCAGCATCCTCACCTACAACTATAGAACTCTGGACGTTACCGTCTTCATCGACAAACGGCTGAGGATAATCACCCAGATCATGGTTTGAAGCAGAAGCACCTGTCAAGGTAGCCCCAAGTAAAACAGCGGAACCAGCTAGAGCAGCTCCGTACTTTTTCAGTTTACGAACAGATTTCATAATTACACAGGGAAAAATTTTTCTTCACCACATAAAACCTTAACCCGGCAGAAAAAAGGCCTTCAAACAGTCTCAGAAACACGGAAGAAAAAGGCCTCAAAGAAGTTTTATCTGAAGTATTTCTTGAAAGAAAAGAAAGGAAAGGAAAATATGTGTGGTTGTCTGCTCTACGTACTACATCTACTGGACAACGTTGCCTGTCTCTGTAGAGATCGTAACCTGATCTGTTCCAGAGAGTGCTTCGCTGTGATCTCCGTAGTTCGCAAGGAAGTCTGCAGCAGTTGTCGTGTCCTCTGCAGAGTGACCAGCAACTACAAGAGCGGAGTGATCTTCGTTCCAACCGTCGACCATCTGGAGAACTGACTCTCCTTCATGGCCACCTGTCTGCCATTCATTGGCATCCCAAGTCTGGTTCTCATCTGCAAGCTCTGCTGTGAGATCGTTGATTGCAGGTCCACCGACAACAATAACGTTGTCGTTCTCCTTGACCTGACCAATATTCTCAGCAGTATCAAGAGCTCCCATCGATGGGAACGTATCTCCATAAGTAGGACTCATGGACATTCCTCCTTCAGAAGAATCAGATGAAACTGATCCTAGAGCCAGATTATGCTTTCTCTGCTCATCTGGGTAAGTGACTGTTGCCGAAGTTGCGGAGTCGTACTCTACAGCAGAACCGAACGTGCTGAGAGTGGAATCGCCTGTGTCTTCAGCAAGAACTGTTCCTCCCGTTCCTACCTTAGCGACTTCTCCAGAATCGACGTCGCTGAAGTCTTCAGCACTGTTGCCGTCGATATCTTCGTAGACTACGTCGACTGTGACTCCATTTCCTGTGGAATCTTGATCTCCGTAGGCTTCGTTATGCTGGACAACATCGTACCCAGATCCAGTTCCATAAGTGCCTGTGTTGTCATCTGCAAATGCTAGGCTGGAACCATACTGAGTTGTGACTTGTGTTGCGGCTTCTGCTCCTGTGTTGGAGTCAGTTGCTGCATCATCATTTGGTGCAGTATAATCTACACCAGATGCAACGTTGACGGTATCATAACTTCCGTCGTCTCCTGAGTCAACCCATTCAACTACTACTTCAAATCCGTAACCTGTGTCAATTCTTTGATAGGTTACTGAGTCAGAAGCTGATAGCGTGGTGCCGTCTACTGTTTCGTACCAGCTTGCGCTTCCGGAAGTTACTTCTGTTCCACTGGACTGGCCGAATTCGTAGTCGATTCCATTGTGGGAAACTGTGACTGCTGTGTTGTCGTCACTTACACTCTGAAGTGCTACTGGATAATACTCTGCGTTTGAATCATCTGTAGCATCCGGTCCTTTGACACCGTAAACTGTTTCTTCTTCTGTGTCTCCGGAAATTGCTGCTCCGGCTGCCATCTGATTCATCTGGAAGCTCTGTTCTTGTGCGTTGATACCTGTGAAGGTTACTTGCGAATCCTGTCCGAATTCTACAGGTGTCGTTGCCTGGTTTGTTAGTCCCTGGTTTGTTAGGGAGAATGCGTCTGTTGGTCCTGCGAAGGACTGTCCAGCTTCTAGCCTACCCATCTCATCGTCGTCAGGGTCTGCTACTGTCTGGACGTTGCTTGTGAGTTCTACGGATGTAAGATGGTCTACTCCGTTTACTGTTCTGAAGCTTAGATCATTTACATCGTAATCTTCGTCCAGTGCAAATGTCTCTCCCTTTTCGAGAGTTGTGTCCGTGTAAGTGGACTCTAGTGCGATACTCCATGATTCGCTTCCTGAGTCGTAGAAGACTGTGTTTGCTGTAAGGTCAAAGTCGTCTTCAACATTCAGTGTATCGCCGCTCGAGAGCTGTCCGGATTCTACCTGATCGCCGTCCATCATGACGTTGACAAGGATTTCTGCGCCGCCGTTTGAGTTACCTCCTTCTACTGTAACTGTGTAAGGTCCGTGCTCATAGCTGTCTCCAACTGAGAGTCCGGATGCGGATTCTGTGGATCCTAGGTCCACTACGTCGCTGCCACTGTCGACGCTAGTGATCTCGAAGTCGTTTCCAAGCATGGAAACTGTGTCGTTTGCTGCGAATCCTGGTGTGAATGATGCTGTGTAAGCTACGCTTCCATCAGCTACGTTTGTCTGTACTGTTGTTCCGTTTACTACTGAGTTGACGCTGTTGTAGGATGCGCTTTCTGTGACGAATACGTCGTCACCGTCATCATCTTCGACTGTGTCTCTTGTTAGTCCATCATAATCTGAAGGACTGATGGAGTCAGATGCTCCGCTTGCTCCGACTGCTACTTCGTTTGAAGATCCATCTACTGACTCTGATGATGTTCCTTCGACTTCTTCGGATGTGTATGCTGCCTGTGATAGGCTGCCTGCGATGTCGATTGCTCCTACTACGTCTGCTGTTGCTGCGTCGTCACCGACTACGATTGATGACTGTACGTTTCCGTCGTCATCTACAAATGGTGCTGGATAATCTGAAAGATCACCGTTCATTCCACTGGACCCACCGTGAGATGTTGCTGCAGCCCCTGTAAGGGTTGCTCCCACGAGTAGTGCGGAACCGGCGATTGCTGTGCCATATTTCTTTAGTTTCTTTATTGATTTCATGGTTTGAATTCACCTTTGTTTGTTTCCCGGAAAACCACTTTGGTTTTCGGTCGGAGCCTGTGAGAGCTCCGGTGTCACGCGTGCATTCCTAATATATTTTAGACAGGTGCATGCGTGAAGGCCTGTCTGAGGATGCCTCTTTTGTTTTCGGAAACACGGTAAGTGTTTCCTGAGCACCTTCCTCGTAGAGAGGCTTGGATGCGTTGTCGAAGCCTGCCTCACGGGCTCCGCGGGATCCCGTTCCCGGAAAAAAGTTAACTGCTTCTTTTGAGCATTTCTTTTTGGGAGATCCACGGGAATCCCAGCTATCTCTAAGTCTAGCTGTTGCTTTTTCCTTATACCCCAATTAGGGTACTGACCTTTATAAACCCTTTGATTAGAGACGGGTTTTAACCGTTTACGAACGGTTTTTGAGGGTTTTCTAGTGTTTTTTTCGGTTCAGGAAGGCCTTAAATCGCTTCTTTGAAAGTTTGAAGCGTTCTCGGTTTTTTTCGGTTATTTTAGAACAGTTTGCTGTTCCAGTTATGTTAAACTTTTTTGAGAGGTTGGGAACTTTTTTGAAGGCCTTAGAAAGTTTTTTTCAGGCTTTGAAGTATTTGTGAACCGTGGTGAACTTTCTGGATGGCTTAGAACTTTTTTAGAAGGTTTGTTGGGAGGCCTTTTTGGTGTGTTGGGACAGGTTTTTCCCGTTGTGTTTACTGTTGTTTGCGTGTTGCGGTGTATATGTGGTAGTGGAAGTATAGGTATCCTAGGGCTGGTAGGATGATGAGTATGATGGCTATGTTTGCTATTGTCTGTGCTCCGAAGTTGAATGCGTATATTTCTACGGCGAAGAGTGTTACGAGTGTCAGTGTGGATAGTGCGAATATTTTGAATGCTTTCTGTGGTGTGTTTTTGAGGAAGAACTGTGAGAGGGCTGTTTCTGGGTCTTTTTCAATCTGTTTTATTATTTGGTGGAGGAGGACTGCCATCATGATGTACATGATTGCTGATGTGTATCCGAGTACTGTGTGTGGCAGGTTCATTGGTGTACTCTCACCGTCCATCTGTACATTACTATTGTTATTGCTACTGCGACCAGTGCTGTGAGGCCTCTTCCGAAGTTTATCATTAGGTTGTTGGCTGTGAGGCCTCCTGTTCCTATGGCTAGTGTTGCGAGTGCTTCTGCTGTTATTGCGTAGAACAGTATTTTGAAGTCTTTGAGGGTTTGTTCGGATCTGAGCCTCATTTTGGTGACTGCTGTGTCTCCTGAGTAGTGCATTTCTTTGTAGAATTTGGCTGCCATCGCTCCCATTGCTGTGGTTGGTAGTGCTATGGTTACGAGGAGGATGGGTGAGTGGCTCATTCAGTTTTGGTTTGGTCTTCCCAGGTTTTTATAGTTCTAGTAGAAGGTGGTTTCCTGCCTTACATCGGTGTTTTTGAGGAGTTCCTGTGTTATTCTGTATTCTTCGGGTTCCATGCCGTAGGCATAGGCTTTGTCTTGATTTACTCCGGGGTGAGGTTCTCCCATGGTAATGGTCTGGTTGAATATGTTTGAGATGAAGGTGGCCTGGAATGGCTGGTATTGGGTCTCTGAGATCGGTGTGTTTTCCTCCGGTATCCGGATGACTGTTGTTTTGTTTTTGTTGAGTTTTTTGGTGAGTGTTTCGTCGCCCTGGATCTTTACCGATGTGTAAGGCCCTGTTCTGTTGTCTACTGCCAGTTTTCCTTCAGATGTTATACCGTAGTCCGGTACTTCAGGCCCTATTTCAAGCAGGATCCTGTGGTTTCCACGTTTCAGTATATGTGTCCCGTTATCCAGCTCTACGTCTGTGTACGTGAGCGGGTCCTGTCCTTCAAGCTTCAGGGTTTTATCTCCGACAGAGATTTTTTCCTCTCCTCTTCCGACTATATAGAGGCTTTTGTTCGTGTAGTATGCTATCTGTATAGGCCTGATCTGGAAGTCAGATAGTCTTTTGTCGTAGTATTCTGCTCTTTTGAGGTACTGCCTGATTTCGTTCCAGGCACTTCTGTTCTGTCTTATATTTTTTACAGATCCTGTCTCCTGTGCCAGAGTCATCCAGTCCGCGAAGTAGTTCAGGAATCTTCCAGGCCTGATACTGTCACATAGTTCCCCGTAACTGAATGAGTTAGGACAGTTTTCAAGGTAAAGGCCTTCCTGACTGAGGTTTTCCTCACTGCTTTCGATGTTTTCCAGGAACAGTCTCTGGGTGTATGATATGTCGTAGAGAGCTTTTCCAGCAACTTTTATCCTGTGTGAAAACGTCTCCCCCTCGACTTTATGACCTAAGGCCTCTATCTGCGGACCCGATAACTTCGAATCATTGGCATTATCTTCAAGTATCTGGAAGGCCTCAGCCGGTTTATCAGCACTGTTGAGATCGTTCGACATCGAATTGATCTCCTGTAAGGCCTGCCGTGAGTCTGTCTCGTAGTTGAAGGCGAAAAATGAGGTGATCATGTATACTACACTTACCATGATCAGGCCTTTCGTCAGATTTTCATAGCTCATAACTTAAACAATATTCTTTTCCGGGATAAAAAAGTATGTAGAAAGTTCACCACATTCTTCCTAGAACCTGTTCGAACTAACTCCTCTTAGAAGAGTGATTCTCTATGTGAGTTTGCCGGCGCATCTTCCTTTTCAGGAAGTTGCTCTCAGCAATTTTCTGTAGAAAATTGCCGGGGAAGAGATTAATGAACGAACTCCCAGAAGCAGTTCACAGTTCTATAAGGCCTGCATTTGCAGGCCTTTAGATGATCAAACTCTGTATGTGAGTTTGCCGGGGAAGAGATTTGAACTCTTGAACCCCTGCGGGACAGGATCTTAAGTCCTGCGCCTTTGGCCACTTGGCTACCCCGGCGTTTTAGATGATGTTTCCGGGGCTTGAAGACGTTTAACTTCTTCTGCTCCAGCAAATCTCTCGATTCGCGGGTTGGCAATCTTTTGTTTTCCCCGGTGTTATGGTTTAACTGACTTGAGAAGAGTTAAAAGTTGTCGTTACGGAGATTTTTCAGGCACTGGCTTTCCTGTTTATTCTCTGTTCGTAGGTTTCTGGCAGGTGCTGGGTGAATGATTGGGCGAGGCTGTTCCACTGGCTTGTGATGTCGTCGATGTCTCTTTCCACTCCTTCGTACGTGGATTCGACGGGTCTCAGGCCGTATTTGATTCCTATTTCGAGAGGTTTCAGTTCGTCTTTTTCCTGTTTGAGCTGTTGGAAGGCCTGTTTTACTGTTTCCTGTTTCTGTTTGATTGTTTCCCATTCCTGGTAGATTTTCTGTGCTGTTGTCTGTATCTGCTGGTCTATGAGTTCGCTGTTGTCCGGTAGGTGGTATTCTGTTTCTTCTACTGTTTTTTCACCGTTTTCTATTTTTCTCAGGTCTTCTAGGTAGTCTCTCATGGCGTGTATTTTCAGTTCTTTTCCTTCTCTGAGGCCTTCGAGTTCTTCAAGAGTGGCAGGTATATCAAGTTCGTGTTTTACGGGTTTGAGGCCTTTTTCCTGTCTGTATCTCTGGTAGAGGTGTTCTGCTTCTTTCATTGCTGTGTTTTTCTCTGTGTCGAGGTGTTTTTTGTGGTCGAGAAGGTCTGGTTTGTGTGCTTCAAGGCCTCTGTTTTCTCCGTAGTTCTTTTTTGTAGGGTTTTCCAGCGGTCTGAGCGTTTTTCGGAAGTTGGTGTTTTCTGCTTTGAAGTATACTCTTTTCTTTGAGAGGTCTCTGTAGTCTCTGTGGAGCTGTTCTATTTCTTCTTCCGGTTCTCTGTCGTCTTGAAGGCTCTGTTCTACCTGTGTGATGGTTTCTGTGAGCTGTTCTACGTGTTCTGCAGCTTCCTTGTTGAACTGGTCTATCTGTTCTTCTGGCTCCACCGGTAGAAGTTTGTTGTGATTAAAATGTTATAATGTTCTCTGGTGTACATGTTTCTAGTTCTGTTTTGTTACTTTCTGCAGTGTGTATGGGAAGTATGTGAGGCCTGTCATGCCTAGTGGGTAGAGTATTCGGGCTAATGTGGCTGCTGTGTTGTTTTCTGTTGCCATGCCGTAGATTTCGAGTGTGAAGATGAGGACGAGGATTAGGCTTGATGCTGCGAGTGTTTTGAAGGCCTTGAGTGCCTGGTCTTTGAGGAAGAATTTTGCTATGGCTGTTTCTCTGTCTTTTTCCATGTTTTTGACGATTCTGTAGTAGAAGATGGTCATGCAGAGATAGATTGTTCCTCCTATTATCCCTAGTATTATGAATCCTGCGTTTACTGTGGCTTGTTCCATTTTAGAATCGCCTCCACCATCTTGCCATTACTGTGATTGTTACTGTTCCCTGGATTACTGTTACTGTTCTTCCTATCAGTATTCCTGTTTCTCTGAATCCCATAAACATTCCTGTGCCGAGTATGAGAAGGCCTAGGGCCTGTATTGCGTGGGCGTATGTCAGGGCCCTAAATTCTCTGTATGTTTTGTCTGTTTGAAGCCTCATCTTTGTCATGAATGTTTTACCTGATTCCTCGAGGCCTCTGTATATGAGAAGTGCTACTGTCCCTGCTACGGCTGTGACCGATGCCATCGATACTAGGAGCAGGTGGTATCCTTCCATGAGATCATTTTTGGTTTCTGGAGTTATAACAGTTAAAAAAAGAAGAACAGAGACGAGTAGCTTCCTTCAGCTATGCCTGTTTCTCTGAGTAAGCTGTGAACGCCGATGAGAAAAAGCCCGCGAACGCGACTGCGTAAAGCGCCCATACCAGGTCATCAGTCGGGATTAACGTGCTTACAGCGTACGTTGCTATCACCGAGATGAACAGGGAAATGACAGCATGTATCAGAACATCCTTTGCAACATCTTCGTCCATGAAAAAGTTTTACAAAAAACTTAACTTATATTTTTCCCAACTGACTCTTTTTCTAGCTTTCTACATAAGGCCTGTCCAGGTTTCCTGTACCAGGGATTTTCTTCTGACATTTTCAAAAAGTTTCCCGGATGTAGTATCTGTGGTTCAAGGCCTGTCTGAAGGTGTTGAAAAAGGGGGTTGAGGCCTTGGAGTAGGAAATGGGGGTTCAGTAGTTTTTGAGTTCTGTTTCGAACTCGTCTAGGTCTTTCTGTAGCTGTTCGATGGCTGCTTCGAAAAGTTCCTGGTTGCTGTATCCTGAGGTGGATTCGATTCTGAATTCGAATTCTCCTTCGCCTGTTTTTTCGTATCCGACTGTTCCGCCCTGGTGTTTGGCGTGTGTGTGTCCTGTCTGGAGTGTTGCGATTCCTTCGAGTGTTAGTTCCTGTCCTTCTTTGAGTTCGACGAGTAGTGTATCAGGGTTGACAGGTTCTGCTTCATCGTTGTCGGCTTTGATGTCTGATGCGTGGACTGGTCCCGGTCCTTCCTGTTGGACTGCGATGTGTACTTCGTCTTCTTTGTCCACGTTCTGTGGGATTGTCCATGGGATCTGTCCGATCCTGTTTGCGAGGATTTCGTCGAAGAGGCCTGATTCGTTCTGGTTGACGTAGATTTCCTTGATTGCTAGGGTAGGTACTTTGACCATCATTGCTCTTCTTAAGGTGTTGGCGATGGCTGAGTTTGAGTCTTCCAGTTTTACTTTTAGAACGTCTTCTGTTTCCTCGACTGTCTCGATGTTCATTGTGGTAACCTCTTCGAAATTGGAAAGATAAAAACTGCAGAGATTATACTCTGCGTCCTCTTTTACCGCCTTTCTCTCTGCATCCGTCGTGCGGTACAGGTGTAACGTCCTCGATATTTCCTACTTCGAGGTCGCTCCTTGAGATTGCTCTGATCGAAGGCTGTGCGCCTTTACCCGGCATCTTCTGCTTCTGTCCACCTGGAGCTCTTACACGGATGTCAACTTTTTCGATCCCTTTCTCCTGTGCCTGCTGGGCTGCCTGTTTAGCTGCCTTCATAGCTGGGAAAGCGGATCCTTGGAGTCGTCCTTTGTCCGTTGTCATACCAGAAGTGATCCTGGCAAGAGTTTCAGCTCCTGTAGCGTCCGTAAGATGGACGATGGTGTTGTTGAAGCTGGAGTAGACATGAACTATTCCTTTCTTGACCATTATTCGTCACCTCCTTCATCTTCTGATTCCTCAGAGTCCTGTGACTCTTCTTCTGTAGTATCGTTTTCCTCTTCAACTTCTTCCTCCGGTTCAGGCCTTCTTACTTCCAGGTTCTTTTCTTCCTGCTTGGTTAGAAGGTAGCCTGGAACGTTAACTCTCTGTCCATCTACGTAGACGTGTCCATGGACTACAAGCTGACGTGCTTCGTTCACCGTATCAGAATAGCCTCTCCTGTTGACAGCTGTCTGAAGTCTCCTGTCCAGAAAGTCTGTAACATTAAGTGTGAAAAGATCCTCAAGCTCTGCGTTGCCCTTAACAAGGCCTATATCGTGGGCTCTCTGCTTGATATCATTTACCGCTTCAGAATCGTCTTCTTCCGATACGAGTTCCCTTGCTTTTCTTCTGAAGCTTCTGAGCTGGCTCTGGGCCTTGTAGATTTCCTTCTTGTTGTTGAGACCGTATTCTTCTGTTAGCTCCTCTTCTCTCTGGATGCGTTCTTCGCTCCATCCTTCGTTCGGGGTCTCGTACGTCTTCTTAAGTTTCTTTACCATTATCGAAGCACCTCTTATTCCTCATCCTCGGAAGTGCCTTCTGAGGCCTCTTCCTGGATCCTTGCTCTGGATACTCCGATCTTGCTTCCAGATCTGAATGAGGATTTTGTCTTCTGACCTCTTACAGGGAGGCCGATTTCGTGTCTCCAACCTTTGTAAGACCCGATTTCTTTGAGTCTTCTGATGTCGAACTCTTCCTTGAGTTCGAGGTCGGATTCGATCAAGTGTGTATTTTCTCCAGTCTCTCTGTCCTTTCTGCGGTTTCTAAGCCAGTCAGGGACGTCAAGCTGGTCCGGGTTCTTGATAGCTTCTTCTATGTCATCTATTTCTTCTTCGCCTAGGTCTCCTATCTTCTTTTCTTCGTAGCCGAGGCCTTCTGCAACTGCATTAGCGTACATCGGTCCGACTCCTTTCAGTGCTGTGATAGCTTTGCTTACCGGCTTCGTACCGTCGATACCGGTTCGTGCGATCCTTACGACTTCTTTTGTCTCTGACATGTTCAAACCCGTAACAGAATCATCTTTGTTAAATCTTATAAAGGGTTGACTCAGGCCTAGTAACTTAACCATAAGTCGTTTAGTAGAATTGCGTCCAACAGGGAGAAAAGGTCAAGAAGAGAAATGAGGCCTCCTCACTTCAAATAAAAGAAAAAATTACCGTTCGTCCTCTTTCTTGGTAACTAAAAGGAAGACTATCTTTCGTCTTCCTTTTTGATTAGATGCCAGCCGAATTCTGTTTTTACAGGGTCGGAGACTTCGCCTACATCCATTTCGAAGGCCTTTTTTTCGAACGGTTTTACCATGTCTCCGCGTCCGAAGAATCCGAGGTCTCCTCCGTTGTCCCCGGAAGGGCCTTCGCTTTTTTCTTCTGCCAGGTCTGCGAAGCTTTTACCGCTTCTTTCTAGCTCGAGTTTGATCTGTTTGGCGTGTTCTTCGTTGTCTACGAGGATGTGTCTTGCTCGGACTTCGTCGCTCATATCTTTTGTTGGAGGCCTTGTTTTTCTTATCTATTCGGGTGCTGGAGAAGTCTTTTCAGAAATTATTTAATTTTCTATAGCTGAAGCGTAGAAAAGGCCTAGCCCCCCCAGGATTCGAACCTGGGTCAGGGGATGACTTCACCCCGAAGATCAGAGATCTTCTATATCCTCATCCCTGAGGATTTGAGGTTCCAAAGTCCCCTATCATTAGCCGCTCCGAGTCTAACTCAGATAGAGCTTTGACCACTAGACCAGGGGGCTGTACCCAAGGGTTGGAATTTTATTCTTAAAAACCAACATTGTAGGCGGCATATGCTAGTTTTCTGTTATCCTGTATTCGTCGAACCTGTCAACAAACTGGGTCGTAAACAGTTTGTTACGTTCGAGTAAAGAATTTTAAGTTTGAGGCCTTACTGGTTTTTTATGGATGAGGATGTGTTGGTGACCCGGGGCCGGTATCAGCCTTTTGGGAATCATCATGCTGCGGTTGTCGATCATTTTGCAGGTAAACATGATGCGGATACTGTCTATATTTTTGCGGATGATACTCATGGCGAGCGTCTTCCTACCAGTCCTGCTATGGGTGGTGAGGTCGCGGATTTGATAGAGGCCTCGTATGAGAGTGATTACGACGCCAGTTTTGGTGTGGAGGCCTTTGCGCATGATGGTTTGAATCCTTTTGAGTACGGGAATATTTTTTCTGTTCTTGGTGATGATCCGGTGTTTTTTACGCGGGAAGAGGATTTTGCCCGGAACGCTGAGAGAGGTAAGAGAGTTCTGGAGTCGTTCGGTTATAGTATGGATGTAGATTACGAGCCGAGGAATGATGAAGCTCCTTTCGAGAAGTTTGGTTATCCTGTTGAGGCCTCTTCGACGAGTATTCGCCAGGGTATCTTGAACGGTGATGAGTGGAGGAGATATGTTTCAGATTCTGTAGAAGAGTTTGTAGATGAGAACGATGAGTTCCGTGAAGCTCTTGTTCCTGAGGATGATCAGGACGCTTCAAAACATGTAGGTCTTCTGAAATCCCGTTTATCTGTCTGATTACTGGGGTGAGGGAGGCCTGACACTGAGTTTTTCGGGGTCTGCTGCTGCTATCCGTGCCTCGGAAAAATTTGTTTCTATTGCTTCCAGCCATTCGCCGTAGACCTTGTTGTTGAATTCCAGAGTTGATACGTCGGTGTAGACTGAAGAATCCAGTGCTGGCTTATACCTGCTCTCAGAGGATTTGAGGAAGTAATCCAGTTTCATCGAACCTTTTTCTTCATCGTATCTCGGAGAGACCACCATGCCTAAATTCGATTCCTCGATGCCGAAAGCCTGCATAAAGTTCTCTATACTTTCTATACAGCTTTCTATATTGTCGTCATACATCTTGTCCCTGATTGCCTCCTTCCTTTGAATAAAAAAAGACGCTAAAATATATTAACCGTTATTACAGCCCTTTGTATAGCCTATGGTAAACATGGAGGAAAAATCTGTCGGAGAAAAAGAGACTTTTTTAGCCCCCCCAGGATTCGAACCTGGGTCGAGAGGGCCAGGGCCTCTCATGAATTGCCGCTCCGAGTATAAACTCAGATAGAGCTTTGACCACTACACCAGGGGGCTTTACATCACAGTCGTGAAAGCCAATTGTTAAAAACTGATATCCGACGCTTCTCACGGGTCCAACCTTCTAGCTTTGGACAGAGTTGAATCCTCCTTCACCAAAAAAAGCTCTGAGATAAAAAAGTTTTACATAAGGATTTGTTATGAGAGGCCTTGAACGCAGAGTCATAGTTCTATGGTTTTTACAGGTAACAGCCTTTGTACTGTTTCTCTCGGCAGGCCTTTTCGCCGGTGTGGTTATGGATTTGCTTCCAGCTTCTGTACTAGTGCTTTCTTTGATGTTTGAAGCTCTGGGACTGGTTTATATGGTTTTGAGGTTCAGGAACTGGGGTTTTGAGCTACGTGAGGATCATCTGTACCTGGATCACGGTGTTTTGAAGAGGACGTGTTCGATGGTTCCTTATGTACGTGTTCAGCATATTGATACTCAGAGAGGGCCTTTTTACCGTTTGTTAGGTCTTTCGAAGGTTGTTGTTTATACTGCTGGTTCAAAGGGTGCTGATGTGGCGATTCCAGGCCTTTCAGGGAGTGATGCTTCGGTTGTTCAGGAAAAGCTTAGAGACTTGGCTATCGAGTCAGAAGATATGGATGCTGTGTGAGGTGTCTAGTTTTTGAAGCTTTCCAGGATTTCTGTTCCTTACAGGGCGTTGAAGCATAACGGTACTTTGCTGGCATTGGTTTTTCTCTCCGGTAATATTTCTTTGGAGGCCTCTAATTTTCGTTTATTGTTTTTCGCCTCTCTAGGTTTTACCGCGGTTGTTCTTATTTCTCTTCTGTGGGAGTATCTGGTCTGGAGGCGGTATGATTACTTTTTCGAGGATGATAGTTTGAGGATAACTCAGGGCGTTTTCAGGAGAGATGAACGCGAGATACCGTACAGGAGGATACAGAACGTGGATATAGAGAAAAATATTTTTCAGAGAGTTTTCGGTATAGCCAGAGTCGATTTCGAGACTGCAGGAGGTTCATCTACCGAGGCCTCATTCAGATTCGTGGAGGGTGAAGAGGCCAGAAATATCCAGGAAAGAGTGAGGAAGTTCAAGAGAGGAGAGGACAGGGAAGATGGGGGAAAGGATAGGGAGAAGCTTTTAGAGCTCTCAAGCTCCGATTTACTGGCTTACAGCTTTCTCTCGGTCAACACACAGGCCTTGATCATTGCGTTTACAGTCTTCGGCATCTTCGGGGGTATGGGAACAGGCCTTGTAGAAAGCTCTCTGGCACCTGTAGTCGTGCTGACGTTCCTGGGCCTTACCTCGGTGATAGGTCTCTGGACATTCAACGCCTTCTCTAACTTTGTAAAGTACTATGATTTCAGGCTGTGGCGTGAAAGAGATACCCTGGAGTATGAGAGAGGTCTCCTGAACCGTTCAGAAGGTTCTATCCCTGTAGAAAAAGTTCAGGGCGTCTCTATCGAGGAAAACTTCCTGAAGAGACAGCTGGGCTATGCGACGATGAAGGTAGAGACCGCAGGCCTTTCAGACGGACAGCAGTTGAAGAGTAACATGGTAGCTGTGCCTCTTGCAAAGTACAGTTCTGTTCTGGATTTCGCTCAGGACCTTGAACAGTTCAACTCTCCTGATATGAATTCCATATCTTCAAGAGCCAGGAGAAGATATTTCGGACAGTACAGCATTATTCTAGGCCTTGTCCTGTTGCTCGGTATCGGAGCGGATACTTACGTAAGGCCTTTCAATTACCTGTTTATCTTTGCTTTCGTGCCTCTAGCTGTAATCGGGGCGCATCTGAAATGGGTTAACAGAGGTTTCGAGGCTCAGGAGGATTATTTCATTTCGATGAACGGTTTCTGGACCCGTAGAACTTCTATAACTCCTTATTACCGGGTTCAGAACCTTATTCAGACTGAGACGGTTTTGCAGAGGCGCTGGAATCTTTCGACTCTAACAGTGGATACTGCTGGAAGTCTTATCATGAGTGATTCGCGGGCTGTCGATGTGGATGTGAAAAAAGCTGTAAAGTTGAGGGAGGAAGTATTTGAGAGGTTCAAGAAGGCCTTGGATGAGAGTAAGAAGTCCTAGAGGATTTTCTGATCTATTCTGTTGACTGCTTCCTGTGAGATTTCTTTTTCCAGGTTTGATGCCTCTTCTTCCGGTTTGTCGATATTTATTTTCTGGAAGAAGGCCTTGAGTTTTTCATGTTTGTCTGCGAGTTTTTCTCCTTTTTCTTTTCCCATTGGGCTGAGTGTGAAGCCTTTGTATGGAGCCCTGCAGACAAGTTTTTGTTCTTCAAGGTTGGCTATGGCCTCTGAGGCGGATGCGTTTGTTACCTGCATCTGTTCGGCGAGTTCAGAGGTTGTCATGGATTCTTCGCCGGCTTCTGTTATCTGGTATATTTTTCTGAGGTAATTCTTTTTTGTCATTAGATTAACGCGCTTTCTGCATTTCTTTCTTCGCTTTCAAGTTTGTCTGTAAAGTTTCCTACTTCTTGAAGTTTTTCCATTGCTTTCTGGGCTTCCGTTACGTTTGAGTCGATCTCTGTCTGCATGTTGTGCAGTTTTCTGATCCTTTCGTTCTGATCTCCAGGAGCTTCCTTTATATCTTCGATCAGTTCATCTATATCTTCGTACATCTCTTTAGCTTCTTCCACTGTCTTCTTTACCTCCTTGTAAAGTTCTTTTACCTCTTCTTCCTCTTTTTCCGTGAGATCTTCAATCTGGCTGAACTCTTCCTTGGTTTGCTCAAACTCTTCCTTATCTTTCTCCGCCAGCTTTTGGTCTTTTTTCTCCCCTGCTTCTGCACCTACCTCTTCAAGGATCTGGCCGAATATTTTCTCCATATTGTAATCATCCTCCTCATCTTTGAGGAGTTCCTCATCTTCTTTAACCGCTTTACCTAGTTCATGGCCGAGTATATCGAGGTCCTCGGACATCTCTGCCTCCTCATCCATATCCGTCTCCATGTTCTCAACACTGTTCCACATCTGGCTGATAGCACCATCGACTCCTTCTTTGAAGCTATCAGCATTAGCTATAGAACCTAGAGCATTCTCAATACCCTTTGTAGCATTATTGAAGTTCTTCATCTCCTGTTTCTGATGCTCACTGATCTTGTTAATAGTATCCTGTAGCTCCTGTAAGGCCTTTCTAGTATCTTTTATGGACCTCTCCTCGTACTCTATAAGCTCTTCCTGCTCTTCTTCCTGCGCCTCAAACTCCTCAAGAATTCTCTTCATCTTTTTAGCACTCAGATCGCCGTTTCTGAACTTTTTCAGATCCTCACGGACGGCCTGATGCTCTTTAGATAGATCTTTTTCATCGGCCTCTATCTCACCGTGAACTCCATCAATTTTCCTGGCAAGTCTTTCAACGTGTTCTATCTGCTCTATCTCATCATCCCGAGACATAACTCCTAATTACCTCAAATCGTTTTTATCTTTGGTGAAAAAATCCTGGCTTTACCTGTCAGAGATACTGTAGAGAAGAAGTATCGTCGGCGCAGACAGCAGGACTGCCGGGGCGAACACCTGCATGATGCTGTGACTGAGGACGCCAAGATCGTTGGCAATAAGCAGTATAACAAGACTTTCGATATCCAGAGCTACTAGAGAGCCGGCAACTTTCAGAGGCTGCTCTGAACCGTGCTTCCTGGAGACAAAGTAAGAGATAGCGACCTTTGAAACCGTTGAAAGACCGAAAAGGAACAGGGCAGCAGGAAGATAAGCTATCATACCGTGATCGCCGAAGATCGTTAATCCGAGGCCGAACCATGCGAAGAATATCGGGATGAAAAGGCCTTCGCCAATAGCCCTGATCTTCTCCTGGAATCCCCTGCTGTTCGTGAAATCGCTTCTGGAGACAAGGACGCCGGCGAAGAATGCTCCGAGAACTGAGGAAAGGCCTATGGACTGAGTGATGTATGCCATGAACAGTAGAAGTGCAAAGGTTATTGCGAACTGGGCCTCTGCTTCTTCAAACATTATGACATAGTCATCTATTTTGTGGATGAACTCGTGGAGGATGTAAAAGGATACTGCGAACCCTGCGATCGCTGCGATTTTAGAAACCTGTGCATAGAGGCTTTCGGATGCCAGGACAACCAGAAGTGTCAAAGCGATGAAGCCTGATGTCACGTTGATGACTGAGGACTTTATCGTGTATCCTCCTATCTTATCTCTCATCATACCTTTCGAAAGCATGATCTTCGATGGTACACCGATGTCAACTACCGCATAAGCCAATGCGAGGAAGACAAAGGCCTTTACAGACTCAGCAGGGACGAATTCAGGCCTTAAAAAGTACAGGATTCCGAATATGAATAGGAATGCTCCGGTAAGGACGGCTGTTCCGAGCTGTAGGCCTTCTCTGTTCGTGAATATTTCTATTACGTTTTCTTCTTTGAGTCCTGCCTGGAAAAGTATAAGTGTAGCTCCTACTGTTGCAAAGCTGGCCAGTGACTCTGCCTGTAGTGCGAGGCCCTGTGGTATGAATGTATAGGTTTCCCCTGCTGTGGCTAGTATTGGCCCGAGTAGAAGGCCTGTTAGGATGTATCCTATGATTGATTCGAGGCCTATGCGTTCGAATATTTCTCCTATTATGAATGATACGGCGAGTATGATTCCAAGTGAGAGTAGTGTGGCTGCTGATAGGCTTGCCATTTTCTAGGCCTCCTGTACTACTTTGTTTTCGTGTACTACGCCTATGGTTTCTCCTTCTTTTTCTACAGGTATTGATCTGATGTCTTCTCGGTCCATGAGGAATGCTATTTCTCCGAGGGTTTCGTCCGGTGGTACTGTGACTTCGTGTTTTTTCATCAGGTCTTTTGCTTTTTCCGCGACGTAGCTCTGGTCGAATGAAAGGCCTAGGACGCCAATGACTTTTTCTTCGTCGATCCTGTCCTGCGGGATCACGTCTTTGAGAAGAGAGTTTTCATGGATCTCGCCTTTTACTTCGCCGTCTTCCCTGACTATCAACGTGTTTTCCGTGCCTGCGAACTCTTCTTTTACCTCATCGATATCAGCTTCTGCATCGATGAAGTCAGGTTCATCCATAAGTTCTTCCGCGGTAACAGGCATACAGTCACAGTTGTTTTCCGCTATACATAAAGTCAATGAAACAGAAATCAAATCCTGCCTCGAATCTTAGAAAAATTATACGCCGGAGCTGGGATTTGAACCCAGGAGAGGCGGGTATGCCTCACCGGTTCTCAAGACCGGCACAATTAGCCAGACTCTGTCACTCCGGCAAATACGAAGTATTTGCGTCGGATCGAGAAAACTCTTCCGAGTTTTCGATCTCCGGCAATTCCCGTAGCAATTGAGTACTTGCCGCATTCAGCTCAAAGAGCTTTCAGCGTCTCTGTCGAAAATATGAGGCCTAAGTGTCTTATATCATTGCTTCGCTTTCTGGTATCTGTCTCTGATCTCGTTGAACAGTTGTTTTCCTTTCAGTGTGGTTATTCTTGGTTCGGTGGTTGCGAAGAATTCGTCCAGGTTTTCGTATTCCTGGAAGTTTTCGTTGTCTTCTTCCGGATCGTACCTGTTTTCTTTTTCGTATTTCACGGCCTGGAGACACATGTCGATCATGTCCAAGTCCTTGACGAACTTTGCTTCATCGGTTTCATGTTCCTCGTATTCCATCCAGATTTCGTCTAATTCTTCTCCGAGAAGGCCTGAAAGCTTTTCCACAGCTTCTTTTTCCATTTTTTCTTTCTCTTCTTTTTCTATTTCCTGTTTATCGTCTATTTTTCTGGTGACGAAGTCTCCTGTCTCCGCCTCCGCAATATCATGGATTAGAGCCATTTTCAGAGCTTTTTCCTCATTTATACCTACTTCCTTGCTGTAAACCAGTGTGAGAAGTGCGACACCCCATGAATGGTCTGCTACGGTTTCAGGGTCTTCGATATTTCTGAGCTCCCAGCCTGTTCGTTTCTCGTCTTTCAGGTTCAGGGCAGTGAGGAGGCCTTTGATCTCTTTCATTACTGTTTTGCCTCCGTTAGGAAGTTCATTATTGTGGTTTCTGAGACTTCTGCTCTGTTTACCTGTTTTATCTCCAGGCCTTTTTCTTCGAGCAGTTTTCTGGCTTTTTCCTCGCTTATTAGATACTGTTTGACTTCGCTTCCGTATCTTTCCCTGATGAAGGTTCCTTCTCCAATCTTGAAGCTGGCGTAGAGTGTTCCTTCATCTTTGAGTACTCGTTTGAGTTCTTTGAGGACTTCCTGCATCTCTTCTGGAGGGAAGAAGTGCATGACTGTGTTGCACCAGACTCCTTCGAACTTTTTGTCTTGGAATTCGAGGTTTTTGATGTCCATGACTCTGAAATGGCCTTTCTTGTTCTCTTTTGCGTGTTTTATCATTCCTTCGGCCAGGTCTACTCCTGTTGCGTCGAGGCCTTTTTCTGTGAGGTATTCTGTGTCTCTTCCTGGTCCGCATCCTGCGTCCAGTGCTTTTCCGTTCCCGATTTTTTCTGTAAAGGTGTCAAGAAGATCTGTGTAGGCCTCTGGCATTTTTTCGATACTGTATTTTTCTGCGAACTGTTCTGCTCCTTTGCTGTAGAATTTTTCAGGCCTTTCTGTCATAGGTATCTTTTTCGCCTGTTTTTTACTGGTTTTCGTCCTGTTTCCATCGTTTTGGGTATTTTTTAGGGTCCATGTAGACGTTTTCAAGTACGGCTGCTTCGCCTTCTTTGTCGTAGAGCTGTTCTGAGTTCATCTGTGCGGTTGCCAGTGCGATTAGTTCTCCTTTGAGGGTGGTGATTGCTACTCTGTCGCCTTTTTTTATTTTGTCCTGGAACTTGGAGATTCCTACTGCTCCGAGGTTGGATCCGTTTGCGACTGCGTTTACTGCGGAGTCCTTTATGGCGATCTTTGGAAGGTGGTTGACTGCTTTCTCTATGGGGTAGAGGACTTCTCTGAGTTCTTCTTCTTTTCCGTCCTGTTTGTAGAAGTGGTAGGCATCGACTATGTCCTGTAGAGTATCTGTTTCCTCTTCGGTTATGAGGCCTTGCTCTGTTCTTCTCAGTTCTTCCATGTCTGTATCTGTTCCGAGCTTCTCTCCAAGCTCTTCGACCAGTACTCGGACGTAGAAGCCTGATTCGCATTTTACGCGGGCTAGAAAGTTTTCTTCTTTTTTTTCGAGGAACTGGATTTCGTATACTTCGCGTTTGCGTCCCTCTTTTTTTACCGCTGATTTTTCCGGGGGAACCTGGTGATTAGTGCCTTCAAAGGTTTTTAGAGCTTCTTTTATCTCTTCTTTTTCTCTTTCCTCTCTTAGCTCGACGTGGAAGACGTATTCTTTCTGTGCTTTTGCCAGTGCCTGGTTTATTCTTGTTCCCCTGTTGAGGCCTACAGGCAGGAGGCCTGATGCGTTTGGGTCCAGTGTGCCGAAGTGTCCGGTTTTTTTGAGGTCGAGTTCTTTTCTGGTCCAGGTTGAGATCTGTTTGCTTGTAGGTCCGAACGGTTTATCGACCAGGAAAAGGCCTTTTTCCAGTAGGTCTTCGATATCTCTGTTTTCCGGTATGTTTCCGTATTCTTCGCTGGTCTCTGCTTGTTCTCTTGTGTACCATTCAGCTTGGCTCATAATCCTGTTTTCGAGTGGAAGTTTTTTTATTGTAGAAAGTCCTGTCCCAGGTTTTCTTACTGGACTCCTAGGGCCTTTCTGAAGGTGTAACTCAGTGGCATCATGAGGAGTATGTAGAATCCTAGCCAGTTCAGTGCTGTTCCGATGAACGGTATGTTCACCGGTAGCGGAACAAATACTGCGTTTATCTTCAGTTTGCCGTCCGCTTCCTGGTTTGAGGCCTGGTTGAAATTCATTACCTCCCAAGTCATTCCGTGGCTATGGAAGGATTCGTGGAGTGATGCGTTTTCTCCATTGAACTTTATCACAGGTTCTGTATTGTTTATGACCTGTATCTGTTCTGTCTGTCCTGCGTAGCTGATGTTTCCGGTGAAGGTCTGGTTGTCTGCGTTCTGCATTTCGATGGTCGGTGCGTATGTGGCTCCGAGCCATGGGAAGATCAGTGCGACGAAGACCATGGTCGCTATCATCGGTTTGAAGTTCAGCATCATGAACTTCTGGTTCAGTTTCAGGGTCTTTTGCATGTGGTTGGAGGCCTTGTCACTTTTGTCGTTTTGCCGGGCTTCCTTCATTTTGTCCTGGTGGTGTTCGAGTTTGTCTTTGATCTCGTCGGCTCTTTCTTTGTCCAGTAGCCACCAGTAGATCAGTGAGAAGATTCCGGCCAGGGCTACTGAGAAAAATCCCAGTGATACATAGGGCCCCATTGATAGCAGTGGCTGGAAAACAGTGTCGTAAAATGCGAAGAGTGGTGCCAGCACTGCTGCAAAATTTGATAGTGCCATGTATGATTCTACTGATTTACGAATCCTTTTAAACAGAGGTCTTTACGACAGGTTTTTTGTTACTTAGAGATAAAACAGGGGAGAATTGGGGAGGCCTTTTTTCCCCTGGGTTTTATCCCATGAAGTCTTTGAGTGCTGGGTGGAGTTCTTCCATGTGTTTCTGTGCTAGTTGTTCGTACAGCTTGTATAGGATCATGACGGTCAGTAGGATTCCTGTTCCTCCTCCGGCTGCCTGTGTCATGTTTGCTGCTGCTGCGAGGATTCCGACTGCTGCTCCTGACAGGACTGTTAGGCCTGGGATGTAGCGGTTGAGGACTTTTTTGATGATTCTTTTGTCTTTTCTGAATCCTGGTACTTTCATGCCTGTGTTCTGGATCTGGTCTGCGACCGAGTCTGCGTCCTGTCCGCTGGTTTTGACCCAGAAGATTGAGAACATGATTGATCCGAATGTGTAGACTGATCCGTAGAACAGGACGTGGAATAGGCTGTCTGTTCCGAGGAGCTGTAGGTTCTGGACTCCTGAGGTGATCAGGTTGGTTGCGAATCCTGTTGGTGCCTGTAGCCATGCTACGAGGCCTGAGCTTGCTGTTCCGTTGCTCATGCATCCTAGGATTGAGCATCCGTTTTCTCCTGTTATTACTGTGGCTGCGATCTGGAGGTTGGATACGAGTGCTGCGATCAGGATGACTGGCATGTTGGATGTGTAGATGAATTTGAGAGGCCATTTCTGTCCGAATCCTCTTGCGTTTCCGAATGTAAGCGGGATCTCGACTTTCATGGTCTGCATGTAGACTACCGCTGAGAAGACGAGTACTGTGGATATGATAGGTAGTAGTGAGATGAATTCGTATGTCTGTAGGAACTGGAAGACTGCTCCTGTGGGATTGGCTCCGGGTGCGTTCCAGTAGAGTTCTGGAGGCACTGTTGAGGTTAAAGGAGAGATTATTGTTACGAATACCTGTTTGGATACTCCTGCTGCGATGAACAGGCCTGTACCGCTTCCGAATCCCCATTTCTGGACTAGGTCGTCCATCAGTATGATGAGGAATCCTCCCAGTGCGATCTGGCCTCCTAGAAGCATTATGAGGCCTATGTCGCCTCCTACGTTTCCGAATGTTCCTGATAGTACGTATCCGAAGGCCTGTACTACTGTCAGTCCGTATGCGAGTACTTTCTGTGCTGATTGGAATTTCCGTTTTCCTTCCTGGGTGTTGGTGTTCCATGGAAGTAGTTCGGATCCGACCATCATCTGGAGTACGATGCTTGATGTGACGATGGGTCCGATTCCGAGTGTGATTATAGAACCGATCTGTGCTCCTAGAAGTGTCTGGAATGTTTCAAGCTGCTGGAGGGCCTGGTTTACGCTCTCGACGTCTCCTCCGTATACGTTGATGGAGCCTAGTGTGAAGTAGAGTATAAGGACTATACCGGTCCATGTGAGCATCTCCTTAAGGGATTGTTCTTTCTCGGGTTCTTTGATTCCTGGAAGGTAGGATGCTATCTGGACCAGTGTTGAGGCCATGTGTTTATTCCTCCAATTGGTTATGCTCTATTGATACGCAAGATGGGGTTCTGTGAACCCCGTTTTCTGATGATGAAATATGGAAAGCAGGTTTTCCTGTAGCAGGAGATTTTTGATTTCCAGCTTTCAGAAGTTTCGAGGCCATGTGTTTATTCCTCTATAACTGCTTTTCCGTCTGATTCTTCTATTTTTCTCTTTGCTGAGTCGGAGAAGTTTTCTGCGTGGATCTCGATGTCTTTGGTAAGTTTTCCGGTTCCGAGGACTTTGTCGTAGCCTATGTCGTCTAGGTTTACTACGAAGGTTCCGTCTTCTTCGTCTGCGAGGCCTGCTTCGACCAGTTCTTCGATTCTCTGGTCGATGTCACGGAGGTTGAGGCCGTTTTGTTCGTTGTCGTGGAATGGTTTGAATCCGTGTTCTCCCATTTTTTTGAGGCCTTCTTTGCCCATTCTGTCGTGGCTGGCCTTTTTTCCTGATCCTGCTTTTCCTCTGCCTCCTCGGCTTCCTGCTCCTCTGTTTTTTTTGGAGCTTCCGTATCCGTGGCTGCCGGACTTTTTCTTCTTTGATCTTCTTTTTGTCATTTTTTGAAACACCTTTAGACCATTTTGTTGACGAGGCCGTCCATATTGTTTCTTTCTCCGAGGCTTCCGCCCTGGCCGACCTGCTGTCTTGTATCTTTGAATCCTCCGCTTGGAGGGCTCAGGTTTACTGTTTCTCCTGTTTCAAGACTGGTATCTGAGGCCTCTTCAAGGTTTTCTACAGTTTCTTCGTCGACTGTTCCATAGGTGATGTAGTCTTTGGCGACTGAGAGCTGTCCTCTGATAGCGTTGTTGTCTTCAAGTAGGACTGCCTGATTTCTGTTCTGAAGGCCTAGATGGTCCAGTGCCTTCTTTGCTTTGTCTCTTGCGTCTACTCTTCCTCTGATCTGTACTGCTACTATCATTACTGGATGTCACCTCGTTTATATTCGTTGATTTTCTTCAGTGCATTGAATGTTGCACGGATCAAGTTTTCTCTTGTACGTGTTTTTCCTCTTGCCTGTACCCAGATGTCTTCGATTCCTGCTAGTTCGAGGATTTTCTTGACTTCATCTGAGGCTGCGAGGCCTGTTCCTTTCGGTGCAGGTTTCAGTGTTACTGTTACTGATCCGGATTTGCCTGTTACTTCGAGTGGTACTGTGTGGTCTGTTCCGCATCCGCATTCCCAGCTTCCGCATCCTTTGCTGACTTGGATGAGGTTGAGCTTGGCTTTTCTGTTTGCGTCGTCGATTGCTGCTCGTGTGTCGTCTGATTCTCCCATGCCGAGGCCTATTACGTTTCTTCTGTTTCCTAGGACCGTCATGGCTTTGCTGTTGTATCTTGCTCCTGATTTGTGCATTCTCGCGGTTCTTTTGGAGACTGTTCTTCTTTTGCCTCCTCCTTTTCCTGGTGTTCCTCCGATGAGGATTACTTCTTCGTCCAGGTCTGTGAGGGAGTCGATGATCTCCGGTTCCATTATTTTTTTCCTGGAGTTGAGTGCTTGTTCGATGCTGGAGATCTGTCCCTGTGCTACTTTTCTTCCTAGCTCTGTCTTCGGGTTCCAGATTTCTTCCTGTTCCTGTTCTTGTTCTGTCACTCTAGATCACCTGTGATCTGTTCTTTGGTTTCTTCGAAGTTTTCTACGATGTCTGAGTCTTTTATCTCTTTGATGTGTTTTCCTTTGATCCTGCCTTCTTCTGGGAATGTTTTTTCTCCTGCTGGTACTTCGAGGCCTGCGTCGTTCATTCCTTTGACTGCTGCGAAGACTCTGCCTCCTGCTTTCTTTTCTCTGAGGCCTAGGTCGAGGATTGCTTTGTCTATGTCTGCTTTCATTCCTGTCAGGTATCCTGTGAGGTATGCTGCAGGAAGGTTGCCTGTGTTGTGCTCCCATCCGTAGTTTTCGAGGTCTTTGCTTGTGGTCTGGGCCTCGTTTTTGTCTCCTTCTCTGTTGAAGTGGGAGAGATGTGCTTTAGTATGTTTGTTGCTTGTTCTGATTACTGCTCTTGGTTTCCCTGATTTTACGAGCTTTTCTCTCTGCTGGTAATCAGTTTTCTGTTCTCTTCTTCTCTTGTGCGGTACTTTGTAGTTTGATGTGTCTGCCATTGTAATCACTCTAGCTTGTTCTGTACGTGGTTTTCGAGGTGTTTGGTGTCTCTGAAGAATCCTCCTTTGGACATGTCGTACAGTTTTCTGTACTGGTCCTGTGTGATTTCCTTTTCATCTCTCATTTCCTTCAGTCTTTCTCTGATTGATCTGATCTTTTCCATCCATTCGTCTTTGGAGGATTTTCTTGCTCCTTTCCTTCCTTTCCTGCTTCCGTGGCCTTTTCTCTGACCTTTCTTTTTCTGCTTCTTGTTTTCTCTGCTTCTTCCTTTGGAAGTTCCTTTCTTGTCTTTCTTCTGAATGGCTCCGGATTCGACAAGGTTTCTGATGTCCTGTCTTGTGATTGCTTCGTCTACTCTGCCCATCTGTTCAGGGTCGATCCATACTCTGTCCTTTCCTATGTCCATTACTTCTGATGCCATTCTCTTCTGACTCTTGAGATCTGTCATTCGAAATCACCTCTGTTAAGTACGTAAATACTGTTTTCATCTGCCTCTTCGATGATCTTCGCTCTCTTTCTTGCGCCTACTGTGGAACCGATCCTTGCTGCCTCTGTCTCGGAGTCGATGTCTTCAAGATCATCTGTGTTGTGTACAAGCACTTCCTCGTAGCCTGAAGGGTGAAGGCCTCTGATCTGTTTGGGAGTCCTGTATCCTACTGTAGGCATAGGCCTTGCTGACTTGAGCTTCAGCCTTACCTTGGAGTGTTTGCCGACAGGCTTTTTCCATGACTTGCTGTTCAGCTTGCTGTGCTTGTGCTTCTGCTGTCTTTTGAACTCTCTCTTCTTGCTCATTGTCGAAAACCTCTGGTTTTCTGTGAAATCTTGAGATCTGTGGTTTTATTCATTTGTATCGACCTCTGTGATGTAGACGCCGTCCTGGAAAGTTCTTGGATCTCTGTCGCCTTTTTTGCAGAGCTGTTCGATACGTGCTGCTGTCTGGCTTACTGATTCCTTGTTAGCTCCGGTGATTGTCAGGTCTTCGCCGTCTACTTCGACTGTTACTCCTTCGATGATGTCTGCTGTTCTTGGCTTTCTTTCTCCCATGAAGTTTTCGATCACTACCTGGTCGTCTTCCTGTTTGAGGGTCATCGGGAAGTGTGCGTAGACCCCCTGCATCTTGTAGACGTGTGGTTCCTGGAGTCCGTCCACAAGGTTCTGTACGTGGCTTCTGTAAGTGTTCAGTATGCTTGTCACGTTTTTCTTCGTGGATCTTGTGGAGAACTTTACTTCTTCATCTACTTCCACGTTGATCATGGCGTGTTCCAGCTTCTTCGAGACTTCCTCTCCGTTTCCTTCGATAGTGAGGACTCCTTCGCCGTACGAGGCCTCAAAGTCTTCTGGAATCTTGGCTGTAACTGATTCTGTCATTGTGTTTCTTCCTCTTCAGTAGACGTATCCGAGGAGTTTTCCTCCGACGTCCTCTTTTCTTGCTTTTGAATGGGTCATAACTCCCTGGCTTGTTGTTACCAGGATTTCTCCGAATCCCTGCGCTGGCAGGTATCTCTTGGCCCATTTTTCGAACTCATCGTTGCCGACTGCAAAGTTCGGCTTGATAGGCTGGCATTCGTTGATCTGAGGCTTAACCTCTACCTTGAACTTGCCTCCCTGACCGTCTTCGACGAGTTCGAATACTCCGATGTATCCTAGCTGCTGTAGCTGGATAAGTACGTTCTTGACAAGGTCGCTCGTCGGCGAAATCATCGCATGAGTCTTACCCTGTCTTGCTGCATTGTTGATCGAACTTAGTGCGTCGCTTAGTGTATCATGTTGCATTTACTTGTCCACCTCTATTTTAACTGCTCGAATCCAAGTTCTTCAGCGATTTCACGGAAGCACTGTCTGCAGTAGTTAAGGCCGTATTTCGAGATAACTCCGCGACCTGTTCTACCGCATCTTCGGCATTCCTTCTTTTCCTTGCCGAAATCTCTCTTCTTCGGTGCGTTGTGCTTTTCGAACTTCTCTTTTTTTCCTTTCTTGTGCTTGATTTGATCAAGGACTGCTTCATAACTCACTCGAAAACACCTCTTGTTTTCTGCGTGATCGTGAAATTCTTTGAATTTCTAACCATTTTCTACTTCACCTCTGCTCCGAGCTCGTTTTCTACGAACTCCTTTGCCTCTTCATCGGATACCTTGTGACTTTTTCCGATTGTTGAAGGCTTGTGATCTCTCTTCTTGACCCTGTAACCAGGTCTTTCAAGGATCACGGTAACTTCGAAACCTTTCATGCCGATGTCCGCATCATAGTCGACTCCTGGAACATCGATGTACTCGCTGATTCCGAATGAAAGGTTTCCTTCTCCATCGAAGGCCTGTTCGGACAGTTCGTTGTTTGCTGCTGGAAGTACTTTTTCGAGGAATTCTTTTGCTTCCTCTCCTCTGAGTGTTACTGATGCTCCTACGTTGAGGCCTTCTCTGAGGCCGAAGCTTTTTGCTTCTTCTCTGGATTCTACTCTGACAGGTTCTTGATCGGTAAGCTTTTTTACAAGTTTGAAGGCCTTTTCTACGCCGTCTCCGACCTGTTCTTCAGAGATGTTGACTGATACCTTGCTGATGTTGATTTCTTTCATCTCTTCGCTCATTGTCCGAAAACACCTCTGGTGTTTTCTGCATCACGAAAATGTTTGATTTTCATTGTCCATCACCTAGCTCGATGTTTTCTACTGCTACAAGGTTTTCGAGCTGTGTCTCGAATTTCTGGTCTTCTTTTTCGACTGTTCCTGTGTCTTCGTCGAGGTTTCTTCTGTTGATTTCTTTGAGTTCTGCGATGTCTCCTGCGTGGCTTCCTGAGATTACAAGGACCTGTGCTCCTTCTTCTCTCTTGACTTCTTCTGCTTGTCCGTTGAGCAGGAGGCTGCTTCCTGTGTCATGGTTTTCCTCTGTCCTGTAGTTGTCGCCGTTGTGGAGGTGGTAGACAAATTCCTCGCCTTCTGTCTTCTTGTCTCCTATTCTTACGATTGTTTTCTCTGAGTCATCTACTTCGACGAATTTGAGGTCGTTTCCGTCGATGATTACTCTGTAGGCCTCGTCTACTTCTTCGAGTGTTACTACGTCGAGTACGCCGATTCCTTCTTTGACGTCGCGGACTCTTTCTCCGTTCCTGAGTAGCTGGCCGTTTCTGATTATCTGTTTTGCTTCTTTTTCGCTTTCTGCGTATCCGGTAACGTCTCTCAAGAAGAGAACTGCCGGGATTGCTGTCTTGTTGCTCCTTGAGCCTTTTATCCCTGAGACGTAGCTGTAATGCTTCCTCTCGATAGGATAATGCTTCGGAGCTGAAAGTCGTTTTTGATGTGTCATTTAATTGTCACCTTTCTCCTTTTCCTCTTCGGTTTTCTCTTCTGCGTCTTCTTCCTCGTCTTCTGAGGCCTCTTCCTCTTCAGAATCTTCAGATTCCTCTGATCCAGTTTCTTCTTCCTGTTCTGTGTTTTCGTTTTCAGCTTCTTCCTCTGTTTCTTCTTGTTCGTCTATTTCTTCCTGGATCTCTTCGAGTTCGTCTTCGTCGATGTCCATATCTTCCATGGACTGTCCTCCGCCCTGCATCTGCTGCATCATTTCGTCAGCTTCGTCTTCTTCAAGGGCTTCTTCGACTTCCTCTGAGTCAACCTGGATCTGTCCAGAGTCCTCGATCTCGTATTTTTCGATTCTGTCATCTTCTTCTAGGTTCAGGGCCTGTGCCTGTAGGTTGGAAGGCCTAAAAGGTACTTCGCTTGTGGATCCGTCCTGACGGGTTACTTCAAGTCCGTTGATGTAGACTTTTTCTTTGCCTCTGTCGATATTTGATACGATTCCTTCTGCACCTTTTCTGTCGCCTCTCATGACCTTTACGCGGTCTCCGAGGTTGAGGCTGATTGAACGTGTTCCGAGTTCTTCTCTAAGTGTGTCGGAGAGATTTACTGAGATTAAAGTATCTTTTATGTGCTGTGGAGCGTTTTCCCTGTACTTCCTCTGCTTCTGAGGGTTCTCACTTGAATTCCAGTCCTTGCTCCAGTTTTCTGTCGTGTTACTCATTTACGAAAACACCTGTGTTTTCTGTGAATCATGAAAATCTCTGATTTTCAGCATTTACACCACCTGTGATGCGATTTTTCCGATCGGGCTGAACCTCTGGACTACTTCTTTTGCGATAGGGCCTTTGGTTACCGATCCTTTTGGAAGAAGGTTTTCTTCTTCGACGAGGACTGCTGCGTTGTCCTCGAATTTTACTCTGAGGCCTTCAGGCCTCTGGTATTCTTTTGCCTGTCTTACGATGACGGCGTCGAAGACCTGGTGTTTTACTTCTTGGTCTCCTTTCAGTACTTTTACTTTGACAATGTCTCCGACTCCTGCGGAGTTTCTTCTGGAACGTCTTCCTTTCTGGCTTCTGACTCCGATGACTTTCAGTTTTTTTGCTCCGGAGTTGTCTGCACATGTAAGCTCTGCTCCGATGTCCAGTGTTCTGGTGATATTGGCTCCCAGTGGCTTCACTACTGTTCACCTTCTTCGTCGTTTCTGATCTGTACGATAACGGAGGATATTGTCTTGGAAATAGGCCTTGATTCTACGATACCTACGTCGTCTCCTTCTTCTATGTCCAGGCATTCAGGTACGTGAGCTGTAATCTTGGTATTTCTTCTTTCCTTTCTTTCGTATTTGGGAACACTCTCTGCGGTCTCCCATCTTACTGTTGCGGATTTCTGCATCTTCGTGGACTGCACTTCTCCCGTAAAAGTACTTCCTCTCACGGATAGATCTCCGTGGAACGGGCAGTGCTTGTCGTCGCATTCTTGTTCTGGTTCTTTTACGTCAAGTCCGATTCCCACTGTTCTGTTCACCTATGTTGTTGTACAAACCTTCCACAGGAAAGACAGCTTCTGGATTCCCGACCATCAGGCCTTCAGGTAGAGAAGAGAGCATCAAACACAAGCGGTTTTTCATAGCTCTCCACCCGAAGTATCGATCCACGCACTGGAAATCCGGACAATGGATTTCAAGGCCTGAAACCGACTTCAAGCGGTCAAGGGGAAAAAACTCGGTCTTTCCCTTCAAGGTCTGTACCCATGAAAACGAAGCTAAACTTTAAAAGGGTGGTTTACGTGTGGCAAGATTTTAACCCTGGCCGTATTTCATATTTGCAGATACTTGTTTCACGTGAGTATGTTACAGGGTACAGGCCTTGCGGTACATGGTTACAGTAGGTATGTGGATGAGGAGGCTTTCAGAGACGCAGGCCTAGAGATAGCAGATGAAGTGCCTGTATACGGGATTGAGGCCTCACACAAATCTCAGGGCCTTACCGGTGATTTCTATGAGGATACTTTCGGGGAGATAGAACACGGTAGAAACGGTGCGGTGGCTTCAGACGATCTTGAAGGCCTTGAAGAGCCTTTCTATGTCTTTGGAGGTCTGGTAAGTGAGTGTGTTCCCGGTGCGGTCTATTCTGTCCAGAAATCTGGTTTTGAGGCCTATGTCATGGAAGATGCATCTTTCGAGAAGGTTGAGGATGATTTCATGACCTATGATGAGATGAAGGCCTCTGACAGGGATTTTGGAGAGGTATTTGATAATCTGGGGTGGCTGGGTGTGCCGACTTTGACTTTGGATGAGCTTGTTGAGAAATAAGATTTTATGAGAGAAAGTAAGAGAATATGGAGGGGAGTGTTCTATGCTTCGACTTCGATGTTTTTGCGGTCGAAGCCTTCGTCTTCCAGGATGTCTACGATTCTGCGGGTGTGGTCTCCCTGGAGTTCTATGTGACCTTCTTTTGCTGTTCCACCACAGGCAAGTTTGGATTTGAGTGTGGAGGCGAGGTCCTGGAGATCAACTGAGTCTTCAAGGCCTTCGATGACGGTCATTTCTTTGTTGTAGCTTCTGGAGTCGATTTTGACTGTGATTTTCTGATCCTCGCGTGCGATGCTGTCGCAGACGCAGAGGTCTTCAGGCATTCCGCATTTTGGACAAGTGGACTCTGCCATTGAATATCTATTCGGAGTTCTGTTCGTTGAGAACTGTTTTGATCCTTGCGATGGTTTTCTTCATCTCTTTGATTCTTCCCGGATTGTCTGTGAATCCTCCGACTTCTATCTGTCCTTTTTCCTGGACCAGTTCTTTCTGAAGGTCTGTTTTTCTTTCCTTGAGTTCGGATTTATCCATGTCCCGGATTTCGTCTGCTGTTAAGATTGCCACTGTTTGATCACTCTCGCTGGAAATTTTTATGCTTTCTGGCCTTCCAGCCAGTCCACGAATGTTGTCCGGTTTTTGTTGCCTTCTTCTGCTTCAAGCAGTGCGTCGAAGTCAGGGCTGTCAAGTTCCGAGATCATGTCCTTTGCGTCACTGATTGTTCCTGCGACGATCTCATCGTAGTCGATTTCGTCACTTGATTCTTCGTCTGAGGCCTCTTCCTCTTTAGACTCTTCAGATTCCTCTGGTTCGGTTTCTTCTTCCTGTTCTGTGTTCTCGTTTTCAGCTTCTTCTTCTGTTTCTTCTTGGTCAGCTAGTTCGTCTTCGTCGATCTCTTCGAATGCGTCTCTTACTTCGTCTTTGCTGATGTCTGTGTCTCCTTCTATTTCTTCAGTTCTGTCTTCGATTGCTCTTTCGAGTTCTGCAGAGGTCATGTTGTCTGCTTCTTGGATGATTTCTTCTATTGTCTCTGTCCTGTCCTGTGCCTGTTTTCCTTCTTCTGTGTGGTGGAGGATTTCTTCGCTGACGTCTACGTCTCTGTGCTTGAACTGTGGTAGTTCTTTCATGATGCGGACTTTGACACCGATTGCTCCTGGCTTTGTTCTTGCCAGTGCGTATCCTTTCTGGACGTTGTCCTTGGAAGTGTTTCCGCATCTCTTGACGTATCCGTAGTTGAATTTTTCTGTTCTTCCACGGTTTCCGGAGAGTTTTCCTGTGATCTCGATCTCTGCTCCGATAACTCCGGCTTCTTTCATACGTCTGAGGTATGTATAACCTACACGCTTTGCGTGGCCTCCTTTCTGAAGCCAGTCTGCGATCGAATCTGCGACTACGTTTGCGTCTGCGTCAGGTTCATCGATCTCGTTGACCTCGATCTGAGGGTTTTCAAAATCGAATTCCTTTTCGATGTCATCTGTAAGTTCGTTGATCCTTGAGCCTCCTCTTCCGATGACGAGGCCTGGTCTCTGAGCCCAGATAACGATTTTTGTGGATGTAGGTGTTCTCTGAAGATCTGACTTGGAGTATCCTGCACCTTCAAGCTCGTCGGCGAGGAACTCGTCAAGTCTTACCTTGCGTGCACCTTTTTCGATAAATTCTTTCTCTTGCATTACTGAACTTCACCTTTTGCGATGTGGTTCATCTGAGAATTTCTCCTTGAAGATTTGATTTCGTTCATTAGTATCCCTCTTTTACTGTTCTCCCACTACGATTTTGACGTGGGCTGCTTTGGTTTTTTCTCCTCTGAAGCGTCCTGGAGTTACGAATTCCTGTCCCTGGTTTGTGATGACGTTGTCTACTGCTAGTGCGCCAGGGTTGAGGCCTTCGTGTTCTGCGTTGGCCTCTGCTTCTTCCAGGACTTCGAGGATGTGTTCTGCTGCTTTTACCGGGAAACGTCCTGAGTCTCCTGCACCTGAACGATGTCCGACGTCGCTGTCGAATTTTGTGTACGGTACCGGAAGGTCTTCCCTGATTACTTTTTCGAGCTTTCCTTTTGCTTTTTCGACTGTGTCTCCGTCGATGAAGCGGCCGATTTCTGTGGCGTCTTTCCAGGAGATCGGCATGTTTTTGCCGAAGGCCTTTGCCTGGTGTGTCTCTGTTTCTAAAGTCATTGCCGAAACTCACCTGAGTTTCTGGTAAGGCTGAAAACGAAATTCCGTGAGGAATTTCTTGGAGAAAATTCTCCGAATTTTCGAATCTCTGATTTTCGCATAATCTTACACCTTTACTTGAGTGGCACGTGCTTGGAGGAGCGTGTTGCTCCGAGTCCTGGTGCACTGTGTGATACTTCTTTCCTGGTTTTTGCGAATTCTCCGAAGTAGTGGCCGATCATTTCTTCGTCGATTTCTACGGATTCGAATCCCTGTCCGTTGTAGATTTCTATTGTTGTTCCTACCATTTCTGGGAGGACGATCATGCTTCTGAGGTGTGTCTGGACTGTGTCTTTCTCTTTGATCTTTTCGAGAAGCTTTTTTTCGCTTTCTCTGAGGCCTCTGTTGAGTTTTCTTCTGCCTCTTGAGTTGAGCAGGTCTGCGAATTCGTCTCTGCTCATTTCCTGTAGTTCGTCCAGTGTTTTTCCTCTGAATGTAAAGTCGTCTGACATTTTCTAGTTCACCTAGTCGTTGTTCTTTTTTCCGCTTCTTTTGGCGCCTATGCTTCCAACTTTGCTTCCTGGGGAAGAGCTTTTGGAAACGGTCTTAGGCTGTCCTGGTTTTGCTGATCCACCGAATGGGTGGGCTACTGCGTTCATGGATACGGCGGAAACTGTTGGGTATGATAGTCCACGTGCTTCTGCCTTCTTCGCTGCGTTTCCTGCCTTTACCAGTGGCTTGTCTTCTCTGCCTCCTGCAGCTACTTTTCCTACTGTTGCCCTGCATTCAGGGCTGATTTTCTTGAAGGCCTTGCTTGGCAGTCTGATCCTTACGCCGTTTTTTTCGTGTGATACGACGAATGCGTATGTTCCGGACGCTTTTACGAGCTTGCCTCCGCTGTTCGGCTGCGTTTCAATGTTATGGATCGGGACTCCTTCAGGGATTTCTCCGATTGGGAGTGTGTTTCCTTCCTTGATTTCTGCGGAGACTCCTACTTCGATTTCGTCTCCTGTGGAGAGGCCTTCTGGTGCAAGAACGTTTCTTATGTCGCCGTCTTCGAACTCTACTACTGCGACTGGTGCTGTTCTTGCTGGGTCGTGTACTATATCTTTGACTTCTCCTGTGATTTCTGCGTTCTTTGTGCGTACTCTGCCTTTTCCTTTGTGGGAACTGGCTCTGTACTTTGGAGAGGCCTTTCCTCTTTTCTGTGATCTGATTGGTCTACCCATGTAGTATCACCTTTACATCATTCCCAGTTCGGTCGCTACGTCCATTGCGTCGTCACTTTCTGACAAGCGGACGTAGGCCTTTTTCTGGGCCTGTGGTGTGACGTTTGTGTTGACTTTTTTAACCGTCACATTGAACAGGGTTTCTACTGCGTCTTGGACTTCTCCTTTGTCTGCGTTGAGGTCTACTATGAGAACGATTTTGTTCTCTCTGTCGATCTGGTCCATTGCCTGTTCTGTCATGTGAGGGTTTTCGATTACATTCCATGCTTCGTCGTCGTTCATTATCGAAACTCACCTGTGAGTTTCTGGTAATCCATAAAATCTTTGATTTTGGTCATTTGGTTCCACCTAGTGGTAGAGGCCTTCCTCATCTAGTTTTTCGATTGATTTTTCGCTCCAGACTACAAGTCTGCCTGGCTCTGCTCCTGGTGCTAACTTTTCTGCGTTCAGTTGGTCGACTCTTGAAACGTCGACTCCCTGAAGGTTGTTGGCTGCCTGGAAGATTCCGTTGTCCTCTGCTACTACGAGTAGAGGCCCGGTTTTTCTGACGTATTTTCTTCCACGGTTGCGTCCTTTGCCAGCTCTTACCTTTTTCTGGCTGATTCTGTCAAGCTCGTCTTCAAGGCCTTTTTCTTCAAGTCTTTCTTTGAGTTCCTGTGTCTTTTCGATCTCTGAAAGGCCTTCTTCTACTAGTGGAAGGTCTCCTTCGTAGTTGTGTTTTTCAGAGACAAGTTCTTCCTTTGTGGTTGCCGTGATTGCTGATCTGATTGCTTTTCTGCGTTCTTTTTCGTTGATGTCTTCCTCAAAGTCTTTCTCTGCTTTCGGAGGATGTGCTCTGCGTCCGCCACGTGTGTTCGGTGCTTCTGCTCCTTCCCCAAACAGTTGCATTCCTCTTGCAGTCCTGATTTTTCGTGGGGTTCTTGCTCGGCCTTTTCCTTTTGCGCTTCTGTAGCTTCTGCGTCTTTTTCTCCATCTTACGACGTGTTTGAGACCTGCGTCTGTTTCTGATCCGTAGTCCTGTCTCTTCTTGGATTTGATGGAGAGATTGGCTCTTTTGACTATGTCAGGCCTTACTCTTTCGTTGAACTGGGTTGGTAAATCTGTCATTATCTGGTCACCTTATTTTTCGATGTGTGTGATTTCTGGGTTTCCTGGGTTTTCGTCTGATCTGAGTGCTGTTCTCAGTCGGATCAGTCTTTCAGATGGTCCTGGAACACTTCCTTTAACGAGGATGTAGTTTGTCTCTACTTCTCCGTATCCGCTGAATCCTCCTTCTCTCTGGACTGTATCAGGGTTCTGAGAATGACTCATGATTCTTTTGTTGTGTTCTGTCCTGTTGTTGTATCCCTGCTGTCCTGGCAGTGGGATTCTCCAGCTTAGCTGGTCTGGATGCCATGGACCGACGTTTCCGGCTTTTCTAACTTTTTTCTGTGTCTTGTGGTCCAGTGTCTTGATTCCGTATCTCTGGACAGGTCCTTCAACTCCTTTTCCTTTTGTGACGCCGATGACATCGCTGTATTCTCCTTCCTCGAAGACGTCTGAGAACTCGATCTGTTTTCCGATCATCTCTTCTGCGTATTCAAGTTTTTCTTCAACTGATCCTCCAAGGCCTAGTTCAAAGTTCGCTGGCTTTTTCTTAGAGACACCTGCTTCCTGAGGCTGGGTGTGGACAAGAAGCTTCACGTCACTGAGATCTTCGCTGTTTTCCTTCGCCTTCTCCAGGTTATCCATGTTTCCCTCTTTTGGAATGTCTGTTGCTCTCTGGAGCTCTGGTGCAGGAGATTCTGTCCAGGCCTCTGTGAAGACCTGTTTTCCTGAGTTCCTGTCCTCTGTGTAGAAACGTGCTCCGTAGACACGTAGTGGAGGAGCTTCTAGTATTGTAACTGGTTCAGCGACTTCCTGCCCCTGAGTTGCTCCTTCTGTATCGTCGATAGTGAGGACTCTGGTCATTCCGACCTTGTATCCTGCGTATCCTAGAGGTTTTAGTTCGTCTGTGTCTTCCCATGTACGTACATCTGGGTAAATCCTTTCCGCCCTTGTCTTGGGCTTGAATCCCAGTGATCCGCTTCTTGATCTATTCTTGTCTGCCATTGTAATCGTTTCTCCTATAGGCCTCAAAAATAGAGGCATAGATGTGTTAAAGCTTTCAATAATCCAGTTGAATCTAGTCGATGAAAGCTCTCTCACCAGAGGCCCACTCCACAAGAGTCGGCTTGTCCCCTCAAGAAAACTCGAAGGGTAACCATGAAAACGAGACCAAGTTTTAAATAAGGGGTGACAGGTAGGTGAGAAAACTACACTGTAATATAATGGGAAAAGGAGGAAAGAGGTTTAGCCCTTGATATTCACTACAGGCCTCAAACGGGCGACTTTCTCGCCGATACCGAGTTCGTCGGAAATTTTGATGACTTCGTCTACGTCTTTGTAGCTGCCTGGTGCTTCTTCTGCGATCGTCGAGCCTGAAGCCGCTTTGACGTAGATTCCTTCACGTTTCAGGTCGTCCTGGACGTCTCCGCCCCAGTAATCCTGTTTCGCCTGTGTTCTTGACTTTAGTCTTCCTGCGCCGTGGGCTGTAGATCCGAAGGAAAGGCCTGGAGAGTTTTTTCCGCCGGAGAGGATGTAGCTGGAGGTTCCCATGCTTCCAGGGATGAGTACTGGCTGGCCGACTTCAGAGTAAACTTCGGGGACTTCTTCTCTTCCTGCTGGCATTGCTCTTGTCGCGCCTTTCCTGTGTACAAGCAGTTCTTTGTCTTCTCCGTCTACTTCGTAGGTTTCCTCTTTAGCGATGTTGTGGCAGACGTCGTAGAGAAGTTCTGAATCAAACTCTTCGAACAGGCGTTCCATGGAGTGTCTGATAGCTTCTGTGATCGCCTGTCTGTTTGCCCATGCAAAGTTTGCAGCAGCGTACATCGCATAACGGTAGTCATCCGCCAGTTCGTCTCCGATAGGAGCATAGATCAATTCTTTATCAGGAAGTTGGTCCACGGTTTCAGTGTATTCTTTCTCGAAGTCTCTCAGGTATTCAGTACATGTCTGGTGTCCGAGGCCTCTACTCCCGGAATGTATCATTATCACGATCTGGTTTTTTTCAAGACCGAAGGCCTTGGCTTTTTCCTCTTCGAAGGTTTCTTCTACTTTCTGTACTTCGAGGAAGTGGTTTCCTGATCCGAGGCTTCCGACCTGTTTGAGGCCTCTCTTTTTAGCGTCTTCCGGGACTTTTTCTGGCTTTCCTGGAAGCCTCCCATTTTCCTCGCATCTTTTGAGATCGCTTTCCTTGGCGTGGCCGTTTTGCAGCATCCATTCAGCTCCTTTTTCAAGAATTTCTTCAAGATCTTCTTTATCGACGTCGATGTAGCCTCCTTTGCCGAGTCCGCACGGTACTTTGTCGAAGAGGATATTTGCGATTTGTTCCTCTTTTCCCTTGATATCGTCGTATTTGAGCGAGGTTTTGAGGACTCGTACGCCACAGTTTATGTCGTAGCCGATTCCTCCAGGACTTATTACGCCGTTTTCCATGTCTATGGCTGCGACTCCTCCGATTGGGAAGCCGTAGCCCTGGTGTCCGTCGGGCATGACGATCGAGTGTTTCTGGAGGCCTGGCAGGGTTGCCACGTTTTTGATCTGTTCTAGTGTATCGTCTCCTTTGATCTCTTCCAGCAGTTCTTCGTTTGCGTAGATCCTGGCAGGTTTCTTCATCTTTCCTTCTTTCGGGATCTCGTAGATATTTTCGGATACTTTGTTGAGTTCCATACCTGGTATTTGGCAGGGAAAGTTTACAAGTATGGTAGAGATCGCCTTTTGAATCTGACTTAGTCTTCTTGCTTCTCTACCGATAGGTTTGCAGAGTTTGCCTGGAGATCCTGCGGAAAGTTTTGGACAAGTTAAAGAGAAAAATGAGAGGGAAACAGTTTGGGAGGCCTAGGTTCGGCGGTCTGTCCAGTCTTCGGGCAGAAGGCCTATGATTAGTAGTATTGCTCCGAGTGTTGCTCCTGCGAGACTGAGTGACTTTATTAGAGGCCAGTCCATGTCTTCACCTGATATTACGTCTTCTGCCTGGGATGCTAGGTCCTGTTGGTCCTGTGCGTAGGTGTAGCCGAAAAGGCCTATTACTAGGAGTACTGCGCCGATTACAGCGAGTTCTGTTCTCATTGTGGGTTCTTACCTCTGTAAACAAGAGGTAGTTAGATACAGAAACCGTTTGTTGCAGTAAGAAACTATATATCCAGTACTGCCTGTAAAACCCATTTGCCGTCCTCGTGGTCGACTTTCATCTCGCTGTAGGTGGGGGCCTTGATATCGAGGAGTGCCATCTCATCGCTGATGTTGTCGACGACAATCTTCGCGGTCAAGCGGTGGCCTTCATCCGTATCCTCTATCTCAAGCTCTTCTGCGGACGAGACGACGACACCTTCAGTATCCTGAAGGAATATCAGTTCGTCCAGGAAATCAAAAAGCAGAGGTTCATATCCCTCTGACTCGACCTCGATGTCATGGTGGTACATGCCTCCTTCACCGCCGACGATCTCGGAGAAGGCCTCCACTGCATCGGAGAACGCCTTCTCTATGGTTTCTCCTTCTGTTCTGAACTTTTCGTCTGCCGGATGCTCAAGTATCTCGTAGCTCACCCTGTCTCACCCGTAAGTTGAGCGATCTCATAAATTTTTAGTCCTCGGCTCATCTTACTTTTCCTCAAACCTGTTTGGGAACTGCTCCTTCAAGGCCTTTTTGACCAGGCCCTGCTGTTTTCCTATACTCATCTCAGTGTTGTCGATTATCAGGTCGTACATTTCAAGGTCTTTGACGTCTATGCCGTAGTAGTTGCTGTAGCGTTCCTTGTTATCTCTGTCGCGTTTTTTGATTTTTTTCTTGACTTCTTCAACGTCTGTAATTTGTTCCTCAGCTTTTCTCTGACCTTCTTCAAGATCTCTGGCAGTCCTGCGCGCTCTTTCCTCGAGATCAGCCGTCACATAGATCCTGAAATCACTGTATGTTCCAAGCACCCAGGAAGAAATCCTTGACTCGATCACACAGTCTTTTTCAAGGCCTTTCTCCAGCGTCCGTTTGTCTACTTTGATATCGGTCTGTTTGTCTGCCTGTTCACTCAGTTCTTCTACTGTAAGGCCTTTTTCATCCGCCAGGTCGCGGAAGAAGTCTCCTGCAGAGTAATTCGGTATATCCAGTGTTTCTGCGATGAAGTATGCCAGAGTTCCTTTTCCTGCGCCTGAAGGCCCGTCTATGGTTATGACGAGATCTGATTTTTTCTCGTGATCTCCGTGGAAATCCTGTATTTTACTTTCCATGAAGGATTCTTCCATCGCTTCTATTTTATTTCAATGGGAGTTAGGTCTTATTTTTAAGGACCTCTCTCATTGCGGAGACAAAGTGTTTTCTAAGTTTCTCGTCTGAGGCCTCAAGCTCCTCCAGCGTCCAGAACCTGGCTTCCTCTGCATCGTCTCCTGCGGATATTTCTCCTTCCGCCTTTTCCATGTCAGCGGAAAAGATGAACGCCACCAGTTTCTGGCCTGGAAATCTTTCCAGAGCCATTGATTCAAATATCTCTATGTCCTCTGTCTTGAGTTTCAGGCCTGTCTCTTCTTCAAGCTCTCTTACAGCAGCATGTGTGGGTTCTTCGCTGTGCTCCAGGAATCCTGCCGGAAGACTCCATTCTCCTTTACCTGGTTCGATACCTCTTTTGACGAAAAGTATCTCTTCTCCCCTTCTCAGTACTGTCGCAGCCACAGGATCTGCGTTCTGCCATATGATTCTGTCACATCCGGGGCAGTAAGGCCTTTCTCTTCCCTCTGAATGCTTTTCCTCAAGTTCATGTCCGCAGTACCTGCAGTAACTGGGTTCAAACTCCATAACAGTTTGATAGAGACCTTCATCGAATTTATGCCTACCGCCTCAAGAAAAACAGGGTTTACCGGGAAACATACACTGAATTCTTAGCAGAATACCTGTAATCATGTTGAAGGCCTTCAGAGATACCTATACGGGAACTTTCCTCGACCTCTTCTCCCAGGTTTCCTTCCTCAATCCTGAAACTGCCTTCCAGAAGATCCGTTCTATTATCCGCTTTATCTATGTTAAGGGCTTCTGTAAGCTTTCCAGGCCCATCGCCGAGACTTCCTTCGTCTTCAAGACCTCTCCGCTCTTTCATGACATCGAGGCCTTTCACAGGTTTGACAGCTCTTATCAGTACAGCTCCAACCTCGTTTTCTTCATGGGCTACGATGTTGAACATGTTATGTATGCCGTAGCTGACATAGACATAGGCCTTGCCAGGTTCTTCGTACATCGGCGCGTTTCTCTCTGTCTTTCCGTTCCTTGCGTGTGAAGCCGGATCTTTTTCCCCGAGATAGGCCTCAGTTTCCACTATATCAGCTTCGACACCTTCTTTGATTATTTTACAGCCTAGAAGGCCTTTTGCTACTTTTCTCGGATCCCTGGAGAAGAATTCATATTTCATAGAATATCGTAGGATAATATGTAGGTTCGCGGAATGAAGGATTCGAAAACGATTCCTTCTTGAGCACCTTTCTCATGCGAGAAGGTCGCGGAGCCCGGGATTTCTACCCCGAACTTCTGAAAGTTCGATCATTAGTGCCGGGCTATGCCCGGCGACCACCGGAGGTGGTCATTGCGTATCGATCGAGCGTAACCAATCGCGGAGCCCGGGATTTGAACCCGGGTCTTCACCGTGACAGGGTGAAATGATGGGCCAGACTACACCAGCTCCGCTTTCGTATCCTAGGATACTACCGGGAATTTTTTAAACTAAAAGGTTCCTAGGAGCCTGAGACCTACGAGTACAAGCAGTGTTAGTGAGGCCTTTTCGATTGTTTTCTGAGGTAGTTTTTGTGCAAGCATGTCTCCGGTTTTAACCGCTACTATGCCGGTTAGTCCGAGGAGTGTTGATAGGAGGATTGTGTCTGTCCCTGTGTAGAGGCCTGTTTTCTGTGCTATTGGCACTCTGATGAAGGATGCTGAGAGGATTGTCAGTGCTATCATGGACAGGAATTTGTCTCTGGAGAGTTCTAGTTCCTTGAAGTACGCGACTACCGGGACGCCTACGTTTGATGATCCGAAGACGAGGCCTGAGAGAATGCCGAGGACCGGCTCCAGTTTCGGGTTTTCCACGCAGAATTTTTTGATGTCGGAAAAATTTTCTGCGATACGCGGTATTCTTGAGGCTACGAAGAGGAGGACTAGGAGGCCTACTGCTTTTTTGAGCAGTGTCTGTGGCATGTAGTCTATCAGGAGCATTCCTGCTGTTACTCCGAAGAATACTCCGGTTATGTATGATTTGAATCTTTCGAGACAGGCCTTTACCTCTTTTATTGATAGTTTAGCTGTTAGTTCGATGTTTGCCAGTATGACAGGTATTATCATGAGGGCTACGGCTTCCTGAGGCGGCATGATTAATGTGAGAAGTGAGGTTGATACGAGTGCGTAGCCGAAGCCGTTGAGGCCTTTTATCAGGCCTCCGAGGACGATGGCTGTGGTTATCAGGAGGAGATTCATCTGTTTCTGTCTATTTTTCTTCCCAGGATCTGTTTTTCTCTGTCGATGGCTGTTGCGATAAGAAGCTCTGCGAGTTCTCTACCTCTCTTCTCTGGAAGGCCTTTTTCCCTGTAGAGTTTTTCGAACTCCTGTTTAACCTCTTTTTCTCTTTCCTCGTCCACGATCTGCATATCGTTCTCTTCCTTGTACTCTGCAACTTTGACTACTATATCCATTCTTTCTGCGATGAGTTCCACGATTTCGTTGTTGAGAGAGTCCAGGTCTTCTCTGATCTGTTCAAGGTCGAGTTCTTCACTCATAACTTCCCTATACAGCTTCTATTACTAAATGAGTTGCGGTGAAAAAAGCTTGGAACCAGACTTCCTTCCCGCCATAGCAGAAATCTAGGCGCCTCATTGCCGACTGTAAAACAGCAGGCACGGTAGTTAAAGGCCTTCACCGCATTTACAGGATCAGCGGTAAAGAAACATTTTCTGGAGCTATTTTTTAACGTATCACAGGCAGAAAGATTTCTGAAAACGGTACAGACATACAACTGAGCGTTTCCGGCGTAGCGGAAGATTCTGAAGTCGATTAAATTGTCCGAAAAGATGGAAGAGGCCTTATTTTTGAGGGAGAAACTGTTACTTAAAACTGGGAACTCCGTTGTCTAACGGGAGGAATGTATCGGCTCCCGGTATTTAGAGGAATAATTTATGGGCGAAAAATACGTTATAATCGGAGAAGGTATAGCAGGGGCGACAGCAGCGGAAGAAATCAGAGAAAAAAACGAAGAAGCAGAGATACATGTTTTCACGGATGAGAACGAGCCTCTGTATAACAGGATCATGCTGAAAAATTACATGAAAGGCTCTCTGCCCAAACAGTATACCAAGGTCCATGATGAGAACTGGTACGAGTCCAGGGACATCGAACTCAGTCTCCAGACACGGGTAACAGATGTAGATAGGGAAAGGAAAACTATCGAGACCGAAGAAGGAGAGGCCTTTGAGTACGATACCTTGCTGGTCGCTGCTGGCGGTAGCCCTCGCGGGTTCCCTGCTGATGAAGGATACAGTAACGTTCACTACATGTGGAGTATTGAGAAAGCCGAGGCGATCAAAAAAGCTGCCGAGGAGTCTGAAGAGGCCGTTGTCATCGGTGGAGGCCTTTTGGGGATTGATCTGGCTGTAGCCTTTGCGGAGAACGGTGCAGACACACATTATCTGATCAGAGGTTCTAACTGGTGGAGCAGAGGCCTTGATGAGGAAGGAGCGGGTATAATACATGATAAGCTGGAGGATCTCGGTGTTAACGTTGTAACGGATATTGAGGCCTCAGAGTTCGTCGCCGAGGATGGGGAAGTTACGAAAGTTGTCTCTGAAGGCGGTGAGGAGTTTTCCTGTGATGACGTGGCGATTGCGATCGGTCAGACTCCGAATTCTGAGATTGTTGACGTGGAAAAGACTGATGGAGGCCTTATACAGGTTGATGAGTATCTGAGGACTTCTGATGAGGATATCTATGCTGCGGGTAACATGGTTGAGTATTACTCTCCTGTCTTCGAGGAAAGGACTGTGAAGGGTTCATGGGACCACTCGGATGCTATGGGAGAAAGAGCAGGTAGAAACATGGCAGCGAAAAGTAGTGAGGAGCGGAAGGCCTTTGATTACGTTAATACTTACGGTGTTGGCCATTTCACGACGCAGTTCTTGGCTATAGGTGACTGGACGGGAGAACCTGTCTCGAAGAAGTATGATGAGAATCATTACCGCAGACTTTACTTCAAGGATGATAGAATTGTTGGCGCGGTGATGATCGGCTTTACGAGGGGACAGGAACGGCTCAAAGACATGATCAAGGACAGGGAAGAGTTTGACAATAGAGAGGCCTTGCTTGAGAAAAGTTACTGGGAGTGACTTTACATCCAGGTTAGGTTTTCCTCCAGTCTCTCTTTTTCCTCCAGGTATTCGGATTCGATGTATTCCCAGGCCTCTATACTTGACTGGGACCATTCTGTTCTGATTTTTTCTCTTTCTATACCGTGGAACTGGAGGCCTTGATCTGTAAGGAAGACGTTGTAGTCTTCAGTCTGGAGGAAGACATCGTAACGTGTGTTTTCATCGAAATCAGGTTTTACTCTTGGCAGGTAGCTTTCAGAATTTTCTATGATCTCTTCCAGGTACTGTTTTACGTCCTGCAGATCTTTTGAGGGACCAGAATCGAGAGAGGCCTGAAAACTCATGTATACATATTGTTCAGGCTCTGATGAAAACTACTGTTGCAGTGAAAGTCAACCTTTACTCGTGTTCGATTTCGACTTCGTCGAGAACGTCTAGTGCTCTTGTGGACACGAAAGAGAGGTCCTGCCAGTCCTTTGTCATCCTTGGACATGCACAGTTTACATAGATATCAATATTGTATCCCTTGTAATCTGACTCGAAGATGCGGTCTTCTACGAACAGGAAAACTTCTTTGCCGTGTCTTTCAAGCTTTTCCTTTGCGATCTCCGCTGCTCTCATATAGTTCTGCCCTTTCTTGGATGAAGTTACTACGCCCCAGCGTTTCTTGTCCTTGTGCTTGATAACACGGGCGTACTCTGCCTGCATCTCGTCATCCAGCGAGTTAGGTGGTTCGATCCAGATATGCCTTTCGTAAGGATCGACTACGTACACTTTTTTCCCGGCTTCCGAGACCTGTGAAGGATGGAACTCTCCAGAACCCAGGAAAACAAATGCATCAACTTTATGTGAAATGTTATGTGCGGCGCCTGCATCGCATCCCAGGACCTGGCCCGGCTCCGTCGTCCTTAGGCCTTTCTTTCCATCTACGACGTTGTATCCTTTGCTCTCCAGGAACTCTCTTGCCTGATCAGCACGGTCCATGTACTGGGTTACACCGACAAGGCCTACAGTCTGTTCCTCAATCTTGTTGTAATCCTCTTCAAGGACTCCCATAAGATCTCTGTCTTCTCTGTACGGAAGATAGTACACGTTTACATCGTTCATCTCCGCTCCCTCAGGATGAAGGAAACGTGTATGCCCTACGTGGACTAAAGCATCTGCACCCATCCTCTCCGCTTTTTCATTGGCGATACCGCATGCTCCGAACGAAGAGGCCCCGATCATAACCGGTTCGATACCATGTTCCTTTAAATCCGATCCGAATTCGATCAGCTCGTCTTTGATACCGTCAGGACCCTGAAGGCCTACCTTATCATAGTCCTGGGCCTTCAGCTCTTCCATTATCTCCTCAAATGTTTCGTAGTTGTACTGACTGCGTTCTTCCTGTTCGGCTTTTTGATCTGTCATATCAGAGAATTTGGAGCGAATTTTTTTAACAGCGGATTTTTCTACCCTTTTCCCGATGTAGACGCAGGTAAAGAAAGTTTTTCTCAGGGATCGGCATTACTCTCTAATGCCAGGTACAATCTGGAAAGCAAATTTTCTCACCGCTCCAGTCATAAGTCTTTTTCTAGAGGCCTATCTTAGTTCGTTCAGGATAAGTCTTTTTTCTTCTTCTGCAAGAATTTTCTCGACGTGATGAACCTCTGATTCAGGGACGATAACCGAGGCCTTTTCCTCGACAATCTTTCTTAAAAGATCTCTTTCAGGCCCTGAAACAGCTACAAACTTTTTCTCTGCGTCAAGGTAATCAAGGGAGTTCAGCAGGGCTTCGCCTTCAAGGTTCCTGGCGTCTAGAACGAAACGGTTGCCTGAGAACTCGAGGACTTCTCTGTAGCTCTGAAGGATTTCTCCAGAATCTAGTTCAAGGCCTTTCACCTGGTAACCGGAGAAAGGGCTGCTGGATATGTTGACTTCTCCGGATTCAAGCGCAAGCACTTCTGTCGCAGTGACCGCCTCGGAGCCTTTTCTCTCGGCTTTAAGGCCTTCAGCTGTTGCCTGGGGTTCGCTGATTTCTACGTCTGTTTCAGGGATGTAGATCTGTTGTTCCTGCTCTATCTCACCTGAAAAGCTGAAGACTGCGGGTTTCCCTTCTTTCCTTGCTTTTTGCGCATCTGATGACACGAAACTACCTCTTCTGGCAATCAGAGAGTTATTAAAATCTTCTGGACCTGCGGTCTGGTCAGAAAGCGAGATCTCGATGCCTGCCCTGCCCTCTATTTCGCCTCTGGAGACACGGAGGCCTTTAAGGGTTTCCTGGTCGGAGATCTGATCTGTTTTGAAGGCATCGACGATGTAGAAGGTTCCTCTTTTATGCACAAATTTGAGGTTGAGGCCTTCTCTTTTTGTTTTCTGTATGAATTTTTTGACTTCTCTGTCTTTAAAGGAGGCTCCGTTCTTTGTTACTTTTCTCTTTCTTTTCTGGCCGTTCATAGGGTTTCTGCTCATCTTGACCTGTTTATCTGGTATCTTCTTTTCCTTGACTCCTTCTTCATTGACCAGGTACAGGTCTGGGTCTGTTATACCTTCTTCTAGAGAGTTTCCAAGGCCTTCCGTGGCTTCGAACAGCGAATAGTTTCTTGTGAAGTTAATGACTGCTGTCCCTGTTTCCCCAGGTTCTACCATTTTCTGTATTATTATTGCAGGGTATTCCTGTTTTCCTGCGCTGTAGTATGATGCTATGACTTTTTTCAGGGCTTTTTCTATGTTTGATGATCCTACGTTGAGTTCGTAGTCGTAGAGACCTTTTTCTTCGTCGCTTATCCTTATTGATACGCGCTGTGAGTCCCTCTGTCCTCCGACGAGGTTTTTGGCTTTTCCTGATGCGTTTCGGACTTCAGAGCTCATGCCGATTTTTTCCTGTGCGTCTTTTATCTCCTGCATCAGGTCTGAGGGTATCGTGGCATTGAGTATTTTCTGTGGGTCTTTGTCTCTGCCGATGAATTCCTTGATCTCTCCGCGTGTGATGGTGAAGAAGTTAGGTACTTCAAAAGTGTTTAAGCTGTCTAGTCTTGCGGCTTTGAGGCCTGACTTTGCTCTATCGATTTCTCCCTGCCACTGAACCATACATAGTTTTAGGCCTTGAACCGATTAAAATCTTCCGGAATCCAGGAAATCCTGTTTACTGGTTGATAGAAAAATTCAGAGAATTTTTCGGGAGTTCTTATCTGTCTCTGTCGATCTTGACTCTGCATTTGACAGGCATTTTGTGTGTGGCTCTTTCCAAGGCTTTTCTTGCGACCTGGATGTCTCCTTCGTCTACGTCGATTCTGTAGACTTTCTGCTGTGCGTCGACAAGTGCTGCGCGTCCGATCGGTCGTCCGAATGGTTTACGCATACCTTCGTAGTAACGGTCTGCCTGTGCAACACCGGCTAGCGGGTGGTATCTGAGAACGTGGTGTGGGTAAGGCAGAATCCTGAGGTAATAGTCTTCTTCCGGGTCTAGCTCCTTGGATAGGTAGGAGTTCGCTGCGACACGTCCTGCCTCGAGTGCTTCGCTCCTGACTCCGCAGTCTTCTTCGACTACGAGCTTGATTGAAGCGTCGAACTCTGTATTCCTTGCACCCTGGTCGAACTGTGTCACTCTCGGAGCTGGAGCTCCTTTAATGTAATTGTCCTTCTTTTTCTGACTCTGCCGGGTGTAAGGCTGGTTCGGCTGCTCTCTGTAAATCCTTGCAGGACGATCTCCCATATTATTACCTCGTGAACTAACCCGCGGACTTAAATTTTATATAGGGTATGTTATAGATAGCCTATACTGTCGGCAAGATCGGAGTCAGGAAAATGCTGTTCTATCTCTTGCTCGCTCAGCTTCTGGAGATACTCCATCCTATTATCGGCAGGTCTGCTCTCATTATGAGAGACCAAATACACAGTAGAGGCAAAATCGAAGTGGTCAAAACCACTTGAAGAAAGTTGATCTAAGCCTAGTTCGGCTGCCTTCGCCTTGAAATTATCGATATCGGACCTGTAGTCTCCGTCAGTGGCACTTTCAAGAGCGTAATCAGTTACGGTCTGGTAGAATTCAGACTTGTTCTCAAGATACTCAGAGGCCTCAACTATATTTTCAACCTGTTCAAAGGCCTTATCTGAATGCCTGAACGTTGCTTTTGCCATCAATTAGTAACAAATAACCGAAGTTTTTTATCTTTGACCGGAAGTTTTAATCCCTCCAGGACCAATTTCTGAACGTGGAAACTGTAAAAGTATATCAGATAGGCCTTGGCGACTTCGGACGCAACGGTTTTGAGAAGCTTATTGAACTCCAGAGGTACTTCGGAAAAGTCGATGTACAGCTGAAGGGCATATGCGATACGGATTTTGAAAGACTGGAGAAAGCCGAAAAGTTCGCGGAGGCTCATGACTTTTTTATCGAGACCTTTCAGGATGTAGAGGAGATGTACGAGGTAGCAGAGCAGGAACGTGGAAAGATCATGATCTATGACTCGGGGCCTTCCGAGACTCATTCCAGACATATTCACAGGTCGCTTCAGAACAGTTTCTTCCATCTTGCGGAAAAGCCTCCGTCCATGTCACGTGAGGAGCATCTGAGCGAGAAGGAGATGAGCCGTGAACAGGAGATAATGTACATGGTGGATTTCATAGAGCGGGAAAGCCCTGTAGTGAAAAAAGCTCAGCAGCTACTTGAAGAAGAGGAAGTTGAAAGACTGGATATCTTCCGTCAAAGCTCTATAGGCCTCCAGAAGCTCATGCAGCCTGTTAAAAGAGCAGGAGTGAAAGGAGGAGCAGTCCTGGATAAAATGATACATGAGGCCTACCTCTTCGATTTACTGGGCACTGAGGAGATGGAGTTCCAGTCCGCCGGGGTACAGAGGTTCATGCCGAAGACGCTGGGCGCTGAAAAGTTCATGTCAATCAGAGGAGGCTATACAGAAAATATAGGGAAAAACACTGCTTTAGGAGATGTGAAGGCCTTGTTCAAATCCGGCGGTACGGATGTTACGCTTCACGGTTCCTGGCTAGGTTTCAGCGAGGACGCGAGGAAAGCCGGGAAAAAAGTAAGAGATGCTGCGGAGCACAGTGTGCTTGAATCAGGTTATCAGACAGTGGAAGGTAAGGCCTTTCTTGATGAGGAGTGCAGATTCTTCACCGTTCAGGGAACCAGGAATTTAGCTGGTGATATGCTGAACGGGAAACTTTTTGATCTTGATACAGGTGAAGAGGTTGATACTCCTGATCTTATCCATGATCAGTTGCACAGAGTTATCGAGAAAGCAGTTCTGAACGCTGCGGGTAAGCGGAGTGATGGAATCGGTCAGCATGAGGTAGATGAGTTCATGGATTCTCTTTTCATGGTTCAGGAGTCTGCGTCCGGTGACGAGTTCGATGAGCTGGAGAAAAGCCGCGAACGGCTGAAGGAGATGGTCGTGGAGGATAGAAAGATACTTGAACGTGAGGAAAGCGATACTATAGCAGGGTAGTACCGATGAAAGCCGTTGTTCCTTGTGCGAAAAAGAAAGAAGGCCTTTTTCCTTTCTCTGAGTCGAAACCTACAGCTTTGATGCCTGTCATGGGTAAAGCACTTGTGAAGCATAATATCGAGGCCTTGAGAGATAACGGCGTGGACGAAGTATATCTTGTTACTAACTACCTTGAGGAAAAATTTGAACAGGAGTTCGGAGAAAGAACTGACGTGAACATCGTCCATCAGGAAGAAGTTACAGGCACTGCCTCAGCCCTGAAAAAAGTTGACTTTATCGAAGACGATTTCCTAGTCGTGAACGGAGACGTCATAGTTTCAGAGAACGACCTTGAAAGCCTTCTGACACACCACGAAAACAACGACAGTACTGTAACCCTTCTAGGGACGGATGAGTCAAAGCCGGAAAAATTCGGCGTCCTGAGTATAACGAACGACGACGTCGTCGATATAAGAGAGAAGCCAGATACACCGGAAAACAACCTGATCAACACAGGGATCTACGTCTTCACACCGGAAATCTTCAGAGAGATAGATGAACTGGAAGAAGACCAGAAATCAGTCACAGACGCTGTAAAAAATCTTGCACAACGAGAGGAAGCAAAATACGAACTGATAGACGATTACTGGATCGATATCAACTCCCCTGAAAAGCTCTGGGAAGCCGACAAAATCAAAAGAGAATTTGAGATAACAGATACAGATACAGAAAACGCAAAAATATCGGAAAACGCAGAAATCAAAGGAAAAGCCAGAATAGAGAAAGGAGCAAAAATCAAAGCAGGCACAGTTATCGAAGGAAAGGCCTTCATCGGAAAAAACTCTGTTATAGGCCCGAACACAGTTATCAGAGATTCTACAGTTACCAAAAATTCCCAGATCCGGAATGCAAACGTCGAGGAAGGCCTTCTGTTTGAACGCTGTATCGTTGATCCGCATGTACATCTTGAGAACTTTATACTAGGTGAAGAATCCGATGTGAAATCAGGTACAGTTATCCGTGAATCCTTTATCGGCGCCCGGAGCTTTATAGAGATGAACAACTCGATTTACGGGAAGAAGTTTGTTCCTGATGCCAGGACGGATCTGTCGGAGATCAGTAAATAATAAAATCCTCTGTCCAGACTTTCTGTTTTCATGAAGGCCTTGTTTTTCGAGCCACATGACGATGACCTGATCATAGGTGCCGGCGGTACCGTGATCCAGATGTTAGAGGAGGGATGGGAGGTCAGGACCGTCCAGATGACCGATTGCAGACACGGCAGCACCGAGATCGATCCTGAAGAGCTTGTGGAGATACGGAAGGAAGAAAAAGAAGAGGAGATAGAGTTCCTCGGGATCGAATGCGATTTCCTGGACTTTGAAGATGGATCTCTACAGGAGCTGGCAGAAGAAAACCCAGGAAAAGCCCTGGAAGAGATCAAGAACCGTCTTCAGGATTTCAGGCCAGACGTGGTCTTCATGCCAGGCCTTGACGAAGGACACCCCGATCACCGCGGTACACATCAACTGGTTTCACAGGCTATCGATGAGACAGGCCTTGAGGCCCTGAAACTTTCCTATCTTGTCTGGCAGCTACCTTTCCTCGAAGGCGAAAACCGTATCGAAAAGGTGCTTGAGGTTGAGGTAAACGAAGAGATCTATGAGGAGAAACTTGACGGGATCAAGTTACATGAATCTCAGGAAGTTGAAGGCCGTTACTCCGAGATGGCCGAGCATTTCAACAGTTATCTAGGTCTTCTGTACTCTTCAAGAGGAGAAAAAGGCCTGAAGAGATCCGAAGTCCTGGGAGTTCAAAACCCTGAGAAGATGGAGATCCTGGAAGGCCTCGATTTCAACGATGTATCCGGGCTAAGTCATGGACGTGAAAGCGAGGATATCAGCGTAAATTAAACCAGGAGCTTTTCCAGTTGATTAAAGTAGATTAGTCATTAATTTTTTCCCATAAAGTGGAGTTTAGATGAAAGCCGTAATCCTTGCAGCGGGCGAAAGCACCAGGTTCAAACCTCTGAGCGATAACAGGCACAAAGGCCTTACAGAGGTTCTTGGAAGACCTATCCTTTCCCATACTATAGAGGAGCTTAGAGAAGCCGGCGTTGACGAAGTTATAGTGGTTCAAGGCCCTGAAGGCGAAATCCAGGATGAGTTAGGTGATGAAGCAGATCACTTCGTGGTTCAGGAAAGTCCTGAGGGAATGGGGAATGCTCTGCGCCAGGCTGAACCGCTTCTGGATGATAAATTCCTTGTGCTGACTCCTTACCGCGCAAATGCCTCCCAGTTCTTCGAGCCGATGATCAAGAAGGCGGAAGAAGAGGATTCTGACATAGTCTTTGTCTCAACTCCGACAGATAAGCCCGGGAAATACGGCATCCTGGAGCTTGAAGACGGGAAAGCTGTTGACATGGTCGAAAAACCTGAGCCCGAAGAGGCACCAGGCAACCAGAAAGTCGTCGGCATGTACCTCCTGAACAAGTCATTCTTCAGTTACCTTGACGAAGTTGAGACCTGGGAGTACCAGTACGAAGACGCCCTGAGCAAACAGATGAAAGATTCTACAGCCTCCGTGCTGAAGATAAAACAGGAAACGAACTCGATAAAGTACCCATGGGACCTTTTTTCCGTCACAAGAGAACTGCTGGAAAAGAAAGACAGAAAAATATCGGACAAGGCCTCAATCATGGATTCAGCCGAAATCAAGGGAGATGTGATAGTTGAAGACGGCGCAAAGATATTTGAAAACGCTGTAGTCAAAGGCCCTGCCTACATAGGAAAAAACGCGGTTATCGGAAACAATGCACTTATCAGAGACCATTCTGTAATCGAAAAAGAGGTTACTGTAGGCGCTAACTCCGAGGTAAAAAACTCTGTACTACAGCCCGAAAGCTCCATACATTCAGGTTTCATAGGAGATTCTGTAATCGGAAGAAACACTAAAATCGGCGCCGAGACAGTAACAGCCAACAGAGAGTTCAGAGAAAACGGCGAAAGGCCTGAAATCCGTTCAGATCTTATAGGAAAAGACTACGAAAAAGATACAGGCAGAAGTTTCATGGGCGCGGTGATCGGAGAGGACGTCGATATCGGAGTAAACGTCTCTCTCATGCCCGGAGTCCAGATAGGCACAGAAGCGAAGATAGGACCAGGAACAGTCGTCCATGAAAACGTCGAGAACAGTGAAACCATCTTCGTCAACCAGGAGCAGGTGAGAAAATCCAGTGAGTAAAAAACAGGAGGCCTCAAGATGAAGATAGGAATAGACTTTGACAGAGTTCTTTTCGATACAGACAGGTTCAACGAATACATGAAAAAAGAGACAGGCCTCAAACACGTCGAAGAAAATGTATACGATGAAAGAGGATGCTACTCGCCAGAAAAGCACGCAGAGGCCTCAGGAATCGATGTAAAAGAAGTTTACGACGCTGTCAAGGATCTTGAGAGCTTTGTCTACGATGACATAGATCTACTGGAAGATCTTGAAAGCCATACCCTGGTGATAGTGACCAGAGGCGAGGAAAAATATCAGAAGGCCAAGATAGAGGCCTCAGGTATCGGAGACATCTTCGAGGAAATCTATGTGGTCCAGGAAGGATCCAAAGACGTTGACGGCCTGGAGTTTCTAGTCGATGACCGTGAAGAAGAAATCCACCGAGCCGGAATTCCAGGCCTTGTTCTAAACCGTGAAGAACACGGCATGAAACACGTCGTGAAGTTCGCAGGCGGTAAAAAATGAGGCCCGAAAAAGTTTTCAAACGCTATGACATAAGAGGAAGATTCGGAGACGAGATAGATAAAGAATTCGCCGAAATACTGGGCAAAGCACTCGGAACCTTCACAAAAAGAAACTACGGCAACAGAGCAGTAGTCTCAAAAGATAACAAAGGAAGCTCCAACCTTCTGAAAGATCCTCTGATACAAGGCCTCCGCTCAACAGGCATAAAAGTTATAGATGTCGGTACAGGGCCTACAGATTACACTGCTTTCTGCGGGAAAGAACACGGCGCCGTTTCAGTCCAGATTACTTCTTCGCATATGCCACTGGACTTCAACGGCTTCAAACTGATGTATCCAGAAGGAAACGGCTTTGTAAACGAAGATATGGACAGAGTCAAAGATCTTTTTAGAGACAGAGACCTGGATTCAGGCGAAGGAGGCCTGAACGAAATGGAGGATACCATGAAGCAGAGGTACAGAGGCCGGATCAGGATCCACGGCTCAAAGCTCTGTACACAGACTGTAGACCGGACAGTAGCAGTCGATACCATGGGAGGAGCGACCTCAGGCCTTCTACCGGAGCTTCTGGAGCATATAGGGGCGGATGTGATTGATATCACTGAGGAGGACAGGCCTTACAGAGATCCTCCTGACCCGAAGCCCGAGCAGTTACAGGAGCTGAAAAAGCGTGTGGATGAGGGAGAAGCGGATCTAGGCCTTGCTACGGATATGGACGGCGACAGGATCACAGCTTACACGAACAGGTTCCTGACCGGAGATGAAATCTTCGGAATCATGGCTCAGGCAGTAAACGATGACGTGGTTGCTTCCATCGATACTTCGGAGGCCCTGGAAGATCTTATGGATGACAGAGGTAAAGAAATCCATTATACCCGTGTCGGAGATCCCTTTGTCATGGATAAAGCTATTGAAGAAGACGTAGGCCTTGCAGGTGAGCCTAACGGGCATTACTCTGTACTTGATTTCGTGCCGTACAACTCCGGTATCCTGACCGCTCTAGTCCTCACCGGGACCGATATAGAGGAGGCACTGGACCGTATGCCGAAGTATCACGTGAAAAGGTTCAGTTTCGAGGTCGACAATAAAGAGAAAGCGATGAAAGAAATCAAGGCCTCCGTTGAGGAAAGTTACGATATTATTTCAGAGGTTGACGGTGTAAAGTTCGAGACCGAGCACTGTGATGTTGTTGTGAGGCCTTCCGGTTCCTCTCCGAAGGTCCGTGTGATGGCCGAGTCTGAGAGGCGTTCATGGCTGAACGATGAGCTACCTGAGATCAGGGAGAAGGTCCGGAAACCATAAAACCTCTGAGGCCTACATTTTTTGTATGACAGAATCAGAAGACAGTATCCTGTTCGAATTTACTGAAGGCCCTCAAGACGTTTTGACTTTCCGTTTCAAGGAGAAAAACGGTAAAGCTGTGATTGATATCAACGACGGTGATCTAGGCCGGCTTCCTATGGAAAATTTGCGTACGGTTGAAGAGCTGAGAGAAGGCCTTGACCGTGCTGAAGAATTTTTTAAGGAGCAGGAACGTCGTAAAGAAGAACTGTAGAAAACAAAAAGAGAAAAATTAAATTGTGAGACGTTTTTATACGTCTCTTGCTTTTACTGTCTTTCGTCCGTTGTCCTGTGCTCTTTCTACGGCTCTTTCGACGAGATGTTTCACTTCGTCGTCCAGAGCATCGTAGAAGTCGCTTCCGACATTGACGCCATCAGCTGCGTCACGAACGCCAGACTTCTTTAGTACATCTACCATGTTAATTCACCATTAATGGTTTGTAAAGGCTCTTTTTTATAGGCAGGGGGATTTAGGCCGGAAAAACATCTCATCAAGTTCTGATAAAGCAGATTTCAAAACGATTTTATCATCGAGTGATGAAAAACGTTCGGATCCAGGCGAACAGAGGCCTTACCTAAAAAACTGTTTCCTATCCAATGTTCAGGTATGGAGCTGGATTTCAAATCGATAAGAGCACTTTCATCACCGACAAGGCTGAAGATACTGAAAAGTATCCTGGACAGCGATTCCACGACCACAAAGCTGAGCGATGAACTGGGAAAAAGCAAGTCCACAATCTCCTCTCACCTGAAAGACCTTAACGAAGCCGACTTAGTGGAGAAGGATGAGAAAGAAGGACGCAGAAGAGTTGTCTATAGGCCTACCAGGAAAGCAGAGGCCATAGTCAAAGGAAAGGAGAGAAAAGTCAAGTTTTCAGTCGCCTCCTCCGTCTTCTCCGCATTCATCGGAACATTCCTGATCTGGAAAGACCTGACCCGTGAAAAGGCCTCGACAGCTTTACAGACCGCTAAAGACACCGTCAGTCCCGAAGGCCCAGAAGGAATGGAGGCCTTCACCATGGAATCTGCAGGAAACGCGACCAGAGAAGCTGTAAACAACACGACACAGAACGTTGCGGATACAGCACAGGCAGCAGGTATCGAACAGTTTTTCCTGTTCCTCGGCCTAGGCCTTCTGATGATCTCTGCCTCAACCCTGATCTACGGCCTGGCGATCAAACACCTTGGTTCCAGAGCCGTTGAACAGGAAGGTAGAGAAGCCGAGGTTATGTAAGGCCTTTCACTGGGATAAGGTTTATACTGCTGACAGACTGATATTTAACTGTTCGATAGGAATTATGTCTCAAACACCATTAGATCTCAAATGAGAAAAACACTGATTCTAGCCAATTTTCTGTGAACCGAAATGTCATCATGTGAACTATGTGGTCAAGACGCTGACTCTTTAACCAAGACCAAAATCGAAGGAGCCAAACTCAAGGTCTGCGATTCGTGCGCTGAAATGGGTGAAAAGGTGGAGACACCTTCGAAGAACATGAACAGGAAAAAGAAAAAACGTTCATCCCGGAGCACGAAAAGAGAGACCAAGACACTGACAAACAACTACGGATCCAAAGTAAAGGAAGCCAGAGAAGAAAAACAGCTCTCAATACAGGAACTAAGCGACGACCTCAACGAAAAAACATCCCTGCTGAAAAAAATCGAACAGGAGCAACTAAAGCCGGAAAAAAGCCTTGCTGAGAAACTGGAGAAAAAATTCGGTATCGAACTATACGTCAACCCGGAAGTAACAGATTACGACGACAGAGACGGCGGAGACGACAGAAAAGCTACCCTCGGAGATGTAGCAGACGTCAAAGAATAAATCCTCAAAAAAAGGCCCTCCTCAGAGGCCTTAAACCGGGTTTTTCCCTATTTTATCTTGAATTCTCTGTCCAGCATGAGATGTGATATCATTCCCAGGCCCACGGCAAGGCCTGGAACCGGAGAGGCATAGAGGTAGACGGATGCGATAACAGTTAGGGAAGTGACTGTACTGCAGAAGCTGAAACTATGGGTAAATCCTCTGTGGGTGATTCGCATACTCGATATAGAGGTATAGACCAGCAGAAAAGCTGCTGACGAAAACACAAAGTTCACATGGATAGGGAAAGGTAACAGAACGAGTGAAAGAACCGCTGCTCCTACACTGGCCAAGGCCTTCGCCGCCCTGTGAACATAGGAGTTTTCATGATCTATATCAGGAAGTATGGAGCCAACCACAAGCATGGTAACGGATAAAATAAGTTCTAACGGCTGGAGAAAAAGGTAGCCTCGGAGCAGGAAGGAGACGATGGAAGCGGTCAGGAATCCGAACAGTATGTGTTCTTTGAAGTCTCCCATGTAAAGGCCTTAGAGCTGGGATGGCTTAAATTTTCCATTGCATACTGCGCGCAGGCCCTGGATTACAGATTTCTCTCCGAGGTCGCACAGTTCTATCTGTGGAGGGCTGTTGACTGATTCTTCTTTTACCTCTTTTTTCAGAGGTTCAAGTATCATTTCTGTATGGTTCAGGGGTACTGCCCCGCCAAAGACTATTTTCTCCGGGTTAAAGACGTTTGCTATATTGGTTACGCCTATAGCGTTGGCTTCATGCATCTTCGAGATCACTTTCTCCGCTGTAGAGTCATAGCTTTTGTAGGATTTGAAGATCTCCAGTGCATCGTCGTATTCTGCGCTGAAAAGCTCTTCTGCCATCTCTGGAAGATTTTCTCCAGACGAGTAGGCCTCCCAGTGAGCTGTCCCTCCGCATCCGCATTCAGGGCCTTCCTCGTTTATCTTCATGTGACCTACTTCACCAAAGTTTCCGTTCCAGGCCTCAATAACCCTGCCTTCAAGTATGACTCCTGCTCCGATCCCTGAGCTTATAGTCACGTAGACTAGGTTTTCCGCGTCGTGATCTCCGTAGTGGTATTCGCCGAGAACTGCTGCAGTACCGTCATTGAGTATCGTTATCTTTCCAAAGTCCCTGAAGGCCTCTCCAAGATCTACTTTTTCAAGGCCTGATCTGGAGAAGTTTGGAGGCCTGAAAGTTTTTTCCTCCCTGTCTATAGGTCCTGCTGCGGCGACGGCAACTTTCTCCAGCTGTTCTCTGCTGTAATCTGTATCTTTCAGTGCTTCATCGACTTTTCCGTCGACATCTTTCAGAAATTTCTCTGTACCGTATTTTTCTATCACCTGGAAATCGCCGTTTCCTATGCCCAGGAGCGTGTTCGTGCCTCCTATATCGACGCAGAGAAAAACCATAATACCTTGTATTACCGCCGGTTTAAATCTCTGACTAAAAAACTGTAAAGACATGAAAGAGGGAAAAGCCGACCTACACATGCACACGAATGCCAGCGACGGCACAGACACGCTTGAGGAACGCATAGAGGACGCAAAAAGAAAAGGCCTCGACGCAATCGCAGTAACAGACCATGATAAAGTAAACGAAGGCCTTGAACAGAGAAGTTTTACAGCAGAAAACGGTGTAGAAGTTATAACCGGTGCAGAGATCAAATGCAAGGTGAAAGGACGGAAGATAGAGATCCTGGGCTACTTCATAGATCCAGAAGACGAAAAGATGAAGGAAATGTTCCAGGAACTGTCCAGAAGAAGAGAAAAACGCATGGAAAAGTTTGTAGAAAATCTGAACCAGGTTCACGGCCTAGGCCTTGAACTAGAAGATGTTGTGGAAAGAGCTGACGGCAACGTGGGAAGGCCTCACCTCGCCAGAGAACTGAAAGAAAGAGAAATCGTCGGTTCGACTCAGGAGGCCTTTGACAGGTTTATCGGCTCCGAACAGGATGAATACGTCCCTGTGGAAAAAATTGAGGCTGGAAAAGTGATTGAGACAGTTCATGAAAACGGAGGTGTTACAAGTCTCGCTCATCCTGGCAGAAGCCTGGGAGAAGATGAAGTCAGGGAGATAATCCATGACCTGACTGGGAAAGGCCTTGATGCGCTCGAAGTAGATTACACCTACAGGGAGAGGAGAGGCCTTAACTCGTACAGGGTTAATTTCGGGGTGGAAAAGGCCTCGGAACTGGCGGATAGATTTGATCTTCTGAGGACGGGTGGAAGCGACTGTCATGGTTCACGGTCGGACAAGTATTTCCTCGGGGAGGTAAGTATACCGTACAGCCGTGTTGAAACTCTGCGGGATGCAGCGAGTTTCTCACGGTGAAGAGTAATAATTTAAGGCGGTGAGGAGATCATTTTACTGTTAGGGAGATAGCACCGGATGAACGAGTTTCTGATTTTTAAGGTCCTTGAACTTTCTGTAGCTCTCGGCATTCTCTATAGCACATACAGGATCAGTGAGTCCACAAACTCCGGTGCCTGGGAGAAGATTTCTCTCGTAGCAGTGGTTTTGTCGGTGAAATCTGTTGCGGAGATCTTTCTCTTCGCCCGAAGTTTCACCTTGGGAAGTATAGAAGGAGTTTTTATGCCGTCTGTGGCCTTGCTTCTTTCTGGTGCGGGGCTCTCATTTATGGATAGCTACGGCGATCTTGGCAGGTTCAAGGCCCTGGGCTTTCTTGGCACGTCTGCAGCGGTAGTAAGTGCTGTCGTTGCTGCTTCGCTCTATGTTCCGAGATCTATGGTGCATGCTGTCTATTATATGGCTACTCCGGTACTTTTGATCCCTGCAGTATATTCCTTTTACCTGATGCAGGACAGAGGTGAGAGGGCTGTTTTCATGTCTATGCTGGCCGGCACAGGACTTATTTTCGTCGGCTCGATGATGAACATCTACCTGGCCTCAGTATGCAAATGTTCGCCCATATACGGGTTCTCCCTGCCGATAGGCCTGCCTTCCTCGGAGATACTTGAGGCAACAGCAGTTTCGGCACCTGTACTACAGATGACTGGGATACTGTTCCTGGGCTTTGCAGTTTACCTGTTTCACCACGGAGTCTTCAGAGATGTAAGCCTGAACCGTCAGGAGTCCGACACCTCAAGAGAACTGGTATCAGAAACAATCCAGAACCTTGGCGCCATAGTTGGAGAACCTGTCGTGGAAAGAATGACACTCCAGGCCCTGAACGATGATATGGAGAAAAACGCTGAAGACCCTGAAAAAGCAGCAGAAGGCGAAGACCTTGAAAAAGTAAAAGAAACTCTCAAAGAATCTCTTGGAAAAACTATCGGGCCTGTAGCGGAGAGAAAAATCGATGAGATATACGAAGAGGAAAAAGGTGAAGACTAGATGGCAGCAACATGCTCAAGATGTAATATCAAGAACGAAGGCCTCTGTATCCACGAAAAAACAATCCTTCTTTCGATCATAATGACAGGCCTGATCTCCCTGATAATATGGACCTTTTAGTCAGACGGCCAGAAGCAGGTAAGTCCATCCTGTGAACAGCAGTGTCAGTATTAGGGCTGCAGAATTCTGTCTAAGAGATTTCCTGATGTCTGCGGACCTGTTTTCCTCATCGCTGGTCTTCTCGAGGCCTTCCTCGCCGTAGTGAAATCCTATGGCTCCAAATGTTCCGCAAAAGCTCTGTTCTTCCTGTATAAAGTTGTAGAAACCGAAGTAAAGCAGAAATGATCCTAGCACGATACCTCTCAGAGATAGCAGGGCCTCGGAGTAAACCGCCAGTAGTAGCAGGAAGCCTGAAAATCCTATAACCGATCCTATTTCTCTGCCTAGACGGCCTCCAGCATCAATGTTTCTCTCACCTGGAATGTACTCCATAATAGTGAGTTCGAGGCTCTTTTAAAATAGGTTACGACTCCTCAGAAAAGGATTAGTGACATCTGACCTGTACATTCAAGTTAACCTGAAGACTATATACACGTATGGATAAGCATCACGTTGAGAGATTCCTGGAGTTTCTTACTATCGGTGTTTTGATGGGTGTTATCGAGGATCTGATAGCTGTGAAGCTTGCGACAGGTGAGACTATCGATCTCCGTATGATCGGTGTTGTTCTCCTGGTTGCGATACCTTTCGCGGCTTTCTCGGAGCTTATCGTGGATCACGATGACTTCCGGTTCCCTGAAAAGATTGCGAACAGGATAAGCAGCGATTAGATAGGAGGAGATCACTGGAAAATGAGTGAAAAAGGATCGTACCCGGCGACCAGTATAATCCTTCCTACAAGAACAGAGACCTCTGTAGTAGAAGAAGTGAAAGATCAGATGTCGGAGAACGATGAACTGATCGTGGTCTGCGACTCTGAAGACGACAGCATCGCACAGTCCGGTTTCGACTCAAAGGTAAATCTGGTCGTAGCCGGCGAACCTGAAAACTGTTCAGGCAAGGCGAACGCCATATACCACGGCATGAAGGCCTCGAAAAACAACAGGGTCGTATGGACGGACGACGACTTCAGACATCCTGATGACTGGCTAGAGCAGATGCACAGAGACTGCGACAGATACGGAGGGGTATCGGAACTACCTTTCTTCATAGGAAATAATCCTCTGACCATGCTTAACGAACCGATCTACGCCTTCACCATGTTCATGGCCTACCTGAACAATCAGGCCTGGGGCGGATCAGTCATGTTCGACAGAGACGGCTTCAACGAGGAAAAATTCATGGAAGAACTCCAGGAAACCGTCGGCGATGACGTACTGCTCTCCGAACACCTCGAATCAAAGACAGTGATGAGAACACACCGCGTCGAGATCGATGAAAAAATCAGAGACTCGCTCGAACGCATCACAAGATTTGTCAAACACGTAAGATACCACGAACCCCTCCAGACAGGCCTGCTGACCATAGCATCCTTCTTCATCGCAGCCACAGCTATCACCTATCCAATCCCATCGATCCTTGCCTCCACAGCTTTCTTCATCGCACTCTACAACTTCATGGACAACAGGACAAGGCCTTCATTCCTACTCGGCTATACAGCAGTTATAATACTTCCTTTCTTCCTGTTATACGGCCTCGCAAGAAGAACTTTTGTCTGGCAGGGCAGAAGATACAGATACAACAGCAAACTAGATGTGGACATCCTGGAGAAGTAAGAAAAAGGTCTTAATAAACTGTGGAAAAAAGCTGTAGAAAGATTTTTTGTTCAAAGAAATAAACTCAGCGTTCGGGGGAGGTCACGAAAATCTGGGAGAAGATTTTCTGAAGCAGAAATTCTTGTAAAGAATTTCAAGATTTGAACCAGAATCCCGGCGAAGAATTAAAGTTTGAGCGTCGGGGGCGGGATTTGAACCCGCGTGGGCTCGCGCCCAGTAGCTTAGCAAGCTACCGCAATACCAGACTATGCGACCCCGACTAGCATGAATTTAGTGGACCGTGAAGGGTTTAAATCCCCTGTTTTTTTAGATGGTCTTGAGTCTTGCTATGATGAACTTTATGCGTGCTGAGACGATCTTTCCTGCTATTCTGAGTGTTGAGTGATGGGAGTTTTTGAAGGCCTCTTTGAGCGTTTCTTCCTGGTTTTTCTTTATCTGGTTGTAGCATTTGTCTGCTTTGTCTCTTGTGAGGCCTGCCTGTTTTTCTTCGCGGTATTTGTCGAATTTTTTCCTTAGTTCTCTTCTCTGTTTTATGTATTCTTGAGATGTGATTTCTTCTTCAGCATGTTTTTCCGCCAGTTCCTGGAACTCTTCGGATAGTTCTTGCCATTCTTCTCTGTCTATTCTTCCTGTCTGAAGGAGGTTTCGGACTATGACCTGTTCGTTCTCTATGTACGTTGCTACGAATCCCTGGATCACTTTCTCTCTTAGATTCATGTAGAAAGGGATTTCTCTGCAAAGACTTAAAATCCGACGGTTTCTGCGGATAAGGTATTTAAGTTTCTGAAGGTTATTACTCGTTGTAGAGTGATAAAAAGTGGCCGAAAACATACTCGATTTCTCGACCATCAAGGGGAAAGATGTATTCACAAGCAGCGGATCCTACTGCGGGAAGGTAAAAGATGTAGAGCTTAACCTTGGAAAGTTCGCAGCAAGAGCAGTAGTCGTAGGAGCAGAAGATGGTTCCTACCTGGCCCAGAAGGTCGGAGGATCAAAGAACGTTGTCATCCCCTACAGGATGGTACAGAGCATCGACGATATCATAGTGATGAACGACTTCCAGACCAGCGAAGTAGAAGGCAAAGAATAGAAGGCTTCTAAACTCCAATGGTTATTCCTTCAATCACTTCAGCTATCATCGCAGTAATCGAAGGAAGCTGGATAGCATCATCAATTTTCCTCAAATACTTCTTGATAGGCCTCATCGCCAAAAACTTTTACCAGGATTCTTTCACCAGGGAGGAAATTGTAGAAGATGTGGTGGAGAGTTCTGAACTTGTAGTACCTCTTCTCATCGTTTCAGGCCTTTTCTTAACTGTTTCAGGCCTTGAAGTTACGCCTGTGTTGATGCTTTTCAGCGAACTGGCGGCTCTAGGTTATTTTACGGTGCTTTTCTGGAAGTGCTAGTCCAGTTTGTTCTTTACTTCTCTGTGCCATGAATCTATGGCCTCTAAAGTTACTTCCTTGAGTTCGGAAACCGGAAGCGTGGTGTAGATGTAGTAGACTGTCTTGTCGGTCTTTCCTTCTCTCATGAGGATGTCTTTGTCTATCATTTCTTGGAGGGCTCTCTGTGCGGTGGATCTGTTCCTGTCTACCCGGTCTGCGATCTCTTGAACTGTTAACTTGTTCTCCTCGAGTTCGCGGAAGATCTCTCTCTGGAGAGAGTTGAGGTCAAAGACTTCAAATATTATCTCAAGATCCTCTTTGTCCTCAAGATCGAGAAAATCCATTGTAGAATACTTTACCCTTTAAGATTAAAAGCGTTTCAGAACCGACTCCAGTAAGGGTCAGATAGAAGGACTTCCAGAGATATTTTTTCCAGGAGAGCTTACAGAAATCTTCTCTATCCGCCTGCGATTACGTCAAATACTCTGATCCTGTCCTCGTCTTCTAACTCATGTCTACCTGAGATGATCGTCCCGTTCCTTGAGACCAGAACCTCCTGCCTCTCGATACCCTCGTCATCAAGAAGCTCGTCCACCATAAGGCCTTGATCGACTTCGATCTCTTTCTCCTCTTCTTTATCCAGGTCGTCTCTTACGAGTGTGATCCTGATCCGGGATCACCTCCTTCATCTATCCTTTTCTCATATTTCTCCAGAGCTTCGTTGAAGGCCTCTTCGGCATCTATGTCAAGATCGTCCGCGACAGCAAACAGAGAAAAAAGTACGTCTCCTATCTCGTCCTTTTTTACTTCAAGTTCCTCTTCTCTCTCGCCATACTCCGCAGTTTTTGTCGCGTCTTTGGCGACTTCACCGACCTCTGAGACAAGGTCAAGGACTCTGAACGCAGTTGTTCCGCCCAGCTCATGTTCTTCCATAAACTCAGCTACCTGATCTTGATGTCTCTTCATCTATTCTACCTCTATTATTCCGTTTCTTGCTGCGTGAAAGATATATTCCTGGGCGTAACCTGAGTGCTCTCCGAAATACTCTCTCATATTCCGGGAGAGTTGTTCGTAGTCATCGCTGTAAAGCTCAGGGTACTGCTTTTTCAGAGCTTTTTCCGCCCATGTATCGATCGGATAGGCCTCAAGCTGCTCCTGGGAAAAAAGCAGGACGCAGTCCGCGACTTTATCGCCTACGCCGTAAAGCTCTTTCATCTTCCGGCGGGCTTCCTCGTAATCCCCCGGGAAATCAGGCTCAAAGCCATCGTTCAGGATCTTCATACTCTCTATAATGTACTTGGCACGGTAGCCGACACCAAGATCTCTCAGATCTTCTTCAGAGGCGTGAGATAGTTGTTCAAGCGTCGGAAACCGCAGAAGCTCATGTCCATCGAACTCTACAGTTTCTCCGAACTCCTCTGCTATTTTATTGTGCATTTCTTTGATACGGGGAATCCTCATCTGCGGAGAACAAAGGTAGCTTACCAGGCACGGGAAAAAATCGTCCTGAACCACTCTCAGGCCCCATATCTCGTCTTTAGCTTTCTCAAGGTTTTCATCCTCTGGAAATTTATCGAAAATTTGTTCGAGATTGTGGTTCAGGCCTAAGGCCTTTTCTACAGTTTTTTTATCTGTCTCTGTCTTGACATGCAGTTTTCCATCTTCTTTTTCCTCTATTACTATCGCTTTTCCGTTCTTGAAGCTGTAGAAATGTGTTTTTCCGTCTTCATACAGTTTTCCGTCTATCCTGTGCCAGCAGAAGGTCTGGCCGCAGGTCATGGTCTCTTCCAGGTCAAAGTTTTCTGGAGAGATTTCGAATTCTTCCATTATCTAAGGCCTTGGTGAGGAAGTTATTTCAGTCCGACTTGCTGTAGTTGTGGAAGTTGGCTTTTTTTCGTTCCTCTTCATCTGTGTCCTCGGTCTTTTTTGAGAATGTTTTGGCATCTCTTTTCAGGTAGCTGCGGTCGCATCTGTGACATTTCACCCGTTTCTGGGCCTTGGTTCTCTGTTTGTATCCACAGTCTGGACACTGAAAGTAGACTTCCGGCATAGGTTTGTATGGAATCTAAAACGTGTTAAATTCACAGGGTTTTTTCTAGAGTACTGTGGTGAAGAGGATGAGGCCTGTGATACAGACTACTGTCTGGAGGCCTGCTATTGCGTATGTTATCTGTTTTTCGTTGAGGCCCTGTCTCATGAATACGTGGGTGAGGCTGTATATTTTTTCGTGCTGGGGCCTGAGTGTTCCGTCTTCCTGTAGGATGCCCCAGCTTCTGGCTGTGAATCTGCTCCTGAGTTTAAGCAGGAACTCCAGTATCCACGGTGCGAAGATGAATGATCCGAATTTTTCCATGTTGCCTATGACGACGGCGGAGAAAATTGCTGCTCCACAGAGATAGGTGAGCGAGTCTCCAGGAAGTATGGAAGCCGGATACATGTTGTATTTGAGGAAGGCGAGCAGTGTAACCGAGAGAGCTGCCGATATAAGCATGGCCTCTGTCTGCTGGTTGAGATAGGCGAAGACTGCCAGCGATGTGGAGGCTACGAAACTTGTCAGTGCGGATAATCCGTTTGTCCCTGCGAGCATGTTGATAACATTTGATACGAAAAGCATTGCAGCAGGTAAAAGTACCAGAGGATAGATCAAGCCCCATTCTATTGTAAGGCCTATCAAAGGTATGTTCATCGTCCATGAGCCAGCTCCTACAGCGATCAGAGGGAATGCAGCGGGTAAGACGAAAAGCATTTTCGGCAGCTGTCCGAGGCCTCTTCTATGCATATCAGAGTTTTCCTCTTCTGCTCTCTGGAACGGCAGGATGTTCATAAGTGTCGAAAAGATTAATTCGCCGTGCGTCCTTACTTCTCCAATTTTTTCATGGATCTCGATCTCTGGTTTGCCTTCCAGATCGATCTCTTCTTTTATCAGGACTTTTAGATCGATATGGATGTCGTCTATAAGGCCTATCAGTGTTATAGTGTTTACTGAGGCAAGCGCTGCTAGCAGAAGTGTCAGGTCCAGGTCCTGTGCTCCGAAAAGAGAGTTTATACCCATGTAAAAAGTTATAGATGTTACAAAGCCGAAGAAAACGACAAGGCCTCCTGAAGTCGGTACTTTTGGCTTCTCTTCTTTCTGCTGGTCTATTCCATAGATTCCCGATGTCAGGAGGTATTTTTTGGCGAAAGGTATCCCTATCAGGGTTACCAGAAATCCCATTGCCAGTGACAGGACGATGTAGATCATTGGATTTCAGAGTTGTCTACTTCCCACATCTTGACGTATTCGAACCTGTTGAGGTCCACTTTTTCCACGAAGTCGATGCCGTAACCATCCATCAGGTAGAGTCTTACCAGTGTGGAGTCTGAGATCTCCTCAGGTACGAGTACGAGGCCTCCCCGTGATCCGGAGCTTGCTGCCTGCTCCAGTGTTGGTGCAGGCCTTTCTGCGATGCAGTAAGGAAGTGTTCTTCTCTGGCTTGTGTTTCCTAGCTGTTCTCTGCCGTTTTCTGTCAGTTTACAGTTGATCTTGAGTGTTGAACCTCCGTTTCTGATCGTCACCGGTGCGTTGAGGTCTATTGAGAAGTCCGTTATCGACCCATTGGATGTCTCTGTCTGCATGTCAAATGGTGCGATCGCTGTAAGACCTCTCCGTGATGTGAACTCCATCACTCTTTCACCCTCCTCCTGCTGCAGGTATGCGTTGATAGGCTGAGGACTGGTCAGTGTCTGCATCGTGGAGAAGTTCTCGTTGCTCCTTCTCGAGATTTGGCTTACTGCCGAGTATTTCCCGATCATCGATCTGTCCAGGGCCATGTAGTCGACAGAGTGTTTTTTCAGGAAGTCTGTATGGTTCTCAGGGTTGCTGGATGTCAGGAACTGGGCCAGCGGATAGTTGACAGGTCCCGAGTTCGAGTAGTATGCGAGGTTTCCTCCGTCTGCGACGGAAGGTCTTCTTCCTATGGACTCAAACCAGTAACCGTAGTCCCACCAGGACATGATGACTGATCCTTCAGGAGTCTCGTTTTCGATATAGTCCAGTGCTGGATCCCAAGCATCCGAAGGCGATTCTCCAAGATCCTGTGCCGTTGCAACACCTGACAGAGTGTTAACGGACAACATGACTGTGATAAGGACGATGATCAGGCCTAGCCTTGCGTCCTGAAGGTATTCAGGATTATCCAGATCGAATTCCGGTATTTGAAGGCCTTTGAGCCTTCTGTATGCAGTTGTAAAGGCGTAACCTGCTGTCAGTGTGACCGGGAATCCTGCCAGGAAGACAAGTCTCGATGTGGATGCTGAGGCAAGGAGATTAGATACTATCCAGAAGACTGGCAGTGCGTAGTACCATTTTGCTGTTATCTCTGGTTTCCTGAAGTCTTCTGTAATATGCAGGACAAGCAGTGCGAGGAATCCTGCGAGGACTGGGAAGATGAGGCCTGTTGCGTACGGTGATGCCAGCACTGCGTATGCTACGACCCTCATGTTCTGTGAACCTACTACGCTGAGCGCTGCGACTATCTCTCCCATGACGAGGAATCCTGATACCATCAGCAGGATCTTGTATGCTTCGTCTTTGAGATAATAGACGAGTGTGTAGAGCAGGCCTGCTGTGATCGATCCGATGATCAGTGAGTAGAGTCTGAGGCCTGGGTTCTGCAGTGGTGTTGCCAGGAAGAATGCTGTCACTGTGAGCAGCCATGCGATCGCTGTCGCCTGTAGATACGAATAATACGTCTTCCCTGATATACTGTCGATGATGTCGTATTTTCTTCCAAGCATGACTATGAGAGATGTGGCCATCACCGGTACGCCGAGAAGTGTCAGCGTCCACGGATTGACGAAGTGAGATACGAATACTATCAGGTTAGAGATAGGTGCGATTATGACTTCAAGATTTGAGATCAGTTCAGCGCCGCCGAACGTGTTTGTGAACCAGGATCCGAATGCCGAGATTCCTGCTCCGGCGTCTACGCCAAGCGATCCCACCATACTCCGAAGGTTAGCCGGCTGGCTCTCCGAAACCGTTCCAAGGATAACCGTTCCTGCTTTAGGTGATGTGACACTGTTAATTACACTCACGACCTTTGATGCGATAAACTGCGAGTAAAGAGGTGATAGAAGTGCCATTATTCCTCCGAGTATGGAAGCTGCTGGCACATAGTACTTGATCTGATGCTCCTCAAGTAGTTCGAACTCCTCTATCACGTAACGACTCCAGAGTACTGCTAGGAGGCCTATATTTGCCACTAGGTATACGTCCGTGAACCAGAATCTTGCTGAATCAAAAGTTGCTCCTAAGAACCCTCCTACAAGGACTGTAGGTGTGTATGCAGCGACTAAGGCCTTGATATCTTCGTCTATGAATATGATTGCGCCTACAACTAGAGGATAGAGAAGCCAGAGCATCTTTGAGCCACCCCATGTTACTGTGAAGATTCCGAGTGAGAGGCCTGAGATCATGCCGTGTTTCCAGTCTACCTGTTTCCAGGCCTTTGTGAAGAAGATCATCGAGATAAGCATAAAGACTGTTCCGACAGGTTCTTTATCGAAGAATCCTGCGGATGTTCTGTGCATGACTCCTGTCAGGACTGCGAGGAAGAAAGCTGCTGAGATACCTGTGAATCTGTCGAACAGTTCTTTACCGAGGAAGTACATGAGTACTACTCCTATTGCTCCCATCAGTGCCGGGAAGAACTGTGCGTATTCCATGTAGTTCGGGAAAAATGCTGAAAGACCCAGGTTATGCAGGAATGCCGGTGCTGCGATTTCTCCTATTTGTATAGTATGCGTTGGTGTTGCGTAGGGAAAGTATCGTGAGAAATCCAGTGCCGGGACGCCTCCAGACAATGCAAGGTGCTGGGAAATTCTGAATATCATGTACGGGTCCAGGGCCTGTAAGTTTTCCAGACCTCTGTTCGGCAGGTTCCTGATCCAGAGCGAAAGTACGAATAGGAGGCCTACGGATGGTACCGGCCAGTTTTTCTTTACTGCCTCTTTGAAGTTTTCTGGCTGAGAAAGATGTTCTGCCTTTTCTCTGTACTGGCTCAGGTTCATTATACTTATTGGGGTTTGATACTAGAGTTTTTATAATCTCTTCCATTTTAACGGCGGAGTGTTTAAAAGGATTCCAATACACGCATTTTTCTGTGAACGCTGAAAAGTACTTTGACAGAGTTTACGAGGATTTTGACAGGTACCTCTGGATTCCTGTAGCTATGATCTTACTGGCTTCCGGCGTTCTAGGGTTTAATTATGCTACAACCGGAGAGTTCCTGGCAAAAGGGACAGATTTCTCGGGAGGATCCGAGATCCAGTTCGATATCCAGGGAGATTTCCAGAACTCTGAAATCGAACAGGCCTTCGCCGAAGCAGGCAGAACCCAGACAGATGTTCTTACACAGACCACGGGCAACCAGACACTTACTATCGTAGAGCTTCCTCCGCCAACCATCGATGAAGAGGAAGCTGCAAATATATTAGGCGATGCAGGGTATGAGGCAGAGGTGATAGGCCTCAGGACGATCTCGGCTGCTGTTTCCAGCCAGTTCTTCCTCCAGGCACAGATTGCTTTCGTTCTCGCGTTCACCACGATGAGTCTTGTAATTTTCATTGCGTTCAAAGATCTTACTCCTTCACTAGCTGTTATAATAGCTGCTTTCGGCGACATCGTATTCGCCTCAGCAGGTATGGCAGTGCTGGGAATACCATTAACTCTTGGTTCGCTTGCAGCATTGCTCATGCTCATCGGTTACTCTGTCGACACAGATATCGTGCTTTCAACCCGTGTTATAAAGAGGAACCGTGGCGAATTGAAGAAAAGAATGTGGAGCTCGGTCAAGACAGGCACAACTATGAGCATGGGAGGCATAGGAGGTTTTATACTGCTTTACGCAATTTCGTACCTGATGGTAGGGTCTTCAGAGCTTACAAACATCGCAGCAGTCATGGTTATAGGCCTTCTTGCAGATATGCCTATTACATGGCTTGGTAACGCAGTTATACTGAAGAAATACAAGGAAGGAGAGTTTGAGAGGTTTAGAAGATTTGAAGAGGTGATTCCGTCATGGAAGTAAAGGATCTGATGAAGGAATGGAGACTGTGGGTTCTGTTCACTGCTCTTATTGTCTCTACAGTACTGCTGGCACCTCAGTACGAGACCACGGATTCCGGAGATTACAGGATATCCACAAATCTTGATGAGAGGAAAAGCATCGAGTTCTCCGGAGGAACAAGAATACTCTTAGGCCTTCAGTCCAATGCTACAGGGGAACAACTGGGCAACCAGGTTGAGCAGATAGAGAGAATACTTGGGATAAGATTATCTGGCTCAGGTTTCGCGGATACACAGGTCAGGAGCATTGATCTAGGTGGAGGGGAACAGAGGATTCAGGTCCAGACAGGTTCCAGTAATACTACCCGGTTGAAACAGCTTATCTCCCAGCAGGGAAGCTTCGAGGCCCGCCTACCAGTTATGGTAGATGGAACGAAGAACTTCACAGTCGATCAAACCTACACCTTTGAACGTGAAAATGAATCCGTGATCGCATCAGGGCCTTCCGGGACGATAGGAACGTACCAGGAGGGAGACAGCTTTTCAGCAGGAGAAACACGTTTCCACTTCGTAAATCAGACAGATCAATCAGCAAGACTTGAAGTTACCGCATACAACGGAGAAGATATAATAGAAGTCCTGACCTCTCAGGGAAGACTTACCGGAGGACAGGGCAACATCCAGTGGAGCTTCCAGATATCAATAGACCAGGAAGCAGCACAGAGAGTTCAGAAGATAGCACAGAACTACCAGGGCCTTAACCAGTTGACACTTGACAACGGACAGCCTGCGATGCTTACATACTACGTCGATGGAAGAGAGGAGACCTCTCTGACTGTCTCATCAGATTTCAAGCGAAGTGTTATTACACAGCCTTCGATTCAGGGAACTGCAGAGTCACGACAGAAAGCTGTGGATGAACGCAACAGGCTTCAGGCCTTACTTCAGTCCGGGCAGTTACCTGTGCCTGTAGAGGTGCAGAGTATCAACCAGATCTCTTCCTCACTGGGAGGCGAGTTCTTCTCAGCATCAATAGTATCTATAATCGCAGCCCTCTTCGCAGTAGGAGGGGTCGTCTACGCACGGTACAGAGATCCTAGAGTTGTCCTGCCAATTGTACTGACAGGAGCATCCGAAATCTACATCCTGCTCGGGCTCTGGTTCTCCAACTTCGGAACACTCAGCCTTTCAGCGATCGCAGGTATCGTGGCAGCAGTAGGAACAGGAGTGGACGACCAGATTATCATCACGGACGAATCAACACGTGAAAAGGTCGAATCATGGAGCAACAGGATGAAAAAGGCCTTCTTTGTCATTTTCACTTCAGCAGCGTCCACAATCGGTGCCATGGCTCCTATCGTACAGCCAGGACTGATCAGCCTATCAGTGACTACCTCAGGAATAGGCCTTATCGGATACACGTTGTATACCAGAGGGACGAACCTTCACTACATCGGTATTGGAGGCCTGGCGGTTATGGTGGGAATGATTACATCTTCGCTTGAGCCTTCAGGCGCGGCACTTCAGAACATCCACGAGTTCGCATTCACCACGATCTTTGGTATAATGATCGGTATCACGATTACGAGGCCTGCTTATGCGAAAACCATCGAATACATCAAACAGGACTAATGAGAATAGCTATAACAGGTGCAGCGGGAGGTATCGGAGGCGAGGCCTCCAGAGTCCTCGAGGAAAAAGGACACGAAGTTCTGGCAGTTGATAAAGATAGGGAAGGCCTTGAGGAGCTTGATGTAACTTCTAAACACTGCTTTAATGTTCGGGATGAGGATGCAGTTGAGAGTTTTGTTGAGGAAAATGATTTCGAAGTTCTTGTGAACTGTGCAGGGTACCAGGAAGCAGGCGCGCTAGAGGATATGCCTTCCAGGACAGTAGAGGAGATGTTCGGCGACAACGTCTTCGGCATGCTGAACATGATCAGGAACTCTCTACCTATGATCAGAGAGAAAAAGGGCCGGATTGTAAACGTTTCATCGATCGCTGGCAGGGCGACGGTTCCTTTCTACGGAGTTTATTCAGCTACGAAGTTTTCTGTCGAGGCCTTATCAGATGCACTGCGTGGAGAGGTCAAAGAGAACGGCGTCGATGTCGTTATAGTCGAACCAGGCTACATAAATACGGGTTTCAACGTGAAAGGCCTGAAAGCAGTGAAACAGTACATGCCTGATTCTATATATAGTGAAAAATACGAGGAAAATCTTGAACGAGGAGGTATTCCCGGTACAAACGCGGAAAAGGCAGGTAAAAAAGTTGCGAAGGCTGTTACAAGTTCAAGGCCTAGAAGAAGGTATACGATCACCTGGTTGGCGTGGCTTGCTCCTAAGATGAAGCGTTTTCTGCCTCGCAGGCTGTTTTACATGATTGCGGACAGAGCCTAGCTCAGCTCCATCACTGCTTCCGCTACGTCGTCCGAGTTCTCCAGTGCTTGTTCTGCTTCTTCTCTTGAGGCCTCTGTTTTCTCCATGACGAGTTCGATGTCGTCTTCTTCAGGGCCTGTGTCTTTCTGTTCTTCTGTATAGTTGCCCTGTAACTGGAACATCTCCTGACCCTGTGCATCGATCTTGGAGATCTCTGGACTATTGAACACCATTTTCTTATCGCCCACATGGACTTCGACTTTGTCTGCGTTGATTTCTTCCATGTCGACGCCCATCTGCTTCATCATCTGCTGCATATTTCCTCCAAACATACCCTTGAATTATACCTTGTTTTTTAAATCCGTATGCGTCCTAACCCAAACAGGAAAAATGCTTGATCTAGTGCTGGCGACAGGCCTCGGCGTACTCCTGGGAATATTTACAGGCTTTATTCCGGGTATTCATCCCAACACAGTTGTGTTCTCCAGCTTCCCGCTTTACTTCTCCTTCCAGATAGAGTTCACAGCATATGTATCCTTTATAGCAGGTCTTTCTGTCTGCCATACATTCCATGACTTTTTACCTGCTATATACCTGAATACTCCATCTGCAGAATCAGCAGTTGCCAGCCTTCCAGGAGCAGAGATGGCAGGGGAAGGAAAAGGGCCTACAGCATTCTTCCACACAGTCTATGGAGGCCTTACAGCTGTCTTCGCCGTTATACTTTTGACTCCTCTGCTTTTTCTCTTCCTTGAACCTCTCTACAGTTACGCTACCTCATTCATGCCGTTTATCCTTGTCTTTTTCCTCCTGTTCATAGTTATCAGCAACGGGAGTCTTTCAGGCCTTTTTGTCGCCTCTGTATCCGGTATTCTAGGATTGCTTGCTTTCAGGCAGCCTGTGAACCAGAGTTTTATCCTGATGCCTGTTTTCGCAGGTCTTTTCGCTGTTCCTGCTGTTATCGAGGTCTGGAGAAGCGATAAAGATATAGTGGATCAGGAGGAGGCTGAGGAAAGTTTCTCCCTGCGAGGAGGCCTTGTGGGCTTTGTTTCAGGGCTCATCGCTGGTACTGTTCCTGGTGTAGGTGCTGGTGCTGGTACTTCTTTTCTGTCGCCTCTTATAGAAAAGAGGGAGGAGGTTCTTACAGGCCTCGGTGCTGTTAACACTTCGGACATTTTTGTGTCTTTGATAGTGCTTTTCTTGCTGGAGAAGGCTCGTTCCGGTGCTTCTGTGGCTGTGAATACTCTTGGAAATTTGACTCCTAGCCTTTTGGCTGTAACATATGGTTCAAGTCTCGTGGCAGTAGGCCTTTCTGTTCTCCTTGTTCCGTACACTCACGATGTCTTTCTGGGAGCTGTCAAATCTTTAAAGGTCAGAAATATTTTAGTTGCTGTTTTAGGCCTTATCTGTGGTTTAACTATTTATTTCACTGGTTTTCCAGGCTTTTTGACTTTACTGACCTCATCTGCTATAGGCCTCTTGGCATGGCGTGAGGACTGCAGGATATGCGGTATGGCGGTGCTTATTGTGCCTGCGCTGTTTTTCTATCTGGATATGGGTATTTTTATTTAGGCCTGGGATAAATTCTGGTTTATGGATCTGCAGAAAGGTTTCCTTATCTCTGTTACGCTTTCCCTGCTTTTCATCTCACTGCAGATGCTGGAGCCTTTCCTGGGTTATCTTCTGGGAACTGTGATGGTGGCGTTCGTTCTTTATCCTCTGCAACGGCGTATGGCACCGAGGATAGGTCCGAGAGTCTCAGCCTTTACTTTGATTATTTTCACTTTACTTGCTGCTGTCATACCTCTAGGCCTTGCTGTTAACGCCGTTGTAGATGATGCAAGAGGTCTCTCGGATAACCTGAACGGCACTGATTTCATCAAGACAGATGAGATAGAGGGACAGATATCCGAATTGACAGGTCGGGAAATGGATATCGACGGCGAGATAGACGGTTTTATCAGCGAGCTGGCATCTCAGGCTATCGGAGGCGCACCCCAGGTTATAGGTATCGTTACAGACCTGTCTATAGGCCTTTCCATATCGTTTTTCGTGCTTTTCTACATGCTGAAAGATGGTAAGGACTTCAAGGCCTGGCTGAAAGAAACAACTCCTTTACCAGACCATATCCAGGACAAGCTTTACGGTAAAACGTACAAGACGACATGGGCAGTGGTTAAAGGTCATGTTCTAGTTGCTATCGCACAGGGAAGTATGGCCGGGTTAGGCCTTATGATAGCCGGTATTGAGAGCTATGCGTTCTGGACTTTCGTTATGATCCTGCTGGCGTTCATCCCTATGGTCGGGGCTTTCCTGGTCTGGGGTCCTGCAAGCCTCTATCTTTTCGTCACCGGAAGGCCTGCGCAGGGAGTCTTCCTGGCTATCTGGGGAGCGGTGGCGGTAGGTTTTACCGATAACTTCCTGAGGCCTATTCTTGTGGAGCGAGATGCTGATCTGCATCCTGCGATAATTCTTATAGGGGTTATAGGAGGCCTCTATGTGTTCGGCTCTGCGGGCATATTCATGGGACCGATCGCTCTCGGGGTTTTGAAGTCAGTGCTTGAGGTCTTCAGGAACAACTACGATGAGCTGTGAACCACGGTTTTTAAACCTGGGAAAGGCATGGTTATCCGTGGTTGAAGCCGGAAAGGCCTCTGTTTATTCTGTAGTTTTACTTCTCGTCTTCTCTATACCGGTTGCTTCGCAGCAGGTGGATATACAGGAGAGTTCAGAGGGTTTCAATGCGTTCGTCAATACGAACTTCTCAAGTAGCTTCCAGATGGATATAGGTACAGGCCTCGAGGAGATAAGTCTTGAGGACAGCGACGGCAGTTACTCTATGACAGAAAGGCCTGAAAAGAAGACCAGGAAGTTTGTCAGCCCTCATGGCAGTTTGAAGGTAGAGAAGACTCCAAATATGTCAGTTGAGACGGTAAGAACGCCTTATGGAGTTCTGAAGACCGGTTTCAGGGAAGGGGAGAATATCTCCAGTTTTTCAGGGCCTGAAGATTTGAAAGACAGGGTTCGGGAGATCAGAGAGAAGTTGAAGAGCAATCTCAGTGTAAGCAGGCGTGAGGCCTCGGTAAAGAAAAGCGTGGTTATGGAAAAGATGCTTCCTGATGTCTCTTTAAGCCATGAGTTCGGAGACAGTGAGAGTATAACGATCTCGAATGATGAAGAAGAAAGTATTTCTCTGGACGGCTGGAAGGTAAAGAACAGCGATCCAGACGTTTACGAGCTGAAGAAAACTCTTTCACCGGGAGAAGAGGTTGTTCTCTATCCGAAAGAAGCCGGAAATGTTACAGAAAATGCTGTGGAAAGTACAGGGGTCGATATAGATGAGACAGAGGATAGTTTGACCCTTGAGAACCGTTTAGGCAGGGAGATAGATTCCGAGACGTGGTAAGGCCTTTTTCTAGATTTCTTCCAGTTCTCCGTTGACCCTGTATTTTTTGTCTCTGAATATTCTGTTGAGTGTTTTCTCTTCTTCCTCTGCAACGACGACTACTTCTCCGAAAAGGTCTTTAAGGCCTAATTGAAGCGTGTTTTTCAGTTCAAAAAATGCTCCGAATATGAGGAACATATAGAGCAGTACTGTGAGGGATGTGGTGTTGTAACCTAGTGTGTTTACGACAAGAAATGCTGCGCCTGCTGTAAGGAGGCCCTGTATTGCTCCTCTTTCGAGTGCGCGTTTCATTGGTTTATTCTGGTTTTCTGGTTTCTTCGTATGGGTCTTCTATTCTTTTGATGTCTTCAGGCTTGTAGGGGAATGATATTTCGAGTATTTCTGCGACCTGGCTGTCGATGTTCTGGAGCTGGTGTTTCTGTCCTGATCTGATGACCAATGCGTTTCCACGCTCCAGCTCCTTCATGCCGTCTTCCATCCTGACGACTACAGTGCCTTCCTGGAGGTAGATGATGTCCGTCTGCTTCTGGTGCAGAGCGTAGGAAGTCATCTCGTCGCCGTTGATAACCAGTTTTCTTATACCTAGCATGCCGGTCTGTTCGCCGATCTCTATCTGAGTCATCAGGACCTGATCCTCGTAACCCCATGGCTTGTCAATGCGACCCATACAAATCTAAGACCAGTCAAACTTATTATAAATTCCGATAAGTTTCCTCAGAGAAGATCCCGCTCCACCAGGAACTTCTGGGTAGGCGCTGTAAGCTCCAGAGAACCTACCTCTTCAAGGCTTATCCATTCCAGTTTTTCCGCTTCTTCATTGGAAGAAGTATCAGGCCTTTCGCCCAGCCTCAGGGTGTAAAGGCTCCAGTCATGAATATCGCATCCTCTCCTGCATGGATCATCGATCTTTCCACTGAAGATTTTTTCAAAGGCCTCAGCTCCTTTTTCTATACCTGTCTCTTCTATGACTTCTCTGGTGACTGCTATGTCCGGATCCTCGTTTTTCTCCATGTGTCCTGCGGGAATACTGTATTTGTAGGGGTATTTTCTTCTCTTGAGAAGAAGTACTTCGCCGTCGTTGATGATAAGCGCGCCGACGCTACGGTGTATTACTTCTCCGTCTTCTCTGTAGTATTCAAGGCCTTTGTTCTTGATTATTCTCTCGTTTACGTGGCCTCTGGAGCACCTGTATCTTTCCTCACCGTTTTTTTCGATTACTTCGACTTCTTCGATTCCACATTCTATGCATTTCATTTTTCTGATTTCACCTTTTTTCAGTAGGATACAACCTGATTTAGTGCTGGCTCCTCTTCAAAGTGATCGTAGAACTGTTCGCCTTCAAGATCCCATTTACCGACCCATTCCTCCTGTCCAGAAGGATCTCCTCTCGCGACACCCAGATACGCGTCATCGTCTTTCGCCATGATTCCGTGGTACTGGCCTGGATCGACCCTGAAGACTTCATCTTCAAAGGTATAGGTATCGAACCATTCAGGCCTTTCCTCCAGTAACGCATTTGGATCGTCTGAAGGTATACTTCTTGCCTCTTCATAGACTTCATCTGGATTGTCCGGCATGTTTTCGTTGCCTAGCACCATTTCGAATTCTCCGACTCCAAAGTACCATTCAGGAACGTTGTGTACGTGAACTGTCTCCGGGTAGTCTCTGAGTTCGTCGGGAAAACGGGATTTGAGCTCCACGTTCGAGAACTGAGCTTTTTCAAGGCCTGCGTTCGATCCGTTGGTGAAGAGAAATCCCCCTCCGTTCCTGTAATCTTCTGGAATGCGGGCGATCTCCTCGTTGAAGACTTCTCCGGGAAGAACTGCTGCGATACCTTCGATATATTGTGGGTCGTGAACTCTTGCGAACTCTCCAGGCCTTAGAGCTTCCTCCCTCCGCGCTCCTGTCACCTGTAAATCATCAAGGGCCAGGATCGCTGCTTCGTCCGGTACCTCTCCATTAAGCTTTTCACCAGAGAACTCCTCGAGAACCATCTCATATGTGCTGTAGTCCTGATCACTGAAAGCAGACATATTTACCCGGTAACATATTACGATGTATTACTTTATTTAAAGGTTCGTCAGTTTTTATAAGGCCTGACAGAGATTTTTCTAGTGTGACGCAGAAATTCCTGAAATCAATGCTGGCGGAAGAATCGAGGGCCTACGGGTTCACGATAAGTTTCTGGGGATCAGGAGCAGTTCTCATCAATACATTTGGAATCCCGAACACTCCACTCGCCTTGATGTACGGCCTTGGAGCTGTAACAGGCTTCGGTATACTGGCCGTAAACAGTTTTGGAGGGGTCACGACCGAAGTACAGGAAGAAAAATCAAATTACATGGCTCTGGGAACCATACACTACCTGGCGTCGCTCCTGCCGATAATAATAGCAGGTTTTATTGCCCGTCACCTGAATGCTTCTTCAGCTTTCTTCATAGGAGGCCTCAGCGTTTCACTGCTTTACAATATCCTGGCCTTGCTTGAAGAAGATATCTCCGAGTTGCTTCACAGGGCTTGAAAAAGTTATTAGCGAGTGTCTTTCCATTTTCCGCCGTAGATGTAGCCGGAAAGATTTCTGTCAGATGTTAGATGTTCGAATACTGTATCGAGGCCTTCGGCATCGAGTTGGGAGAATATCTCCGGTTCAAAGATGTATGTTCCTGCGTTGATCAGTCTGGAAGGTTCTGCTCCGGGATCGGGTTTTTCCTCGAATCCTAGGATGGTTCTGCCTTTCAGTTTGACCACGCCGTACTCCGAAGGGTTCTCTACTGTGGTGAGGGCCATGGTCGCTATGTTTGCTTCATCTCTGTGTACTTTGAGCATGTCTTCTACGTCCACGTCTGTGAGGACGTTTCCGTTGACTGCGAGGAAGGTCTTGCCTATCCTTTCTCCGGTTTTGGATAAGGCCTTTGCTGTTCCCTGTGGCTCTGATTCTTCGAAGTATTCTATTGCTGCTCCGCGGTATGAGGAGCCGAAATGATTTTCTATCTCTTCCTGGTTGGAGCCTGAGAGAAGTATTATTCTGTCGATTTCCTCTCCTGTAAGGTGGTCAAGTACGTGGCTGAGAACCGGTTTTCCTTCATGGATCTCCATTGACTGTCCTTGTTCACCGCCACAGAAGACGACTGCGGTGTCAAGGCCTTGAGAGGATAGGTAGTCCTGTACGATCTCCTCCATCATCTGGGAACGGTTCAGGTTCTTTCTTCCGGCTTCCGAGTCAACTTTGTCAAGAAGTTCCTCTTCAAGAGTAAGGGAGATCCTCTGCTTGGCCATATAGAATATTTATCACATCGAACTTTTAATTTATGACCGTGGAAAAACACCGGTCGAGGCCTTAAAACTTCAAACTTCAGGTTTCCTTGGAGTTACCTTCAGTGGTGTTGTGTTCCGGAGGCCTGACATCTTCCTCTGTGACTTCCGAGCTGTAATTCTTTGCTTCAAGTGTGTAAATGTTTGATACCGATGATCCTCCGGAGTTCACTGGTTTAGCCAGGTCCATGGAGTTGTAGGCGACGTAGCCTTTCTCTTTGTCGAGGCAGAGGTCTACTATAGCTCCCGTGTTGATGACGGAGGAGTTTTCGAAATCTGATGGTGGAATGGCTATTTTGTAGAGTTTGCATTTTCTGTCGGCGTATTTCTTTTCCTTTACGTAGTTGACGGAGTATTTGTCTTTGGAGTATCCTGTTCCGTCAATGTACCTGTCAGGTGTGGCCTCTGTGATGTTGCATTCTGTCTGTGAGGTCTTGTTGTCGATATAGTTTGATTCCGTGCATTTGAGGGCCTGGCTTCCGTTCATGCTGTAGAGAGATGTTGTTGTGTTGCCCTGGGCATAGATTGTTGTCCTGTCGAATCTTGTTTTTCCGTTTGAGGCGAAAAGCTCTGCGTCGTCCGATACCTGTCCGAGAAGTGCTGTCCCCTCCATGCTGAAGTTGTATTTTACATTGTAAGTTGTTTCATCTGCTCTGGACGCCAGTTCAGCAAGCTCCTCAGAGTCACCTGCGTTGGAATAGGTACATCCTGAAGTGATTACTGCCAGGAGGATCAGAACCGTTATCTTCGCCCTCATATAGTTTTAGTTGACCTGTGTCCCATAAAAATGCTTTATCGAAGGGAAAAAGGAAAGAGAAAAATGAAGGGTAAAGAGAAGGGATCAGTAGCTGTAGTTGTAGTCCGTATCGTAATTGCTGGTGTAGTTATAATCGTAGTCGTAGTCAGTCTCGTAATCTGTACTGTAATCGTAGCACGAGGCTGTCGTCGTTTCACTTTCTGTAGATACTTCGACTTCGTTTGAACCGTATACCAGGTTATCCGAGTTCAGTTCAACGCTGATCTGCGAGTCACTTCCGATCTGTCTTGTCACGTTTTCCTCCTCATTAAACGAAACCTGAACCTCTCCGCTGTAACCGAAAGAGGTGACATTGACCATAGGATCACAGCTCATGCTAGCACTGATATCGACAGGGACCTCCATATTGACTCCCTCGAAATCAGTATCATGTGCCGTCGCCTTCACACTGACAAGCTCCTTCATACCGCCCTCGCGGAGTTCGGAGCTCTGATTGGTCTTGGCATTCAGAAGAGCAGGGTAGCCCTTCTGGTTATCAAGACAGATATTGATCTGGCTGTCACTGTACTCAGAGATGGTCGAAGACTGAGGAACATCAGTATCCTCAAGAGTCTCATTCACATCACCAGACGGCTTGAACCGGTAATTCGTACACTCACGGTCCGCAACCGTCTCTGTACCTGTAACAGTCATGTTGAACTCGTCAAGACCTTCCTCTAAGTCATCCTGATTTGTGTAACCAGTATTCACTGCATCACAGCTGATCTCGGACTCGGAGGATGAAGTACCTGGGACTGAACCTCCCATAAGGCCTCCTAAGATCGATCCCTGGGTACATAGAGCCGACCTGTTCCCTTCAAGGAAGTTATAGGCAGCTGCTGTTACGCCAGAGACATCTACAACAAACTTGGACTGATCTCCCTTCTTGTAGATCTCAGGCTCATTAATCATGCCCGAGACAATATCACCGTAGCCTCCGATATTCGTCTCTACCTCATAAGTGACGTGGAAATCCGAACTCTGCATATCACTTATCTGGGATTTGAACTGCTGTTCCGGACTCATATTACCTGTCAGAGCGGAACAACCAGAAGCTGCCACAGCGATAGAAACCAGTAAAACCAAGCTTAATCTCATTAAGGCCTAATTCTCCTGTAGAAGATTTAAAACCTTTCCAGGAGGTAACCCCCGAAGGCCTTAAACAGTTACGAGACCATAAAAACTCCATGAAAGCAGCAGTCACAGGCGGAGCAGGATTCATCGGATCAAGACTCGTAGAACAGCTACTCAAAGAACACGAAGTAAAGATAATAGATAACCTCTCATCAGGCCTTGAAGAAAACATGCCGGAAGAAGCAGAGTTCATACAGCATGACATCAAGGAAAAAGGCCTAGAATCAGAACTTGAGGACGTAGACGTTGTTTTCCATTTTGCAGCGAACCCTAAAGTAAATACTTTCCCAGGTGACAGGGAAAAGGACTTTGATGAGAATCTTGTCGGTACGAAGAACGTTCTGGAGGCCTGTGAACACGCAGATGTAGATGATGTAGTGTTTGCTTCTTCTTCCGTAGTTTATGGAGAAGAAGCGGAGATCCCGACCCCTGAGAACGCTAACATGGATCCTATCTCAATGTACGGGGCGACGAAGTGTGGAGACGAGCACATGTGTGAAGTCTACCAGCAGATCTTCGACATCGATATGACTATCGTTAGATTGGCGAACATTGTCGGAGGGCGGAACCAGAAAGGAGTTATCTACGATTTCATCCACAAGCTGGAGGATAATCCTGAGAAGCTGACGATTCTGGGGAACGGCAGGCAGAGAAAATCTTACTTACACGTCGAGGATACTGTTAACGGAATCCTGAAGGCCTGGGAAAGCGATAAAACAACTTTCAACATCGGGTCAGAGGACTCCATCGATGTCGATGGGATCGCAGACATTGTCGCGGACGAACTAGGCCTTGAACCAGAATACAAATACACAGGCGGAGAAAAAGGTTGGGACGGCGACGTACCCGAGATGCGCCTAAGTATCGAGAAGCTAAGATCCGAGGGCTGGAAGCCAGAGAGAAACTCGGCTGAATCTGTCAGAAAAACGGTCCAGGAACTGCTCGAAACTTAGAGGCCTCAGAAGATGATAGACGGAGAGGAAATCGCGGAAGAACTCCTTTCAGAGCTTGAAAAAGTCGATGCCTCTCCGAAGCTCAGGATAATTCTTGTCGGGGAGAATCAAGCTTCAAAGACCTTTGTAGACGAGAAAATCGAGGCAGCGGAGAGAATAGGTTTCCGGGCAGAAGTAGAGAAATTTCATGAAAATATAGAGGAACAAGAAGTGATTGAAGAGGTAAAGGCCGGGAACAAGGCCTCAGACGTTCACGGTATTTTGGTACAGCTTCCTCTCCCGGAACAGATAAGTGAAGAAAGGGTTTTTGAAGCCCTGAAAACTTTGAAAGATGTGGACGGATTGACACCTAAAAACATGGGAAAAACACTGAGAGGAGAACCCGAAATCCTGCCAGGTGCTGTAGAAGCTGTCGAGAAGATTCTGGAACAGGAACTGGGTAGTCTTGAAAGCCTTGAAGTCACGGTAATCAATAACTCTAACCTGATAGGGAGGCCTCTATCCATGGTGCTGAGCGAGAGAGGGGCGACCGTAACTTTATGCAACAGGAAAACTGAAGACCTGGAAAAACACACAGAGAAAGCCGATGCAGTGGTGACAGCTACCGGACAGAGAGGTGTTTTAAGGCCTGAAATGGTGAGAGAAGGTACTATCGTGATCGATGCCGGTTACAGCCTGGGAAAAGGAGATATAGAGGATAAAGAAAAGATGGACCGGAAAACAAGCTTTTGCGGAGTTCCAGGCGGTGCCGGGCCTCTAACCGTCGCAGTCACGATGAAAAATCTTTTGAACTGCTACAGAAATCAGTGATCCAGCTCTTCTTCCGGAGTAATATCTATACCAACGAAAAACCTCTGACCATCCTCCTCAAAGTATGCAAGGCCTTCATCCGTGTAACTTAACGCCTTCAGCTTGTCAATGACTTCCTCGACTTTTTTCTCCTCTCTCATCTCTAACTCTGAGAACTCGTCCAGTTCCTTCCTGTAATGAGTTGTGCCCATGTTCTCTATCTGCTCGTTTGCTTTAGGTCCTTCTCTGATCCTCTCCCAGTTCTCCTTGAAAAGTTCAACCTGTTTTTCCATCAACCGTTTCCTGAGGCTCTTCGACGTATCCTCAGTAGAAGTTCCGACTTTTTCCTTTGCGATTACAGGGCCTTCATCGATCTCCTCCGTCATAAAATGAATGGAGACTCCTGGGGGCGTTCCGTCAACCAACGGCCAGATATACGGGTGTGAGCCGCGGTTGTACGGCAGATACGACGGATGAAGGTTAACTATGCCTTTCTCCGGAACATCTATTATCTCCCCTGGAACCTTATGCCTGAAGCCCGACGAAACTACAATATCCGGCTCAAGCTCTTTGATAAGCGAAAGCTGATCCTTCTCAGTCAACAGAGCAAGAATTTCAACGTCCTCCCTCTCGTTCAGCCATTCGTAAACCTCTTCACCGGCATCGTTCATCCCCAGGAAAACCGCTTCCATAGAACAAAAAAAGGCCTCAACATTCAATTAACTAACGGCCAGAAAAAGTCAAAAAGAGAGAAAAATTTAAGGCCTTTACAGGGCCTGAAACGTCACATATAGCCTAAGCGCCTCAATTTATCCATAATTTCTTTGTCGTCTTTGTTCTGGGCTCTTCCTGCACGTTCCTTTGTGTTCTCGACGTCCTGTAGCCAAGCTGGCTTATCTTCGCTCTTGTCTGTGGATACTTCGGAACCTAAAGAGCGGAATCCTGCCCAGTACTTCGGTGAGATAGGCACGTCTTCCTTGGAAAGGCCTTCCGGCAGATCTTCTTCCGTTTCCGGGTATGAGTTGATGTCGATTCCTGTGATGTCCGGTGTCATGTGGAACCATGAGACGTCCCAGACGTCTCTTTCGTCTAGCTGGAGTATTGGGTGGACTCTAATGTGTTCTGGTTCGTCACGAGGAGAGTAGAAGTCTTCGTCTCCCCTGCTTTCGTGTTCGTCCCAGCGAACTCCGTTGATGACAGCGTTGATACCTTCTTCCTCCAGTAGGGAGTTCATCGGCACAGTCTTCAGAAGATGGTTTCCTGCTTCTGTGTCCATCAGCCACGGAACTTCGTCCATATCTTCGTCGATCCTCGCTGCTTCTTCCTGATTGGTATCGTTAAGCTCTGCGACAGGAACCATTTCACCCGGTTCATCTGCTTTCTCAATCAAGTCTTCGTTCTTCGCCGTCAGAACCTCGAATCCCCAGTCATCGGCCAGTCTCTCGACGTAGTCTTCTAGTTCGTCGAAGTGTTGTCCGTGGTCTACAAACATGAACCTTGGTTTATCGAGGCCTTCTCTTTCACAGACTCTCTTGACGAGCCATGCTGTAAGAGTGGAGTCTTTTCCCCCTGTGAAACCTATGACTGTATTCTCTGAATCGTATTCTTCAAGTGCTCTTTTGACAACTTCTTCTCCTGCTCTGATTTTGGCTTTTATAGGCGCGTTCTCAATTTCTTCACGTGTAACTGGTGCTTCTGGCATAATAAATCACAGTAAAATAGTCATCAAGGGCTATCAACCCCGTAATGACTTGAAAATCGAAGATTTTCCGGTCTCAGGAAAACTCACCTGAGTTTTCAAAATGACTTAGGATAGCTTTTCCGACATCCTCCGGCTGATCAATACTGGAGTCAACGTTCTTCGTGATGAGAACCGCTTCTTCATGATGATCGCCCTCTAAAGCTCCGTGAGGCGTCTCCTCCGGCAAAGTCTGTACACGGCCTTCTCCGAACTCTGCGAACCCGTGGTCAGAAAGGACTATGAGCGGTTCATCCGAGTCGAAATCATAGTATTCGAGAAGTTCGCTAAGGACTTCATCCATCTTTTTGTACCATTCAAGGATCAGTTCTTTGTCGTTCCAGTAGAAATGGCTTACCCTGTCCAGTTGCATGAATACTACCGCAAAAAACTCTGGATCTTCTTCAAGAACTTCTTTTGATTTCTCCACCAGTTTTTTCCTGTCCGCCTCCAGTTCCTCCAGGTCGGAAGATACTCCGAAACCTTCCGGCTCGTATTCTTTATTGTAGTTTATCGGAGGGATGACAGCCGGGACCTGGAGAACTTTCGAATCAACATCTAATTCTTCCCAGACAAAAGTTCCATCAATATCCTCACGCTTCTGAAGCTCATCATCCATCACAAAGTCCATATGACCATGTTCCTCCTGCCTAAGGCCTGTAAAGATAGAGGTCCATAGAGGCGCGCTTTTTGGCGTCTCCTCAACAGTAATAGTCTGGTACTCGCATTCCTCCATCAGACGGTCAAAGTTAGGAAGTTCGTCTCTATGAGGTTTTATCATATCCCATGTAGCTGCGTCTATTCCAATTACCTTCATTTTTCTATTGTCACCTAGTATCAATTTTCCATTTCAAGACCCCAGGAAATATTGTTCCAGAGCCTCTCCCAGATATAGTAAAGAAAGGTTTTAGCAATAGCAGCCGTAAGGCCTATGCTCGCCGCAGAAGAAAAACTTCCCGTGTAAATAAAGGAGACTGCGAAAACTGTAAAAGTTGCGAAAACTCTGTAAGAAGCTGCTTTAAGCATCGTTCTTCGATGTTTTTCCATATTCAAGGCCTCACCTATCTAGATAGCCGAGTTTTTCCAGTTTTTGAGCAATCTCTTTAGCCTGTTCCTCCGTCAATTCATCCTCATCCTTCTGCCCAGATTCAGCCAGCTCTCTTAATTTATCCTGAACGAAGCGAGACAGATTAATATGATTCTCATCCACAAACTCCGCCAGATCCTCTGGCAGAGAAATAGTCTTTCTCGGCATAATGCATAACTTATGCATGATCGTTAATAAAAGGCCTTCCTAGATATCGAGTTCCTTCATCTCTTCCCGAAGTTCTCTGAGTTCCTCAGGATTATCTACTTCTCTCCAGAACTCATCGCTGACATCTACAGCTTCAAAATAGGTCTCATCAAGAATTTCACCGACCGCGGAGTCGAACCACTGTGTTCTGTCATCTTCAGAAATCTTATCTGCCGTGTCAAAAAGAAGCTTTGAGTCCTCCGCTACGACTCCAAAGACCTCAGTAGTGACACCGTCGTACTCTTCAGGATTTTTACCTAGAATCTCTGTCATTCTACCATTCTCAACCCGAACCTTGATTGACTCATCATCTGGAGTCTCCATATCCAGAGGATAACCCGAGGAATCAATATCCATTATGCTTTCGAGAAGGCCTTCAGAGAAAATCGCATCTCCATTAATTACAAGGAAATCCTCGCCTTCAGCGAAGCTTCTTGAAAGCTTGAATGAGTAGAGATTATCAGTTTCGTCCCATATATCATTCTCAATAAGTGTAATATCTGTATCCGAAAATCTTTTTTCAAATTCTACCGCCATATAGCCCACTACAATAGCGATATCTTTTTCTTCAAGGCCTTGTTTCTCTAGAAGCCGGATCTGTCTCTCGATTATGGTTCCATCATTTAATTCAAGAAGTCCTTTCGGTGTATCTTCCGTCAAAGGCCTCATTCTTGTTCCGGGACCTGCTGCAAGTATGACTGCTTTCATTATTTCATATCCTCCTTTATACTTCTGAACCTCTTTATTACGAGAAAGGTTGCTGCCGTTGACGCAGCTACAGGGTAGAAAATCCTCCAACTTCCTCCTGTAATCGCGTCAAGTGCGAGGAATCCAGCCAGCGGGTGAGTTATCCCTCCTGGACTTGTAACCAGGTGTTTTCCTGTATCTATAGCCTTCCTAATGATATTCTTATCTCTGGGTGAGTAACCCCCAGAATGGGCCTCATCGTTCCCGTATTCTCCTAGCAGCGATAGAAGCGTGAACATAATTCCTCCTGAGGCCGAAAAAGTGAGTAGAGGGACGCTACCAGTCATCCTGTAAGCGCCGAAGGCTGAGACATAGATGATAAACGAATTGGTTATAGGATGGCTGATTTTGTCGAGGAACCCGCCGAAATCTGACGTGGAATCTGTCAAGACAGCGATCTCTCCATCCGAACAGTCCAGAACATAGTAAAGCTGGTACATCACCCATCCAATGACCCAGTAAACCAAGGAGGTCGAGTAGAACATGAAAGAGCCTGCTACAGCCATGACAAGGCCTAGAAACGTTATCATGTTCGCAGAAGCACCTAACCTCAGGAAAATCCATGTGAAGAACGGCGATAGACGCCTAAGAAAAAAGTAGGCGTAAACAGTCTCGTTCTCACCTTTCTTATCAACTGCGAAATCCCTAAGTTCAGACAGAGACTTGCCCATCTATAACCAAAAACGAGTAGCAAGGAACTAAAAAACTACTTACTGCCATAACCCAAGGCCTCCAGTTTCTCCTTTATTTCAGCATCATCTCCTTCAGATAGTTTTTTGAAGCCTTTTTCCTCTCCTTCGTAGGCCTCCGTGTTAACTTCAGACCGACTCCTCAAGCTCTTCGACCTCTAAAATCCTCCGATGCCCATAGAACTTCTTTTCTCAAATATGGAGCGTCCAGAATGATCAAAGTGTCCCATTTATCTTCCAGAACGCTAAACTGGTTCTCAAAAATTAGCCCACATTGATGAGACCTCTCATAAAGTTCCTGTAGCCATGTCCGATAAATTATCACGCCCGGCCTTTTTGGACCCTTTAGACTATTCAGCGATCATATCAATAAATAGTGTCTTACCCATTAAAAATTAGATCTTCGGTTTGGAAAACCAGTTTTAAACAGTTTCTTCACCCAGAACTAGACAGATGACTGATCAAAAGCAGAGAACTTTGAACGCCTTGGCTAAAGGCGCAGGAATCACTGCTATCGGAATGGCTGTATCAAAGGCCTTGACTTATCTCTTCAGAGTTATCGTTGCCCGTTTCCTGGGACCTGAGGCCTATGGACAGGTGGAGTTGGCTCTGATGGTGGCCGGTTTTGCGGGCACAGTCTCATTGATGGCCTTGAACTCTTCACTGAAAAAGTTCATACCTGAGTTCCGTGTAAATGATGAGAAAGCCAAGATTAAAGGCATAGTGCTCAGCTCTCTACACCTTACGATACCTCTGTCACTTCTTGCTACGGTCGTGATTTTCCTGAGTGCGGATTTTATCGCAGTTGAGATATTTAATAATCCTGCTTTGATACCTCTGATACAGGTAGTCGCTTTCAAACCGTTATTCGGAAACATGGCTAATATCTACCTTGGGACCACTATCGGTTACAACAAGATATTCTACAAGACACTAACAAGGAAAATTATTCAAAACATAGTACAATTGCTGGTCGCTACAGGCCTGATAATACTGAATTTCGGAGTTCTCGGCGCAGCCTGGGGATCACTGGCAGGAACAGTAGTAGCAGCAGTTCTAGGCCTCTACTACATGGAGAAAAAAGTAGGCCCTATACTGACATCAAGTGTAGAAGCGGTCTACCAGCACAAGAAAATCCTAATGTACTCCTCTCCTCTAGTAGTATCCGCAACGATCTCAACTATTATGGGGTGGGCCGATACCGCCTTACTCGGATACCTCATGTCCGACTTCGAGGTAGGAATCTACAATACCGCACTACCTACAGCATTACTGATACTCCTACCTCACAAAGCGATAGGAAGCCTGGCTATCACTTCATTCTCCGAATTAAAGGAGAGGAGTGAGGAAGAGGTAGAGAAATCGCTCCAGGCTGCTACTTACTGGGTCTACGCTCTGGTATTCCCGACCTTCCTAATCATGCTCCTTTTCTCAGAACAGGTATTGAATGTTCTCTGGGGCTCACAGTACACACAGGCCTCACTCGCACTCTCGATACTCGCAGTAGGATACCTGATAGACGCAACGGCCGGCAGAACAGGAAGCCTACTCAGCGCCAAGGGAAGAACCAATTACATACTGTACAACAATATCGCAGCGGTCACACTCAACGTAGGCCTCAACATTGCACTAATACCTATCTACGGAATAATGGGCGCAGCAATCGCTACAGCAGCATCAACCATACTAACAAACATCCTCATGTTCATCGAACTCTGGAAAAAAGAAAACATAATCAGCATACCAAAAAACAAAGTACTGAAAATAACACTAGTAGGCCTCACACCACTTATCCTCGTAGCAGGCCTCAACAACCTGCTGTTCATCGAAACACCATACTGGTTCATCTTCCCAGCAGGCCTCCTCTACTACGGCCTCTATATTCTCATTTTCCTCAAAGTACTAGGCCTCGGAGAAGAAGAGAAAGAAGTATTCCTTAGGATCGGAGAGATAATCGGCTACAGGGAAGAAGTCGAAGCAAGCTTGGAATTTATAGAGGATAAGTTATAGCTGGAACTTTTTCTCTATCTCATCTTCCAGCGTATATTCCGGATTAAATGCTATCTCATCCTTGATCTTACTGGAGTCAACATCGAACTTCTCGGCCACAGAATCGTTTTCCCTAGGATTCTCCACTATCCTCACTTCTGGATCAGAAACCTCCTTCTCCACTGCCTTCCCCTTAATTTTATCAGCCAAGGCCTTTATGCTTGTGCTCTGTTCACTTGCCAGCAAATATGCTTCCTTGCCATTATTTCCATCTATTAGGCTATCAAGTGATTTGATATAGGCCTTTGCAACATCTTTCACATGTATAAAGTCCTTTGACTGAGTACCGGGGCTGTGAACTGTCAGATCTTCACCTTTCTTAGCGCAGTCAAGGAAGTAGTTCATTACGGTACCTTTACTGATCTCTTTGTCTTTTATTTCATGAGTACCGTAGACATTGGACTTGATGAAAACATAGACCGGAAAGCTATCTTTAGAGAGTAACTCTATCGTCTTTTCGCTGATAGTCTTCGTGATGCCATAGTTATTCACTGGTCTGCGAGAATTTTCTTCAGTTATCGGGAATTCCTTGACTTTGCCAAATACCTGCATCGACATCGGGAAAACCAGTGGGATTCCGTTTTCACTGCATATCCTGGCGATGTTCTCCGTGCCTCTGACATTCACTTCGTACGCCAGATCCTCTTTCTCCTCACATTCTGGTATCCCTGTTATCGCTGCCAGATGAAAGATGGCGTCTACGTCACCAAATTTTTCTTTTAGGCCTTCTATGTTCCTTACGTCCTGATCAATCACTTTTTCCCCTTGAACTTCCTGGACCTGTGAATTGTAACCGTTATCGATAGGAACAACTTCATATCCTTCCTCTAAAGCCAGTTTTGTCACTCTTGACCCGATGTAGCCGCCTGCTCCTGTGATTCCTATTTTCATGGATTCCAATCCTCTCTTATTTCTTCCTGTCCTTGTTCATAGTGCTTTATAAGCCCGGATATAGCTTTTTCCAGATTGTATTTTTTATCAATAGAGATCTGGTTATTTATCTTGGCGAAACTAACCTGATATGACGGACCCGGATCCTTTTCCCTTTTGTACTCTATCTCTACTTCCCGATCCATTTCTGCCTCTACTTCTTCTTTTACTCTATCAGCTATCTCTTCTATCCTAAAGTTCATCTCATCGAATCCCGCGTTAAAAACTGCTCCGCTCTCATAATCGCTCTTTGCAATCTCCTTGATGATTCTAGCCGAGTCAACGACATGAAGGAAAGGCCTCCAGTTCTTCCCGTTTCCATAAGGTGTGAGAGGTTTTCTTTCCAGGGCCTGTTTTACAAATTTGTTTATAACAAGATTGTATCTGGTGCCTCCCAGTTCTGGCTCCTGGCTCCCGAAGTTTGTAGCCAGCCTTAACGAGACTGCAGGAACTTTCTCTTTTTTTGCCCTTTTCGATACTATCTTTTCTGCGGAGGCCTTGGCTCTGGCATAAGTATTGATAGGGTTTATACTGCTTTCTTCTGTTAGTTTTCCATCGGGACTTCTACCGTATATATTACAGCTAGATATATTGATGAAGGCCTCAAGTTCTGTTTTCTTCGCAGCCTCAAACATGTTCATCGTGCCATCGAATATCGTCTTCCAGTAGAGCTTCCTGTTATCGTTCGAGTAGGAGGCCCCTGTAACCGCTGCGAGATGGAAAACGTAATCTGCTTCATCCACTAGTTCTTCAATCTGATGTGTATCATACCTTACATCTCCAGTGACAAGCCTTAAGTTAGAGAATTCTTCTTCTATCTTTTCGTACACCTGATATCCTTTTTGTGGTTTGTCGAAGTAATCAAACCTTCCTCTGAGGGAGTCGAAAAGAACTATTTCATGTTCCTCAAATTCTTTATCCTTCTGGAGTTCACTGACCAGCTGAGGGCCTATATATCCTGTGCCCCCCGTAATTAGGATCATAGATTATGGCTGGTCTTCTCAGAATTAAATAGCTTGGATACCTTTCTTTCGAATCTATAAATCTTGAAGACTTAGGTAATTTTATGACTGCCGAAGAACAGATGTATGGGCCTTTCAGAATGGAGGAAACCTACGCCTTAGTATTCAGCCATAATTCCGATACAGAAGTATACAGAGATGTAGAAGAAGTTCTAGACGAAGTGAAGGAGGATATAGGCCGGAATACATATGAAGACCTAGCTGACATTTACGGTGAAGAGGCTCTAGATGAAATAGATCATGTATCTCATTTAGACGATGTTCAGGATGGAGTCGGATGTACGGAGATATGGGAGAAAATGAGTGAGAGACGCGCACAAGACTAGTCAAACTAATTTATACTTTCGAACTCACTGTCTTACTATGGCTATACTGGTTACAGGCGCAGACGGATACATGGGCTGGCCAACAGTTCTAAGACTGGCAGAGAGAAACCCTGAAGAAAGAATAATTGGAGTAGACAACCTCGCACGCAGAGACTGGGTTGAAGAAGTAGGAAGCGTCTCCGCCACAGAAATAGACTCAACAGAAGAAAGATACATTTCAAAAGATAATATCAGCTTTGTAGAAGGAGATCTATCTAACCGGGACTTCGTAAAAGATATACTGGAAGTTCATCAACCCGATACAGTAGTTCACCTAGCTGCACAGCCTTCAGCACCTTACTCCCAGATAAATGGAGAGAGAGCACTGGAGACACAGAAGAACAATATCTCCATGACCCTGAACCTTCTATGGGGCCTGAAAGAGACAGGCCTTGAAGACACTCACTTTATCGAAACTACAACTATGGGAGTCTACGGCGCACCAGAGTTCGAGATACCGGAAAACGGCCTAGATGTAGAAAGAAAGGGAGGCGAAGATAATATACCTTACCCCGCGATGGGAGGAAGCTGGTATCACCAGACTAAGTCCTTTGACGCAGGAAATCTCAGACTCGCTAGCGGACATTGGGATCAACCGATCTCCGACCTAAGAACAGCGATCGTCTACGGAACAGAGACAGAAGAAACCAAAGAAACAGGCCTTGACACGCGTTTCGACTTCGACTACTACTTCGGAACTGTCGTGAACAGGTTCTGCGCACAGGCAGTAGCAGGATACCCTATCACAGTCTACGGCAAAGGAGAGCAGAGAAAACCAATGATAAGCCTGGAAGACGCAGTAGAAAGCATCGCGCAGCTAGTGGAAAAAGGCCACAGTGGAGAAGGAGTAGAAGTCTACAACCAGATCACAAGGCCCGTAGCCATCGTGGAACTCGCAGAAACTATCGAAAAAGTTGCCCAAGAGATAGGGCTCGATACAGAAGTCAAGCACTATGAAAACCCTAGAGACGAGAAAGAGGACCACAAGATGGAGGTAGAAACCGGGAAATTTATGGATCTCCTCGGAGAACAGAAAGTAGACATAGAAGAAGGAGTAAGAGACATTCTAAAAACACTGAAAGAACAGCAGGAGAAAATAGAAAACCACGAAGACAGGTTCCTACCAGGCGTCCTAACTGATTGAGAGCTAGATATGAAAGGAGAGGATTATCTAGACTCTAAACCAAGTTTGGACAGACTTAACCATTTGGACCTGCTCAAATCAGTATTGAAAGAAGCAGGAGTTAATAAAGAAGATATAATGCTTTATGGCAGTTCTATAACTGCTATATATGGTATAAAACCCAATAACGATCTAGAATTCATACCGCACCCAGATGTAAGATCAAATTTTCTAGAACTCGCTGAGGAGAATCCTGATATAAACAAGGCTAGAAACGGTCAAATCCATTTTCCAGGAGAAGTAAAAGCAGTATGGGAACCCGGGAAATTCGAACCCTTCGGCTGGAGCGATGAAGAACTGTTTGAAGATGAGACATGTTACATAGAAACTAAAGGATACAAGTTCCTCAAGTTAGAGCTTTTCGTTTCTCTTAAAGCAGCTAAAAGGCGTCCAAAAGATTTTGAACATATAGATTTGCTTGAGGAAGAAGATTACATAGGCGGGGAAGACTGGAACTGGGAGCTAGTTCACCAGTTACCGCCCTGGGAACGCAGAGAAAGGCCTCCAAAGAGTCTCATAGAGATAGGTAGAGATTCCATAAAACAGTACGGCCTATTTTACACAGCAGCCAGAGGACCTACATATGTGGCTTCTCATCTAGGATCAAAGGCCCTCCAGAAAATCGGTGCTAATAATGAGGCCGTCAAGGATAAACTTCAGACAACAGGAGAGAACTTGAAACCATTTATCGAACGAAATAATCAATATCAGGTTCCTGCTCTTCTTAATGACCAGTTTGATGATGAAGAATTTGAACGCTATGATTTGGTTGCAGCTATACTTTATTTAGAGGGAAAAGAGGAGTTCAAGGATTTCTTCGAAGGCGAGGACTACGAAGAACAGATTTCTGTTACTCCAAAAGGAAGGTTGAACGGAGGGCTACTTGAGCTTGCAAACAAGCTCGCCGAGATTTCAGAAGACGAGACAGATCTAGCCACAATAGATATTTCAGTGAAAATATCCCGTAAACCTTCTATCTCAAAAAGAGGGCGCTCCTGGGCTGAAAACAAATTTGGACCAGATAGAGTAGAACTTCTAGAGAATAGGAAAGAAGAACTGCTGGAAAACTCAGGAGTTTATTTCTACGCCATGCTTTGGCCTTCTGTCAGAGATTATCATGATGAAATTGAAGCCTGGATTCAAGACAGAATAGAGGTAAAAGAAAGCATCAACCTGGACCTAAAGGAGAATATACACGACTATCTAGAATCTGTATATTCTGTGGATGCTAGGCCTTCAGACTGGGAGAAGGAGAGAAAGATTAAGAAAATACAGTCTTTCGGCTCCGAAGTAAGTGTTCTGAAATTAAGAGTTGATAATCCCGACTTTTGGTATGAAGAGGACGAACCAATCTCTAATACTGTCCACAGTCTTAAGCAAAAGTGCAGGAAAGAATTTCAGAAAAGGGTAGAGAACTACGAATATGGAGTTATAACCCATTTCACAGACAACTATGAACATAACGCGCACAACTCTAAAATCCTAGATAGGTACAAATCATAACCAAGATGAGACTAATTTTGAAGGGAATTCAATGTCTGAAGGAAGAAGGCCCTAAAACATTCTCCAGAAAATTCTACAGATACTCTTCTCAAATACCTTTCAAGATAGCCAGATCAAAAGTTCCAAGGCTATACTATTCTACGGCAGAACGCTGGCATAGATATTTCAGAGATTTCAACACAGATTCCTGGGAAGCTCCTCTAAACCCATACAAAACCATATGGATAAATTCAGATGAAATCAACGAAGTCACAGGAAGAGTACCCAACCTGCCTTTTGAAGAGAGGATTAAGAAATTCGGAGAAGTCAAAGAAGGAGACTGGGATATAACAGACCAAATACAGTACCAGGCATGGTATCCAGAGAAATACGGAGATAACAAATGGCTCTATGATTTACTCTATGATAAAAAAGTGGAGGAAACTGTTTTCTTCAGATCAGCTGATAACCATTTCAAGAACAATATTGATTGGGAGAACACAGAATTCTACCGGAAAATGATAGAAGGTTTTGATAATGAGAAATCCGGTTTTCCTACCTATGGAAGAAATGAAAAAGAGCTCAAACAAAATTTAAGAGGAATAGACCGCCTTTACGACAAAATAAAGGACAAAGGCGTGAAGCAGCAACATCAGATAAAAAAGAAATGTTATCTACACCTATTGAACGATTCCATATTAGTTGATATTTCGAGAAACGGTAAATTCCTTTTCGTAGAAGGTAGAAGGCGCCTAACTATTGCCAAAATTCTGGATTTGGAGAAAATTCCGGTCAAAGTACAGGTTCGTCATCCTCAATGGATGGATTATCGAGACAAGGTTTACAACCAGAAGTCAGGAGAGGGGCATCCCGATTTCTCTGAATTCCGATAAATTTATTTTCTCAAACCATTAATTGAATAAAGTAAGTTTCAGCAAAATATTATATGAAAGCAGTCATCCTAGCAGCCGGGCCAGGCACAAGAATGAGGCCTCTGACTGAAGATTGTCCAAAAGGCCTACTTGAGTTAAATAATGAGAGTATCATTGAGAGACAAATTAGGATCTTGAAGGACTGTGGTCTGAGAGAGCGTGATATTTCTATTGTTATAGGTTATTGCGCGGAGGACTTTAGAAGAGAGTTCGAGAACAGAGATATTAGGTTAATTGAGAACGAAGACTGGAGCAAAACTGATAATCTTTATTCATTCAAGTTATCCAGAGATTTTGCGGAAGGAAAAGACTTCCTTGTAATCAACGGGGACGCCATATTTTCCAAAGGACTGATAGAAAAGACTATAGCAATTGGATCTTCGGGTTATCCGCTAGACATGGAGACTCCAGACGATGAATCCATCAAGGTTGAAGTTCAAGATGGCCAAATGACAAGGATTTTGGACAAGGATTCCGAAAACTATGATGGAGTCACCACTGAAGTGTTTAGAATTTCAGATGAGGATTCAGAGAAAATCTTTGATGCTGCAGAGAAGATATCAGAGAAAGACAAAACGCAATGGTTTGACTCCGCAGTTGATCAAATACTAGATAAGGCTCAATTCTCGGCTATTGACGTCAGCGACCAATTCTGGAGAGAAGTAGACAATCCAGAAGAACTCGAGGAGGTCAGAGAAGAACTTAAGAACCTCTAACTTGATCTAGAATATGCTCTGCCTGCAGACCTTCTTTCCTGTATTTGAATACTTCTTTTTTCTTATCTTTGTAATCCGTATCTTCTTTTTCCAAGTTCTTCAGAGCTTCTTCAAGTTCTTCAACTGTATTTACCTGTTTTCCCGGGACCAAATGCTTAATCTCATTGTTTAATCCTCTTTTTTTCTCGTATTCTTCTTTGTCATATTCAAATCGGATTATTGGTTTGCCTGTATGCATATAATCAAATACAACTGAAGAGTAGTCGCTAATTAAGGCCTCCGATTCTTTGAGAAGTAGGTATGGATCTAGATTGTTTTCTGAAATCATGATATTGCTGAACTCTCCAGATAGGTCGAATCTATGATGAGGTTTTAATACCATCTTCATGTCGAGTCTTTCAAGTATAGCATCTATTTTGTCTAGATCGATATCTCCTTCTATACTCTCATCTTCATCATATCTTCTGTAGGTAGGCATGTAGACGATGTAATCTTCTGAAGGAGGTTCTTCCGAGAAGAGTTCATGACCTCCTATCTCTTCATAAAATATATCATTTCGGGGATACCCCGCACAGACTACCTCTGAAGTCCTGAAGACTTTTTTGTAAAGTCCAAGATATTTTTTACTTGTCTCGAGGAAGAAATCAGGCTTATAGAACATCCTATGATAAATAGAACTAACTGCTTCTATCAAATCTCCGCCAGACTCTTTATCAGATATAATATTCTTATACGGAAATCCGTGCCATAGATTAACTTTATTCGACCCAAGATAGAGCCAGGAGTTCAGACTTATAGGCGAATAATTATCAAAAAATACATATTGTGCTCTCAAAAGTTTGTACTTTGCTCTCAGAGTATTAGAGTTGATAGCATTGAACCCTTTTTCCGACAAAGTATCTACAACTTCCTCATCATCACTAATCCAAACTAAATCCATACCTATCTCCTCGGTTTCAGCAAGTTCCAGAAACATGTACTTTGAATTATGAGCGAATTTTCCCAGCGAAGTGGTGAAGACAGCAAGATCCTGATCCTTAGGAAAGATTTTGGACAAAAATCCGGAGAGAAACATTAGAAATCTCTGCTTAATCTTAAGATTAAACAATATTCTTCTTACTTGGTCTAGAACTGAAGCCATTAAACTATCTTAAAATCTTGAGATTTTAAATTATACTCGTCAAAACTCTAAACAGGCCTTTAGAATATGAAATTAATTTCAATCATTATTCCTACATACGAGAGAGAAGAGATTTTGGAAGAAACATTGAACTCCATCCTTGACCAAAATTATGACGAATGGGAGGCTATCATAGTTGACGATAATAAAGATAGTTATCAGGAGTCTGTAAAAGATATCGTGAAGGCCTTTGATGAGAAATCGGAAAACAGTTTCAGATATGTTCTGAACACTGACGGGCAGGGTCCTGCTTCTGCTAGGAATCTTGGAATAAGTGAAGCTGAGGGAGATTATGTTGCTTTCCTGGATGATGATGATCTCTGGAAGCCTTCTAAGCTGGAGAAGCAGATAAAATCTTTGGAAGATTATGGGTTTGAGGCTTCTCATACTTCGAGACAGATGGATACCTCCTCAGACCATCCTGAGCATGTGGTTGAGGCCGTGGATGTTACTGATATAGGACAGGTTCTCTCTGGTAATCCTATCGCTACTTCTTCTGTGCTTGTTGAGAAGAGCTATCTGGAAGAGGTAGATGATTTTGATGAGGAGAGAGACGGAGGTGAGGACTGGCATCTTTGGGCGAAACTGGCCGATCACGGATGCAGATTCAAGGCAGTTAAAGAGCCTCTTACTGTAATTAATATGGAAATTGGGTCTTTCTCCTCAAAATCTGAGACCTCTACCCCTGGAAAGGACAAACTTACCGAAGAGTTCAGAGACGAACTAGAATCTGATAACAGGATTGCCTCGCAATATTACCTAAGTAGGGGAAAGGAACACCTGAAGTTCAAGAACTTTGATAAATCCGAGGAAATGTTGAGAAAGGCCTTGAAACACGACAAGGCGAACCATCAGGCCTATATTTTCCTGCTCTCAGGTAAGATTGAGAGAACAACAGGCCTGAATATGGTAGATCCCCTGGTAAAGATCAAGCACATGTTCTAGGTTACCTCAAGCCATGGTACAGTATACTGCTTTGGATTATCGCTTTCTTCCTGGTGTCCCCAGTCGTTGTGTTCGCCCAAGGCCTCTCCATGGTCTGCAGTCACTACTACTTTGCCGTCCAGTTCTTCAACGAGGCGGGCTACTTGTTCCAAAGCCATCCTGAGGTCTTGTTCGTAGTGTTTGCGGACTTTTTCTTCTCCTATGTCCTGTACTAGTGCTCCCCAGTGAGGATTTTCGAGGCCTAATGCGTCTTTGATTTTCCACCGTGTTCTGTAAGGTAGTTTCCAGAAGAATTTGCTCCAGTAAGGCCTTGTCATCTCGATCATCTTTCTCTTCGTACTGGATTTCTCTGTTTCCTGGTCCTCTACTATCTGTTCCTGAAGGTTCCAGACTTTTTCTTCCTGTGGACAGCTAATGTAAGGCCTGTGTGGCTGGATATAATGTATTATTGTTTTTCTACCGTCCGATTCTTCTATTACTTTATCTGTCAGGTCTTCTGGTAGTACAGTGTTTTGTTCTTTGTTCCAGTCTGTTGCCCAGACGTCTTCGATCTCTCTGAAGGCCTTTGCCGGGTCCCAGTCCTCATGTGCTTTTCCGAGGCTGTTGATGTACGGATTTGCTGCGAAGTATCTGTAATTGTATCTTGAGGTGAATGTTTTCGGCAGCCATTCCGGCGTCGAGGTTCCACGAGTTTTCACAGGCCTTAGATCGCCTTCGAGAAAGTCCTGATAGTTATCTCTGAAGTAATCGTACCGACATGCGTCTAAAACGATGAGGTAGTCCCAGTCGGATTCATGAATAGGCTGAATCTCAAGTTCCTCACTCATTTTCTAGGCCTCCTTCTCTCTTACTTCCAGCCATGGAACGTTCAGTAGTTCGTCTTCATTTCCACCGATATAGTGGCCCCAGCCGCCCTCGCCGAGAAGTTCGCCGTGGTCCGCAGTCACTACTACTTTGCCATCAAGGCCTTCTATTAGTCTCTTTACTTCTTCTAATGCGAGTCTAAGGTCTTTCCTGTAGTATTCCTTGACTTTTTCCTCTCCTTTTTCTCTCGCTAGCTTCTCATAGTCGTTTCCAAGGCCCAATGCTCCTTTAATTTTTGCCTGGAATGTATAAGGTATGGACGAGAACACTGGGTCCCAGACAGGTCTTGTCGCATCCAGTGCTTTTCTCAAAACAGTTTCTTCTTCGTCTTCAAGCTTGTTTTTCGGCGCCCACTCAAAATTTTTCTCATTCATTGAGATGAAAGGTCTGTGTGGCTGGATATAATGTATTACTGTTTTTGAGTATTCGAGGTTTTCCAGTGCTGTATCTGTCAGGTCTTCAGGCCTTACAGTGTTTAATTCGTCGTCCCAGTCTTTTATCCAGGAGTCAACGACGTTCTGGAACTGTTCAGGCGCTTTCCAGCTCCAGTCTTCTCCGCTGACCAAGTCTCCAAGTGTGAGGCCTTCTCCGTTGATATATGGGTTCGCAGAGATGTAGTTGTAGCTGTATCTCCCTGTGAATGTATTTTTCAGCCACTCTGGTGTCGCAGATCCTCTTGACCTAACCTTCTTTAACTCGCCTTCTAGAAAGTCTTCGTACTCTTGTTCAAAAATGTCGTATCTGCATGCGTCCAGAACGATCAGGTAGTCCCAGTCTGCTTCGTTTACCGGTTGCATCTCGAGGCCTTCACTTGTCATCTCTTTTCTCCTCGTATTCTTCTACTAGCTGTTCGAAGCTTTTATCCTGTACTACTTCCACGTTCTCGTATTCTTTTTCCAGCCATTCCGCAAAGTTTTTTTGATGGCCTCCAGCATGAGTTGAAGGCCTTACAACTACTTTTCCTGCTAGATTAGCTGCCTCATAGGAAGTCATTCCCCCGCGAGTTACTACTGTTTCCGTTCTCCCCATTAACTCAAGGAACTCTTCGTGTGATACGTCTTTCCAGTACTTTTCCTGTAACTCAGGATCATTGCTGGAGGGAATTATCAGTAACTCATTATCCTTCTCCTCACTTTTGTGTTCGGAGAAATCTCTGTACTGTATAATTTCTTTATTCTCCACTTCTTCCGTATCGTATTTGTCCAGGAGTTCGTCCTGGGAGACCCATACGCGCGTACTTGATAACTTGGAAAGTATCTTCGGTGTCAAACTCGGCTGTTTCGTCCGGTTTTCCGCCTCTACAGCGGTGACTTCTATGCCTTTCAATCCTGCCAGAAGTCCGATTGGGAAAGAAGTGTTCGCGCCGTACACTACTACTTTTTCAGGCCTTTCTTTTCTCAGTATCTTCCAGCTCCTGTAGAAGTTTTTCAGTGTCCTTAGAGGCCTATACATTTTTCCGCCTGTAGGCCTGAAACTCGGTACCTTATAGACTTTTTCTGCGAAGCTGTAGTCGTACTCGTCCTCGTGGTCTGTTACGACTATGTATTCCTGTTCTTCTACTTCCTCTTCCAAGCGAGCTTTGACTGCCGGTGTGGCTGTTGCGTGGCCCGAGTGTCTGGATCCTAGTATTATTTTGGTCATGGCTTCAACTTCTTGATGTAGTTTTTCGCCAGGTTTATGGCTGAAGATCCTGCTGCCTGTTCGATGTGGTAGATGTAGGCATCCGCTACTTTTTCATCGTTCCATTCCAGTACATGGTCTTTTTTCTCCATCTCGTGGATCTTGAGGTCAGAGACTGCGAGTGCGAGTGCGTACTGTTCGTGGTGGTTGACCTTTCCTTTCTGGAAATCCAGATCCTGTGAAACGTATTTTGACCAGTCATCCTGTATTTTTTTGTGGGCTTTCTGCTTGAAGACTAGGAAGCCGGCGTTTGGCATCCAGTCCAGGTAAGGCCTGTCTCTTTCCTCGAACAGTTTTTTCCAACCTTTTTGATCGTTGAAGCGGTGAGCTGGCCTCGCTTTGAACTCGAAGTCTCCTTCCAAGACTTCCCATATATTATTACCTACAATGGTATCGCAGTCGAGGAACACCACGTTCTCCGAGTCTATGTTACATAGATTGATTTTTTCGCCGTAATGACTTTCAGGTAGAGATCTTGATACGTTGAAGGCCTCTGTCTGGTTTTCCTTCTTAATCAGTTCTGCTCCTGTTTCTCTCAAGGCCTCTTCGTCTTCTTCGTTGTATGGTGGTGTGTAGAATATCTTGATTTTTTTTGCGTCTACATAATGTTTGAGTGTCGCGATCGATCGAAGGCATTGCTGGATCATTCCTTTTCTACTGCTGAGTGTATATGCGAACACTGTGTTTTCCTCTAGCGACACGTTTCCACCTAAAGAAAAAATTGTCTCTCTGTTTTTATTAGTCTGTCAGAATATTTCCAGAAACGGAAGTTTAGAGGACTCCTACCAGTGCGGAAAGAAAGTTGAATATCATTCGGAAGATAGCGAACACGAAGCGTGCGACAGCTATTATAGAACCTGCTACGAAGTTCGCAGCCATTTTCTTCCGGTTACTAGGTGCATACTCGGATTCTCCGCTGTGCCCGTGTCCACTCACTACCTGGAATGTATGCATCAGGATTTATACAACTGATTATGAGAGGCCTTGTTGTCACTGAGGCAGGGATGTTAACTGATTCTCCACATGAAATCAGGGGGTCCAGAAGGATTTTCATGGAGACCTGAGTTCGGAAACGAGAGCTAAGAAGTCCGTGGAAAAAACAGGAATTTCTGAAAAGGTTATAGCAAAACATATTCACTAGACTTCTGCAATCTCTGAACTCGACGAAATATAACGGTGTAATATACAAAGGCCTTCTAGCGGAATCAGCCTCTTACCAAGAAGGATTAGGGCGTTAGTGGAATTTGGCTAGTTCCGTGATCTTGATTTACGAGGTAGATATCCGCCCACCCCCTCGTTTCAAGTGGAAGAAAGTTTCTGGGCCGGAAATTCTGATATAACACTGCTATCTGATATAACAACGTTATTATTATATTACACTGTTATACTGTGTAACTTTCGGCAATCTCATTTTCCACACGAAATCAGGGGGTGGGGGTCCCTCTTACCTTGGCTTCGGATGGAAGGGATTATAAACCTTAGTTTCAAGTAGAAAACACACGGGGAAAAAATGAGTTTTATTTCTGATTTCACGGAGGGGGTTCGATGAGTCAGAGTAATCTTAAGTCGATGTTTTCAAATTACATCGACAAGGATTCGGTCTTCAAGAATAAGGATGCTCTGACCACTAGCTATAAACCAGACAATATTCTGCATAGAGAGGAGCAGATCAATGACTTAGCGTCTATCCTGGCGCCTTCGCTCAAGGGAAATGATCCTAGCAACGTCTTTCTCTACGGCTCTGTTGGGACAGGTAAGACACTGGTCGTCCAGCATGTTACGGACGAGTTGAGAAGTGTTGCCAGCGAACAGGAAATAGATCTAAACATACTATACATTAACTGCAAGATGAAGAAGGTCGCGGACACTGAATACCGTCTTCTTGCCAAACTTGCTAGACAGCTTGGAGAGGAAGTACCTTCTACAGGCCTTCCTACGGACGAGATCTACAACCGTTTCTTCGAGGCTCTAAAAGATCAGGGAGGCGTGGTTGTCATCGCACTGGACGAGATCGACGCGCTTGTGAAGAAGGTCGGCGACGAGTTCCTTTACAACCTTACAAGGATCAACGATGATCTTGAGGATACGAAGGTCTCGATCCTGGGTATCTCAAACGACCTGAATTTCACAGATTATATGGATTCAAGGGTAAAGTCGTCTCTTTCGGAGGAGGAGATTATCTTCGCGCCTTATAATGCGATAGAGCTGAGAGAGATTTTACGTGACAGGACAGAGAAGGCCTTTGTCGAGGGATCTCTCCAGGACGGTGTTATCTCGAAATGTTCGGCTCTGGCTGCCCAGGAGCACGGTGACGCAAGAAGAGCTCTTGATCTTTTGCGTGTCGCAGGAGAGCTTGCGGAAAGATCCGAGGTTGAGAAGATCGAGAAAGAACATGTTAACAAGGCCCAGAGCAAGATTGAGCGTGACAGAGTGGTTGAAACTGTTAGAAGTCAGCCGAAGCACTCGAAGCTGGTCCTGTATACTATACTTGATATGACAGAGGATAAAGATGAGATCGCGACAGGTGACGTGTACAGCGAGTACAAGGAACTCTGTCAGGGCGTTGATGTCTCTGAACTGACCCAGAGACGTGTTTCAGGCCTTATATCTGAGCTGGATATGCTTGGAGTTGTAAACGCTAAAGTGATCAGCAAGGGTCGTTACGGTCGTACAAGGCAGATCAGTGTTGATCTGTCGGAGAACATCAGATCCAGGCTTGAAGAGATGGTAGAGGAGAAATTCTACATCGAGTAAGGCCTTTCAGACAGAGAGGGGGATTTTTGGTAATGAAAGAGAACGCTGTAAAAGAACTGACTAAACAGGGATGTATGGTTGGAAGAGAAGCTGCAGATATGCTGACGGAAGAAGACGTAGAGTTGATCCGCCAGCTTGATACCACACCCATGTATATCTCTAAGAATATGATTTCCAACCTCCGCAGCAAGATGTCCCAGCAGGCCTCTAAAAAGAAACAGGTTGTCAAGGCGACCGCTGATGGAGGTACTGAGGTAGAGCAGGAGACTTCTTCTGTGCCTGGCGATTCTTCTCCTGAGGCTGTTTCCGAGACTGATATAAGTGAAGGACAAACTACTGAACAGGAGGGGAAGATGGACGACAGTGTAATAGTTTCAGAAACTTCTGAGGAGGAAAAGGCCTCTGAAGACGAAGTAGAGGAAAATTCTGAAGATTCCTCAGGAGATAAGGCCTTGGATGAAGAAGTCGATGAGAGTAAACTGAATAATGACATTGATGATGGTCAGGATGAGATCTACGAGAGGAAGAGTTCCCATTTCTCGAAGGATAAAACTGTAGAACTGCGTGATTCCGGCGATAGGGATGGGATGCGTACGAAGGTCGAGGTCATGGACGAGTACGATATCAATAAAGAGGAGAAAGATGTCCCGGAGTTTCTTTCTTACTATAACGACCGATATGACAGGATGAGAAAGCTGTTAACGCGCAGGACCCAGCTCCAGTCTGCTACAACTATCAAACGGCTGAAGAACAGGGATGAAGGCGAGCAGGCGACTACTGTAGGCCTTGTAAATGACAAGTACTCCACTTCCTCAGGTAAATACATAGTTGAGATAGAAGATAAGACCGGAACGTTCAAGGCCCTGGTCGATGAGAGAGAAGGTGATATGATTGTTCCGGATGAGATGATAGGTTTACAGGGGAATATGGGCGGTGATATTATCTATGCTAATAATGTTGTGAGGCCTGATCTTCCTATTCCTCAGGGACAGACTGCTACGACTGAGGAAGACGTTAAGGCTGCTTATATCTCTGATCTGCATATTGGTTCGGAGGATACTCTTCATGAGCGTATGAACCGTTTTGCTGACTGGCTCAGCACTGATGCAGCTTCTGATATCGGTTACCTCGTAATTGCCGGTGACCTGGTGGAAGGTGTCGGCATCTATCCTGGCCAGGAGGAGGAACTGGAGGTTGCAGATATCTATGACCAGTACGAGATGTTTGAGGACTGGGTTGACAGGATTCCAGAAGATATACAGATTATAGCTGGTCCTGGAAACCACGATATCACACGCCTGTCTGAGCCCCAGCCCAGGATACAGGAAGATGTCTTCCCACGTATAAAGGACTACGATAACTTCCACAGGGTTCAGAATCCGCAGACTGTCCGCTTACATGGAATCGAGAGCAAAGGCCTCAAGCACCTGATGTATCACGGCTACAGCTTCGATGACCATGTGGACAGGATCCAGGAGCTGCGTGAAAACGCGTACGATGAGCCTGAAAGAGTTATGATCGACCTTCTGAAGAGGAGGCATCTAGCTCCTACATATGGTTCCAATCAACTGTCCCCAGAAGCTGTAGACCACATGGTGGTTGAGGAAGAACCTGATGTGATGGTCTCCGGACATTTCCACAGCCACGCAGTAAGCAGTTACAAAGGAGTAAACGTGGTATGTTCAAGTACTTTCCAGGCCCAGACGGATTTCCAGAAACGCGTAGGCCACGAACCAGATCCTGGAAAAGTGACACTCATGAATTTCAAGAACAGGAAGACAGAGGTAAAACAGTTCTAATGACAGAAATAGATGTACTATCCGGAAAAGATGATTTCGAAAAACTTGAAAACGAAAAAGTAGTTTTAGTAGATGTAGAGGGAACTGTAACACCTGGAGGAAGGCATGTGCCAAAAAATCCAAGGCCTGAACATGTCTATCAAGTCTTTGAGGGAGAGACCTTTGAAGTAAAGACCGATCTCGGTTACTGGAGCGGACTGCACCTTTTAGCCGGAGAAAGACCATCAGAGTACTTCCAGAGAGTAGACAAATGGTGGAACGGCCAGATAACTCGTGAAGAGTTCGAGGAGAAAAACGTCAACCAGTTGAACCAGCTTCTGGACCGGAGCGACCACGAAACCGCCCAGGACCTTGTGGAATGGTACAACCGGTCTTTCCTGAATCTCAGGGAGAAAAGCCCGGAGCTAGTAAAGGCCTTCCACTCGGAAGAATTTTCTGTAGGTGTTCTTTCACATACTTCGGAAAGCCTGTCTATTACAGCAGCTGAACAGCTTGATGCAGACTTCGTCGTTCCTTCATGGACTTTTCAGTTCGAGGAAGGCCGTTTCGAATTCATAGAGAAAGAAATATATGCAGACGACAAGAGCGAGGTCGTCGATGAGATGAAAGAAGCAGGAGTAGAAGAAATTTACTTTGTAGGTAACGGAGAGAACGATATAGATATCTGTGAAAGAGCTGACCAGGCCTTCATGATAGAGAACAAGGAACAGATTAACTACGAACAGCTTGACGCAGATTCAGGAGAATTTAAAGAGGTAGTTAAGAAGGTCAGGGAACGTCTGGGAGGTAATAACTGATGGAGACGGAAGAATACTTTGAGAAGATATCTGAAAAAACTGATAAGGCCTATGATGTAGCGGATAAAGCAAGAGATCAGTCAAAGGATCCTGAGGATAAAGTTGATATCCCGGTCGCTACAGATCTTCCTGAGAAGGCCTCGAGCCTTGTTATCGCAGCGATGTTCCCGGAGCTGGAGGATCAGGGCGTCGCCGGAAGGATCAGAGAGCTTGAAGATGAATACGGAAAAAACGATGAGCGTGTATCGTTCCAGATCGCCCGTGAGATCGCAAAAGGCCGTTTCTACGATTTTGATGACGTGGAGAAGGCCTGTAATGCCGGTATCCGTGTAGGAGTCTCTTACATGACCGGAGGTATCACGACGGCTCCTCTTGAAGGCATCGGAGATGTGAAAGTGCGTACGAATGATGATGGAACTGATTACCTGGCGATGTATTACTCAGGGCCTATTAGATCGGCAGGAGGCACTGCCTCCGCTATGAGCGTTCTGCTTGCGGATTATGTACGTCTGGGAGTAGGCCTTGATCGTTTCAAGCCTTCGGATACTGTTTTGAAACGTTATTCGACTGAGGTGGATGATTATATTAACAGGGTTACTGCGAAGCAGTATAGCCCTGAGAGAGAAGAGACCGAGATGATCGCGGAGAATGTTCCAGTGGAAGTCACGGGGTCGCCGACTGAAGAACTTGATGTTTCAAACTACAAGGATCTGGACAGAGTAGATACTAACAAGATCCGTGGAGGCCTCTGTCTCGTATACCTGGATGGATTGCCTTTGAAGGCTCCGAAGATCAAGAAGAGGATAGAGAAATGGGGTGAGGAGTTCGGCCTGGAGCACTGGAACTGGATCAAGGATTATCTTGACCTCCAGAAAGAACTGCATTCTTCAGGAGATGATGACGAGGAAGAGGATGAACAAGATGAAGAAAAGAAAAAATACACACCTAGCGACAAGTATCTCGGATCTCTAACGGCTGGAAGGCCTATATTTGGGCATCCAGGTAGAAAAGGAGGTTTCCGCCTCAGGTATGGTCATACACGTACGAACGGCCTGGCTGCGACCAGCTTCCATCCTGCTACTCTGGAGATCACTGAGAGGTTTCTGGCTATCGGGACCCAGATGAAAATCGAGTACCCTGGAAAAGCCACAGTCGGAACACCGTGCGATGCTATTCATCCGCCCGTGGTCCGTCTGAACAACGGGGACGTGGTCAAAGTAGATACTAGGGAAAAAGCGAAAGAACTGGAAAGAAGGATAGATGAGATACTGTTCCTGGGAGATGTTCTCGTTCCTTACGGCGAGTTCGTGGAAAACGGGAAGAAACTACTGCCTTCACCGTACGTCAGCGAATGGTGGGACAAAGAACTGGAAAAAGCCCTGGAAGAACAGGACGTTAAACTTGGCAAAAGCTTCGAAGACCGTGAACCCTCACCGGAGGAGGCCTTCAAGATTTCAGAAGCCCTCGGAATCCCTCTACATCCCAAATGGACATACCACTGGCAAGAAACTTCTCCTGAAAAATTCAAGGCCTTATACAGCTCCCTTAGAGAACAGAAATGGACTGCAAAGGCGAAAAGAGCGCTGGAAGACATACTCGTACAACACGAAAATAAAGAGGAGGGAGGCATAGAACTCAGACAGGAAGACGTTAAAGTCTTCCAGAGGCTTCTGGACCTCGAAAATGACCATATGGTTAAAGTAGAGGAAATAGGGAAGCCCTCAGATATACCAGAGTTTATAGAGGATGTTTCCGGTATCGAGGTCCGTGAACAGGCACCTCATTACCTCGGCGGAAGGATGGGAAGGCCTGAAAAAGCGCAGAGAAGAACTCTGAACGGCGATCCACAGCTTCTGTTCCCCTGCGGCAAGGAAGAGGGAGGAAGAATGAGAAACCTGACGATGAGCTACAAGAACGGCACGGTAAAGGAGCAGATCATCCACAACCGGTGTACGGAGTGCGGTGAGATCACGCATTACAGTTTCTGCCGTGAATGCGACGCACCGGCCGAGGAACTCTGGATCTGCAGTGACTGCGGTGAGGAATACACCGAGGAACAGGATAAATGCGATGACTGCGGCGGAGAATGGCTCAACAGATACAGGGAGACAGAGATCGATGTAGAAAAGATGATGGAGGACTCTCTAGAGAACCTGGATATGAGGCATCCGCCAGAACTCCTGAAATCCTTCAGAGGCATGACATCGAAGCATAAACACGTTGAACCTATCGAAAAAGGCCTTCTGCGCGAGAAACATAATCTATACGTTAACAAGGACGCCACCGTACGTTATGATGCTATAGATCTCCCTATGACTCATTTCAAGCCAAAGGAGATCAATGTATCTGTCGAAAAACTGAACGAGATCGGTTACACCGAGGATAAGAACGGCAGGCCTCTGGAGAGCGAGGATCAGATCGTTGAAATGAAGCCTCAGGATCTTGTCATTCCTGACAGCGATAACACGCTTGCAGCCTCCGATTACTTTATGAGGGTCGCGAACTACGTCGATGACCTTCTTGAAGAGTTTTACGGCCTGGATACGTACTACAATGTTGAGGATAAACAGGATCTTGTCGGCGAACTGATCATAGGCCTCGCACCGCATACCTCAGGAGGGACAGTAGGACGTATCATAGGTTTCACGGACGCGAAGGGAATCTACTCGCATCCTTACTGGCATGCAGCGAAAAGAAGGAACTGTGACGGAGATGAGGACGCCATTCTTTTGATGATGGACGGCCTTCTGAACTTCTCCAGGAAATACCTGCCTGATATGACAGGTGCAAGGACTATGGACGCACCTCTGATTCTTTCTACAGTTTTGAACGCCGACGAGATCGATGATGAGGCCTGGGCGATTGAGACTGTGGACGAGTACCCGCTGAGCTTCTATGAGGAGTCACAAAAGTATGTGAAGCCGTGGGAGATGGAGACAGATATCCAGATTGGTGAAGATATTGTCCACAGCGATGAACCGTACAGGCACGGCTATACTCATGAAACCACTGATGTTGAGGATGGTCCTAACCAGTCCGAATACGTTACGCTGGACGAGATGAGTGAAAAGACTTCTGCGCAGCTAGGCCTTGGTGAGAAACTTAAAGCGGTTGACGAGGACGCGGTTGCAGAGCTATTATTACAGAAGCATTTCCTGCCAGACATCAGAGGTAATCTCCGGGCTTTTTCGGGCCAGGAGATGCGCTGTGTCGACTGTAACACGAAGTTCCGGCGTGTTCCCATGACAGAACAGACTATCGCAGCTTCAGGTAAGACGACCGCTACATGTCCTGAGTGCGGAGGTAAAGTCCTGCTAACGATTTCAGAGGGCACTATCAAGAAGTATATGCAGCCCTCAAAAGAGATAATAGAGGAGTACGAGATCACTCCGTATCTGAGACAGCAGGTCCTGATGCTTAACAGCACCCTTCAAAGCCTGTTCGGAAAAGATCAGAGGCAGACAGGCCTGGGCCAGTTCTCAGGATAGGCCTCCAGCTTCTCCCCTGCTTTTAGTAGATCTCAAAGCTCAGGAAAATAGAGAATAAAATTTTCCATCAAGGTCTTTCTGAAACTGATACAGCAGAAGCTTTTGAGGCCTGAATTAAGGTTCGGTAGCTGACACGAAATGCATCAGGCCTGGCTAGAACTTTTTTCAGGATCTTCTCTGCGGAGGGCGTAAGGTTAATTAGTTTCGAGCCCTCCTTTCTTCTATTATGAAAAAGAACGTTGAGATTTCAGAAGTCATGACGGACGGCGTTATCGCCGTTGAACAGGAGAAACCGGTTACGAGGGCAGCTAACCTTTTGAAAGAAGAGGGGATTAGAGGCCTTATTGTTGTAGATGACGGTGAGGCTGTAGGAGTTGTTGTATGCCGTGATATAGTCTATCAGGTTACAGCTGAAGGCCTTGATCCTACAGAGGTTGCTGTCGAGGATATAATGAGCACTGACTTGATCGTTGCCGAGGAAGACGAGTACCTGAACGAGGTTGCGATGGCGATGGTCAGGAATAATGTTTCCCGTGTGCCTGTAGTCAGGGAGAATATGCTTGTAGGTATTGTAACTCAGAGTGACATCCTCAGGGCCTGGCCTGGTTTCGCCGAGATCATGGGCGAGGAAGAGGAGATGGAGGCAGAGGCTACTCCAAGGCCTGAATCCGAGAGCGGTAACTGCGAGTCCTGTGAGAACTACTCGGAGGATCTGAAGAACGTCAACGGCATGTGGGTCTGTCCGAAGTGTCGTTAGATTTTTTTCTTTGTTATTTTTCTTTTCTGGAATGGAGGGCTTTTTTACAGAGGCCTGATAAGTAGTTACTTATATGGAGATAATTGAGGAAGCGGTCCGCCGTCGACAGACCCTTGAACTTGAGTACCCGCGTGAGGCCTACGACGAGATAAAGGACCTGCTGGAAAACAGGATGGGCTTTGACCATGTCCACGAGGAGAAATACTACAACGACGTGGACGGGGACATGATCCGTGTAAAGATCGAGACTGTAGAAGCCCTTGACGGAGAGACCAGGGAGGAGCTGGAGATTTTCTTCAAGATTAACAAGGCGACCGGCGAAGTTGATATCCAGGTCAAGGGCAAACTAGTGACCGAGTACCCTGATGAGAAGATGTGGCAGGACACTCTGTGGTACTACGCTTACCGCTCGCTTTACGACAAGTTCCTGTACGGCAGTGTCAGAGAGGGTTATGAACCAGCGGTAGAGGAAAAAGTAGATAGTCTCATGACAAGGATGAGGGATACCCTGGAGGCCTGAAAAAATATATGGTAAAATACTCAGATCACTACTTCAGGAAATCCGACCACTTCTTCGTGGACGAGGACCCGGCCAGGATCTACAGAGGCCTCAAAGACCTTCTTGTGGACGAGTTCGATATGGACAGAATCGAGGAAGGGAAGATGGAGTTTAACGTAGAGAAGCCAAAGGACAGGGTCCGCATGCACGCGTTTAAAGAAAAGTCTCCGCATACTGTAATCCATTACAGTCTGTCGTTCAAGGCGAAGACACCTAAAGATATTTATGCGAAGGAGAGGCGTGAAGGCCTTTTCAAGGCCCGTGTCCAGACTTCTGCGGAGGTCTTAACTGTTTATCCTGGATGGAATCCTACTTCGTGGGAGCCTCAGGGCCCTTCGTATTACAAGCAGGAGAGGATGCCTGATGCACCTGTTGCAGAGGAGAAAACGCGTTTCCAGCGTTCCAAATTATACAAGATCCTGGTAGGTATCTGGTACAACAAATTTTATTCCAAAGAGATTCACAGGTATGGTGAGGAGGCAGAAGAGTCTGTGATACGTATTCAAAACCTTATGAGAGAGAAGTTCGGAGTCCAGGAATCTATCGGCAGGACCGGAGCTTCTCACTACGATGCACCGTGGAAGTAAGGCCTGATGAGACATGAGTGATGACGAACAAGGTTTTCTGGACGGGGTAGCTTACTGGTTTCGGACACCGGATCCGGGTAAAGTAGATGAGGATAATATCTGGCATGATTTCCATATTTTCGACGGTGGATGGGTCGAACTTGTAAACAGGCTGGAATGGTACGAGTCACCGAACGTTACGTCGATCTACGAACAGCACAAGTACATGATGAAGGAAAACATGGACATGACCAGGCCTTTCGAGAACTACTTCTACCAGAACGTGGACAGCGGTGAATTCGAGTCCAAGATGGAATGTGAGATGCCCTTGCCCAGTGGTAGAGGGAATTACAGGATAAGGCCTCGTATCAGGACGAAGGCTCCGCCTTCAGGGGAAAACGACTTTGGCCTGGTCGAGTACTGGAGTAGGTTAGAGATTTCGTATGATATGCCCCAGGGAGTGGATTTCCTTCCGCGTTTCGTGGCGAGGCCTCTTAACAGGTTTTTCAAGTGGGCTTTCCTGAAATATATCGGGGAAGAGATGATAGAGTATGACGGCGAATACGCGAGGGAAAAACTGATGGAGTACATCCGTTATGTGAGAAAATACCACGGCGAGGAGCCGACACAGACCAAGACAAGACAGGCAGTATTCGAACCTGATCCTGAGGAAGGCACTTTCTTCCAGTAGACGTGAATCCGAATCAAGTTAAGTTTAACCCGACAAAACTTGACTGTAGTCTTTTTTTGGCTGCCCTTTGGTCAGCACGAATGACCGGAAAAGGGACCCGGGATGATTGCGTGTGTTACCGGGCAGCCAAATCTACTTTTCAACCTTCAACTGGCGAACGAATGCCTGAGATCTATTTCAAGGTCAAATCCTGTAAAGAGTTCGATATAGAGATAAAGACCTATCCAGTTATAGGCCTTGAGTCCGAAACCAGGAATGGGAGAGCTAACTCAAAGATTTTGAACAGGTCTCAGGTGAAAGACCTGCGATCTTATCAGGTTATACTTCCCGCAGGAGAAAACTGGAAAAATTCAACAGAAAAAATAAGCTAAGGGAAAAAATCGAGGGATTACAATGGGTAAGGTAGCACAGGATCAGGCGAAATATGTAGTAGAAGCAAAACTTGAAGCAGGCGGAATAATAGAGAAATCAGATATCGTAGGCGCGATATTCGGACAGACAGAAGGCCTTCTAGGGGAGGAACTTGACCTGAGAGAGCTGAAGGAGAAAGGAAAAGTCGGGCGTATGGATCTGGAGATCCAGAGAAGAGACGGTAAGACAGAGGCCTCTATAGAGCTTCCTACATCTCTTGACGCGACAGACACAGCTCTTCTAGGTGCTTCTCTGGAGACCATTGAGCGTGCAGGGCCTACAGGTGCCAGCATCAAGGTGGAAAAGATCAGGGACGACAGAAATTCGAAGAGAGATTATATCATTAAGCGTGCGAAGCAGTTGATGGAAGATATCGAAGAGGAAAAACCTTCGAAGCAGGAGATCACGGACGAGATCAAGGGAGAGGTCCGTGAGAAACAGGTCACAGATTTCAGAGGCTTTACAGCTGGCCCTGATGCAGAGAGAAATGAAGAAGTCGTAGTCGTAGAGGGGAAAGCAGATGTCACCAATCTCCTCAAGCACGGGGTTAAAAACGCCGTAGCGATCGGCGGAACAGATGTACCCTCCGGCATTTCAAAGATCGCAGATGATAAAGATCTAACAGCTTTCCTAGACGGAGACCGCGGAGGAGACCTTATACTTGAAGAAGTTAAGGAAAAAGCTGAGCCAAGGTTCGTTGCCAGAGCCCCTGAAGGAAAAGAAGTCGAGGAGCTATCAAAACAGGAACTGCATGAAGCTCTGCGCGACAAAAGACCTGTGAAATACGCAGGTTCTACAGACGCCGAAGATGACATCGATGAAGAACTGAGAGAAGGCCTTCTCCAGTCCCTGGATGATCTTGTGGCTACACGTGCTGCCAATGTTTTAAACGAGGATCTGGAGGTCGAGGAACGTGCTCCTGTAGATAAAGTTGAGAATGCTCTGCGGAAAGCGGATGAGGCCTCGGCATTGGTTCTTGACGGCGAGGTTGATAACAGCCTGGTATCTATGGCTGAGGCCTACGATGTAGAGTATTTGGGCGGTATGTCTCGTTCTGATACTGCTTCATCCAGTGATCTGGAGATCTTGACCCGTGAGGGGCTTGCTGAGGTTATTTCTTCTCAATAGAGTCCATCACAATAGTAGCAGGTACCAGGAGGCGTGGATCTACGTCTCCGCACAGTTTTATTTTGTAAAAGTCCCGGAACATGAACTTTCCGTCGATATCAGCCAGTTTTTCGCCTTCTATCGATACCACGTCGTATTTGAAAGGCAACAATGTGGTTATGTATCTTCTTGTAAGTGAGAGAGGTAAGAGATCTTCCTTTATAGTTCCTACAACCTGGTTATCCCTGTCGATCAGCTTCCACTGATGGAATACAAGACCCCATTCTCGTCTTAGGCCTCCTATGACCTCATCTTCCTCCTCATCTATTATACTGTAAGAGGCCGGTACATCAAGTTCCGGGTTGGTCGTCACCGTCAGTTTTCTCTCATCTTCTTTGTCAACGAATACCAGGTCTTCTCTTATCTCCGAGTCATCTATCTTCGAGTAAAGAAAAAGATCCCCGTTCTCATAGATCTTGTGCTGATCCCCGTCCGAGAAAGACTTTTCCCTTACCTGATAATTATCGGAGTCAAACATTCTCTCAGGAAAACGCTTGAAACCTTTTCTTTATAAGACTGAACTGCCTCGCTCCAGAAAAGGAGAATAAAAATTTTTTTATCTCAGGCCTGAAAGATCCAGAGGCCTTCCTTCGACCCTGGATTCGAGAACTACGTTTGTCTTGGTATCTGTTATCCCTTCAAGCTGGTTCAGGTCATCTGTCAGGTTTTCTCGCATCTTTTCCCGGCTGATAAACTTGCAGATCGCGATGATATCCGTATCTCCAGTCACCTGGTACAGCGAGTGGATATAGCTTTTTTCTGATAGAGTTTTCGAGACTTCTTTCTGTTTACCCGCCTCAGTCTTGATCTGGGTTATACAGGTAAAACTGAAGCCCAGCTTCCCGTAATCCAGCTGAGGCCTGAAACCTTTGATAACCTCCTTATCATGCAGTTCCTGGAAATGGTTGCTGACTGTGGAAGGAGAATAATCCAGTCTATCCGCAATTTTCCTGAGCGAGAGCCTCCCATCCTCATTCAACTGTTCAATTATTCGAACGTCCTTGATATTAGCCGACATATAACACAAACAAAGGCCTCAACCTTTAAAAACTGGATGTATGTTCGAAGATAATTATATAACTCTGGCAAACGTATAAATATTCATATGATAGAAGACGAATGCGTCGTCTGCGGTCACGAAATTGAAAAAGAAGGTATCGAGATAACAGAGGGCAGAGCCCACGAATTCTGCCTCGGAAACATCTAGAACCAGCTACATTTTTCCTCCACACAATTAAAGAGAAAGGCCTTCCAAAAACATACTTTATGGAACTGGTAAAGGCCTCAGAGGGCGACGAAAAAGCTCTGGCCAAAATGTGGTTCAAGCTCGCAAAAGAAATGGAACAGTACCCGAAATTTAACCAGTTAACCCATAGCTCGCCTGAAGAAGCCGAAAAAAGCTTTAGAAAACAGATCGAGGGAGAAGAAAAGATAAACTTCCTGATGAGAGACGAAGACCTTACCAAAGGGTTTCTAACCCTGAAACAGGGCGAGCATCCTTCGAGAAAATACGAGAAATACACGCAGATCGTCAACCTCTTCGTAAAAGAAGGATACAGGAATGAAGGCCTTGGAACAGAAGCTATCGAACACGTCAGAGAATTCGCCGCGGAGAACGGCTCCGACCATTTGAAAGTAACTTCCGAGATCAAAAACACTGAAGCTATAGACTTCTACAGCAAAAACGGCTTTGAGAAGAAACAGGTCAACATGGTCCAGAGCCTGGAAGACGAATAAAGGCCTTGAAAGCAAAAAATCAGCCCCGTCCGGGCAAGCTCTTTTCTATGAACTTACTGGGTTAAATATGGGTATTAACAGTCTTCAACTCGGTTGTTATAAGTTCTTTGTTTAATTGAGTTATTAATCATGGTTAAACTCCAAGAAGGATCTAATGGGCAGAAGTTCGTGACAGTTCCAAAAGAATTGGCAAAGGCGATGGGGTGGGATAAGAGAGAGAATTTAGATTTTTCCGTTAAAAATGAAAACACTTTAGAGATTAAGAAAGACTAATCCATTTATGGACAAGGAGAAGTTGCAAGAGATAATAGAGACTGGTGAAGATCAGACAACTGAGTTTAAACGATCTCTTAGAGATGTGGCCGAGGTTGTAACTTCTTTCGCAAATGCGGAAGGAGGTAAACTAATTATTGGCTTGGAAGATAATGGTGAGAAAGTGCAAGCTCTGGATCAATGGGATTTGAATGATAAGAGGGCTAAAGTCCAAGACTCTATAAATTCAGTAGAGGGTATACTGGAAACGGACATAGAAGTTGTTGATGGCTTAATAGTCGTTGATGTTGAGTCAAATAAAGATTCTGTCAATAAAGCGCCTTCAGATTACTTTATAAGACAAGATACGATCGATAAGTCAATGGAGCATGATCAAATCCGTGCTTTGATGGAAGAAAGTGGTGATATTAGCTTTGAGCAAGTTAAATGTAGGAGGTTCCATTTTCCAGATGATATAGATCAGAAGGCAATAAATAAGTTCTTAGATCGCTCCGATATATCTCAAGATAAAGTTGACATTGACTCAATGTTGATGTATTTGGGAGCCGCCCATAGAAAAAATAAGTCTATTGCAGTTAACAACGCCGGAGCCATATTATTTGGGAGTCATCCTGAGCGGTTTGTTCCTAACTCAGGAATCCAATGTGTAGCTTATGAATCAGAGGGAGAAAGTATCGAGTGGGTTGATAAGGCGGAACTTAATTCTCCTGCAGTTCTAGCTGTTTTTGAGGCTATAGAGTTTATACACAAGAATACAAAGTCAAAGAAAAGAGTTAAGGATACAGCAAGGGAGACAGTAAATCAATATCCAACAGATGCTTTAAGAGAGGCTTTAGTTAACGCTGTTGTTCATAGAGATTACCATAATCAGAGAGAAAAGACCCAAGTAAAAGTATATCCAAATAGAGTTGAAATAAGGAATCCGGGCGGCTTAATAGGGAATATGTCAATAGATGATTTATGGACTGATGAATCTGTTCAAAGAAATCCTACTATAGCGAGCGTCATGCAGAGAATGGAGCTGGCTGAAGAGATGGGTACGGGAATTCAGAGAATTACTGAGGAAATGAAAAGTAAAAATTATCCTGAGCCCGATTTTAAAGATAATGGCAAGTTTGTAGTCAATCTAATAGGTAAGGAAATTCCTCAAGATTTAAACGAGAGACAAAAAGAGTTTTTGAGTAAGAGCAAATTTAGCGGGACATATACAAACTCTCAGTACCAGGATTTAATGGATGTTTCGAGAAATACTGCTTGGAGCGACCTTAAAGAGTTTACTGAGAGAGATATTATGGATAAAAAAGGGAAGAAAAGAGGAACAAAATATGAGTTTAAATAACGTGAAATTATGTTAGGTGAGTTTGTGCAAAAATTTCCTCTAGATAGAGCCTAATGACCCTCTAATTAAGAGCAGGAAATTTATGTTAAGTGAAAGATGACATAAATTTCTCTTAGTTAACGCTTTTACTGCCGGTTTTCCGGGTTAATTCATATATAAGTCTTTCCCAAAACAAAATTAGTCTTATTAGATTCTAAAAGTTGCTGAGATCACGAGAATAGAATATTAATTACTTTCCAATACCCACTTATCTTCTAGTTTTTCAATCACACCATCTTCCTCTAATTCCTCAAGCCTTTTCTCAGCAGTATTATAATGGCAGTTGACATATCTAGATACTCCATGAGTTGTCATAGGAAACTTCTCAAGGCCTTCTACGATCTCTTCTTTTAGTTTAACCTTGCTTCTACCCAAGGGCTACCACCTGGGATAAGGCAAACTGATGTATCGTGAGGTTTTCTTGAGTCTTTCTTGAGTGTAAAGCTAGTCTGTTCTGAGTTAGTTGATTCACGCTTTCACCTTCTGAGATCGTTGATCGGTATCTCCATCGTAGAGGCCTAGAGAGTTCCTACATCTCATGAACAGCTTTACTGCTCGTTCAGCATCCTCTTCGTTGGTTTTAGAGCTTAGCCGAGATTTGGCAAACATGGTTGTAAGAAGGCCTAATGCCATTAGATGCCTATTAGAATCTGTTTTAAAGGAGGAATTTCCTTTAGAATCGGCTATCTCTTTCTGGCCTCTAAGCCATTTCTTCAGCAATTCAACAGATTCATCCGTGAGCTCTGGATCTTTGGATGCTGCAAGTTCCCGATACAGTACCAATTCCTCTTCATCAAAGTCTGTAGAGGCCTTTTCCTGAGAGGAATTGTTGAAGCTGTCGAAAATAGCATCCTGCACCTTTTCCTGATTGTCTGGACTTCTCATTGCATAAATCAGGTGGAAACGATCTAAGAGGGATTCGGCATGGTCAGGAATTGAGTCCTTTACGAATTCCATGTCGTCCACGTAATCCTCGAAATTTCCTGTAGCCACTACTGTAGCATTTCCTGGTAATTCGGCATTGATAGAGGCCTTATCTATAGGAAATGTCTTACTAGTCATTGCCGTGTTCAGTCTACTGCTATCATTCTTGTTCATCTTATCGAACTCGTCCAGACAAAGAACACCTTCATCAGCATAGACCAACTTCCCTGCTCTAAGGCGGTAATTACCCTCCTCCTGTTCCACCGTAGCAGTAAGGGCAGGGCCTGTGGCATTACTACCATCCGCTAGCTCGACATTCGAAAAAGTCTCCTTCACGAAGTTCTGAATGTCCGACTTTCCCGATCCAGGGTTAGAAAGCAGTAAACTATGAATCCTACCGCTACCCCCTTGACCTCCAGTAGCCTTCCCACCTATGAGTGAAGCAGCAACCACCTTCTTAGCAAATTCCTGCTCCACGATACTAGGGGCTATACTAGTAGCAAAACTCTGGAAGGGGTTCTCCAGTGTATCTACCTTACCCATGAGTAGGCTAATTTCCTCTTTTTTGTAGTCCTCAAGTACCTTTTGAGAGTCCTGAGGCTTGAAAGATACTACCTTCAGTATAGGCTCTACCTTACTAGAATCCTTACCTATAGGTTGCCCATGAGCAACTCCTGTCACCCGTAACTCCTGACCGGGTTTGAAGGCCTCCTGTATATCCGAGGTAATAGAACTGCTCCTGAAATCGGCCTTGATGTACTCATTATGACCTTTCTCGTTGCTAATCCTGAAGCTGACTAAATTGATCAAGTTCCTCGAAACCTCACCGAACTTCTTAGAACCGCATTCACACTTGTAAGGAGACTTCAACTTTGCCGAATCCTGCTCCTTCTCGTATCTTTCTCCACACTGACTACATTCAAAGACGGCAGAAACCAGTTCTTGGTGGAAGTCAGAGGCTGACTCCACAGTTCCCTGAACTGTAATAAGCTTTTTCCTATATTCGTTGCTTCTGGCCTTGTAAAGCGGAATTTCCCAGTAGTCAACATCACAGTCTATAGTGTAATCAATACGACTCGAAACATCTAAAACCGTATTAAAGGCCTTATCTACTGCATCAAGGAATTTCTCAGGATTATTCTCGAAATAATCTATCAGTTCAGGATTAAACTTGTCGAGCTCAGAAAGCTTCAGCTTGAAGGCAGTAGAATCAGCGATAGACTGTTTAATTTCCTCTTTTCTTTCATCAAGGAAATCGAGGAGTTGAAGCCTAATTTCCTCTAAATCCTCATTTTCAGCATCTATCTCTTCTCCTCCAATCAGGTATTCGGCCTTCCTCTTTCCTCTGGTATTAATTCTGTATTTCCCGTGTTCAGGCCTTTCCAGCAGGTTCTTACTGCATAACTTGTTAATCAAGTTGTAGAAGGTACTTTCCTTCCCTTCATATTCCTCTTCTTCCTGATATTCCTCATAGATTTTACTGGTTGCGAAATCAGTGTCAGGATAGTTTTCCTTAATCCAGATCAAGATCTCATTTTGTCGATTCACATATATGCACCCCCCAGACCCCATAGTAAACCGTGTGAGGTATGTGACTTCAAACCGGATCTCACACAAGTAACACGGTGGAGCATGTGAGACCATGTGAGGTATGTGACTTGGTGTTCAAAGTCACACAAGTCACACGAAATTTGATGGGGGGCAACCCCCATGTAAGAGAAAACAGTCATTTTTCCACTTCCCCATGTAAGAAGAGATCGGATTGAATTTTCGCAATCTCTCCTCTACTTGATTCATCATCAGCTTGACCAAGAAGGCCTTCCAAGTCCTCATGAACCAGTTCTCTAGCAGGTTTGTAATTCTGAAGACCTATTCTCACTAGTCTTCTAATTGCCTCTGCTAAAGAGAACCCGTTATTATCAGCTATATCCTCTAGAGTCTCTATCGTTGACTTCTCAAACCTTGCTGTGGTCTGAAGCTTCTGACCTTTCTTGGTCTTAGACCGATTCGGTGATTTGTTAAGTTCATCTTTCCAACTATTAGTTGGAGTAACCCCAAGCTCCGTTTTTCCCTTCATTTTTCTCTGTCACCTGGCTTTGACGTTTTTCTGTTCAGAAACAACTTCTCTGACGATTTTATCTAGTTTAGAATCAAGATCTTCATTCACAGGAAGCCACCTCTTCAAGCTCGTCTACCTGCTCCAAAATCCCTCTTCTAGCGATTTCAGATTTTGAAAGTCCTGTAGTCTCAGCAACACTTTCAATCCTGTTGTTGAGATTGTCCGGCATCGATATTGTTAGACGCATAATATTACACCTTTCACATAGATGAATGGTAGTATATGAAATATTGTGCTAAGTCTTTTAAATATCTTTCATTAAATCCAGTACATCCAGATGAAAGATACCGAAGTAGAATATGATGATATTTCGACAGAAATCTACGAGTCAAAGTTTGCGGCTAGAATTCTAAAGCATATCTACTCTAGTAATGCAAAATACACTTCGGCAATAGCGGAGAATTTGGATTCAAATCCTCAATCAGTAAGTAATTATCTGAAGAAACTAAGAGAGCTAAACTTGATCAAGAAAGGAAAGAAAGAAGGTCGAGTTCAGCTTTATGAGCCAAATTTGGATGGTTTGCTTGACTATCTTAACAAGTTCGAGCTCTCGATTGAGGAAATTGCTGATAAGGTTCCTGAAGAGTTTCAGGATGAGGTAGAGGTTAAAGGGAGGGTTTTCATGAGGTCTTACATTTCTATATGTTTAGCTAAAAATCCGCATGAGATAGCAATGTGTGATTTATTTGTAGATAAGATCCATGATGGAATTCCAAAGATTGCAGAGACCGGCGGTGAAGATATACCTAAATGGTTATATTGGCTCTCTCTGGGTTATGTGTTATATGAATATGAGGATTATGAGCTTGGCGAGATGAAAGAAAGAGCGCTGAATCTCGCTGAAGCCTCAGCTGAAGAAAAAGAAATTTTATCTGAGATAAGGAAGCTAGTTTCGGAGTAAATCCTTTGCGGCCTCCCTTATTTCTTCATCTGATTTTCCTATGTCTTCTTCTATCATTTTTGTCTTAAGTTCATCTTTCATTTCCTCAATCTGAACTTCTGTGAAAAGATCGGAGGTCTTCAGTGTTGCATCACATTCTCTACAGTTTTCTGCCTCGAACTTGTTCAGTTCTTTACATTCTTGGCATTTTACGGGGTTGAGGTCTTTTTCTGTTTCATCTTCTCTTTTCTCTATCCCTGAAATCTCTCTGATGCCTTGTTCTACATCGCTTTCGGCCATTCTGATGTAAACTGCTACTTCTCCACTACCTTGAACCCATCCTCCAAACTCACATAGCTGAGCTTGATTCATACCTTGAGCAGCCAGATAAGTGGCTCTACCCTTCCTGAAAGCGTGAGGATTCGTTTTGATCCTATCAGGTATATTTGTTCTTTTTCTGGTCCTCTTCAAGACTTGATTAATTCCGCTGTAAGATAGCTGTTCGTCCTTCGTAGTGCTTCGGAAGATGAAAGCCTCCATGTTGTCGCTCTTATGATCGGATTCTTTCAGCTCTTTCAGGTATAGATAGCCTGCTCTTAGAGGAACAGTTCTACTTCCCCCTGTCTTAGTATCTCTAAATCTTACCTTAGCTATATCATTGGTAAACTTGACATCCTTCCATTTAAGGCCTAGAATTTCTCCTATTCTTCCTGCGGATGCCCATAAGGTCATTATAATTGCTTTATCTCTTAATCTAGTGGCGTGTTTTACCATCTCTTTGACTACATTAGGTGTGGGTAATCGGTCTGGATCGGTTCTTGAACTCTTTACAGTAGTCGTAAAAAAGTCGGTCAATTGTTTTCCATCTATATTTTCTTTTTTGCTACCTAGAAAATCCTTGAAAAACTTATTTACTGCTTTTTTATACTCTTTTTCAGTTCCCGGAGCCATTTCTTTCTCTTTGATCTTTCCTTGATTTAGTTTTCCTACCAATCCGATCACATCGTCTTTTTCAGGGTTGTATAAATCGAAGTCAATGTGAGGTGCTAGTCTGTACCATGTGTAGAGGTATCTATTGGTTCTACTGTCTGAAAGGCCCTGAGATAAGAGGAAATTTTTGAAGTCAAGTAGAGTTTCTTTATTTTCATCTGAGATTTTATCTAGGTTTTTGATTCTTTCAACATTGCGTTTTATTCTCTGGCTGCGCTTGTAAATATCTCCGTCGGACATACATAGTCATCTCCACCCACATTTACTTTCGACCGAATTAATTCACAGAAAGGAAGTTGCCCTAGAGGGTAGTAGACCTGTGATCAAATTGTTAGGGCAATGATTATGCCCTAATTTTTTGATGAAAACCGTCTAGCCCCGTCCGGGATTTGAACCCGGGATCTGTCCCTTGCTCTGTGCGGTTATATCCGTCTTCTGCAAGCCATTCTTTGAATGGCTTATTGCGTCCGGCTCGAGCGTAACCACGCCTACGAGGGGACCGCTCTAGCCAGGCTGAGCCAACGAGGCTATACAGAAATTTCTTCGCTGAAGTTTTTTGTAGTCACCGCTGGTAGTTGAAGGCCTGCTGGAAGTTGATTCTGGAGGCCTCTCCCTCTATGAGGTAGTTTGAGGCCTGTGATACTTTGTCTACTACTTTTTGTGCGTCCTCTTTGCTGTAACTGGCGACTTCTTCGGCGAATTTCTGGTACATGACCGGTGCTTCTTGCTGGAATTTGTAGAAGTCTTTATCTGACATACTGTCTATGCCGCCGTCTTTAAACTCGAAGGCTGAGCTGTCGTAGACGTCGAAGGCCTTTGCTTCTCCGTTGTAGAATCCTATGTTGTCTCCGGGATCTTCGTAGACTATACCTCTTTCTGTGAATTCGTCGAGGAGGTTTTCTACTGTCTCCTCTACTACAAAGTCTGTTCCGTATTTTTCTACGGCTTCTCCGACTTTTTCATCGGCCTCGTCCTGGTGTATCACCATTGTCTCTTCCCAGAGGCCTATATCGGTGAAATCTCTTTCGTTGACTGTTCCGGGTGCTATGAAATCTGTTTCCCCGAGTTCTTCTCTGTTTTCTTCCGGGAAGTCTTTCCTGGCCACTGGCTTGACCATTCCGCGGAGGCCTCTGTACACTGTCTTGTTTGTTCCGGTGTTGATGGAGTCTCCGTGCTTTATCGCCGCTTTTTCGGCCTTTTTTCTCTGCTCTGTATCTTCCTGGATTACTCTGCCAATCGACATAATTGTTGTTATGGCCCGGTAGTTAATAACTTTTGGGTGTGGTTTCGGCAAGGTAATTTAAACCGGTCCTGAGAATCTTTGGTTATTGGTGATCAATTTTGGAAGATACTATCGGTGAAGTTGCGGGAGAAGTCTGGGATTTCCTTGAAGAGAACGGAGAGACGTCTGTTTCAGGAGTGACGAAAGGAGTCGAGGCTCCGGGCACTAAAGTTTACATGGCGATGGGCTGGCTTGCCAGAGAAGATAAACTGGAGTTTCTCGATAAGAAAAGAGGCAACGCGGTCAGGCTGAATTAAAGGCCTCAAGGTTTTATTCTAAGGCCTCCAATAACTTTACATGACTCTGAGAGAAGGAGCTGAAACTATAGTTAAACAGTGTTTAAACGTTCAGAGGGACGAACATGTCCTGGTTCTGAACGATTCTAATGATCAGGAGTTCATTGATGCGTTGATGGATGTGCTTGAAGAGGAGGCAGGCCTTGCTCTCTTGAAGGAGTACGAGGAGCCGGAGAATCATGGTGATGAACCGCCGGAGGAAGTTGCTCAGGCGATGAAGGATGCTGATGTGGTTATCGCTCCTACGATGAAGTCTCTTTCCCATACTGATGCTAGGAGGGAGGCCGGTGCCTGTGGATCTCGGATTGCGACGCTTCCGACGATCGACAGGGAGATATGGAACGGTGCATTACAGGCTGATTATGAGGAAGTCAGGAAAATTTCTGAAAAAGTCTACTCAATGCTTGAAGATACTGAAGTTGTAAGGATTGAGACTCCGTCAGGCACGGAGCTGGAGCTTAATATCGAGATTGATACTTTTCATACTGATACAGGCCTTATCCATGAGGAAGGGGCTTTCGGCAACCTTCCTGCGGGAGAATCTGACGGTGCTTCTGTCAATGCGAACGGAACTCTCATGGTTGATCACTTCGTCGTCTCCGGCGAAGGAGCAAGACTTGAGATACAGGACAACGAGGTTGTCGCCTACCAGGGTGAGGAGGGAACCGATCTTGAGGAAGGCCTCAGTGAGATTCAGTGTGTGAAGAATGTTGCGGAGTTTGGTTTCGGGACTAATCCTGAAGCCTCTCTGATAGGCAATATTCTGGAGGATGAGAAAGTTCTGGGAACTGTGCATATCGCTCTGGGCGATAACTCCTCGTATATGGACGGTTCACGTGCGGTTAACTGTAAGGTTCACTGGGATGCTGTATGCGAAGAGCCGACGGTCTGGTTCGATGATGAGAAGGTCCTGGATTCGGGGGAACCTGTTTTCCTTGAGTGAGGTTACATTTTAAACCGAGGTCTACGCATAACTTATTATTCCATGGGACTGTTGAACTCTGACGTCGAGGACTCGGTATCTGATGCGGTCTCCGAGACCAAAAATAATGCTGAGGAGCTTGAAGGCGAGATCAGAGATGAGGAGTCCAAGATCCAGGAGCTTCTGAACCGTGTCAGCAAGATCGAGTACCGGCAGAACCAGTTAGAGGCCTCCGACGATGAAGATCTTCGTCAGAGGCAACAGGAGCTAAGTGAGGAAATTAATGAACTCCGCAAGGATTTTTCTGATATCAAGATAGACTATAATTCTCTTCCGAAAGATTACGAGTTCCAGGACATGGTAGATGAGTTTGAAGAGAAGAGAGAAAAGGTTGAACAGCTTCTTCCTGCGATCGAGGCAGCCTTCGACGATATTGAAGAGATCGAGGACCAGTCTATTGTCACAGAAAGAGACGTAGAGGATATACGTGACAGACTGGAACAGTTCCAGGACAGAGAGGAACAGATCCAGAAACTGAAGGCTCACATCGAAGATATGGACAAGAGCCTTTCAGACATGGGTAGAGAGCTGAAAGACGTCGAGATAGAGGAAAAAGTCGATAAATCAAGGTTCCAGCAGAAACTTGAAAGCGTCAGAGGAGACCAGCTGGTCGAACTCGCAAGGCTGAGAGACCGGGTGAAAAACCTGGCTGTCGAAGAGAAAGTCGACAGGTCAGAGCTAGACCGCGAACTGGAACAGATGAGAGATGAGCTCGGTATAAACATGATAGATAAGGTTTACAGGCTGAGAGAACAGCTTGCCTCCAAATCGGAGGTCAGAAGCCTCTGGGACACGATAGAGCTACTGGAGGAGAGGCACGATGATGCTCTCCAGGAGATCGATGTCGTGGAAGAGCAGCTCTCTGATGTCATTGAATATGTAGCAGACCTCGATGAAGGCCTTGAAGGCCTGAAAGATACTGTAGAGGAAGTAGACGAAAGAAAAGTTGACAGGGAGGAGTTTGAACAGCTTGAGTTGGATGACAAGATAGAGATCTCTGAACTGGAGAAAAAGCTGGAGGAGCTGAGAGATGAGTTCGGCATTGATATAGAGGAGTCTGAAAAGACTTTACGCGAACAGCTGGCTTCCAAATCTGAAGTTGTTTCGCTCTGGGACAGCCTTGAAGAGGTCCGGGAGAAACAGGATAAAAAGCTGAGTCGTGAAGAATTCGAGGAAAAGATCTCTGACGTTGAAAGTGTTCTTCCTGCGGTAGAGGAGGCCTATAATGATATTGCGGAGCTTGAGGAGAAGTTTGATAAGAAGGACAAGCGTATAGAGCAGAAGGTTGATCGGGAAGAGTTTGAGAGGATGGAGATTGAGGACAAGGTTGAGGCCTCTCAGCTGGAGAGGGAGATCCAGGATGTGATGGAGGAGATCGGTGTAAGTATACTTGAATCCGAGCATAGGCTTCGTGAACAGCTGGCCTCAAAGTCCGAGGTCAGGAATCTCTGGGATTCGATGGATCTTCTTGAGGACAGGTTTGATGATCATTCCCAGGATATTGACGGCCTGGAAAAAGAGGTAACAGAGAACTTTGAGCACCTGGCCGAGGTGAAAGAGGACGTAGACAGGGTTGAAGAGAGGCAGGAAGGCCTTGTAACGGAGAATGAATTTGAGGAGAAGACTGCGGATATTGATGCTCTTGAGAAAGAGGTTACCGAGCTTCTGGCAGATTTCTCCGATCTCAGTGACAGGATAGAGGATTCAGAGCAGACTGCTGAAGGCCTTGAGTCGGATATTGAAGGCGTCGAGGAACGTGTTCCTGATGAGCCTGTGAGCCGTGAGGAATTTGAGGATCTGCAGGAGAAGGTCCAGAGGCTTTCAGAAGCTTTGGTGAAGGTAGCGAACAAGGATTAGGGAAGATTTTTTAATTTCTGGTATCTAATGAGTTTTTGAAATGAGTCCGGCAGCTGTAACTCAGGCTAGAGAAGTTTCTTTTACTGGTACAGCTGTTGTTATGTGGTTCAGGAATAATTTTTCCATGTCGAAGTCTGGGGCTAATTTTACCTTTAAGTAAGGCTCCGGAACCGCTTTAGAGGTCTTTTTTCTGTATGGTTCTGGAAAAAATTGATGACGGCGCCCAACGGCTACTGCTCGTTCTCTGCCTCCCGCTAATCGACGGAGTTTTCGCCACACTGCTCGTAACAGGCGCGGTATCAACTTTTTCAGATATCATAACGGTAGGCCTCACTGTTTTCACGGGTGCAGGAGCTCTTGCAGTCCTGTATTCTGAGTCGGAGAATAGTTCAGAGGCCTTTTCCCTGGTTAACCAGGTCGCACCTGTACTTTTAGCCGGTGCTTTAATTGTGGCTCTGATCGCTCCTGTCTTCGATCAGATATTCAATATCTCAAGGTTGAAGTACGCGGCAGGCCTGGCATTATTGACGATACCTGCTAAACTTGTTGATATAGAGCTGGCTGAAAAGTTTTCGGTCCCTGCTATAGTCGTTACAGGAATGTTTCTATCCTTGAGGTCGGGTGCCACGCTTTCACTGAGCCTGGAATATGTCTTGCCGGCTTTGCTAACTTCTACAGCGGCGATAGGAGGCCTTTATCTGGCTTCGTATCTTTCGCGGGATAATATTTCTTTAAGGTACATCAGGGGTGGTGGAGCGGTGGTTCTGACTGTTATCTCGGCTTCGCTGTTCGGATACGATGTTCCTTCGAACCTGGGTCTTGCTCTGTTCATGGTTTCGCTGGCTCTTTCTTATAATAGGGGTTGAGAAACTTTTCCTGGTTATATCTGCTGTATCTCTACCTGGAATCCGCTGTCTCTTTTGTTCATGATGTGAGCGACTATTCTTTCCCGTATAGGCCTTATTACCATGATGAATCCGATTCCGTCGGTTATAAAGCCTGGGCTGAGGAGGAATAGGCCTGAGAGTACGAGGATTGCTCCTTCGAGGAAGTTTCGGCTTATTTCGCCTCCTGTTACTGAGGTCTGGAGTTTCATGAAGACGTGTCTTCCTTCTCTGCGGATCAGTTCGGCTCCGATAAGGCCTGTGAGAAGTATTATTGCAAGTGTTTTCCAGAATCCCAGGGTTCCTGCTACCTGTATCAGCAGGTAGAGGTCTACAAATGGAAGTACTAGGATTCCTATTATCAGGTATCGGAGCATGTCTAGGCTTTTGTGTTGAAGATTTAAAGATTGAATCAGCTTCTTTTTACATGAAGAGTTTGCTAAAGGAACTCGTTGAGACTCCTGGTGTATCCGGCCAGGAGCATCAGATAAGGGATAAAATCCGTGAAGAAGTAGAGGATCACGCAGATTCTGTCGAAGAGGACAGGATGGGCAATCTTGTCGCCAGAAAAGGAGATGGTGATGAAACCTTGATGATCGCAGCTCATATGGATCAGATAGGCCTTGCTGTTAAAGATGTGGATGAGAACGGCTTTATCAGGTTTTCAAAGATTGGAGGCATTACGCTTCAGTCCTTGATGAATCAGAGGGTTACTATCCATACTGAGACTGGCAGAGTTACCGGTGTTTTGGGTATGAAGCCCCCACATCTTATGGATAAGGAAAACAGGGATAAGTTGCCTGAGAAAGAACAGCTTTTCATCGATATCGGTGCTGAAGACGATGAAGAGGTCGATGAGCTTGGTGTAAACGTCGGTGATACTATAACGTTCGAGAGAGATGCAAAGGATCTTCAAAACGATTATATTACAGGCCTTGCGCTTGATAACCGTGTTGGAGTAGCTGTAGCGATCAAAGTACTGGAGGAATATGAAGCGGATACAGAGCTTGCTGTTGTCTTTTCCACACAGGAAGAAGTCGGTTTGAAGGGCGCAAAGACTGCTGCTTTCAATGTCAGTCCGGATGCTGCACTAGCTGTTGATGTCTCGATCGCGGGGGATGTTCCTGGTATCGAGCCTACTGAGACAAAGCTCGGTACGGGAGAAGGTGTTGACCTCCAGATGGTCCAGAGCTCTGGCAGAGGCCTTATCACTCCTGAGACGGTCAGGAACTGGCTTGTCGAGACTGCGGAGGAAGGCGATCATGAGTACATCCGTACAGTTATGGAGGGCGGGGCCACCGATGCAGCAAAGATAGAGCTAGTTAAGGAAGGAATCCCTACAGGGTCGATCGGAGTGCCTATGAGACACATGCATTCCTCCACGGAAGTCGTTAAAATGTCAGATGTCAAGGCCACAGCAGAGTTCGTGACCGACGCCGCTGAATCATTCGGCGAAAAATTCTAGAGGCCTCACATTTTCCTTTATTTTTTATTCGTATCTGAGTGCTTCTGCTGGTTCAAGGCCTGCTGCTCTTCTCGCCGGTAAAACTCCTGAGATAATCCCTAGTACGAGGGAGAAGACCAGACTGCCCAGTAGAAGGTCGAGGCCGAGGTAGGGCCTTATTGCGAGGGCTGTGAACTGTGAGGCACCGATTGATGCGGTCCAGGAGAGCGTTACTCCCAGTATGAGGCCTGTTATTCCTCCGAGGAGGCCTACTGCTCCTGATTCCAGGAGGAAGAGGGCCATTATCTGCCTGTTTTTTGCGCCGATGGCTTTCATGACTCCGATCTCTCTTGTTCTCTGGCTTACTGAGGTGTACATTGAGTTCATGATGCCTACTGCTCCTACGAAAAGGGATATGGATGCGATTCCTATGACTACTCCTCTTACGACGTCTAGTATGCCCTGGAATGAGGCGACGAGATCCTCCTGGGTGGATACTGTGAAAGTTTCCTCGCCTTCTTCTGTGCCTCTGCGGTTTCTTATCTGTTTTTCTACGTCTTCTTTTACTTCTCCTGGTTCGAATCCTTCGTCTGCTTCTCCGAAGAGCCAGTCATAGTTTTCAGGCCTATCCATGAGGTCTCTGGACGAGCTGAGGGTCATTATGACTGCTGTATCTATTGAAGGGTCTCCTGTAGGTTCGAGGACTCCGACCGCTCTGTGTTTGACATCATCTACATTGATGTTTGATCTTACACCCAGTTCTTCATCGAAGACCTGGTCTGCGACTCTGCTTCCCAGGACGATGTTGTACCTGTCGTTTTCACGTATCATCCTTCCTTCTCCAATCTCCATCGCCCAGCTCTCCATGACAAGGTCTATGTTCTCGTTCGCCGGGATACCTATCACCGGTAAAAATTCGGTCTGCTCTCCGACACTGACACCGGTGTTCATGAAAAGTGCTCCTTCGGCTCTTGAAATCCCGCGGGTTGAACGCATAGCCTCTAAATCCTGATCTGTCAACGGTTTTGCTTCTTCCCCTCCAGAGGTCAGGCTTCCGCCCGGATTGACAAATATCTTGTTTCCGCCAATACTCTGGAACTCCTGCTGTATCGAAGATTCAAGGCCCTGTCCCAGCGAGACTAGAGCTACGACAGCTGAGATACCGATGAATATACCTATCACTGTCAGCACAGTCCTCCTCTTCCTCCGGAAGATATTCCGGTAACTCATTTTCACGTACTCTTCTATCATTTCTCGTACCTCAAGGCCTCCACAGGATTCATTTTAGCTGCTTTTCGCGCAGGGAAGAAACCGGAGACAGTACCCACAACAAAAGCAAATGCCAGGGAACCGAAGATCAGCTCCGGACTGGCACCTGGTTCCATAGGAAGGCCTACCTGCTCAGAGATAATACCTGAAGCACCGTAGCTGATAGCCAGGCCTCCGATTACTCCGAGCAATCCTCCGATAAGGCCTATCATTCCGCTTTCTATAAGGAAGATTCTCAGTATCTGCCAGTTTGTGGCTCCTACGGCTTTCATCACTCCTATCTCCTTGGTTCTTTCCGTAACAGAAGTGTACATTGTGTTCATGATGCCTACTCCTCCGACCAGAAGTGAGATAGCTCCAAGGCCTACAAGAAATCCTCTGATAAGAGCTAGCTGGCTCGTGAAAGAATCGATGATATCTGAAGCGGTGTTTGTAGTAAAGTCTTCTTCTCCTTCTTCAAGGCCTCTGCTTCTTCTGAGCTCTTCTCTTATATTTCCCTCGACTTCTGAAGGCGTGAATCCTCCGCTGATTCTTGCTGTTATCTCATCGTATTCGTCTTCTTTCCCTGTAAGTTCTCTCGCCTGGTCTGTTTCCATGTAGATGGAGCCTCCAGGCCTTCCGGAGGCTTCTACTATCCCTACTACTCTGTATTCTGTCCCGTTTATGTCCAGTTTGTTTCTGAGCGTGATTTCGTCTTCAAATGCGTTTTCTGCTGCGTTTTCTGTCAGTACAATGCTGTAGGTGTCCGTGTTGCGGATGAATCTTCCTTTCGTTGTTTCAAGGCCGTTCGTCTCCTGTATGAGGGATGATCTCTCTCCGCCGGGAAGGCCTGTTATTGAGAGGTAGCTGGTTTCCTGGCTGTATCTGACCTGTTTTCTGGCTGAGATGGTTCCTAGGGCCTGTTCTACTCCTCTGCTGTTTCTTACTGTTTGGAGGCTGTCTTCTGTCAGTTTGGCGGTGCTTGAGGTGAAGCTTGATGCTATGCTGTTTCCTCCAGGTGATATGTAGACTTTGTCTCCTCCGAGTTCCTGGAATTCTGACTGTACGGAGTTTTGAAGGCCTTGGCCGATGGATATGAGTGCGACTATGGCAAGTATGCCTACGAGTGTGCCGAGGATGGTGAGCCAGGAACGTTTTTTCCTGTATCTTATGTTCCTGGCTGCTAGTCTGAAGGAGTCGAGCATCGGTCTGTCTGAGGCCTTGGATGTTTATTTTCTCCTTCTCCAGTAGACGATTCCTGCTATGAAGATAATCAGTGCTATGATAGCTGGCAGGATTGGGTTTCCTCCGCTCTGTGTGTAGAGGCTCTGTTCTTCTGATGTCAGTACGTTGAACTGTGCTTCCTGTGTTTCTGTTTTTTCGTTGCCGTTTTCCTGGTAGGTTATCTCTACCGGTATCTGTGCTGAGTCGGCTGTTTCGTTTGCGTATACCTCTACTTCTGCTGTCTGGTAGTCGTCTGGGTTCATGTCTCCGAGGTAGACGCTGTTCCCTGAAAGGATTCTGTATCCGTCAGCTTCCTGTGCGTTGATCTTGACAAAGTTGGCGGTTCCCTCTCCTCTGTTCACTAATCTGAGTGTTACTGTGCCTTTTGCACCTGCTGGGATGCCTTCCTCGTTGTTGACTCCTAGTTCGATGTTTGGCTCTCCGCCTACGACTATTCCTGTGCTGTCCTGTTTCTGGAGAGATGCTCCGGCTTCGTTCTCATAGTTCAGGCTGATAGGAACACTGTAAACTCCGTTTTCCGCTGACCTGCCGATATTGAGGTCGAAGGATATTTCTCTTGTCTGGTCTGGAGCCATTTCTCCGATCCTTTTGCCGGAGGTTCCTGAAGTGACGATAGGTGTCTGCTCTCCGGGGTTGAGCGAGAGCTCTATGTTTCTGAAGTATGCGTTAGCAGTGTTTTCCAGAGTCATGTTCATGGTTTTTGTAGTGCCTGAGACCACTTTATCCGGGAACTCAACGTCCTTGATGGTCAGTCCGTCGTCGTCAGCTTTCAGATCCACGTTCATAAGATGTGTCCGGGAGTTTCCATCTATCCTTGAGATGAATTTCAGCTCTTCCTGTCCCTGTAAGGCGTTCGGATCTACACGTGTCTGAAGACGGAACTGGTAGGTGTCACCTTCCTCAAGAGAAGCTATCCTCCAGCTCCTGGTATTATCAGGGTCCACAGAGAAAGGATAATTCTCCGCAAATCTGATAGAAACATTTTCAGCTTCTTCTGTGCCTGTATTCGTCACTTTGAACCTTACATCCGCGTACTGCCCCACTTTCAAAGGGTCTGGCTCAGTACTCATCTTCTGAACCTCGACGTTAGGGCTTGCTGCCGCAAAACCTGAGAAAATGATTAGAAATGCCGTGATTGTAGCTAGTCGTTTCATAGTATTATTTATCTCCGTCAGAGGCCTCATCTTCCTGTTTTGAGGTCTTTTCTTCTTTTTTATCTGTTCTTCTGTCTGTAAGATCGTAGCTTTCCTCTTTCTCCTTTCTTTCTGTGACTCCATCTGTTATGTCGACGATGTATTCTGCGTACTGGGCGTCATGAGGGTCGTGTGTGACCATGATGATTGTTTTACCTTCACTGTTCAGGTCTTCAAGCAGTTCCATGACTTTGTCTCCTGTATCTGTGTCCAGGTTCCCTGTCGGCTCGTCCGCAAGAAGGATATCAGGATCGTTTGCCAGAGCTCTCGCGATCGATACTCTCTGCTGCTGGCCTCCTGAAAGTTCTGAAGGCATATGGCCGAGTCTGTCTCCGAGACCCATTTCGGTCAGGAGTTTTTCGGACCTCTCCATCCTCTTTTTTCTGCTCTTGCCTCTGAAAAGCATCGGCAGTGCAACGTTTTCCCGCGCTGTCATAGAAGAGATCAAATTGAACTTCTGAAATACGAAGCCAACTTTCTTACTTCTCAGAACCGCCAACTCGTTCTCAGTCAGGGTCGATAGATCCTCTCCGTCAAGCTCTACTTTCCCTCTGGTAGGTATGTCCAAAGCCCCGACCATGTTCATCAAAGTACTTTTACCGGAGCCTGAAGGCCCCATGATCGCGACGAAGTCACCGCTTTCGATCTCCAGGTCCGAACCTCTCAAGGCCTGAACGGTGTTTTCACCCATCCTGTACTCTTTCACGACTTCATCCAGCTTGATCAGGGCCATGTTAAGGCCTTCCTCTCCGAGGTTTATCAACTCTTCGGAAACATTCGATTTTCATGAAATATTCGTGTTTTAATAGTGTTAACCTACTAAATTGGTGGTAGAGCCATGACAGGTCAGGGTCCCAGGGAAAGAGTTATTCAGGCCTTTGAACAGAGCGCTAGTTTGTACGGTTTTAACGAGAGCTATGCACGTCTTTATGGTATCCTGTATTTTGAAGGGGAGAAGACGATGGATGAGCTGGTAGAGTGTACTGGATTCTCCAAGTCTACTGTTTCCAGAGGTGTGAATAAGCTGGAGGATATTTACATGGTCGAGAGCAGGAAAAAGGAAGGGGAGGGAAAGACCAGGTTTTATTCTGCGGAGGAGGATCTGGAGTCTGCTTTCATGAAGATAATGGAAAATGAGGGGGAAAGAGAGATAGAGATAATGAGAGAGGCTCTGGAAAAAGCCGAGGAAGAGATGGAGGAAGAGGGCGACGAAGAAGGCCTTGAGAAGGTCAGGAACCTCAAAAAGTTTTACTCGCGCTCTGAGAAATTTCTGAACCTGGTGAAGAAGATGCCTAGGGGGAAGATGCTTGATAAGTTGTCCAGAGCTGTTGACAGGATGATTCCCGGGGATTAACTTTTTTCGGTTATGCGGTTCAGTATGAATTCTGTTTTGCCTCTGTGTATCGTAGCTTTTCCAGAGGCCTTTACGTGAAGGCCTTCGTATAGCAGAAGGTCTTCGTTGTATGTTAGAGCTGTTATCTTTTCTCCGTTGTCTTCAAGCCTGAAGAACTGTGTTTCACCTCTTTTTGAAAGGTTTTTGATCTTTCCGCTTACAGTTATTTTATCGCCGACCATGTCCTGGTTTATGTCTTGTATTTCAACTTTTCCTGGCTTTTTTCCGGCGGTTTGGTGCATCAGGAGGAGGCCTGAGAAGATGAGGCCTGTGATCAGTATTTTATCTTTTTTCACAGTTTTTTCTCCGCTAGCTCTGTGTATTCTGTGCCTTCTGGTCCTAGTTCGCTTTTGAACAGCTTTACTTTTTCGACTTTGATCTTTCCGATTTCCTGGCTTCTGTGTTCGTTGAAGGCCTTTTCCAGTTTCTTTTTCTGTTTGCCTGAGAGGTTTTCGACTCTGAGAAGGGTTATATGTGGTTTGAATTCGTGGTCGTTACTGCTTTCTACTCCGTGTTTTGAGGCTTTTTCCTGGAGTCCGTAGATTTTGGGGTGCTCGGCTCCAGCCCAGATCACGCGGATGTAGTCTTCGCTGGGGAAAGCGCCGAGGCCTTTGATTTTCAGGTTGAAGGGTTCTGTGTCGATGTTTTCGAGGCCTTTCTCTATTTTCTGGATTTTTTTCTGGTTTACGTCTTTGAAGAATTCGAGGGTGATGTGCATCTTCTCTTTTTTGACAGGTTTGAATCCGAGGTCCAGGCGGTTTCTTACCTGTTCGAGTTTTTCGAGGATCTGTTCGTTTTCTATGTCGATGGCGGAGAAGACGCGGGCCATACATTCTTTTAATGCTATGTTCCTAATAAAACGGTGTAAGGTGTCAAACTTAGAATGTCAGATAATCCACGCGCCAGCGAGATAATTGAAAAGACTGTAGTTTCAGAGGAACACGGGAAAAAATACGGGACGATTGACGATATCTCTTTCGTGTCGGATACTGGCGAGTTGATGAATCTTCTGATCACGGACACTACCCAGCACCTGGATGAAAACAAGCTCCAGGAGGACAGGAGAGGCCGAAGTATCATCCCGTTCTCCGCAGTTAGAAGCGTCGGAGACTTCGTCATCGTTACAGAAGACGACATCATGTAAAAAAGGCCTTTCTTAGATGAAAGCTGATTTAGGCCTTGAAGAGGTAGGAGAAGAGGTTCTTGGGCGAGGATACGAGACGGGAACAGCTGCGGACCCCAGAGTTCCAAGCATCGAATGGGAAAAGAATGTAGGCCTTTACAGGTTAAAGGTTTACAGTGAGGAGTTTCTCCAGAACGATTCGAGAGCTGTCGCCGGAAATACTCTTGAGGACGTCTTCAAGAAACAGGTCTCGGAGGAAAACGATTTCTATGTTGAAGTTGCAGTCCCTACTGATGGTTTGAGGCCTGAAAGAGAGATTTATACTTTTTCGGAGGAAGAGCTTGAACAGGGCCTTAGAGAAGTAATTGAGGAGTACGCTGAGGATTACTGATTTTTTTCTTCTGTCGTCTCTTCACCTTTCTTTTATATTTTTAAGTTTTCCAGGGTCAGGATTCCTGGAGTTTTTCTGCCTTCCTGATCTGTGCTGAGGCGTTTAGCAGCAGGAAATCCAGTTTTTCGGCTTTCTCCATCAGCTCCTGTGAGATTTTTCTGATTTCTTCTTTCATCTCTTCCAAGCTTCCAACTTTTTCCTCCGTCTCCTTGCTGAGGCCTTTTCTGTTGAATTCTACGGTTTTAAGATATCTTGAGGTGGTTAGAAAATGGTGGACGTGTTTTTCCCGGATTTCGTGGAGCAGGTCGTTTTCGATCTCTTTTTCTGTCCTGTTCAGGGCCTTTTCGTCAGGATATTTTCTGAGGCCGGTCTTCCAGAGGTCTCTGGGTTCGTGTTCTCTGTTTTCCAGAATTTTGACTGTGTTTTCCAGGCATGAGATGGCTGTGCCGTAGGCCTCTGTCAGATGTGTATTGTCTTTTTTGCTGTGTTCTGCGTACTTTTTTTCCAGTTTTTCTATTTTTTTCTCTAGCTCTGCTGTTTCAAGGCCTTCTGTGCTGTTTTTGGCTTTTTCCAGTTTCTTTGTTTTTTTCCTGTAGAATTTCAGTGCTTTGAGGTGTTTTCTTGTTTCTCCCGGGAATCCGGCTTCTGTTACAGCTTTCTTCAGATTTTCTGTCTCTCCGAGTTCTTCTTCTATTGATTCTCTGTTTTTCTCAATTTCTTTTCTGCAGTGTTCTGTAAGCTCTGATAGTTTTTCTCTGGCCATATTTTTTCTCCGGATTATGCTGTGATTTCTTTTCCTTCCCTATATCGGTTTTGGAACTCGTTAACTGCTCTGCTGAGGCCTTCCCATCTCAACGTGTTTTCTCCTTCGAGATCTTTAACCTCCTCTATGTAGGAACCTACCTGTTCAAGGCCTTCGCTGAATCTGTATGCTCCTTCGAGGGAGAAGTAGTTGTCGTCCGTGGTTCTTGGGAGTTCAGGCATTTCTTTTCCACTGAATTTTTCCGGATTCTTGCTAGGACCCCAGATTTTCGGGTCTGAGTGGAACAGGTAGTCGTTTCCTGTAGAGTCTCTGTATCCGGTTATGTGTACTCCCAGGAGGCCTGAATCCAGGTCTGAGTTGAGGGCGTCTTTTCTGCCTGTTTTTTCATTTCCTCTGTCCAGGGTTTCTGCGATATCGATGTTGTAGAAAAATCCGTCTTCGTCTATCTCTTCGTCTCTTGACAGGAAATTTTTTGCCTCTTCGCTGTTAGGAGGGTTGGTCGTGTTGATTTCCACTTCGTAGTTGAGGTCGCCTTCTTCGCCGAACTCTTTTTCAGTATCTAGCTCTCTGAATACTTCCAGGTCTATTCCTTCTGAAAGCGTTCTCTTGCTGTAGTTCTCCCATTCTCCGGGGAAGATAGGATCCTGATAATGAAAGCTCACAAATTGGTAATACTCGTACAGAAATAAATATCTTGTCGTTACTCAAAGATGACAAAAAGCGTCTGGTTTGTTTAGGCCTCAGTGATTTAACTTTCGAGGCCTCCAAATACTTTTGATGTCTGAGGAAAGTGATTCTGTAAGTTATCGGAACGGTGAGGCCTTTGTAGAGGGTGTGCGTGAGATACCTCTGATCCAGGTCTTCGAGCACTATGAGGTCAGGAAGAAAGATGCTGAAAACGTTGCAGAGACTCTTGGACTTACTGAATCCGATGTCAGGAAGGGTATCAGTTACTGGCGTTCAAGGCCTGAAGTTTACGAGGATCTTGAGGACAGGATTGAGGTTACAGCAGTAAGGACGCCGTAAAACCTATTGCTGATGTCGTCAGTGGACAAGACCCTGATTTTGGTGATGCTGGCTCTAATCAGTCTTCTGAAGATGTAGTAAATGATTTTCTTGATGGGAAGGAAGGCCTTTCTCGGGATAACCTGGTTTCCTCCGCCTGTTATCTTGATGGACAGGTTTCTGGAGTTGAATGGACTAGAGATGGTTCAGAACTTGGTGTTTATGTCTCTGGGCGTGGAGAAGAGTTTTCGTTGACTTATGCTGTGGAAGGTGAGTCAGGCCCTATTCTTGGAGTTGATGAACAGGTTTTGGAGGATAGGCTGGATGAGATGTACAGGAACGCTGTGTTTGAGTCGATGAGTTAGAGAAAAATTGAAATGAATGGGGGCCTGAGAAGGCCTTTTTTTGTTTATCCGTCGATGATTCCTGGGTCTTTGACCTTGAAGACTGCTTCTCCTTCGGGCATGTAGGGTGAGTCGACGAGTCTTGCGATTCTTTTGTCTTTCTTGCTTTTTCTGAGGTAGAGTCTGACTGCGGAGTTGTGTGCGACGATGTGGCCTCCAATGGCTTTTGTAGGGTCTCCGAACATCTGGTCCGGGTTGGACATAACCTGGTTTGTGACCACTACAGCAGCGTTGTGGCTGTTGGCAAGCCTTAGCAGTGTTGTCATGTGCTTGTTGAGTTTTTGCTGTCTCTTTGCCAGTTCTCCACGACCTACGTAGTCTGATCTGAACTGTGCTGTAAGGCTGTCTACGATGATAAGGCCTACGTCGTTGTTCTGACAGATTTCCTGGGCTTCGTCTGCGAGGAGCATCTGGTGGTCTGAGTTGAAGGCTCTTGCGACGTGGATGCGTTCCAGAACTTCATCTGGGTCCTGGTCGTTGGCATCTGCCATCTGTTCGATTCTTGTAGGTGTGAAGGTGTCTTCTGTGTCAAGGTAGACGACTTCACGGTCCAGGCCTCCTTCTTCTTCAGGTAGCTGTACGTTTACTGAGAGCTGGTGGCTCATCTGTGTTTTTGCGGATCCGTATTCTCCGTAGAACTCTGTGATTGCCTGGGTTTCCACTCCTCCGCCCAGGATTTCGTCCACGTTGTCACTGCTTGTTGTGATCCTTTGCATCTTTTCTCTCTGTTCGTACTTGGCCTTTCCGGACTCGAAACCGAGGTCTAGATGCTTCCTTGCTTCTGTGATGATGCTCTGGGCCTTCTTGTCTCCAAGGTCGGCTACTTCACCGAGTTCTCCTGAACTCATTGTTGCGATGGACATCAGTTCTTCGTATCCTGCTTCTCTAAGTTTTTCTGCGGTCTTTCCTCCCACTCCTTTGATATCTTCAAGATCTACGTCTTCTTTCTCTGCCATTAGAAATCCCCTCTGTAATCTTTGTATTGTAAAGCTGTTTGAATTTGTCTCATAGTACTGTTTTTCAGGCCTCCATTATATCCAGGAGCTGTTCAAGTTCTTTTTCCGTGTCGAGTACGCTGTAGCTGTTTGTGATAAGTTCTATCCGGCCGAAGTAATCGTTGTAGCGTGTACGGCCTTCGAGTTCCACTTCTTTTCCTGCGACGCCTTCTGCAGATTCCTCTACTGTTTCTACGTCTCCTTCAAGTTCTTCGTCTTCTTCCATGTCAAGCAGGTCTCTTGCCTGGTCTCTGAAGAAGACTCCTCTGATGCTGTCGGTTCCATCGTCGATAACCGCTGAGATCGCCAGTGCATACTCTGGATCGACTTCTCCGTGTTCCTCACAGACGTGATTGCCGTCTTCGTCTTCTCTAACAGAGTCTTCACATTCAGGACATGTCGTGTAGAAAGGATTGGATGTATAAACGTTCAGTACCATGCCTCTGACCCTGTAGGTAGCTCCTTCTTCGCTTACATCTATGATCGAGGCCTCCTGTGCCTCGTTAGGATTCTTGACTTCAGGTATGTCATCGTCGTCCGCCATCTTGACCTGGACTTCGTCTCCAAGCCTGAGCTCTGCGTTACCCTGGTTGTCTTCGACCGAGTAGGCGCCTGAGATCTCGATGACGTCGTCTTCCTCAATCTTTTCCGCAATCTCTGTCTGCTCATCCCAGAGTGTTACTCTGATGGTACCGGTTTCGTCGCCGAGAACCAGGTTCTGTACTCTACCGTCTTCCTCATCGTCGTCACGTTCGAAAGTATTTATATCACTTATATCGACTACACGGGCCTTGATATGGACTTTTCTCATCTCAGGGACGACATTCTCTATCTTGAGTTCTCCGTCTCCCTGCTCTGCGATCTGAACGCCGTGTTCTTTAGCAACTAGGTGTACGGCTCCTTCCTCTGATACAAGGCCTTCGAACTCTTCCATTTTCTCCTCGATGTTTTCTCTTACTTCGTCTTCTTCGAGTTCTGTCTCTTCAACTATTTTGGCGATTATGTCCTCGACTTCCATGTTTCAGAAACCGGATGGAAAGCTTAAATCCCTGATGTCCTACCGGAACTTGCGGAAGTTGCGGAAGCCAGGCCTCTAGAAAAAGAAGAGGACAGGAGAGATGAGGGGAAAAATGTCAACTAGTTCAGGGCGTCTCTTACGTCTTCTGCTCTGACAGTCTTCCTTCCCTTCTCTTCGGCGATTGCAATTGTTTCCTCGGCGACGTCGCCTGCGAACATTTCCAGGACCTGGCCGAGTTCTTCAGCACCGTCCTCGGAAACTCTCTTGTCTCCCTGAGTCTTGATCATATCCTTCATCTTTGCAACGGAAAATTCCATTTTCTACCACCTGTAAAGACTAACCTGCCCGTATTAATTTAAACAGGCCGGTTACCGCCACCTAACATGGTTGACCGCGGGCCTGCGAACATCCGGAAAATTCTTAACGGGGGAAACATAATTACATTGTGGGGGAATTAAAGGGGGAATGGGAGAATCTCTTCAGGAGTTTTTTGTAAACGTCAAATCAGCTAAAATACTGGTAAATCTAAGTAATCCCTCCACGGATAACTACGCCTCAGAGATCTCAAGCAACGTAGGCTGCACATACTCCCACACCGTCAGGATTCTCCATAAATTCGACGACAGAGGCCTTGTAGAGACGAATAAAGAAGGCAGGAAAAAAATGATAGAACTCACAGAAGACGGAAGAGATATCGCACAGGATCTGGGAGACCTGATACACAGTCTTCAGCAGGCGGAAAACTAGATCAGCAGAAGGCCTTTTCAACGAGTTTCTGGAAGTTTTTCCCTTGTATGAGTTTTTTGTACTGATAACTAATTACTCAGGGTTTGAGACAGTTACTTCGTAGCCTTCGGGTGGTGATGCCCCGTCCTCTAATCCGTATCTCTCGATTTCTCTCACAAGATCTTCGGCAACTTCCTTGGCATCGAACTCCTCGCCGTACATACCGCGGGAGACAGCCCTGCCGCTCATGAACTCTTCAAAACTGTCTTCCTCCATAACACTGTAGACATCATCAAAGATGACGGCAGATGCATCCACAGTCAACCTGGCTCTTTCCGAAGGACTGTGCTCGCCTATCTCAAACAGGTAACCTCTTCTCTCACTCTCATCTACCTCAGGCAAATGACCTGGCTCACCGTAAAGAATCCTCTCCGGCGAACCATCCTCTTCAACAACACTCTGCAACTCAAAATTATCGCTCATATGTCATCAACCAGTAGCAAAAAATAAAAAACTGAGGCCTTCTCGTTGACCACAAGATCTCACCTCTGTAGCCCGCGGTAAAAGCCGGGAAAAAGGCCTTTGATCCTGTAAAGAACTCACAAATGTACTCGGGCTCGATCTATGTTCTGTTAGCCAGCGGATACGAGAAGACTGTCACAGAGCTGAAAAAATCTCTGAGAAGGCCTTTCCTGGCACATTTTGCTCCTTATATCTCACATCTCAAACGAAAAAGAGTGTTAATTATAGACGAACATACAATGTTTTTAGAAAGGCTTTGATGTTTCTCTAAAGTAAAAACGTATCGAGGCCTGGTGAAGGATTTTTACGGTAGAAGGCCTATACGTGTGTTGTGAGGATTACGAAGATCCAGGATGATGGTGAGCGTTTTATTATACATGGAGATGGAAGGCTTCTACAGGAGCTGAAAGAGGTATTCGACAATATGACACTGGGAGTGTCTGTTACGCCCTCAGAAAAAGGTGTCGCCAACATTCTGTACACTGAAAATAACAGAGATCTCGTCCTCAGAGTACTGAATGACCATACTGAGAAATGAGTAAGATATGAGTTTTTGAGAGTTGTACACACTCATTAAGTTCCTGAGTGTTCAAATGCCGCGAACATCGAAGCGTATAGAGAAAGGCCTCACAATAAAGAAGGTATACAAGAAATATGGTCGAAGTCGTTTTCTGGTATCTTCTTGGTGCATTAGCTTGGGGTCGCGACCCAGATCTGCTATAGCATAAAGAAGGTATATCTTCGGCGTGTGAGAGGCCTGATGTGGTTTACCATGGGCGTGTTATACCTTCTTTGTTAAGGCTTTTTTCGCTATTTTTCTTCTGAAATACGGCGAGTGTGTAATCTGTTCGAACACTCGTTACCTCTGTCCTGAAACGTATATATCTCTCGCATCTTCTGGGCTGTAATGTATCTCGGTATGGAATCCTTTGTCTTTCAGGTGCGAGGCTATATTTTCTGCGTAGGCCTTCTGGTTCTCCCGGGAGTCATCTTCGAGTTCTGGCATCTGGTATCTGTTTACTCCTCTCATCGTGTACAGCAGGGCGGAGTCGCTGTCTTTTAGCAGTCTGTCCGATGTGCTGGTGATCCTCTTGAAGGCGTTGTTTAAGGCTCTATCTCTCTCCTCTGGGTCGGTGTAATCGAACTGATGGAGATCGGTCTCTGGTTCTATCTGCGGCCTCAGAGCTGTGATAGTATCGTCCGCGATAGCCCAGCCGTATTCAAAATCAAAACCTTCTCCTGTGTAGCCATGTGTTGTTACAGGTGCTACAGATACCTCATCTCTCCTTGAGAAGCCTCCTTTCGGTGTAAGGCCTACTATCTCTTCTGTCTCGCTCTCCTCTATCATGCTCTCTTCGACCTGTGTCTCGTGTGGCCAAACAAAGGCCTTCTCAGGCTCTATATCCATCTCTGACAGCCAGCTACCTAGACCGACTCCGTTCCCAGGAACGAGGTTGTTCACATCATCTGAACTCTCGTGGACTCCCCTGTTTCTCATTTTCACCTAACAGTGTTAACACAAGACTTTAAAAGGTGCTGAATATTCGGCTGTAATTAACACTCTTTTCTTCCATGTTGTTTGTATTTTTTGAACATTCTGGGGTGTTTGTGAGTACAGGAAGGAGTATTTAGGCCTCAAATGATCAATCTGCTGCGTGGCTTGTGATCAGATCGGTTACAGGATTCCTGAGGATGTGAATTCCGGAAGGCCTTTGCGATTACACCAAGGATCATGAGGTGTAGTTGTTCAGAAGGGACTTTCTGGATAAGTAACAAGAAGATGTGAGTCCAATCTGTAGGTATATGACTGAGACTATGTTTGGAAGGATCAGAGAGAGGATGGATAAGGAAGGCCTTGAGCTTTTAGTGTTGAGTGATTCGGAGAATATTCTCTGGGCTACGGGTGAGGAGTTCTCCGGGTATATCTTCGTCACTCAGGGTGGGGTTGAGGCCTTGCTTCCACGGTTCTACAGATATGAGGATCTCTCTATGTTTGACAGTGTAAGCTTTGGGTTCAAGAGAACTGATTACCATGAACTGCTTGGTGAAAAGGCCTCAGAGTTCTCTGGTCTGGAGGCAGCGATAGATGAGGAAAACGAGAAACTGGAGGATGAACTGGATGCTGAAGTTACAGATCTGGTTATGGAACTGAGAAAAGTCAAGACCGAGGAAGAGATTAAAAAGATCGTGAAGGCCTGTGAGATAACAGATGACGCACTGGAAGATCTGAGAGAAGACCTGTTTTCAGGTCTTACAGAGTGGGAGGCGGTTGGAAGGCTAAAGAAATTCTATGTAGATGAAGAAGTGGAAGAGGCCTTTATCACGAATGAGGGCGAGTCCCTGGTCCAGAGGAATAGTTTGAGGCCTCACCGAGGCCCGGAGTCAGAGGAGGTTGAGGAAGATGATCTTGTGATAGTTGATACCGGTGCTCGGTATGAGAATTACTGTGCTGATGTGACCAGGACGTACTGTGAAAACCCTTCTGAAGAGCAGAGAAAGCTTTTCCAGGATGTTAAAGAGGTCCAGGAAGAGATGATCGACATGATGGAGGATGGAAGGCCTATAGCGGATGTGAAACAGCTGGAGCTTGATATGTTCAAGGAAAAAGGCTATGATATAGAGGAAAATGTTCTTTACTACAGTCACAGCATCGGTGTGGTCGCTCACGAATCTCCTACGATCACACATGAAAGTGAAGAAGAGTTCAGGGATGGAATGGCGGTTACTATAGAGCCAGGCCTTCACGTAAAAGGCCTGGGAGGAGTCAGGATAGAGGATACAGTTGTTGTCAGAGAAGATGGAGCCGAGAGGCTTTCGAAGTCGCCCAGAGAGCTCTAGCTCTGGGCTTCTTCTCTGATATCTTCGTATAGTTCCTGTGTGTCGTAGCCGAACTCGTTTCCTGGAAATGTTCTTGAGATCTGCTGTGGTTCGTTTACTCCGGTTATCGAGTCCTCCTGTAAGTACCAGTCAGCACCGGTTCCTAGTTCTTGGTATTCTTCTTCGTCTATGATGTCGGCCCAGCTATCTGGGTCGTAGTCTTCCAGTAGTTCATCTGTTACCTGGTATCCTTCTCCCTCTACAGGACCTGGAACTGCCTTTAGCTCATAATTGCTTCCATCTATCTGTCCGCTGTAGCTCTGTTCAGTACCTGTCTGAGTATCTGTTGGTGTGTCTGTAGTGGTATCTGTTTCTGTGGGTGTTTCTGTATCAGTAGGCCTTTCTGTGGGCGTATCTGGATTATCTGTCTCTGTGTATCTGTCCGCAGCTCCGCCTTCATTAGGAGTTTCTGTACTGGTCTGGTTGGCAGCCGGTGGCCCGGCGCCGCCAAAGCCACCGATTCCTCCGACTCCTTCTACATTGCCGTCCAGCTCACCGTCAGAATACTTGTCAGCCGCAGCACCTGCAGCCAAAAGGCCTGCTGCACCTGCGACCGCTCTCAAAGCGTTTCTGCGTCCCTCATCTATCTCTCCGCTCTCTGAATCCCTGGCTCCGGTAATACTGTAAATTTTATCGCGGGGTGCTGTATAGAGGCCTTTTATTCCGCCACCGGCAGCGACTGCGCCGTGCTTCAGTCTTCCTGTTAATCCGGGTGGTTCTTCTGGAGGGTTCTCTTCTTTTCCCAGATCTCCTGTGAAGTCTTCAGGTCCTATGTCATTTGCCATGGGGAGTCACCTGATGCTTTGAGAACTTTCAGATCCAAGGTATTCCAGTTTTTGAAACGAGAAGTTGCCTTCAGTGCTGAAATCTTCGTGGTCGGCCATACCGTGCCTCATCATTTCCTGAACGGCATCGGCCAGCGTACTGTAGCATTCATCGGCCACTGCATTACCAAGTTCCTGATAACCTTCTTCCATGGCCTCGAGTCTTTCTCTGGCGTATTCTAGCTCTTCTTCATCGACATTTCCTTCCGCTTTCTCAATCACTGTCTGGATTCCATCTCTTGCTTGGTCGAGAGATGATGCGTACTGTGCTATGAGGTAGGCCTCTTCCTCCATGGCCTTTTTTCCTTTGCTCAAAACTCCGGACTGTCCAGCGACTTCTGCGTTACTGTGGCTGTACTCCTCTTCGCCCAGGGCGTTTTCGAGAAGTGATGCCCGGCTTTCACTTACCTGGGCAAGTATATCAAGTTCTCTTGCGTGAGGCCTTCCTTTTCCGCCGAGCTGCTGTGATGTTTCGACTGCCTGTCTGTAGGCCTCATCTACGTAGTTGTTTACTGTGTTCACAAGCTCTTGTTCGATGGCTTCTTCCTCTGCTTCTGCTCGAAGCACTATGTCTTCAATTATCCTTCTTGTCTCTCTTTTTCCATCTGTTATGGAGAGTCTCTGCTCCAGCTTTTCTCCCCAGGTTCCTTCGAGGGCCTGTTCTGGGTTCTCGTAGCTGTCGAGGTGTGCTGTGCTTTCCAGAAATTCGTTTAGAGATTCCTCGGAAAGTTCCTTCACAGAGTCTATGCGTCCCTGGAACTCGGATCTCAGCTCTCTTTTTTCCTCTTTCCTGGATACCAGCCGGTCAATATACTCGGATACTGTACCGCCCTCTACATGAATCGTCGCGCTTTCTGCCGGTGCCAGTTCCTCCGTCTCGATTTTATCCAGGTCATTGGAGACTTCTATCTCGGTGTCTGTTATCCTTTTACTCTCCGGGGAGTGTCTCCACTCATAGTCTTCAGGTATCCCCTGCTCCGCACGGGCAATAACCTCGTCGTATACCTGTTCTATGCTGTCAAGGCCTTCTTCAATCGCCAGGGTCCTCGACCTTACTTCACCAGATTTTTCCGGTATATTACTTAGACTGTCAATTAAGCCATCTTCGGAGTTTATATTATTCATTGTTAGATTTCGACCTGTAAAAACAAGCGAGGCCCTATCTAAAAGGAATTCTTACAGTGAAAAACCTGTGAAACTACGTGAATCATACAAGACACATGTTTACTGAAGTAAAGAAAACATCGAGGCCTTAAGTCTGTAAGAGGCCGTTCTCGTCGATTTCTTCTTTCCTGATCCGTGTGGAAGATATTATGTCTCCGTTTTCTGCTTCCAGTTTCTTGAGCACGTGAATTTCAAGCTTTTCTCTTCCAAGTTCTTTTCTCTTCGAATTTATTTTCCGGCCGTTTTCCTCTGTTTCTGGCGTGATGATTAAAGATTCTCCTTCTTCGAGAGAGTTGCCGTATATTCCGTTCAGTTCTATTGTTCTGAATTCCTCCAGTCCATGGTCTTTGAGAAAGGCCTCGACGTTTTCTCTACGTTCGTCAAAACTGTGTCTGGGCTTGGTGCCGAGTTTTTCTCTCAGCATCTCGTCTGAGGAGACTCCTATATCTATCTTTTTTCCTCTTTCGATCGCTGACAGAAGCATGTAGCGGTGTCCGGAATGGAAAAAATCCCAGCTGCCGCCGATAATCAGGTGTTCAGATCTTTCAAGATCAAGTATTTCTCTGCAGAAATTTTTGTTCTGTTCGCTGGCCTCCATAAGCACAGCACCTTTTTTCCATAGGCCGTAAGCAATTACGGAGTCTTTGGGAGCAAAAAGCACTGCTGGAAGGCCAAGGAGATCTTCCTCGCCGTCGATAACAACTTTTGTCTGACATCTAAGTGCTGAGGCCTTCCTGACAGCTTCCATGGCTTCCCCTGTTATCTTCCCTGCCGGATTTTCTGCGTTAAAAGTTCTCTCTGACGTTAAGTCATCCTTTCCCCTTTTTTCAAGGCCTTCTCTCTGTGTTTTACCGTCTATTACTTTCAGATCGGCATCGATGTCGGATTCTTCGATGTCGTGTGATACTCTGTCGCCTACAGCTATTATCCTGCTGTAGTCTTTTTCCCTGAGCTTTTCTATAAGCTCTTCTCCTTTCACTGTTTCTCCGCGGGGTTCTCTCAGTTTTTCCCTGTCCTGTTCGGTTACCTCATAAACTGGCACTCTGTATAAAATAGAGGTCTGAGGCCTTTTATCCTTTCCAGACCGTTGAATTGAAGGATGAGATTATCCTTCTGCGGAAGGCTACTGCCAGGGCTGTGATAAGGCCTAGGACGGCTGTGAATGTTTTCCAGGTTGTGGCTGAAGAAGAAAATCCTCCTGTAGCTACCTGTCTCTCTCCTTCTATAACCGGTGCGTTAAGGCCTGTCGTCCTCGTGATCTCCTTGGAATCGCTGTCTCCCTGGACCTCTGCCACGGTTCTGAACGTGTTTTCGCCTTTTCTGATGATCGTATCGAAACATACTTCTCCCGAAGCGGTTTTCTCTCCTTTTTTATCCCCGTTGTGATAAAACTCTACGTCGGGTTGTCCCTCGGAAACGACTTCTGGACAGACAGAGATTCTGTTATCGGCCTCAGTGTTTGAAGAAGTGGTGATGGAGGTTATAGAGACGGTAGGCGTTACTTCAAGAGTTACAGTGTTTTCAAGGCCTTCCGATTTTGCTTTCACCTGTTTTTTACCTACTGTTTCAGGCCTTATCGTCCATTCGTATTCTCCTTCGTCGCTGGTCTGTGTCTGGCCTACTGTTCTTTCATCGAGGATTATTTCTACTTCTTTGTCCGTGTTTCTGTCTCCTTCGAGTTTTCCGGAGATCTTTGTGGATTCTCCTATCTGTATCGTGTTTCTTTCCAGGTTTGCTGTTATCTGGTCGGGTGTGAGGGCATCTATTATGCCGGTGAAAAATCCTCCGCTGTCTGAGCTACTGGAACTTCCTTGGTTGTCCGTGTCATCGTCGCTTTCTCCTGGTGATGAGTCTCCGGTATCTTCGTCTTCATCGCTGTTGTCGTCTTCGCTGTTGTCATTGTCTCCGTCCTGATCGTTGTCAGATGAGTCATCGTTATCGTTTTCGGAGTCGTCGTTATCTGTGCTGTCGTCCTCTTGTTCGTTGTTTTCCTCCTCTGTTCCGTCGTCGTTTTCAGCTGTTTCGTTGTTCCATCCTTCATCATTCTCGGCGGTTTCATTGTCCCATCCTTCATCGTTTTCGGCAGTATCGTTATCCCAGGATCCGTCGTCATTATCTGCTGTTCCGTCATCCCACTGTTCATTGCTTTCCTGTGTTCCATCGTCATTGTTATCTGCTGTCTCGTTGTTCCAGGAGCTGTCGTCGTTTTCAGCTGTCTCGTTATCCCACTGTTCATCGTTTTCCGCAGCATCATCCTCGGAGCTTTCAGAACCTTCATCGGTTCCTGAAGAAGAGTCTTCACTGCCGTCGTTGTTGTCTGCTGTTCCGTCGTCCCAGGAACTTTCCTGACCTTCTTCCGAATCACCTTCCGAGGACGAGCTATCGCTGTCACCGTCCTCTGAGTCCGAATCATCTGCTGTACCGCTGTCCCAGTCGGAGTCGGAGGAATCATCTGTGCTTTCCGAGTCATCGGAACCCGAATCAGAGCCGTCCGAATCATCTGAATTTTCCGAACTATCGGAATCGCCAGTATCAGAACTATCGTCATCGGCAGTTCCGTCATCCCAGTCGGATCCGCTGTTGGTGTCCGAACTACTGTCATCAGAGGAGGAATCGTCAGTATCGTCCCCGGCTGTGTCGTCGTCCCAACCAGAATCGGAGGAGCTACTTCCGTCGTCGTCATCTTCAGCAGTTCCATCGTCCCAGCTGGAATCGGAGGAATCATCTCCTGAGCCTGAATCCCAGCTAGAATCGCTTTCGGAGCTGCCTCCATCACTGTCATCTGCTGTACCGCTGTCCCAGGCACCGGAAACAGCAGCCGCTCCAAGGAACAAAGTACAGAAAATTACCAGTCCTATTAACAGCAGTTTACGCTCATTCATTGAGTTCTAACCTCAGTTAGCTTCTTCTCTGATATCCTCATACAGGTCATCTGTGTCGTACCCGAACTCGTTCCCCGGAAAGGTCCTCGAAACTCTTTGACGCTCATTAATCCCTACAATCGCATCCTCCTGCAAGTACCAGTCAGCACCGGTACCCAGTTCTTGGTATTCTTCTTCGTCTATGATGTTGGCCCAGCCGTCTGAGTCGTAGTCTTCCAGTAGTTCATCTGTCACCTGGTATCCCTCTCCCTCTACAGGACCGGGTACAGCCTGAAGCTCGTAACCGCTTCCGTCTATCTCTCCACTGTAACTTTCCTCTGTACCTGTCTGAGTATCGGTAGGGCTTTCAGTACCGGTTTCGGTTTCTGTAGGCCTTTCAGTGGATGTCTCTGTATCTGGTTCCTCGGTGTTGGTGTCTGTAGGCCTTTCTGTTTCTGCGGGAGTATCTGAACCTGGCTCTCCGCCTGGTGTGGAGCCGTCCTGAGAGCTTTTGTTGCCCAGGAAGCCTGCTAGAGGCCCTCTGGAGTCTTCGCTTAGATTGCCGTCCAGTTCGCCGTCTGAGTATTTGTCCGCGATGGCTCCTGTTCCAAGGCCTGCTCCGAGGACGCTGATGCCCTGGACAACTTTTCTGCGGTCCTGGTTGATGCTGCCGTCATTTTCTGTAACGCCTGTGGCGTCGTAGATTGCATCTCTGGGCCTGGTATAGGCTTTCTTCAGGGCTCCTGAGGCTTTGCTGAATCCGTTTTCAAGGCCTTTGCGGACGCCTGAAAATCTTTGCCCGCTGCTCATTTCTGACACCTGGAGGAGGCTTCCTGAGGTTTTGAGGCCTTTACAGGGCTTTTACCGGTGTTGTCAACTCTTCTGGGTGTTTGAAAGTTCATTGCTGGTTCTCGACCTGTTAAACTGAGGTAGGCCTTATCTAAAACCGTTTGTTATGTTGTAGAAGTTCTGCAGGCATGTATGTGTTGCTTTGATTGTGGAGGGATGCATGTTTTTTTCTTTCTCTAGAGATGTGGTTTTTTCGTCTGCTGTTGGTGTTCTCTCCCGTTTTTTGTTTTTTAGCTGGTCGAATAGGGTTTCTATCTGGCCTTTCATCAGGAGGATTGAGGGCAGGATTATGAAGGCTGTGATGAAAAGCGGGCTTCTTGAGGCCTTTATGAGGTATCCTAGGTGGGGTATGGAGAATGCTCTTTTTCCTTCTATCTTGTATGATGGTGTCCATCCTGGATCTGGTGATGGGTTTGCGTCTCCTTTGGTCTTGAATTCTACTGTGTAGTTTCCTTCTCTCGTATCTGTTACTCTGTGCGTGACTCTCTCTGCGTCCAGGCGTGAATCGTTCGGTGTGAAAACTATCACGTCTCCCGTTTCTATCCTGTCGGCAGGGATTTCCTGCATGTAGATTACCGAGCCGGTAGGCATCTCCGGAGCCATAGATCCTGATTCCACGATGTAGGCCTCGAGCCCGAGGTACTGTGGTACGATGAACAGGAGGTAAGGGGTTGCGATCAAAACGATAGGCAACCATAGAAAAAGATTTTTCCTCGATTTCAGAGCTTCCAGTACCATTTTTCTTTTTCCTTTTTTCTCGCCGGGTTTAAAGTATGAAGGCCTTCCCTCTGGTTGAGGGAGGGAAGACCAGATTTTTACCAGCTAGTTCAGTGTTTTTTCTTTTTCTCGTGTTTTTCTTTGTCTTTGGACTTTTCTCCTTCGTCCTTTTTACTGTCTTTCTCTTCTTTCTTGTCTGTGCTGGTTTTGTTTTCTTTACTTGATTTTTCCTTTGTCTTCTTGGATTTCTCTACTTCTTTTTCGCTGTGTTCGTAGGATTTATTGCTTTCCTTTTCTTCGTAGTCTTTCTTGCTTTCTTTGTCTTTGCTTGTTTCTTTCTTGGACTTTTCGGTTTCTTTCTTTTCTTCCTTGTCTTTGTCGTAGTTTTTACTGTCTGAATTTTCTTCTTTCTTCTTTTTTTCGTCGTAGCTTGTCTCTGAGCTGTCTTTTGTCTTGTTCTTTTCCTTGTAGCTTTCGTCTTTTTTCTGTTTTTCGCTCTGTGACTCGCTACTCTTTTTATGGTCTTTGTAGTCTCTTTTGTAGTCTACACTGTACTCTACGGATCCTTTCTGAAGATGTTCGTTTGAGGATTCGTATTTTTCCTTGTACATCTGAGTTTTCTCTTTCTGGTTGATGTACTTCTGTCTGAACTCTTCTTTCTTCTCTTTTTCTTCTTCGTAGAGTTTCTTGTACTCTTCAGAGTTTTTGTCTACGGTCTTGGAGAGGTTCTTGTAATGCTTCATCTTGCTCTCCATCTTATCCAGTTTGCTTTCCAGGTCGGAAGACTCTTTCTTCTCTTTCTCGTACTTCTGTTTGTATTTCTGAGTCTCTTCCCTCTTGTTCTCTAACTCTTTTTCCATGGAATCCATCTTCTTCTCCATCTCTACCATCTTTTTCTCGTAATCGGAGCTATCCTTATCTCCGCTGAAGGTATCCCAGCTATTATTGGTCGCTGCAACGGTCCCTATACCGGTAACCGAAGCAATCAGGCCAATAGTGATTAAAGAGATCAAAATTTCCCGGTTCATAACTAAATTCACCTCCTTTAAATCAAACCTGCTTTCTCAGGAAGTTAACAGGAAACCCCTGGGGATCATCGCCCCCTATAGCTCAGGTTTTCAACACCAAATAATTGTATTTCCTTTAATAACCTCTTTGTTGCACTAAGAGGCCTTCAAAAATACAGAAAAAACTTTATATTACCTACAAAGGCCTCAAACAGAGAATAAGCACGGTAAAGATTATGATAAACTCTCTCTAAATATCGAACTATCCTGAAAAATATCTGATAGGTTAAATGTTTTCTGCTAGGTGAAATCGTGTTTCTTCAGCTTTTCACTGATCCTGTCCTGAGATACTCTTGAAATGTCGGGTTCAAGGCCTTCTTCCAGGCTTACGACGGTTTTACAGAGTTTTTTAAGGTGGCTGGCGCTGATCTCGGATATTTCCGGTGCTGCGATGCTTACTTTGACTGCTCCGTGTTTCATGGCGCTTCCTATAACTGCTGCTATCCTGTTGCTGTCAAGTACTGAGCTGTCGACGATCAAAACGTTTTTTCCGGAGACCGGCTTGTCTTCTCTGGAGTATTCTCTCTTTTTAAGGCCTAAAGTCCTCGCCTTGACGATCCTGGCCCGGTCTATGAACGCTCCGGAGACGTTGAACTCGTCTTTAACCAGTCGGTCGACCCAGGCGGTTCCATCGTCAGTGACTCCTGCTACTATTACATCGCTTTCTCCCGGGACTTTGATGCTCTCCGAGAATCTTAGATCAAGATCTGCTTTCAGATTATCTGAAACAGCTTTCGCAACCCTGAAACCTTCCACAGAACTGCATAAAACAATATCTGGGTTTACACTGGCATCTGAAACTTTATCCGCCAACTTGCTTCCGGCTTCATCTCCATCATTCAGAGACATGTACAATTACTCCTCACAGGGACTTAAAACCGATTCTACACATGAAAAGTAGTGTTCTTTAACCAAGGTAAAGACATAACTGAAAAGACACGTGTTAAAACACCGGATCAAGAACTCAGTAAAAACTGAGAGCTGTGAAAGGCCTCAGATGCTGTAGAAAGAGAAAATTAAGGCCTCGAGATCTTTTTAATCTTCAGGGCTGGCTGGAGGCCTTCCCAGGATTTCCACTTCGTATCCTTCAGGGTCTTTAACGAATGCATAGTTGCCAGGGCATTCTTCGGGAGGCCTGTAGTCTTCTCCGCCGGCCTTGACAGCTTTCTCGCATGCATTTTTCAGTTTTTGATCTTTCTCGGTGTGTACGGCGATGTGGCCGAAGCCTTGGCCTTTCTCGTATTTTTCGTCTTCTCCGTGGTTGTAGGTAAGTTCTAGCTCTGCTGTCTGGTTTTCAGGTCCGAGGAAGTATAGGTTAAAGGTGTCGTGTTCACTTTTCGCCTTGAGTTCCCAGTTGAAGGCCTTTTTGTAGAAGTCTATTACTTTTTCAGGATCTGATACTCTCAGCATTGTGTGAGCTATTTTCATATCTTAAAGAAGGCCTCCAGTTTTTTGTCTGTTTAGTTCTGAGGTAGGATGTTAACTGATTCGGTGTGTTTGCTTCCTTCCAGGTCGTTGAAGAACTGGATTACTTTTTCTGCGACGCCGTTTGTGTGAAAGACTTCCAGGCAGTTCTCTCCGTCCAGCTTGCTGTGCAGCTGTGTTGTGATAACGTCGTTGAACTCGTGAGCTATCTCTGCTATTTTCTGTTCTTTCCTGTGTGGGTGGCGTGCGATAACAACTGCGTTCAGGTCTCCTTCCAGCCTCTTGTTATCCATCACCTTCTGGTGCAGGTTCTCCACGGCCTTCCGTATTAGCTCGCTTCTACCGCTGAAGCTGGCATTTTCCTGTATGTCATCAATTTTAACCAGAGTGTCCTCGTCCAGAGACAGACTTATTATATCCATAACAGGGAATTAATAGGAGTGCTTAAAAAGTTATTAATCAAGTGGTGTGTATGGTAATTGGAACTACGCTAATAGCGCTTTTTGCCACAACACTGCTTTCAGGCCTTGGAGCACTGTTTCTGGGCCTCAGCGAAGAAAGAACGGATGAACTAACACCTTACCTTGTATCTCTATCCGCAGGAACGATATTTGGAGGAGTCTTCATACATCTCGTGTTCAAACTGGCCAATAAACTAGGTTACACACGGGAAACAGGTCTTTTAGTCCTTGGAGGCATGTTCCTGTCACTGTTGCTGGAGAGGCTGGTCCACTGGCACTGTCACAACCAGGATCATCACGTCGAGGCCTTCTCCTACGTCCTTCTGGCGGGAGACGCGGTTCACAACGTCCTCGATGGTATTCTGGTAGCATCAAGCTTTCTGGCGGGCTTTCCGGCAGGAATAGCAGCAACTATCGGAGTCATGCTGCACAAAGTTCCAAAAGAAGCTGGGGACTTCGGTGTACTTGTACAGAGCGGATTCTCAAGACTCAAAGCGATCGGATTTAACATAGGGGTAAGCCTGTTCATGTTCGCAGGTGCAGGGATTGTACTGGGCCTTGCATCGGTAGCAGGAAACGTCAACCTGTACCTGCTGCCTCTGGTGATCGGAAACTTCGTCTACATCGCAGGAAGCGACCTCTTACCGCGGTTCAAGGCTGAAGATAATCTCATGCTGCACTCGATAATGTTTTCGACAGGTGTAGCAGTCATGTACGCAGTACCTTACGTCAAAGGCCTGATATAGGCCTTCTACGTTTTTTCTCTGTGAGACAATCTCATCACAGGACTTTAATCCGCAGAAAAATACCAGATGGAGAGTAGAGGCCCGGATAAGGTTCTGGTTTCTAGATAAAGTCTTTTACGGTCTCGAAGAAGGATTTGTCTGTTTTTTTCTCTTTTTTGTGTTTTTCAAAGATTTCCTCGTCTTCCTCGCTGACATCTTCTGGTATTTCGACATCCAGTTTTACGAAGAGGTCGCCGTAGCCTCTTCTTCCGGGCATGCCTTTTCCAGAGAGACGCAGGACCTGGCCGGGCTGTGCGCCTTCGGGAACGGTCACGCTGTAGGTTCCTGATGGTGCGTCTATCTCGGCTTCTGCGCCCAGTACTGCGTCTCCGAGGCCTAAGTCAAGGGTGGTGAACAGGTCTGAATCACGTCTTTCGAACTCTTTGCTTGCCTCTACGGTTACGAAGATATACAGGTCGCCTGGACGACCTTTCTTTGAGGCGTTGCCTTTACGTTCAATTCTAACTTTCTGGCCGTCTCTTACTCCTTCAGGAATATCTACTGTGATTTGTTCTTCTTTCTCTACAAGGCCTTTGCCGCTGCATTTGCTGCATTTTTCATCTGGTATCTCTCCTGTTCCGTTACATTCCTGGCATTCCTGTACTGTCTGTGCTCTTCCCAGAGGTGTTCTCTCAATCTTCTGTACACGGCCTTCTCCGTCGCAGTTGGAACAGGTTGTAGTATCTCCGTTTTCAGCTCCTGTGCCGTTACAGGCCTCGCATTCATGCTTCCTCGAGACTTCAAAAGTCTTTTCTACGCCTTTGTAGGCCTCTTCCAGTGTTATCCTGGTCTGTATCTTCAGATTCGCGCCTTTTTGCTGTCTTCTTTTTCTTCTGCGTCCGCCGCCTCCGAAGATCTGTTCGAAGATATCCTGGAAGTTTGAAGCTGCTCTGCGTTTGCCTCTACCGGCGTGGCCTTCAACTCCCTGTTTTCCGAACTGGTCGTACTTCTTCCTCTTATCCTCATCGGAGAGAACATCGTAGGCCTTGTTAATCTTTTTGAACTTTTCCTCGTCCGCTGTATCGCTGTTGGAATCAGGATGGTATTTTTTCGCCTTTTTCCTGTAGGCTTTCTTGATTTCGTCTTGGCTTGCGTCTTCGTTTACGCCTAGAGTTCTGTAGTATTCTTTGGTCATGGTTTTTTATTCTTCTGTTGGTCGTGTGCTGATTATGGATTTTTTTGAACTCGAAGATCTTGAGGAAGACAGGAAATTCTGGGTGCTTGTAATCGGTTTCAGCTTCGGCTCAGGTCTTCTCCAGCTTATTCTTGGTGAATCCTTGATGGCTATCACGGCCTTTGGAGCCGCTGGCATCCTGGCGATTTTAGCCCATCAGAAACTGGATGGAGAGGCCTGAAAACAGGCCTTTACTCTTCTTCGTCCTCTGTGTCTACTTCTTCGTAGTCTGCGTCGACTACTTCGTCTTCTCCACCTTGCTGTGGGCCTCCGCCCATGTTCATGTTCTGTGCGGCTTGTTTGAGGTCTTCTTCGCTCATGTTGGATGGATCGAAGCCGCCCATTCCTCCTGGGCCTTCTCCGTCGTACATTTCCTGGCCGATCTCCTGAAGCTTCTCTTCAAGATCTTCGATTGCTTCTTCGATTTCCTCCTTTGCTTCTTCAAGGTCGTCGGCGTCTTCCGTATCTTCTCTTACTTCTTCAAGGCCTTTGACAGCTTCCTGTACTTCTTCGATGACTTCTTTGTCCAGTTCGTCTTCGAAGTTGTCGAGTTGGCTCTCTGCCTGGTTGACCATGGAATCCGCCTTGTTCTGGGCCTCGATGAACTCTCTTTTCAGTTTGTCTTCTTCCTCGTGTTTCTCTGCTTCTTCCTTCATATCTTCGATTTCATCGTCGTCGAGGCGGGAAGCGTCGTCTATACTGATTGAGGCCTCTTCTCCGCTCTGTTGTTCTTCCGCTGAGACCTGGAGGATTCCGTCGGAGTCGATTTCGAACGTTACTTCGATCTGTGGCTGTCCTGCGGGAGCTGGTGGAAGGCCTTGCAGGTTGAACTGGCCTAGGGACTTGTTGTCTTTTGCCATTTCTCTTTCTCCCTGTACTACGTGGACTGTGACCATTGTCTGGTTGTCCTGTGCTGTCGTGAAGGTCTTGGATTCTTCAGCAGGGATCGTGGTGTTTTCTTCGATTAGTGTCTCTGTGAGGCCTCCCTTTACTTCTACGCCCAGTGAGAGAGGTGCTACGTCGAGTAGCAGGATGTCGTCCATATCTCCACTGATGCTTCCTGCCTGGATTGCTGCTCCGTCTGCTACTGCTTCTGCAGGGTTGATTTCCTGGTTAGGTTTCTGGCCTGTGATGGCCTGTACGTGTTCACGGACTGCTGGGACTCTTGTGGTTCCTCCGACGAGGATGACTTCGTCGATCGCTGATTTGTCGACTCCTGCGTCTTCGATGGCTTTTTCTGTAGGATCTGTGGTTTTCTGGATCAGGCCTTCGACGAGTTCTTCGAACCTGGATCTTGTAAGCTCCGTATCTACGTTGTAGGTGTCTCCGTCTTCCTGGTGGATGAACGGGATGTTGATTTTGGTCTTTTTAAGTGAGGAGAGTTCTTTCTTTGCCTCTTCAGCGTTTTCTCTGATTCTCTGCATTGCCTCGTCGTTTTCTGAGAGGTCGATTTCATTCTCTTCCTCGAATTCTTCAAGTATGTAGTCTACGATCTCTTGGTCGAAATCGTCTCCTCCGAGGTCGTTGATTCCTTCTGTCGACTGGACTTCGTAGATTCCGTCTCCCATCTCCAGAAGGGTTACGTCGAAAGTTCCTCCTCCGAAGTCGTATACAAGAACAGTCTGATCCTTGTCATCGTCCAGTCCATAGGCTAAGGAGGCTGCTGTAGGTTCATTCAGGATTCTTTCAACTTCAAGGCCTGCGATCTCTCCAGCGTCCTTTGTCGCCTGCCTCTGAGTATCATCAAAATGTGCAGGAACTGTAATTACTGCCTTATCGAACTTCTCACCTGTTTTCTCTTCTGCGTCGTTTTTCAGCTTCTGGAGGATCTTCGCGGAAATTTCCTGTGGAGTATAGTCCTCTCCCTCAAGCTCCACACTGTAATCCTCTCCCATGTGGCGCTTGATAGATTTCACGGTATTTCCCTGGTTCGTCAGCATCTGGTTCTTTGCCGGCTTACCGACTAGCAGCTCATCGTCGTCGAAAGCAACGACTGAAGGCGTCACACGTTCGCCCTCTACATTTTCAATTATCTTTGATTCGCCGTCTTTTACATAAGCCATTGCACTTCTTGTCGTACCAAGGTCGATACCTAGAATCTTTCCCATTTGAACTACACCTGTTTTTACAGACAACAACAAAAACTTTTAAACTGAACGCCCGGCCTTAGAATCGATTTAAAACGCCCTGAGAGGCCTCTTTATTCTTCCTGTTCTCCTGTTTTCTCGCTGACCACTACTTCGGCAGGCCTCAGAACTTTTTCTCCGTACATGTAGCCAGGCCTTTTCTGCTCCAGAATTTTTCTTTCCTCTTCGTGTTCTCGTGTTTCAACGGCGTTATGGATGTTGGGGTCGAATTCTTCTCCCTGTGCGTCGATCCTCTGAAGGCCTTTTTTCTCCAGGGTCTCATACAGCTGGTCGGAAACCATTTTCACTCCCTGTAAAAGTGTGGAATCTTCGTCTGCGGACATGATTGCGCGCTCTAAGTTATCCATGACTGAGATCAGCTCCTGTGCAAGTTTTTCCCGGGCCTGTTCTTTGTGTCTTTCTTTCCTTTCATCTTCTTTCTTTTTGTAGTTCTCGAAGTCGGCCTTTGCCTTCTTTGCTTTTTCTTCCCATTCTGAAGATTCTTTTTCTGCTTCGATCGATCTTTTCTCCATTTCCTCTAGTGCTTCGATAAGTTCCTCGCGGGACAGGTTTTCGTAGTTCATACAGCCGAAAGATAGGCCTTGAAGTTTTTAATTCGGTACGAAAAACCAGAAACTCTTAACTGTTACCTTCAAGTAGTAACCATGGTCGGGGGTTACTGGGGTCACGAAGATTATTCTAGCGGTGTAGAGGTGCAGGGTTCGCTGGATACTGTGCCTGAGGACCTTGGTATCGATGTCCATGATTCGAACGTTAATGAGGACGATATCTACTGGGCTGAGGCCTGTGAGACAGGAGAGGCAGTTCTGGTTAAGGATGGGGATGTCGAGTTTGGTAACGCGCCGCCCGCGAATTTGCTGGCCTATGAACTGTTTTCTGATACAGATATTACTGTACCGGACGTCGGATACTCTGCTGAGAGAGATGAGGTTTATATAGAAATCCTGGAAGGCTACGATGGGACTGTACAGTCGATAGGCGAGGGAAATCAGAGCGACTTTATGAAATGCGTTGCTGCAAAGGCCTTGATCGGTGATCCGGATCTAATGCATAATATAGGAAAGGTGGAGGATGGCTACGCGTTGATCGATCCTGATCAGGCTGGTGCACCGATCTTTACTTTTGAGGAGGATGTCTTCGATTACTTGGAGGTTATTAACTCCGGAACCTCCTTCGATATCTCGCGCCAGGATTTCAGAGAAGCTGTGGAGAAGGTCTCTGGAAAAGTAGGTGAAGGCCGTCTTGAGGCCTCTCTGGAAAAACTTGAAGTTTTCAAGGAGAGTATCCCGGCTTACGCTAATTTTGAGCCGGATTTTATACGCGGTAATTTCCGGTCTGCGTCTGAAGGTTTTCAGAAAATTAAGACGGAGGAAAGGCCTCTGGTTCCGAAGAGTTGATATACTTTCTTTGTTAAGAACTGTTTATGGCTGAAGAGGATCATCCTTTTGCTGATGCTACGGCGCGCAAAACCTCTACAATAGTTACTAAACACAGTATTGCGGTTCCTGAGGATGAACAGAAGTTCAAGAAGTCGGAGAGAGCATGGAACTGGGAAAAGATTGTCGACCTCATCTTCCCTGAGGAACAGTCGCCTAAGCGGAACAGGTATGCGAAGATCTTTCTCCGTGAATTAAAGGATGAAGGCACTATAAACTCGGAGAAGCTGAATGCGTTCGATGAATGGGGTCATGAAAAAGGAAAATCAAATCTGAAGAACAATATTTTGCCAAAGCTACGTCGTATAGGAATTATACAGTACGAATATATTGAATATCGAGGCGAGAGAGAAGGTTCTAAAGGCCGTCGCAAAATTATCAAGCCAGCAAAATCTTTTACTTCGATACTGGACTCTATGGCGAACGGTTGGTCTACATTCGAGTCAGCTGCGTACCAGAATCATGACTAAGGCCTTTCAAATCCGGTTATTTTGTTTTATCGTTATGAGATAGATATCTCTAAGGCCTCTGGACGCTACAGCTTCTCTTTCAAATTCTTAGAGGGCTGTGGCTGTAACGAGGTTTGCCTTTGCCGAGACTTCAGTTTCCTCTCTGCGGTCTTCCTCTGACTGTGCCTGAAGCTCTGTCTCGAAGTTGCGTGTGTTGGCGTTCATTGTGGTGTTTTACCTCTATGTTTTCGTGTTTTGATCGTCGGGTTGACGCATCCGGGAAGTTTGTATAGGGTCGGAGGCAGGTTCCACCTTGCAAGCAGAACCTGCCCTGTTGGCCTAGTTCCGTCAAGAGCATAACATGCTCCCTTAACCTCTGTGTCCCATAGAGGCAGAGGAACCGGTACCAATCAAATAACCTTGGTATTCACGGTCGGTCGTTGGCCCGTCATTCAGGCCAAGACTTCATCCCGCTTTACTCTGCCAGGAAATAATTAATAATGGAGAATGTAGCCTTGGCCTGGTTATGAGTGGGTCTCACCAGATCCATTGACATACACATGTTTCCAGCGGACCATGTAGTATTAACCAAGGCCATTTTCGACAAATTGTAATAGCCAGCCCACGTTTAAAAGTCTTCCCTTCAATCAAGGTGAGGCTCGAAAATATCTGCTCTCAACCGGTTATGCGTGCGCTCAAGAAGATCTCTGAGATTCACGGTATCATACTGGTTGTACTCGACCAGTTTACGTAAGGCCTCTTCATCTCCTTCTTTCTCATATTTTTTCCACAGCCTGATAGCCTCTCGTCCATCAAGATCTTCCAGCTCTCTTTCAATGTTCATCTCTTTCTCGATCTTTTTCAGGCCTCCGCTGTAGCCGAGTCGCCTACATGTATACATCAGATCGAGGTGAGGGTTCTCTATCTGCATATTGAAGCTTTTCTCCAGGAATGGCTGATCGAAACGTTTCCCGTTGAACGATACAATCACGGATGACTGGAAAAACTCTTCTTTCAAATTCTCTCGTGTCAGATCCTGACCCCGGATCAGCGTCTTGGTCTCGTCTCCTCTGTGGATGCTGACGGTGGTAACCTTGTTTCTTTCCGGTTCAAGGCCTGTGGTCTCAATATCGAAGAAAGCTACGTTTTCCTCAAAATTTCTGTAGGTTCTCCAGAGTTCCTTGTTAGGAAATTTCTGCTTGAAGAAGGCCTCGTTGTTCACTTCCAGGTTTTTCCTGGCTTTCTGTATGAAGTTAAGCAGTTTCTCTTTTTTGGCGTCGCTGAGATCTGATGTGTCTTCGACATGGTCCCAGTGGGTGATTCCTTTCTTCCAGTACTTTTTTTCTGTCTTTTCGCCTATACCAGAGACCGGGATGAAACTGTTCTCTATACGCATTTTTGTAAAAAAGAATAGAAGGAGAATAGGTTATAAATCAAACCTCCCAACTTACTGGGAAGTTCTGACGTCGTCCGCCTGAACCGTCTTACGACCAGCGTGTTCTGCGTACTGCTTAGCTTCTCTTGCTCTGTCTTCTGCGTGAGCTTCTAGCTCATCTCTGAGCTCCTCTACAGCATCTTCAGAGACTCTTGCTGCGCCGGCCTGCTTGATGATTCTCTTGACGGGTGCGAGTGGTAGTTCTGCCATTATTTGTCACCTCCGTAATTGAAAGGCTCTAATGCCTATTACTTAATTCTTTGAACTCCTATAAAAACGTTTGCCATAATTCAGGCCTCAAAACGGATAAAGGCCTTCTAAAATCGTTCCGTTTTTGTTTGCTGGATTGGAAAGGCCCTTTTATCATCTCAGGTCCTTGGTTGATTATTATTCTCCTCAACAATGATACAGGAAAACCCATTGCCTGACTAATCCAGTAAACAGGTATTTTTAACCCAGTTCCTTGAACTTTACATCGATCTCATCTCCTGTCTCAAGGATACCATATCTACCATCTGCGACAGCTCCAGGATTCACGACTTCTGTACCTCCGATGCTGTCTCTGCCAAACGACTTGTGAATATGCCCGGTCAAAACCAGGTCAAAGGCCTTTTCCTCCACAAGATTTTTTACCTTCTCACTGCCGACATGCTCTCCATCAACGATATCCAGATTCGAGTTCTTCGGAGGTTGATGGATAACCCTACCTTCGTATCGGACTTCATCCTGTCATGAAGCGCGTCCAGGTTTTCATAGATTTCCTGTCCAGAAGGCTCAAACGGTGTTCCGAAAGGCGTCTGCCCTCCTCCGAATCCTACGACGTCGAAGGCCTCGAATGAACTGATCTTTTTGTGTATGTTCATCCTGTGATCAATCAAAGCCTGTACACATTCCTCTTCACGGTCCATGTTTCCGGGAACGGCTTTCGACATTTTTCCAGAGTCTTCAAAGGCCTCAAGTACTTCATACAGTTTTTCCCCGTACTGGCTGTACTCGTTCGCATCGCTCAGGTCTCCAGCGCAGACAACTGCGTCGTATTCCTCTTTTTCAATTATTTTCTCCAGTTTTTCAGTCTCTCCGTGGATGTCTGTAAGAAGTAGGACTTTCATATTTAGTCAGAAAGACCTGGCGGGTTAAAACACCTTGGATTACTTAACTCTCAAGCACTTTCTACTTCAACATGGAAAGGAAGGCCCAGGTAGTAGACGCCGATTACGAAACAGAAGGCGGAGAAGTCACAGTCAGGGCCTTCTGCAAGACAGAAGAGGGAAAAGATCTTCTCGTAAAAGATGAAAACTTCAAACCGTATTTCTATGCAGTACCGGAACGAGATGTAGAGGCCTTGAGGGAAAAAGTCGAGGAGGAAAGGCCTTTTAGGGAGGAAGGAGGTGGAGAGGAACTACAGATTCTCGAAGTTGAGGAAAAAGAGCTTATCGACGGTAACGAAGAGGTTCAGGTCCTGAAAGTTTCAACTTCTGTGCCTGCTAACGTACCAAAGCTGAAGAACAGGCTCTGGGATCTGGAGGAAACAGAAGAATGCAGAGAGTTCGACATACCTTTCTACCGCCGTTACATGGTTGATAAAGGCCTCAGGCCTAACAAGTGGTACAGCTTCTCGGGAGACAGCTTTAAGGCACGAGGTATAGATGAAGGCCTCAAGGTAGAGAGTATAGAGGAAAGGGAGCAGGGAAGCTTTGAGTGGGATATGCTGGCCTTTGATCTAGAAGTCTATGAGGACGAGGTTATCATGGCCTCGCTGTACGGAAAAGAGTACGAGAAACTACTTACTACAGCGGAGATTGAGGAGGAGTATGTCGAGACAGTAGATTCTGAGAAGGAGCTGATACAGCGTTTCGTCGAGATAATAGAGGAGAGAAACACAGATGTTTTAACAGGCTATAATACTGACGAGTACGATTTCACCGTTTTGAGGGAAAGGTCTAACGAGTACGGTATCGAGCTTTCCCTGGGAAGGGACGGCGAGAGGATGAAGTTCAACCGTAGAGGCCGTTTCAAAGGCGCCCGGTTGAAGGGCCGGATGCATCTTGATCTTTATCCTTTCATCCAACACGTTCTCGCACCGGGTATTGATTCCGAGACGCTGGACCTGGATTCTATAGCGGAGGAGATGCTTGGCAGGAACAAGGACGAGATGAGTTGGGAAGAGATGAAGAAAAGCTGGGAGAACAGGGAAGGCCTTGCAGAGTTCGCCCGGTACGCCCTCAAGGACTCGGAACTTACCTTCGAACTCGCTGAAGAGATAGTCCCACAGATCACAGAGCTTTCCAGGATAACAGGCCTCATCCCGTTCGATACCTGTCGGTTGACCTACGGACAGTTAACAGAGAATTTCCTCATCAGGGAGGCACATCTGAGAGATATGCTGGTTGAGAACAGGCCTTCACAGGACTCGAGGAGAAAAAGGCAGAGACAGGGTGCTTACTCCGGAGGTTTCGTCTATACACCTGACGAAGGCCTTTACGAAGATATTGTGACCCTGGACTTCCGTTCTCTCTATCCTACGGTCATGGTGGCGCATAATTTATCTCCTGACACGCTTAACATCGAGGAATGCGAGGAGGAGTTTGAGATAGAGAAGTTTGATTACAGTTTCTGTCAGGACGGGCAGGGTTTTTTCCCTGAACTGATCGAGAACCTTGTACAGGATCGCTACGAGATAAAATCCGAGATGAGAGAGGAGGAGAAAGATTCTGCGGAGTACAAGGCCTTGGACAATGAACAGCAGGCGAAAAAGATTCTTGCGAACTCTTTCTACGGTTACCTCGGCTATAACGGCGCCCGCTGGTATTCGAGAGAAGCAGCCGAAGCAACAACGTATATGGGCCGTGAGTACATCGAGGAGACAATCGAGATGGCGGAGGAGGACGGCTACGAGATCGTATATGGGGATACGGACTCAGTTTTCCTCAAAAAAGATAATATCAAGCAAGATATTGACGGTTTCCTGGAAAAAGTAAACTCCGAGCTTCCGAAGTTTATGGAGCTGGAGTTTGAAGGCTTTTTCAAGCGAGGCTTCTTCACATCGAAGGATTCAGGTGAAGGAGCGAAAAAGAAGTACGCTCTGATTGATGAAGAAGGCAAGATGAAGATAACAGGTTTTGAACAGGTTCGCAGAGACTGGAGTCCTATAGCGAAGAGGACACAGAAAGAAGTTTTGAGAAAAGTTCTGGAGAACAAAGTTGATAGGGCCTTTGAGGTTGCTAAAGATAATGTTGAGGCCTTGAAAGATGGTGAGGTTCCTATCGAGGAGCTGAAAATTTATACTACTCTGACGAAGCCTCCTGAGGAGTATGATTCGACTTCTCCGCATGTAGAGGCGGCGAAGAAGGCCAAGAAGAGGGGGAAGGAGATCCCTGAGGAATCGACTATTACTTATGTGATAACTTCTGCGGGCGGTTCTATATCAGATCAGGCAGAGATTCTGGAGTACGCTGAAAGCTACGATGCCGATTACTATATCGAGAACCAGGTTATTCCTGCTGTCCTCAGGGTTCTGAAGGTCTTCGGCTACACTGAGGGCCAGCTGAAGGGCAAGGGTAGACAAAGTGGTTTAGGCCGTTTTCAGTGACTTAATTTTTAACTCCGCCGTGATATTACTGTTTCATGGTTCTCGGATTCTCAGGCCTCGGGGCTAATGCGGTGATAGGCCTCTTATCCATAATTTTTCTGGTCTATGCTGCTGATGTTGTAGTTGAGAAGATGCAGGCGGTTGCCAAGGCCTATGGTATCTCCGAGGTCTTTATCGCCATGACTATTGTTTCTTTGGGTACTTCTCTGCCTGAGATACTTCTGCATATCGTTGCCTCGTTCAAGATTCTTCTTAGTTCAGGGCCTCTCCTGGAGCTTCTGAACATGGATATAACGTCTTTTCTTCTGGAGTCGCATACAGAAGCGATACGCCAGCTGATAGAGACTGGAGCAAGCCTTTCCCCATCTGAATCTGTCTATATGCAGCAGTCAGGGACTGTCCTCGGTGCCAGCATAGGAAGCGATGTAGTGCAGGAAACACTGGTCATAGGCCTTGTGATAATATCTTCTGCGGTCCTAGCAGGCAGGAAAGGCTTCAGATTCACCAGAAAATTCCTGATAAGGGATTATGCGCCGATGGTCGGCACTACTTTCATCCTGATGTTCCTCGCATTAAACTGGAAAGGCCTGCTTACGTTCCTCACAGGAGGCTCACTGAATGTGTCCGGTACGCTAACAAGACTTGACGGCCTGATACTCGTAGCCCTGTTTTTGGCTTACATGTACTACCAGTACACAACTAGAGACGAAAAGCTGGCTCAACAGGGGGATATGAAGCCGTCGAAAAGGCCTTTAATCGATCTATCAGTAGGCCTCGGCATGATGCTGCTTTTGATAGGTTCTGCAGATATATTCCTGAGAGTGGTCGAGGTCGCAATAGCTGAGACAGGTCTTTCAGGATCCATGATAGGTGTCGCAACAGTAGGGGTCGTCTCTGCGTTCCCTGAGATGATAACAGCTATCACAGGTCTCAGGCAGGGAAGTGAAGGTCTTTCACTAGGTACTTTGATAGGAAGCAATATCACAAATCCGTTGCTTGCGATAGGTTCTGGAGCGGTTATCTCGACTTATGCTGTTCCAAGGCCTCTTGTACTGTGGGATCTTCCTATGGAAATCCTTTTTGCTGGATTGCCTGTCGTTTACATGTTTTTCAAGGAGGATATAGGGAGAATTCTTGCGAAACCGGCCAGAAAAGCTGGGATGACGGCTACTGCGGAGAAGCTTGAAGGGATGGAGAACAAGGTTCTTTCCGTAGCAGGAGCAGTGTTTTTGATTCTGCTCTACTTCATGTATCTTTACGTGAGATTCACTTATTTCCAGTACGATTTCGTAAACTAGGAAAAGAATCTACAGAAGAAAAAGTTGAAGACGGCAGCAGGCCTCGCCATACCTACAGCAATGTCTAGGCCTTACAGTACAGGTTTTTTACCAGTGTTCTATTTGAAGACTTCTCCGGTCTCCATTGACCATAGGACAAAGTCAAGTTCCTCCAGAGGGATATCTATTTTCCCGGAGAACTCTCTGAGTTTTTCCTCGTACTCCATGTACTCTTTTCTTCCGTCTGGAAAATCAGGTTCTTTCAGGAGGCCTAATTGATGCATCTTGCGGATTATATGTCCAGAGATGATTGCGAAGTCCTTGCCTCTGCCTACGTTACGCAGGAAATGGGACGCTCCTTTCCAGGAGAGGCCTTTAATGTTTTCCACCAGCCATTCCCGGGATTTCTCTGGTTCTTTTCCCCATATCTGTCTTTTGAGCTTCAGGCCTTTCTCAGGCTTATCAAGAGTTGGCTGCATCAGGAAACTGCGGTTTTCAACGATGTAGCTGGCCTTGTCCTCGCTGTACCTGATGTCTTCGCCCTCTAGAATATCTCTGATCTCTTCTCTGCTTCCCTCGATGAGAAGATTTTTTCTATCCAGTTTTTCTGTTGCTTTCCATGCCTTCTCTGCCTCTGTCTGGGATGTGAGGATGACGAAGGCAAGTTCCTGGAAAATTCTTTCTTCACTTGCCTGTTCAAGGCCTCTGAACTCTCTGATTCTTTCTTTTATCTCGTCTTCTTTCTCTCTGTACTGGTTCTGGATTTTTCTAGTTTCCATTTTTCAGGTTATTCTCTATCGCAGTTTTTATACTCTGGTAGTCGTTTCCGACCTGCTGGCCGTTCACGTACACGGTCGGGGTGGACGTAACTCCGTTACCGTTGGCGATCCTCTGATCCGCCTGTAACTCGTTAGCTGTGCTCTGGCTGTCGAGGCCTTCCCTGATTTCTTCTGCTGTAAGATTGGTTGTCTCTGTAGCTGTATTGACAATAATTCCTTGATTCAACCTTGTTTCTGTTCCGTAGAGTTTACTGTGGAAGTCCCAGAAGTTGTCTCTGTCGTTCTCCCAGATGTATTCTCCGGCTCTGGCGGCAAGGCCTGATGTCTCGTCTATTACCGGTAGGTTGATGTAGTAGAACTTTACATCTCCGCTGTCTATGTACTCGTTTTTCAGCTTTGGCTTGATCTCGCTGTCAAACGTTTTGCAGTGAGGACACTGGTAGTCTCCGAACTCCACTACTGTCACAGAAGCGTTTTCATCGCCCAGCATAGGCTGTCTGTAGAGTTCAAAAGGACTGGACTGGAACATTGACATAACCTGGGGTAGGACAAGAGCCACGAATATGATCAGTGTGACGCCTGTAAGGCCTTTCAAAAGAAGATTTCTGCGTCTTGACCTGTTTATTTCTTCTTTCTGTTCTTTTTCTCTTTTGGCTTTCTTTGTTTTTTCTTTTTGGTGGGAGTTGAGTTCGTCTTCATGTTTTTCTTCCCAGTGAAGGTGCAGATCTTTTCCTGATTCAAATTTTTCGCCGCAGAATTTGCATTCCTTCATATAAAGAATAAATGATGGACGGGGTATAAACCCGTTCTGATACAGTTTTCTAACTCATGGATTGAGACTGCGTGGTCACCTGAGACTGCAGTTCGCCGATCTCTTCCTCTGTGTAGTTTCCGTAGGTGAGCAGGATCTGGTCGCCGGTCTCGAACCTGAAATCTGTGGGTTCGATCTCTCTCCAGTCTTCGTCAGTGTTCACAAACATCCTTACTTCTCCGTTCTCGCCTTCACGGTAAGTGTCGCCTGGAGTCTGGAGGAAAGTGCTGTTGTAGTCAAAGCCAAGTGTCCTCATGAAGAATCTGAAATGCGCTCCAGTAGCATGGGAGTGGACTACGTCTCCGTTACCGCCCTCTACGTGAGCTTTAGATGACACCACCTGGTACTCTGAACGGGAGAAATCAATTTCCTCGCCCTCAACAACTACAGAGAAATCAGCGTGGTAGTGAGCAGAACCTGCAGGGCCTACATTCCCAGGTGCTTCAGGCATGGAAGAGGTAAGCTGTGGAGCTAACATGGCACCTCCGCCTACCAGAGCTACAAGTATTACACCTAGCACAGCATAATTTCTGTACTCTTTCCTCTTTGCCCGCTTCCGCTCCCTTTCCTTCTTTTTTTCTCTTTTGGCTTTCTTTACTTTTTCTTCTTGATGGGAGTTGAGTTCCTCTTCATGTTTTTCTTCCCAGTGAAGATGAAGTTCAGTCTCATCCTCAAACTCTTCCTCACAGAATTCACATTCAACCATAAAACCAGATATAAAGTTCGAAATTTATATCATAAATCACTCGGAAGAGAAAAAAGATATGCTGGAAGGAACATTACTCGATAAAGGCCTGCACATGATAACTGTTGTAGCAGCGACAGGCCTCTTCACAGTATCCTACACAGCTTATAAGAAACAGGAGAACAAAAAATTCCTGTATATACTACTGGCTTTCGCGGTATTCGCACTTAAAGAAACCTTGATAGCGATAAACTCTTTACACGTAAACAGTGCGACGCTTACGACGGCCGCTCATCTCCTGAACCTGGCTATCTTAGGCCTTTTTTACAGAGGCACGGTACAATGAGACAGCAGATACTTGAAACTGTAGAACAGAATCCTGGAATACATTTTAGACAGGTGCAGAGAGAACTAGGTTGTTCTTCAACCACGCTTAACCACCACATCAGCTCTCTGAACGTGAAGGAGAGAAATTTCAGAGGGTACAGGCGTTTCTATCTGCAGGATATTTCAGAGAAGATGGAGAGGCCTCTGGCAGCTCTGAATCATAATGTAAGAGGGATTATGCTTTACCAGATGCAGGGCGGTATCTCGCAGAAAGAGCTTGTGGAGAACTTTGATCTCAGCAAGTCCACTGTTTCGTCTCACGTGAAAGTTATGAGAGAAGACGGTGTTATAAAAGAGGAGAGAGAGGGAAGATCGAAGAAGCTTTTCCCTTCAGAAAGTGCCTGGAAGGCCTTGAACGGTTACGCGTCCCAGATACTTGGTGGAGCGTCTGAAGGTTTCATAGAGATGTGGGGCTAGTTCGGCAACTGTTTCACTAGCTTATTAATAGCCTCATCTAAATTTTAACGGTATGAAGAAAGTATTTCCCGCTCTCATGGTGGTTTTCACTTGTCTAATATTTTTTGTCTCAGGGGCTTTTGCTCATTCTACAGGTGGTGGGAACGTCCAGGGATTCGAGAAAGCGCCTGCGACTCAGAATGCCGAGGTTCCTGTGCCTGAGGAGAAGTGTCCTAACGTTAATGATTCCTGGAGACAGGCCCAGAGCTTTTACGGAGTCCAGGTTGATGAATCTCAGCAGTGTATGCCTGATAACCCTAAGCTTGTAGCTGCCGTCACTGAAGGTACTAATAATGTTCCTATGATGGATCTTATGGATTTAGGCCTTTCCAAGGACGCTGTGAGTAAAGGAGAAGATCTTGATGGAGATGGCGATCCTGATGTTATCAATATCACGCTTGAGGTTCAGGAGATCAATGGTAGAAGCCCTTCCGGCAGTTCTGTTGAAGGAATTTCTCAGGAGATTGCTCCAGGTATTAGCCCTGGTTTCTGGGTTTTTGCCCCGAAGACACGCGGGATGGCGACAGAGGGGGCCTCGGCTTCAAGTATTGTAAGATCTCCTTCTCCCACTATACGTGCTGAGGAAAGTGATCGTGTGAATATTAAACTTGAGAATACGCATTATTTCCCTCACACGATCCATTTCCATGGAGTTGACCACGATTTTGAAGTGAATGGAAGTGGTAACGACGGTGTTCCACAGGTAAACGGTGAACCGGCGATGCCGGGAGGCACACAGGAGTATTCTTTCAAGCCTGAACAGCCTGGTTCTATGTTTTACCATTGCCATGTTCAGCCGAATACGCATGTACTGATGGGTCTTCAGGGAATGTTCAGTGTAGAAGAGGAAAGGGACAACAATACAGTCCAGACATTTAACATAGGCGGTGGAAAGGTCAGAAACCCTTCAGAAGCCGTTGAACAGGAGTATGATAATGAATACGATATGATTTACAGAGGCCTCGATAAGGAACTTCATAACAAGATAAAGAAATCGAACGATCCCCGGGTTATTGCGGAAGGAGTAAACAAGGAGTACGATGTGACAGAAAGAAACCCGGATTATTACCTATTAAACGGTAAATCCTTCCCGTATACAGTGAGGGAGTCTCAGGTGGTGGTTGAGGAGAACGAGACCACAAAGATGAGAGTCCTGAATACTGGAAGCGAAGGCCTTTCACTGCATCCTCATGGACACAAACCGACAGCGACGCATTATGACGGTGTTGAAGTAGATGAAGAGGCCCGGATTCAGAGAGATGTCTTTGATATATCGGCAGCACAGAGAGTGGATCTGGAGATCAACTCTACGGAGGATGGGTTGAACTCTTATGGGCCTGGCGCGTGGTTTATGCACAATCATAAGGAGGAGGCAGTTACTACAGATGGGATAGCTCCGGGAGGAGATGTCACACTTCTTACATACGAGTCGTATCAGGGGGAGGAGAATCTTCCTCAGAAAGGTGTGTCCTGGGATCAGTTCTTCACTGAGAAGTACTACGAGGGAAAGATACCTATGTGGCAGGGCCTCAGCGACAAATATGGGAATATAGAGGTCCAGCCGGCCTCGACCTCTACGGTAGTGCTGATAGGATTGATGGGCCTTATTCTTGGAGCTCTAGGCGCAATGGTGGTAGTCTAATGAGAAATAAAGCTTTGTTGATCACGGTAGTTTTTGCAATTCTGGTAAACCCGGCTTCAGCCAGTGTCATGGGGCAGAACACAGATAAGATGCCTCCTGGATGTGAAAGCATTTCAGGCACAGCCAATATAACTGTAGAGGCAGGTACAGATCACGCAGATAAGTTCCCCTCGAAGATGTACACCTACAGCGACAGAAAGATGCAGTTTGAACCATGTACAAAGCTGACAGTCAACTTCATCAACAATGACTCGGTCAGACATCAGTGGATGGTGCACGGACTTCCCAAGGAAACATATCCTATGGGAATGTTCATGCTCGAAGTCACAGGACCAGGAGAGGAAACGGGAACATTCATCCTTCCAGCCGGGGACGAATCTCTCATGATCCACTGCGGACTCGGACAGCACATGCAGAAAGGAATGAAAGCCCAGCTCACAGTAGGAGAAGGAGATGGCAAAGTATCAAACATTCCAGGCCATACAGCAGCATTCAACGAACACGGCTACGAAAGTGAAAGCGTAGTGCCGATGGCAGCAACAGTTGGCCTACTGATGATGTTGCTCGGAGCAGGAATAATAGTAATCCTGGAAAGAAAAACAGAAGAATAAAGAAAGGCCTCAAAGGCCTCTATTTTTCGTATTCAATTTTTTGGGTTCTCAGAAAGAATGTATTGACTCGTCCTTGGCGGCCTCGGCAGCATCAGCTAGTGCCTCAGGGAATGTCGGATGTGCATGAATCGTGTTAGCGATATCATCCAGGTACGCGTTCATCTCCAGAGCCAGTGTAGCCTCTGCAATCATGTCAGAGGCCCTTGCACCGACTATCTGGGCTCCGAGAAGTTTCTCTTCAGAATCTGCGATAACCTTTACAAAACCTGAATCCTTGTCAATTGAGAGAGCTCGGCCTGAAGCGGACATAGGAAACCTGCCGATCATAGGATCGTCGTACTCCCTACGAGCCTCTGTCTCGCTAAGGCCTACAGAAGCAACTTCAGGATCCGTATACATTACAGCAGGGATGTACTGGTTATCGAAAGCAGCAGGTTTCCCTGCAGCGACCTCCGCAGCAACCTTTCCCTGGCGGTAGGCCTTGTGAGCCAGAAGAGGCTCTCCGGAAGAGTCTCCTATGCAGAAGATGCTTTCATCCGTTGTCTTCATATGCTCATCTGTCTCAACGAATCCTTCATCGTTTACCTCGACATCAGTGTTTTCCAGGCTCAGGTTTTCGAGGACAGGTTCTGTTTCACGGCCTGCGGCAACCAGGATATAGTCTCCTTCAAGTTTCAGCTCCTCTCCTTCCTGGTCAGCTACAAGGACAGGTCTTCCATCGTCAGTATACTCAACGTTTTCCGCCATCGCGTTAGTATAGATTTCATCATCGTACATGTCACTCGTCTCCTGAATGGAGTCTACAATCTCTTCTTCAAACATTCCAAGGACACGATCACGTGCCTCAACGACCTTCACAGTCGCTCCGAACTTACAGAACTTTGTAACGGCCTCCATGCCGATATAACCGCCTCCGACGACCACTATCTCGTCGGGAACCTCTTCAAGATCCAGAATTTCACGAGAAGAGATAACACCATCCTTATCGAACTCGAGGCCTGGAATCTCTACAGGCCTTGAACCTGTGGCAATAATTGCTCTGTCAAACTCCACGTTCTCGGCGTTATGTTCCTCTTCAACTCGGACAGTGTTGGAATCAAGGAAACGGGCCTCACCCTCCATGTACTCAACTCCGTGATGATCCAGTATATTCAGGATGCCATTGTCAAGACGTTCAATGGCTGAATTCTTCCACTCCTGGATCTCCTGGAAATCAATCTCTTTGCACTCTGTATGTATCCCTATGTCGTTCCAGTGCTCAATATCTTTCTGGAAACCTGCTGCGTGGATCAAGGCCTTTGCCGGTATACAGCCATGGTTCAGACAGACTCCGCCAACCCGCTCTTTCTCTACAAGAACGACGTCAAGACCTTTCTGCGCTCCTCTGATGGCTGCAGTATAGCCTCCAGGGCCTGCTCCGATGACTACAAGATCTGCTCCGGTGGTAATATCGCCTACTACCATTTAAATCTCCATAAGCATCTCTTCAGGCTCCTCAAGATTTTCAATTACATTGTTCATAAAGCGAGCAGCTTCTGCGCCGTCTATGACTCTGTGATCGTAGCTAAGTGAGAGTTTCAAGGTATTTCTCACCTGGATTTCTCCATCGACAACTTCAGGAGTTTCCTGAATCTTTCCAACCCCCAGGATCGCTACCTGCGGATAATTAATTATTGGAGTGAAGCCTTCGCCCCCAATCGCACCGATATTCGTAATCGAGAACGTTCCTCCCTGCATCTCACCCGGAGAAATATCTCCGCCCTGGGCCTTATCCACAAGATCCGAGATACCGGAAGCCAGTTCAACCAGGTTCTTCTCATCAACCTCTTCGATCTTCGGCACAAGAAGGCCTCTATCAGTATCGACAGCTATATTGAAGTCGTAGTACTTCTTCCTGACAATTTCATCTTTTTCCTCATCAAGCTCCGCGTTCAGATCCGGATGATCTTTCATGGCAACGTAACAGGCCTTCATGATGAAAGGAAGATACGTCAGATGCTCGCTAATATCATCCTTTACGCTCTCCCGCAGCTTGACGAGCTTCGTGACATCTGCAGTATCCATATGGGTAACATGCGGTGCTGTAAACCTTGCCTTCTCCATCTTCGAACCAGTCATCTTTTTGACCTGGTTCATCTCTACACGTTCAACCTCGCCTTCTCCAGTCTCCACTGAATGAGTCTCCGATGAAGGCCTTTCATTTCCAGAACTCTCGTCCTTTGCAGCCTCCAGAACATCGTTTCTCAGGACTTCGCCGCCACGTCCGGAACCATCTATCTCTGAAATATCGAGGCCTTTCTCCCGTGCCAGTCTTCTGACAGAAGGAGAGGCATTCAACCCCCTGCTTTCGCCTGGAACCTTTGAACTGCCGTCAAAAATCTCTTCCGAGGCCTCAGATTTTCCTTTTTCCGCGTATTCGATTAATTCTTCCTCTGTTATCCTTTCGCCTGTCTTGATATCTCCAAGTTCTATTCCTTTTTCCTCGGCAAGCTTCCGGACCTTAGGCAGTGCCAGAACATCTCCAGAGGTTGAAGAACTGAAATCTGTAGACGAGGCCTTTGAATTCTCTGGAGTTTCCTCTTCCCCTTCCCCAATTTCTTCTTCAGGGCCTTCTTCTATGTTTTCCTCTGTCTCCATTTCGAGTATTACCTGGCCGACTTCAACTCTGTCTCCCGGTGAGGCCTTGAAATTTTTCACGACGCCGTCTGCCGGTGCTGGGATCTCCACTACTGCTTTATCGGTTTCTGCTTCGGCTATTACCTGGTCTTCTTCGACTTTGTCGCCTTCTTCTATCTTCCAGTCTAGGAATTTTCCCTCAGTGACTCCTTCACCGGTGTCTGGAAATTCGAACTCTAGACTCATCTTGTTAAAACTCCAGAAGTTCTTCAAGGCCTTCTAAAGCTCTTTCTGCGTTTGGCATGTAGTAATCCTCCAGGGTGTAGAGCGGATAAGGTACATCAGGCCCTGTAACTCGTTTAACAGGTGCTTCCAGGTTCAGGATCGCTTCCTCGTTTATCCTTGAGGCGATCTCAGCTCCGAAACCTGAAGTTTTAGGGGCCTCGTGAAGTATCATCGCCCGTCCTGTCTTTTTTACAGAGTCTATTATTGTCTCAAAGTCAGTAGGGTAGATAGTTCTCGGATCAACGATTTCTATATCCGCATCTATCTTTTCTGCAGCTTCCTCTGCTACTGGAACCATTGCACCCCACGTGATCAGGGTTGCGTCTTCTCCTTCCTGTACAGTTCTTGCTTTCTCCAGTTCTACTTTTTTCTCTCTATCGACTTCTTCCTTGAAGGCTCTGTAAGTCTTTTTCGGCTCCAGGAAGACTACAGGATCGTCCAGCTGGATCGACTTCCTGAGGAGAGAGTAAGTATCCTGTGGAGTACTTGGTATAACGACGTGAAGGCCTTCAGCATGCGCAAAGAACGATTCAGGAGACTCCTGGTGATGCTCTAGTGCCGAGATCCCTCCTCCATAAGGTGCTCTGATTGTCATAGGAACTTCGAGGTCTCCACGAGATCTAATCCTGAAACGAGCAGCATGTTCCTTGATCTGGTGGAAAGCCAGGTAAGAGAACCCCGAGAACTGGATCTCCGGTACAGGCCTCATACCTTTCAGAGCCATGCCTATGCCGGTTCCCACGATACCGGATTCCGCGAGAGGACTGGAGAAAACTCTTTCACGACCGAATTCATCCTGAAGGCCTTCCGAGGCCCGGAATACTCCTCCATCCTCTCCGACGTCCTCTCCGTAGACCACAACGTCTCCATCGTTTTCAAGCTCGTCTTCCAGAGCTGCATTGACTGCTTCGACAATATTCATTTCTTCTGGCATTATTTTTCGCCTCCGTAGAAGTTCTGGAACTGTTTTTTCTCCTTTTTCAGCATTTTCGGCATATTCTTGTACACATAATCGAACATCTCTTCCATCTCAGGATCATCGGCTTCTATCGCCTCGTTTGAGGCCTTCTTTATCTTCTCTTCCGCTTCTTCCTCAAATTCCTCTAGTTCATCGTTCCAGATATCGTTTTCTTTCAGGTATTCTCTGAAACGCTTCATAGGGTCTTTTTCCTTCCATTTCTCTACTTCTTCCTCATCTCTGTAACGTGTCGAGTCATCTGAGGTTGTATGGTCTTCAAGCCTGTATGTTAAGGCCTCAAGAAGCACTGGGTCGCCGTCTCCTGCCTTCTCCAGAGCTTCTCTTACTCCTTTGATCACTGCGATTATATCGTTTCCATCGACCTGTATTCCATCGATTCCGTGTGCTACTGCCTTCTGAGCCAGAGTTTCTGATTTGGTCTGCCTTTCGATAGGCATCGAGATCGCGTACTGGTTGTTCTGTACGATAAATACGTTATGACCTGAGAAGACACCTGAGAAGTTCAGTGATTCATGGAAATCTCCCTGAGAGGTGCTTCCGTCTCCTGTAAACGAAACTACGGCGTTTTCCTCCCCCTGCTTCTCCATGGCCATTCCTATTCCCGCGGCATGAAGATTCTGGGTTCCTACAGGTATTGCGACAGGGAGGTCGTTTTCAAGGCCTTTCTGGCCGTTAGCATCTCCCATCCATCTCTGGTAGATCTTGTCCAGAGGTGCTCCTCTTGCTATATAAGCTGCTGTTTCCCTGAAACTTGGAACCATCCAGTCCTCATCGTTCATCGCGAAGACAGCACCGATCTGAACAGCTTCCTGGCCTTTATGAGGTGCGTAAGTCGATATCTCACCTCTTCTCTGAAGTGAGAAAGCTCTTTCATCAAATTTTCTCGCCAGCATAATCTGCCTGTAAAGTTCCCGAAATTCTTCGTCACTGATGCCGTGATCCTTGTCCTCGTCTTCAGTATCCAGAATTTCGATCTTCTCTACTGTCGCTGTATTTACCTCTTTTCGAACCATTATAATAGACGAAAGGCCTCGACTCGTATATAAAAAATCGTTTGCGACCCAGGAGTGAACAGAGAACAGGCCTTAACCTATTAATTCAGGGAAAAAGAAATCTGACTTATGCTTGATAAACTCTTCAACCCGGAGACTGTAGCGGTCGTCGGAGCCTCCAGAGAGGAGGGAAAGACCGGTCATGAAATATTCGACAATCTTGTCCACAGCTTTGACGGAGAGGTGGTGCCAGTCAATCCGAACGCCGAAAAAGTACACGGGGAAAAGGCCTACGATGAGATACCGCGTGGAACAGAGCTTGCAGTTATAGCTGTTCCTGCAGAGATAGTTCCGGGTATAATAGATCAGTGTGGCGAGAAAAAAGTCAGATCAGCGATCGTAATTTCTGCAGGTTTCTCAGAGATTGGAGATCAGGGCCTTGAACAGGAGGTACTGGAAAAGGCAGAGGAAAACGGTATAAAGCTACTTGGGCCGAACGTTTTAGGCCTTATCAATACTGAAAACGGGATGAACGCGTCTTTCGCTTCTAAGATGCCGGGTGAAGGCGATATCTCTTTCATGTCTCAGTCCGGGGCTTTCTGTACCGCTATTCTGGATTATGCCAAGGCTGAAAACATTGGATTCAGAAATTTTGTGTCTCTCGGCAATAAATCGATGATAGATGAGATCGATCTACTGAAGAAATGGAGGGAAGACGGTACTGAGGCCATACTTTCATACACTGAAGGGATAGATGACGGAAGAGAGTTCCTGAGGGAGGCAGAGCATACTTCCAGAGAAACTCCGATAATAATGGTTAAGTCAGGCAGGACAGAACAGGGAGGTACGGCAGCTTCCTCTCATACAGGTTCTATCGCAGGGAGCTATCAGGCCTACCAAGCTGCTTTCAGGAAATGCGGTATAATCGAAGCAGAATCGAACAGAGAGCTTCTCGACTACGGAAGAGCTTTTGCCTATCAGCCGCTTCCACAGGGAGAGAATGTTGCGGTAGTAACGAACGGAGGAGGAGCAGGAGTTATCACGGCAGACGAGATATCGGAGAGAGGCCTTGAACTTGCTAGTTTCACATCTGAAACCTCCAGAAAGCTGGAGGAATCGATGCCAGATGAATCAGGAAAGACTAATCCTCTTGATGTTATAGGTGACGCCGGACATGACCGCTACAGGGAAGCTCTCGATGCAGTGATAGATGATGAAAGAGTTGACTCTGTAATAGTAATACTGACTCCTCAGGCAAATACAGAAATCAAGAAGACAGCGAAAACAGTAGTAAAGGCCTCAGAAAGCACTGAAAAGTCTGTCATGTCATGTTTTATGGGAGAAAAAGATGTTCAGAAAGGCATAGATATTCTGGAGAAAAATGATATACCGGACTTTGAAGATCCTAAGGACGCTGTCAAGGCCTTGAAGGAGATGAAAGAGTACAGAAAGTTCAGGGAAGAGTTCAGGGACTACAGTAAATATGGATATGATGAGGAAAAGGCAGAAAAAGCCCTGGAAGATCCATCAGGTTATGAAGACTACGAGAAACTTCTAAGAGCTTACGGGTTTAAATTTCCTCTGACAAAAATAGCTGAAGCACCTAATCCAACTGCAGAAGCCGTGCAAGAGGTCGGATATCCTGCCGTTATGAAGATCAGAAGTCCTGACGTACAGCACAAGACTGATATCGGCGGGGTCAAGACCGGGATAGAAAGCAGGAAAGAAGCGAAAGAGGCCTTTGACAAGATAGTCGAAGACATTTACGATCACAGGCCTGGAAGCGAGATCAACGGTGTTCTTGTACAGGAGCAGATGGAAGGCCTCGAAGTAGCACTCGGTATGAAGCGAGATCCTCAGTTCGGCCCGATGATAATGGTAGGTCTCGGCGGTATCTACATAGAGGCATTACACGATGTCTCCTTCGGCATCGCACCGATCTCTGACCAGGAAGCAGACCAGATGATAGAGGAACTTGAATCCTCAGATCTTTTTGAAGGCGTAAGAGGCGAAAAATACAGTCTGGAAACAGTAAAAGACGCTATCATAAGGCTTGGGGAACTTGCGATGAACCATGAAGAGATACAGGCCATAGATATCAACCCACTCATCCTGAAAGAAAAAGAGGCCTACGTAGCCGATATAGAGATGGAATTCGAGGAATAATTTAAGTTTGGAGGGCGATATTAAGATATGAATCAGGAAGCCATTGGGGGCGGTATTGGGGCAATTTTTGGCGGATTGATTCTACAGAGGATGATTGAAATTGCGTCTGCAGGATCATCTATAGCAAGTATATCATGGATGCCTCCATTGCTTGTGATTTTGGGGGTATTCGTCGTAATAGCTGGCATCTTCGGAGTAGAATGATTCCTGAACCGCTCAAAAATTTTGCCCCAGAAATACCGCTCGAAGCAGTTTACCTGCTGGTTTTGGGATACTTACCGCTGACAGTATCATTACATGTTTTAGGTAGAGATGAGAGTTTCAAGAAATGGGGTAAATTGCAAAAATTCTCCCTGACATTTTCCAGCGGTTTCGTCTTGGCCTTCATTTATACTCAATTAATTAAGTTCTTCGGAATGAAAGCACAAATTTTCAGTTTTTATGGTATAGTGTTTATAATCGCATCCATAGTAGTTACAGTACCTTTGGAACTTTTCTGTTTCTATTTCATAAAAATTTGTAGTGAAGTCAGTTACTTCGAGGATATAGAGGATAGAATTGAGCAAAGATTAGAGGATTTTTAAAGAAAAAGAAAGTAAAAAGAGAAGGCCTCTGGGATCTAGGCCTTTTTTCTAGTTGAAGTTGATGTCTGCGTTTGCTGAGGCTTCTGCCTGGGCTTCTGTGTTGTTTTCTTCTTCAGATTCGTTGTTTCCCTGTGTTTCTGCTTCAATTTTTGCCTCGAGTTCTCCTTCGAGCTCTCCTTTTTCCATTTCTACCTCGAATTCGTCTCTTTTAGATACGTTAACGGTGATCTGGCCTTCTGTGTCAGTTGTTCCTACTTTCTGTCCGTTTACTGTTACAGATGCGTTGGCGACTGCGTCTCCGTTACTTGTTGCTTTCAGTGTGGCTTCGTTCTCTGCCTCTAGTTCTTCGGCGACGCTGATCTGGATCTTTCCTTTTGCTTCAGCTTCTCCTTCTGTCTCTTCATTTTCTGCGTCTCCGGAGTTTTTCGCTTCGTCTTTTGCCTGATCGTCGCTGTTACCTGAGAGGAAGTTACCGATTGCTTCGAAGATTCCTCCCTGGTCGCCTTCCTGAGCTTCTGCTGAAACTTCTGCTCCCGCTCCATTACTACTGTTACCGGTGTCTTCAGGAGGTCCCTGTGCCTGAGAGCTGGAGTCTGCTTCAGCTTCAGCTGAAACACTGGCCTCTATACTGTTAACCTTGTTCTCGAGGCTGGTAAGCCTGTCCTGGATATCAGCCAGCTGTTCCTGGATATTTTCCAGTGCGGCCATAATGCCCGTATCTGCCGAGGCCTCTGCATTAGCCCCGAGATCTGCGCTCGCGTTGTCCTGTGCAGCTGCAGGAGCTGCAAGGCCCAGTAGCATAACTGCTACCAGGGAAACTGCCGTAAACTTGTCATCTAATTTCATCTCGTTTTCACCAACCACAAATACATCATCTACCCTTAAGAGGAATATCCAGAAACAAGCGTTAAAACACGTTGAAAAACCGTTCAATAGCGTTTAACTGGAGTCAGTAACTGTTCAGATAGGTTCACCGTTGCTGTTTCTTCAACTCCTCCCGGTTCGCCTCAATCAGATAGGTATTTGCCTTTTTCTTCTTGATAACAAGATTTCTATCAAACAGTTCAGAAACAGCATTACTCACAGTAGCCTTGGAAACACCTAACTCATCGGGCAGCTCACTCTGAAGCATACCTTCCTCCAGGACAACATCCAGGACTTCCTCACCTCTCCGTGAAAGGCCTATATTATCTGTCTCCAGTTGCTTATCTTCTTCGTCTTTCTCCCCGTAATACTCTTCGTCAAGAAACTTCTGAAGCTTCCAGATGTAAAGGCCTGAAGCAGCGGTCAACGCGATGAAAGCACCCAGCATCATATAGATCAGTATCTCAAACTCTGCCTCAGGAAAAGGTACTGCCATATCTGTTTAACCTGAAGAATAATTACGGCCCAGACTACAAAAGGCCTTTCCCGGCTTCATCTAAAGGATTTTCACTTCCCTCCTCGTTTTCAGAACCGTCACTGCCTCCAGAACTGTTATCGAGATTTCTCCCGGGAACATCAGGTCTTGCAGATTTATTCTCTTCTGAAGGCCTTACATCCAGGCTCTCGTTTAAATTATCTCCTGTACCTGACCTGTTTCCTTTTTCCGTGAGATTATCCAGTTCTTGATCCTGTGATTCGCCTTCGGATCCTTTTCCAGGTATACTTTCATTCTTCAGAGGATTCTCCGAATCTTTACCAGGGTTTTTCCTGTTTTCAGGCTCTTTAAGGCTTTGAGGCCTTCCTTTCTGCCTTGACTTGTTAATAGCTTTATTTACCCTGTCTTTTGCCTGTTCAGGGACTTTTCTCTTTATTTTTTCCAGTTTCTCAACGTTTTTCTCGGAGATATTTCCTATCTTGCTGGAGAGATTTTTGTTTCCGTTTTTCTCCGCTAGCTCTCGGGATCTGTTGATCTCTTCCGAGTATTTCTGTGTCATCTCCGCTGCCTTCTCCGATCTGTTCCTCTCAGCCAGTTCCTCGGCCTCCGCAAGCTTTTCCTCAGCGTTGTTTGCCACAGCCTTCGCCTTGAAATCCTCACCGCCCACAAAACCGGCCATAGAGGCCTCAAGATCTTCAACGAAGCTCTCAACAGGATAGAAAAAATCTCCCGGTATCAGGCCTGGACCAACTGAACTCGAGTTCTGACTCTGCTGGGCCGAAGCCGAAGCAGCCATCAGGACAGCGAGTAAGATAAATGCCAGAACTTTTCCACTAAATTTCATACAAAAACAAAAGCCTCCTAACGGTTTTAAAACAGATATGTAAACGGTCGTTAAAAAACAGGTTATCCAGGGCCTCAGAAGATCTGAAAACAGGTTTGGGCTGTTTAATCCTGTTCATTTCGGTCATTTTCTTTTTTCTCTGTTTCTCCAGAGGTTTCTTCCTTCTCCCTGTTTTCGGCCCCGAAACCGGCACTGAGGATTCTGGTAAGGGCCTGTTCTGCGGATTCGTCTGTCTCCTCTATCTGGCTTTCATCCAGTTCAAGCACAAGGCCTGAGGTTATGTTCGGTGCGGTCGGTAGAAAAATAATTTCCCGGCCATCCTCGGTCCTGTTACCTGTCTTGAAAGCATTCAGCCGGAATTGACCGTGCTCGATTTTCACAGGCTTTGAAAGATCCTCCGCTCCGCCCAGCACTGTCTCTGTGGTAACTTTGGTAAGGTTGTAGACTGTTCCGAGGAAAGGTATCTTATCGAAGGCCTTGTCAAGCCATTTTTCTGCCTTGAAACCTTTCTGGGTTTTCACGAACCTTCCTGCTCCTGTCACGATTAGTGCGCCGATTATAAGGAACATGGCCAGTTTAAAACTCTGGTTTAGGTAGTAGTTGACGGTCTCGTTAATGTAGATGATGTTGGAGATGTTGAATATGTCTCCTCCGGGCATCTGCTCTATCTTGTGGAAAAGCCAGTCAACTACAATCAGCACTGCCAGTACAGGAAGCAAAACGATGAGGCCTGCCGAGGCAGGCTTCTTGGGATTGCCTAGTCTTCTTGAGAAGTCTTTAATCAGGTTTGAACGGTTTTTCTTGTAGTAATCAAGTTTCTTTCTCTGTTTTCTTCCCTGTTTGAGGCCTTGTTCGAGAACTTTCTTTCCTCCTTTCTCAAAATGCTTTCTGCTTTCTTTGAAGTGTTCCTTTCCTGGTTTTTCCTCATCGTTCATATCTCTGTATTGTTGGAGAAGAAATTTATCTTCACCGGATCAGAACCTGCTTCAGGGTTGTTCAAGGCCTTTTTTGCTGTGTTCAACTGTATCTGAGAGAGTGCAGCTGTCTCCTTTTCCGTTATTTTTATACGGATAGTTTCAGAATATTTTCCTGATGCAGGCGAATAAGTGGAGAAATCTTTTTCTGTACATGATCACTTTGATCTCGGCTCTGGTGCTTTTCTTCCAGGCTGTACCATCTGAGGAAGCTTCAGGCCTTGAAAACTATAGTCTGGAGGCACAGCGGGGCGAAACCAGTTTTGACTCCGGGAACCTTACCGTACAGGTCTCAGGTAATACTTCACTGCCTGATTCGGCCTCAGAACTGGTCCTGGAGTCTGTGAATTACTCTGAGGAGGAAGGCCTTCTGGAGGTCCAGCTTGGAAGCGTAGATACTTCGGAAAACGGTACAGCAGTTCCTACGGTTGTTCAGGAGCCGGTTCCGTATACTTTTACAGCTAATTTCTCAGGTGAGATTCCAGAGTCTGTCATGGTCTCAGGAGTTTTTAGAGAAGTGGAGGCCTTTTCACCGGAGCAGTAGGTTCTAGAGGAAATATTTAAGTTTCGCTTGAAACCATTCTTTTATTATGGATATGGCCTTCATCAAGGATCAGAGAAAAGAGGTTTTGACGGCATCAGCGGTATTCACTCTGTGGGGTTTGATGCTTGGGATACCGAATGATTGGATCAAAGCTATGCCTGAAATGCTGTCTGGCCCGGTCTCAGGAGTTTTCTCCAATATGCTGGGATACGTTACCATGAAGGCCTTTGGAGCATCTATGGATCATTACCTGGTAGGGATAATGCTTCTGTTTGTGGCTGTTTTACCTCTTGCCTACAGGGAGAGGGGAACTGCATTGCAATTTCTGATCTCGGGAACTATGTCAGTCTATGGTTTTCTGGCGCTGGTACATCTGATAATTCAGCCTATACCTCTTGTAAGTTCTCAGGTTCTTGGGATGGGCTTTCAGACACTGGTTTTCGGCCTTGTAGCCACAGAGCTTTACAGAAGGGTTCTGGGAGACGGATCGTTCGCTCTTAATTTTGACAGAGGCCTGTACCTTTCCTCTTTCATAATGGCTCTTACAGGGGTAACAAGCATTGCCTTACTGAGCTTTGTGATCCATGGGCCTGAAATGAGTCTTGTCTATCCTGTGGGCGGAACATTGCTTGGGTTGGTGCTGATTTTCTCATCTCTTGAACTTCTTGAAAACTCCGTCCTGGGTATCTGGTCCAGCATGATTCTGCTCACTGCGTTGGTGCTGGCATCTCTAGTGCTTTCCCAGTTCATCGTCCCGGCGATAATCTTCCTTTCAGCTGAGATCATAATTTGGGAGAGGAAAGATGAGTTTGGCGATATCGAAGCTCCGATCAGCAAGTTCCGTAAGAATTTAGGCAACTGGGGATAATTCTCTTTCATGGTAGAAAGAGATGAAGCACTGGATCTTCACAGCAAAAACCCTGGAAAAATCTCTGTAAAACCCTCAGTAGAGATAGGAACAAGGCAGGACCTCAACCTGGTATACACACCGGGAGTCGCAGAACCCTGCAGAGAGATCGATAAAGACAGGAAAAAGGCCTATGAATACACTTCCAAGGGAAACCTTGTAGCAGTAGTATCAGACGGCTCCGCAGTTCTAGGCCTCGGAGATATCGGGCCAGAGGCCTCAATGCCTGTGATGGAGGGGAAAGCCAACCTGATGAAAAAGTTCGGCGAAGTAAATGGTTTTCCAGTCTGTATAAACGCAGATTCTGCTGAAGATATAATCGAACACGTCGAGAGAGAAGCTCCGACCTACGGCGCGGTCAATCTGGAAGATATCAAGGCTCCGCGCTGTTTCAAAGCTGAAGAGGCCTTGAAGAAAAAGCTGGATATACCTGTCTTCCATGATGACCAGCACGGCACAGCTATCGTCGTCCTCGCAGCACTCAAAAACGCTTTAGAAATCGCCGGGAAAGATCTCTCTAGTGTCAGGATCGCTATCTCCGGTGCAGGAGCATCAGGGATAGCAGTAGCTAACTTCCTCCAGGAAGCAGGAGCCGAAGAAATAGTGCCGGTTGACTCCTCCGGGATACTCAGAACAGACGATGAAAACAGCTACAAGGCAGATCTCGCCGGGAGAACACAGGCCTCAAAAGAACAGGGAGATCTCTCCGACGCTATGGAAGACGCTGACGTTTTCATAGGCCTTTCAGCACCTGGAATTGTCTCAGAGGACATGGTCGAAGCCATGGCTGAGGATCCTACTGTTTTTGCATTAGCCAATCCTGATCCTGAGATTCTTCCAGAGGATGCGAGAGAGGCTGGGGCTTTCATTACTGCTACAGGTAGGAGCGACTTCAATAATCAGGTTAACAACTCGCTCGCCTTTCCAGGAGTTTTCCGCGGGGCTCTGGATGTGAAGGCCTCAACTATTAACGAGGAGATGAAGGAAGCTGCTTCTGAAGCTATAAGAAGCTTTATCGACCCTGAGAAGGAGAAGATAGTGCCTGAGACCCTGGACAAGGAGCTGGCGATGGAGATAGCTGATGAAGTTGCTGAAGCCGCCAGGGAGACGGGTGTTGCGAGAGAAAGGTAAGGCCTTTCAAGGGGAACTGTTTTTCACTTTTCCTTTCTCTTAGTTTTTCTATGGAAGAAGAAGTTAAACAGAAATACGTCAGATCTGGCAAAGTCATCCAGAAGGCCAGGAAAAAGGCCCGGGAAATCGCTGAACCGGGTACAGAATACAGAGAGATCGCTGATACCGTAGAGGATCTTATCAGAAATGAAGGCCTTGAACCGGCTTTTCCTGTCAACCTTTCCGCTGACGAGGAGGCAGCACATTACTCGCCGGGGACCGGTACTGAACGTGTAATAGGAGAGGATGAAGTGCTGAAGATCGATATTGGTGCTCACTGCGATGGCTATATTGCGGACACTGCTCTCACAGTAAATCCTTCAGGAAAGCATCAGAAGATGATCGAGACCAATCGTGAAATCTTGGAGAAGGCCCTGGAGTTTGTCAAGCCCGGTAAAACTGTTGGAGAGTTCGGTACATTCGTGCAGAACCAGATTCCGGACGAGTACAACGTTGTCAGGAATCTTACAGGACATTACTTGGGTCATTATACCCAGCACGCAGGTGTTTCTATTCCGAACAACAGGAACGCGTCTAACCATGTTTTCGAGAAAGGAGATGCTATTGCCATCGAGCCTTTCCTGACCAAGGGAAGTGGAAAAATCAAGGAGGGAAAAGAAGGGAATATCTATCTTGGACAGGGCGGAAACGTCCGTGGAAGAGCTGAGAGAAAGCTTCTGAAGCAGGTTAAAGGTTTTGAAGGCCTTCCGTTCTCACCGCGTTGGTTTGACAGTTTTTCAGGCCGGGATAAGATGGCTTTGAAAAAACTGGTTCAGTCCGGAGCTGTGAAGTCATATCCGATTCTGAGAGAGGTCGATAAAGGTATCGTTACTCAGGCAGAGCATACAGTTCTTGTCGGCGTAGATGATGGCGAGAATATAGTTACTACGCGTTCGGATTAGCGCAGACGTTCGGGTCTCCTGATCTGTGTAGAAGGCCTGCCATTATTGCTATGCCTCCGAGTTTGATCAGGTTTCCGTCGAAAGGCAGAGCTGCGAGGGCTCCTGTGAATCCGAAGGCTGCTAATAGGCCTAGTCCGCAGCTGGCGCATCCTGTTACAAGGAGGCCTGGCAGGAATCCTCCAAGGTTCAGTATTCCAGAGAATTTTTTTGTTTTCAGGCTGAGGTATGTGTTTGTCACTGTTATGCCCGTTATTATGGAGTAAGTTATTGTCAGTCCGAGGCCTATTAGTCCTGTGGTGTCTATTATTCCGAGTGTTGCCAGTCTTATGATTTCTGGGAAGTAGGTCCAGCTTCTGGAAAGGAGCTGTGAGGAATAGGTCGGTAGTGAGAAATAGGCCAGGATGGAATATGCGAGGAAGGAGCCGAAGAAGGTCAGGAGGATCTGTCTCCCGTTTACTGATGCTTCGACTGCCTTCCTGAATTTTGTTTTGGTCATGTCAGCTGTTGAGTTTGGATTCTATGACGCTTTGAACTGCGCTGAACGGCTGTGCGCCGACTAGAGGTTCGCCTGTTTCATCTCCTTCTCCGTAGATGACGGAGCTAGGTGTTCCGCTTATGAACTGGCTTGCGCCCTGTGGGGTCTGTACAACTGTATCGAAGTTTCTTCCTTCTGTTTTATCTGCGTTGACTTCATCCATAGGGCTTTCGTTCTCAAGGCAGGTTCTGACTGCGTCTTCGCTTACTCCTTCATCTGATGCCCAGGAAATTATCCGGTCCCGGACGTTGTCAGTGCTGATCGAATCCTGGTTCTGGAAGATCAACTCCTTCACATTCCAGAACGCATCGTTATCCTGTCTGTAGACACATTCCATGGTCTCTGCCGAAGGCTCCGCCCAGTCATGTCCCAGTGACGGGAGTGGGAAATCCTTCCAGATAACTTTGACCTGTCCGCTCTCAACGTATTCTGCATTAACTTTAGCCATAGCACCTGTCTCAAACCTTTGGCAGTAAGGACACTGGAAATCCTCATAGACTACCATAGTTACAGGAGCATCTTCCTCTCCCAGGACAGGCTCGCCCTCGGTCTCAAGATTCGACAGGTCAACAGTCTCAGAAGAACCGGAATTACTTCCATCTCCCGAAGGACCGGAATCTCCACTGTCCCCGTTAATCGCACCCGGGGCATCCAGACTCAGTCCTGAACCTGCAGCAAGAAGGCCTGTAGAAAGACCTACTGCTACACCGAGAACGAAAACACTGAACAGTGCCAGCTCTACCGGTATCTGCAGACGTCTCTCATCTATAGGGAAATCTCTGTCTGATCCCTCGCTGGCCTCTTCAACTTCTTCGCTTTCAGTAGTACTTTCCTGTTTTTCATCATCCTCGTGGACCTGACCTACGTGAATATGAAGGCCTCTCTCGGAGTCAAACTCCTCACCGCAGTTATCACAAGTATAATTATCCGACATAAACATAATTGACCGCAGAACTGTTAATAAATAGAAGGGTTACGAGGGAGTATCCCCCGTCTAAAAGGCCTCTAGGCGTAATAATCAGGTGTGTCGTCTTCGTCAGTCTCCATCTCGTTCATCTTCTGAGTCATCGCCCTGTACTGCTCAAGGTTGTCTGAAGTAGCCGTAGGCCTTACATCGGCGATAGCCTCCTCAAATTCCTCCATGGTTGCCTCCCCTGAATCGATGTCGCTTCTCAACGCGTTCATCCCTGCCTCTCTACAGGCAGACTCTATATCTGAACCGACGTATCCCTCGGTCATTTCTCCTAACTCATCGAGGTCTACATCGTCACCGACAGGCATGTCTCGTGTATGGACCTCGAAAATTTTTCTCCTGCCTTCTTCATCAGGGATCTCGACTTCTACGTTCCTGTCAACTCTTCCAGGCCTCATTATCGCTGGATCGATCATGTCAGGCCTGTTGGTTGCAGCGATGACTGTGACTCCTTCAAGACTCTCTATTCCATCCAGCTCTGTCAACAGCTGGTTGACCACGCGGTCTCCTACTCCTGAATCGCTGCTTCTTCCTCCTCTTCGTGGTGCAATTGAGTCTATCTCATCGATGAACAGGATGCACGGTGCTACCTGACGAGCCTTCTTGAAGATCTCTCGCACGGCTTCCTCGGATTCCCCGACGTACTTGGAGAAGACTTCAGGGCCTTTGATGGAGATGAAGTTTGCGTTCGCCTCGTTTGCCACTGCTTTGGCCAGGAGAGTTTTTCCTGTACCGGGCATGCCGTACATCAGGATTCCTTTAGGCACTTCGATACCCATCTTCTCAAACCTGTCCGGATACTTCTGAGGCCATTCTACCATCTCCTTCAAACGGTCTTTTGTATCGTTCAGGCCTCCTATGTCTTCCCAGGAGACTTCTGGGACCTCTACCATAACTTCTCTCATCTGGCTTGGCTCTACGTTTCTCATGCCATCTATCATTGCAGCTCTGCCAACTACAAGCTGTTCAAGCACCTCAGAAGGTATTTCTTCGTCCATATCGATCTCAGGTATCACCTCTCTCAGCACGGACATCGCAGCTTCTTTACATAAGGCCTCGAGGTCGGCTCCTACATAGCCGTGGGTCTTTTCTGCGATCTCATCGAGATCTACGTCTTCTTCCAGGGGCATATTCCTTGTATGGATCTGGAGAATCTCTTTTCTACCTCCTCTGTTCGGCACTCCGATCTCTATTTCCCTGTCGAACCGTCCTCCTCTTCTGAGAGCAGGGTCAATAGCTTCTGAACGGTTTGTAGCAGCGATGACTATAACGTTTTCCCTGCTTTCAAGGCCGTCCATCTCGGAGAGGAGGGTTGCGACGACCCGTCTTTCTACTTCTCCGCCTGCGTCACCTCTCTTCGGTGCGATGGCATCGATCTCATCGATGAAGATGATAGCAGGTTCTCCTTCACGGGCCTCATCGAACTTCTCTCTCAACTGTTTTTCAGACTCTCCATAGTACTTGGACATGATTTCAGGCCCGTCAATGGAGAGGAACTGTGCATCCGCTTCATTAGCAACAGCCTTCGCCAGCAAAGTTTTACCGGTCCCCGGCGGACCCTGAAGTAAAACTCCAGAAGGTGCGTCAATACCAAGCTGCTGGAAAACCTCAGGATGCTTCAGAGGAAGCTCGATCATCTCACGAACCTTCTGAACTTCCTCATCAAGGCCTCCAATATCCTCATAGGTAACTTCCGGAACCTGTACAGAGTCCTCTCCAGGCTCGGAAACAGCCTGTTCCCGGACCTTGATCTCAGTCTCCTGAGTGATCTTCACAGGGCCTGACGGATCTGTAGAAACAACAGCTAGCTTTGTCTCACCGAAGCTGAACCTGAAATTATCTCCCATACCGTCAAACATGTCATCAAACAGAGAACGAGCGTTATCCTTCCCGCTCTCAGGGACAACAATATCTCCCTCAAGTACAGGCCTTCCTACAAGGCCTCTCTTGAAGATATTAGGGTCTTTTACCTGCATCATGACTCCTTCTTCTGCCGGGGCAAGTGTGATCTGTTCAGCAGCCTTGAGGTCAACTTTCTCAACTTCTACATGCTCTCCCAGGGATGTGCCTGCGTTTTTACGCATGTAGCCGTCCATCCTTGCGATTCCAAGGCCTTTATCCGCAGGATAGCTCCTGGCTACACGGCCTACTGTTTCTCTACTGCCTTCTAGGCTTACTGCATCTCCCTCTCTTACCTGGAGTTTTTCCATGATTTTGCTGTCAATTCTAACTATGCCTTTGCCAACATCCTGCTGAGCGTTTGGAGGAACTTCTCCAACCCTCAACCGTTTGGAACTGTCTTCTTCATCTGTCATCTTGTTCTTCACCTGGATAAATTTCGTCTAGTATGTCTTTTTCATCGATAACGACCTTGAATCGGTGGAAAGAAACTTTCTCTCCCCACTCGTTGAAATAAGATACAACTTCGTCGGCAGCCTCTTTTGCAACGATGAAGACACTGTCATCAATCCTGAGGTGAGGTATCTCATCCATCAATCCATCTTTCTCGTATTCGTAGTGCTTCCCGTTACGTTTGACGGTCTGCGTGTAGCCGAAAAGGCCTCTGTAGAACTTGTTCCGCTCGTAGACGGATTCGAAGTTCTCCTTCTTCGTTCTGTAGGTCAGAAGGGCCGCAGCCGATTCCCTGGTCATATGGTCACAGGTTATCTCTGAAACTTTATAACTTTTTTATTCATGTCAGTAAAAAATTCAAATGCTCGAAAACGTGTTGACAGTTCCTGGAGGCGCTGATAAAATCGCTTCTGGTAAACGCTGCCAAGTAGGATATAAGGTTTTCACGATAAAATTTCCATGTGGAGGTAGAAAGGCTTTCGACTTCTTGTGAGTCGATCGATGAGCTTCTCAGAGGAGGAGTAGAGAAAGGTATAATCACAAACGTCTACGGAGAATCCGGTTCAGGTAAGACCAATTTCGCTATCCAGCTCGCCGCGCAGGTAACGAGCGAAGGCCACAAAGTAGCATATGTGGATACAGAGGCAGGTTTCTCCCCTGAAAGATTTCTGCAGATTGCTGACGAAAAAGCACTGGATAACCTGATGATAAAGGAACCGTACGACTTTGAGGAACAGACAGAAGTCATCTCATCGCTTGAAAATTTTGTCGAAGAGGAAAACATCGAACTTGTGATAGTGGACTCCGCAGTCTCACTATACAGGTTGAAGGTCAACGGCGACAACGCATCCGAGATCAACAACGAACTCTCACAGCAGTTCTCAGATCTCTCAAACATCGCCCGCAAACACAGCATCCCGGTCATCGTCACCAACCAGGTATACACAAGCTTCGACGAGGAAGGCCTTGAACTCGTAGGCAGAGACGTACCAAAATACTGGTCTAAATGCCTCATCAAACTATCCAACAAGGACAAAAATGTCAGGAAGCTTGAAATCTCCAAACACCGCTCCATGCCTGAAGGCAGGAACACACGTTTCAAGATCACCAACCAAGGCCTTGAATCGGTCGACGAAGACGGCCTGTTCTAGAATCAGTGGTTAAACAGCCTGAAAGTTTTTCAGAAAAGCGTTAAATTATTCGCCTCGCCTAAATCTATCTATGAACGAAAAGGAACAGAACAGTCCAGCTCAGCGTTACTTCTGTAAAAAGAACCGGGAGGTGTAAATATTGAAAGTAGCGCTTCTGGGGCCTGAAGGAACTTATACACATCAGGCAGCGGAAAAATACTTTGAAGGCCTTGAACCAGAATTTTGTTCTACCATAAGAGAAGTATTCGAATCAGATACTGAAGCCAAACTTGTACCGATCGAAAACTCGCTGGGTGGAGGTGTTACAGATACTATAGATCTTTTGAGAGAAAAAGAAGAAAGGATCTCCGGCGAAGTAGTTTTACCGATCCAGCACGCCCTGATCTCAGATGAAGAAGATATTGAAGAAGTTGAAAAAGTGAAATCACATCCTCAGGCCCTAGCACAGTGCCGGGATATAATAGAAGAAAACAGCTGGGAAACAGAAGAAGCTAACTCCACAGCTGAAGCCGTTGAAGATCTTGAAGATGGAGAAGCAGCTTTAGCTTCGGAGATAGCAGCGGAGATCAACGGAAAGAACATCCTGGGTAAATCTGTACAGGACAGGGACGTGAATGTTACCCGTTTCCTCGTGCTGAACGGAGAGCCAGAGATGCGAGAGAAGGCCTCAATTATCCTGGAGCCAGGAGAAGACCGGCCTGGCCTGCTTCACGCAATGCTTTCATGTTTCGCCGGACATGAGATCAACTTAAGCCACATCCAGTCAAGGCCTACCAAGGAAAAACTTGGAGAGTACTACTTCTACGTCGAGGCCCAGGCCTCTGGAGAACAGCTTCAGAAAGCCATAACCGCCCTGGAAACGTATGGAGAGGTCCAGAACCTGGGAGAATACGCAGAGGCCGAGAGGCCTGAATAAGGTGAAAGGTTCATGAGAGAAAGAATCGAAAACATCAACCTGTCGATCAGGAAAATATCAGAAAAAGCCGCGAAAATAGATGATATAGTCCGGTTTGACATCGGCCAGCCTTCGTTTGACACGCCTGAACACGTCAAAGAAGCTACAAAAGAAGGCCTGGAAGAGAAACAGGGCTATTCTCCTATGCTAGGCCTTGAAGAGATGAGAGAAGCCGTACTGAATGAGGAGAAACAGAAAAAAGGATTTGAAGGCCTTGACTTAGGCCTTGAAAACGTGATGGTTACTACAGGTGGTATGGGTGCTCTTTTCGCCATTTTTTCCGCGAGATTGGGTCGCGGGGATAAGGCCTTGTTCAATGATCCGTGCTGGGGGCCCTACAAGATGATTTCCGAGGTCAATGGAAATGAATGGGAGCAGGTTGAGTACTGGAACGATGATAGAGAGCTTAGGCCTGAGGCGAGGGAAAAAATCGCTGAAGCTGATATGATGGTTGTTAACACTCCTGGAAATCCGACAGGATACGTTTTGACAGAGGATCAGGCCAGAGAGATTGGTGAATGTGCCGGAGAGAATGATACTTTCTTGTCTCTGATGAGGTCTATCACAGACTGGTTTACGGGAAAAAACATTACTCGCCAGCAGTTCACGCAGATGATTCAGCTGTTATAGGCTCGGCTTCGAAAAATCATGCGATGACAGGATGGAGAGTAGGATGGATAATCGATGAACCGGAGAATATAGAAGAGTATGCGAAAGTTTCCCGTGCCTCTACGGCATGTCCTCCCAGGATCTCACAGTACGCAGCGATCGATGCCTTGAACAATGACTCACATGTTGAACAGATGAGAGAGACCTACGAGGAGAGAAGAGACCTGCTTGTCGAGCGTATGGATGATCTTGACTGGGATTTTGTCGCTCCTGAAGGCGCAATCTATGCGTTCCCGGAAGTTGGGCAGGACTCGTGGGATTTCTGCATGAAAATGATAGACAAAGGCGTAGCGATGGTCCCGGGCGAGCCGATGGGCCCCGAAAGTGATGAAAAAGTCCGTATCTGCTTTGGATCGACTACAAAAAAAGAGATAGAAAAGGCCTTCGACACTCTGGAAAAGGAGTTGAACTAGGAGATGAATCAAAAATTAAAGATTCGAAAATTTTGGGGTGGGTTTAGATGATAGGTCAGAAAATTGTTATTTTAGGTGGTACAGGCCAGTTCGGCCAGCATCTCGGCGAAAAGCTTCAGGAGGAGAATGATATCTTTATCTCCGGCTCCAGTATTGATAGAGCGAAGGAAGTTGCTGAGAGATACGGATGGAAGTACGGAGAAGGCACAGAGATAGTCAAAAATGCGGATATCGTGATAGTGGCTGTACCGATCTCAGTTACTGAAGATGTCATACACGAGGTAGGGCCTCACGTACCGGATGATGCCCTTTTCACAGATATTACAAGCGTGAAGCAGATGCCGGTAGAGGCCATGAGCGAGTACTCCGAAGAAGTTCTCGGAATGCATCCGATGTACGCCCCGAGCAACTCGATCAGAGGACAAAAGATTGTCATGTGTCCGGAAAAAGGCAAAAAATGGACAGTAATGGAAGAGTTCTGGGAAAGACACGGCGGAGACCTGCACTTCACAGAGCCAGAGACTCATGACAGGGCAATGAGCCTGGTGCAGGGCCTCATGCATTTCTCTGAACTTGTTGTGGCGGATGTCATCAGGAAATCGGAGCTCTCCGGTGACGAAATGGAGGAATTTTCCTCTCCGGTCTACCAGCTGATAACAGATCTGACCGCAAGAATGTTAAACCAGAAGCCAGGCCTGTACGGCTCTATACAGGCTGAAAACCCGGAAAACGAAAACGTGAGAGAAAGATTCATTGAATCAGCGGAAGATATCAGAGAGATAATCGGAGACGAGGAGGCCTTTGCCGAAAAGTTCGACGATCTTGGAGAAGAATTTGACCTTGAAGGCGCCCAGGACAGGACTGACATGGTGATAGAGTTTCTTTCGAAAGAGGTCCGCTGAAAAAAAGTTATTTAAACAGAGGCCTCACTTTTTCCACTATGCGTCCACAGACACAGTCGAAGGGTGAACGTTTTGTGCCCGGCCGACTCGGTCAGCGAACGGTACATCGAGAAAGTCCTGGGATTCGAAAGGGTGGACGCGTTCTACAACAGGTCTAATCCTATCTCGGTTTCTACTGGATTTTTTGCCTCAATCACTGATCTAGAATTTGTGGCAGTGCATGTGCTGGTGCTGTAAAAAGCATCTTCTACAATTTTCGGTGTTCTATCTCTATGAAACTACAGAACTACACCGCAACGGTACGCTGCACGCGCAGAAAATCTTCAGAAAGGCCTTCCGGAGGTGAAAGCTATCAGTAGAGAAGGCTACTCCAAGAGCTTCGAGTTCGACAGTCCAGAGTACTTCGAACAGCAGGAAGGTTTCGAGGAGATCGGCGAAAACGTCTACAAGGCGGAGACGAGAGGAGAATCAGCTATTATTATCTATGACAAGGCCTCGGATATTATAGATGTCGTCGGCAATTTCAAAGCGGTTAGAGGTGTACAGTGGAACCATCGACAGGAGTTCAGTGCCAATGCTGACTTCAACAACGGAGTTAGCGAACATTACCGCCCTGGAAGGCCTATCGAGAGTGAAGCTGTAAAAGAGGCTCTGGAAGAATTCGGTGTTGAAACGGAAGGTCTTGAACCGGAGCAGAAGCCGAGAGTCATTGCTGATGGAGGGGAAGCTGCTGGTCACAGGCCTCAAACTTGAGGCCTCTACTTTTTTTTACCAGTCGTCTTTGGTTGGGCAGTCCGGGTCTATGCACATTTTGTAATTGGAGCTTTTCTCTCTGTAGACCTGTATCTTCGGTGTGTTGCATTCATCACATGTCTCGTCGGTTTTTGAGATGTCGCCGTTGTTCGGCAGTGGGAAGCTGTTTTCACAGTCTGGATAGTTGGAACAGCCGACGAAACGGGAGCCGCTGGACTTGATCATTCGCAGAGTTCCGTCCTCACATTGGTCGCAGGGTCCTAGCTGTCGTTTCCTCTTTCTTTCCTGGTCGATGGTGTCGACGAGTTCCCGGCCGATCTCTTTTTCTTTCTCCTTGAACTTTGAGAGGGTCTCGGTTAGCTCTTCCTTTGCTTCCTCTATTACCTCTTCTCTACTGTTTTTTTCCTCGCGGATGGCCTCCATCTTCTCCTCGAACTCTCTTGTAAGCTCCTCGGAGACAACTGCAGGGCTGTGATCCTCCAGGGTCTCTACAATAGCAAGGCCTAGATCTGTGACCTCTATAGGATCTCCCTCGATATACTCTCTGTCGTAAAGTCTGTCAACAATCTGTGCTCTTGTGGCCTTTGTACCGAGTTCTCTTTTCTCAAGCTCGTTAACAATGGAGCTCTGTGAGTATCTTCTGGGAGGTTTTGTCTCTTTATCTGCTAGTTCAAACTCCTCGATATCGAGGACTTCTCCTTCCTCTACTCCTGGCAGTTCCGCTTCTTCAACGTTCACATACGGGTCATAGAGGTTGAACCAGTTTCTCTCCTTCGTGATCTTGGACTTTGCATTGAACTCGTAACCTCTCACATCCAGAGTCAAAGTCAGTGACTGCCTCTTCGCTGCATCTCCAAAGACGGCAAGGAAACGTTTTACAATTAAATCATAGACCTTTCTCTCCTTCTTTGACAAGCTTCCAGGCGATTCGCCTGTAGGATAGATCGCAGGATGCGCATCATCCTCTTTCTTACCCTGCCGTGGATAGATATCGTCCTTATCCAAGACTTTCTGAGCAAGGCCTTCGTACTCTTCCTGACCTTTCAGCTTCTTCAGCAGATTACTGTATCCAAGCTTCTTAGGAAGTTTCTGGGACTCTGTTCTCGGATAAGAGATAAGACCGTTCTCGTAGAGAGTCTGGGCGATCGACTGCGTCGTTTTAGGGTTGATGTTGAACTGGCTGGAAGCCTCGGATTGAAGGCCTGTCAGGTTGAAAGGGATCGGAGGATTATGCTTGTAATTATTAACTTTGATATTCGAGACTTCCGCTTCATCCTCATCTTGAACCTGGTCAAAAATTCCTTCTGCGATCTCTTCCTCCCAGATCCGGTCATTCTTCTCATGATCAGCTTCCGGATCCTGGAACTTTGCCCTGAACTCGCTGTGGTGTAAAAAAATCTCCCAGTAAGGATCAGGCTCGAACTCTATTATGCTTCTTTCCTTATCCGCAAGCATCTTCAGCGAAGGTCCCTGTACACGACCCGTAGAAAGGGTTTTATACCGGTCATTTTCCCGGACTGCCTGCATTAGGGCGCGTGAAACATTTACACCGTAGTAAAAGTCCAGTACATGTCTTGTAAGGCCTGCCTCGGTCATCCCTTTGTCAAAATCTTCTAGGTCGTCGAAGGCCTCGTTCAGGTCGTCCGGTGTGAGCGTGGAGAATTTCATCCTCTTTATTCTTCCTTCATCGGCGTTCGCCAGCTGTTTGATGACGTTAGCGCCGATCACTGATCCTTCAAGGTCGAAGTCGCATGCGTTGATGTACTCGTCTGCTTTATCCAGCTGATCTCTCAAGTTGTTGTAGTATTTCTTTACATAGTCCGCGCCGTCCTCATTCTCAAAGATCGGCTCCCACTGGACTTCAAAAACAGGGTAGTCCCAGCCCTCCTCATGTTCCTCAAGATTGAATATATGGCCGACAGCAGGCGCTATAATAATCTTCTTACCGTTCTTCTCCAGCACATAGTTTTTAACGCCACGATTCTCTTCGACAGAATAGTTCCCAAGCGCCTGGGCGATCCTACTGGCTACTTTCGGCTTCTCCCCAACCATCACTGCTGTCTGCATACATTAAACATAAGGCCTCACAGATTTAAACAGAGGCCTGTTTTCCGACGTGGAAAGAGAAGTCGGTAGCTTTCCAGCCATGAGGCCTGAGAGACTACAGTCTTGATGAGAGAATGAAGAATCTTTGACTCCACATTGAAGCAATATTTTATAAATGCACGATACAGAATCTACAGGTATGAGAGTGCATCTAACCAAGGGTGGACGTTTTGTACAGTCCAGAGGATGCGCTGTCGACAGATAATCTTTCTCACTTATCTATTTCAACTTCAACTCATGTGAAAGTCCCAGTGCATATGCATCAGGTTTTTCTATACCTTTTGAGGTGACAAAGACAGTGAAAAACAACCAGAACACCGTTGTACCACAGCTTAAAACCGGAAAAACTTTCAGAGGAGGTGAAAATTAATGGCAGAATCCGCGAAGACCTCACAGATGTACAGGGGGGGCCCTTGACCATGAAGAAGACGCGATGCCTCAGAGTCTTACTGAAGCAGGGAACGCAGCACGGTCAGAGTACACTCCAGAACTCTCCGACCCCGAAGATATTAGCTATGACATGGATACGGTTGGAGATGCTTTTGAGGCCTATGAAGAGATCGAAGAAACATTTTATGGGGAAAGAGGTCTTACAGAGAACCAGAACGCACTCAGTGCCTTCGGAGAACTATTCAGCGAAAATTAAAAGGAAAGAAGGATGGGCCTTTACAGGCCTTTTGCTTTATTCTTCTATCTCAATGACTTCTCTACCGCCCATGTATTCCTGGAGTGGCTTGGGGATCTTGATTCCTTCCTCTGTCTGGTTGTTCTCTACGATTGCAGTCATAACTCTTTCCGTGGCGCATGCAGTAGCGTTCAGGGTGTGAGCGGTCTCGTTGTCGTCGCTTCTCCTGATTCTGACACCTACTTTCCGGGCCTGGAAGTCAGTACAGTTTGAACATGAGACGACTTCTCCGTATTCTCCGAGCGGAGGCCTCCAGACCTCGATGTCGTATTTTTTCGCTGCGTTGTCGTTCATGTCGCCGGTGCAGACGTTGACAACTCTGTAGGGAAGGCCTAACTCTTTCATGACTTCTTCAGAGTTTTCTATCAGTTCTTCATGGAAATCCCAGCTGTTTTCTGGCTCGCAGAAGATGTACTGCTCTACTTTCTCGAACTGGTGGATCCTCCAGATGCCTCTGGTCTGTTTACCGTGTTTCCCTGCCTCTCTCCTGAAATTTGTGGAGAAGCCGGCGTATTTCTTCGGCAGCTCTTCCGGCTGAAGGATCTGGTCCATATGGAAGGTTCCCAGTGTCTGTTCCGAGGTCGCGATCAGGTAATTATCCTGATCCTCGATCTTGTAAAGCTGCTCCTCGAAGTCTTCAAGCTCTGCAGCAGCCTCCATAGGCTCGTGTTTAAGCATGTAAGGAGTCTGCATCGGTGTGAAACCTTTTTCTCTGAGAAGATTCATCGAAAACTGGATCAAGGCCTGATTAAGCTGGAAAAGCTCGTTCTTCAGGTAATAAGCTCTTTCTCCTGACTGTTCCGCGGCCTTCTCCGTCTCGATAAGGTCGTTCTCCTCAAGGACGTCTGCAGCAAGTCTCGCATCTGATTCCCTGCCGTTTTCTGGTTCCCAGGTACGTAGCTCCTTGTTATCTTCTTCGTCCTCGCCTTCTGGAACTGATTCGTGGAGAATATTCCCTACTTGGTAACGGATCTCATCGCGTCTTTCCTTCAGGCGCTTCACTTCCTCTTCAAGGCCTTCGATCTCTTCTTTGACCTCTGTCATCTCCTGTATCTTTTCTTCGGCGTCTTCGCCTGATTTTTTGGCTTCGGCAATTTCCTCGCCTACAGTATTCCTCTCGGCCCTGAGATCTTCCAGTCTCTGTAGTTTCTCCCTCCAGTCCTCGTCCAGACGGATAACCTTGTCGACTTTCTCCGGGTCTTTGTCTCGTCTCCTCTCGCTTTCCCTTATCTTTTCAGGGTATTCTCGGAACAGCTCTATGTCTAGCATAGTTGAACACCTTGTGAGAAACGCTTATTTAAAACAGGTTTTGAAATCCGAAACTCTGTGAGTTCCTGGTAGAAACATGGCAGAAGTCTCGGGTATACGAGGCTTTCATCGAACCTCTGAACGTTTAAAATGCGGTCGGTGAGAAAAGTCGGGAAATCGAAAATTTCCTTCGACTCCTGAAAGCTTCTCGCTTTCAGAGGGGTAGTCACCTTTCATTGGTAACGAGTAGTTCTTCAGCGAACCTTAAAAAATTGAGGCCTCCTACTGAAAGATTCGGAGAACTGCCTAGGATATCTTAAAGATGCGCTACCAATCTTATCATATGAAGGAAGTAGCAGGATACAAGTTCGACGAAAAACATCCCCTGGAACTGAAGGAAAAAGTAGTAACAGAGAAAGAATTCGACAAAATAAAAGAAGCCATGGACCTTGACGAGCTGATCAGATTTGGCAAAAGGCCTTTCGACGCACCGCCAGGCAAAGTACGAATCTGGGTCGAGGAAGACGAACCGGAAGAGGACACAGGATAGATATTATTCTACCGCGGGTATTGAATTTCCATAGGCTTCTTTTGCCCTGAAGACTGACTCGATGTAGTTCTGCTGTGCCGATAACACTGCTTCCACACCGGAAACATCCTCCAGCTCTACCTCGCCACCTTCGCTCAAGAGGCCTTCAGTGTCTCTGAAACTTTCCTCAGAACCTGAATATCCCATCTCTTCAAGCGTTTCATCAACCTTTGCATTCACACCCAGCTCCTCTGATACCTCATCCTCGTACACCTTTTCGGCCTGTCTGTAGACTTCATTACCTCTCTCCACAGTAGAGACAACCATCTCCTCAGGACTTTCTGACTCTACCTGGGAATCAATCAGGTTTGCAAAACCGTTCAGCTCGTCAGCTATCTCGTACTCAACTTCAGAAGACATATTTGTTACTTACTCATCACAACATATAAATCTTTCGCTTCAGACTTACTCTTCAAGTTCCAGTAACTTCTCCTTAACCTTTCTCCCGTACAGATAACCGCCGACAGAATCCTTTCCAACAACTCTATGACAGGGAATAATCAATGGAACAGGATTACTGCCACAGGCCTGACCAACAGCCACAGCACTGGAACCCAAGGCCTCAGCTAACTCGCCGTAAGTCCTTGTCTCGCCGTACGGGATCCTACTAATCTCACGCATCACATCGCCGGTAAAACCATCCGGAAAAACTACTTTGAGCTTGAAAACTTTTCTTCTGCCTGAAAAATACTCGTCAACCTGTCTCCTGATCTCTTCTTCGTTTCCAGCGATAAGGCCTTCATCTATCTCAAACTCTGTATCGAATTTCCTGAACTTCATATAAAAAAATAAGAAATAGAGAGGAAAAATGTAAGGCCTTTATTCCACGTAATCTGGTTTTTCGTGGCCGATTTCTTCAAGTGGTTCAAGCAGTTCCGGGTTCTCTCTAAAGTGTTCTCTGACCGGTTCGAATCTTTCGACTACTTCTTCAGCGACTGCTTCTTTCAGGTCGAGAGGGTGGAGTTCTCCTGAGCTGAAATCTTCCTCAAGGCCTTCAAATTCTTGGTAGTGTAGGTCTCCGCCGTATTCGTCTTTTCTTTCGATCTTTAGTTTTCTGTCTGCGCCGAAGATGAAGATCTCTGCTATCTCTATTACAGGGTTGTCTTTTGTTTCGCCCTGTGGGCAGTAGGCGTCTTCCAGTGTCTCCTTGATTCTTTCTGGGTCTGCGTGGAGTGGGAACATTGTGTTTTTCTTGCTTGAGGACATTTTGTCGCCTTCTCCGGAAAGTGAGGAGAGCAGTGGCCAGTGGAGGCATGTAGGTTTTTCGTAGCCGAGTTTTGGTAGTTTTTCTCTTGCGAGCATGTGGATTTTTCTCTGGTCGATTCCGGCTACTGCGAGGTCTAGGTCGAGGTGTACGATGTCGAGTGCTTGCATCAGTGGGTAGACGACCTGTGAGGTGTAGATGCTTTCCTGTTCGGATGCGACTTCTCCCATTGCTCGTTCTCCACGTGTTACTGTGGTTTCCTGTGTCATTCTCAGGACGTCGTGGAAGTATTCTGTTTTTTCCTGGAAATCTCTTCCCTTTACGTACTCTGCGTCTAGTCCACAGGCTTCAAACGTTGCCTGCCAGTAATCTACCATGTCCTGGATCCATTCCTCGTCTCCTTTCTTGTTCAGGTAGGTATGGAGGTCCGCAAACAATACGACGGGCTGGAAACCTGCCTTCTGCAGATCTTTCATCTTCCTTATCTGTATCCAGTGACCGAGGTGTACTGGTCCGCTGGTTTCGTTTCCTATATAGGCCCTTGGCTCATCCTTCTCTCTCAAAGTTTCTTCCAGTTCCTCTTCCTGTATGATTTCCTCGGTGTTCCTGAGTACAAGTTCTTTGCGCTCCTCTAGATCCATTCTGTATCTACCTGAGGAAAGTTGCGGGAAGAACCCTTAAGAGATTATTTTCAACTCTAGAAGGTTTTGACAAAGTTCTAAATGTCCCGAAGGTAAAGACCGCAGATTTCTCTATCGAGATATCTGCTCGACTTATCAATCTGCGATTGATAAAAACATCCACCTTTCATTGGCGACAGGAAAATTTTGACTCTGGAATCTTAAAACTTTATCTGCTCACGTCCACAGCTTCTGCATCAGAAACCCGTTTCAAGGCCTCGGGATCAAGGTTAACTCCTACTACACGAGAACCAGCTGCGGGCCTTACCTCTTCTTTCTCCAGGATTGTTTTTTCCATCAGGACTTTGATATCCAGGTCAAATGGTGAGACTCCTCCTACGACGTATCCTGTCGCTTCTTTCACTTCTTCAGGGTTTGCCATCCTTACATCAGTGCCTAGAATTTCTTCCAGTTTCTCCTCTGAGACTGAAGTATCTCCCGGACATAGAACTGCTACAGGCCTTTCGCCGATGAAAACCAGGGTTTTCACGATTTCTCCCTTTTTCACTCCTGTATGCTTTGCTGATTCTTCAACAGTCTCGGATTTCGCATGTACGACGAAATCTGTGTCAAGGCCTTCCGATTCCACAGCTTTTACAGCCCTTTTTACGTTTTCAATGTCTTCATCCAGGAAGTCCAGGAATTTTTCAAGAGCTTCTGGGCTCTGTTCGAAGCATTTCATACAGTATAGATCTTAGTTGAACAGTTAAACCTGTTTAGCCAGTTCGAATGTTTCGGGAAGATGTTCATCAAGCTCGTAGGCCTCTTCGGGGATTTTCTCCCTCAGGAAACGTTTCTGTAGAGGCCTGTAGCCAGCTTCAGGATTGATTTCTTCAGGTATCTCAACGTCGAGCATCTGGAGGCCTTGGTCTGTTTCCCTGAAGAACTGGTGTTCGAATATACGGTCTTTTCCGGCGTCGAAGTGGAGGTGATGTGTTTTGTTTTCTCCGAAGCTGGTAAGGTGTATGCTTTTCTTCGGAAGCTCTGGGCTTATGTCGTGGTTGTTTTTTCTTCCTCCGAGACCTAGGACGATTGTGTCTCCAACAGTTCTCGGGTAGGGCATGTGCAGGTGGTCGTAGACTGCTATATCCAGGTCCTGGAGGCTTGGAGGTGCTTCCACGGTGATGTCCTCGTAGAGTTCTGGATCTCCTTCCTCTGTGTTGCCGGTTTCTGGTTTTTCAACCTTCTTTTCACCGCTGTATATGACGGTCTCGGCGGTTCTGTCGTTGCTGTACCGTTCGACCGAGAAGAAATCGTTCAGAAGGCTGTCGTCTCTTGTATCTGGATGTTTGAGGCCTTCTCCTCTCTTGCTCTTTTTCGGGTGGTGCGTGGCCTGGAAACGGTTTCCTCCGATCTCTTTTTCGAATCCTTCGTCGAGTATGGTGTACTCTACTTCGACGTCAAAGGGCTGTAAACTGTTTATCTGAGTGAAAAAGCCGGTGAAGTTGTCTCCAAGGTTTCCAGGCCTTTTCCTTTTCTTGTCCTCGTCTCCAGCAACCAGAACTACTTCAGGTCCGGTTTCCAGTTCATCTAAAAAGTTATAGACGTCGTCGAACGTCCCTGTATCTCCCATGACGTGGATTTCGTCTACACTGTATCTGTCGACGTAGCTGTTAACCTGTTGTGCGACTTCTCTGCTGTAGCTCTCGCTTCCAGCCTCGGAGAGTTCCTCAAAAGCGTGTATCTCCGAGATCTGCAGTACGTTGTAGTTATCAGGTAGATTGAACTCGCCAGGCAGGTAATCGAGGCCTGGCGCAGAATTCAGATAGGACACCCTCGCATACCGTTCAGGTTTTCAGGTATCAGAGGTCCTATCATCCTGAATCATTTTGCGGTCTCTAGAAATAAATAACTACTGAACAGAGGAGAAACAGTTAAAGCATTAACCGGGGAAGGAAGGCCTATGATAGAGATAGACGGAGCGAAGGGCGGAGGCCAGATGCTTAGAACAGCGCTGACTCTTTCCACGGTAACCGGTAAAAACTTCCGTATGACCAATATCCGTGGTTCGAGGAAGGACGCGGGCTTGAAAGACCAGCACTTACAGGCGGTGAAGATGGCTAAAAAGCTCTGTGATGCTAAAACTGAAGACGTTGAGTTTAACTCGGAGGAGATAGTTTTCAAGCCGGGAAATCTGAGAAATGAGGCCTTGAACGCAGATATTGGTACTGCCGGGAGTGTAAATCTTGTTCTTGAGACGGTACTTCCTGTGACAACACAGCTGGATGAGGATTTTTCCGCAGAGATTTCAGGAGGAACAGATGTACGGTGGTCGCCGTCCTCACTTCATTTCAGACAGGTAAAGACCGAGTTACTGGAACAGCACGGTTTCAAAGGAAGTTACGAAGTAGAAAAAACTGGTTTCTATCCCAAGGGTGGAGGGACAGCAAGGCTTGAGACAGTATCTTATTCCATGGAGAGACTTGATCTGGTTGATAGAGGTGAACTGGAAGAGGTAGAGCTTACTGTTAAAGCTTCGAACTCTCTGGAGGATGAAGAAGTTGCTGAGGAAACTCTTGAGGCCTTGAGATCGGAACTTGAAGTCGATGTACCTGTCAAGGAAAGTTTTGAGTACGTGGACTCTGTCTCGGAAGGTTCTGTTTCTTTGTTGAAGGCCTCTTACGAGAACTCGGTCGCTGGTTTTGATGCTGTGGATGAGAGAGGTCAGAGAGCTGAGCAGAATGCTTTCAGGACTGTTACCCAGTTTGAGCAGTTCAGGGGTTCCGAGGCCTGTGTTGACAGCTTCGTTGCTGATCAGCTGATTGTTTTTCTTGCTCTGGTTGGCGGAGAGGTCTCTATCCGTGAGTTGACGGATCATGTGGAGACGAATCTTTCAGTTGTCGAAAAGTTTGGTAAAAAAGTTGGATATGAAAGAAAGGAGGGTGAGGTCATCCTCAGGCGGTGAGGCCTTTTTCCTTATTCTACTTCGATTGTTTTTCCGCCGTTTTCCTTTTTTTCTGCGGTTACGGTGAGGACTCCTTCCTCGTACTCTGCTGAGATGGTGTCTGCTTCTACTGGCTGAGGCCAGGCTATTTTTCTGCGGAAGCTTCTCTTTGTTCTTTCTCTTCTGATGTATTTCTCGTTTTCTTCCTTCATCTCTGCCTTGCTCTCTGCCGAAATCTCTACATTGTTTTCGTCGCCCCTGATGTTGATCTCGTCTTTCTCTACGCCAGGAAGATCCGCTGTCAGGGTGTATTCTCCGTCTTCTTCCTGGATGTCTACCGGTAGGCTTCCTGTGAAGTCGGAGGCAAGGCCTCTTCCAGTGTCCTGTACTTCTTCAAACATTTTCTGCATCTGGTCGAACAGGTCTTCAACGCCGTCGGTTCTTTTCAGTCTTCTCATTCTTACCACATTTTTATTCAGGTCAACAAAAAATTATTAATCTTTTGATTCGATCTCGTCGAGATGGTTCTCCAGGAACTCCAGCTGGTCATGTATCTCATTCATCAGGTTCTCTGCTCGCTCCTGTTTCTCCTTGAGAGATCCTGTGGCTTCCTCGTCCTTTGCCTCCTGAAAATTGCTTTCAGCATGCTTGACCTCCTGTTCAAGATCCTCAAGGATGTCTTCGTAACTTTCAGGTTCCTCGTCCATAGAAATATTTTTCTATCTCCCGGTTTAAACAACCTTCTGTGGACAGAGAAGATAAACTGAAAGAGAAGGCCAGAGAAGTCATAGAAAACGGTGACAGGCCTTCAGCCCGGCTTCTCGCGGAAAAAATGGGGTGGTCGAAAGCCGATATCCACAGATGTTTGAACATCCTGGAACGAAGAGGAGAAATAAAGAGTTACAGGAAAGAAGTGATGAAAGGAGAGAAGATGAGGATGATAGGCCTCAACCGTTGAAGAAGTTTACTGATCGACCTGCGGTGTCGGGATTGGAGGCAAAAGGTTCAATGTATTTGCTATTCCGACAGCTTCTGAAAGCAGTTTTCTGTAAAGCTCGTTCATCAGAGGTGCCTCAATTTCCTCAGGTAGCTTGTTGTCTTCTTCCCAGGCCTCTGTAACAAGATCGATGTTTCCCTTCCAGAGAACGTTACCGTCCATCTGGATCCTTGCTGCCTCGTCGTCTCCAGCGACGTAGGAAACCGTGAACTCGAAGTTGATCTTGGCTACAGGTTCTTCGAAAGCGTTCACCTGTGCTTCTTCGATCTCTGTGATTTCAGGCCTGTAATTGACCTGTAGATCTCCGCCAGCGTTCTCTTTTTTGGATGCATCGATACCGTCGATATTGAATCCTACAATCATGTTTACCGGTTAAAGGCCTAATTTCTTTAACGGTACTGGTCCAGTGAAACGAAGTTCTTTATTAATTGATAACTAAGAAGGATCTATGGCAGATCTCAAACAGTACGGTGTACTAGTTGTAGGCCTCTTGATGGCGGGAGGATTCGCATTCGGAGGAATGGCATCATACTCCTCGATGATAGATTCAGGAGGTGGAGGAGAGGACAGCCAGATAGAAGCCGAGCTACCGGAGCAGAATTTCATCGACGGCGACTACGACCTATCGATAAATGAGAGGATGTATTTGACACTTAGAGAGGACGTCGTCTTCGTATCCGCAGTTTACAACACATCGGAACAGAAAAAACAGCTTATGGACTTAAAGAATATGACAGAAAACTTCAGGGGAAGAGCATACATTTCAGTGGAAAATGCCTCCACATCGACGACAGCATCAGCTTATACAATCCCGGAGTATCCGAACGTGCTTGTCTACGGCTACATGACTTCCCGGCAGCAGACACCGGCACAAGCCGAAGAGATAAGCGAGCAAAGCATCGCCTCCACTATCTGCCGGACAATGAACAACTGGGGAGACGTCAGGGCCTACTGCGCCAGCGTCTAGATATCGAAGGCCTTGGCAAAGCCTTCATCTCCCCGGACATTATCCGAATACTTTTCCAGTTTCTCTTTCGCATTCACATCTGTCTCGGAAGCTGAAACAGCGCCTTTTTCACCGATTAAAGTAAGAGAGGCCTCATGCTTTCCGGAAAGCTTCTGAACAATCTGGATAAGAAGCCCTACATTCTCCGTAGGTACTTCAAGCTCCAGTTCGTCTTTTTCGCCGAGTTGTTCCTCGATAAAGGCCTCTGTATCGCCTTCAAGCTTCTCAACCTGTTTTTCTCTTTCCTTCCATTGGTTGAATAGGTTCTGGGCTTTTTCTACTGTTTTCAGGCCCTGCACTTCTTCCGGCTCTGTTTCTCTGTTCAGGAAGTCGGAGAGTTTCTGTATTTTTTCTCTGTATTCCTCTGATTCTCTGTGGAATCTGTCGATGGTGTCGGGAAGCTGTTGTGGTTCGACTGAGAAAACGTTGCAGAGATCTCTCTGGGCGAGTCTTGGGTCTGATTCAAGCTCTGCGTTAAGTTTCTCCGATATTTTTTCCATCCGGTTCTCTATCTGGGACATGAACTGTTCGGCTGACTTTCCTGCCTTGTACTGGAGTCTTATAACTCCGTCCTGTATTTTTTTCGAGCCTGTGATGTAGAAATCGCCTGCTTCTCCGCTTCTGGAGAGATGTGTTCCTCCGCAGGCCTCTACATCGACATCATCGATGCTGATGATCCTGACTTCGTTTCCGGGAGGTGCTCCGCCCTGGTAGATCATGAAACCGTATTTTTCCTCCGCCTGGCTTTTCGGAAATCTTTCAGCGGTGATTTCATGGTCTTCCTGGATGATCTCTCTCACAAGGCCTTCTATCTCGTCCAGTTTCTTTCTTGAAAGCTTCTCGTAATGTGTTAGGTCAAGTCTTGCTTTTTCTACTGTTTTGTGAGCTCCTGCCTGGTAGATGTGGTTTCCCAGGATTTCTCTGGCTGCTCCGTTGACCATATGCGTTGTTGAGTGATGCTGCATGAGCTGTTTCCTTCTTTTCCAATCTATCTCTGCCTGTATCGTATCTCCGTTCTCCAAGTTATGGTTAGGTACATGGTGTAGGATGATACCGTTCTGTTTCTGTACATCGATCACATCGTATCTCTGCCCCTGGATCTCTAACTCTCCTTTATCCGGTTCCTGGCCTCCGCCTTCTGGATAGAAGACGGTCCTGTCTAGGACGATCCAGTCATCTCTTATTGCTTTGACCTCAGCGTTGCACTTCCTGTACTTCTGATCCCTGTAGTAAAGTTTTTCCGTCTCCTCAAGGCCTTCAACGTCAAATTTTTCTTCGGCTTCGTGAACTGTTTTTTCCTCGTCGCCCAGCCTCATGTAGAAGTCCTCAGGTACGTTGAAGCCGTGTTCCTCCATCATTTCAGGGGATACTCCGTGGGACTCGTAGAGTTCGATCATTCGTTCAATGGTAGGCTGAGAATCAAGGTTCTCCAGTTTTTCCTCAGCTTTTTTCCTTGAGGCCCTGTATTTTTCCTTCTCGACGTCCAGGATTCTTTCGATTTCCTCCATAGAGGCCAGAAGCTCCGGGAACATAGGCTCAAGTTCCTGTGCGTTCCACCGGCCGATTTCTTTCAAATTCAGGTCCCAGTCGTATTTTTCGATGAAGTCCATGGCTCTCCTGTAGATCATCCTCAGGTTGTGGCCTCCGCCTGTATTGGATGGGATCTTCCCGTCAGCTAGGGCAAATATCAGGGCGCGTGTATGCTCTGCGACGCTGTAGAGGCCTGCTGTAGGCCTTATCTCGTCCTTCAGTTCGTCTGGGTCTTCGTCTATTTTTTCTGCTATTTCCCTCCATTTTTCGTCTATGTCGTTTACTTCGTCTACGTTCAGTTCGGAGCTGTGTGGCAGGAATTTCTCCCATTTTTCCTGGTCCAGTTCTAGGCCTGTGCGTTCTTTCATTTTTTCCAGTGTTTCCGGCATGACGCATTCGTAGCTGGTCTCGGATCCGTGAGAGATCCAGGTGATTCTTTCCTGGCCCATTCCCATGTCAAGTACCTTTAGATCAAGTTCTTCGTAGCCGTCCGGTGTCTGTTTGTAGAACATGTAGACCTGGTTGAAAAGTTCGAGGCTGTCTACGAAAAATTCCATGCATGCTCCGAGGTTTCCTCCGCCACCCCAGCTGTCTTCATGTAGTACAAGTTTTTCCTCAGGTATTCCCAGGGCCTCTACTGCGAACTTGAACATGTCTCTGAAGTAACGGTCCTGGTCGTAGTCTTTAGGTGGCTGGAAACATGTCTGGCCGATATGGTTGTGAAGGACGTAATGTCTTCCTGTGATCCCGACGTTGTCCACGTCGTTGAACCGGAGAGAAGGCTGTGGAATGACCAGTTCATCTGCTGGAGGCTCTGCCTCACCTGAGACAACGTAAGGCTGGAAGCAGTAAATTGAAGCACCTGTGAACTCGACGTCGTCCCTCCACCTTGCGATAACAGGGTAGCGATCGATAGGGTTATAACCTCTGTCAGCCATGAAATCCCGGTACTCTTTCCAGGCCTCGATGTATGAGAATTTTCTGTCAGTAGGTGAGTCGTTGATGAAGGTATAGCCTCCGGAGCATTCAGGTTCTCCGCATACCTCTCTGTCCTCGTCGTAGCTCCAGAAATACATTCCACAGTTCGAACAATGGCCTCGGGTGAAACCTTTCGCCCTCAGAACATCTGTGGCGAAAAATTTCTCAGGGTTTTCAGATGCTTCCTCCTTGATCTCCTGTTTCAGTTCATCGAGGCCTTTCATAGTTCAGTGATTGACAGAGAAATTTTTTATCAGATGTGAAAAAAGGAAAAAAGAAAGAAACGTTTAGGCCTTTACTCACTCAGCTGCTTGTAGCCTTCTGTGAAGATCGCCCATGTGAAGACTACTGCGATAGCGGATGGTAAAAGACCTAGTACGGATCCGAAAGCTATTCCTCCAGCCATTGTTCCGATAAAGCTTGTGGTTCCGCCGATGACTATCGCGAACACGGCGTTGCCGATGAAAACGATCAGGAGCAAGCCCAATGCTCTCAATCTGTTGCCTTTCGTATCGTTCCAGGCTGTTTTCATTGCCTCGAAGAAGTTCATGTCTTTGTCGATGACATAGAAACTCCAGAAGAACAGGCTGGCGAACAGGAAGATTCCCGGAATGATAAATGCTATGAAACCTGCTGTCAAGGCCAGGGAGAACAGTAGGCCTCCAGCAACTATATTCGCCAGGACCCAGAGGATATTATCTGTGAAGTGACTGGTTTCCAGTTTCACGTCTTCGTTCAGGAACATCCTGACAGCTCCTACTGTAACTGTAAGAGATAACAGGCCTGTCAGAATTCCTCCGACGGCTGCTACTCCGGTCGGAAGGTTTACGGCCAGGGGTACGAGCTGTTCCATGGTAATCTGGCTGAATGGCTGGGCTTGAGAGCCGAAAGTTCCGCTCTCCGACAGGTTTTTCATCAGGGTATCTCCCATCACCTGTGAGATCACACTTACGGCAAAGAAAATACCCATCAGGATAACTGAGTCGCGCTGAAAGCCTTTTTCAAGGCCTTTCTGAATAGCATTACCTATATCTATACTCATACAGTCTAAATGCGGTTTCAGCCGTCAAAAGTCTTTTGATACCTGTGGAAGAATTAAGAAATTAGGAAGAGAAGAAAGGAGAAGATGTGAAGGCCTGTTTAGAACATTGAGCCGAGGCCTTCAGCTGCTTCGTCTTCGTCAGCTTCGTCCTCTTCTTCGTCTTCAGCTTCTTCTTCGGCTTCGTCTTCGGAAGATTCTTCTCCGCCGGAAGGTGCTGCTGCGCCGCCTGCTGCGACTGCTGTCTCCATTGCTTCTTCGATGTCGACGTCTTCGAGTGCTGCGACTAGTGCTGCGATCTCGGAATCTTCTGCGTCGAGATCTGCTGCGTCGACGATTGCTTCTAGATTATCTTCGTTAACTTCTTTTCCGGCTTCGTGTAGTGTCAGTGCTGCGTAAACTAGTTCCATAGTTGATTCACCAATACCTTATCCAAGAGGGTCAACAGTTAAAAACCTCTTCTGCACAGTTGATTACAAATGCCTGAGTTGGAGTTCTCCGAACTACCTGAAGGCCTCAGAGTAAAACTTTCTGAGGATATAGAGAAAGAGCTGTGGCACCGTATCGACGAGTTCGGAGGGATAAAGGAGTTTACACAGCATTTCGAGTACTCTCAGTCCAAGATGTATAACTGGAAGAACAAGGATTCTTTTCTACCTATCAGGTTTGTTAGAAGGTTGATGGGAGGTAATAATTCAGAAGGAATAGAGGCCTTGAAAGGAAAAAGAAGTGGAAAAATACTGGAAAATCCGGAGTTTCCTCTCAGGGTTTCGGACGAACTGTTGACACGTGTGGAGGCCTCTGTATCTGTCAACAGTGAAGGTATACCGACCTATATGACTGATGAGCGGTCTCTGGCTGATCGGTTCAGGGAACTTCTGAATGATCTAGGTGAGGTTCCTAGCTCGCTTTATTCCAGGCAGGGAAGGTTTGAGGTGCGCTACCCGAAGTCCCTCCAGGAATTGTTTGAATGTCTGGAGTTCGAGGAAGATTTCGCCACTCTGGTGGACGAGGAAGGAGTTATCGTAGATGGAAAGCTGGAGGCCCGGGGTAGAGAAGTCTCCGTGGAAGATTTCTCAGGGAAACTTTATTCCCGTGAGAAAAAGTTTGAACTTGCTCTACAGAAAGGAGATCAAGGTATCATCAAGGATATTATAGCTAGTGAGGCCTCTAAGGTTGATTCTCTGCTGGGTAACTGAGATAATAGAAGAAAAATATGTGTGAAAATAGGAGGGGAAGAAGTTATTCTTCCTCAGATTCAGACTCTCCGTCTTCCGAAGATTCTTCGTCTTCGGATTCATCTGAAGGCTCGTCCTCTTCTGATTCTTCTTCAGAATCGGACTTATCTTCAGCTTCGGATTCTCCTTCTGCTTCTTCCTCGTCTTCTGTGTCTTCTTCGGCTTCTTGCTCTTCTTCGTCTTTGAGGTCGACTGATTCGAGGTCAAGCTGGCTGTCGAGGCCTTCTGCGTTTCCTGATGCGTGGGCGAGTGCTTCTTCGATTGTTTCCTCGACTGGTAGGCCTTCGCTGATTGCGAGATTTTTCGCCTTTCTGACTGCTTCCTGGACGATGGTTTCTGCTGTTGTCTCGTTGATGATTCCTGCGTTGACTGCGAGGTTGAAGGCTGCGCTTGAAGCTGTTTCGACATCTGTTCTGTACTGTTCTGTGTCGATGTCGAGTTCTTCTGCTGTGAAGAGTTCTCCTTCGCTGTATGCGATGTCGAGGTCGAGTCCGATCTCCAGTGGCTCGATTCCGAGCTGGGAGAGGATTTCTGCGTCGTCTCTTGTGATTGTGTCTCCTTTTTCGATGATGACTCCTGGTTCCTGGACGTGGATTGAGCCGTCGCTTACCTGGACCTGGAGGCCTCTCTGTTGGAGTTTTCCAAGCATAGGGCCTGGGCCGATTCCTGTGTCTCCGTCAGGGACTTCGATATCGTTTGGAGCTTCTTCTCCTCCCTGTGCTGCAGCTGATGTCTTGTTCTCCTTGATCAGCTGGTATAGCTGGAAGGGATCTTTCTCGGAGAAGATGAATGCTGGCTGAGTTGCCTCAGTTTCCTCCAGTTGTTCGATGTCTTCTTTCTCTGCTCCGTCGATCGCAATCTCCATCAGGGTCTTCCTGGACATTTTGACGTCTGCGAAGGCCTTCATGTCTTTTTTGATCTGCTGGAGCTGTTTGGCTGGGAGGTTGTGCATGTCGAGGATTCCGATGACAGGATAGGCTTCGATCTTCTCCTCGAATTCTTCGACCTTCATTTCCTTCTGTTCTCTTGTCATTCCTTTTGGGGTTGGCTGTACCATTATCTAGACACCTCCGTTTTCATGTAACTCCGAAAATCACTGATTTTCATTGTTACTTCACCTCCTCTGTTGGTCCCATGGTTGTCTTGACCAGGACTGACTTGATGTTGTTCCGTCCTTTAGGTAGCTGGCCTTCTACGAATTCGTAGATGGTTTCGCAGTTCCTTGAAACGTTTTCAAGGTCTTGTTGTTCGTTTCCGACTTTGACCTGGAGGATTGGCTGTTCCTTGAGTCTGAGTGAGACTGTGTTTCTGAGGCCTTCGATGGTCTCGGTCGGGTCTTCTCCTGGCTGCATTGGGTCAGGCATCATGTCTCTTGGTCCGAGTACCTGTCCTAGCTGAGAACCGATTTTAGGCATCAGTGGGGCCTCTGCGATGATGAATGTGAATTCATCTGCTATGTCCTTTGCGTTGTCAGGGTTTTCGAAGTATTCTTCTTCAAGCTCGTTTTCACTGATCGTTTTATCTGCGTTGTCTGCGTTCGTCGTGATTGAGTCTCCGATGACTGCTACTTTGATATCTTCGTCAGCCTGGTAAGGCAGTTTGATATCTTCGTTGAAACGGTTGTTGGGATCGGAGAGGTCGACGTCTTTGAAGTTGACGATCAGATCTACGCTCTCGGTGAAATCTCTTTCTTCTGCGTCTTCTACTGCTTCTTCTACTGCTTCCTGGAAATTCATTCTAGTCCTTCCTCCTGTTCAAGTTCTTCGTCGTATTCTCCAGCGTCGATTTCCTGCTGGACGTCGTAAGCGTCCTTACCATCAACTGTGATTCCCATGGACTGTGCAGAGCCGATAACTTCCTTAACTGCTCCATGAAGATCCATAGCAAGAAGATCTGTATCCTTCATCCTGGCAAGTTTACAGGCGGTCGAGAAATCCATGTCAGCGACCTTTGTTTTGTTAGGTTCGCCCGAGCCGGATTCAAGTCCGATCTCGTCCTTGACAAGGGCTGCGATCGGAGGTTTCCCGACTTCGATTTCGAAATCGCCTGTATCTTCGTCTATAGTGACGTCTACAGGAACTTCCATGCCTTCAAAGTCTGCGGTTTTGTCGTTTATTGCGTTCACGACCGCTCCTACGTCTACTGGTAGGGGGCCGAGCTCTGGTCCTAGCGGAGGGCCGGCAGATGCCTGTCCTCCTTCCACAAGGGTTGATATAGTGGTCTTGTCTCCCATTTCTGATTACCTCGGTTTAGATAAAATATAGATTTAATCGAAGGCCTTACTGGTTGGCCTTCTTTCTTACTGAGTCGATGTCGACGGTGGTAGGGATTGGTACTGCTGCGTCGAGAAGTTCGATTGTGACTTCTCTGTTGCCTTCGTCGACTCTGTCGATTTTAGCTTCTTCTCCTTTGAAAGGTCCGCTGATGACTTCTACTTTGTCGCCTACTTCAAGTGTGATGTCTTCTTCTTCCTCGTCAAGGTATTTCTCGATCTCTGAGACATTAACTTCTTCGTCAATAACTCCGTTAATGTTTCTTACTTCGCTGGCAAGATCTCTGATAGCCTGTTCACTGCCTTCGATGAAGATGTATCCTCTGAGATCTTCAGGGTGGAAAACAGCCTTTATATCCAGATCGCTTGTCTTGATCTGGCTTCTTGAAGCGTTTATAGCAGTTTTCTCACGTCCTCTTGTCGTCCTAGCAGTCATTATCATTTATATCACACCAGCTTAGGTAGTAGCGAACTCACAAGGTAAAACAGGAACCCGATAATACCGATGATGGCCATACCTGCTCCAGTAACCTTGGCAGCCATCTCGAACTCCTCTCTATCCGGTTTATCCGAAATCTTGAGCACTCGCTGATACTCCTTCAACTTGCTCTTCACATCATTCTTGATTGAGTTAGGATCGAGTTCCATTGGGTCAAACACCTCGCCAACACTGGATAGAAGGAGAACTGGTTCAAATACCTAGTTCCCTCCCACATATTCCAGTGGTTCAAGCGGGTCGTAGATTAGCATACGGGAGAAATTTTTTTAAACCAGTTGATTATAAACCGGAGAGCTCGCTCACTTCTAAAGTTTTTCTTCGATTTCATCAGGCAGATCTACAGTTATCTCGTCTGTTTCCTGTTTCAGGGCTGTGGATATCACTGCTACTGCGACAGGGCCTGTTGTTTCTTTGAATTTGTTAAGTAGTTCCTGGAAGATGTTCTTACCTGGAGCACTGGATTCTACTATTTCTCCTTCATCATTTATTTCCATGTCAGGGACTTTACGAGCTTGCCTGAGAGCTACAGGACTTCCCATTACGCTCATTTCTTTTTGAATGGCTATTTCAGCAAGCTTTCTGTATTCTTCTTCCATTTTGCTACCCTTTTCGCTGCCCTATTTTCTTCCCAGAGTCTGTACTACTATGGTATCATTGTTTAATGCAGTCCAGCCTTCGCTGGTAGCTATCTGTCCATATCCGTAGAGTCCGAAAAGTTTCGTGTCTTCTCCCAAGGCCTTTCTGACGTTTTCTACTTCTCTGTTTGCTGTTTCTTTGTCATCGTATATTGCATAGCGTGCTGCGCAGCTGAATATTATTGCTGCCTCTATATCTTCTTTTTCAAGGCCTGTTTTTTTCCTTGCTTTTTTTGCTGCTTCTGTGGCTGCTTCGAGCATGGATGACTTCTCGCCCATCATAAGATTTACGTTTTCGTTTCTTTCAGGTGGAGGCAGGCATTTGTAGCATCCGTTTTCCTGTACGTCTATGGCCACTCTTAGTCTGTGTGTATCTTCTCTTTCGTTTTTCATTCCGAAGGGAGCCATTAAAAGAAATTCCGGGTTATCAGCTTGATCTTCTCCGAAGACCTGTGAGTAGACTTCTTTTGGAGTTTTACCGCTTAGTTCCTGTACCACATCGTTTTCGACTTCTGTTACATCGAAGTCATTTGGTGTTGGCTGAAATCCGTGTGCTCTATCTGAACCTACGCTTTTGCCAGTATTGACTATGATGCATGTGACTGCGTTCTGTTTCACCTTTCCTTCGTGGAATATTACCGTGTCCTGGAAATCGTATTCGTCCGAGGAGAACTCTCCTGTCGAAGAGAAACCTGGTCCGAGGAATGAGTTAACGCCTTCAAGTATATTTTCTGCATTGCCTTTCGTAGGGTCTGCAAACGTATTTACAAATACTTCTCTGTGTTCTGCCCATTCACTCAGGCTTCCTTTAGAGTAGGGAATTATCTCATCGCTTTCAAGGTTTTTGAAGGCCTTTTCTACTGCTGATTTCCCTGCCTCTTTATCGTTTTCGTCCAGGCCTTTTCCCAGGCCTATTCCGATATCTACTTCTGAGCCAGAGATTGTTCCAATTGCTACGCCGCCCTCAGTTATTTGTTCGTTGTTGATTTCTGCGGTGCTCGAACATCCGGTTATAGGGACGTTGTCGAAAACCTCGTTTACTCCATCTAGGACCTGTTGGAGATCATACTTTGAGGATCCGAAGACATATACTATTTTCTCTCCGCCTTCTTCTGCTTGTTTAGCGGCTTTTTTACCTGCCTCAAATCCATCTTCTGCGCTAGAGTTCCCGGTTTGAACTTTCAATTAAATCAACCCTATGCACAACTTACCATGCTCGAATATAAAGATTGTAAATTGACTGTTTCTGGAAAATAGAGAAAGGATAAGAAAAAGAGTTCTAGATGAACTCTACACCGAGTTCCTGCTCGATCTCGTCCTCGTACTCGTCCTGATGCGTGTTGTCAGGTCCGTAGATCTGAGGGGAATCAACTCCTGTAACGATGATCATGGCCTGGAGACTGGAATCCATGTCCTCTCTGACCTGTGCTCCCCAGATGATCTTCGCAGATTCTGAGAGCTTTCCGGAAACAGTATTGACAACTTCCTGTGCCTCATTCAGTGAAAGGCCTGTGCCTCCTGTGACGTTGACAAGTGCGCCTTTACCGCCTTCAATCTCCACATCAAGAAGCGGGTTGCTTAAGGCCTTCTGTACGGCCTCTGTTGCTCTGGAGTCTGTGTCGGACTGTCCCATTCCGATCATGGCAATTCCTCCTTCGCCCATGACTGCGCGGATGTCCGCAAAGTCCAGGTTTACAAGGCCTGGCTTTGTGACAAGTTCTGTTACTCCTTTGACTGCGTTTACGAGGATTTCGTCTGCGATCTTGAACGCTGTGTTCAGCGATACGTCTGGTACGATCTCTAGAAGTTTGTCGTTTGGAATTACGATCAGTGTGTCGACGACTTCTTCGAGTCTTTCAAGTCCGTATTCTGCGTTTTCCTGACGTGCATGTCCTTCCATTTCGAATGGAAGTGTGACGATTCCGACTGTGAGCGCGCCCTGTTTTTTGGCCTGTTCCGCGATGACTGGTGCTGAACCTGTTCCTGTTCCTCCTCCGAGTCCGCAGGTGATGAAGACCATGTCAGATCCTTCGACGGACTGTTTGATCTTCTGCTGGCTTTCCTTGGCGGATTCCTCTCCGACCTTTGGATCTGCTCCAGCTCCAAGGCCTCCTGTTAATTCTTTGCCGATAAGAACTTTTTCATCGGCGTTAGCGTAGAGAAGGTCCTGTGCATCGGTGTTCATAGCGATAGTTTCGCATCCTTCGATACCGACTTCGACAAGTCTAGAAATAGTATTGTTTCCGGCTCCTCCAGAACCGATAACCTTGATATCGGCCTTTCTCTGCTCTATAAGCTCCTCAAGCTCATCGTCAATATCATGATTTTTCTGCTTCGACTGCGGGACATCGCCAGAACCTCCTTGCCTGGCCTGTTGTATTTGATCTTCCATCGGGCGACCACTCTTCTTATGTAATACAAGTAGTCACTAAGCTATATAAAAATGCCTAAAGTGCCGTTCCTCCAACTTATAAGGCCTGACAAAAAGAAAAACAGGAGGAAAAGTTTATTCCTCTTTCTCGCCGTCAACTACTTCAACTTCAAGGTCAGTGTACTCACTGATCTCCTCCGAAACCTCATCTAGAGCCTCCTGAGGCAGTTCATGGGAATGTCCATCATGGCTGTGGACTTTGTAGATCTTCGCTGTTCCATCCTCTATCTCGAAATCTCCGTGGCCTAGTCTGTACTCGAAGATTTTCTCAGCGACTTCTTCCTCATCCTCGACTGTGTCATCAATCTTCACCCAGTACTCAAGGTCTTTTCCAGACAATGGATGGTTGAAATCGATCCTGACACGTCCAGAACCTTTGGAAATTACTTTCCCTCTTCTGTTCCCAATCATCAGTTCTTCGCCGACGCGGACCTGAACATCCTGACGCTTGAACTCTTTCTCAGGATAAGTCTCAATGTTGTCAGAATCACGGGAGCCATAGGCCTTCTCCGAAGGAACCTCGATCTCCTTCTCATCGCCTACTTCCATATCGTGAAGTGCTTCCTCAAGGCCTTCGATAACGTATTCCTCGCCCAGAAGCACAGGGATAGGAGAATAGTTCCTTCCTTCCTGGTAAAGGCCTGAGTCTTTAGCTTTTTCCTCCTCTGTAGTATCAAACACGTTTCCGTCCTGCTTGCCAGTGTACCTGACAAGCACCATCTCACCGTTTTCCATAGTTAATTCACAGCAAGGAATTAGGTAACAAGTTATAACAAACGAAAGGCCTTACATCAGAAATCTCTCGATAGCTCTGTCCTCGAACTCCATGAATTTTGTGAAGAGGCCTATGTGATGGTCCAGAGTGACTAGGGAAGCGCCGGCGAAGCTGACGCCGAAATCGATCAGTGAAAAACTCCTGTACGGTAGAAAGGCCTGAACTGCTTCGATTCCCAGAGCTAGAAATCCGGCTGCCAGAATTGCCTCGAGATGGCCTTTCTTCGTGTCATGGAAGTTTACGAGAAGTGCTGAGGCCAGGACAAAGTAGGCTACGGCATGGGCTGGAAAACCTCCCGCGCTCACCGGACTGGACCTGGGGGAGATACTTCCGTAAGTTATCAGAGCTACTAGAAAGAGAAGGCCTAATCTGTTCAGGGTTTCTCTCATTTATCCCGGTTTTTTGACTTGAGAGTTAAAAGAATTTTAACCCAATTTAAGGCCTATGAGCTGGATTGAAGATCTGCCGAAAAAAATTTCTACGTCACTTCACAGGCTTCTCAATGACACTGAGAAATATGAGGAGACATACACGAAGGCAGAAAACGCTTCTGTCGGCCAGATATGGGTTGCAATGGCACAGATGAACAGGAGACTTGATAAGATGGAAGATATGTTACAGGCCCAGAGAAAAGCTATGAAGGAAAAGGGCGTCGATGTAGACAATCATCTTGACAGAAACCTGGAAGAAAGCCTTAAAAGATACTAGATTATTTTTACTGTAACTGTTTTTCAGGCCTCTCGACCAGTTTAACGCCTTTATCCGAGAGTTCTACTCTATCTGCTTCCTCGTAGGCAAAGGCCATATTCTGAGGATAGCCCGAAAAAATCTTATCTCTGTACTCTGCGATCATCTTGGCATCTCTTTTCACCTGTTGGTTGTCTGCAAGCCGGTAGATATCATTCAGGCCTTTACTGTGTCTTTCAACGTAGCCAAGCCTCTCCAAGGTCTGAAGATGCTTTTCAAGATCGATCTCGACCTCGTATTCGTCAAGAGAAAACTGATCTTCCATAGCACGGGTGCTGTACTCTGTGATATTTGCGCCTCTAAGCCTTTCCTCTCCGTAGAGCGACATGACGGCACATAAAGCTCCCATATTTCTCCTGTAATCAACAGAACCCTGTGCCAGATCGTTTCTCTCCGGACCCTCCCATAATGGCCAGTCATCCGGAGCCTCAAACTTCATGTATTCACTCGAAGCAGCCAGGGCCTCCAGCGAACCATTAAACTCCTCATACATCAAATCCTTCATCTCAGAGGCCTGAAAAGCAAATTCGGGGTTCAGCTTCACTTCTACTGTCTCGTTCTGAAAGCTCTCGGTAGAAACTATGCCGGCATCACGGAGATAAGCCACTTCGTTCGAGATATCTTCATCCAGCTCTGCCTTGATCTCCCTCAGTTCGAGACGGGGAGACCTGTCACTGTCCCGAAACTTGATCAACTCTTTTTGATCTCCTAGAGCAGCTACAACAGCACTCAAAGCACCGGTACGCAACTTTTTTTCACGTTTCTCCATCTATTTGACCACTATCGCAGGCCTGCCAGGCTGAGCACGAGAGGCCTTATCCTCATCCGAGCTCTCCTCGCTTTCGACAGCGACTTCAACATCGAACTCATCCTCGAACCGTTCCTGGTTTAATTCGAGAGCCTCTTCCTCCAGGTCAAGGCCTGTGAAGTCTCTCCTGTAACTTCCAGGGTTTTCAACCGCGTTGACAACTTCGTCATTGATTTGCTGTGCGTACTCCTGGAGATCCCCGTCAAGAACTTTATCCATGACTTCTCCTACATCTTTCGTACCCTGAATCGCTTTAAGAATTTTCTCACCGGCTTTGTACTTCCAGTCTGAGGCCTTGATGATCTTCACCTTCTCAGGTTCTCCCTCGATCATGGCAACGATCTCACGGATGTCAGAGGAGACACGGTCGAAGTAGGCGTCGATCTCTTCGGCTTCTTCATCGATAAGATCTTCATCGACTTCAGGCCAGTCTTCTTCGAGCATGAAGGCCTCGTTGCCGATTCTATCCCAGAGCTCCTCGGTGATGTGAGGTGCATAGGGACTGAGAAGCTTCAGGAGTGTATTGATGCCGTGTGACAGGACTTTGTCTTTTCCTCCCTGCTGTTCGTACCAGTAGAGCTTACTTAACAGGCGGTCGACTTCGTCGATAGCAAGATTGAAGTCATAATTCTCTGTATCTTTCGTGACTTTCTCGATGGCTCTCTGAATCCTGGAGGCCATGATACGGTCGAAGAGTTCTGCATCCTCTAGAGAAGGCCTCTCATCTGTTAAGGCCTCTTCGTTTTCCTTTACTATTCTTTCGACTCTCTCAAGCATTTCTTCGGCAGCTTCTACTCCTTCTTCGCTCCAGTCCAGTTCATTTGTAGGGCCTGAAGCTCTGAGGATGAAAACTCTTGCCGTATCTGCTCCATGCTCCTCTACAAGCTCGGTTGGATCTACGACGTTGTGTTTGGACTTGGACATCTTCCTGACGTCGACTTCGACTTCTCTACCGCATTTTTCACATATGTTTTCCTGTTCGACTTCTTCAGGGAAGATCCATCCGTGTTCAGGACAGTTGTACGCTGGATGGTTCACCATTCCGAGTGTCAGAAGTCTTTCGAACGGTTCGTCTTCTCCAAGCATGTCTTTGTCTCTGAGGAACTTTGTGAAAAAGCGTGCGTACAGTAGATGCATGACTGCATGTTCTATGCCTCCGATGTACTGGTCGACGTTCATCCAGGAATTTGCGTCTTCGATATCGAACGGAGCTGTCTCAAGCTCTGGTGAGATGTATCTGAGGAAGTACCAGGAGCTTCCGATGAACGTATCCATGGTATCTGTCTCTTTTCTTGCGTCTCCGCCACATTCAGGGCATTCGACCTCCTTCCAGCTCTCGGACGTCTCAATAGGATTACCTGTCTCAGTAAACTCCACATCATCGGGAAGTTCGACAGGCAGATCTTCTTCAGGTACTTTGACTGTTCCACATTCATCGCAGTGGATCATAGGGATCGGCGTCCCCCAGTACCTCTGACGGGAGATCAGCCAGTCACGCAGCTGATAGTTCACATCGGCCTCTCCAAGGCCTTCATCATCTAGTTCTTCGATCATCTTTTCGATAGCGTCCTCCTTTTTCAGGCCGTTTAACTCTCCAGAATTGATGTGTTTACCGTCGCCCTCGTATGCACCTTCCTCTTCATAGGAATGATCTCCTGAAGGCCTAACTACTTCCTGAACTTCAATATCATGTTCCTGGGCGAACTCGAAGTCCCTCTGATCGTGAGCCGGGACCGCCATGATCGCTCCGGTACCGTAATCAGTGAGTACGAACTCGGCAACGTAGATAGGGATCTTTTCTCCTGTAATAGGGTTTTCCGCGTATCTTCCTGTAAACACTCCTGCCTTTGACTTTTCCTCACGGTCCTCAGTATCCCTCTTCAAGGCCTCTTCACGGTATTCTGCGACCTTGTCGTCTTCTTCAGCGATTTCTTCCGTTAATTCGTGTTCTGGCGCGAGAGCCATGAATGTTGCACCGTAGATCGTGTCAGGCCTTGTCGTGAATACCTCAAGGCTTCTATCTGATTCCTGTACCGGAAACTCGATCTTTGCCCCTGTGCTTTTGCCTATCCAGTTTTCCTGCATGTCTCGAACTTTGTCAGGCCATCCTTCAAGTTGCTCAAGATCTTCGAGAAGTTCATCTGCGTAATCTGTAATCTTGAGAAACCACTGTTCCATATCTTTCTGCTCTACAACGGAGTCACATCTCCAGCAGAGGCCTTCCTCTACCTGTTCGTCTGCTAGTACTGTTTCACAGCTTGGACACCAGTTAACTTTGGATTCTCCTCTGTATGCGAGCCCTTCGTCCAGCATCTGCTGGAAAATCCACTGGTTCCATTTGTAGTATTCAGGGTCGCAGGTCGCAACTTCGCGGTCCCAGTCGTATGAGAAGCCCAGTCTTTTGAGTTGGCCTCTCATGTTGTCTATACAGTCCCGTGTCCATTCCTCTGGATCGACGTCTCGATCGATCGCTGCGTTTTCAGCTGGTAGCCCGAACGCGTCCCAACCCATAGGATGCATGACGTCGTAGCCCTGCATCCGTTTCATCCTCGCGGGTGCGTCGCCCAGGGAGAAGTTACGGACGTGTCCCATGTGCAGGTTGCCGGAAGGGTACGGAAACATCTCCAGTACGTAGTATTTCTCCGCGTCAGTTCTTTCCGTCGTGTGAACTTCTGCGTTTTCCCATTTTTCCTGCCATTTCTTCTCTATACTCGTAAGTCGGTCCGCAAATTCTCCGGTCATAAAGCTCCTATCGAATCCAACTTATATCAAATTAAGTTAGTGAAAGTGGAGAAGGTTGTTCCTCACTACTAATTTAAAGGCTGAACCGCAACACTCATTATACAATGACCAGGCTGATCTGTGTGAGCAGTGGGAAGGGAGGAGTAGGAAAAACGACTACTACAGCCAACATCGGAGCTGCTTTAAGCCAGTTCGGTGCTGATACAGTAGTCCTAGACGCAAACCTCACCAACCCGAACCTTGGGTTCCACATAGGAATCCCGCTGTACCCGAAGACCCTTCACGACGTCCTGAAGGGCGACGCTCACATAACAGAGGCCATGTACATCCATGACTCCGGTTTAAGAGTTGTACCGGCAGGCCTTTCAGTAGAGGATCTGAGAGATACTTCCCCGGATAACCTGGCGGATGTACTCCTTGATACTGTCGGAGAACCTGATTTTGTACTTGTTGATTCAGCAGCAGGCCTTGGAAATGAATCTATCAATGCAATTGAGGCCTCGGATGAATTACTTGTAGTAACTAATCCGAATCTTCCTGCGGTGACAGACGCACTGAAGACGGTTAATGTCGCTGAGGAGGCAGGGACGAAGATAATGGGTGTTGTTCTCAACATGGTTAAAGGCCATGATTCAGAGCTTGATACGTCTGAAGTCGAGTCCATGATCGGTTACGAGGTTGTCGCGGAGATCCCTCACCATGAGAAGGTTGAGGAAGCACTGTCGATGAAGAAGCCTGTTGTCCACCATGAGCCGGATCATCATGTCTCGGAGCGTTTCAAGGGTGCTGCAGCAGATATGGCGGGTTTCGAGTATGAACCAGATCTAACTGAGCCAGGCCTTTTTGAACAGCTTCTAGGCAGGTTCAGGTAATTTAATTTTATTTTCTCCCCATTTTCTACCCGGAAGGTTTTTTATTGTCCGTTTCAAAGCTTTAGGTGATGACACGCGTTATCTCTGTGATATCTGGGAAAGGCGGAGTTGGAAAGACTACTGTAACATCTAACATCGGAGTAAGCCTTTCCCAGCAGGGAGAGGACGTACTAATAATCGACGGGAACTTCTCAGGAGCGAACGTCGCACAGCACTTCGGACTCGGATTCAATGACGTATCACTTAACCACGTCCTCGAAGGAGAGGCCTATATCACACAGGCCGTCGCAAAACATCCTGCAGGCGTGTCAGTACTCCCCGCATCCATACTGGAGTTCAATGCGGATGCAGAGAACCTTAAACACTCTTTGGTAGACTTTCTAGGCGAGAAAGATTTTGTCCTGATCGATGCAGCTGCAGGAGTTGGAGAAGAAGTCGAAGCAGCTATTGAGGCCTCAGATGAAGTGCTTCTGGTCTCGAAGCCGGAGCTTCCAGCCCTTACAAATACACTCGGTGCGAAGAAGCTTGCTGAACAGCTTGAAAGAGATGTTGTAGGCCTTGTGCTGAATCAGGTCAGAGGCGAAAAATCCGAGGTTGAGGAGGAGGACGTCCTGGATCTTGTCGGAGAGGAAATCATAGGCCGGGTGCCTGACCACGAACATGTCAGAGAAGGTATCGCCCTGAGAGAGCCTGTAGCTTCTTACAAGCCAAATTCAAGGGCCTCGAAGGCTATTGAGGATGTAGCATTCAGGGTCAAAGGCGAGGAAGTGCCTGATAGAGGCCTTCAGGAGAAAATTGTAATGCATTTCAACGAGTTTAACCCTCTGTAGATCGGGTAAAGTATAAACTCGGCTGTTCTTAATTAGTTTATATGACCGATTTGAAGCCTTACGAGCAGTATCTCTGGAGTCCGAAGAGAGAGGATTACGAAAATACTGGTGTGCCGGAAGATATTGACTGTGTTTTCTGCGCCCAGGTAGACGGAGATGAACGTGTTACAAAAGCAGCTATCTTCGAGGACGAGTTCCTGATGGTCGAGTTAAACATCTTCCCGTACAACACTGGACACCTCATGGTAGTGCCGAAGAGACATGTGAACGATCTTACAGACCTGGAGGAAAATGAAAGAAACAGGCTTTTTGCCATGGTCCAGAAAGTCGAAAAACTGCAGAAAAAAGTGGTAGAACCAGCAGGCATCGACATAGGAATGAACATAGGCAAAGCCGCAGGCGAATCCATCCCACACCTTCACGTACAGCTCGTACCGATATATGAAAAAGACAGAGGCTTCATGGAAACCACTCTGGATACCAAAGTCATGAAAAAATCCATAGAAGACATGGAAAGAGAATACGAACAAGAAACAGAGATACTCGAAAACTACTGGGACAAGGCCTAGAAAAAATGACATCTTTCTTCCACAGCTACGACCTGAGAGGCCTCTATCCCGATGAGATATCGGAAAAAGAAGCAGAAAAAGTAGGAAAGGCATATGGAACATTCACAGATGCAGAAAAAGTTCTTGTCGGCAGAGACGGTAGAAAGCACGGAGAAAAAGTTTCAAAGGCCTTTATTGATGGGTTAAAGTCGACAGGAACAGATCTTGAGTTCGCAGGGGTTGTTCCTACGCCTGTAATTTATTTTGGCCAGGTAGATAACGGCTTTGGGTCCTCGGCGATAATTACTGCATCTCATAACCCGCCTGAATACACAGGCTTCAAGTTCTGCCTTGAAAATGCTCTTGCTATGTCCCGGGAAGGTGGAATGGCCGAGATAGAAGAAATTTATGAATCAGAGGCCTTTGAACAGGGAAAAGGCTTTGAAGGGGAGGAAGAACTTACTGAAGACTATGTAGAGGCTGTCAGGGAAAAGGTTGGAGGCCTTGATCTCAGCGTAGTTATAAACTGTGGTAACGGTGTTACCGGTGTTATGGCCCGTGAGATGTTCGAGGAGCTGGGTTGTGAGGTTGATATGGTCAATGAGGAGGTGAACGGTGATTTTCCGAACCATCTTCCCGCTCCGGGAAATGAGGAGGCTCAGAAACAGCTTGAGGAGTCTATGGGTGATGAAGATCTTGGTATAATCTTTGATGGGGATGGAGACAGAGCTGGGTTTGTCCTGCGGGGCTATGGTTACGTAGAGGAGGATAAGGTTATTGCTCTGTTGGCGGAAGAATCTCTCAAGGGTGAGAAAGGCGTCGTTGTCCACGATCTACGTGCATCCAAGCTTGTACCGGAAAAAGTCGAGGAACATGGAGGTGAGTCCGAGGAAAGCCGTGTAGGTCATACTTTCATCTCTGAGAGGATCCATGAAGGTGATGAAGTCGTTTTTGCCGGTGAACTATCTGGCCATTACTATTTCCCGGCTTTTGATTTTCCATGGGATGATGGGCTTTTTGCAGCAGCTCTAATGACCAAGATGGCATCCGAAGAAGATCTAGAACAGAAGATAGAGGCCTTTCCGGAGTATCCTGTCTCACCGGAGTTAAGAATTGACTGTCCGGAGGATGCGAAGGAAAAAGTGGTGGAGAAATTTGCGGAGGCCTACTCAGATCACGAGATTTCTACGAAAGATGGTGTAAAAGTCAGTTTCGACTCTGGCTGGGCTCTGGTGAGGCCTTCAAGTACTGAGCCGAAGATGAGCGTCCGCTGTGAAGCTGATACGGACCAGGTTCTGGATGAGATCCTTGATGAGGTTGAGGGAAAGGTCAGAAGTCTTATCAAGGATTTTTCATGACTTCGCCGACAAAAGTGCCTGAGGAGATTATATCTCCAAGGCCGACCACTCTTTTCGGGTCTTCATGGATGATTGTTGGAATGGCTGCTACACGGTAATCCTCTACTTTTCCTGTGCCTTCTCTGGCAAAATCATCTATCTCGAAGAAATTTCCGAAGTCTTCAAGCATATCAAGCCTCTTGATGTGCTTATCATCCATCTCAAGGTCTTTAAAGTCGTTTCTACTGGCTATACCTCCTTTGTCTGCTGACTTGATGGCGGAGATCTCTCCGAAAAGCATCGCATCACGTATCTTTTCGGTTTCAACAGGATAGTCATCTTCTACAACTGTGAGATGGAAGTTGTAGGTATGGATCTGACATCGGGACAGTCCATGGCTTTCGATAAGATCTTTCGCCAGTTCAAAGGCCTCTCCCGCAGTTATCTCCTCTTCAAATTCTTCAGAGTTCAGGATCTTGTTTACCTGCTTAACCTCTTCCTCATCAAGGCCTATACTGTCTAACTTGGGCATTATCTTTTTGATTATCTTTTCAGCTCTTTCTCTGTCTGTGTTAACGTATTCCATATGGATAGGGGTCTCTATCTGATCCAGCTGTTTCCTGGCTTTCTCCAGTTTGGCTTCTTTGTTTCCCTCGATATCATGGAAGCCGGATAGGAGAACTCTGTCCAGGTTTTCATCCATCTCCTCGAATTCATCGACTATGCTCTTTCTGAAGTAAGGTCCAAAGCCTTTGATGGAGTCTGAGGCGATCACACGTCCTGTCTTGTCCGAATCAAACTCGAAGATCATGTTTTTCTTGGTCCTGTCCGTATTCGAAGCGTCACGGACGTTTTTCAGGATAAACTCGTCCTCAACGGTGGGGAAAAGAACATTGACGTTGATAAGATCCGCTAACTCCTGAGAAAGGAAAGGTGTGTAGAAAATAACAGAGTTGCCGATACCGGAAAGATAGTTAGCCATTATCCCTGCCTGGCCTCCAACAGTTTCCTCCCCTCCTGAGAACGAATAATCCGGGTTCTCCAGGGAGGCCTCTTCGTTCAAACTGTTTTCGCTAGCGTATTTAAGCAAGGCCTTAAGCTCGTTTATATTGGATATGGTGTCCAGGTTTTCAGCTTCCGTATCCTCAAGATCTAACTCCAGGTCCTCAAGATCGTAGAGCACATCAATGTTAGCATTGAAACCTGTCAGAACATCGACATTGTCCGTCTCAGGTACTCTGCAGTGATCCCGGTACCGCTGAATCCAGATATCTTTCATAGGCCTTCACACAGTTCTTTAACTTCTGCGTATTTATCATTAGCTTTTACCACTCCCGAAGCAACAAGAACGCCTTCACACCCCAGTTCGATACTTTTCTCCACATCCTTCTTCGATTTAATTCCTGCCCCTGTCAGGACATCGGCTTCAGTCCTCTCAACCGCCTCCTGTATAAGGCCTGGTTTCGCCTCAGAGACCGGGTTATCTCCGCCGATAAGCTCAGGTGGCTCAAAAGCAATATAATCTGGGTCAAAACGCGAGTACTTCTCGCAATCGTCTGGACTCTGAGCACAGACGATTGTCTCAAGACCCAGGCTTTTCGCAGCGTTGACAGAGGCCTCAATATCTCTATCCTGGAGACGCCTCTCAGAATGGTTTATCAGCGTTCCAGTAGCTCCGGCTTCTTTAAGACCTCTTGCCAGGACTGAACCGGTATGGCTTCCAGGATTAACTCCATCAACGTGCTGTGCAAAAACCTCCACATCTTCAGCACGTAAAAGATCCTCAGGCTGGGGAGCGACCACAACACGCTTACCTGTAACCTCAGAGGCCCTGCGACAGGCCTCCATAACATCCTCGGATTTTTCTCCAACCGCGTTACTGTAGGCCTTCAAGTTTACGATAATCATATCATCTTCCACCTCTTAAATCGACTTCTATACCGGGATCATTCAGTAAATTAATTTTTCCGTCCTCGAACTCCAGGTCGAGGACTTCATCATGGACACGCTTGCCTAGACGTTTACCTGTAAAGTTAGAAACAGGATCTACCACGACTTTATCTTTTTTGACGTCTATACCGAGAAGATAGCTGTCCACGACGTGTACGTAGAGGCCTGCGCTCCAGGCCTGTTCACTGCATCCCAGAAGTTCTCCGTTCTCGGCGTCCACGACTTCTGGGAGTGCTCCGGGCTGGTTCCGGTCTATGAACTGGGTCATCTTCTTCAGAAAGTTTTTTCCCTGTTTTTCCTGTCCGTAGTTCAGGTTTGCAGCTGCAGCCCACATAGTTGTGAGTCCCCAGACAGATCCGTTGTGGTATCCGTCTCCCTCGTATCCTGGATCTGTTACTGAGCGTGTTCTGGCTCCGTACGTGGAGGAGAACTCTCCGTTTATCTTCTCAAGGTATCTCTCTGCCTTATCTTCATCAACATGTCCGAACATCAGAGGTACAGCAGAGTTTATCGTCTCCGGGACGTCCTCGCCCAGATAATCTATCATGTAGTCCTCTCTTTCAAACTTCTGAAGGCCTTCAGCCAGTTCCCCGGCCCCGTTTTCTGAGATGCTTGCTGCCTCCAGCCAGAGGCTCTGGATGTCGACGGCCGGACTTCTCTCCAGTGTATCCATCCAGGTGGCTGTATCTCCGTGCTGTATGACTCCGTTCTCATCTGTATCAGCTTTCTCCATAAGGCCTTGAACAGCTTCATCTAACTTTTCGCTGATTCTGTGATGTCTTTTCAGTTTGTCCACAGCTACCGCGAAGAGAGGAAGGGTATCTGCCCGCTCCATCTCGTCTCCTTCTCCGTTTTCAAGGCCGATCTTCGAGTCAAGGCCTTTATCTACGAAGTTCTCCAGTATTTCTTCAGCGAGTTCGAAGTGTCCTGCGTCTATGAGGCCTAGAACTGTCCAGAAACTGTCTCTCGCCCAGTAATCCTGGAACCATGGGTGTCCTGCGATTATGCCTGTTCCCTCTCTGTCGTATACCAGGTTTTCCATGCTTTCTATGCTGTAATTAAAGGTTCTGCCCAGTTCCTGGTTCCTCAGTTCCTGACTCTGTTTTTCCAGTGATTTGAAACTGGCTTCAGAGGTTAGAAACTCCGTTTTGATGGTTTCTCTACTTTCCGGAGCTACTTCCTTTCTGAAAATTATTTTACCTGGGATAAAGCATTTCTGCCTCTCTCCGGGATAATGTTGTTTGGTGAAGGCCTCTCCATGTCTTTCAAATTTGTCTTCGCTCCGTAAAACCAGCTTTTTCCCGTTGGAAATAATTTTCAGGCGTTTATCCTTTTCTTCCAGGCTGTAATTATCTTCTGAAATATCCTGGTCTTTCTTCCTGATGTCGATACCTGTCTCCATGATGGCGTGGACTGCCTTTCTTTCCCTATCCTTGTTTCTTATCCTCAGCTCTACTTCAAGGCCTGGGACTTTATCAGGGGTTTTTACATGCTCTTCGACTGCGAGGCTTCCGGTCTCATGGTAGTAAACTATTTTATCTCCGTACTCAACGCCTTGAAGTGTATCTGGGTTCAGCCAGATGCCGTTCACTTTGAAACTGAAATAATCCAGGTACTTGTAAGGTGGGGTCCAGTAGCCGGACCATTTCGACTTGAAGCCGCCGTCCAGATGTCTATTGAGAAATCCGTGGGGGTTCGAGATAACTCCTTTTCTCTCTGACAGGTTTTCGTTAAGATTATACTTCATATTAACCATCAAGGCCCTGCGCAGGTATAAAACCTGTATTTTGACTTTGAGGTAGTAATCTCTGTCTCTGATACCGTTTTTATACGAGCATTACTTAATGTAAAATATGGCTCCAGATAACCTGGTGGAGGTTTCTTTCGAAGTTGCAAACAAGGTCGGAGGAATTTACCAGGTGTTGAAATCCAAAGCCTCGAAGATGGAGGACTTCTACGATGACCATTACCTGACAGTGGGGCCTTACGATGAGGAATCGGCGAGAAGTGACTTTGCACCCAGAAAAGATCATCCATATGAGGAAGTATTCGAGGACCTGCGTGAGAAAGGTATTGAATGCTATTACGGTGTCTGGACGGTCTCAGATTCTCCTAAATGTATACTTGTAGATGCTTCAGGCCTTGAAAGGGATATAGATGATATCAAGACGGAGATGTGGCAGAAATATGATATAGATTCTTTGGAGACGGGTAGAGACTTTGAAGAACCTGTCAAATGGAGCTATGCGGTAGGCCTTCTTATCGACAGGCTTGAAGATGAGAAGCTGGAAGGTGATACGGTTGTGCATCTCCATGAATGGCTTTCAGGGCCTGCGATGTTCAATTTTGATTCTCCTGCGGTTTTTACCACTCATGCGACAGTGCTGGGCCGTGCTCTTTCTAACTCTGATTTTGGCTTGAGGGGAGCTGTCGAACATGGTAATGTCGATGGTTCTCTGGCCGAGGACTACGGCGTGAAAGCAAAGCATCAGATGGAACAGACCGCTGCGGAGCTGTCCGATGTCTTCACAACCGTCAGTAAAAATACTGGTAAAGAGGCGGAGGCCGTGCTTAACGTGAAGCCGGATAAGATTCTTCCGAACGGTTTCAACGTGGATGAGTACCCGAGCCTGGAGGAATTATCCTACAACCACAAGAAAAAGAAGGAGGAGTTCAAGAGCTTCCTACAGGCCTACTTCGAACCTTACTACGATGTGAACCTGGAGGATGATCCCAGGATACTCTATACATCAGGGAGATATGAGTTCCACAACAAAGGCCTTGACCTGCTTATAGATTCCCTTTCCAGGGTTAACCAGATGGAAGGAGATGATTTCTTCGTTTTCTTCTTCGTCCCTGCAGATGTTAAAGGGGAGAAACTCGAGGTTCTGGAAAATATTTCGCTGTACGAGGAGCTGGAGCATTACGTAGATTCAGTTATGCCCCAGATAAGAGAGAACGTACTGAACTCGATCACATCAGGTGAAGAGCCTTCAGCAGGCGTCGAAGACCTGCTCAAAGACTCTGGAAAGCTGGAATCTCTAGAAGCAAACTTCCACACCAAGAAAGATAAGACACCGCCTCTCTCAGCCTTTGACCTCAACTACGACAACGATGAGATACTTGAAGCCCTGTGGGAGAAAGGCCTCAGGAACAGGGAGGGAGACCGTGTAAAAGTCATATTCTACCCGACATATCTTTCAGTCGGCGATAAACTGCTTTCAATGGATTATAACGATGCTATAGTCGCATCCAGCGCGGGAATATTCCCCTCGTACTATGAGCCGTGGGGATACACGCCTGTAGAGACAGCAGCCAACGGATCGCTCGCCGTAACGACAGACCTGGCAGGTTTCGGCCAGTACCTCAACGAGAACACCGGAAGCAATGAGAGGAAAGGAATCAAGGTTCTTGAAAGACATAATAGAGAACAGAGCCAGGCAGCAGAGGATCTGGCATACATGATAAATGATATCGTAAGCTACTCAAAAACAGAGATTACAGAAAGAAAACACAACGCCAGAAAACTTGCACAGATGACATCATGGGAAAAACTCGGAGAAAACTACAGAGAGGCCCATGAAAAGGCCCTGGAGGAATCAAAATGAGCTTTGAGATACAGACAGCCAATATGGATACGAAGGGAAGAGAGATAGCCCAGAAACAGACACCGCAATTTGCAGAATACTCTCCAGATCTTGAGAAAATAAAGGAAAAGGCCTCTCAGAAAGAATTTGATAACCTGATCGTGATAGGTAACGGAGGATCTATAACAAGTTTCAGGGCCTACCTCTATGCTTTCCTCTCTGAAATAGATAAAGACGTCCGTTTAGTCACTACGATGGATCCTGATTACCTGAATAGGCTATCAAGAGAACTTGAAGCGGAAAATACTCTTGTAGTCCCTGTAAGTAAGTCTGGAGAGACAGTCGGCGTACTAGAGGCCTTAATGTTTTTCATGGAGAAAGGCTACGAGATTTTCCCTGTAACTTCAGACAATGACGGTGCCTTGAAGAGTATTGTGGAGAGAGAAGGCCTTGACTGGGTTGAGCACCCTGAGATAGGAGGAAGGTTCACTGGAGCGGCTGAAACCGCGCTTGTTCCAGCAGCTCTGGCAGGTATGGATGTAGATGAGATCCGATCCGGTGCAGAGGATATGTATGAGAAGCTTGAGCCTGGAAAGGAGAACGCTGCATGTGATCTGGCCGAAAAATTGTTTGAAGCAGAGGAAAACGGTTTTACTGATATTTTAACGCCTTTCTATTCGACGAGGATGTTCGGGTTCTATCCTCTATTCGTACAGCTGATGCATGAGACCGTGTGTAAAGAAGGCGAAGGTCAGACAGTTTACGGCGATTTAGGTCCCGAGTACCAGCATCATACCAATCAGAGAATGTTCGGAGGGAAAGAAAATATTGTCCCACTTTTCTTCAGGACAGAGACACATGAACACGCACAGATAACGATTCCTGAAGGCCTGAAAGACGTAAAGGTTAGAGGGAGGGAACTTGGAGAGCTTGAGAGAAACAGTTACTCCAGGGCCCTGAAATCAGAGTATACAGGAGTTAAACATGCTTTAGGCAACGATGGGAGGCCTTACGCTACACTTACTTTAGAGGAGCTTTCCTATAGTTCTGGTGGCGAGCTGGTTGCTTTTATGCAGTACCTGGCAGTTTACTCTGCCTGGTTCCGTGGAGTTAACCCGTTTAATCAGCCTGACGTGGAGAAAAGCAAACAGATCGGTTTTGAGGAGAGGTTCAAGTAGATGAATGTGGTGTTGATTTCTAAGCAGTTCAGTGACGGCGAAGCTATTTCCGAGTATATCAAGACTATCGCAGAGTACCTGGTCGATGAAGGCCTTGATGTAACGATTGTGTCATTTGATGACGGTTCTTACTACAGTATAGATGATAGGGTTGATGTTCTGAGAGCTCCTCTTGATTTTGAGGGTGATAACCTGTATAACTGGTCGATGATGATGAATAATGAGCTGAAGGAACAGGTTATGCAGAACGTTGGGGATGAAGTCGATGTTATACATGCTAATGACTGGACAACTGTTCCTGGAGGTGTGGCTCTGGCGAAGAAGCTGGAGAAGCCTCTCGTCTTGACCTATCACTCGACGGAGAATGAGCGAGGTTTTCAGGGTGAGCATGCGGAGATGATCTCTGAGCTTGAGTGGAAGGGTACATATGAGGCAGATCAGATTCTTACGACAAAAGAAGATACCAAGAACTCGGTCCTGTTCGATCTTGATGCGCCGGATGGAAAAGTGGAGGTAGTCGATCCTTTCGAGGATGCATGGCCGGAAAGAGTTTTAAACAAATACAGAGAACTTGTTAAACAGGAGAAAAAAGTAGAAACCTGAATGATCGACGATGAGGCCTTTATTTATAACCTGGGAGTATCCGCCTTACAAGGCCGGAGGTATAGCCGCGCACTGTGAAGATCTTGCTACGACCATGGCTGCCCAGGGACATGAGCCAGTTGTCATAACGTATGGAGATGAGAGAACCTGTGAAGTGAGGGATGGAGTACAAATTCAGAGAGTTCCGTCCACAGATTTTGCCACGAACACTCTTTCCTGGGCCATGCATCTCGGCCATGAGATGGAGAAGAAAGCTATTGAACTGCATAAACAGAATAACTTTGATCTGGTTCATGCACATGACTGGATGGCAGTTTCAGGTGCTACAGGCATAAAGAAGACTCTAGATCTTCCTATGGTTTTTACAGTTCATTCTACTCAGAAAGGAAGAGATGGAATAGGCTCTGAGTACCAGAAAACGATACACGATCTGGAATGGTATGGAACGTATGAAGCCGACGAGGTCATCACAGTAGGAAGAGAATTCTCAGAAGAGGTTAAACATACCTACGAGGTACCGGAGAACAAAATAAACTATATACCGAACGGCGTTGACCTGGAAAGATTTGACAGCCACTCAAAAGATCTCAACCGTAGAAACTACGCACTGGACTGGGAAAACATAGTACTGTTCGTCGGCCGCATGTACCCACAGAAAGGCCCGGGACACCTCATCGAAGCCATGCCACACATCCTGGATCAACAGCCAGAAGCCAAATTCGTGATGTGCGGATCAGGAGCCACAGAACACTACAAATCCATCGCGAAGAGCCAGGTCGGCGACAAAGTACACTTCCCAGGCTACGTATCTGACAACGAACTCATGTCACTCATGAAAGAAGCAGCCATGACAGTCGCACCATCAGTATACGAACCATTCGGAATAGTCCCACTAGAAGCTGCAGCATCAGAAACAATGACAGTAGGAAGCTACACAGGAGGAATGAAAGACACAATAGTACATGAATACACAGGCCTTCACACATACCCGGCCGATCCAGGATCAATAACTGACCAGGTATCCAGAGGCCTTGAAGATCCCGGATGGGCTGACTGGATGGGAGACAACGCACGTGAACGCGTAGAAGACAATTTCCGCTGGGAACAGATCTCCGCATGGACCACAGGAATCTACAACCAGGCCCTCGAAGAATAAGGCCTCAGATCTTCCACAAAGTCTACGTTTAAAGCTCAAAAAACTCGGAGTAGTAGCTGCCTAGAGCTGGCGGAGCCAGGCAAACATCATATCCCTCAACTTTTTCTCTCCTTCATCGCTCATGGAATGCTTCTCCCCCTCCAGTTTCTGAAGTAAAACATCGGTCTCAAAGGCCTCGGCAACTTCAGCAGAGTTCTCGAAATGGACTGTGGTGTCTGCTCCTCCATGGAATATAGCAACCGGAGCATCAAGGCCTGAAGCAACTTTTTCAAAGCTGTAAGTATCGAAATCTTCGAAGAAACGCCTGTCAATCGTTTTATCGCCGAAATGAGTATAACTGCCTTTCTCCTCCACTACTTCCCGGAACTTATCCATTATATGACTGTAGGTTACAGGAGACTTCAGGATCAAGGCCTCAACTTCCAGATCTTCTGTAGCATGTAAAACGACTTTGCCTCCAAAGCTCATGCCGAACAGGTAGATATTTTCTGGGTTAAAAAAGTCTATACAGGCCTTTAAATCCTTTATACGTGAGCTGAGATCCTGGTCTATGAACTCGCCGTCGCTCTCGCCGTTTCCCCTGAAGTCAAGTCTGACGGCGTTGAATCCTTCTTTTACAGCTCTTTCAGACCTCTCCTCGTAGCTCCCTTCCTTGTCGCTTCCGTATCCGTGACAGAAAAAGACCCAGTTATCAGAATCAGCTTCGTGATGTACTGCAGAGATTTCCTCGCCGTCTTCAACCTCGATAAAATTTTTCTCCGTCATAACAGTTTATCGGACCTCGCTGTTTTTATCCTGAAAGGCCTCCATGCAGATCCTCCAGCTGGCCGATCCTATCCTCAAAAATACCTCTCATTTTTTTCTCATCGCCTACTCCTCTCTCGATTCTTTTCACAGCCCATACAGCATCGTTAAACGCCAGGAACTTTCTGTACCGTTCACGGTTCTCCTCGAACTCTTCACCCAGTTCACGGTGCTTCCTGTACTCCTCAAGAAAGAGTTCACGCTGACCCATAGAAAGGCCTTCATGCTCGAAGAAATAGACAATGTCATGCCCCGGATAACCTGCTGTAAAGTACTCCCAGTCCACGAAAAAAATCTTCTCACCTGATCTACGGACGTTAAACCCTAGATCGCCGTGAACAGGCCTCTGACTGACTTTTATATCAGGAACGTCCTCGAAAAGCTGTTCCTGTTTCTCGTAGGCTTTTTCCACGCGTTCATCCGTTTCCTCAGCAATCTCCAGGTATTCTCTGTAAGGCCTTTCTGACCATTTTTTGTATTCTGTGGCGTAGATCTCTCTTAGTGAGGCCTTATCTTCTTTCTCTGTGTTAAAGAAGTTGTTGTATTTTTTGATCGGTGTCAGGTGTATTTCTGCGAGCAGTTTTGCTGATTTTCTGAGCTCTTCATCGGTGAAATCTCCTTTTTCCAGGTCTTCATTTCCTACGTATGTTTCTATCAGCACTGCGCCTATCTCTGTTTCTCCGAACCATTCTTTTTCCGGTATTTCTTTTACCCCGTTTTCTTCAAGGAATTCCAGGGCCTTTCCTTCTTCCTGGAGTCTTGATCGTCTTGAAACGTTTTTTGATACTCGTAGAACGTATTTTTCTCCTCTGGACTTGATTATGAAGTTGTGGTTGGATTCTCCGGATTTTCTGTCAGTTAGTTCGAATTCTTTGCCGAGAAGCATCTTGTTGTTTTTCAGAAAGGCCTTTATCCTGGTTTTTTCCACGTTTACTTTACCTTCTGTATCTTTTTTCTACCTGTTGCTGGAAGTCCATGAGGTGTTCTGTGATGACGGCGAATCCCTGATGTGGATGGTTGAAATACGAGAAGTAGTTGTGTACGCTGCCGTCTTCCATGGATTTGGTGGCGATATGGTGCAGGTGATCGCTTGTCAGGAACTTTCTCCAGACGTCTGTAACTTCCTCGTCGTCTATAGCCCTGACTTTTTCCTCGATATCCTGAAGCCTCTGGAAAAGCATTTTCTGCATTTTGTTGCCGAGCCAGGCAGAGGCATCCATCTCCTGATCTGCCCATGAGACAGTATTGTACTCGAAGGCATCGAACTTCCCGACAGGATCGCTGTTCTCTGCAATTTCTCTTACAGTGGAGAATTTCAGGTTATCGTGTTCGAAGACCTGCTGGGGTAGATCCTCCAGGAACCAGAGAATACCGGTCCCTTCCCAGTGATGCTCCCCGAACGTCTCGTAATCCATGAAAAGATTCAGCATATCGCCAGAAGCGTTCGAAAGCCATAGAGCGTACTTTTCCGCCGTCAACGGGTACTCATTCCACCACTCCGCAGAGAAACGGTAGCCGACGTCGTCCGTCAGTTTTCTGTTCCTCAATAAAATATTGTTCCCTTCCTCAGTCACGAAATCCGGCTGAGTATAGGCATGGTTCGGACTTCTCCAGCCTAACATCCTCGGAGCACCCTCCGTGAAAATACCGTCGTAACCTTCCTCCGCAGCAACCTTTCCGATCTCATTATGGTAGATTAACTCTGTATTAGTCATGACCTGAGGCCTCCTACCGAAAGTATGCTCTATAATATCCCTATGCTTCCCTAACTGCCACCTGAATTCACTCTTGTCATGGAAAAGGCCTGAAAGCGAATGGTAATGTGTCTGACCGATGAAATCGACTGTCCCATCCGGAAACTGGTTCAGCATGTCGATAAGCTCTGGATGATACTTTTTCGCTTGTTCCACCCATGAACTCGAGATCGAGAAATTCACCTTGAACTCACGGTCCTCTCCCTCAAACTTCTTCGCATTCCTGAGAAGCCGTTCAGTCGCAGGGAAATAACAGTTCTCCGCGACATCCCTGAAAAAATGCTCGTTCATCTCATCATCAAAATACCTTCCGTACAGGGTCGAGGCCTCCTCGTTAACGCCTTCTGTCCTCAAACGGTGAGGCTGATGTACCTCGAAGCTCAGGGATACGGGAAGCATGGATACAGATTCCAAGGCCTGATTTATAACAAGTCGTGTTGCCACGTAACGGGTAAAAGAAAAGGCCTTATACCAAGATTAAAAATCTACCAGTGGAAAATTACAACTGTGGAAGCTAAAATCACTGAGAAAAGTAACGGCCACCTGATCCGGATCAAAACAGACCAGGAAGTAGCATTAGCGGTTCAAAGCGAAGAAGGAGAGAGAATCTACCTTCCAGGAGAGGGAGGCTGCGATACAGCATACTACAGCGAAGACCCGACGTTTCTCACAGAGACAGAAAATGGCTACGCAGTTTTACATGAGGAAAGGCCTCAGAACATTGAAATAATCAATTAACTTCTCTGTACAGCTCTACAAATTCTTCTGCCATTTCACTCCAGCTTCTTGACTCGTATTCTGGCATCGGACCTTTTTCGACCGCGTTCTCAAGCCCCTGAGCAATCGAACCTGATTCAGGCCTTATCTCGGTTACAGCTTCAGTCTGGATCAGTTCGTTGACACCGCTTTCAGTCGCCAGAACTTGCGTACCGGATTCCAGAGCCTCTGTAATAGTCAGGCCGAACGGTTCGTTTATCGATGGCGAGACAAAGGCCTCAGCTTCTCTGTAGTAATCTCCAAGCTCTTTTGAGGGTATGAAACCTGTGAAATAGACTTTTCCATCAATGCCAAGTAATTCTGCAAAGTTTTCTAGAGGCCTTCTCAAGTGGCCGTCACCGCCGATGACCAGGGAAGCTTCGTTCCCGTTGTCAAGGAACTTTTTGAACCCGTAGAGAAGGTGTTCGATACCTTTCTGCTCTGCATGCCTCCCAACGAAAAATATCATATCCTCCTCGATATCTAACTCTTCTTTAACGTCTTTTCCAGTAGATGAGGGCTGCGAGAAGCCGTTGTAAATCACAGAGGCCTCCGCGCTGAACTTTCTCTCAAGGTCCTGTTTCAGGCCTTCGCTGACTGCTATAAGTTTATCAGGTTCTTCCGTTGCTACTTTTTCCAGTTTTTCGATCTTTTCCGATCCTGAATAAGTCCTGGATGAGGCCAGAGAATGTATAGTCGAGATCCAGGTTGTTTCAGAGTGTTTTGAGGTCTTGTATCCTGCTTCTGCGCCGAACCAGTCGTTGGTATGTATTATGTCGAAATCCTGGGCTTTCTTCGCTATCTCTGCGCTCATCTTCCTGGCTTTCCATGTCATATCGCCGTCACCGGTCTCTACAGAGATTATATCCTCTCTTTCCGGCGCATTTTCCTCTGGTAGTGCCAGCTTCACGTCAAGGCCTTTCTTCTTCAGCTCCTGAAACAGGTGATATACATGGATGTCAAGGCCTCCCTCGATCTCTGGAGGGTAACCCCATCCTGTTAGAAGAATTTTCCTGTTCATCTTACTCTAGATTTCTTTACAGAGACTTCTTTTGAACTTTTCAAGGTCGTGTAGGCCTCTTTTTTGGATTGATAGATTTTTCGACTTCATGTAATTATCATGTATGTGTAGTTTAATTTTGTTTTCCGGTTTCTGGAGGCATTTCTTTTTCGAAAAATTCTACGGCGTATTCGGCGATTTTGTCCAGTTTTGTGTCGTAGCTGTGTGTAAGTCCTTCTACTTCTTTTAAATCAGCGTTTTCAAGTTTTTGAACTGCTTTTCTGGAGGCCTCAACAGGAACTACACTGTCTTCTGTTCCGTGGATGATTCTGACAGTGCATCTGGTCCCTGATAGAAGTTTTTCCTGATCCAGGTTTTCCTTTTGTCTGATTATTTCCTCATCTATCACGTATTTGTCTCTGACTCCTTTTTCTCTTGTTTTGGTCCAGTATCCGTTTTCTTCGAGTTCTCTCTGCTGTTTTTCTGTTAAACGGTCATCTGCGTAATCTGCGAGACTGTCTGTAACCGGCGAGGTCAGAAATATGGCTTCTACATCTTCAGAATTCCTGAGAGAGACTAGACCGCCCTGACTGTGTCCGTAGAGTCCAATATTATCGACTCCTCTGGACTCCAGGTATTCTCTGGCAACGCCTAGATCATGTACCTGTCTGTCAATTCTCAGCGGTTCGTCATCGCTTTCACCGCTTCCAGCGAAATCAAAAGCCAGGACGTTGTAGCCGGAACCGTTCAACTCTCTGGCGATAAAATCCAGGTAGCCCCACTCACTTTTATCTCCGGTATAACCGTGTGACAGGACTACTCCAGCATCTGAATCTGCTTTCCAGTAATTTCCTGTTAATTCCAGGTTTTCGCCGTCTTCTCTGGAGGTTTCAAACTTTACCTTTTCCATACCAAAAAAGCTGGGAACCAAAAATTATGAAATTAAAGGAAAAAAGGGATTTTTACATGATCTCCATTGATTTGTTCGTCTCCGCTATGGAGGCCTCTTTCCCCTCCATGTCGAACATTGAACGGATTGCGTCCACGTTTTCAGGTACTACGATCGATTCCTGATGGACCATGTGGATCCAGTAAACAGTTCTATCGTCAACTGTTACTGTTTCCTTCCAGACGCCGGCTTCCTGCATATCAGCTCTCTTCCGGCCTAGATCACGCATCTGCTCGTGGACTTTTCCTGTAGAGTCAAATCCTTCGTCTGCCTCGATCAGATTGACACGTGGCTGATTCTCGAAGGCCTCTAAAACATCCTCTTCAGAAAGTTCTTCCTCTAGCTCTGCGTTGACCATGTGGACGTGTCCATAGGTTACTGGAACCTTTACAGCCAGAGTCTTGATATCTAGTTCAGGCATAACAGCCTGAACATCCGGTCCGTGATGCGAAGGCACTTCTGTAACCGGTATTGTCGAGTTGACCGGGCCTCTACCGTCCTGAGGGATATCGCCCGCTCTTCTGACAAGTGAGGCGACAGCTTCGTTAACTCCAAAGGCCTCATCAACAGCACTCATTGTTCTGGAGAGAGAGGTTGTGTTACAGCTTACTACTTTCACGAAGTCCTCTCCACGTGCTTTTTCGTAGTTTGCGTCGGCGTTGAACTTAACCTCTGCGATATCATCCGCTGCTCCGCCCTGAAAAATTGCTTTTACGTCGTGAGGTTCGTAGAGGTTTTCCTTGTTCATTTCATCGACTCCTGGCGGGGTCGCATCTACAACAATATCCACTTCATCCATCTGATCCTCCAGAAGGCCTTCTACATGCATCCCGTCTTCCTGTAACTGTTCCAGGCCTTTATCGTTTGAAGCGTAGAGGTCTGTTCCGTGTAGTTCTCCTTCCGGTGATAGAAGGGTTATAAGGCCCTGTCCTGCTGAGACTTCTGAGAGGCCGTATAGCTCCATGTCGTCCTGTTTGTTTACGGCTTCCGCCACTCTTTTTCCGATCGTTCCGATCCCGTTTACAACGACTTTTACCATAATTTCACGTAACACATTTCCCTCGGTCGAATAAAAAGAATTAATCTTGGCAAAAACTTTTCAGCAGACAGATACAGGTTTTTCTATGGAACAGCTCTTCGAAAAACTGGAGAGGCCTTCAGACACGCATAAAGGCCAGAACGGTAGAGTACTTGTTATCGGCGGAAGCGGAAAATATACTGGGGCGCCAGCACTTTCCGCCCGGGCAGCACTGAGAGCAGGAGCCGACCTGGTTAAAGTACTGACAGCGGAAGAGGCAAAACCTGCTGTCCAGAGCTTCTCGGAGAACCTGATAGTCGAAAGCTACGGCGATGAATTTGATGAAAGCTCTCTGGAAAAGGCCTGGGAACTAGATGACTGGGCCGATACCACGGTTATAGGGCCAGGTCTTATCGATTTCGACGAGAAGGCCTTGAAAAAGTTCGCGGAGAAAGCACAGGATCTTGTGATAGACGCAGGAGCTATAAAGCACCTGCTCGAGTTCCAGACTCATGTATTTACTCCTCACTCCGGCGAAGCAAAAATTATGCGAGAAAAGTATGGTTCTGAGAAGGCCTTCGCCTCTGAAACCGGTAACACTGTCCTGCTTAAAGGAGAGGTCGATAAAATTTTTTCTGGAGACAAAACAGCGGATAATAGAACTGGCTGCGCCGGTATGACGGTCGGCGGCACCGGTGATGTCCTCACAGGTATAGTTGCTTCCTTCAGGTCTCAAGGACTTAGTAAATTCGAGGCTTCAAGGCTTGCAGCCTTTGTAAATGGGAAGGCTGGTGAAAAGGCCTTTGAAGAGTTCGGTAATGGCCTTGTTGCGACTGATCTGATAGATGAGGTTCCAGAAATTCTGAAAATGGAGTAGCGTGTTATTTTTCGAATGTGTCGTGGTATGCGTTTTTTCGTTTCCAGCCGGGTTTGAACTCGTAGTTGATACCTGAGTCCTTGATTTTTTCCAGGTATTCTTCCAGCTGGTCTTCACTGCACTGTGGGACGAGGTAGCGCCATTCTTCGCCTGAACGAATTCTTCTCCTGACTTCGGTCCCTGAATAAATTTCTGGGTCGTACATGTTCTGTTCGATAAGCTCCAGATCTTCATCTTCGTTTACAAGATCTTTTACAAGGGAGTTCTGGGAGATAACTCTTTCTATCCCAAGGCCTTTCAGCTTCTCAAGCCATCTTCTGTTTCCTTCTTCATCTTGGTCTTCGTCCTCGAGATTCAGGATTTCCAGATCTGAGAAACAGGCCTTGATCAGTTTTTCACGTTCTTCAGAGGTAAGAGGATTTTTTTCTTCCCTGCTTTTCCCTGAACTGCCGATGACTACGGCGAAGTTTTCTTCGTCTCTGTGGTCCTCTATAACTTTTTTGTGGCCCTGATGCATGGGCTGGAAACGACCAAGAAAGACGGTTTTATCGGTCATAATTCTATCTTTTTCGGAACTTCTAAAACTCTAGGCCATGTTTCTAGTTGAAGGCCTTTTCTCCTGCGTTTCTTACATCTGAAAGAGTCAGCTCCGGGAACTTCTCTAAATCATGTTCTTCCAGAAGTTTTTCGCCTACCAGGGCCTTTACCTGCCAGGAAAAGTCTTCGTATGCTTCGGTGGAAAGCATGCTCTCTAATTTACCTTCTTTTTCCATCCATTCGTCTGAGAAATCTTTCTCAACTTCTCTGCTCTCACCGGTTTCTTCCAGAAGCATAAGGCCTGTTACGGAGGCCAGGAACTTCTCCCAGACAAAGTCGATGCTTCCCTTGTTTTCCCGGAACCAGGCCTCTCCGTAACAGTTCACAGCGGTTTTTTGGAGTTGAGCTTTCCATCCGTCTATCCTGGGATTGAAAAATAGCTGTAAAGTCTCTTCGCTTTCCGCGAGTCCGTGTCCGCCTCTTCTGTCATCAGAAGACGCTCCCAGGTTCACTTCAAGGCTTTTCTCCTTCTCCAGAACAAATTTGCAGCTTTCCAGGCCTCCTTCGACGGTTCTCCTGGCTTCTTCTAATTCGTGTCTTTCAGGCCTTACTGTGAAACTCATTCTTCTTCCTCTTTCCATTTTATTGAACAGCCTTGAGAAGGCTCCTGGTCCTCTGGAGGTTCTTTCCTCTTCAGCATTTTCTGGATAGCATCTTTCACATCCCTGTTTTCCACTTCGTCGTTAGGCCCGGTCTTATCGTTCAAACGTCCGTGGTAGAAGACTGTGTGTCTGTAATCCAGGAGGAAAGGGTCTGGTGTACAGCGGGCGCCGTATTTTTCTGCGATCTCCTGATCTGGATCTGCCAGATAGTAGAAGTGCGGAGAGTTAAGGCCTTCGTCTTCGATAAAGCCTCCCATTTTTTCGACAGTGTCCATAGGATGTGTCTCTGCGTTCGGGTTGATGCCGACGATGGCGATGCTGTTAAATTCTTCATCCAGCTTTCTCAGTTCTTCTGTCTGGGCCTTGACGTATGGGCAGTGGTTGCACATGAAGACGACCAGAACGCCGTCGTAGTTGTCGAGGTCGCTTAACTCGACTTTCTGTCCTTCATAGTTTTCCAGTTCGAACTCTGGTGCCTGATCGCCGATCTCCAGCTTTTCCTCAGAACTTATCTTGCTCATAACCAGAAAAGGCCTTTCAAGCTTCAAGTGGGTTGTCCGAAGGAAGTTTAAACGACGAAAAGTAATACGACGTAATATGAAGGATATAGATGATTCCTCGATAGTGCGTAACGGTAACTCTCTGATCGTAGCTTATGACCATGGAACGGAGCATGGACCTGTCGACTTTGAGCCGAACCCGGAAAGTGCGGATCCACAGCACGTATTTGACGTGGCGAAACACAATGCAGTCACAGCCCTGGCGGTTCAGAAAGGAGTCGCAGAGGCCTTCAGAGAGCTGGACGACAGCGACGAAGTCAACCTTCTAGTGAAGCTGAATGGAAACTCGGCTCTTCCAAAGCGAGAGGATTATTATTCTCCGAAGCAATGCTCTGTCCAGTACGCTGTCGAGGAGCTAGGTGCGGAGGCTGTCGGATACACGATGTACCAGGGAAGTATCAACGAAGACAGGATGTGGGGAGAGTTCAGAGAGGTACAGGAAGAAGCACGGAAATACGGCGTACCTGTAGTTATGTGGAGCTATCCAAGAGGAAAAGGTATTGAAGAAAACCCGGATTACAGCGGGCAGAAAGATCCGGAGGTAGTAGCTTACGGAGCACGACTAGGCCTTGAGCTTGGCGCCGACATGGTAAAATGCAAATACCCTGGAAAACAGGATGACTGGAAAAAACTGGAGAAAAACATTGGCGAGATGAAATCGGTCATGAGCGGAGGCTCCAAAAGATCGGATAGGGCCTTCCTCCAGGACGTTCACGCAACGATTGAAGTCGGGGGAAACGGCCTTGCAGTGGGAAGAAATGTCTTCCAGAGGGAAGATCCAGGGGAGCTGCTGGATAAGCTTGAAGGAATCATTTTCGAAGGAAAAACTCCGGAAGAAGTACTTTAAAGGAAAAAGATGGACAGGGAACAGGTAGCAGAACAGATCTTCCAGGCAGTAGCTCAGGCAGCACCGCATATCCGTTCAGGTCTTCTACACAGGAGAGAGTACGTCGGCGAGGAGAACCCGAGCAGTGAACGGCAGATGGAGGCAGATGTCTGGGCTAACGAACTTCTGAAGGAAAAGATTACCAACATAGAAGGAGTGGGCGAACTAGCTTCAGAGGAAGAGGAAGAAGTCATCCAGTGCGGTGAAGGCCTCTCAATTTCTATGGATCCTCTGGATGGAAGTTCGAACATCCCTACAAATAATCTTATCGGTACTATAATCGGTATCTACGACAAGGAACTTCCTACGGAAGGTGAAAACATATTTGAGGCCTTCTATGTTGTCTACGGGCCTCTGATCTCTGTCATGCGTACCGAGGGCGATCAGCTGAATGAGTACGTGCTGGAGGAAAAATCCGGGGACAGAGTTGAGCCTCATCTTGCCTCGGAAGATATCAGAATCCCTGAGCCGTATGTCTACGGCTTTGGAGGTAACAGAAACTGGACAGAAGACTTCAGAAAGTTCCACGATGAGATCTCGGAGGAAATGAAGCTGCGTTACGGTGGTGCGATGGTCGGCGACGTCAACCAGGTTCTGCATCAGGGAGGCCTGTTCGCCTATCCTGCCAGGAAAGATGCACCTGAAGGCAAACTCCGCCTCCTGTTCGAAGCCAGTCCGATAGCCTACATCTTCAAGGTAGCAGGCGGAGCATCTACTGACACAGAGCAGTCGATACTGGAAAAAGAGGCAGAAAGCCTTCACGAGAGAACACCGCTTTACCTGGGCAATAAAAAGCTTATAGAGAAAGCTGAGAAGGAATTAAATTAGCTCTTTGCCTTTTCAGACAGGTTTAGAAGTAGTCGAGAACGTTTTCCCGGTCGAAGATGTTTTCCTCGCCGACCTGTTTCTTCAGTTTCTTCGCAGTCCTCTTTCCTATCAGCTTCTTCATTTTCTCGAACTCTACTTCACGTATATCTTCCTGATCTCTTACTCCGTGATCATGAAGTTTTCTAGCTCTTACGCGGCCGATCTGATCGTACTTTACAAGGCCTAGAAGCTCCTCCTTGATGCCGTGTTTCAGTCTCAGTCTTATCTTTTCCAGGTCCTGTCCAAGTTCGAGTTCTTTCATCCTGGCCAGTTCCTGTGCTCCGTACACCAGCCAGTCAGCGTTCCGCATCTTTGCGCGGATCCCTCCTGGTGCAGTACCGTACTCGTTCATTATTTTTTCCTCATCTTTCTCCCCGATCCACGCTTTCATCATCATCGAGGTCTTTATCACACGCATGAAACGTTCATAGTCCACATCCCATTCTTCCGGAACCGATTCAAGAATGTATTTTTCAGCATCCAGTAAGGCCTGTTCGATTTCAGTCCACTCCTCATCTCCCACACGCAGCAGAGGGTTCATCTCTGTAGTCCTCGAAAGCATGAACAGGTAGGAAATAGCCTTGTTTTCCTTTTCATCCTTCCTTCGCTCCTCCGCTGTCTGAAGACACTCCAGCATATGATGTGCGGAGTCAGGATCAATATAAAGCTCGGAGACCCGGTGACCGACCTTTGTCGCCTCCAGGGTATCTTCTTTCAAGAACTCGTAATCTCTCAAGGTCTTGACAACATCCTTGATAGTCTTCTCCACCTCGTACATACCCGAAGACTCTCCAGAGTCCTCTGGTTCCGCAAACTGGTAGGCGTAAAACGTCTTCTTGTAAAAATTCACAAGCCCCTCCATTGTCGTGCAGAAGTTAGAAGCCACCAGAGAAAGCGTATGCATACGGAGGACAGGTTCAACAGCCAGCTTTGACTGGATACGCTCCGGCTCCCCCAGGATATACCTGTCCAGGATCTCTTCTTTCATACCGGGCTGTTTCGCGACAGAAATCGCCTCACCACGGTCATCGTACCTAGGCCTCCCGGCACGACCTGTCATCTGCTCGTATTCCAGGACCGGGATAAAATCCATGCCGTTGCCTGTATAACGCTTCAGGTCACGGATTATAACCCGGAAAGCAGGAAGATTAACGCCAGCAGCGAGTGTAGGTGTCGCTGAGACGCTTTTTATCAGGCCTTTGCGGAAAGCCTCTTCCACTAGATTTCTCTGTTCTGTGGTATTGTGTGCTATTATCCCGTTGGCTATGAAGTTTTCTGTGGAGGTGCTGATATCGTACAGTTTTTCTGGTTCTTTTTCCTCTATTTCAGCAATTTTATCCCAGAAAATATCGGAGTTTGCTATTTTCTGGAGTTCTTTACTTTCAAGTTTCTCTGCTAGTTTCTGAAATGTTTCTCTCCTTATCGGCTTCTTTTGGTTCTCGAACCTTGATACTGTAGCCTTTGATAGTTCAGGTTCAAGGTCTAAAAGGCTAAGACCCTGATTGTTTCTTTCTTTTCTTACTCTAGTGCCAAGTGTTTCAGGTATCACATCGTTCTGTTTTCTTCCTCCTTCAGGATTTATTTCTAGGGCTTTTTCGAGCTTTGATCTTTTCACTGGATGTGTGAAACCTATCTTTTCTTGGTACTTCCTGATTTGATCAGAACCGTATATTTTAAGCCGGTGAATATCTCCGTTTGAAGTAATTTTGTGTTCTCCTATCTCTGTCTCTCGTCCTTCTGTTTCTCTCCTGTCTCTGTGAGCGTTTATTTCTAATCTGAGGAGGGACGTATGTAGTTCGGTGGCAAGCTGCTTGCTTGCGGTGTAAAACTCGATGCAGGAAGCTCCTTCGGCATTCCTTCGGCAATTAACGGAACCGTCTGTGTCAAAGAGACCTCTGATATACGACGCCAGAAGCTCATCCGGAAGGCCTTTCTCTGGCATCTTGAGATTCAGAGCTTTCTTCCCTCTTGGTATTCCAAAGTGATCGTTTAAAATATCGGATACTGCTTTGGAGCTGAAATGACAGGTTTTAACTTCGTCTTTTGTTCTTTTGGTGACTGAGACATCTTTCTCAAATTTCTCTTTTGTTACTTCCTGGTATCTTTCCAGAACTGTTTCTTCGCTTCCGCTCAGGTTTATCCTGCTTGATTTTATATAACCGTCTCCCGCTACAGCACCAATCAGCCAGGCCAAGTCTTTATCCAGTTTTTCAGGTATCTTAACAGGTTTCCGCCCGGCTTTGGACATCACTGTGTCAAGATACTGGTCTGGATCTTCTCCTATCTTTTCACATATCTCTCTCAGACCGCCAACTGAAATGTTCCTATCATCTCCATATCTTTTCCGGAAATTCTGTTCAAGGCCTTCAGTATCGATGTCTTTAACTAATCTATCTATTTCACTATACTTTCTGTATGTCCTTACTTCATCTCTAAGCAGTTTTCTCAATTTCGGAGCCTCAATATCTACTTTAATCTCTCTAGGCGTCGCTATTCTCTCGTTTTCACGTAGGTTCTTCGCCTTCCTCCAGATCAGACCTTCTTCATCAAGTACGGGAAGCTGATGGCTCTTGCTAACCTTCAATTCCCTACCTCTCCCAGTTCTAATCTTTAAAACTGGTTTTTCGTTCATTTCATACTTTTCCAGTATCTCATTATCTGCTAAACTATAGTCTGAGAGGCCTATAGCACTTTCCTTCTCGTTATCCACGAGTTCATCCATCCTGGAAAAACTGCCGTCATCATGCATAATTACAGAATCTCCCGAAACACAGAGCCCTGCGTGGTGGAAAGCCGCTCCTTTCCTGACATTTTCCGCCAAACGTTCACATTGAGACGTTGGATTCCCCAGAACGTTCAGAATTTTTTCGGAGTATTCTTTCAGTTCCTTTCTCTCATCTCTGGAGAGTTCTGGTTCAACGACTTTTCCCGCTCTGTCCGAGGCCTTTTCCGCTCCTTTCCTTGATGAGCAGAAGGTGATGGCCTGTTTATCTTTACTGAGAGTATCTTCGATTACGTTCAGTGTTCCACGGCCGTGTTCATCCTCTAACTCGACGATCTCGGATTCTTCCTCGATTTCATCCTCCTTCTCCTTTATCTCTGTTCCTCTGGACCAGCCGTCAGGAGTCTCAAGATCAGAGTTCTCAGGTTTCTCATAGCCGTCAGGATAAAACTCTATTTCACTGTCCCAGTAAACGCCGTGGGAAAGATCTACAGGCCTGTAATCGCTTTCTACAAGCTCTGCGCCCAGCCAGTCCGCCAACTGATCAGAGTTAGATATCGTGGCCGATAGACCAAGGAGCTGGAAATCAAGTAATTCACGCAGTCTGGTAATCGTCACTTCAAGCGTAGGCCCTCTGCTCTCCGATGTCAAAAGATGTATCTCATCCACTACTACAAGGCCTATCTCGCTGATCCACGAAGGATTATGCCGGAGCATCGAATCCAGCTTTTCAGACGTCACAACCACTATATCAGCGGTCTCAAGGCCTTTACCCTTATCATCCAGATCTCCAACCGAAATCCTGACATCCAGGTCCCCATATCTCTCAGAAAAATCCTCATACTTCTCACTGGCCAAGGCCTTCAACGGAACAATATACACCGCCGTCTTACCGTTTTCCTTAACCTGGTTGACCATCGCAAGCTCCGCAATAAAAGTCTTGCCTGAAGCAGTAGGAGAAGCCACAATCATATCCTCACCCTCCATAAGGCCTTGATCAACCGCCATCCTCTGGGGAGGATTCAACTCGGTGATGCCTGAAGACACATAATCCTCCTCTATACGCTCCGGCAGATCCAGGTTTGAAACTTTCACAGAAAAAAATACGGCTGAAACCTTATGTTTCAAACCCGATACCACAAACCTACACAAACACCTTCAAACATTCACGTAAAAAAGAGGCCAAAATCAGATCAAGAAAGGAAAAAACCCACGCTAAGGCCTTCGCACAACATGTATCCTCCGCTCCACACTTTCTACATCTGAAAAAGGTATGTAACAGTTTATCACATATCCAATATCACCTTAGGGGGAGACAAGTGAAAAAGTCAGATTCAACTAATTATTTTCATCCCACATATTCATCTAAAACCCTTTCTAACCACACAAACTCGGATTCCGACCGGAGGTGAAATTTAATATGAAAGAACACGCAAAAAAGGCCTTGAAACACGACTTTGAAGTCGCAGGCAAGACCATTCCAACACTCGCAGTAATAGCACTCCTATTCGTAGGAACAGGATCAGCAGCACTACTGAGCAGCTTCGGAACAGTTTCAGGTACAGCAGATGTAGATCAGGCAGTAGAGCTTACTGGAGGTTCTGACTTCAGCTTCGATACCAACCAGGCTGGAGAGACAGTAATCGAGACAAGAACTCTACAGAGCAACGCAGATGTCTCTACACAGATCGGATTCGAGACAACCTGTAATGGCACTACTGAAACTACAAACCCTGCGGACTTCAGCGGAGATTGTAAAGGAATCGACACACGGTACGTCGAGTACTTTGACGATGCAGGACATGAATTTAGTGATTATAGTCATCAATCAGGAACTCCAGTAACCTCTGACCTTCAAACTGCAATTAACAAAGCATCGTCAGGAGACGTCCTAGTTGTAGAAGAAAATGGAGGCTACAATAATGTAACAGTCAACAAGTCTATAACTATTGTAGCTAAGAATCAGGGAGGTCCAACTGTTGATGGATTCGACATTAGTGCCAGTGACGTAACTGTCAAAGGTTTCAACATCACCGATGGATTTGAGGCCCAAAACTCTGGAAACTTTGTAGGAGTCAGAGTAAACAATGACGGCGACAATGCCGTTATTACCCACAACCACATCCACGGTATCAGTGGTTCTGGAGCGACGAAGGGAGTTCAGGTATTCCGGGGCGACGCAGCAGTTAGAAATAACCACATTGAAGGAATTGAATCGACAGGAAGTGGTGCTTATGGGGTACTGGTTCAGCACGACTCAAAAGATGCGACTGTGTCTCAGAACACTGTTGAAGGAGTAAACGGTGTCTGGGCTTTCGGAGTTGATATTGATGATGCAGCGACAGGTGACGGAACGACTGGATCGCCAAGCAATGCGTTGGTAGAGTACAACCACATTGACACAGTTACAGGGGATAGTTACCTTGGAACTGCAGTAGGTGTAGAAGCTGCAGCTTCACCGGTCGATGTTCAAAACAACATCATGCTGACCGCAAGTGACATAGAGAGCAAGAACGATGTCACTGTGAACGCTAGCAACAACTGGTTTGGAACCGACGGCATCAATCTAGATCAACAGGATTCAAGCACCATAGATGCCTCATGGGCTGACGCAGACACAACAGTTGAAGCTAACTCTGATGACAAGTTCGGTATTGTCAACGAGTTCGCTATCAATCTCAAGCCTGACACTTACAGCTTGACTACAAGCATCACTGCAGCAGGAGCTGAAGAAACGCCTTAATTTCCCTCTCTTTTTTATTTTTGAGAGGCTCGGCGAACCGCAAGGTTTGACCGGTTTAGAAAACCTGCAAAGGTTTTCGTGTGAGCGGTGCTGGTGTCTTTGTCCGGTGTTCGATTCCCGGAGCCGCTTTCAATCATGAAGTATGCAAAAATCCTGGCAGTTTTCGCAGCACTAGCCCTAGCCGGAGCAGGTTCAGCAACCTTGCTGAATAGTTTTGGTACGATCAGTGGTACTGCTGATGTTAGGCCTGCTTTGAATATTACGGATGTAGGTAATGTTTCGAATGAGGAGGAGTATGTTAATCTGACTAGTCAGACTTCTGTTTCGGTTGATATTTCGCATCTAAGTATCGCTGATGAAGGAGGAAGTTATGATGTGTTAAATAATTCTGAGAACAGTGTTGTTGAGTTAGGTGAGAAGGTTGTAGTTACAGATAATTCTGTCTCGACCTCTGAAGTTGAGTCGTGGTTTGGAACTTCGGTACTGCATCTTACAACTGACGATAGTGCTATAGGTGCAGGCCTTAATCAGAATGTCGATACTGTTTATCTCAAAATCGATGACACAGTTGTAGATTCTTTCAGTTATGGTGATTCATCATGAATAAGAAGCTATTATTGACGGCCTTTGTCTTGATGTTGGTGTCTGGTGTTTCTGCTCAGTCGCTTCAGGGTTTTGAGTACAGTCCTGGGAATGGTTTTGAGAGGGGTTTGACAGGTGGGGAGAGTTTCAGTCAGACAGTTAATTTTTCGAGTGTGGCTGGTCAGGAAGTTCCTTTCGGTGTAAAGGTTATTGTTGAGAACGATTCTACGGACTTTGTGACAGATGATGTTGGGGCGGAGTTTGATTTGAACGGGAGTTTGGAAGGCCCTGAAGGCCTTAGAGGCCTTGATTTTGAGGAGAGGTTGAGTGATGGGAACCTTGTTTACGTTGGTAGCGTTGTTGAGGATGATGGTTTGTCTGCTGGTTCGGATTATTCTGTTGAGTTGGTGGTTGAGGCTGATCCGAGGATTAGGCCTGATAGTTTTGGTTTTGAGTTTGATGTTCGTTCGGTTGCTGGTTTTGCTTCGGAGTCTGAGACTGAGGTTGTTGATTTTTCGGAGAATAGTAGTGTTGAGGTAGAGGCGGGGGACAGTGAGGTTGAGGTCAGTGCGGATGAGGATTCTGAGGTTAATGTGACGGTTGAGAGTTATGATGAGGTGACTGTTTCTCCGCCTGATGAGGATAGTAGTTTTGTTGGCGGTGTAGGTGTTGATGTTGAGAAAGGAGGGGAGGAGGTTGAGGCCTCGGGTACTGTCTCTATTGGTTATGATCAGAGCTATGTCGATGAGAACGGTCTTAATGAGTCATCTATGGATGTTTATTTCTACGATGAGGCCTCGGGTGAGTGGACTACTGAAGGCGTAGATGTTGTGTCGAGGGATCTTCAGGAAAACGTTGTGGAGGCGGATGTAGAGCATTTCTCGACGTATGCTTTGTTTGCGGAGGTTCGGGAGGATGATGGTGTTTCTTCGTTCACCGGTCCTATCGAGTGGAGTCCTCCGAGAGGTGAAGAGGATGTGAATGATTCTACACAGCCAGATCAGAACGGGACTGATGAACAGGAGGATACGGATTCCGGTGAAGATCAGGATCAGAGCCAGGATGAGAGTTCGGAAGGCGAAGATCCTGGTCAGCAGGAGACAGGGCCTCAGCAGTCTCAACCTGGTTCAGGTCCGACAGGATTTTTCACAGCTCAGACAGGTAACGTGGCTCTAGGCCTTGCAGTTTTGTTTGTGGCTGTTGTGGCTGTGCTTCAGTACCTGGGGAGAGTTGATGTTAGAAAGGCCTCAGAGGTTTTGAGGAGTTGGGGGAGTTGAATTTTTTTAGTCCAGTTCTATTTCCATTGTTTTTTCTGTTGATTTCCTGAGTTCTCCTTTCATTGCTGAGTTCATTCCTTCCTGGAGGCCTATGAGGACGGATTGTGCGTCCCAGCTGTCCATTTTTGCTGTGATTGATTTGATGAATCTTCTCAGTGTTTTTTCCTCGTTGTACGTGGTTGCTGCGTCTACGCTGTCTATGATGATGTATCCGCGTCTTTCCTGTGGTATGCTTTCTATGGCGTCTTCCAGTTTCATCTGGATGTTTGTGAGGCCTGATGGCTGGAAGAAGACGGTGTTTTCTGCTCTGTCTGGTGCTGTGCCTATGGATTTGGTTATGCAGTCGAAGAAAAGGACTTGTTTGATGTTTACGTTGCGGTCGTTCAGTATGTCTTTGAGTTTGCTGACCTGTTTGGTGAATGATATGTAGATGACCAGGTCGTCGTTTTCCAGTATTTCCTGTGTCAGGTCCATGCTTACCTCTCTCAGGTCGTTGGACTTTAGTTGGAGGAATACTACTTCTCCGTTTTCCAGGTCCTGTATGTCTTCGATCGATGCCATCGGATTATTCCTCGTACTGAAGTGATTTGAGGAAGAATACTGTTGAGGTTCCTGCTGTCAGGTAGAGAAGATCCTGAAGTGTCTGGAGGTTTTCAAGGCTTGAGAACCATGGAAGGCCTCCAGCGTTTGCCTGGTTCATGGCGAATACGAACTCCGAGGCAGCGAGTACTGCAAAGGAAAGCGTCAGTGGGTAGAACCATTTCAGGTCTTTTCTTGAACTGCTCGAAGTCATGTATACGAATATCAGGTTGAGCGAGTATATTCCCAGTGTCAATGCTGCAAGTGTCTGCATCAAGAGTATTGATTCCATAGTCTAGTCTACCTCCTGGAAGCCGGTGCTGGCGTAATTGTGTTTGTAGATTTCATGGATCCCCTTGAACAGGATAAGGCCTGCCAGTGCCTGGATTGCCTCCATGCTGAAAAGCACGTTGGCACTCGCTGAATAGGTCATTAGGTGAAGGGGATCGATCAGGCTGATAAGCAGGAAAAGGCCTGTGGCACCGACGAAGTAAGGCATAGCACTTGTATATCTTCCCTGGTTTTTCTGGAAGTTTGAAAGTTCCATGGTAAGGTAAAGTGCGTATGCCCAGATCGTTATAAGCACGAGATCAAGTCCTATTCCAACAGCCTGAAGTTCCATTACAAGATAATATTATCTTCCTCGGCTTATAAAGATGCGTTAAAGGTCTTCAGGCCTTCTTTCGGGTTATCTGGTAAGGCCTTGGTTTCCTGGAGTTTGGGTCCGGAAGTTTTCTTGGGCTTTGTACAGCCTCGTAGGATTTATATTCAGGATTGCCTAACTTCTCAACATGGTCTTCGGCTGTTCGCAGTGTAATGAATCCTTTGAGAGCAAGACTGAGTTGAAGGACCATATAGATTCTGTGCATAACTCTGATGGAGAACCTGAACTGAACCGGGGTCAGGAAAGTGATGAGGATGAGGCCTCTGAAGAAGATGGTTCGGAGGAGAATCCATGGTCGGACTTTAATGATGGTGGAAGTGGTTCTCAGAGCGGTGGAGAGAATCCGGATATTGGAGCTGGTGAGAGAGATGGATATCTTCGTACGGGTGTTGACGGCCTTGATGAACTGTTTGATGATGGTATTCGAGAGGAAAATGTTACATTGATCGCAGGTAATCCTGGTTCAGGTAAATCTATTTTCTCGCTTCAGATCCTGGATCATGCGGCTTCGAACGGTGAGAAATGTCTTTACATGAGCTTTGAGGAGTCTCCGGATGCTCTTGTAAGCCACATGGAGGATTTTGGCTGGGATGCCGATGAGCATATCGATAACGGTAATCTTGTTATTGAAACGTATGATCCATTTAATGTCTCCCGTACGGTGGAGGCCTTGTTCAGAAAACAGAGTGGGGAGCTTGAGATAGATACTAAACCTTTGATCTTCGGTGATATGGACCAGGAGGAGGATGAATTTGACCGTGTGGTGGTTGACTCGCTTTCAGCTATCTCTGCGGGTTTCGGAGCTGATTCCAAGAACTACAGGCTGTATATAAGAGAACTGTTCAATCTTTTCAGGGAGATCGGTGTCACCGCTTTCGTGATCGCCGAGTCCCAGACCATACCTGATAAGATCACTGAATCAGGCCAGGCAGAGTTCCTGGCGGACGGCGTGGTCCTGATGTACAAGCAGATGTCTTCCAGAGGAATACAGATCTACAAGATGCGTGGATCTAATTTTGAGGAGAAGATAGCGCCGATGACCATCGAAGGTGGGGTAGGCCTCAACGTAAGGCCTGACGACAAATTCTTTGGAAGCGGAAATGACAGCAGTGGCGGAATGTTTTAGTCAAATCTGATCTGCTCTTTCAGATATTCTTTCAGGGTCTTCCTGTTTTTTCCCTGCCTCTCAGCTTTAAGCAAAGCCCTGTAATCTGGGTTTTCAAGGCCTTCTATCTGATCTCTGGCTTCTCCCACGGTCTCATTCTTCAGAAGCTCTATCTGGTCATCGCTCGTCTCCACATCGTCAAGATCGATCTCTACTCTATCTTTGAGGAATTCTTTGAGCGTCTTCCTGTCCTTATTTTGGCTTTCGATCTCCAGTAAAGCCCTGTAATCAGGATCTTCGAGGCCTTTGATCTCGTCTTTTGCTTCATCGACAATGTCTTTCTTCAGGATCTCCCTGTATCTTTCACTGGTTTCTGACTGTCTTCTGTCGTTGATTCTCTCCAGGCTTCCTTTGATTTCTCCTGTCTCTTCCATAACCTGTCCTCTGGCCTGGAATTCGTCGCTTCTTTCCTTGATTTCTGGAGAGATAACTGGGAGGCCTTTGGTGCTTTCTAGACGTGATTCTATCTCGTTTATGTCCTGTTCTGTATCTCTTTTCATTTCCTGGAATTTTTCCGTTCTCGTCCTGAAGGCTATCTTCGAACCTTTGCCTTTGACGTAGTATTCCTGCTGGGCCTGTTCTATCATATCTTCGATAACTTGTTTTTTCTCTATAAGGTTCTCTCTTCTGGATTCCAGTTTCCACAATCTGTATTCTTTGAGGAATACTGCGGATAAAGCGATGAAAATGATAGAGGCCATTGAAAGTTTTATCCAGTTGTTTGCGGCGTAATTAGCTGACTGCTGGTAGAGAACTATTATGTTCTGTCTCTGTGCCGAGGTGAAGGCCTGTACCTGTGTCTGTATGGATTTTGCGTCGGATATCTCGCTGTAGACGTTTTCTACCTGTCCTTCGGCTTCTTCAAATCTCTGGTTGTGGAAGGTCTGGTTTAGGTCGTTGAAAGCAGTTTTTACTCCTGAAAGGTTGAGTTCCTGCTCTTCAAGTTCCTCTATTCTTTCCTCCAGTGAGTTTATCCTGTCGTTTACTCTCAATGCGGTCTTTTTGATGTCTTTGATCTGTGATGTAAGCTCTCTGGTCCTTGAAAAATCTGGTTCGGCATCCTGATTTTCTGCCAGGTTTTTCTGGGCCTGGAAGCTCTGGTTGGCAGTACTTAACAGGCTTTCAACTCTTTCTGTCGGTATGTTACTGTTGTTCATCTCTTGGATTGTCTGTTCTGCCTCTGTTAACTCATTTCTGATCTCTGTATGGTTTTCTGCTGCGGAGGCTGTAGAAACTAGTACTAGAACGATGGAAAGTATAATTATGGTTTTTTTCAGCATTTTTTCACCTGAAAGGTATCCTGCTTGATTTATGCCTTGATTTTGCCTCTTTTTCCGCAAGCCTGGACTCTATCGTGGACAGCTTCTCCGTCAGCTCCTCTACCTTGGTCTCGTACATTCCTGTGTCGGCGATATCGCCTTTAACGTAATCTTCCTGGGTGTCCCGGATGATATCTTTCAGTTTGTCTCTCTGCTGTCTCAGTGAGTCTTCCTCTCTGAAGTTTGTGATGTTGGCCTTCTTGCTCTCCAGCTTGGTTCTCTCCTCGATAAGTTGTATCAAGTCCTCGTTGTAGTCCTCGGCAGCGTCTTCATACTCATTTATCGACATATCACCCTGTTCGAAGGCCTCCTTCTGGTCCTGTTTCTTCATTTCGTGGATGCTATTTTCCTCCTGATCGATCTCTTCCAGCCGTGATTCAATCCTGTAAAGCCTGTACCTGTAGTAGGCTATTATTCCTGTAACAGAGGCCAGTAAGAGGCCTAGAAGGATTTTCTTCCAGTTTGAGGCAATCAGGTAGATATAGTTGACTTCTCCCTTTGTTTCCAGCTGGTAGAGGTTCCGGGCCTCTTCAAGCCTGTTCATCGAAGTGTCGTACGCTCCTCTTTCAAGTGCCTCTTCAGCCAGGTTGGCCATTCTTTTGGCCTGTGTTACGTCAAGGCCTTGCATTTCAGCGGAATCTATCTGTTTTCCGAGTTCTTCGAGGCCTTCCTGTGTATCTGTGGCTGTCTCGTAGATGTTCTCTGCTTTTTCGTATCTGTCCTGGACTGTTCCGTATTCGCCTTCCTGGATGTCTTCTTCGGCGTCGGACAGGATTTTTTCGATTTCTGTGTCGGGTATTCCTGAGCTGTTGAGCTTCTTTTTGAGGCCCTTCATCTCTTCAGTCAGGTTCTGCGCTGCAGTCTCCGATATTTCGTGTATTTCAAGGCCTACCTGTTTGTTCAATGTGAAGTCGAAGTACGGGTTTATGAAGGCTTCTGGATCGTAACCGGTGCCTGAAATCTGGAAGTCTATGTCAAAGCTGCTTGAGGCGAAGAAGTCTGGTGCGGTAATCTCTACAGAGATATTTTCTGAATCATTTACTTCAAGGGAATCTATGTATTCTTTCTTGAGGTCCAGGTACTGTGAGCGGAAGCCTGAGGCCTCTACAGTTATATTGGAGAGATTGAACTCTGTGGGGTTTGTGAATACCACGCTGAAGTTTTGATCCTGTCCTCTTACAAGTTCAAAGTTTTTTGTGGTGTTGAAGATCCTGTCGGAGGCCTCTGATACCTGCTCCTGGTTTGTCTGTCCGTCTGATGGAGTTGTTATGGCTCCTCCGCTGTCTTCTTCTATTATGGTTGTTGTCCTGTTTTCTGATACTTCTATCTGGAATGTCTGGATGAATGATCTATTCCCGGTCGATGTTGTGATGTTAATGTTTTTCGTACCGGTTGATGCGTCTTCTGGGACATTGATGGATACTGAGGAATCTGTTTTTTCGTCGACGCTGATGTTTTCAAGGTTCTGGGTTTTTGGCTTTGAGGTGCTTGAGAGGCTCCATTCGGAAGGTAGGCTGTAGTCTATTTCTGTACTTTCTGATTTCTCTGTCCCGATGTTTGTAGTATCTACGGGCAGTTCGACGTTGTCTGCTCCCTGGTTTATTGAGAGAGGGAAGCCGTCTCCTTTCTCAATGGAGAAGAAGGCAGCATCCAGTGTGAAGGTTGCCTGGCCTTCTATTCCTTCGCTTTCTGGGCTTGAGGTCTCGTTGTACGGTTCCATCTTTATCTGGAAGGAGTAAATTCCTTCATTATCTGCACTGGTGTCTTCGAGGTATGCTTCAATATCTAGGGCTTCTGATTCCTGTGCTGGAACGGTAAGGTTAGTCCTGTCTGTCTGCAATTCCAGGTTCGGGTCTTCAACTTTTGTGATACTGTATTTAAGAGGGAAATCTCCCGTGTTTTCTATCTTTGTAGGGGTATAGTCGATGAGGTTGTTTTCAAGCGTGCTGGAACCCGAGTATTCTGCTGGGGTTCTGCTCCAGGTGTAGTCCCAGCTGATGTTAACTGACTTTTTCTTGCTTATCTCGTTTCCGTAGGTGTCATTTGCCTCGTATTTGAATTCATAGGTCTCTCCGTCATCTCCAGGTGTGAAGTTTCCTGTATAAAGATCTCCAGAGCTGGTCAGGTCTCCCTGTTTCCATTTTCCTCCTTTCTTTCTGTAGAGAAGTGATACATTGTCTAACTCAAGGTTATCTGTAATGGTTGCGTTGACCTGAATCGATTTGTTGGGGTCCAGGTCCTTCTGTGTCTCTGGCGTGTGGTTAAATCCTGTGATATTTGGTTTTTCGATGTCCTCTACATCGAATGATATCCTGGAACTACCTGGATTGTTGAGATGATCAGAAACCTGGAAACTGCATTTTCTGTTCCCTGCCTTCAGTTCTGAGGCCTCTATAGTCCTGTTGGCCCAGCCAGAGCTGAATTCCTGTTTACTGATGCTTGTGTTCTCCTCTGTAGAGTTGTCATAGATTTCAGCGTCTCCCAGTTCAAAGTTGTCGCTCCACTTTGAGTAGCATTTCACTGACTGATTCTGGAGCGGAGCTGTCCTGGTAGAGTTTAAAACTTCTATTTGAGGGCCTTTAACCGGTACAGGAGCTTTTGAGTCTGCCAGTACATTGCTTCTGTCCGAAGTTGTGGTTGTCAATTTTTTTCCGTCGAACCTGTCTGTGGCAGTCACTTTCCAGGAAAGATTGGAGCTTTTCAGGCCTTTGATTGTTTCCTGTGGCTGTGTGAGGCGTGTGGACGTGTTTATTTTCTGTGTCTCGTTGAATATTTCTAGTTTGTATTCGAGGTTGTCGTTTTCGGGATCTGAGGCCTCCCATTTGAATGTGATTTCTGTTTTGTTGGTCTTTGAGTTGTTTTCTGGTGCTTTCAGGTTTTCGATTGAAGGTTTGTTGTTTGGAATTTTGCCTGTTTTGGTGTTTGATGTTACCTGTGCTTTGTCTGTGTCGTTGAATGTGAATGTGGTGTTGACTTTTTCTTCGGGCTTTAGCCAGGTGGTTTTTGATGCGTTTACGGTGTAGGAGCATTTGGCTTTTTTGGATCCTGTGTATGTGGTGTCTATCTTCTTTTCTACTGTTTTGTTGTTGTTTCCGTGCTGTATAAGTGCTTCGCAGTTGTTTTTGAGGTCTTTTTCTCCGTTTGGGTCCTGGGTTACTGTTGATACTGTGTATGCGTGTTCTCCAGTGATGTTTTCTATTTCCTGTCTTTTTGCTATCTCTGGCGGCGAGTTCTGGATTGGAAGTGTTTCTGGTGATTTGTTTTCTTGGCTGAGTGTGTTGTACTCGTCTACTATCTGTAGTGAAAGATTCCAGTGCTGGCCTTTTTCAGTATCTGCTGGTGTTACGGTGTCTGAAGTTATTGTGCTGGAGTTTGACTTCCATTCGTAGAAGCTGTTTGTGATTTGATCTTCTTCAGGATCCTGGACGGTGTAGCTCACGTTGAGTGTGTCTTCTGTGGTCGGTTGGTCTGGTTTGAGGTTTATTGAGGTTATTACTGGTGCTCTATTGGGTATGGTGTTTGATACTGTGCTTGAGTATGCTTTAAGGCCTTGTTCGTCTCTGGCAATTATCTGGACTGAAACTGTTTCTCCTACCTCGAATCCGTTTGTACTGGAGTTTATGTTTGAGTAGTTCGCCCAGGCGTATTCGTCTCCATCTTCACTGAAATTTTCTGTGTATCTAGTTGTGTTCTCCCCGTCATCTGCTATCACTGTGTAGTTGTCGAGGTCGCTGTCTCCGTTGAGATCTCTTATCTTTGCTGAGATGTTGAATCCGTGTTCGTTTTTCAGATTGCTGGTTTCTGTTCCTCTGGTGATCTCAGGGTCGGCGTTGCCGACTTTGAACTGGTCTGTCAGGGTAGAGTTCTCGAAGCTGTCGCTCGCTTTGAATGTCCAGTTGTAGGTTTCCAGTGATTTTCCGTAGAACGCAGATGAGTTCCATGTCTCTCCTGAGGTTGAATCTATTTTCTCATCGACAATTTTCTGAGGTGAGCTCTGGTTCCACACTTCGTAGAATGTGGCAGCGAGCGGATTGTCCGTTGCTGTGACGTTTGCTATCAGTTTGATCCATTCTGCTTCCTCACTTACTGATTCATTGATCTCTACAGATTCTATCCTTGGCTCCTGGTTCATGTGGAATGAGGCATTAGTATCTCTGCCGGTACAGCCCCAGTTATCACAGGCGAGAAGGTCTATTACGTAGTCCTCGTTGTCCTGAAGGTTGACGTTGTTCCCTCCGATTTCAAGTTCATCCGGCTGCGTATAATCTGTTGAGCTGATCTCTGTTCTGTTCTCCACGGTGAGAGGGTTTTGACTTGTTCCCAGGTAGGCCTTGACTGTGAGGTTATCACCATCTTTGTCGGAGGGATTAGTCCAGTTTATGTCGAATGTGTGGTTGACTACGTAGTTCTGGTTTCCGACCTCGAGATCAAGGTTCTGAGGAAGTTCAGGTACATGGTTTGGAATCGAGTTCTCTGTGGAAGAACTTGCGGAGGCTCCGGATTTGTCTATCGCTTCCGCGTCAATGCTGAGTGTTTCCTCGACTTCGAAGCTTTTGAAGTAAGTCGAGTTTATGTTCGAGTAGTTCAGTGCTGCTTCGTCCTCTCCTCCGAAGCTGCGGTTTACTGAGGCCTTGATTTCTTCCTGGTTTCCGTCTCCGTCGCTTACTGTTATGTTGAAGTGTTCTATATTGATTGCTCCGTCAGCGTCAGTTGCTTTGGCGGAGATGTTGAACTTGTGTCCTTTATCGTAGTTAGCTGTGCTCAGGCCTGTTATTTCCGGTTGCTGGTTATTGACTGTTACTGTCCCTGTGGTGCTTGTTGGCTGGTATCCATCGCTCACATTTACCGTGTAGTTGTAGGTGGTTTCTGCCTTTGTCTCCCACTTATCGGAGTTCCAGAGGCCTTTGTTTAGTGATCCGTTTGTGTTGCTGTAGATCTGTGTTCCTGCGGTCTGGTTGTAGACTGTGAAGTTTACCCATTCAATACTGTCCTGACTGTCCGTTATATTGGCCTCCAGATTCAGACTGTCTGAGCCGGTTATCGAGGAACTATTGGTTTCCACACTTTCTATGAAAGGCTCTTGGTTCATGGTGAATTCGATGTTGTCGGTATATCCGCTGCATCCATACGGGTCACAGGCCTTTAATGTGACGTTGTATGTGTCACCGTCCAGTATCTCGACGTTCTGGCCTAGTGTTAGTTTGTTGTCTTGTGTTGTGGTGTCGTCTAGTTCCTGAGGGTTTGGCGAGGTTTCTGTGTAGGCTTTGACTGTTATCCGGTCTTGTTCGGGGTCTGTGGGTGTTGTCCAGTTTATTTCTGGTGTGTGGTCTATTACGTGGTTTAGATCAGCTTTTTCCTGGAGGAAGTGCGTCATGTTAGGTGTTTTCGGTTTACCTGGTACTTCGTTGGGTATGGTGTATGACCTTGTTGGAGTCTCTGCTGTGGCGCCTGCGTCGTCTCTTGCCGTTATTGTTGTCTCTATGTCGTCTCCTACGCTGAAATTTTCTATCGAGGTGTTTACGTTCGAGTACGTTATTGAGGCCTCGGTGCTGTCTCCGAATTCTGTATCTGTGATGCTTTCCTCAACTGTCTCCTGGTTTCCGTCTCTGTCTTCAAGTACCAGTGTGTAGTCTAGGAGGTCTCCGTCTCCATCATCGTCTTTTACAACTGCTGATACATTGAAAGCGTGTTTTCCAGTAATGTCGTCAAAACTTGGGCCTGATACTATCTCAGGGTTTGAGTTATTTGTTTTGAAAGTTCCTGAGGTCTCTGAGGTCTCATAACTATCAGTTGTGTTTACAGTCCAGTTGTAGGTGGTTCCTGTGGATACTTTCCATGTATCTGAGATCCAGTTGCCGTTCTGGTTTATCGAACCGTTCACAGAGTCTACCAGTACGTCGTTGTCACTCTGGTTGTATGCTGTGAAGTTTGCTCTTTCGATGCTGTCTGATTCTGCATCCGAAATGTTGGCTGTTAGATGTACTTCGTCTCCATCACTGAGTTCTGAGCTTGATTTGTTCAGTTCTACGGAGTTGAAGGTTGGTTCCTGGTTTGTATGGAACTCCTGGATGACTCTCTTGGATGTACAGCTTCCGAACGTGTCACAGGCCTCTACTGAGAAGTTATAGGTCGTCCCGTCATTTAGGTTTACCTGCTTCCCTAATTCAATTTCTCTGCTGGTGGTGTAGTTGTTTTCCGTTACCAGTATATCTCTGTCAACTGCTGTAGGATCTGCTGAAGATCCGGTGAAGACCTTGAAACTTAGATTGTCGTTGTCGGGGTCTGAACCTGTTGTCAGTTTTATCTCTGGGTTTTGATCTACTACATGCTGGAGGTCTGTTCCAGGTTCAAGTAGCTGGCTCATGTTTATGTTGGTAGCTGGGTCAGGCGCGTGGTTCGGTATGTTGTGGCTTTCGAAGTTCTGGGTTGTTTCTCCAGATTTATCTCTGGATATTACTGTTACGAAGACTGTCTCCCCTACCTCGAATCCCTGGATAGATGAGTTTACGTTTGAGAAGTTTGCTGCGACCTCTTCAGGGCCTCCGTGGCTCTCGGTTACGTCTCTGGTATATTCGTATACTTTTTCTCCATCATTTAGCTGAATCGTGTAGTTAGCGAAGTTTACTTGGCCGTCCACATCGTTTGCCACCGCTGACACGTTGAATTTATGGCCCGTGCTGTAATCCTGGAAGCTAGGTCCAGACACCATTGAGGGAGCGGTGTTAGGTACGCTGAATGAACCCGTACCTACTGCATGCTGGTATCCATCTGTCGCGTTTACTGTCCAGTTGTAAGATTTCGAGGCAAAGACCTCAAATTTCTCCGAGTTCCATTCTCCATTCTGGACTTCGCCAGAAACATCTGTAAGAACCTTGGTGTTATCATCCTCGTTCCACACCTTGAACTCAACATTAGATATACTATCCTCGTTATCAGTTACATTGGAAAGCAGTTTCACAAAGTCACTTCCTGTAGGGCTTGAGTCATTCAAAGCGGTATTTTCGATGACCGGTTCCTCATTCATACGGAACTCGATATTATCCGACCTGCTACTGCATTCGTAGCTGTCACATGCTATCAGTGTCACATTGTAGCTGTTTCCGTCGCTTAGGCTAACGCTGTTTCCGAGAGAAAAACTAGATGAGCTTCCGTAGTTTGTCCCGATGTTTAGGGAGTTATCGAGTGATGTCGGACTTGATGACTGCCCTGTGTAGGCCTTTACCGTTACTGAGTCGTCTTCTGCGTCATCAGGGTTACTCCAGTTTATTTCTGGTGTTTGGTCTATTACGTGGTCGATATCGGCATTCTCATTCAGGAAGTATGTCATACTGAGATTTTGAGGTATTTCTGGGGCCTTGTTCGGTATCCTGTTAGTTCCTGAAGTCGTTGCTGTCTTCCCTTCTTTGTCGATGAACTTTATGGATGCGCTGATCTCTTCTTTGACCTCGAATCCCTGGATAGATGAGTTTACGTTTGAAAAGTTTGCGGCTACTTCGCTGCTGGTTCCATAGGCCTTGTTTACCTGTCTGGAGAAGGTTTCCTGGTTTCCATCCCCATCTTTCAAAGTTATATTGTACTTGTCGATATTGATCTCTCCATCGGGTTCGTAAGCGACCGCTGATGCGTTGAACTTGTGCGCGTTCGAGAAATCTGTTGCTGTCAGGCCTTGAACTATTTCCGGTGCGCTGTTGGACACGCTGAATGTCCCGGTGTTACTGCTAGTCTGGTAGCCGTCAGATGTGTCTAGAGTCCAGTTGTAGGTGTTTCCTGCTAATACCTTGAAACTGTCGGATTTCCAGAGGCCTTTGTTTAGTGATCCGTTTGTGTTGCTGTAGATTTGTGTTCCTGCGGTCTGGTTGTGTACTGTGAAGTTTGTCCATTTTATATTGTCCTGGTTGTCTGTGATATTCGCTTCAAGATCTACAATATCGTTTCCTGTAGGACTTGAGTCATTGAGGCCTACTGAATTGATTGAAGGTTCCTGGTTCACAGTGAATTCGGTGTTAGTTGTGTAGTTGCTGCATGCGTACTGGTCGCAGGCTTTCAGGCTTACATTGTAGGTAGTTCCGTCGTTTAGGCCTATGTTTTGACCTAGTGTTAGTTTATTGCTGGAGTTGGTTTGGTTGTCTAGCTGGGTGGGGTTTGATGACTGTCCTGTGTAGGCCTTGACAGTTATTTGGTCTCCTTCTGGGTCTGTAGGGTTGGTCCAGTTTATCTCCGGTGTCTGATCCAATAAATGATCGAGATCTTCTTTGCTGCTGAGGAAGTATGACATGTTGATATCTGTCGGTTTATTTGGTGCTTCGTTCGGTATTTCCTGTGTTCCTGTTGCATTCTGTGTCTCTGCTCCGTGTCTATCTGAGAACTTTACATTTACGGTGATTGATTCGCCTACAGTGAAGTTTTCTATCGAGTTGCTGATTGATGTGTTACATGAGGCCTGGTCGGTTGTTCCGAAGTTCTGGTTCAGAGGTCCTGAACCTGATATTATCTCTGTGTTTCCGTCTCCGTCCTCTGCGTATACTGTGCATGAGTTGATTTCAGTAGAGTCGGAATCGCTGTCAGCTCCTACTGCTGATACATTAAACGCGTGTTCTCCCGAGGCTTTCTCAACTGTGGGGCCAGTCTCTACTGTCGGATTGTGGTTTGGAATTGTTTCGCTGTAGATGGAAGTTGATTTGGTGGCTCCGGCTACATCAGTGAAGTCTGCGTGTACCTGGATGCTTTCTCCGACACTGAAGCCTGTGAGTGAGTCCGTGATGGTTGCGTTACATGAGGCCTGGTCGGTTCCTCCATAAGCGGTGTCAAGAGAGCCTAAAGTATTGGTGTTGCTGTCTCCGTCTTCCGCGTAAACTGTGCAGGACTGTATTTCGGAGCTACCTTGATCTCTGTCGTAGCCTACCGCCGAAAAATTGAATTTGTGATCTAGGCCTGATACCTTTCTGTCTGTGTTGTTTATCTGTGGCTGGTTGTTCGGAAGACTTTTCGTCCTGTTCTCGGTTGTCTTGGTGTATCCATCATTGTCTGTAAAGTTGAACTTGAAAGTTATTTCATCTTGATCTGGATAGCTTACTCCGAATAGCTCTCTACTGATTGTTGCGTTACATGAAGCAGTCTCTGAGTCGCCGAAGGCCTTGTTCAGTGATGCTGGTGTCCCTCCGCCGTTCTCTACCGATGAGTAACCCGTAAATCTATCTGTGTGGTAGTAAGCTGTACAGTCCTGGAACTGGCCGTCTGAATCTGCGCCTCTAGCCGTCGCAGATATATTGAATTTGTGCTGATCGCTGAAAGGATTCTCTGTGCTGTTTCCGACGACGAATGATTCCTCGTAGTGCAGATCGGTTCCGAAGATCTCCCATGTATCCTTGATATCTGTACTGTAGCCATCGAAGGAGAAATTGACTTTTTTCGAGTTCTCAAGGCCTGAAATACTGTAATTGTTCAGGCCGTCGCTTACAGCAATGTTTTCCGTATTCAAGATGTTATTGGATGAGTCTAGGGAGTATACTGTGGCTGATAGAGATGTTTCTGCGGATATATTCGCGTCAAGTGCTATGTTGTTCCATGATTTCTTTCCCTCAGGTTTGATTGTGCTTGAGTTGTATGATCCGTCGAACTGACCGTCCGAACCGTTGAAGAAAAGTCTTTCTATCTCGCTGGAGCTTAGTGAATTGTTGTAGGCCTTTACCTCGTCTATGCTCGCGTTTAACTTGCCGTTTGCTATCTTGAAGTCCTTTGAATTGGAGTTGACTGTTCCGAGACCTGTGCTTTTTGATTCGGTCAGCGTTGAATTGAAGTAGAGTTCTGCGGTCCCTGTGGACGCGTTGTATGTCGCAGTGATCATCGTCCAGCTTCCCCGTTTCAGGCCTTGAACTCCCCTGTTCAGTATGCTCTGGCCGTTTATCCTGAGGACAGGTATGCTGTTGGAGGTTGATCCTGCGGAGATTCCTGGTGATTGATCTACTCCGGTGACTGATGTGCCGTCGTTTCTTTCCACTGGTTGTTCGTTTCCGCTCAGGTCTGAGAGGTAGAGTGTATCTGAGTTGCTGTTGATATGGATTATTTCCTCTGACGGGGTTCCTGTCCGGTCCACGGTTCCGAGAGGAGAGTTTTCTGCGTTTTCGTAGCTTGAGTCGATTGTATTCATTGATCCGGAGTCAGGTACCAGTGCGAGGTTGGAGTTGCCGTTTACGATGGGAACCTCTACTTCTCCGTCGTTGTCCAGGTCTGAAGGAGCTCCCATCTTCTTGACTGCTGATGAGGGGTTGTATATCAGTGTTCTGAGGGAGTTGCCGAAGTTTGTGTTTCCAGTGTCTGTGAGGCCTCCGCTGTCGTATTTTAGTACATTTCCGCTTCCATCTCCGATAAAGAATTTTTCTGATGAGGCCTTGTATTCGATTGAGTATATTGTGCTTCCTGTGGGTTTTCCAAGGTCTGTTACGGTTCCGTCTTCCTGGATTTTGATGAGGTATCCTCCGCCTCCTACCAGCCAGAATGAGTCGCCGTCTACTGTTCCCCATTCGATGGAGTAGATGGTTTTTCCGTTGTTTGTTATTGGGTTGTTGGTGTTGGGCTGGCTCCAGTCTGAGCCATCGTAGATCCCGATGTTTCCTCCTCCGCCTCCTCCCAGGTAGTGGGTTCCGTTGAAACCGATTTTTCTGACGGGGTTTCCGAAGACAGGGTCGCTTATCCTGGTGAATCCTGTGCTGTCGAATTTGGATAGGCGGGCTTTTGGAGTTCCTCCTGTTCTACTGTGTCCGACAAGCCAGTAATCTCCGATCTGGTCGCTGCCGTATGAATGAGCTGAGCCATACATTGATGGACCGCTTTTTACTCCTCCGTGATCTGTCCATGTTCCTGACTGAAGCGAATATGTGTATACAGAAGTTCCTGCTGTAGCAAGTAAATGAGTTTTGTTGGAGGAAAGAGAGCGTACCTGATTTGCCGGTCCTCCTGCCAGGTCTGTAAACGATCCATCCCATTTTGTGACCTCTCCACCGCCGCCTCCGAGGAAATAACCTGAGTTCGTGTCTGTACCTGAGTAAATACTGTTTATGGGAGCGTTATTCTTACCTGATAGATCCGTCCATGAACCATCTTCATATTTTTCAACCTCCGGTCCCGCTGTTCCGCCTATCCAGTACTGGAAATTATTCTCTCCAGCTACAGATTTTCCCGTACTCTGTATCTGCGTTCCATTCCACCAGCTAACCGTCTGCGATCCGTCAAGGTAGATTACATCTTTCTGTCCATCCCCATCGTAATCTGCAACTCCGGAGACTGCAGTAGCAGTTATCCCGCTGCCAACTACAGAAGCACTCCCTGAATAGAAATCATACTCTGTAAGTTCTGAAGTTGAAGAATCGATAAAATATATCTCCTCTCTTTCATCGTCATCGAAGTCTCCGGCACCGAGCGTCGAGCGTGAGGCCTTTGCACCGGAAGCAAGATTCGTCGTGCTACCGCTTTCATCAACTGTATTGAGGTTTCCGGATCCGTCCACATAAGGTATTTCGATCGATCCATCCTGGTCGTAGTCTGCTAGAGGCCCTATCACGCTAGTTTCTATTCCCAGATTGCTTATATGGCCTGTAGAGTTCATCAGTTTCAGGTTAGAGTTCTGTGAGAATGCTATGTAGTTCTCATCCTCGATCCTGAGGCTGTACGAGTCTCCTTTACCGATTATTTCAGGGTTGCTGCTCATGGAAGGCCTTACGCCCAGAGTTTCATCCGGTTTTACCCACGCGTTCAATGTGAATCCTTCGTTCAAATCCAGTGAAGAGCTGTCAGGTATTACTACTTCATCTGCGCTTCCCTGAAACTCCATGGCATTGGTTCCAAATATTCCTGGAACGTCTCTCAATGCTCCGTATATTTCTCCGCTATTTCCTGTTCCTGAGTAATCGGTTACTCCTCCTGAGGTCGTGTCGAGTCTCCAGAATCCTTGTAGCTCCTCAGTGTCTGTACTGTTTTGATATCCTATGCCTAGATCGCCTGAATTATCTTTTCTATCGGCTGTGGAAAGGTCAAAGAGGCCTTCCTGCCAGTCGCTCTGTGAAGTGAACGTTGTTGTGCCTGCGAGCACCGCTGGCACCAGTATCACTGTCAGAAGTGAGAGAAAAAGGTTCTTTTTTTTCATTCTCTAGGCCTTCCCCGGATTTAGGTGATGGAGAGAAAAGTAATTCTCGGGTTTTAGGCCTTTATTCATGTTTGAGTTATGCGTTTCGCTCATTAAAATATATTGATATCTAGGTATTGTTTCTCTCATATCTTACGAAGGCATAACCGTCTCTTTCATCTCTCTTGGTCTCTTTCCATCTTTCTTTATTCCACTCTGGGAAGAAAGTATCGCCGTCGACTTCGCGGTGAACTTCTGTCAGGATAATCTCGTCCGCGTTTTTAAGAGCCTTCTTATACACTGAAGCCCCGCCGATTACGAAGGCCTTGTCGTTCAGTTCATCTGCTATCCGGTAGGATTCTTCGACACTGTTCGCAATTTTTACACTCTCGTTCTCTGGCCTGAATCCTGATCTGGTGAGTACTATGTTGGTTCTTCCGGGTAGAGGCCTCACGTTTTTGGGGAATGACTGGTATGTTTTCCTGCCCATTATTACCGGATGGTTCATAGTTGTCTGTTTGAAGTGCTTCATATCTTCTGGGATGTCCCAGGGTATCTCTCCGTTTTTTCCTATAGCTCTGTTTTCTGATACTGCTGCGATAATTATTTTCTTCATGGTCTGTCTACCTGTCGTTTTCCGAGAATTCGAGGAAGTCCTGGAGGTTTTCGATGGATTCAGCGTGTTTAACTGCTCTTGTGAATTCCTGTATGCTTTCAAGCTCTATGGAATCCGGTATGTATCCTTTTCGGTCACTGTAGTTTTCTATGAGGCCTGCTGCTGCAAGTCCTGATAATACGATACCTATTTCTGATGCTCTTACATTTTCTACTTTTGCCTCTAGGTGTTTTGTTCTGAATAGGCCTGATTTTTCTGTCTTGATTTCCTCTAAGGCGGTGTAGACATCGTCTATGTTTCTTCTCAGCTTTCCGTACTCCTGTGCTCCAATTTCCTGTATCTCTGGATCTATTTCTGGTTTTCTTCTGTCTGCCACGTCTTTCATCTTTTCTATGCTTTCCGCAGCATTGTTGAACCTGTCATACTTTCTGAGTTTGTTTATGAACCCTGAGTAGAGGCCTTCCTCCTTTGCTGTAGGGTTTTCCTCCAGGATTTTTTCCGCGATTTCTTCGTCTTCCGGTGTTTCTCTCTGGGGTTCCACGTCCAGTCTGTATTCTATTCTCTCCCAGGCTTTTCCGTTAAGAAGTACAGCCTCCCAGGTTTTCGGGGCGTTACCTGTCATCAGGATGTGGTCGGTGCCTTCTTTCTCAACCATGTGTCTCAGGGCCTTTCCTACTTTCTGCGGACTGTATTCGTCAAGTCTATCAGCAATATCGTTGCTTGTGAACGAAGAAGCTTCTTCACTGCTGTAAGTCTCTATTTCGGGGAGTAAATCTTCGTAGAATCTTTCCTCCCAGCTCTTGGCCATTACTCCGCCACCGAAAACTCGAGGCCTCCATGGGGATCATAACCTTCCAGCTGGAAATCTTTGTACTCCAGTTCGTCTATACTTTTTTGTGGAAGATGCATCTCAGGCCTTTCCCGGGGTTCACGTGAAAGCTGTTTCAAAAGGTTTGGAATGTGATCGAAGTTTTCCTCGCCTTCTTTTTCATCAGGTGCTTCTTTCTCGATCCATTCCTTGATGTCAAGGTATTCTTCTCTATCTGAGGCCTCTCTCATCTTTTCCTTGAGCTTTTCAGTGTTTTCCTGGTACCATTCTCCTCTCTTGCCTTTGCCGCAGTAGATATGGCTGTCGACGATGGTGTGGGAGAAAGTTCCTGGCTTGAAATCAGTCTGTTTGGCTATTATTTTGGTTATCAGGGCGTAGGCTGCGATGTTGAACGGTATTCCGAGTGCGGTGTCTCCTGAACGCTGTGTCAGGTGTGTGTTAAGTTTTCCGTTCTGTACGTTCATCACCCAGGTGAAATGGCATGGCGGGAGTTTCGAGACCGCTGCGTTAGCCGGATGCCAGGCATTGATGATAATTCTTCGTGACTCTGGACCTCTGTACGGGTGATCTCCGTTCAACGTATCGATCGCGTACTGTATCTGGTCGAAAGTTTTTCGCCCGTCTTTTTCCTCGTTAATCCAGCGTGAGATGCCTTCTCTGATCTCTTCATCCTGGAGGTTGTACTGTTTTTCAGCTTTATCCATCCATTTTTCCTGGTTTGTCGGCCACCACTCGCCTTCAAGCACGTCTTCGCCTTCTGGTATCGGGTAGCGTCTCCAGAAACGTCCGTATGCGGTTGGTAAAAGGCCTTTTTCGTCCGCCCATGCGTCCCAGATCTTGGTGTGTTCTCTCAGGTTCTTTGTGTGTTCCTCGCCGGTGAAGTACCAGAGAAGTTCGTGTATGAGGGAGTTCCAGCGGTATCCGGACAGATCTTTGGTTGTAAGGAGAGGGAATCCTTCCTGGAGATCTATCTTGTAGTGCTGTGAGAAGCTGGATATAGTATCTGCGTCTGTCCGGTTTTTCTTGTAGTTTCCGTTCTTTATTATGTTCTTTACCAGTTGCTGGTACTGTTCCAAAAGAAGTTTTCCCCTCTAGAAAGATTTTGAGCCAGATAGTTTTATTCTTGACCCCTCCGAGTTCACCAGTAGGTTAAAACCTGCTGCACAACAATTTCAATCCGTGGAGATACCCCGGATATTTGAGTCCCGTCAGAAGGAGAAGAAAGCTCTCAAATACCTGCTTGTGATCGCATTAGTTGCTGTAGCAGGATACTTCTTCGCAAGGCCTTACCTGGGAATACTGTTTGATGTCGAGCAGATGAGGAACTTTATCGAGGGCTTCGGCATCTGGGGGCCTCTCGTCCTGATACTTTTACAAGCGGGTCAGGTCATAATCGCGCCGATACCTGGTCCTGTCACCGGTGCAGCAGCTGGCTATGCTTTTGGAGTTTTCTGGGGCACGATCTACGGTTTTATAGGCCTGGCGATAGGAAGTACTGCAGCGATACTTGGGGCGAAGATCTATGGCAGGCCTTTCGTCGAGGATGTTATTGCAGATGAAACCATGGATAAATTTGATTACCTTGCCGATGAACACGGTTTCCTGCCGTTCTTCCTTCTTTTCCTGCTCCCAGGATTTCCGGACGATGCGATCTGCTTCCTCGCAGGCCTCACAGATATAGATACGGAGAAATTGATCCTGATGGCAAGTTTCGGAAGAGTGCCTGGCCTTCTATCGTTGACGGTTTTTGGCAACAGCCTGGCGCTGGGTGACATGAAGGTCATGTTCCTAACCGGTGGGATAGTGATCCTGGTCAGCTCAGGAGCCTGGTATGCACGTGAAACCGTTGTGAAGCCGGGAGAACAGGTCAGGAATCCGGTTAAAGCTGTGAAAAAGAGACTCCAGGCCTAAAAACAAGTTTATAAATAACTTTCGCTTGAATGTTACCTAAAGGTGGTCAAAGATTTCAGGTTCGGATTCTCTTTTAGCTGGATTGTTCCACCATGATATCGCCTCTACTATTACCTTGATGGATTCTGCTCTGGAAGATGAGGACTATGATCTTTTAGGGTTATGGGATCTTCCGGAAGACGAAAGAAGAGAGGTCAGAAATGCTTACAGCACCCTTGAAAGAGTCTATGAAGGCCTTGAACAGGGGACGCATCTGCAAGAGTTCTCTGAGGAATTCGAGGAGCTTGCAGGGTACCGTGAAAGATTTGCGGGTGATGTAGGAGACCAGTTCGAGGAGGTAGGACAGCTAAGTGAGTACGTATCTATGTACCTTGATGAGTTCGAGGACTCGGCTGAGAATGAGATGGAGCTCGGTCATATGATGATGCCTTTGGAAAAGCTGGGTGCGGAAATACAGTATAACGGGAACCAGGAGTCAAAAGTAAGAGGAGATCCAGGCCTGTGTCTTGTCACAAATACTGTAGCAGAGAACGCGGAGAAATACGGCGGAGATGAACAGGATTACAGGCTCTGGGCAGATATAGAGGAACTTTCTGAAGGCTACGAGATCGAGATATGGGATAACGGCCCGGGAATACCTGAAGACATTGACGGAGAAAAATTGTTCCAGAAAGGAGTAGGAAAAGGAACAGGAGAAGGCCTTCACTACGCCTCGGAAATAGTAGATCTTTTCGGAGGAGAGATAGAGCATCCAGACTATCTACAGGAAAGAGAAGGCGGATACGGCCTCAGAATCCAGCTACAGAAATCTAGTGAGGCCTCCGAAGAATTAGTACCTCACACCTGAATTCTCGTAAAGCTCAAACTCTTCAAGAAGCTCCGAGACATTTTCATGGACTTCATCCTTCAAGGCCTCGTCCTCAGGACTGTTCACAACCTTTCCGATCATCTCGCCAATCTTTTCAAGCATATCCTCTTCCATACCTCTTGTAGTTAAAGCTGGAGTGCCGATCCTGATACCGGAGGTGATACGGGGCGATTCCGGATCGTGAGGCACCATATTTTTGTTAACGATAATATTCACGTCTTCGAGGGCTTCCTCAGCTTCTTTACCGGTTACTTCTTCCTCACGAAGGTCTACCAGGACGAGATGGTTGTCCGTTCCGCCTGACACCATTTTAAGGTCTTCTCTTCTAAGGCCTTCCGCCAACGCCTTCGTGTTTTTCTTTATCTGTTTCGCGTAATCCTTGAACTCGGGTTTCATGGCTTCTCTGAAACACACTGCCTTTCCCGCGATCTGATGCATTAGTGGGCCTCCCTGAGAGAATGGGAACAGGGCTTTGTCCACCTGATCGCCGTACTCTTCTTTGCAGAGGATCATGCCTCCTCTCGCACCTCTGATGGATTTGTGCGTGGTTGTTGTAACTATATCACATTCTGGGAACGGTGAGGGATGTTCTCCTGCTGCGACAAGGCCTGAAATATGTGCTATGTCACACATCAGGATGGCGTCTGCCTCGTTCGCTGCTTCCCTGAACGCTGAGAAGTTTATCTTCCTTGGATAGGCTGAGTAACCGCAGACGATTAGATCTGGGTCGTGTTCCTTTGCTGCTTTGATTATATCCTCTTTCTCGAACCTCTCTGTCTCCTCGTTTATACTGTATGTATCGAAGTCGAAAAGCTCGCCGGAGAAGTTAACGTGATGTCCATGTGTCAGGTGTCCGCCGTGGCTAAGTACAGGTCCAAGGATTTTATCCCCGGCTTCCAGAACCGAAAAGTAGGCTGCAAAGTTTGCCTGGCTTCCCGAGTGAGGCTGGACATTCACATGGTAGGCACCGAAGATTTCCCTTGCCCTATCACGTGCCAGATCCTCTATCTCATCGTGGTATTTACAACCTGCGTAGTACCTCTTACCAGGATATCCTTCCGCGTACTTGTTCGTCAAGATACTTCCCTGCGCCTGTAGAATCTGCTTTGGCACAAAGTTCTCCGATGCTATCATCTCGAGGCCTTCCTTTTCCTGCCTCTCCATCTCATTTTCAAGTGCTTCATGAACTTCCGGGTCTGCCTCAGAAAGATCTCGGTGCTCCATACCTAAACAGTCTCACACAACTACTACATAACTTACGATTCACTCAACATCCTCAAGAACAAAACCCTCCTCAAAACCGCCTCTCTCCCTGCTCTTCTCCTCCCTCAACTCTTCTAAACGTTCACGAGAAAGGCCTTCATTTTCGATGTACGCATCGATAACCTCAAGAAGATCCGCAAGTTCCTCTCTTTCCCCATCCTCAGCGAACTCCTCAGCTTCCTCCACAACTTTCTCCCTAAGAAACCTGTCAAGCTCGAGGCCTTCAACTTCTCTAATTTTCGCTTTTTCACCGTTTTCCTCTATGACCTCGGGAATTCTGTCACGGACAAGCTTAGGAAGTTCCCTGGCCTCCTTCCATTCCTGATGAGCTCTTTTCAGGCCTTCACGCAGTTCATCGTGCATTTCCAGTTTATCCAGTTGTTCTTTCTCCACCCACTGGAAATCGGTGTGCTCATCGCCCAGCGATACTTCAAGAATCTTTGGATCGCATAGAAACATGGTTCCGAACACCTGTTCGCCGTTATCTCTCATAAACGTCCAGGAAGTAACAGGTCCAACGATTTCAGCTTCAATACCTGCCTCCTCTCTAACTTCCCGTTTCAGGCCTTCCTGCGGCTTCTCTTCGTAGTCAAATCGTCCATCCGCATTTCCGTTTGAAATGCTGTTAGGAGCATCCGGTTCCCGGATGCGTCCTCCTGGGACATCCCACAGGTTTTCGAGATGTGTTTCATCACCTGCACGTTTGATAACGAGTATTTTGCCTTTGCTGTTCACTATAACTGCTTTTCCGGCAGCCCTGAAGTTTTTTCGTTCCTCCAGGAACTTCTCGAATGCTTCCTTGAGGCCTCCTATCAGTTCATAGTCCATGAAATTCCCTGGATTGATCCATTTATATTTTATGTGGTCCTCGGATAGCTCTACTTCTGACTTCTCTGCTTCCGCAATGAAATAAGTGCCATGGATATGCCAGCGTTCTCCTCCAACCTCAGGCCTCCAATCATCCGCGAAGAAAGGCCTGAGAACTTCTGCTTTGAGACCTGCTTCTTCTTTAACTTCTCCTTTCAGGCTTTGTGTAAAGCTCTGTCCTAGTTTTATTCTTCCCCCAGGTACATCCCATTTTCCGGCGTTGGCTCCTTCATCGTACTCTGTAGACTCTTTTAGTAGCAGGATTTTTCCTGAACTGTTCTGGATGAAGGCCTTTGCTGCTGTAAATGTTTTATCTGCCATTTTCTAGACCTCTGTTTCCTCTACTAACTTCTTCATTTTTTCAGGAAGTTCTTGTTCTTTGACAAGTTCTGCTTTTCCTTCCCAGCTTCCGCCTTCAGAAAACTCCTGTTCAAGTTCGGCGGAGTAGAAGAAATGTAGGCCTGTTATGCCGTCGAACTCTGGCTTTATTACCTCGAGTTTTCTTATTTCGGCTTCAAGGCCTGTTTCTTCCTTTAGTTCTCTTTCAGCTGCTTCTGCTGGATGTTCTCCGGCCTTGATTATGCCTCCCGGGAACCTGTAGCCTGTTCCTGTGTTCAGTACAAGTATCCTGCCTTCTTCACGGCAGAGTGTATTGGAGCCGGGAACAGGGTAGAGCAGTTTCCCGATTACAGGTGAAATCTTTCTCTCTATCTCCGTTACCAGCTCTCTGATCATTTTCTATTCCTCTGCCAGCATTCTGACGATGATCTGCAGTATCTCGACGAACACACCCATGTAGGCGATGTAGATTCCGATACCGTTCATTACTACCCGTCCAGGCCTCTGTTTCATCCTCCAGATCTCGTATACCAGATATACTATGAAACCTATCAGGACCAGGATGAATGTCAGAAGCATCAGTGGAGGGAAAAAGCTGCCGACAAGGCCTGAGCCTAGAGCAGCCATGAACAGGTAATTCGAGTATTTGCCCCACGATCTGAAGCTCCTGCCGGTCAAGTAGACTAGGAGTGTTGCTCCGACTGCGACAGCTGTCGTGATGACTGCTGTGAGGCCTAGAGCCAGTGGGAAAAGATTCGCTGGTAAAAGGGCGAGGATACCTCCGCCGAAGACTCCGTAAGTTATCTGCAGGAGGCCTGTTCCTGCTGTTGCGAGGCCTGTATTATCTTTTTTTATCCCTTTTTTGGCGAGCCATCTTCCGCCGGTTAGGCCTGCTCCGAAGATGACCATGCCGATGATAGGTACGCTGAAAAGCAGGTTTGTTATTTTTGAGAGAGGTGTTACTGCGATGACTGCCATCAGTGCGACGTTGATCAGTATGAGGCCTGTGCTTAGGCCTATGCTTTTGAGTTCGTCGGAGTTCATGTGATTGTTTTGGTCGGTGATCTTTTAGGCTGTGGTGGCTTGATAAGTTTTCCAATCCAATCTGGTTGTATGTCGGATGGAGATTTTGAAGGCCTTTTCATCGTTATTGAAGGACCTGATGCTTCGGGTAAGCAGACTCAGACGGCCAAGATAACTAAGTGGCTGAGGGAGAAGGATCTTTCAGATATTTCGGAAGATCAGGAGAAAGATTTGATTGAGAGGATGCCTGGAAAGTATCCTGCTCCAGAGACTGATGAGAAGGTGGAGGACTCCATAGAAAACGGAGTCTGGAGGCTATCGTTCCCGTCTTACAGCCAGACTCCGGGAGGCAGAGTGGTCGAGGCCTATCTGGATGGAAGACTGGGTGCTAGAGAAGGCCTTTCTATGCAGGATAAGGTCGATATCTATGCTGGGGACAGGAAACAGTTCAAGGAACAGATCAGACAGTACCTGGAGAGAGGAGGGATCGTGGTCTGTGACCGCTACCGTGAAGCGAATCTTATACACCAGCTTGTAGGCTTTGAAGACGAAGAATGGGAGGAAAAACTTGAGGAGATCAAAGAAGTCGACGCAGATCTTCCAGACGCTGACAGAGTACTTTACCTTGACCTATCGCCTGAAGAAGCCCTGGAAAGGATGTCAGATAAAGATAAGGATATCCATGAACTGGATGACAGCTACATGAAAAAATCCAACATGAATGGCAGAAAAGTAGCTGAACACGAATCCTGGAAGATCATAGACGCAGAGAGAACACGTGAACGGGTGGAGAAAGATATCAGAGACCAAATCAAGAAAATTCTCCAGAGAGACTAACTGTCCAGAGAGTTCGAAAAATCAAATTCAAGGCCTTTTTTCAGGATGCCTCAGGATTTCTGGTTTTTGCGTCTGGTTCTTTTTTTAGGGTTTAACTAAAGTATTTTGGATTGGAAAACATTGTTTATGCTGGATCAGAGAGAAGTGGAGGAATTGAAGGCCTTGATCCGGGAGGAGTTTTCGGATTACTATGAGCTTGCCGGTGGGAAAAACTACAGGTATCATCACCTGGTCAGAACTCACAGGTATGTGAAGAAGATGATGAGAAGGGAAGAGCTTGAAGGCCTTAAGATTGATGAAGAAGTTCTGGAGGTCTCGGCACTTTTCCATGACCTAGGGAGAAAAGAGGATATTGAGGAAGGTTTCCTGAACCCTATGGAAGGGGAGAACAGTGAGCATGCGGAGAGAGGAGCCGAGATGGTTTCAGATTACATCGATGATTTTCTGGAAGATGACAAGGTTGAAAGAGTTGAGAAAGTTATCTCCAACCATCACAGAGAGGCAGAGACTGTTGAGGGAGAGATACTGCAGGACTGTGACGCGCTCTCAAACTTCGGAGTCAATAATCTCTGGAGGATGATACATTACTCTGCTGACAGGGAAAGAACTGTAGATGAAAGCATAGAGTATTTCTGGGATGAGGCCTTGAACGCTTACAGGAAGAAACTGAAGGATTTCAATCTTGATGTATCGAAGAGGATAGCCAGGAAGAGAATAGTCAGACATCAGGAAGCGGTCATCCAGATGGATCAGGAGCTTCACGCTGAAGACATCTGAAAACACTTTTTAACCCGTTAAAACAAAGGAAAGTTTATGGACCCCAGAAAAGCCCAGAAATTTGAGAGACACAGGAAAGAACTCAGGAAAAAAGCCTTCCTCAACATAACAATCGTCATACTTGTAGCTACAGGCCTTGCATTCTACATAGGAGGATTTACAGCAGATTTCCTGTACATCTTTCTCTCCACAAACATCGCTGTCTGGTTCTCCACAGTCTTTGTCGCAGCACTGATATTTATCTGGAGCCTCCCGCTTCTACATTACCGTGAAGAGGCGAAGATGAAATCCGAAAAAGCCAAGGAGCACTTCCTGGACATGGAACCGGAGAAATCGCCTATAGTACAGGTAATGGAGGAAAGAGGATGGGAAAAGATCGAATCAGATGAGAACGAAGTCAGACTGGAGACATACCCGACACTGTTCCACAGAATCCTCAAAAAGAAGGCCTCACTCCATCTCGAAGAAGAGGAAAGAGGACAGGACCACGAGGTTACAGTACTGAAAACGGGAGGAAAAGAAGTCTCAAGGATAAAGACTGAATACGAGGAAACCGATGAAGGCCTTGAAATTACAGAAACCACTGTTTCAAGAACCCGTGTATCACCGATCTACGTCGAGGTAACACTTTATCTTATGCCTGAGATTGAGGAATTGACGGAAGAAGCAGCGAACGAGGAGATAGAGATAATCGATGAAGATATAGATTACAGTATAAACCACTACGAGTTCGAGTAAAGAAGAAAAGAGGAGGTTAATATGTTTTTCTCAGTCGAGGCCGCGTTCTCTGGAGGCTTTCATGCTCAGAGGTATGTACTGGGCTATGAACGAGGAAATCAGTATCGTCAGGAAGAAACCTGTCTCTGAATTGATCGCTGGAAGGCCCATCACCAGTCTGTGCAGTATATAGACTGCTGTTACAGCTACAGCTCCTAAGAAGCTTATCTCGCCCGGACTCATCGAATTTTCCATAACTATCACCTGACAAGAAATTGTTGACTACTTCATAACTTCTTTATTACATTTTTCCATAATTTTCCAGGATGAACTGGTCCGCCTGGTTAAAAACATGTGAAGGCCTGTAAGATTATCTATTGATGCAATAATGTGGTTTCCAGAAGCAATTCTTTTGGTTCAGAGCCTGTAAATACGTATACAGTGATTAAAAATGAATTACAAGTTCATGATGACGGCGGTATTCGCTATAGCAGTGACTGCAGGCATCCTGACAAATACTCAGGGAGTGGCTGCCCAAGGCCTTGAGGACGATTTTTTCACGGGAAGTTTCTATAACGACAGCTTCTTCGATGAGTCTTCTGATGACAGTTTCTTCGAAGACTCGTTTTTCGGAGATGACCCGTTCTTCAGCGATGAAGATGATTCAGCTGGAGATGATACAGGTAACCAGAGCGAGTCCGGGTGTGAACCTGGAGAAGTCCATATACCTGAGGATCAGGACTGTGATGGCGAGATAGATGACAGGTTCCGAGGCAATGATACGGAACAGGATCCTGAAAACGGTTCGAACAACGAGACAGAAAATACTACCGAGGTAGAGGAAAGACATGTCACCCCTGCTCCAGAACCTTCCGCAACAGGTGAAGACTGGATCAGCTACCCTAACCCAAGAGACCATTACAAACATGACCAGGGTATACACAGAGAGGGATCGATCAAAGTATGCAAAGTACTCCTCAACCAGAACAGCGAACCGATAACAGGGAAATCTATACCCGGAACCACGTTCACTGTCGATACGAACATCACATACGAAGACGGAAGACCTGTAACATTTACAACAGAGCTTGACCAGGTCGCAGACCTGATAGGAACAAGCCCAGACCTCATAGAAGGAGATGGATACCTCGATGCAGAATGCGCAGAGTTCCACGACCTTGAGCTAAACCAGACATACACCTACAGCCAGGAAACAATCACGGGAGAACACTCCGACCGAGTTAAAACTGTAGGATACGAAGAATACTGGGAAAGAGGCCAGCCACAGCCATACACCGAGGCCAACAGCTACGGAGAAAAAAACGAATCCGACGGAAGAATCCATCTTACGCCAGGCGATGACAACCGCCACGCAGAAATCATAATTATAAACCAGATAACAGGATAGACAAAGGCCTTCCATTTACCTTTTTTCCTTTCTTTTTACTCGCAATTGAAGGAAAAATGGCAGGGCAGGGATTTGAACTACCCGAAAATCTCTGGAGATTTTCTAAAAAACGTATAAATCTTGGCGGGGCCGAGATTTGAACTCGGGTCCGTACCGCCCCGGGGTACGATGATAGTCCACTACACTACCCCGCCGAACTTAGATGATAAGTTCGAGCAATCGAAGCCATGCTATGCATCGCTTTCAGGAATACCCTACAGACGAGGCCTTTGTCGTGAGAAATTTTAAATCTGAACTTGGGGGATCAGTCCCTGATCTCGGATTTTCCCGGCGGTAAAGCTCTGATAATGTAGTCCAGTTCGAGTTCCCTGTTTAAACGGGACTGAATTGTCTTCGCCAGATCCGACTTCTTTTCGTGTCCAGGCCTTAGAGATAGGTAGTTACCGCAGTGTTTCTTCACTGCGGATTCAGGTCCGCACATCGGAACTTTGTGATCCTCTATCTCGTAGACTCCGATAGAGGCCTCGACTGACATATTTCTCATGTAGGTTCTGTCCCCCCGGATTACGAAGGCGCCTTTCTGCAGGTACTCTCCTGACTCGGCCTCTTCGGTGACCTGTTCTGGGTCGACATAGTAGACGTCATCAGCGCCTATGCCAGCCTTCCAGGTCTTTGCGAACGTGACAGCAGCCTTCGCAGCCTCCTCTCGCGTCGCCTCTCCACATTCCTGACCTTCCTTGACTACGACACTGGGCGCGCCGTCAAAGTCTGCGTGGAAGTAGAGATCGTTCTTCTCCATGTGTTTGTTGACCAGCATATCGTTGGTCTGAGCATCTCTACCGGCAAGAACCAGGTAGCCTTCGGAGGACTTGAACCAGCGGTATTTCTCGTACCATTCTTTTTCACGTTTCTCGGTCTTATCCTCCATCACTTCCTCAAGCTCTATATCCTCCTTCTTCAATTCCTCAAGCTCTTTTTCCGTCTCTTTCAAGGCCTCTTCGACTGAGTCAATCTTTGACTCGGAGTTCTTCGCCTTATCGTAGTACCGGGAAGCTATAGCCTCCAGATCCTCGTCCAAAGTAAGTTTTATCTTCATCCCGTCAACTGAGACAGAGATAAACTCGTCCTGCTCATTCAGGGAATTAATGCGGTCCGTCATAGGCCTTTCTGACTCTTCAAGCATCTCCTCGGTCTCCTTCCAGCCGTGTTTCTCAACTCCTTTACTTGCTGCTTCCTGGATCTCCTCCAGAATCTGATAGTTCTCATAGACCAGTTCGGCCTTTTCACGGTTCTGCTCCGCGGACTTTTTTAGGCCTTTCTTCTTCCGCTTCTGCTGTTCTAGTTTTCTTTCAATACCTTCCTTTCTTTCTTTATAGGCCTTTTTCTTCTGTCTCTCCTCTTTCCTCTGCTCTTTTCTGTAGAAAAACTCGTCTAAGGCCTCTGAGAATTTTTCGAATTCTTCGCTGTTGTATTTGTCGTAGGTCTGTAACGGGAACGGTGTCGCGCGCTCCATTCTTTCCCCGTCCTTGTAGAGGATTGGTTCTGGCTTGTCTGCTGATTCAAAGATTTTTCTGATCTCCTCTTCTGTCCTTTCTTTTTCTTCTCCGCTGAGACTTGAAATCTCCGTGTTTTTCTCGATCTCTGCCCGGGCGCAGATTTCCTCTCCATACGTTCCTCCGAGGCTGAGGCCTGCTGCGATCTTTCGCACGATCTCTCCGTCTTCAAGGCCTTCGACAAATTTTTCCTGGCCTCTCGGGTCTTCGGTCGGCTCAGGATATCTGTATTTGTTTCCTACTCTGATCTCTCTGTCTGCCCATTCTTCCTCTCTCAGTGCTCCGATTATCTTGTCATCTTTCAGGAGAATAAAATTTCCTTTACCGAATATTTCACAGATCAAAGTATGTTCTCCGCTCTCTATCTCCAGTATGCGGTCAAATCCTTTCTGCCTAATACTGTCTACCCGTGAAAGATGCTTTCTGAGCTCCATGCAGAAACCCGGCGGCTTCATAGGATTGTCCCGCTTGTACTTTGAGATAAATGCGTGGTTCGTCCCGATTATAAGCCGTTTCTTGCCTTCGCCGTGTACATAGATTTCCAGTGTTAGTTCCTGGCCTCTCTGGTAGACTTTCTGAATATGTCCTTCCTCAAGTTCCCTGAACTCGTCTTCCAGAATCGAGAGATCCAGGCTCGTAAGTTCCATACAAAGGCCTTGTGACGTGAAAAGTTAAAACCGGTGCCGGGGGTTCGGGATATTCGAACAGTTTCAACATGGAAGAGTTTATAATAAAGGCCTTCCAAAAAAGAATTACGCACGAGATATCTGGGGGAGAGGGAATTTTTACCCACAACATATAGTGGGTCTCCAAAATCATCTAGTCCCAGCTATACCCTGAAGGCCTGTTTCAGGCCTTCTCTGGTTTATCTGAGCTAGCCTCAGCTATATCTCTGTATAACGGTGTTATATAAGATGTCAGAACAGAGGAATGTCAGCAAAAAATCGGGGCCTGAAAGCTCCAAAATCGCTCCAGAGAAAATTCTTGAAGAGGCCTATCAGGGTCTTGATCCAGAGATCGATAGGGAGGAACTGGTTTCCGAGGCGGGGAAGCAGCTTTATGCTTCTGCGTCTCTGGATGAGAAATTTGAGGCCTGTATCCAGGTGGCAACTTCTCATATAGATCGTGACCCTGAGATGAAGAAGGTAGCTGCCGATGTCTTTCTTCAGAGGTATTACCGGGAGGTGATGGGGGATTACAGTGAGGAAAGTTTCGAGGAGAAGTACAGAGCGAGCTTTGCGAAGAATATTCGGAGGATGGTTTCCGAGGAACTTCTGGATGAAAGGATGCTTGCCTATGATCTCGAACTCTTGGCCGGTAAACTAGTGCCGGAGCGTGATGAGCTTTTTGATTATATGGCACTGGATACCCTTTACCAGCGTTACTTCCTGAAAAAAGAAGATGAAAGGCTGGAGTTGCCCCAGGTTTTCTGGATGCGCGTCGCTATGGGTGTGGCACTTCAGGAGCCTGTTGCGAACAGGCAGGAGAGAGCGACAGAGTTTTACGAGAAGCTCTCTCAATTGAAGTTTGTTCACTCAACGCCGACTCTTTTCCATGCCGGTACAACTCATCCACAGCTCTCTTCGTGTTATCTGACGACTGTGAAAGATGATCTGGAGCATATCTTCAAGTCCTACCAGGATCATGCACTGCTTTCGAAATGGAGTGGAGGCCTGGGAAACGACTGGACCAGTGTCAGAGCTGAGGGAGCGTGGATAAACTCGACCGGGGTCGAATCCACAGGAACAGTGCCGTTTCTTAAGATCTCTAACGATGTGACCCATGCGATTAACAGGAGCGGAAAGCGTAGAGGAGCTGCAGCTGCCTACCTTGAGGCCTGGCACCTGGATTTCGAGGATTTCCTGGATCTGAAACGCAACACAGGCGATGAACGCCGGAGAACACATGATATGAACACGGCAGCCTGGGTGCCCGATCTTTTCATGAAGCGGGTTCAGGAAAACAAGGAATGGACTCTTTTCTCTCCAGATGAGGTACCGGAACTTCACGATATCTACGGACAGGAGTTTGAGGAAAAGTACAGAGAGTACGAGGAGAAAGCGGAAAACGGCGAGCTTAGGCAGTACGAGAAAGTCGATGCGCAGGAGATGTGGCGTACCATGCTTACCAGACTCTTCGAAACAGGACATCCATGGATAACTTTCAAAGATCCATGTAACATCAGAAGCCCGCAGGATCACGCAGGAACAGTCCACTCCTCAAATCTGTGTACAGAGATCACGTTAAACACCAGCGAGGATGAAACCGCGGTATGTAATCTTGGCAGCGTTAATCTGGCGAAACACGTCGATGAGGAAGGCCTCAAAGCTGATGAGCTGAAGGATACGGTTTCAACCGCGATTCGGATGCTGGACAACGTCGTAGACCTGTGTTTCTACCCAACTGAGGAGGCGGAGAACTCGAATATGAAGCACAGGCCTATAGGCCTCGGAGTTATGGGTTTCCACGACGCATTGATCAGACAGGGTATTCCGATAGCTTCTGATAAGGCCCTGGAGTTTGCGGACATGTCTCAGGAGTTCATCTCCTACCATGCTATCATGAATTCTTCGAAGCTGGCGGAGGAGCGCGGAAGGTATGAATCCTTTGAGGGAAGTAAGTGGGACCGCGATATTCTTCCCCAGGATTCTCTAGAGCTTCTGGAAGAAGAGCGAGGCCTTGAAACTCCTCTTCCAAAGGAAGAAAGCCTGGAATGGAGTCAGGTACGTCAGCATATCCAGGACAATGGTATGAGGAACTCTAACGTCATGGCTGTGGCCCCTACCGCGACTATCTCAACGATCTCAGGTGTTTCTCCAAGCATCGAGCCTCGTTACAGCAATCTTTACGTCAAATCCAATATGAGCGGAGATTTCACGGTTATCAACGACTACCTGGTCAGTGATCTGAAGGATAAAGGCCTCTGGGATGAAAAAATGGTCGAAGAGATCAAGGCCCGGGACGGCTCGATCCAGGAGATCGGAAGGATTCCTGAGGAGATCAGGGAACTGCACAGAAGTGCTTTCGAGATAGATCCAAGGCATCAGATCAAGCTGACCGCTCACAGGATGCAGTGGATAGACCAGAGTGTTTCTCACAACGTATTCTTTCCTAGCACGGATGGAACAAAGCTTGACTCAGTCTACAGAACAGCGTGGAAATGGGGTCTGAAGACCACCTATTACCTGAGATCGCTCGGTGCTTCCCAGATAGAGAAATCAACTGTAGACATGGACAAGTACGGAAAGACCCAGAAGTCACGGGACGGAGGTGAGGCCGATGAGTGATTCAAGGCCTCGCCTGAACTGGAGTGATGAAAACCTCTCAGAGATTACAGAAGATGCAGAAACTGAAGACTCTAAGAAAGACGAAAAGGACTCGGAGGAAGGCCTCTGTAAAGTTGAGGATCCGACCTGTGAGGCCTGCCAGTAGAGACGATTTTTTATGAAAAATGAAAAACGTGATGTTTCAAAAGTTTACGAAGTTGAGGCAAGCAAGGCCTTAAAATCTCCTAGTTTCGAGTTTGATTTCCGGGGTGAGAGGCAGTGACTGCCGGAGATCAGATGTTTTCCTGGAGTCAGATTCTTGAGGTGGGTTCGGGATGCCTGTGATTAACAGCGAGTCGAACCATGATCCCAATAAGATCCTGCCGATCGATTATGACTGGGCGAGGGATTATTACCAGCGTGGCGTTGCTAACAACTGGACGCCCGAGGAGATTTCGATGCAGGACGATATCAGCCAGTGGAAAAGCGATGAACTGTCCGAGGCGGAGCGACAGCTGGTAGAATGGAATCTAGGTTTTTTCTCGACCGCTGAGTCTTTGACTGCGAACAATATTGTCCTGGCGATCTATGATTACGTTACTGCGCCGGAGTGCCGTCAGTACCTTCTGCGTCAGGCCTATGAGGAAGCGGTTCATACGGATACATTTATTTACTGCTGTGACTCGTTAGGTTTTGACCCTGAGTATATGTATGGGATGTATGACAGGATTCCGAGCATCAGGGAGAAGGATGAGTTTGTTGTGGATCTGACACAGGCGATAGATGATCCTGATTTCACCATGGAGACCGAGGAAGATATGCGGGATTTTGTCCGTGACCTGATTGGATTTTACGTGATTATGGAGGGTATTTTCTTCTACGCTGGCTTCGCCATGATGCTAGGCCTTAAGCGACAGGGTAAGATGAGTGGTATAGGCCAGCAGTTCGAGTATATCCTGAGAGATGAATCATTACATGTAGGTTTCGGTGTTGACCTGATCAACCAGATGAGAGCGGAGAGCGATTTCTGGACGGAGGAATTCGAGGAAGAGATCGTTAACCTGATGAAAGAAGCTGTTGAACTTGAGAAGATCTATGCAGAAGAGGCCTGCCCGGAGGAAGTTCTTGGAATGGGTCCTGACCAGTTCAAGGAGTACGTAGAGTACATTGCCGACAGAAGATTCGAGCAGTTGAACCTTGAAAGACAGTACGTCACTGAGAACCCTTTCCCATGGATGACAGAACAGATAGACCTCAACAAGGAGAAAAACTTTTTCGAGACCAACGTCACAGAGTATCAGGAAGGAGGACAGCTTGACTGGGACTAGACTCTACAGAACTCTGTTCTTGTCCGCGAAAGTAGGAGGCCCTTCCTCCTCATCCTCATCTTTTTTCTCTTCTTCCTGGACATGGTCCTGAGTCTCCTCGTGATCGATCTCTTCCACATCAGAGAACTCGTCATCTCCATCTTCGTCTTTTGAGGCCTCAACTCCCTGTTTTTCAGCTTCTTCAAGGCCTTCATCCTGTTGAGATTCTTCGATCCTTTCTTCGTCCGCACCGATAACCTCTGTATCCAGGTCTTCTCCAAGATCTCTCTTGAACTCCTCCAGCGATTCGATGTCGAAATAATCCAGGAAAAAATCAGTCATTGAAAGGATCGCGGTACGTCCGTCTTTTTCTTTAGAGAGGAATCCACGGTTCACAAGTTCTTTGATATGCTGGTAAGCCCGGTTTCCCCTGATCTCGACAATATCAGTCTGTTCTACGGGCGCGTTGTAGGCAATTATGGAAAGAGTCCTTAACTGGCCCTTGTTCAGGTCCTGATGCGGTGCCAGGTGATCGACATGCTCCAGATGATCTTTTTTAACCTTCAGCTCGTAGCCCTGGTTGGTCTCGATCACTTCAAGGCCTCTGTCCTGGTCTTCAAGTTCCTCTGTAAATTCGTTGATCAGCATGTCGACGAATCCGATGCTTCCAAGATTCAAGACGTCAGCGATCTCGTCTTTGTCTATTGGTTCCTCCGCCAGGTAAAGCGCTGCTTCCAGTCGGGCCTTCTTTTCATCTTCCATAACCATGTATATGTATCCCGGTATTCAAAAGTCTGCCAACCTTTTTTACTCGATATCGCTAATAGGCCTTCATGAATGATAGTCGTGTCCTCTTACTTCTGACCTTCTCGGTGCTGGTTATATCCTCTGGTTGTGCGGAGATCCTTCCTGGTTCAGAACAGAAAAGAATAGTAGAGGAGGGAACGGCTCTAGAGTACGAATCTGGAAAACACAGTTTCAGTTTCCTGTTCTTCAACGGAACTGAGGATACGATCTATCTGAACTCTACTCCTCTGTTGACACCAAGTTATTCCACCGAAACAAGGAAGATTTACAGGGAGAACTGGTCAGCAGCAGATGGTGAGGAGGTAGCAATTTTTCTATCAGGCCGGGTCAACCGTATGGATATCTCAGATTATCAGGATTCCAAATTACAGTCGGTTATGGAAGAAGGTGGAGAGGCCACTATCGGCGTCTCAGAAGGATCTAAAGTGAATCTAACCAGATCGGAGAGCTTCCGGAAAGACGGCTTTCAGGCCTATAACGTAACCCTTGAGAAAGAAGATGAAGGAAGAACTTTGACTGTTCATGCCCGTAGCCCATATATTCTCATTGACTCCTATTTCTCAGAGTCAGGTATGTCTTTAGTAAATATAACTAGAACAGAATCCCCGGATGATTACAGTACTAGTAATAATTATCCCCAGAGTACATGGGTAAAGCCGGAGCATGACACAGAGATAGATCTCGGTCCTGTCTATCTGAATGACAGTGGCTCGTCGGATGAGATGCAGATAATGGTGAAAAACGAAGGTAATACCGGATTCAACACATCAGAATTCTCGATATATTATGAACTCCCTGGGTCCCAGACACTGTTGGAAAGAGAGAAGATAGATGAGGATTGGAAGGTGGAGAGATCGAATGACTGTCTGAAAGAGGACAAGTTCCTGGCGGTTGGAGAATATTTCGTTTGCAGCACAGGAGTCAGGCCCCCGGACTATGGTCAAGAACTTGAGATTAAGGTGGAGGCTGACAGCTTTGAATATGAAAAATCTAAAACCTGTGAACCAGAAACTTCAGATTCTCCGACATGCTGAACGTTTTCAGTTAGGAACGTAGTTTTCGTTCTCCTGAAGGCCTTCCTTGTTTTCAGGCTTTATCTCCAGGTCGCCCATGAACTCTTCCTGGATCAGTTCGACTTTTTCATCGTTTTCAAGGTGGAGGATGTGTTTGAATTTTTCGATCTTTTCCTCTTTGTCTTTCTGTTCAAGTATTTTTTCGAAATTGACTTTTTCCCTGGTCTCCGTTGATACGATATTTCTTATCGAGCCAAGCAGGCTGTCAAGTTTATCGTTGATATCCTGCTCACCCATCTCGAACTGTTGATCCATCTCCATCCGTCTTTCCTGACGCTGTTCTCTCTTCTTGTTGACCTCCACTGCGTCGCGCAGAGCATCTTTCAGTTCGCCGATCTGCATACGCCTTTTCGGCTTCTGTTTCACCGGCATATCCAGGTCAGGACCGACCTTCAGTTCTGTAGTATCTTCTTCCCAAGCCTCTTCCTCCATCACGGCCTCGTCCTCGAAATCCATAGGATTCTCCTCATTCTTTTCCTCTTCCTGGTAGTAGATGGCCCGGGCCTTCAGCTTCAGAAGCTCAGCGCATACACGTATAGCCTTCGCGGGAACAGAAAGCTCGTACTCCTGCAGTTCGGAAAGATAACTCCTGTAACGATCCGCCAGCAAGGCGATATCAATATCCTGAGCCGGCATATCCGATGTCAAAAAATCTAGAGTTTCTTCCCAGGGCTGCTCCGCCAACACCTCAATATCATGCTCTTCCATTATAGATCATTCACTGAATCCCCCACTCACTGACCCCTTACACCAGAAAATAGGCCTCACAGCCTTTTAACTTTACGCCATACACCGGTATAACAAACTCAGATAGAGATTTAACATTGGAAAAAGAGGCCTGAAAACATGGAAGTCAAAATCTTCATGGCACAGACGGTCAACGGAAAAATCGCCCGAGAAACCGGCGAAGAAGACTTCCTCTCGCCCAGGAACTGGCAGGAATTCAAAAAAATCGCGGAAAAAACAGGGGCCTTCACAGTCGGAAGAAAAACCTTTCAGGCAGTCAAAGAATGGGAGGACAAAGGATTCAAGGATATCAACGCGGAATGCATAGTCCTGTCACAGAAGGAAGGCCTGGAAGTTGGAGAAGGATTTATCAAGGTTTCAAGCCCGGAAAAAGCAGTAAAGCTCGCTGAAGAAAAAGGCCTGGACGCGTTACTTGTTACAGGCGGTGCATCTGTCAACTCATCTTTCATGGAAAAGAAAATGGTCGATGAACTGATTTTGGATATCGAACCCTATGTTCTCGGCGAAGGCCTTGATCTCTTCGCTCGAAGAAGCTTTGAGGGAGAACTGGGGCTTGAAGAGGTCAGAAAACTGGAAGAAGGTATAGTCCAGCTGCGTTATAGGCTTTAGGCCTTTTTATTCATCTAGTTCTATGCTGCGGACTTTTGATACTCCGTCTCTCATGGATACGCCGTAGGCTCTTTCTGCGTGCCTTACTGTGATGTCGTTGTGGGATATTACGATGAACTGGTTGCCTTCAGCGTATTCTTTCAGGATTTCGCTTAGTTTCTTTGAGTTTGTGGTGTCCAGTGCTGCGTCTATTTCGTCCATGATGTAGAAAGGACTTTCCTCGTATTCGAGGATGGCGAAGACGAATGCGATCGCTGTCATTGTTTTTTCTCCGCCTGAAAGCGCTGTTATTATGTGAGGGTCTTTGTTCGGCGGTGCTGCTCTGATTTTAAGGCCTTTGTTGATGTCGTCGTCTTCTAGGACTAGTTTTCCTGTTCCTCCGCCGAACAGTTTTTCGAATATTTCCGTGAAGCTGTTCTGAAGCTGTTTAAGCGTCTTCATGAACCTCTCTCGTTTCTCCTGTTCGATCTCCTGGATCATGTCTTCTATCTCCAGTTTTTCCTGTCTGATCTCGGATACCTGTTCCTTGAATTCGTCGTATTCTTCTTTTTTCTCCTTGTATTCTTCTATTGCACGCATGTTAACCGGGCCCATGGAGTTTTGCTTCTTGACGATCTTTCTCTTCTTGGTCTTCAGTTCCTCCGGTGAGGAGTCAAGGCCTGTTAGCTCGTCTTCATCGAAATCGTATTCGGATTGATCTTCTTTAACATTGTCAAGCTCAGCTTTCAGGTTGGCTTTTTTGCTTCCGACCTGATCTATCTTGGATTTGAACTTCTGTTTCTCGCTGTAAAGTTCCTGGTGCTCATCTCTCATGTCCTGGAGTTTTTCACGAATCTGTTTCTTTTCCTCTCTCAGTTCTTCGTCAGTTTCCTGTTCCTCCTCTTTTCTCTCCTTCATCTGTTTCAGTTCTGCGATGTCTTTCTGCAGATCTTCGATCTTGTCCTCAACCTCCTCTTTCTCCTTTTTCTTCGCTTCAGGGTCGAGGCTTTTCGAGAGGCTTTTACTGGAGTTGCCTTTCCTTTTCTTCTTTTTACCTCCGCTCATGGCGCCTCCACGACTCATAACATCTCCGTCCAGAGTCACAACCCGGACCCCGTCAATATCCTTTACGGAATCAAGATCCTCTGCTATAAGAGTGTCGCTGAAAACGTAACGGATCGCTTTATCAAACTTGGAATTGTTGTCCACAAGCTCTGAGGCAAAACCGATCACTCCTTTCTTTTTCTTCGCCATCTTCGACTTCGCACTTTTTGACCGGTCCTTAATCTTGTCCATAGGCAGCATTCTTGCTCGGCCGATGCTCTCACGCTTCAGGTAGTTGATCGCATCTGTAGCAGTGTTCCTGTCCTCTACAACTACATCGTCCATATGGCCTCCGGCAGCGGTCTCAATCGCTACGGCGAACCGTTCATCGACAGAGATCAAATCCTCGAATGCACCATGTATCCTGTCGTTATCAAGGCCTAGAACCGCTTTAACAGCTCGCTTCTTGTTCCCGCCTCCACGGGACTTCATCTTTTTCAGTTCTCCGATAGTCTCTTCCAGATCCTCTATCTTATCCCGCTTGTTCTCAATCTTTCCCTTCTTCTTCTCAATCCTGTTTTCCAGATGCTGGATATCACTTCCGCCCTGAGACTGTTTATCCTCTATCTCCTCGATACGATCCTGCTTCTCATCAATCCTCTCATTGATCTCCTCAAGCTCCTCTTCAAGCTCCTCGATCCTTTCACGTTTCTCCGAAGTATCAGTATTGATATTCGCAAGCTGGTTGGAAAGCGCACGCTTCCTGACCTCCAGAATAGAGGCCTCAAGCTTCTCCTTTCTCTCCTCTAGCTCCCGGTATTTCAGTGCGAGTTCTTTCTGCTCTTTCAGCTTGTCGACCTGTTCTTTCTTTTCGTTAAGTATAATTTCCTGTTCCTGTAACTTTTCCTCGACCTCTTCAAGCTCTTCTTCAGCTTCCTCCTTTTTCTCATCGAACTCTGCAACGCCTGAAAGCTCATCGATTACTTTCCTACGCTCCACATCGCTCTGTTCCACGATCTCTGTAACTTTCCCCTGACGTACAAAGTGGTATCCACCCGGATCAATGTTTGCCTTTCTCGCAATATCATCTATCTTCGAGGCCTTGCAGTTCGAACCCTGGAACTTGTACATCGAGGAACCGGCCTGGGTGATCTTTCGACCGACCTTGATCTCGTCTGCCTCTTCCTCTTCTTCCAGAAATTCGTCGAAGACTCCAGAAGTATTGTCGAGACTCACAGTGACTTTTGCATAATCCGCCGGCTTCCTGCTCTCTCCACCGTTAAAGATCAGTTGCTGCATCTTCTCTGCACGGAGCTTTGAACTTCTGCGTCCGAAAACAAAACTCATCGCGTCAAGAACATTTGACTTACCTGAACCGTTTTCCCCGACTATCGCTGTAAGGCCTTCGTAGAAAGGTACTGCGGTCTGTCTCTGAAAACTCTTGAAACCTTTAGATGTGACCTTGTTGATCTTCGTCCCTGCTTCCTGACCTGTTTTCTGCTCTGTCTCTTGCTCGGTCATTACTAATTGAAATGTGTATCTACAGGTTAAAAAAGAAGGTGAAGAAAAACATAACAAAGGCTCTTAGAAGGTGTATTTATGCAGAAAGCGTTTATATTCCACGGAACCGGTGCAGGACAGTACGACCACTGGTTCCCTGATATCAAACAGAAGTTAGAGGAGGAAGGGATAGAGGTCGCGGTACCTGAATTCCCGACGCCGAAAGCCCAGAACCTGAACAACTGGCTCCAGGTACTGGAACACGAAGGCCTTCAAATAGATGAAGAAACGGTCCTGATCGGACACAGCACCGGCGCAGTATTCATACTTAATGTTCTGGAGAGATTAGACTTCGAGATAAAGGCCGTGTTTCTGATCTCTGGATTCACAGGCCCTCTCAACGACGAAAGATTTGATCCGCTTAACAAAACCTTCGCAGAACGAGAGTTCGATTTCGAAAGTATAAAGGCCTCCGCAGCAGAGATCTATGTCTTTCATTCAGGTTCAGATCCCTATGTTCCTCTGGAAAAAGCTGGAGAACTTGTAGAAGATCTTGACGCTAACTTCGAACTTGTCGCGAACGCAGGACACTTCAACACTGAGTCAGGGTATATAGAGTTCCCTGAGCTGTGGAAAAAACTGCAGAAGTATCTGGAATAGAAAAATAAGATATATGAGGCCTTTTCCAAGGCCTTTCTTTTATGGTTCGAGTCTGTCTGGGTCTCTTGGGAATAGGATTGCTTCTTTGATGTTGTCCAGTTCTGCGATTTTCTGGATCATCCTGTCGATTCCCAGGCCGTATCCTCCGTGTGGAGGCATTCCGAACTTGAATGCTTCAAGGTAGAACTGGAAGTTGGATTTGTCTACTTCCTGTTTTTCCATCCATTTTTCTAGTGTCTCAAGATCGTGCTGTCTCTGTCCTCCGCTTGAGAGTTCCTGGCCTTTGTAGATCAGGTCGAATTTTCTGCTTGCTACTTCGTCGTCTTCTACTTGTTGCATGTAGTAGAATTTTTCGCCTGGGTAACCGACTACGAAGAACGCAGGATGGCCTTTTTCCTCGAAGTATTCTCCGAGAAGTTTCTCTCCCTTGGTGTCGAGGTCGCCTTCGTCGTCCGGTATATGGTTGAACTCTTCTTCCAGGATTTCCAGTGCTCTGTCGAATTTGATCCTCGGGAATTCTTCCTCTGGAACTGTCAGATTGACGTCGAGAGTCTCAAGTTCATCAGCAGCTTCCTCCTTAACCTTCTTGAGGGTGTGTCTGAAGCTTTCTTCCTGGACGTCCATTACGTCGTGGTGGTCTTCGATGAAAGCGAGTTCTACGTCGAACATGTTGATCTCGGAGACGTGTCGGGATGTTGCGAACTCCTCTGCTCTGAAAGCTGTTCCGGTTTCGTAGACTTTGTCGAATCCGGCTGCCATCAGCATCTGCTTGTAAAGTTGTGGAGACTGGGAGAGAAAGGCCTCTTCATCGTAGTAGATTACCGGGAAGAGTTCTGCTCCGCCTTCTGCTCCTCCTTTGGAGATCAAAGGTGTATCGATCTCAATGTAGCCATCTTCGTCAAACCAGTTCTGCATGGCCTCCATCGCTTTGGTTTTCAGTGAGAAGATTGCGTGTATTTCCGGCTTTCTTAGGTCCATGAACCTGTTGTCCAGTCTTGTGGATAGGTCTGAATCAATATTCTTCGATACATCCATGGGTAAAGGAGTTTCCGCTTCTCCAATTATTTCCAGAGAGGTTGGCTGGATCTCCCTGTCGCCTGGAGCCTGATCGTTTTCCTCAACTATTCCTTCAACGTGTACAAGATCTTCCTTGCCTACATCCTGGGCTTTATTGAAAAGATCTTCGTCCTCGTCTTCCTTGAAAATTACCTGGATTTGTCCCTTTCTATCCCGCAGAATCACAAATGTGATACCTCCGAGATCTCTTATCTCATGCGCCCATCCCGCGACAGCGACTTCCTCCCCACTGTCACTGGATGTGACTTCGTCTGTGTAAGCTCTGTCTAACATAAAAGTTTCACAGAGATTACTTCACGAGCCATTTTTTTATGCGCTTCGCGAACACAAAAAAAGAAAAAGAGAGGGAAAGGCCTCAAGACCAGGATCTTAACCTTCTAATGTCACACTGCTTGAGGACCTGGCGGTTTCTTCTCCATCAACTGAGACCACGACTTCCACTGAGTAATTCCCGGATTCGAGTTCTGTTTGAGAACTGCTTTCCTCTACCTCTGTCAAGGCCTGAGTGGCGATACCGTCAGGAGAAGAGAGATCATAGTTGAATGTTACCTTGTCTCCTTCAACTGAGCTATCGGTCTCAACAGAGAAGCCTCCAGTACTTGCCATGTAGGTTACCTGCGAGGAAATCACAGATCCTTCGCCTTTGATCTCCACATCGACTTCTCCGGCTGCAAGGCCTTCACTGTTCTCGCTGTCCGAGCTATCGCCGTTATCTTTCCTATTGTCTTCATCTCTATCGGATCTGGAGGAGTCCTTACTGTCTTTACCTCCTAAAAGGCTTTCTCTCTGGCTTTTGAACTTTTTGATGGCTTCAAATTTTTCTTCCTGATTCTCAGCGTTTCTTAACTGTTCGCTCATCTCCTGGCCTGATTCTCTGAGCTTCTGTGCTGTGGCTTTGAAATCTTCTGTTTCACTGCGGTAGGAATCTCTGACTTCTTCCCTGCTCAGGCCTTTGAACTGCTTTATAGTTCTTTCTGAGATAGCAGCTGTGGCTTTTGCTCTGGCCTCGAAGAAATCACCTGCTTCAAATGATGTTTTCGCCTCTGCAAGAAGATTCACTGATTTCTGGCTGGAATTTTCGTCTACAACGGATTCAGCCTTTGTCAGGGTCTTGTTCGCTGCTTTTTCAAGGCCTGGATTGTTTTTCAGTGATTTGAGCTTTTCTTCCTGTTTCTGGCTCCATTCAGGCCTTTTGTTGGAGGTCTGTTCAGCTGTTATTTCCTCTGCTTTTCCTGTCTTTACTTCTACGGTTTTTTCCGTCTCGTTTCTGATTCTGTTGGCGATCTGGTTGCTGAGTTCGGAGTCGCCTACTACTTTGATCTCTGTTACCGATTCGCTCTTTGAGGCCTCCAGTGCTTTGCTGATCTCTGCCTCTGAGCTGACCAGAACTTTGTTGCTGTTAGCGCTGGAGGGAATGCTTAAAGATTGCCTGAAGTTGGCTGCTGCGACTACTGTTAGCTTTGAGCTTTCTCTTTCCTGTTCCTGGTTTTCTGCCTCGTTTTTTACTTCTTCTAGACTGCCTTCGTTGATTTCGATGTTTTCTGCTCCTGCTGACTCGAGGTTCTGGGTTACGTTGACTGCTGAAGTCGAGTAGACCTCAACTTCCGAAGCTCCGAGCCTTTCTATTTCGGAGAGTACTGAAGCTGAGACTGTTCCTGGTTTGGAGATCAGTACGGGTTCTTCTTCGTTCTTGACGTTGTTTTTAACTGCTGAAAGCAGTTTGTATCCGTCTTCTGAGTTCTGGGGGTACTGGACTACTGTTGCTGAGTTGCTTTCCGTCCAGAAGAACTCTGAGATTTCTACTGATGTACCTGTCTGGCTGACTCCCCATAGACGTGTGCTGGTTGAGACAGTGGAATCAATCTGTGCCTCGACATTTTCTGAGAGAACTTCTGGTCCTCCGAGGATGATAGCTTTCTCCACGCCGAGGTTTTCCAGTGCTGTCTCTGTTGAAGATGTCAGGGAGTCTTTTTCAGTAAGCAGAACTGGTGCGCCTATCTGACTGGACGCTGCTGCACCAACCATTGCGTCAGGATAGTTCGCACTGGATGCGACTATCGCTGTTTCGATATTTCCCTGTGTGTGTTGCGATGCTGAAGTTAAACCGATCAAGGCCACCATGGCCATCAATAGAACTGTTCTTTTCATACTGTACAATATGCAGATGGACCTTAATTAAGATTCCTGCAAAGAAGAGAAAAGGGAAAAATGAGTGTTTTAGCCTACCACTTCAACGGTCTCGTTCAGCTCGTTGACAGTCTCTCCATCAACTACGATCTCTACATTGACTGTGTAGTTCCCCGTATCCAGGTTCTTGATCGAATCTTCTCCAGTGACTTCTGTCAAGGCCTGGCCTGAGACCTCATCTGAGGAAGTCACGTTAAAGGTGAAACTGATCTCGCTGTCACGGCCTTCAGTGTAAGAATCTACAGAGTACCCTGTATTAGACGCTACATAGCTCATAGAAGCATTGATCGAACTATTGGAGGCACTGAGGTTTATCCGCGAATCTCCTGCGTTCAACATTTCTCCAGTTTCGTTTTCTGCTTCTGTACGGTTTTCGCCAGCTCCATCAGGTCCTTCATCATCCCTGAGGAAGGCCTCGAGACGGGCTTCGGAATGAGCTGTTATTGCGAGGTTCCGGGCCCTGAAATAGTTCTCTTCTTCTAGTTCTTTTCTAGCTTCTTCAACCAGGTTCTGGACTTCTTCAGATACATTGGAGCTTCCATTGATTGTTTCTTCGGCCTCTTCAACTGCGTTTTCGGCAATTTCATCTATCTGAGGACTGTCCGTTTCTGAGATCCATTCAGGAAGTCTTTCCCTCTGAATCATGCTCCAGACCTCTCTGTTTTCCCCAAGCATCTCTGCTACCGTCTGGACAGGCCTCTCTGCCCGTAATTCAGCTGAGATGTTCGTTGAGTTCTCTATTGCGTCCGCTACTTGCTGTGAAAGCCCTGGTTCTCCCAGTACTGTGATATTTTCATCCTGTGTACTGTTCAAGGCCTCTACAGCTGTTTCTATCTCGTTTTGACCTGTTACGAGGACTGTAGGTTCCCTGATGTTTGCCCCGTTAAGGGAATAAGTGAAGTTTGAGGCAGCTACCACGGTTACGTTTTCAGTATCGTTGGTAACGGTTTCTTCTCTTATCTGTTCTCTGAGTTCGCTTACAGATCCTTCATTTATGTTTGAGTCTGCTCCAAGGTCTTCTAGCTGTTGTGACACGTTAGAGGCGTTGGAGGTGTTTGTGGAGTATACGTCTACCTGATCTACATCAAGTCTTTCAAGTTCCCTGACGGTTTCTTCAGACAGATTTCCTGGTTCAGATATCAGTAAAGGTTCTTCGTCTTCGGTGATTGCTGATTTCAGCGATGTAAGTAGTTTGTATCCTTCCTCAGAGTCAACCGGTTGCTGGACAACTGTCGCTTCGCTGTTTTCCATCCAGAAAAACTCTGATACCTCTGTAGATGTCTCTACCTGTGTCTCTCCCCATAGTCTTGTCGTGGAGTTTTCAGTTATCGAATCAACTTCCGATTCAACTTCCTCAGAGATCACGGCAGGCCCTCCGATCACGTAGGCCTTTTCCACATCAAGGTTCTCTATGGTATCTCTGGTCTCTTCAGAAAGGTTGTTGCTTTCCGTCAGCAGGACAGGAATTCCTGTTCTTTCACTTGGCGAAGAACTGATCACTGTATCAGGATAATTCAAAGTGCTGGTAAGCATTACAGTACTGATATTTGAAGCACCGGTATCTTGTAACGCGGTAGTATTATTGTATGTGAGATTTCCTGCGGTCTCATTATCTGCTGAGTCGTTAGGTTGTGCCAAAGCAGAGAAACTGACCGCTAATATAAGGGCCGTCAGTATAGCGATTCTTCTCATACTCTTAGAGTAGGTAGGCCATCCTATTAACCTTTATAGCACCTGAAAACAAGTTACAAATTATGACATTAAACCGACAGCAGATGAAAAAGATGATCGAAGAAGAAGGCCTCATACAGAATTATATCCATCTTGAGACACAGCTCACACCTCAGGGATTCGACCTTACCGTAGACGAAATCCATGAACTCGAAGGCAGCGGGAAACTGGATTTCTCAAACGATGAAAGAGAGATACCTGATTCAAGGCCTATAGAGCCAGAGAAGAATGAAGGAGATGAGTACGGATGGTGGAAACTGGAGCAGGGAACCTACAAAGTCGTCATGAATGAGAAAGTCGATATACCAAATGACGTAACAGGCTTCGCCTTTCCAAGAAGCTCTCTGCTCAGGATGGGAGTAACTATCGAAAACGCAGTCTGGGACTCCGGCTTCACGGGCACCGGAAGCTTCAAACTCTCCGTAGACAATCCTGAAGGCGTCGAGATCAAAGAAAACGCAAGAGTAAACCAGATAGTCTTTGAAAAGATCAAAGAGGCTGAGAAAGGCTACAGCGGAAGATACCAGAATAAAAAACTGTAGAGAAAAGGCCTTGACGTGGCAATGATGAAGACTTTAGACATCGTCTGAACTTCGAAAGAGGGATGATGAAGACGAACACCTCTGAGCTACACCACTGCTTTTCCAGGGCCTAGGTTATTTTTAATAACGGGCAACCGAATTCAGTTTACATGGCTTCCGAACAGGATCAACTCTATGTCAAAATAGAAGGCCAGGACACAATCGTAAAAGACCTGGAAACCGTCGAACAGATAGTAGAAAACATCAGAGAGGCCTCCAAAGTCCTGGAGCAGGCAAGAGAAGTAAGAAAAAGATCTATAGAAAGCATTCAGAACAACGTCAGCCAGCTAAACGGGTCACTGCAAGGCCTCCAGAACTCTCTACCACAGGTAGAAGACAGTACACAGAAAGAACAAATAGAGGTCGAGGAGACGCCGGAAGTCGAAGCCGAGGTAGACGGCTCCGTTCAGGAACTGCATTCAGAACTGGAGAACCTTCAGAAAGAGCTTTCAGACCTGGAAAACATCCAGTAAAAAGGCCTCTATCATCCCAGTGTATCGCTTCACGCATCAAAGCAGAAAACTTTACTGTCAGACTCATTTACTTATGAGACTATCTCCAACAGAATATCAGTAAACTTCTATGCCGGGGGCAAGATTTGAACTTGCGAACCCCTGCGGGAACGGATATCTCAGCCACAGCTTTCGCCCTGGAAAGCTTTTACAGCAACTTTACTGTAAAGGAAGCATGAAGCTCTCTCTTGTCAAAGCCCTCTTCCAGAGGAACTAGTTGTTCTTGAGTCCGTCGCCTTTGGCCACTTGGCTACCCCGGCTTTGAGCCACATTCAGTAAGTTATTGCATAGATTTTTGTACATAGGCCTTCCCCTGGAGAAACATGGTTAAACAAGGCGAGCCTCTTCCGAGTTTTGAAGTGGAAAACCATAGAGGTGAAACTGTGTCCTCAGAAAATATCGAAACTGCCTTGATCTATTTCTGTCAAAGATCTTAGATTTTATCGACTCGCAGAGAATCTCCGATTTTCGAGTACCCGGAAGCGGATACCCTGGGATGCATGGAGGAGGCCTGTAACTTCAGAGATAGTATATCCCGTCTTCAGAAATTCGGCTTTTTGAAAGAATCTGGTTTCAGAGAGAACAACTTTTTTGGTCAGAGAAGTCAGAGTCCTGAAAGTTTTCAGAAAAGTGGATCCTGGAAAACGTATTGGTGAGCTTCTTGATTATCTGAATTAGGCCTTAGAACTTTATGCTCTTTCTCATCCCGGCTCTCGAAGGATCGGGACTGACAAGCTCGTAGGCATTGTTTTTGACCTCTGCGAACTTCCCGCATTCAGGACATTTGGTATAGCCTTTCTTGCTGTCAACTAATTGTTCACGGTAACCGCAGGAACACTCAACTCTGGTATCCAGTTCCTCGACGTGTAAATTAATCCTTTCAAGAATAGTCCCACGTGTGAAATGTCCGAACAAGGCCTCAAACTGCTCCGGCTCACACAGATGATTGTTGACACGTACATGGGCCTCTCCGTTCGTCGAAAGCCTTGACAGGTCCTGCATCAAATTCACGAGTACTGTCCCTACCTTCTGCATAACTTCGTCCACCTCATTCTATTATTGTTCTCCATCACGACTTTCGTATTGGTTGTAATGTAATACAATGTATCATCCTTATTTAAGTTAACGGTAGAAACCGGTTCAAACCTTGGAAAGTTCACGAAAAACTCAAAACCCAAACAAAGGCCTTAGAGAACTTCCAGACCTCTTGGAAAGAATTAGAAAACTAACTGGAAAATTGAGGCCTCCGGAAAAACTTGAAACCTGGAAAAAAGCGTTTTGAACTCTTCGATTAAATTACGGGAAAGTTTCAGGCCTTCATAATTTACTTGTCCTGAGGTAAATATGTGGTCCGGAGCAAAGGTTTGTTCAGGGATTTCCCTGGATCGATAAACAGAATTTTTTCCCTCAATGAACGACAAACGATTCGTTCGAGCGATCTGGAAGCCACGCTGTATAATGGCTTATCCGAAGACCGGAGATCTTCTGGTGTAAGAAAACCTTCGGTTTTCGTGTAGTAGAAAATCTGTTATTTTCAAACTTTCAGAAGTTTTAGCGGGGCGTGGGTTTGAACCCGAAGCTCGCAGGAATGGAGCTTCTTACATCAAATCCTGCCTAAAACAGATTTGATGATAGCGGGGCGTGGATTTGAACCACGGACCTCCGGGTTATGAGCCCGACGAGCACTCCTGGCTGCTCCACCCCGCTTTAGGTATGAATTCGAGAAGTGAATATTATAAATGGTGCAGAAGTAGAGGCCTTTCGGTGTCCGGTTAATTATATTCTTGGGGGTTCTAAAGTTATTTGTTGGGAGGTTTTGTAAGATAGATATGAAAGTTCTGGGCTTGGATGAAGCGGGTAGGGGTCCTGTGATCGGTTCGATGTTTATCGGCGGTTTTATGGCAGAGGAAATTGATGTCGAGCTGGAGGATCTTGACGTAAAGGATTCGAAGAAACTTTCCGATAGTAAGAGGGAAGGCCTTCGCTCGGAACTGGGAAGGTACGGTGATGTGTTCCTGAAGGAGGTTACTGCCTCTGAAGTCGATGAACTTAGAGAGGTCATGAGTCTGAACGAGATCGAGATCCAGGCCTTTGCCGATGTTATTGAGAGGGCGGATCCGGATAAAGTTATTATTGATCTCCCGGAGCCTGATGCGGACAGGTTTATCGCAAAGCTGAAACGCGAGCTTCCGGGGAAGTTCTCGGATCGTGAGTTCGTTGCAGAGCACGAGGCAGATGATGAGTTCCCGATTGTTTCTGCGGCTTCGATCGCTGCAAAGTCTGCGAGAGAGAACCATATCGAAGAACTTCATCAGAAGTATGGCTACGATTTCAAATCTGGTTATCCACATGACAAGCCGACGATAAAGTTCCTGGAGACATACCTGGGTGAGAAAGGTGAGATGCCTCCTGAGACCAGGATGTCATGGAGCACTGCTGAACGTATCGTGAAAGAGAGTTCGCAGAAAGGCCTTGAAGATTTCTAGTATCTTCCTGCGGTTTTGTTTAAAAAGTTCTCCAGTATTTAATATTTCATGATAGAGGCCTCCTTGGTCGATTCCCAGGTTAAGATATGGGATGAAGACGATGCTGATGAGATCCACGATGAGAAATACTACGGCAAGAAGATGGAACAAGGAGAGCTTTTGCTTTCTATGTCGGAAGCTCTGCATCTGGTAGACAGAGATGAGATCGTTGTCAAAGACGATGATCAGGAAATGAGCAGGGAGGAGGCCTTCGAAAAGTTCTGTTCTCTCGACGAAGAGTTTGCTCAGAAGTTCCAGGTTTACAGCGATCTCCGTGAAAGAGGTTATATCGTGAAAAGCGGTTTCAAGTTCGGTGCTCATTTTAGGGTCTATCCGAGAGGAGTTAATCCCTATGTTGACGGGCCAAAAGATAATAAACAGCATACTCAGTGGGTTGTACATGCTGTTTCTGAAAACAAGACGATGAGTTTCCAGGAGATGTCACGTGCAGTCCGTTTAGCTAACAATATCCGCGCAACAATGCTTTGGGGCGTAGTGGACTCTGAAAACGGTGTAACTTACTACGAAGTCGATCACGTCAACCCGTGAGTTCTTCGATCTTTTTCGCCTTGAAACCTAGCTGGCCATTGTATCCTTCTGTAGACATCAGTACAGGGTAGAAGTCTTCTTTTGCTACAAGTTTCTCTCCGCCTCTTTCAGCGAAGCTTTCGCCTGCTCTCACCTTCTTGAAGTTCTCTGCGGTGAACTCCCAGTCACCTTCTACAGTATCGAACCGTTTGAAGATACTGGGATCACTTCTCTCGAATTCTCCATCTATTACACCCTGATCTGCCAGGAAATTTCTGATAACTCCGACAGCATTAGCTTCAGCCTGTTCCGTCTTCTGATAACCGGTCTCCACGACGACAGCATTCGCCTGCTCGTTCAATGCTCCGATTCCATCAGGAAAATAAACTGCCTCCTTGACACCTGTGGATCGCATAAGGTCTCTCGTCGTATCGTTCAGATTGGAAAAAGTCGCAAAGGGCTGAGGATAGGAATGAGTCGTATGCAGATCCAGAACCTTCGTACCCTCGATCTGCTCCATGATCTCCGCAGCAAGACGCTCCTCATAACATTTACTCTCACTGTCGCCGGGAAAACTCCTGTTTGGATCACACTCGGTAAAACGAACATCTTTCTCCAGAGCTTTCTCATTAGCCACGATAAACTGGACAGGCCTCTCAAACTCAAGGCCTTCACCAAGCACTGTCTCTATAGCATTCTTGCCCGCAGGCTCATCGCCGTGCAGAGAACCGATAACAGTGAATTCAGGATCACCATCTCCTCTCTTCTCAACTCTCATACAAAAACAGAAAGCTACGGGAATATTCAAAAATCAAGGCCTCAAAATCAGCGAAGCCTTATCTAGTGGCTTAACGGGTTGAAAACCGATGTACGTTTCCTGTGCCTGTCTCTCAGCTTTCTCCCGTACCACAGACCTATCAGTAAGCCGGCGAGATGTGCCGAGCTTGCGAAATTCCCGATAACAGGTAAACTGTATCCCAGAAGCTTTGCCATAAGATTGAAGGCTTCAAGGCCTCCAAAGGCATAGACTGCGGTCTTAATCTTCATAGGGATGACAAAGTAAAGCAGGACTTCCGCTTCCGGATAAAGCATTGCTACTGCTCCGACGAACGCTACTACCGCGCCTGAAGCACCTACTGCAAGGCCTAGAGTATCCATGCTGGCGAATTGCATGCCGAAAAGAGTTTTGGCAGCGATCTCAGGTCCGTAGATGCTGGAAAGCAGATTCCTGAACCCTACAAATCCGAGACTGGCGACTATACCTGCTCCGACGTACATTTTCAGCAGTTCTTTTCCTCCAACTGCTTTTTCAACAGGTGTTCCGAAAAAGTAAAACGTTATCATGTTCGCAAGCAGATGAAAAAGGCCTCCATGCAGAAGCATCACTGTCACCAGTGTCCAGGGCCTGTAGAGGATAGAAACCAGATCAGGATCCAGTACAAGAAGCTGTGAGAACCCCGGGACAAGGTACTGCATGAAGAAAGCGATTACTGTTACGAGTATAATGCTTAACGTATAATTTGATTTCAAAGTATTAACTATGCTTTCTCCGAGGCCTGGAGTCCTTCTGGTTGATGCGGTTACTGTTCGAGTTTCCTGCTCGTCTTTGGATTCTTTTTCCTCGAACCATTTTTCCTTGGACTGTTCTTTTTCTTTCTGGACTTCTTCGTCAAGGCCTCCGCAGTCGTGGTTCTCAGGGAGTCTGTGTTCTGAGCAGAATTTTTCTCCACAGTAGCGACAGGTAAAGGTCATCGCTTTTTTGCCGCATCTGGAGCAGTCTCCCATAAATGATGATGATAGCCTAGGTTTTTATGTTTGAACGGGGTGAAGGCCTTCAATCAATCTTAAATTCTGTTCTTATCTATTATGAAGTTATGTCTACGAACGTAGGGGTATCAGCTGTCGATCCTGAAGGCGATCAGAAGGTTTTGGGCGATAAACTTGTTAGAGAGGCGCGTGAAGATGGAGGGATAGAAAAAGAAAGCTTCGGTATCCTATTTACTTCCACGGATTTCAACTTCAGATCCCTGGTAAATGAGATTGATGAAGAAATAAACTCTGAATGGGTCGGAGGCACTACTGTCGCAGAGATGTCCTCGGAAGGCTCAGGTCGAGGTACGGCAGTTTTCATGCTGATCGAATCCGATGAGATATCTTTCGATACCCTGGAATCGTCCGCCGTCTCAGAAGGCCCAGAAAAAGCAGCTGGGGATGCGGTCTCAGATGTAGAGAGGCTTTTCGAACCTGATAAGAACAGCCTCCTGTTTACCCTCGTCCCGGGGTTCACCATACAGAGAAACGGAAGAGAGTTCAAGTTCCTACAGGGCCTGGAAAAAGAACTGGATAAAGATGTGAAGATCAGCGGAGGATCGACGGGAGACTCCCACAGACTGAGAGAGAACTACCAGATAGCCAACGGAGAAATATACGCAGATAACGCTGTCATGGCACTCATACAGACAGAGAAAGAAATCATAACAGGTCAGGCCCATGGATTCAAGGACAGCGTGAGAACAGGAGTCGTGACGCAAGCTGAAGGCCGGATACTCAAGGAGATAAGCGGGAAACCCGCAGCAGAATTCTACGCAGACGCTATAGGAGAAAAAGTCTCCGAACTAAACAGTATATATGACGCAAAGGCCTTAGAAAAACTCAAGGCAGGCCTCTACTATATTTATCTGAAACTCAGGAGAGAAGATCCCAACATGTTTGACCAGGTCCTCAAGTTCTCACTTGAATCAGCTATCGCACAGCAGATCACGCCTGGTAACTACAGAATCATCGCACCTCTGGAAGTCAGGGACGGTGGAATAGTGATGATGGACAAGATAAAAGAAGAGGAGACGGTGGATATCCTGGAGACAGACAAGGAATCGGTCATAGAAGCAGGGAGGAAGGCCTTCGATCAGACAAGTCCCGAGGAAACGCTTTTCGGAATTGTGGCTGACTGCGCAAACAGACATATGATACTTGACAGGAACGATAGAGACAGAGAAATAGAGAGAGTTACCGAAAAAATAGGCGAAAACATGATAGGCTTCTACGGAGAAGGAGAGATAGGAGACGGAGGCCTCGGTATCTGCACTTTCATGAGCCAGACGATAACAGGCTTCGCAGTAAAGAAATAAACCTGTTCAAACCTTGAAAGAATCTGTAATACCGTCCATGGAACCAAAACTCTCGTACCACGATTCAGCATAACCTACAGGATCATCAAAGGCCTCCTCACCGCTGTAAAAATCTCTGTAACTAGCTACAAAATAGGCAGCGCTCTCAAAGTCTTCAAAGTACTTTTCAACCTCTCCAGCATCTTCAAGAACTCCAGAACTATACCTGTCCTCGACACAGCCTTTCTCAATCTCCTCAATTATATCTCTTATAGACATAGATCAAAACACTGGAAAAGTTTAGGCGCGCCTAAAAAATAAAAAAGCAATGAAAAGATGTCGGCGAACAAATAAAGTAAAAAAAGAGATAGAAGAAGAAAAGGCCTCTATTTCAGGTGTTCAGCAAGATCCTGGATTTTCACACGTTTCTGATCCATCGAGTCACGGTCTCTGACTGTTACCGTCTCAGCCTCTTCCTCAAGAGTCTCGTAATCGACAGTGACACAGTAAGGAGTACCGACCTCATCCTGACGACGGTAACGGCGACCGATATTACCTGTATCATCGTACTTCACTGAGAGGCCTTCACTTCTCAGTTTATCAGCGACTTCACGCGCTTTCTCGCCGAGGCCTTCCTTATCCATCAACGGGAAGACAGCGACCTCTGTCGGCGCAACTCTATCTGAGAGATGCATTACGGTTCTCTCGCCGTCTTCCACCTGTTCTTCATCGTATGCGTGCGCCAGAACAGTGTAGACTATCCTGCCGATACCGAAGGATGGTTCGACGACGTGAGGAAGGATCTGCTCACCATGTTCTTCAGTTTTTTCAACAGAGAAGTTTGCCTTCTCAGATGGAACGGAAAATTCCTCATCTTCAACTTCCACGATAACCTTGTCGGCTTCAAAGGCCTCAGGCTTCTGTCTGGCAAGCTCTTCCAGTTTGTCCTTGATCTCTCCGGCTTTATCCCCGAACTCAGGGCCTAGATAGCCCATGTCCGCGTCAACGGCTTTTTTCTCGACTACTTCTGGCTCATCGTACTCCTTGAAGACTGTGAAATCATTCTGGGAGTATTCGTCGTGTTTTTTCAGGTCGTAACAGCCTCTGTACGCAAAGCCTGTGATTTCAATCCAGTCTCCGTCGACCTCTGCCTCTGCATCCCAGCAGTCGGTCGCGTAATGCGCTCTCTCACCTTCATTATGCTGTCTGTACCGGAAACGGTCCATATCAACGCCGATCTCTTTATACCACTTCTTTGCGATACCGAGGTAGTACGCAACCCACTCAGACTCGACAATATCCTCCTCGACCGCTTCCTCAACCGTTGCGTAGACGTATTCGCCGTCATCCTTCTCCTGCTCGCCTACAGGATAAAGCATCAGCTCCACATCCGCAACACGTTCAATATCCGGCTCATCTTCTTCAGGATCGATAAAATGCTCCAGCTCTGCCTGAGTGAACTCCCTAACACGTACAAGGCCTTTTCTGGGCGAGATTTCGTTCCTGTAGGCCTTGCCGATCTGGGTGATGCCGAACGGTAACTGGTTCCGGGCATACTCTTTCAATCTAGGGAACTCGACGAAGATTCCCTGAGCGGTCTCAGGCCTCAAATAACCAGTCTGACCGGATCCAGGACCTATCGAGGTTTCAAACATCAGATTGAAGTCCTCGACTTCTACATCTGTCAGGGAATCGCCACAGCTCGGGCATTCAAGATCATGCTCCTTGATCAAGGCCTCTACCTGGTCTGTGGAGAAACTCTCCGCCTCCTCGACCTCAGTGTTATCTTCAATGAGGTGATCGGCACGTGAACTTGTTCCACATTCCGGGCATTCGATTATCATGTCATCGAAGCCGTCCAGATGTCCTGAGGCCTTGAAAACATCTTCCTGCATGATGGTCGGTGCCTCGATCTCACGGTGTCCAAGGCCTCTGGAAAAAGTTTCTCTCCACGAGTTTTCTATCTTTCTCTTGACTTCTGCGCCTTCAGGTCCGAAAGTCTGGAAGCCTGCGACGCCACCATAAGCTTCGCTGCTCTGGAAGAAAAAGCCTCTCCTCTTCGATAGCTCGGCTACTTTTTCAGTAAGATTATCCATACTTTATGCACCGAGCTGGAAATTTTTATAGTCAGAACTAAACAGGTTTTGAAAGTCCGAAACCCGCAGAGTTCCTGGTTGTGAGAAACCCTGTAGAAGTTTCGGGGTTCGTAAATCACCGATAGACTGTCGATTTACGCGACAGTCCAAAACGTCCACCTTTCATTGGTATCAAGGAAACATAGGCCTTGAATGTTAAAAGCTCTTCGTGCTTTCTGGGAAATATTAAAAACGTGGAGGTATTACATCGTATTACGGTGTTTGTTTGGTGAAGAATCTAGACTACGCTGAGCTTGAAGGGAAGAACGTGGTTCTTAGGACTGATCTTAATCTGCCTGTTGAGGACGGCGAACCTCAGAAAACTGTGAGGTTTGACAGGTATCTTGAAACTATCAGGAGGCTCAGCGAGGCCGGTGCACGGACGATGATCATGGCGCATCAGGGAAGGCCTGCGAGAAACGATTTTCTGTCACTGGAAAGGCATTCGGAAATCCTTTCGGACTCTCTGGATCAAGAACTGGATTTCGTCCAGTGCTTTTTCGGCTCCAGCTTCGGTGACGCAGTAGATTCTATGGGCGATGGAGATATCTGCATGCTGGAGAACGTGAGGTTTCTTTCAGAAGAGCTCCAGAACGCACCGCCAGAGAAACACGCAGATGATTACTTTGTCCAGAACGCCAAAGATTACTTTGACCTCTACGTCGACGATGCTTTCTCCGCAGCTCACAGAAGCCATGCATCACTCGTAGGCTTCACAGAACACCTTGACAGCTACCCAGGCCCTATCATGCAGAGAGAACTCGAAAACTGCAGAAAAGTCAGAGACCAATTTGACGAAGGCCTGCTCGTACTCGGAGGAGAGAAGCCGTCGGACGTCATAGGAATGCTTGAAGAGATGATAGAGAGCGTAGACGAAGTCCTACTCGGCGGGGTACCCGGAGAACTCGCACTCAAGATCAATGAGAAGAAACTGGGGCAGAAAACAGACTGGATAGAGAAACACGGCTTCAATACAAAGGCCTCGGAACTGGAAAAGATGCTGCAAAACTACAGCGAAAAAATAACAGTCCCAGAAGATCTCGAAACCGATTCAGGCAATCACGAGGCCGGCGAAGTACCTGAAGACGAAATGACCTGGGACATCGGAGAAAAGACAAGGGAAAAATACGCTCAAAAGATAAAAAAAGCAGAAGCAGTCGTGATGAAAGGCCCTATGGGCGCATTCGACCAGGGACATGAAAAAGGAAGCAAAAAAATAGTAAACGCCCTGGCTGAGACCGAGGCCTACTCTGTAATAGGAGGAGGCCACACATCATCGCTCGTACACAGATACGATCACGAAATAAAAGATTTTGACCACGTCTCGATAGCAGGAGGAGCTTTTGTAAGATTCATGAGCGGAGAAAAGCTTGCAGCGGTAGAAGCCCTCAGAAACCAGTAGAAAACTACAGATACAGATTTTCTATCTTCCGAAAGTTAAAAAACAGTTGCCTCACCATAGAGAGATATGGTCGCTAGAGGCCTCCATAATTCGGAAAATACACTGAAGGCCTTAGGGTTTAGCGACAGCTTTTTCTATAACTTTATGTTCTAAGAAGCAGACCGTTCCGGTTTGCTTTGTCACTTCCAACAGGTGTCTTCTATGTTTAACACACAGGACTATACCCATGGTACATCAGGTACGCAAGGACAGCGTGAAAACCTTCAGAAGCCTTCTGGAGAGCCAGGGCCTCAAATACTGATCATTGATGATAGGAACAGCACCTGAATTTGAACAGCTCTACGAACAGTCAAAAACAGGTGATATAGAAGGCCTTATAGACCAGCACTACGACAGCCTGGGCCTTGAAGATATCGATGCCCAATGGATAAGGGAAGCGTACGAGGATGCCGGAGTAATCGACTCTGAGGACGATTATACGTTTTTGATTCCCCGTCAACAGCCTGCCTCGACAGTAGAGCAGATATCGATGGCACAGGTGGCAGAGATGCTCGGAGATCAACTTCAGGAAGACGGGGAGATCGGAGAATATAGTGTAGTCGGAGCGCCACTGAGTGACAAAATGTATGGCAGGAACGCGGAGAAGAGAGGATACGCCATGCCTGTCGTCGCCACAGATGAAGGCCTCAGGCAGGCACAGATCGCCGATATCAGGGACGGCTACAGCATTGGCTCACACCGGATCAATTGCGGTGAAGGCAGCCAGCAGGTCGTAGATGAGGAACTTGGAGGTGATCCAGAGGCCTCTGATCTGAGAGAAATGCATGACAGCCTTGAGAATCCTATCGTCGAAACCCGCGGTGACTTTACAGACATCCAGAGAAGCATGATAGAGGAGATGATCGACCACGGTCAGGAGCCGGAGATACTGGGGTTTGAGGACTCTGACGGCAAGATAGTCGGTCTGAAGTACGACGCGGAGACAGGTAGATACGAGTCTCTGGATGACAGGAGAGATATTTCGCTGTCAATGGACGAGGCCTCGAAACAAGGTATCCTCACCCCTGAGACTAACTACGAGGCACTGATTTTCCCATCCGCACTCCATGAAGAGATCGGCTATATGCTGAGGGGCCTGGAAAACGGAAAGTTCAGGACGGAAAACACCGATGAATTGGAGAGACAGGCAGAACTGGAAGGCCTTGACACCTTCCCGTTCATAGACGTCTCCTCACGTAAAGGTTACGATCAGGCGGTGCCTAGAGAAGTGATGAAAGAGCTTAAAGATACAAAGTTCGGCAGATCCTCAAGCCTGAAGAATAGCGGGATAGCTGTCAACATCTACCCTTCCCAGAGAAAGAGACAGGAGATCAAGGCCTCGAATGTCGAAGCGGACAGGTTCCAAGATGTCACAGAGCAAATCCTTAACATGACCCTCCGGTGAAGAATAAACATGAAAGAAGAGATCATCGAAAGAGCCTCAGAACTGGCGGATCTGGCGCCGAGACAGCTCGAAAACGAAAGAAAAGCAGCAGACTTGATCGAAAAAGAGGTAGAGGCCTTTGGTCCAGAGATTCAGAGATTCCAGATCCTGGTACCGGATTTCCAGGACTGGGGTCTGAAAGCTGATGGCGAGGAGATCGAATGCCTTCCTTCAGGCCTTGAATCAGGGAAGATAAGGTCCAAAGCTCTTGTGAACTCTATACTGAACGGTCAGGGTTCGATGAACAGGCCTAACATCAGTTTCAATCCTTATGCGGAAGGTATCTCGGTTCCAAATTTCTACGAGGCTCCTTCCGTCGCTATTAGTCCTGAAGACGTTGAGAAAGTGGTTGAGGCGAACGAGGTCGAAGGATATCTTGAGGTCGAATGGGAGAGCCACCAGTCCAGGAATATACTGGTCGGGAACTCTGAGGATCCTGACAGGATAGTCATGACCCATTACGACAGTGTATGGGGAGGATTCATCGACAACGGCTTCACAGTCAGTCTTCTTATCCAGCTGCTGGATGAACTCGATCTGGAAGAAAACCTGATTGTCTTTGCCGGAGCGGAGGAGATCTCACAGGAAAGCCCGTACCACTGCTACGGATACAGAAGATTCGAGGACGAATACATCAAACAGATCCAGGAAGCGGACGAAATCTTCCTCGCCGACTCGCTAGGCAGAAACACCCAGAAAGTCATAAAGCAACCAGAAATAGTGGAAAAAGCCATAGTCCTCAACAGGCCTGGCTACAGGGAAAAAGTCAGGTTCGTCGCTTCAGAGTACCACGAAGTCCTCGACATCTATCACTCACCGGAAGACACGAAACAGGCCCTAAACAGCTACGAAGAAGCACTCGAACTCGTCAGAAAAGAACTAGGCCTCTGAACCTCGCCCCAGAAACAGTTTTAAATTTTCTATTCCAGTTTCCTCCTATGGCTCAGAAGGGGGGATATTTTTGGAAGAATCTTTCCCGAAAAGAAAACGTTGACCGGGCAACAGGCCTCAAAGCCTGATGAAAATAATTCTTTGAGCCACAGCTTTCTCCAGATCTCTTCTGTAAGAAACGTTTCATGGCAGAGCTATCAATAAACGTTTCTACGGTTCAAGAATACTTCAATTGTTCTCAAAAGTTTTCCAGCTCCTGCTATATCGACTTGAAGGCCTGAAAGGCCCTTATGTTATTTAAAATTTTCTGACGTATATGTTGATGTGATCAAAGATGAGCACATCCGCTAATTTGGGTGGACGTTTTTGGAATAGAGGACGTCCCGCAGTTGCTGGAAGGAGACGAGCTTGAACAGACTCACGAATCCTTCCAGCAACAGGTAAAAGATATAGTTCAAAATCCTTCTAGATACGATAACCCAGAGGCCTTGAAAGCCGGTTTCGAAATGGAGTATACTCTACTCGACGGAAGCAACGGACAGGCCTCGGAACAGGAACGTGACAGAATCAAGGAACGTGCTCCAGAAACTCTGGACTCTGAGCTTGCTGCATCAGTTATTGAGGCGAGGACAGATCCTGTGGTCCCTGAGTCTCTCGGAGATCTGGAGAAAGAGATGAGGGAGAAAGAGGCCTTGACCGCTGATTTTGCGGCTGAGGAAGGATTTGATCTACTCAGGTATGGTACAAATCCTTTTCCGACTGTCGAGGAGTTTGAGAGAAGTGGCGGAGAAGGCTCGCGTTATGACGTGTTTGCTTCCTTCCTGGATGAGAACAGGAACGACGATATGGTGACCTCCAGCTTTGGGGAGAAAGAAAGTTTCGATCCACGTGATATCCATTACTCGGGTATGATCGCTTCTACCCAGACCAATCTCCAGGCCGGAGGCCTTCAGGATGCCGTGGACAAAGCCAATCTGGCCTACATGTTTATGCCGTACGCTGAGGCTATTGGAGGTAACGCCCGTATAATCGAGCAGAAGGATACTGGAGTCTCAGATATGAGAATCCCGCTCTGGAGGGCCTCCGCAGATTTTAGAAGTGATGAGGAATTTGAGAACGATGAAGAGCCGAGAGCAGGCAGGATAGATTCTTACTACGGTAAAGAAGAGGGAGACGACATCGAGGATTACTTTGAGCGTCTTGATCCAATTTACGTTGCCCCTGATGTTGATGAGGCTCCTGACGCTGTCGACCAGGCGATCATGAACAACTGGAAGGATGTAAACATCAAGTTTGACCGTGAAAGAGGCAACGCAGTAGTGGAGATGAGGCCTTTCTCCATCCAGCCATCGATCAGGGAAGATCTGGCATTATCTGCGTTCATGATGGGCAGGATCGCCTACGCACAGGAAAATGGCGAAGAACTGACGGATATTGAAAAGGTGAACGAGAACAGGGAGAAAGCGATGTACAACGGTCTCGACACTGAACTATACGGTTCCTCCGGAGAGCTGGCGGACGCAACTGACGTCCTGGAGAACGAGCTGGATTACGCACGTGAAGGCCTTGACTCTCTGAGTGTAGACTACGAAAACTTTATCGAAGATGAAGGAGATATCTTCGACGTGACTTTTGGAACACGGCTGAAGTACGGTAAGACGCCCGGAGACAGGAGTGCAGAGGCCTACAACCAGAAAAGAAGGGAGATGGCTGATAGAGAAGCTCTCTCGGAAGTCATGAAGGATTACAGGGTCAGAGGTGAAACAGCTTGAAGGTCGTAGAGAAAGGCGAAGGGAGTCCTGAAATCGCTGTAGTCGCATGTATGCATGGAGATGAAGTCTGTGGGAAGAAAGCGGTCGACCGTTTCCTTGGAAACGATTTCGAGATCCAGAGACCTGTCAAGTTGATAGTAGCGAATGAAGAAGCGATGGAGGACGAGGAAAGGTCCGTAAACACTGATCTGAACCGGTGCTTTCCAGGAAATCCGGAGAGCGACAGCCATGAGGAAAGACTGGCTGCTAAGCTGATGGAAGAGCTTGAAGGCCTGAAAACTCTCACAATCCACTCCATGGAGGAGTTCGATGAAATGTTTTGCCTCGTCAATACAGTCGATGAAGATCTCATTTCCTCTCCGGGTGTCGAAAAAGCTGTGGATGTAGTACCACTGGACAAAGACAGTGTAGAGAAATACCTGGATGCTGTATCCGTCGAAGTCGGCGAGATCGGAACCGATCAGGCCTCAAAGAACGCTTACAAAGTTTTGTTGAACTTCCTGGCATATTTCGATGTTATAGACCGTGAGGAGTCAGAGCAAAGGCCTGAAATCTTCGAGATGTACGAAGCTGTTCCTGGGGACTACGAGTTCCTGGCTGAGAACTTCGAAAAAGTGGTGGAAGGAGAGAAGTTTGCGGAAAACGGGGAAGAGAAACTCAGAGCTAATGAGAGCTTCTACCCGATACTGATGTCCACAGACGGCTACGATGAAATCCTCGGTTTCAAGGGGAGAAAACCTGAAAACGAATTAAAAGGTGAAAGGTGAAATCTTCAGTATGGCAGATATTGATCCATGGGGCGACGTTGAGGCCGGAAAATATGAAGAAAAGATGGAGAAGTTCGGGATAGAATCTATCGAGGAAGTTGCTGATAGACTGCCTGATCACAGATTCATCCGCAGAGGAATAATCTTCGGCCACAGAGGCCTTGACGACTTCCTGGACGCGCGAGATGAGGGAGATGAGTTCGCGATGATGACAGGGATCATGCCGTCAGGAGTCTTCCACTTCGGCCACAAATGCGTCGTGGATCAGATCAAGATGTACAGGGAGATGGGCGCACAGGTAACAATCGCAGCAGCCGATATAGAGGCCTACAACACGCGGGATATGAGCCTGGAAGAAGCACGTAAACTTGTGATCGAGGAATACCTGAAGAACTATGTCGCGCTTGGCATCAATCTGGAGGAAGTCGATTTTTACTTCCAGTCAAAAGCTGGCAATAATCATCTGGCCAGAGCCGCGACCTTTAGCCGCTACCTAACTCAAAATGAGATGGAGGCAACGTACGGATCAGCAGATCCAGGTAAAATGTCAGCTGCCCAGGTACAGTACGCAGATATTTTGAGACCCCAGTTCCCGGAGAACGCAGGGCCTAAACCTACCGTCGTACCTGTTGGCGTTGACCAGGACCCGCATATCCGGTTGACACGTGAAGTGGCATCGAAATACAGGGAACAGAATTTCCAGAAACCAGCTTCCACATACAACAAGTTTATGAGAGGCCTTCAGGGCGGGAAAATGTCCTCAAGTAAGCCAAAGAGCTACATCGCCTTGACAGATGACATCGAAGATGCGAAGGAAAAGATAGATCAGGCGAAGACCGGCGGTCAGGACTCGCTGGAAGAACACAGGGAGAAAGGAGCGGATATCGAGGAAGACATGGTGTTCGAGCTTCTGGCCTTCCACCTAATTGAAGACGATGACGAGCTTCAGAGGATCCGGAAGGAATACGAGTCTGGTGAGATGCTTTCCGGAGAATTAAAGCAGATCGCGAAGGACAGATTAGAGGAGTTCCTCGAGGAGCATCAGAGGAAGCGCGAAGAAGCTTCTGAAGAGGTTGAACAGTATATTGAGGAGAACTTTGAGTTCGGCATCAGTCCGTAGGGAGGCCTTAAACAGTTAAAGGCCTCTGTAACAATTTTTTCTTTATGCTTCCGGAGCTGATTTACAGGGAGGAGCAGGAAGATAATTTCTTTTTGCTGTTTGCTATGGGCCTAGTCTCTTCTGTTCTAGGTTTTGGCCTTGCTCTACTGGTCTTTCCCTCCCATGTTTCTCTGCTTTCTGTGGTTTTCGCTGCTATTCCTTTAATGTATCCTCTTACGAGGACTTTTCTGGAGGACGAGAGGGCTGGAAGGCCTCATGTCGACGAAGTACTGATCTACGGGGCTCTCTTCGCTGGGGAGGTTCTTGGTTTTTTCCTCCTGTCTTTGACCGTATCTTCTCAGGATCTGAACCAGTTCTATCTGCAGATCAGCCATTTCTCTGAAGTTTTGGAGAAGATGGGAGTGACTATGGTTGGAGGAGCCGATATTTCCGCTTTAACACGTACAGGAGCTACTGGTGCGGCTACTGGAGGCCTTCAACTCCTGGGTATATTCTTTAATAATCTTCTTGTTTTCCTGCTGATCTTTGCGGTTTCTGTGCTTGTCAGCTCTGCAGGTGCGTTCATTCTAGTATGGAACGCTTCTGTCCTGGGAGTATTCCTTGGTATACTGACAAGCAAGCTTCCAGGAATGAAGGTATTGACAGGAACGGAGTCTATACCGAGTCCTGTGGCTTATGTTCCTCATGCAACCTTTGAGATGACAGGTTTCATCATAGCAGGCATATCAGGATCTCTGGTCTCCGCTGCGATCTACAGACAACATTTTGACAGTGAGACATGGAAAGATTATGGTAAACTTCTAGGCCTCGGACTTGTATGTATTTTCGTCGGTGCTGTGGTTGAAGGCCTTTGAGTGTTTCTAGAAAGCTGTCTGGTTTGGATACGTCACTATACCGTTGTTTGTAATCTTCAGTGGGTGTATGTCTGACGAGTGGTCCGTACGGCGCATCTTGAAGACTTCCAGGGTTCTTGTTCTGGAGGATTCGGTTCTTTCATTTCCCAGGAGCAGGACTCCGTCAGCCACGAACTCTACGATCTGGTACTTTGATACCTGGCGCTCTCCGCCGGTGTAGGGGATCTCGGCCAGCAGGCATGCCGTACATTCCTGTTCTCTCAAAAACTGGGCGATCTCTGAAACCTTCTCTCTTCTGAGAGGTGAGGAATCGAAGACCATCGCAAACTTGGTGATAGAGTCAAGAACAACTCTGTCAGGTTCATACTGCTCGATCTGTCTCTTGAAAGCATCGATGAACCTGTCAGGCTCGAATACATCTCCTCCAGAACCTTCACGCATCAGGTTAAGCTCCTCGTGAAACTTCACGTTGCCAGCGACTCCCTCATCGTTCTCAAAGTCCATGTCAAAGTTCTTGCTTGTCTCAACGATGTTTCTGGCCGGCTCCTCCAGTGTAAAGTATATTCCTTTATCGTCATGATTCTTCGCGCCGTTATAGAGGAACTGGGTGGTCAAAGTAGTTTTACCTGCTCCAGACGTCCCGCTGACAACTATAGTATGTTCTTCAGGGATTCCACCGTTCAAAATCTGGTCGAGGCCTTGAACACCGGTCTTACATCTTGGGACTTCTGGCATGTATAACCCATGTCGTGTCTAAACTATTAAAGCTGGCCTCAAGACCAGGGAGGTTAGATATTATAAACAGCTGAATATCATTAATTCACATAGAGGTAAATCAAAAACATGGCAGGCGACAGAGTAAGCACAGGAGTTGAAGGCCTTGACGGGGCCATGGAAGGAGGTTTTCCCGCAAACTCTACAGTAATTCTAATGGGTTCTGACGGCACAGGAAAGGAATCGCTTGTCAACAAGTTCGTGTATCAAGGCCTTGAGGAAGGAGAGGAATCGATGTATGTCACTCTTGACGGTTCTCCTGATGATGTAAAGGATGATGCAGATTACTACGGATGGGATTTCACAGACCACGACGACAGAATCGTATTCGTAGACGGCTACTCCTGGCAGGCAGGGGGAAGCGATGAACAGTTCGCACTCGACGGTCTCTCGGACCTTAACCAGATGAACATGACATTTACAGACGCTTTGAACGCGCTTGGAAATGAGTCCAAACGTGTGGCCATCCATTCGGCTTCCACACTACTTCTCTATACAGATCCGAAATCCGCTGTAAAGTTCCTTCAGGTTGTCGGTGCGAAGAGTTCAAGCTCTGGTGGTTGCCTGGTAATCACTCTGGAAGAAGGGATGCACGATGAGAAGACAGTTAACACAATAAAACACGTTGCAGATGGAGTGATCAAGACCAAGCTGGATGGAGACGACAAAAAACTTTCAATACAGAGGATGGACAAGACAGACACCAGCAGAGACTGGAAAGACTTCGAAGTAGATGATTCAGGAGACATAACAGTTTCTTAGGAAAAGAAAGAAGTAAAGAATCTTCTGGACAGTTTAAGCAGCTTTTTCAGGCCTTTTACAGGCGTTACTAAGGTTAAAAATTCTTTCTGTTTGTTTTGAAGTAGATTTATAAACCAGAGAAACTTAGTTGTGATTATGTCTAAGGTTAAGCTGCCACTTGAGAGACTTAATGAGGCCCTGGATGGAGGAGTAGAGGAAGGTTCCAACGTTCTTATACTAGCAGATCTGGCTGTAGACAAGTCAAAGTTCGCTTCTGCACTTGTTAACTACAGGCTAGATGAAGATGACAACCTGGTCTACTTCGTTAACAACAGGATGCCACAGTATATCAATGAGAGGATAGATAGTGAAAGAGCTGACGGTGAGACAGCTGTAATCGATGGATTCTCTTCAACACTGAATAAAGAGTCAGAGGAAAGATTCAAGATCGATAAGGATCTCAAGGCAGACAGATCAGAATACCTCCAAGAATCCAAGGAAACAACAAAAGAGGCCTTGGAGGAGCTGGAGGACTGGGGAACAACCTACGTAATGGATTCTCTGGACACGTTCGCAGGTCAGTGGGAAGAAGTAGAGGACTTCGTAGACGAAATAGGTCCTGTAGCAGAAGATACTCTGGCAGTAAACTACTACTTCCTTCCAAACCTCGGATTCGAGGAAGACGACGATATAGAAAGACTGAAAGAAATATTCGACTACGTAATACATCTCAAAGGCCTTGAAAGGTCGGGAATCGTACTAAAGTATATCGATATCAGAAAACCGGATATTGAGACAAAAGTTCCTTTCGACATCACACCGGAAGGCCTTGTCATGTATGTGCCTAAGATGCTTGTAACCGGGCCTTACGATGCAGGAAAATCTACCACTGTACAGAATATGTCTGAGGAGGCAGTATCTGTGGACAGACTTGGAACCACTGTCTCTCTGGATCATGGACAGGTCGAGAGAAATGGCCTGAAAGCTGAACTGTTCGGTACACCCGGCCAGAAACGTTTCGACTGGGCGCTTGATTTCCTCGGCAGAAGCATCTTCGGATGTTTCATTGTAGTGGATTCCAGGGATCCTAACTATGAGAGAGTCCGGAAGCTGAAAGAGGATCTGGAGGCTGAGGAGTTACCGTTCATCATACTTGCCAACTTCCAGAACAAGGATGATGCCCTGTCTCCTGATGAAATCCAGGACGAGCTGAGTATCAAAACAGTCGGAATCGATGCCAAACACGATGAAGGCCTTGATCAGGCACTCCAGTCGCTTATGGAGGAAATCCTGAGCAGGCATTCGTGGTATTACACATAGGTGGGAAAAATGAAACTCTTTAAAAAATATCAAGACCTAATACAGGTATAGAACATGTCAAGTAAAGAGGAAAAGTTAAATGAGCCGTTGGATGATCTGGACAGTGTCCAGGGGATTAAAGGAGCTGCTGTTGTCAGAAGAGATGGTTTACTGATCGCATCAAATCTTGGCCAGGACATTGATGATGATCAGGTTGGTGCGATGACAGCATCCACGGTAGGATCAGGAGAAACCGCCAGCGAAGCATTAAGCATGGGAGATGTTGATCAGGTTACTGTAGAATCAGACAACGGCAAACTCATTGCTACAGGTGCAGGAGACGAAGGAATACTCGCAATACTAACAGAAAGCGACGTCAACATGGGCCTTATCAAGGTTGAAATGAGCGACGCAGTGGACAAAGTCAAAAAAGTCCTGTAAAGACTATCTTCTCACTTTGTTATCAATTAGTTATAAAATTATTTTTATCCAGGTTTTTAACATGTCTGTATTCTCTCGGCCGTATGAATCTCTAGAAGGCCTGAGAAATGAGCTTGAAGATAGAAGTCTTCTAGACTACATGGTGGAAAATACACGGGGAGATGTAGAGGTTCCGTACAAAAATAATAATTTGGATGAGGAGGCCTATGTTCAGGCGGTAATGGATATTCATTTTGATGAGGATTACGGTACTCCGTACTGGCTAGAGCACGCTAACAGGCTTGATTTCGATCCCAGAGAAGAGATCGATTCTTTCCAGGATCTTTCAAAGCTCGGCGTTGCAGATGAAGAGGCGCTCGTAGAGAGGCCTGTAGAGGATTTCATGCCCCGATTATTCTCTAGAAACTTAGAAGAAGCGGACAATTACAGTGAACTTGTCCCAGATTCATCTGCTTATGATATGTCTAAGTCATCAGGTTCAACGGGGAAGAAAAAGGTGATGCCCTGGAGAAAACATCTTTCAGATGAAGTATCGGACTGGTACAATTTCAACTTTGAATTAAGAGATATAGATGGAGGCAACTGGCTGATCGCAGGCCCTCCAGGCCTTTACGAGAAACAGATTAGATCTGCCGCTGAGAAGAGAGGAGGATTCCCTTTATTCAGTGGGATAGAGACAAGAAGGCTTAAACCTCAGCTTAAACAGCTTGGCAGGCTAAGTGAGGAGCCTTATAGCTTCCTCAAAGACTCTGTAACGGAGCCAGGTAATATCAAAGAGGCTCTGGAAGGCCTTGTAAGGATGAAATATACTTTACGGGCGATGGAGGAGGATCTACAGTCTGAGGAGGTGGGTGTTATCGCGAGCGCGCCGGAGCCTGTTGAACGAGTGCACGGGATGCTGGAGTCGGATGATGCCCGTTCTACGCCTGAAGATGTCAACGCATTGCTGATGAGTGGTATGGGGACGACACAGGAGACTGTAGATAGATTGGAACAGAAATACCCTAATGCGGAAGCAATCCCGATGTATGCCACATCGTTTACGGGAGCAAACTTTGACAACCCCAAAAGTGATGACTTTGAATATCATTCAATACATCCGTTCATCAGTTTTGATGTAGTAGAATCTGAAGGAACAGGGCTTGGAGATACTGTGGACTATGGGGAAAGAGGACAGGTCGTGCTCAACCATCTCTCTTCAGGGTTCCTCTGGCCTAACCAGACAGAAAGAGAGACAGCAGAGAGAAGGTTTCCAGCAGAACTATTTGGGGGAGGCGACGGGATAGCTGATATAAGGCCTCTGTCTGACTAGATGTTCTGTACACTTCGAAGCTGTTTTCTAATTGATCTGACATCAGGATGAACGTACTGAAGAATGTAGTTGTATCCCCAGACAAAACTTCTGTCGAGGTCATGTTTTAGCTCAGAGCTCTGAAGTTCCTCCCATGTTTCTTCCCCAAATTCAGATTTATCATGGTAATCTGTAGTGTGAGGTCCGTACGTAGGGTCTGCTACTATCCACTCTCCGTCAACTTTTATCTGTACAGGACCGTGGATAGAGCTTTCGGTCTCACCCTTGATCTTATTCTCCATCCTGCAGTTGATTAAAAATATTCTGGCAGGGATATCAAGAGAACGCAGGAGAGAAATCAGCAAGTTCGACTTGCTGAAACTCATAGCTTTACTATTTTCCCTACCTAACAGGGCCTCAGAGCTCTCGATACTTCTCATATCCCAGCAGTAATTATCTCTAACCCACTCAAAAAGTTCTCTGGCAGACTTCTCCTTATCTTCTTCGTCGCTCACGATCCCTGCTGCCTTACTCCTAGTTCTCTCATTTACCGAGATCAGGTATCCAGAACCTCTGAATTCTGACATATTCAAAGACTAAAACTGCAGAAATTAAAGTCTTCCCTGAACTCCCAAATATTATTTACTATTTGGGTACAAATCCCTGATATGCCTTTCCGGAGTACTGTAGCTTCATACTTTGAGGATCTGGCAAAAATACTTGATGGAGAAGATGAGCAACAGAGAATGGTCAGAGAAGGCCTTTCCCCAGGCATGACTGAAGAAGAGTTAAGCGAGTACCGGGACAGAAGAGTTTCTGAGCACATTAATCATGCGTATAACAATACTGATTTTTACAGAAATCTCCTTGATGAGGAAAATATAGATCCGGAGGAAATCCAGACAGTTGAGGACCTTTCCAGGATTCCTCCTACTACTGGAGAGGATCTTGAGCAGGCAGATATGGATTTCCCTGATTATCCGTTCCTAGCAACAGGATGGGATGAAGTCGCAAGGGTCAATGAGAGTTCAGGTACCGGCGGAGGAGATCCGAAACAGCAGATGATGAGCTATGAAGATATGGAGAGGAACGGTCTTGAACAGGCGAGAATTTACGGCGGGGAGCTTGGTATCGATGAATCTGATACTGTACTACAGCTTCTGCCTTTCAGCCTTAATACCTCTGGTTTTACAGGTTACAAGGGGGCTGAGGCTATTGACGCTACTCAGCTGACTGCTGGTGTTATGGTCCCTCCTGAGAAGCATGCTCAGCTGGTTGATGAATACCAACCTGAAGCAATCATCGCGCTTCCATCCTATGCCAATCGGTTTACAGATGTTCTTGAGCAACAAGGCATAGATCCGGCAGATTCATCTATAGAAAACGTGATCGTAGGAGGAGAGGCCTTCACAGATAAGCAACTGAGCATGATGGAGGATAAGTACGATGCCAGGGTAACACAGGCCTATGGCATGACAGAGGCAGGAGGAATTACAGGCGGAGAAGTAGAAATAGGAAACGGCATGCATCTTCTGGAAGACAATTTTATCTTCGAGATAGTGGATCCTAAAACCTATGAGCCTGTAGAGGATGGAGAAATCGGCGAAGTACTGTTTACACCTGTAGGGAGAGATGCAATGCCTCTGATAAGGTACGCACCTAGAGATTTCTCTCGTTTCAGGACTGATGAGGATGTTATTAGTACTCCTTTTAGCAGGATCGATACTCCCTGGAGGAAACACAATGTAGCCGATATTGAAGGAGTTGAGATCTATCCAGGGAAAGTGGGGGATAAGATACTGGATATAGACGAAGAGCTTAAGAGAGAACACGGCATCAACGGAGAGTTCAAGATCACCCTGGACTACGAAGAGGATGAGAGCCAGTACCAGATGGATATAGAAGTTGAAGGAGATAGAAGAACTGAAATGGTAGAAAATGAGATGAAAGGATCTCTCTTCGAAATACTGGAGTTCAGCTCGATAGACTCACAGACCGTGGCGGACATAAATGTAGATGTTGTGCCAAAAGGTGAACTCCAGACAAAGGGCAAGGCCGAGAGAATAGAGCTAACTGACGACTACAGAGAGTTTAAAGGAATGGAACTCTAATTTAACTTAGATGGCAAACGAGTTCTTCGGAAGACTGATGGACACCGGCGAATTCAGGTTCAATGAAAATGGGATTCTATTCTACTTCGGAGCACCAACAATGCTCTTCAACATTAATACTATGGTTTCGCTTCAGAAAGACCTAGAAGAAAAAAATGTAGCGGAGGAATCCCTCAAAAAAGTCGGAGGAAACCAATCAAGAAGAGCCCTGAAACGATACGAGGACAGATATAACTTCGATGAACTCAGCAGAAACGAGATAATGAAGTTCATAGACGATCTCACAGATGTAATCGCGCTCGGCGAATTCACAATAAGCAAGATGGACCAGAAAGAGGATATAGTATACGCCATAGAGAACAGGACCAATCCAATCGCCAGAGTCTACAGAAAAGAATATGGGGAAGCAGATTCACCAAGAGATTTCTTCCTCCAAGGCCTGATAGAGAAAGGCCTTGACGCACTTGAAAGTAAAGATCTTGAAGTAGAAGAAAAAGAATGCATGGCCAAGGGAGACGACAGATGCCTCTTTGTAGCAAGACCTAAAGACTGAGGCCTTTCTCAGGCTCCTTTACCTTAAGACCGTTTTCATCTATCTCGACAGGATATACATCGTGCTCAAAGTTCGTCCTCCTCATCTTCTGGACTGTAAGCTTTCTGCCCATGTCTCCGCCAAAGCCGAGGCCTTTCATGATAAATACTCCGTCCACCACGTACTCTTCGACTCCATAACGAGTCAGGTTATCTTCATCAGGCTTCTCAGTAGTGAACAAAGTAGTAACTTCTTCGCCCTTCATCTGCTTGATGATCTCGTAAAGCTCCTTTCTCACCTCTCCAGGAGCATTAGAATCCAGCCCCATACCGATCATGGAAACAGGGTCTATAACCACTCTGTCCGGGTTATGCTCGTTAATATATCCCCGCACATTGCTATCAAAGGTGAAGTCCTCTGTGAACGGATTGATGTACTCTATGGAAAATCTTTCCTCATCCCTAAAACTCCAGCCGAACTCGTCTGCATCGCCAAGAATATCCTCCTCGTCCTCTTCCAAAGTAATGAAAAGACATCTCTCCCCTTTCTGAAGACCTTCCCACAGGAACTGACTCGAAAAAATAGTTTTACCCATTCCAGCACTACCGGAAATCAGAATAGTAGAGCCTTCAGGCACTCCTCCTTCAATCAGTTCATCAAGGCCCTCCACGCCTGTAGAAATTCTCTCAGTCATAAGAAACAATTCCCTTTCCCTGAATAAAAGATTATACCGAAGACAATCTCAATTATTTAAGATTCCAACTCAGATAATTTTCTGTGAAGCTTTCAAGCCAGGCACTGGAAGTACTGAAGATTCTAAGAGAGCAGGGAGCACAGACAGTACAGGATTTTGAGGAAAAAGGCCTTGACCAGTCAATGGTCAACCGTGCCGCACTGGAACTGGAGAAACAGGATCTAATTGAGAAGGAAGAGGACGAAAAATTAGAATACGTACTTACAGAGAAAGGCCTTGAGGTCAAGAAGAGAGGATCACCGGAGTACAGACTGGTACAGAAGGCCTCGGACGGTTCCGTGGAGATCGCAGAGCTGAACGAGATCCCTAAAGATGTCGCGATTGGAAAAGCCAGGGAAAGAGGCTGGATCGAGATTAGAGAAGGAAAAACACATCTGACCCCAGAAGGAGAGGAAATCAGAGACGACCCTGTAAAACAGAGGCTTCAGGAGCAGGATTTCACGGAGGAACATGAAGACAGAGGCCTTGTAGAGATCGAAACAGATACTAAGAGAAGGCTTTCTCTTACGAGCGATGGTGAAGGCCTTGATCTGGAAGCTGTTGAGCTTGATTTTAATGTTGAAGCCCAGACTTCTACTCCGAAGACGGGAAAGAAACATTACTACAAGAATATTCTTCAGTACGCACGTCAGACCTGGATGGAGATGGGTTTCGAGGAGATGGAGGGTGATTACGTTGTTCCGAGCTTCCTGAACTTCGATGCCCTGTATACGCCTCAGGACCATCCGGCACGGGAGCTTCATGATACTTTCTTCGTGGAGAATCCTGAGAAGGCGGACCTGTCCGAGTACGGCGATAAAGTCGAACACGTGAAAAAGACTCATGAGGCTGGCTGGAGTACAGGTTCTCGTGGCTACGGAGGTGACTGGAGCAAACAGGAAGCAGAGAGAAACGTACTGAGAACACATACTACAGCGATTTCGGCGATGACTCTGCATGAAATCGATATTAATGATGAGGAACTGCCGAAGAAGTTCTTTATAGTCGGCAGAAACTTCAGGAACGAAACCGTCGATCGTACACACCTCGCAGAGTTCTACCAGACTGACGGAATCGTGGTCGGAAAGGATCTCAACTTCGCCAATCTGAAAGGATACATCTCCAAGTTCTTCGAGAAAATGGGATACGAAAAATTCCGTTTGATACCCTCATACTATCCGTACACAGAAATGAGCGTAGAGGTACAGGTCTGGGACGAGGAAGACGAGGAATGGCTCGGCATGGGAGGAGCAGGAATGTTCCGCCCAGAAGTCGTCAAACCGATGCTCGGCTTCGAAGCCAAAGTCCTTGCATGGGGCCTTGGAATCCCACGGATCGCATTCATGGCAGCAGGCCTCTCGGACATCAGAGAACTGTACAGGAACGACATCAAAATCATAAACGAGACACCGGTCTGGAGACCGGACTGGAAAACAGCAAGAGGCGAAAAGAAATGACGAAAAAAAGTTTCCCAAATGACCGAACCACAGAGGCGATTCAGTAAAATGGCAACTCTAGAGATAGATAAAAGAGAATTCGACGAACTACTGGGAAAAAACCTGGATAAAGAAAAACTTATCCAAGAAGCCTCATTCCTGGGAGCACACTGGCACAGCATAAACGGAAACGTATGTGAAGTCGAGACATACCCGAACAGGCCCGACCTACTGAGCGTTGAAGGCCTCGCACGAGCTTACAGAGGATTTTTCGACATAAAAAACGGGCGGACAGAATACAATGTAGAGAAAGGCCATGTCCAGGTCAAAGTAGATGAAAGCGTCGAAGATGTAAGGCCTCACATCGGAGGAGCGGTAGTCCGAGGCCTTGAACTTTCAGAGAAAAAGATCAACGGCCTGATCCAGCTTCAGGAGAAGATGCACGAGACCATGGGCCGCAGGAGAGATAAACTGGCTATAGGCCTTCATGATCTTTCTACTGTCGAGGCTCCGTTCACATACAGGGCTGTGGAACCTGAAAAAGTTTCCTTTACTCCGCTGGAGTATGACAGGGATATGCAGCTGGGAGAGATTCTTGAGGAACACGGTAAAGGTCAGGACTATGCCTGGATTCTCGAAGATGAGGACAGATATCCTGTAATCGAAGATGCGGAAGGAAAAGTGCTGAGTTTCCCGCCTATCATCAACAACCAGTTGACAGAGGTAGATTCCGGGACTCAGGACGTTTTCATAGACGTGACGGGGAAAGATGAGGATACAGTTTTGAAGGCCTTGAACATCTTGACGACGGCTCTTGCTGAGAGAGGTGGCGAGATCGAGTCAGTAAATGTTGATGGCGAAAAGCTTCCCGATCTCTCCCCTGAAAAATTCAGTCTTGATCCCGAATACTTCAGAGAGGTTTCAGGCCTTGATCTGGAGAGGAAAGAGATTATGAAGCGTCTGGAGATGATGAAATACGATGCAAAAGCGGAAGAGAATATACAGGTTGAGGTTCCGTGTTACAGGAACGACGTGATGCATCAGTACGACTTGATAGAAGATATCATCATCGCTCACAGATACACAAATATAGAACCTGAGATACCGAACGTAGACCTGATCGGTTCTCAGAGAGACATCGAGGATACGGCAGAAGTAGTCCGGGACATATTGTCTGAAGCCGGTGCTATGGAAGCTCTGACCTATATCCACAATAGCAGAGATAACCTGACAGAAAAAATATGCAGAGAAGAAACCAACTTTGTCAAAGTCGATAACCCGCTGTCCGAAGACTACTCGGCACTGAGAGATATGATAACTCCTTCTCTGCTCGAAGTACTGAAGCAGAACAAGCACAGGGCCTATCCACAGGAATTCTTCGAAACAGGTACGGTTACAGAACTTGACGACTCCTATACAGGAGCCTCAAACCGGAAAAAAACAGCATACATCAAGTCAGGAAGCAACGTAGACTTCACAGATGCCAGAGAAAAGCTCCAGATCCTGGAAAGAGATCTAGGCCTTGAAATAGAGGTCGAAGCGGATGAAAGGCCTTTCTTCCAGGATTCAAGGGCTGGAAAGATACTTCTGGACGGTGAAGAAATCGGTTTTATCGGCCAGTTCTCTGAAGAAGTCCTCGAGAACTGGAAGCTAGGTCATCCTACAGCAGGATTTGAACTTGATCTGGAGAAGGTTCAGGAAAAACTGAGAAAATAAGATGTGTTTGAAGGCCTTGATGATGAACCCTGCGGGACCAAACTCATCCAGAGAGTTTGATTCGCACGAAGCTTGGATAAGCTCGTGCCACTCCTTTTGACATGGGTTTGAATTTTGAGTGCTGAGAGGCCTTCGAACTATTCTTCCTCTTTTTCTGTTTCCTGCTCCGTGTTTTCTTTGACTTCTGATTCTCTCGGGATTATCAGCCATGCGATGAGGTATGCAAGTAGGCCTGTACCTGCTCCGAGGAAGAGTGCGATTGCGAGAAGTCTTACGAGCGAAGGATCTACATCAAAGTAATCTGCGAGTCCTCCGCATACTCCTCCTATGATCCTGTCCGATTCCGATCTATACAGTCTGTCCGCCATAACGAAGTTTTTGGACGGCAAAAATTTAATTCCTGTGGTTGATACTGTTCATTCATAGCCGGATAAAAGATAGAGGAAGGAAATGAAGGATGTAAAAAAGATTTCAAGGCCTTTAAAGGTCTTTTTCGAGGCCTCTGTACATTTTTGAAGTCCTACCTTGTCTCTTCTTCGTGTGCTGTCTGATAATCGTGAAGTTCTTTTTCCTCGAACCAGATCTCGATCTCTCTTTCCTGTTCCCCCGGTTCTGAAGCATGGACAAGGTTCTTGTAGAGACGACCTGCTTCATCGGCATAATCCATCGACATGTGTCCGTACTGTCCTCTGATGGTCGAAGGATGGGCATCTTTAGCAGAAGTATCTCCCACGATCTTTCTAATGTTTTCAGCCGCGTGAACTCCTTCAAGAACCATTCCAACGATAGGACCTTCCTTCATATAATCTGCAAGGCCTTCATAGAAAGGCTTATCCACATGTTCCTCGTAATGCTGTTCCAGAAGCTGATCTGTAGCCTGGACCATCTTCATACCGCAGATCTTGAAACCTGCGTCCTCAAATCTTTTGGTAATTTCACCTACAAGGCCTCTCTTAACAGCATCCGGTTTTACTGCGACAAAAGTACGTTCAACTTGTTCAACATTATTTGACATCAATTTGTAACCTCTTAAAAAAGAAGTTCAGGAGCAACATTTATCAAAAAATCGGCTCACAGGGTTCTGAACAGGATATCTATTTTAGAGTCCTGTAAAAAGTGCTGTCGCATGGAAGCAGTGTCACGTTCTCGTTTTCCATCCACTCTGAGCCAGTTCTGTTGTCGTAACTTGCCTCAAAGGTCCATTCCATCCCTCTTGTGTCTTCACTGCAGATGTTGTAGGCCTGGACCATGAGCTCGGCCTCGACACGTCTGTAATAGTTTTCTGTTCCTTCCTCGGCTTCCGTATAATTTTCGTAATTGTATGTAGTATGTTCTCTTCTCTGGATTCCGAGGCAGACTCCTGTATCAAGGCCTACGCATTCTGTCGTGACTTCTACCATGCCAACTCTGACAGGCTCATCGGCAGTTGTGTAGTTTCCAACTCCGACCACCGCTCCTACCAGAAGAAGGGTAATACCAACGAATGCGGCGTCTTTCTGAAATCCTTCCAAACCGTTCAGAGGGTTTTTCTCCCGGAAATCCATATTACCGGGTGAGGCCTTCAGCTTCTTAAATCCATCGCGTAGAATATCGGATGTGAATTTATCAATACTCAGGCCTCTACATGAATTAGAGACCTTATGCAGCTGGGAACTATTGAAGGCGAGGTCGATACCTCCTCGTTCGAATTTCGGGCCACAGAAGAAGTAAGAAAATTCGATTTCGTATCCGTCAAGAGCAGTGACAAATGGATACTCGCACAGGTAGAAGAAGTCACCAAACACCCGGATGGAGAAACTCTGGCCAGGGCCAACATCATTGGATACAGGGATAAAGGCCTGACAAAGGCTCCGAGAAGAGTCATAGAACCAGATTCAATAGTCTATCAGGCCGACCAGGAGCTGATCTCAGAGACTCTAGGCCTACAGGATAAAGGCCTTCAGGTCGGTAATCTTGAGACTAACGAGGATATAGATATCCATGTTAATGCTGATCAGTTCTACAAGCACTTCGCAGTTTTAGCTCAGACCGGTGCCGGTAAATCATACTTGACCGGAGTTTTGATCGAGGAGCTTCTTGAGCAGGATATGCCTGTGATGATCTTGGATCCTCACGGCGAGTTCTCATCTCTCAGGAATCCGAACCCGGAGAAAGAGGACGGAGAGACCAGAGGATATAATCTGAAGGAGTATTCGCCCAATACAGATATTAACTCGGAGGCGATGCCTCTGCAGTTTTCCTCCAAGAATCTCGGGAAAAAGGAACTGATGACACTGATTCCTGATTCCCTGACTAACTCACAGATGGGTGTTCTCTATAATTCGCTGAAGAGGCTGAAGGAGAAGGAAGAGGACTACAGTCTACTTGATATCGAGGACGCGGTGTCTCAGGAGGACTCGACCGCGAAATGGAACCTTCTGAACTACCTGGAGCAGCTTGAGGAATCAGGCCTCTTTGATCCGGATCCTGTCGATCTAACAGATCTTCTTGAGCCTGGACAGGCCACGGTCATCAATTTGAAAGCGGTTGAACCGGATGCAGCGGAGATGACTGCCTACATGCTGGCGAAAAAACTTTTCGATCTCAGAAAGAAGGATATGGTTCCGCCGTTCCTGATGGTGATGGAGGAGGCCCATAACTTTGTACCGGAGAAAGGCTTCGGACAGGCAGTATCAAACCCGATCCTCAGAAAGATCGCATCTGAAGGAAGAAAGTTCGGTCTAGGCCTCGGCGTTATCTCTCAGAGACCTGCGAGAATCGATAAAAACGTACTCAGCCAGTGTAACACCCAGTTTATCCTGAGGGTTACAAACCCAAATGACCTGAAAGCAATTTCCAAGTCCTTCGAGGGAATAACTTCTGAAGTCGAGGACATGATTAAATCCCTGCCTCCAGGAGTCTCCTTTGTCCTTGGAAACGATTACCCTGTTATGACAGATGTGAGGCAGAGAAAGAGCCAGCACGGCGGGGAAACTCAGACTGCGGAGACATACGTCGAGAAAGAGAATATCGAGGCCTTCAAACCGCAGAGAGAGCTCAGCGAGGTCAAACATGAGATTGGAGAAGATCTCTCAGAGGCCTGGTATCCGCTGTATCTTGTCGAGAACCTGGAGAAAAAAATTCTCATCGACGGTGTGAAAGATCAGACTAAGGCGGAGAAGCCGAAGGTTGAAGGCCAGGACAGGAAAATCCTGGATCTAATCAAGGAGGGAAGATCGAAGAGCGAGATAGTGGACGAAACCGGCCTTCAGGTCTCAAAGATAGCCTCCAAAATGTCCGAACTCCAGGATAAAGGCCTTATCGATGAGAACAATGAAGTTGAGGAGACAATTTTCGATGCAGGTCTAGATGATCAGGTTGTGAAGGAAGAGACCCTGATAGAGTACGAGGTCGATAAGGAAGAGGCCGGATCTCGGCTTCCGGATTCTTCGGTTTCGAGAGTTTATTATCCATACTTCTCGGATCAGGATACTGTATACGATCCTGTGCTGGAGAAAAAGGTAGGTTGAGGCTTCGGAAATACGTTCTTAAAACATGGAGTTTAAAGTATTTACACACTCATTCACTGCTGCAGAAGTTTACAGGGTCCGTGGTCTAGTTGGTTATGACGTCGCCCTTACAACCGCATCGTGTGCAAAGCATATCTGCTTGAATCACACGCGGAGCGAGTGAGTAAGGCGAAGATCCCCAGTTCGAATCTGGGCGGACCCATACAAGCGACATTTCAAAGGCCTTGTTGTTACCGAAAGGTATTAAATACTGGAGGTATAATTTAGTGTTGCGAGAAATCTTACATTTTAAACCATGAGAACCCAAGTTATGACTGTGTCCCAACATAAACAAGCTATTGTCCTGAGAACAGATCTAGGTATGTCTACAGGTAAACTTATATCCCAGGCCTGTCATGCGTCTCTCAAAGCCTACAGGAAGGCCTCTTCCGATGACCGGAGCAACTGGGAGTCCGGCGGTCAGAAGAAGGTTGTCCTCGATATTGGTGGTGAGGATCTGGAAGACTGTTTCAGGAAGGCTCAGAGACAGGGCTTGCCTTCGGCAATGGTGAAAGATGCAGGTCTTACCGAGATTGAGCCTGGGACGAAGACGGCTGTGAGTGTTGGGCCGTGTGAGGAGTCCAAAATCGATAGTGTAACAGGCGATCTCAAGCTTCTGGATTAGTGATAGATAAAATGACAGATGATGAAATGGATGGGGAAGGTATCGAAGATGAATTTGCGGACGTAGATTTTACTGAAATGGACTGGGCCTATTATTCGGACAAGCCCGGTATACGCGGACAGATCAAGGAACAGGTAGATGATTTTGTTGTCAAGGAACTTGCCTCACATGATACTGGAGAAGGAGATCACCTTGTAGTAAAGCTGAGAAAGCAAAATATGACCACTCTGGATGCGATCGATAAACTGTCCAAAATGCTTCATATCTCCAAGGACAGGATAGGGTACGCAGGAAACAAGGATAAAAGAGCGATCACGGAACAGTATATTTCAGTTCAGGGAGTGGAGGAAGAAGATGTTAGACAGATTTTCACTGACGAGTTCGAACTGGAGGTAATCGGGAAGAACGATCATATAGGCCTGGGAAACCTTTCAGCTAACCGATTCGAGATAACTGTAAGAGACCTCAATCTTCCTATAGAAGATATAAGAAACAGATCCCTCGGAATAATAGATGAGCTTGACGGCAAGATGCCAAATTACTTTGGGGAACAGAGGTTCGGAAGTGCAAGGCCTATCACCCATCAGGTTGGGAGACTGATCCTCAGAGGAGAGTTCGAGGAGGCGGTATGGACCTACATCGCCAAACCTTACGAAAGCGAATACAAGTCCATAAGAAAGGTCAGGAAGGAACTCTGGGAGACCAGGGAAGTCGAGGGAGCAGCAGAAAGATTCCCGGAAAAGTTCAGATACGAGAAAACACTGCTGTATCATTTGACAAAGAATCCTGGAGACTATCAGGGAGCTATCAAGCGTCTGCCGGAAGGCCTTCAGCAGCTTTTCGTACATGCCTATCAGTCCTGGCTCTTCAACAAGGCCCTTTCACGCCTGGTTGAGGATGGCTGGTATGACGAGGAGTATGAAATTCCGCTGGTTGGTTACAAGACTGATCTGAAGGATAACAGGCCTGAAAATATTATCGCCGAGGTCATGGAGGAAGAAGGTGTTTCCCAGGAGGATTTCAGGTTGCAGGAGATGCCTGAACTCCGTTCTGAGGGCAGTTATCGACGTGCGTTTGCTGATTTCAGGAACTTCGAGATCCTGGATATCGGTGAGGATGATCTGAATATGGCGAAGCACAAGATGACTGTGAAGTTTGATCTGCCTAAAGGAACTTATGCGACCACTTTCCTGCGTGAAATCCGAAAGAACTAGCTTATCGAACTTTTTAGAGTGAAATAAGTTCTATAAATCTGTTTGGCCCTATTTATTATCTATGTTAGTATGGCTTGCATGGATCCTCGTAGGTAGCTCGCTGTTCATGGTCACGTTTTACATGAACGTATACCGCAACATGCCTGTAGAGGAAGAATTAGCGGAGTCTGAGCTGGAAGAGGAGCCACCGGTATCCATACTGATGCCAGCGTATAACGAGGAAAATGTTGTAGAAAGGGCTATAGAAAGTGCACTGAGCGTAGACTACGATAATCTAAGTGTTGTCTTTGTAGACGACGGTTCAACAGATAAGACGCTGGAAAAAGCCAGGAAATACTCAGGCAGAGAGGAAATAAAGATAATAGAACACAGCCAGAATCAGGGCAAAGGCAAGGCCTTGAACACGGCACTGGAAAACGCTGAATCAGAATACACTATCGTACAGGACGCTGACTCCGAGATAGAGGGCGATGTAATCCGTAAAGGAGTCAACAAGTTGAACGCTGATAAAGATACAGGCGCGGTTATGACCTCTATAAGGCCTCTGGAGGCCGAGACTTTTGTTCAGAAGATGCAGATAATCGAGTATACATTGACCAATTTCTACAGGAACTTGATGTCGCACATCAAGATACTGGACATGGCACCGGGAGCCTATTCGATGTACAGGACCAGCCACATCAAGGAACTTGGAGGATTTGACGAGGAAAATCTTACAGAGGATCTTGAGCTGGCCTGGAGGATCAAGAAGGACGGAAAATCCATAGAGATGGCCTTCCACGAATCCGCGAAGACAGAGTTCCCAAGAACGTTCAAAGCACTTTACGGACAGAGAGTCAGATGGGCAAGAGGATTCATCTCCAACGCCTACGAGAAAAGAGAAATGTTCTTCAACGACGACTACGGATGGTTCGGGAAATTCCAGCTACCGTCACAGCTCATACTTCCTATATTCAGCGTGATAGGATTCTGGATGATCGCAGCAGGCCTCTGGGAAGGCCTCAGGGCCGTACTGATTGATATCTGGGCCACAGGATTCAGTCTGCCGGGCTTTGGAGAACTGGATCTTTACAGGACGGCTCTTAACTTCCCGGCAGTTATCTACGTACCTTTAATCGCTGGCGTAAGCTTCTCTGCTCTGGAGCTAAAGGTTGCTTACAGCGAGTCCGATACCAAGTTCAGGGATGCCCTGCCTCTCCTGATTTACTTCGGAACCTTCTTCATGGTCAAAGGGATTTTCTGGATGGCTGCGATTTTAAAAGAACTCGGCAGGAGTGAGGAAGTATGGAGCTGATCAAGGAATCACTGCTGAAAGCCACCGCGGTAACTGCCGTGGTCCTGGCATTTGGCTTCCTTATAGGCCTTCAGATGGACGATGCCAGAACTTCCTATATAGATAACAGGATATCTGATGCTGCTGTAAGCGCCCAGACCATCGTTGCCGTTGAAAACTACCTTGACTCCAGTGAAAATTACTGCAGACTTGTCAGAGAAGAGATTCCGGAACTTGGGCAGAACAACGCTGAGATAGGGACTACTTTACAGCAGTTCTCAAGCAGAGGTGTCAGCAGGGAGGGAGAGTACAAGAGTCTAAGGAGAGAGTACTATGTCAGCCAGCTCAGGCTTTACAACATGATGATGTCGTACAAAGATCGCTGTGAGACAGATATGAATGCGATAATGTTTTTCTTCAGCAGCAACCTTGACTCAGAGAGACAGGGATCAGTACTGACAGAGTACAGAGAAGAAGTAGACAATTCCACAAGTATATTTGCATACAACCTAGAAGTAGATAAATCAAAGGTACTTGACGTACTGAAGACAGATTACAATATCACAGAAGGCCCGTCAATAGTAATAAACGGCAACCAGACCTACAGAGAATACGTACCGCTTAAACAGCTCCGCCAGGTCATGAATGAAGTAAAAGAAAACAGTACAGCAACAAACCAGACCATAAACATGACAGAAAGAGGCCTTGAAGATGAAAACTGAATACTTCAAAGATCTGAAGCAGAATACGACAGTTAAAAAAACAGCTACAGTTCTGTTAGTTGCAGTTCTAGGCCTTTCACTGGGATTCACGGTATCCCAGGGTATGGAGAGTCCTCAGCAAGGAGAGACATACTGCAACAGTATAGAATCAAAGGTCGTGGAAGAAAGAAATATTTCGGGAACTCTGGCCTGCTTTGAGCCAGACCTGGTACAGGTAAATCTCTCTGAAAAGGTAGAGAACAATTCAGAGCTCAGATGTGTATGTAGACAGGAGTACAGAGGCCTGGAGCAGATAATACCGATAAGCGTAAGCAATTAGTACCTGTACTTCCGGGAGATAGATATCTTGTTGCTTCTTCCTTCCTTGCTCTTTTTCACGATACCTTTCTCCTCCAGTTCGGATATAACGCTGGAAATCTTTGCCTTCGAGTACTCTGATTCATCCACTATATCTTTCTGAAGCATAGAGTTATCATTTTCCCTCACGGTGTCCAGTACATCTGCCTCATCCTCTGAAAGCTCCTGGTAGACAAATTCAATATCCTCACGGGATCTGAACAGGACGTACAGGCCTGCGAAAAGCATAGAAACCACAAGGATAGGGAAAATCCATACGAGGCCTATGCCGTCGTCCTCACGGCTTTCCTCCTCGCCGGAGCCGTTGAATATTGCCTGGAAACTCCGCTGGCCTAGGCCTGGATCGCTGTTCCACGTTACGTGGATCCGCTGGCCGTCAGTACCTGAAACGCCGGATTCTGGGCTTATTACGGGCAGTGAGACATTGGAGCTTTCGACGAGGCCTGAGCCCTGTGGAAGAAGAACTTTCAGGCTATAGCTATCGGTAGGCCTCTGGATTGCCTGGCTGTACCTGAATATGTTTACGCCTTCTCTCTGGGTTACAAGGCCTTCTGTAGTATATTCCATGTTTATAGTAAGGTTTTTTCTCTCGGTGTCACAGGTAATGTATGATCCTGGTGGAAGGTCCTCTCTCTCGCATTCCAGCTGTTTTCCGTCTGCTGTGGCAGTGAAACCGCCTGTGACTGGAAAGCTGGTGGTGTAGTAGAAAGCTGAGGAACTCATCTCACTTATGTCCATTCTGACGTTTACGGTCGAGGTCTCCAGGTCTATGGCGACCTCATGGCTGTTGATGGTGGTAGCAGAAGCTGAACCAATCAGTAAAAGTGCGAAAGCCAGGAGAGACAGCTTCTTCATCTTCTTGGAAAGTATTAGCTATTGTCCTCGGATTTTGACACCAGTATGCCTCCAAGACCCTGTCTTGCGTACTGCTGCATTGTATTTGCGACTTTCTGAAGAGATTCCTGACTCTCCTTCAGATTCATCTCGTACTCGTCAGGGCCTTCAACCTGGACATAAGTCGGTCCATAATGAAGCACAAGGTTGATACATTTCGTAAAGGTACCTACATCAACTTTTACCTCGGAGACCTGAGAGTATCCCTCTTCAAGATCTGGATGAGGGTTCTGAACCTTTGAGACTTCCTCAGTCTCCTGTTCAGTCATTTCAACTCCCTCTTCACTTTCCAGAGTTTCAAGATGCTCCTCTAAAGCTCCTTCAACAGCTTCTTCACTAGGTGCTACTGCCTCAAAAACCATCCAAAGTTTTACTCCCATATCAAAGATATAGAACTCCTTATCCTTAAAGCTGTTACCTAGGCCTTAAACTAGAAACAGATACAGACCAGGCAACAACTGAAGGCCTACTATTCTTCCATCACTCATCTACCCAGGAATCAGTGATTCACGGCTTGACAGACAACGGAAAAACAGGATTCTCCTAGTGTTACCCCGCAGAGTTTAAAACAATTTGTTTCCCTTTAGTAACTATGTCAAAGTTTTGGGGGGTTGTAGGCTTTCTATTTGTAATCGGGATCGCCATGATCCTGCTCGGAAACCAGACAGCAGCGAACGGAATCAATTTTTCAGATCTTGAGACTGAATGTCGGTATAACTACGAGGAGACCAATCGGATATCAGTGAACGCACAGAACAACAGACTGGGTTTTGAAGGCAAGTTCCCTGTAAACAATACTAGATCAGATCTAAAGTACAGCTATGAGGTTTCAGAAGGCGAGATAATCCTGAATATTATACCGGAGGATAGGGAGAGGCCTTCAACATATGTCAACACGTGCCTTGGTATTGTGAACTACAAGGCTCAGACAGACAGGATTGAAGATGGAAGGTACAGGGTAGAGATCCAGCATGATGGAAAAAGAGTGGAAGAAAGAGTTTTGGTGTTAGGTTAACCTACCTGGATTCAAGCTGGTATTTTAACTCTCCGTCCTTCTTTACCTCCACCTCTATTTTCCCTTCTTTAGCCAGCCATCCCAGGGCCTGATTCATAACCTCTTCGGAATCAACTTTCTCATCGGTATAATCTTTTAGCTTGGAGGCAGTAGCTTTCCCGTGCTTGTTCAATGTCTCATAAACTTCCCCGGCACTCCTGCCGATATCATCCACAGAAAGGGACTCGATCTGGTCCTGAACCTGATCCTGAACATCGTCGATATCCACTTCAACTTCATTCCTAGCTGATCCTTCATCCACGCTATGATCAGGTGCTCCTCTTTTTTCCTCGGCGTCCGCAACCTTCAGGATGGTCTCAAGAGCGACGTCAGGGGAAACGGAAATCGCATCGATACCCTGACCGACGAGAAACTCAGCATATCCGTCGTGAGTCGAAGGCGCATCCCCACAGATACCGACGTGTCGGTTCTTACTGTGAGCTTTCTCGATCAGAGTCCTCACAGATTCTTTAACAGCCGGATCTCTCTCATCAAATACTTCGGAAAGTTTGTCCGAGTTCCTGTCCACACCGAGAGTCAACTGGGTCAGATCGTTTGTACCAATGCTGAAACCGTCGAAGACCTCAGCAAAGTCCTCTGCACGCAGAATATTCGCAGGAATCTCCGCCATCACAAAGACATCGATATCGCCTTCATCCAGGCCGTACTCCTTCATCTTGGCACGGACCTTATTACCTTCGTCTACCGTACGGCAGAAAGGAACCATGATAGTGATATTATCAAGGTCCAGTTCATCTATCGCCTGACGCAAGGCCTTGCACTCCAGTTCGAAGGCCTTTGAGAACTCCTCATCGTAGTAACGCGAAGCTCCCCTGAAACCAAGCATGGGGTTCGCCTCATCTGGCTCGTAGTCCTCTCCGCCCTTCAGGTCAGCGTACTCATCCGACTTGAAATCGCTCAGTCGGACCACCACCTGGTCAGGGTAAAAAGCTGCTCCAATCTTGCCGATCCCACTCCTCAAGGCCTCTACGTATTCGTCTTCACGGTCTTCCTCAATCAGCTTCAATGGGTGTTCTCCGACATGGCTGGAGATTATGAACTCTTCTCTTGCGAGGCCTACTCCTTCGACAGGTAGCTGTGCGACGTGGAAAACCTCGCTTGGTTCTCCGATGTTTACCTGTACATCGGTCTCCGTATCTGGTATTTTGTCTAAGTGGTGTTCCTCGACATTGTAATCAAGCTCTCCGTTCCACACTTTTCCTGTGCTTGATGAACAGTCTACCGTCACCTTTTGACCGTCCTTCAGCTTTGAGGTCGCATTCTCCGTTCCGATCACTGCGGGTACGCCTAGTTCTCTTGATACGATGGCTGCGTGACTGGTTCTTCCGCCTTTGTTTGTGATTATTGCTCCTGCCTGTTTCATGATCGGTTCCCAGTCAGGATCGGTCATATCTGTCACCAAGACTTCTCCTTCCTCGAACTGGTCAATCTCCTTGGGCGAATCCAGCACATGTGCTGTTCCATTCCCGATCTTGGAGCCGATGGCTTCTCCTTCAAGAACTACTTCGGATTCTTCCTCCAGTTTGTGGTCTTCGATCACGTTTTCGTCTTTCTCTGCCTGTACTGTTTCAGGCCTTGCCTGGACGATGTAAAGTTCTTTTGTCTGTCCGTCCAGAACCCATTCAATATCCATGGGCTTTCCGTAATGGTCTTCTATCCTGAGAGCGTACTTCGCTAGCTCCTGGACCTGATTATCTGTTATACAGTATTTCTCTCTTTCCGCCTTATCTACGTTGACTTCCTTGTTGTCATTTTCCTTGTCTTCGTCGTCTCTAACCAGTTTTACTTCTTTGTCTCCGAGTTTTCTCTCGATGATTCCGAGATTCTCCTTGAAGACCGTAAATTCATCTGGGTTAACCTCTCCCAGTACAACGTACTCTCCAAGTCCATAGCTTCCGTTGATAGTTACTACGTTGTCGAACCCGGAGTCCGGATCCAGTGTGAACATCACTCCGGCAGCACCGATGTCAGAACGCCCCATCTTCTGGACCACAGCAGAAAGTTTCACGTCAAAATGGCTAAAGCCTTTGTCCTCCCTGTAGGAGATAGCTCTGTTCGTGAATAGAGATGCATAACAGTCTTTCACCCGTTTGATCAAATCCTGTTTCCCCTGAACGTTGAGATAGGTCTCCTGCTGGCCAGCGAAAGAAGCTCCAGGAAGATCCTCCGCTGTAGCCGATGAACGCACGGCAACCTCAGGGTTATCTACTCCAAGCTTTTCCTCAAGCTCCTCGTAGGCCTCCACAAAGCTTTCTCTAAGCTCTTCCGGCATCTCAGCCTCCTTGATATGAGACCGGATCTGCTCTCCTCTTCTCTGCAGATCACTGACATCATCCGTATCAAGGCCGTCCAGAAGTTTCTCGATCTTGTCTCTCAGGTCTGTATCATGTATAAACTTATCGTAGGCATCAGCTGTCGTAGCATAACCTGGTAGGACCGGCACATCCACCTCATTACTGAGCTCTCCAAGATTAGCGCTTTTTCCTCCCACTTTTCCAGTATCGTCCGCGTTTATATTTTCAAACCAGAAAACATTATCCATAATAAAGAAAAATTTCACAGGGCTCCATATAAAAAGGCCGTTATCATCGAACGGTGACGAGGCCTTCCAGACCTGTCACATTTTAACCAGCTACTCCCATAATACAGTGTGACCCGTGAAGGCTACTCGTTTAAGGGACAGTCCTCCGTCGAATTTCTGCTTGTGGTAGGTATAGCTTTGAGTATCTCCACTCCCTTCCTATTGGCGGCCCAACAATCAGTTATCGATTTGGAACAGACTTCAAGATCAGTCTCACTGGAGCAATCGCTTGATAAACTTGAACAAGCGGTAAAAACAGTGAGTGTTTCAGGAGAGCCGGCTAGAAGAACCTTCAACATGGATATACCGGATAACGTCTTGAAGGCACAGGTTGTACAGGGAAGAGGCGTTGTCTACACTATCAGGAACGGAGGAGGAGTATTCAACACTTCAAGGCTTTTCGAAACCAATATCTCGCTGCCCGAAGGCCTTCCGGAAGATCCTGGAAGGTCTAAAGTCTCAGTGTATGCATGGAATGGCCAGGTGAATATCTCCAGACCAGGATTCAATTCAACTGAAAGTTCAACAGAGAGGCCTCTAAACCTAATCTTCTATTCAGGGGATAACGGAAACTTGAACTACTATAATATTGATAATGATTCCATAGAACAGGTCACAGATGAGTACGATGTGGAGGCTTTGGGGCCTCAAAGCCCTAATCTGGACGGAGATGACCGGTATGAGATCGTATTCGGGGCAGACGGCAAGCTGTATATAACTGATTATACTGGGGAAGTACGGAACCTTGCAGAGAACAACAAGTATCAAGAGACGAAGTATGGTATCGGAGAAGACTCCTCAGATGCTATCTATTATCCAGGAGATCCCAACAACGGTTACGATGTATACAGGGTTTCAGTGGACTCAAGGGCTTCCCTTGTATCGAGGATAGGAGACGGTGTCAGCGCTCTCTCCGATGTCGACGATTTTGACGGTGATGGCAATGAGGAAATTATCTTTGTTGGAGGCTCACAAGTAATTCAGTACCTTAATGAAGACGGTTCTGTTGTCTCTACGGGAAGACAAGTAGGCTCAAATAACGGACTGGGTCTGGGAGCATCATATGACTTTAACGGTAACGGAAGGTCGAGGGTGGCGATAGTCGATAACAGCAATAATATCGCTTTGGTGAACAATCAGGGAGAGAAGGAGTTACTAACGGAGGATGGGGAAGCCAGCAAGACCAGTATCTCAGTTATAGATCTGGACGATGACGGAGACATGGAAATAGCTTACGTTCCAAAATCAGGTGATAGAGGAATTTACTATGTCGATGACATCTTAGGTCAAAATCAGATAGCGGAGCTAAGTTCGGGGGCCAAACCGGCGACGGAAGTCGGGCTTACAGGTAGAATCCGGTAAAAGATTTATGAGAAGGGCAAATAGTTCAGTAAAAGGTCAGACATCTATAGAATTCTTCCTGCTTTTTGGAATGGCTATGGCTATTATGACAGTCCTCTTCGCCGCTATACAAACCAAAGAATCAGATGTGATGAGTCTTCAGAACCAGAAAACAGCAGCACAAATTGGTGAAAAAGTCGGTAAGCATGTCGAAAAAGCCTTGGCGGAGGGAAAAGGCTATTCACGGAAATTCCGCGTCCCGGACCGGATAGCCGGCAGCAAGTACAATCTGACTGTAACTAACAAGACCGTAGTTGTAAGGTGGGGCGGCGGCATCGCTACAGCAGATACTATCTATTCAGGAGAGAAACTGAAACTTTCAACAAGGAGTACAAACCTGTACAAAGTGATACATGACGAAAAAGGTGTCAAATTCGTTGAGAGATAAAGGCCAGGCATTCCTGACTGATTTTGCTCTGAGCATGGCGATATTCGGGATAATCATCTCAGCGTTTTTCGTTCCCTGGAACATGATGATCGAGACCGAAAACAGGTTCTCCCATTCCGACGATATGAAGGCTAAGGCAGAGAGAACGGTATCAATCATGGTCACCTCGCCAGGATATCCGGAAGACTGGGAACAAAATCTCTCCGAGCCGGCTATCCTAGGATTATCTACGCAGAAAGAAAATGTAATCTCTATGGAAAAACTGGAGGCCTTTTCAAACCTCAGCAACGCACAAAAAACCTCCGTACTGAACTCAAGAGGATTTTCTCTCAACTTCAGATATCCTGAAAACTCGGAGGTCATAAAGTACAGTGACTCAGAAGTCCTGGGCACAGAATTTCTGGGAAAAGAGCCTATCGCATATATCGCACGAGGAGGCTCAACCTTCTCCTCGCTGGAGATGCTGGAAGAGTTAAACTCGTCCACGAAGGAATGGTATTTCTACTTCCCTTCGGAGGAGAACCAGGATGATATAGACTCCCTGACAGCGGAGAAAACATATACTAACGAGGGATCTGGGCCCAAAATGTTCCAGAGAATGATCAGTGACGCTGCCAACAGAGGATTCCAGAGGTTCAAGACAGGAAGTAAAATAAAGGCCTCTCTCTCGATCTCCGAAGTCTTTGAGGTTGACAACGATGGAAACAAGGGGATATTTTTCAGGGATCAGGACGGAAAACTGAAACTTCACAACCTTGAAAACAGCATGACAGAAGAGATAGATCCTGTAAACGAAGTTACCAGGATGGGAGCCGTCGAGAACTTCACCTCAGAGGAAGAAGAACTAGCTTTTATCAACGGAGACAGCAAATTAAATTTCTACAGTTTAGAAGACAACGAGGTCATAGAAACATCTATCGGGGCTGTAGACATCGGTGATTCTACCACTATTTCCGGTGACAAGGCCTTATTCTTCATAGATGACGATAATTCTCTTTCATACTATATCAGAGGGAGAGGAAGTTTTGAGACATCTTTCAGCGGATCCAGGGTAGGAGGTGCTGGGGACATCGATGGAGACGACGTCTCCGAGATCGCGTTCCGGGATGAGGATGACAAACTCGCATTCTATGATCCCGAGACTGAGACGAAGCAGCCGACAGATCAAGGCGTTAAAGATGTAGGATGGATCCATGAAAGATCTGTCGCAGTAGTCTCAGGCAACAACGAAAATCTGGGAGTCTGGAACTCTACGGACTCCTCATTTGAAAACTATCGGACAAAGGCGGGAGCTGTCACAGATTTCAGGAGGCACAGAGGAGACAGTTCAATTTTCTACATCGACCGGCAGATTGATCAAGATCTAGCCCGGTTCAATCCCGGGACAGGGTTGACCGAATATCTGAGAGAAGGATCAGAAGAAAGTATCAAGGCCTTTGGAGGAGGCTGGGAAGTAAAACCAGATCAGACAGAAAGTTTAATCTCTTATAGGGACGCAAGCGGTTACCTGAGTTTCTACTCGGTTCAGAAAGGTTTTACCATGAGAAGCCAGGTCAAGGCCCAGGATATAGGCGGAGGAGGAGATCTGGATAGTGATGGAAACAATGAATTGGCCCTGATGGATTCGAACGGTTACCTAGGTTACTATGACTTCCAGGACGCCAGTAAAGTAATGCTAGAGGATTCAGGGTCACGCATTGCCTCAGGCCTTGTAGGGATGCCTGCTGACCTGGAAGGTGATAACACATCTGAGATACCTTATAGAACAGTTGATGACCTACTGGCATATTATGATGTAGAGGAGGAAGAAGTAACAGTGATAAACTCAATAGGATCAATTGAGGATCTGGGGGACTCGAAAGACATAGATAGAGACGGGAACACAGAGATTCTCTACACCAAGAACGGAGAACTGAGATATTACGACCCTGTATCGGAGGAAAACACCGGAACCAACAGATTAGCCTCCGGTCTTGGAGGAGCAGCTGACCTGACAGGAAATCCTCAAAAAGAGATAATGTATAAAGATGATAATCAGTACCTCTCACATATCAATCCATCAAACTTTTTGAAAACTCAGGAGGCGCCCAAGATCACAAACGCTGGGTCTCTCACACAGCTGGGAGGGGACGAAAGCTTCTACGGTATAGTCATCGATGAGAACAATGAATTCGGTTACTTTGATTTCTCGATGAACCTGACATACAATACTATAATAGCCGAGAATGCGGAGGTGGAGGCCGATGAGGTTCGTAACGATGCAAGGCTGAGAGAAGCGGTGGAGAAAGGTATGACTTATTTACATACAAGAAACGATCCCAGCATCCTCACAAAAATATTTAATATGGACTCCCAGGATCCTGGCAGCAACAAAGCCAAGGTCCAGAAAGTCGAACCGCTCTTGAACCCCGAACTCTCCAGAGGAGAGGAAATCAGTTTTGAAAACGTCCAGACAGGATTTGAACGTACCAACACAGTTTTCGCAAACTCCACACAGCCTCCGAACTCCTGTCTTGCCTGTAAAAAAACAGTTGGTGAAGGAAAAGTATATTACCTCGCAGACACTGATATCGGAAAGAAGAAGGCCTCATTAGCCGACCCCGAAACTGAGGTACAAGAGGAAAATGTCTCAAAACTGAAGATTGGGAAAGAAATCCCGGAAGAAGCCGAGAACGTCGTAAAAGCTGACAGATATGTAACCATCAAACATTCAGATGGCTTTGAAAACGCGGAGATCAATTACCTATTATGGAAATGAGAAAGGGCTTTTATTTCTCAATGGATGCCGTGGTAGCCCTCGTGATAATGTCGGCAGCACTGACCCTGGTGATCCAGCTCTCTAACTCAGCTACAGGGGAGTTCCAGACAGACTCGTCCAGATACGCCGAGGCCACAGACAGAGGTAAGGATATCATCAAAATTGCCTCGGCAGAAAAGCTGAGCTCTCTTGAACAAAGCCAGACCCCGGAATTAACTCCTACAGTCGATCCATCAAAGTTTAACGGCTCCGTACTCGATGCTGTAAACCTTCTCTGGGAGACCAATAATAAAACAAAGGCCTCAGACCTTGTCAAAATGTATTTTACACCGATGGTACCAAAAGATTACGAGTACAAGGTTATACTGGAGGGAAACGAAGTCGTATACAGGAGTTCCACTCTAGAAGACCCTCCACAGATAGTTACAAGCTCGACGACACTGACATATGTTCCTGAAAGGCCTGAAACCGTAGATCCGAAAAACATAAGACTGGTGATGTGGCGTGAAAAATAAGGGAATGGTCTATACGACCTTTGCTATAGTCGCTACAAATCTGCTTTTACTACTTTTCCTGACCACTTCAGGATCGAATGATTATACATCAAGCGTACAGATCAGAGAAGGAGAGGCCTCTCATTACCAACAGAGTGTAGAGGACTTTACAGGCAAGACCCATGAAATAGCTTTGAAGACTGCCAGCTCGGCTGTTATCAATCACACCTTGAGACAAGGAGAAGGTATACAAGACGGGGAAGAGACCTTAGAGGCCCTTTTGATCAATGGAACCAGCGACGAAATAGATCGTCTCTTCAGGTACGCCTCGCTCAACAAATGGAGGGAAGACGTCAGCGAATCAGCGGAAGACAGAGGATATACACTATCTATAAAGTTCAATAAAAGGTCCCTGGACGATAGCTTCCTGAGTATGACAGGTAATCTGACCTCGAGAATAGAGCTTGAGGCCCCTCAGACATCCTCGAGGTTCAATAAAACAGTAAGATATGAAAACCAGGTAAGCCTAGTAGGACTTGAGGATACGATGCTGTTCTCAAGATCTGATGAAACTTACCGAAATAAATACAGACGATGTAGTTTCCGAAAACCGGCAGAAAAAATTACAGACGGCACAGTCTCGAATCAAGGGGCAACTTTTGGAAAAGCAACCCGAAATAAAGACTCAGGGAACAAAGAAGAGAAGATCCTAGTGACAGATGGAGAACCGAACTCATCAAGAGCGAATGCCTATGCCGGAACCGTCGCATCATCGAATGAAGACCCAGAATACAAAAACACAAAATACATATTTGGAGCGGAAACAGCAGATATAGAAGAAGGAGAGGATCTCATACTGTACCGAGATCAGGTCTGGAGCTCAAGAATCCGGCAGATAATCAACACAGGATGTTACCTGAAATCGAACGTAACAGGAGAAACCGGTCCAGGCCTGATGGAAAGAATGGAAAACAAGCTCCAGGCCCAGGAGAACGAAACAGAAGGCCTCCTCACGATTATAGATAAGAAACGTCTTCCAGAAGAGCTTCAATACCCCGGAAGATCCAGCATAGGTTACAAGTATTTTAGAAGTGATGAAGGTAAGAAAATAGCAGGCCTCACAGGAAACAAATCATTCGACAAAAACAGAGACGGATACAGAGAGGACTTCCGACTCGATGAACAACATATTGAGAAATGGAATCTAAACACACCGGACGGAGGCCTAACATACTGAAGAACTTAATCATCATAACTCCGCAGCTTTAATAGCTCGTCTTATGATAAAGAGAAAAAAGGAGAAAAAGTGTTAGACTCAACTTTCTAGCTGAGAGAGATACTGTCAGTCATTGTACCTGAAACAACTTGGCTCTGAATTCCATCTTCTACGTTGTACTGGATGGAGAGATCGAAGTCGTTACATCCATCTACAGAAGTTGCTCCAACGTCTGTTGTGAAGGTTGCGCTTGATCCTACTGAAATTGTTTCGTTTCCAGCATCATAGCTGTCTCCTTCAACTGAGATGTTGTCTATCTCTACAGGACTTGCTGCGGCATTCCTTAGCTCAAAAGCTAAGTTTCCATCAGAGTTTGTAGCAAAGTCTGCTACACGTACATCTGATGTTGAGAATCCTGATGTGGATGTGGTACATTGACCCTGGACGGTTGCGAAGATTGCTCCTCCGACAATTGCTACAACAAGTAGCATCCATCCGTAGGTCATTAGGTACTCGATTGCTGACTGACCTTTTCGCTTTGCGAATACGTCAAAATTCTGCGTCATAGTTGGTTTGGTCACCCAATCAAGAACTAATTTGTTTGAGTCCTATAAAAAACCTTTTGAGTTAAGGCCTCTTCGTGTTTGTTTTCGATATATCTGGGTGTCGGTGTTGTTATGAAAAGATTCTAAGTCCTGTGTTTTTCATCCCATGGCTCCTGAAATTGCTCCCTGCACTCCTAGGAATAGTAGTATGGAGATTATAATGAATACTGGTACGTATTTGACTCCCTGTTTGATGTTGCCGTTGCTGATTTCCGAGATGATGAGGGCTGCGAACAAGTTGATTGATACGATCGCTAGAAGGGCGAATTCCTCGAATAGTGCTACATCAACATTGGGTGATGAGAAGGACATGTCGAATCCTACCTGGCTTCCTATACCTCCCATTCCTCCGCCTCCAGCGTCCTGCATGCTTCCGATATCTGCCTCGCTCCACATACTGGTGGTCTCCCGTGCCATATAGACGCTGATTGAGAACAGGACTGGTGCCCCTCCGACCGCTGCCATCATGATGAATATCTGATACATCCTGATAGATGATTTGATCTCATCCCTGATCTCCAGACTGTTCCTTATATCATCCGCGGAGGAATCCAGAAGCGCAGCTGTGTCTCCACCGGACTCTATACCATCTCTCAGCAGTTTCAGGGTTTCCTGGAAGAGCTCAGATTTCATCCTGTCCTCCAGGCTCTGCAGCGACTCCTCTACAGGCTCACCGCCATACATCTCCATGGCGGTCGCCCTCATCTCATCTGCCAGAGGCCCGAACTCATCTCTCGCAGACAGAAGAAAGGCCTTTTCCAGGGTGTGCCCTGACTTAATATTCGCTGATACAAGCCTCATAGCGTCGGGAAGTATTGATTCGATCTCTTTCTTTCTCCGCTCCGCTACGATCGAAATATACATGTAAGGAGTTACAGGTCCGGCAACAAGAGAAGCTACCAGGGCTACAACAGCTTTAGCCAAGGGATCGAAAGGTGCAAACATCATTACGATGCCCAGGGTAACTACAAAGCCAAACAGAGAACCGTAGAGAGTATATTTCTCCACTTCATCTTCCATCGAAGCGTATAAGGCCTCCTGCTCCATCTTGTTCCTGTAGCGGGCAGGTATCAGCTCGTAGATATTCTTCTGGCTTATCACGCTGCCTTCACCTCCGGCCTCTTGGACTTAACCAGATTCAGGAAAAAGGCCTGGAAAAGTGCTAGACCTCCGAGTATACCGTAAAACGTCATCTGGTTGAGAGGAAGTTCAACGAATGAAGACATAACTATCATCAGAGTGACTCCAAGGCTCGGAAAGATGACCGCAAGCATCAGGTACATCAGGATGAACGGGTTCAGGTCCTCACCGTATTTCTCAACCTCCAGTTTCTGTTCCTCGACCATGGTATCTACTAGGGAATCAAGAGTATCGGTCAGGTCTGCACCCGATTTCAGGGCATTGATCATCTGCCACATAGCCCTGCGGTACATAATGCTCGGGTTCCGTGCGATAGAATCCTCCAGGGCCTTTATCTGAGACTTACCTCCCTGTATATCCGAGACGATCCTGTTAAACTCACTGGAGGCCTCACCGTAATCGTACGAAGCATCAACCATCGCCTCGTAAAGCGAAATACCTGAACTTACCTCGATAAGCATGTGGCGCAAGGCATAAGGCAGATTCTTCTCCAGCTGGCGTGAGACACGCTTTGCTTTAACCTTGGGCTGGTAGGCAAATGTCAGGAAAAGAAGAGGCGTGAAAAGCGGTAAAAGGCCTATGCCAAGTTTCATTATGAACACTTGATCAATGATGTATCCGGCGAACCCTATTGAAGCTGCTAGAGAAACTCCTATCTGTAAAGCTCTGGCTAGAGCATTGGCTATGTACGTATCGGGGTCTTCATCCATCCTCGCTCCTCTCAAGTCCTTCTCAATGGATGGAACTGCCGGTTTCAGCTTCTCCGCTGCCGGCAGAAAATACTTCAGGTATTTCTCGGATACAGTAGTATCCATCTATAATTCATAACGGCTTTCCGAAATAAAAAGAGTCAGCAAAGAGAAAAACCAGGAATCATTCCTGCATCAGAGTCCTGTCTATACGGCCGACCTCTGGGCCTGTCGTGTTCTCGCTTGTCAAAATACCTGTGTCGGTAGCTACAAGACCTGAACCGATATACGGCGAACCCATGTCAACAGTACCGATATCCGCATCATTAACTCCCAAGGCCTCCATAACTTTTTCTGCATCATCTTCACCGGTCTCCCTGTGAAGCAATACTCCGTTCGAGTTGGCCTCGGCACATACGCCAATGTTTTTGATACCTGCGATACGTGAAACAGTGACATCTACATCTAAGGCCTCAGCGATTTCTTCCCTGTGTTCCTCTATCTTCTCGCTGATAACCGCGCCGTGATCGTTCGCAAGAATCAAATTACCGAGAGCATTGTCGTTAGTTTCGATAACCTGAAAATCTATACCTGCTTCTTCCAGTTTCTTTTTCTCTCTGGAGGTGGCACCTTTTGGGATAAGAATACAGTTAGAGTTACCTGCTGTGAAAAGGCCTACAAGTCTTGTCCTGTTGATAAACGTTTCAGCGGATTTTTCTACATCGAAAAGTTCTTTTTTCTCCTCCTTGAACTCTGGAGGATAAACTGCCTGGGTGCTGGTTAAGGTGGCGTAGAACCCGATGCTGCTGTTTCCCAGGTAATCGTATCTCTGTATCTCCATCTGGATCACTTAAGAAATCAGAAGTAGAGGAATATGGAAGGCCTTTACTCGTCCAGGTCGCTTCTTCTCCAGTGGCGACTGCTTCTGGGCTTGATGGACTTCTTCGTGGCTCTGTCCATACCGAATGCTTTCAGGGAAACCCATCTTGGTGCTGATTTAGCTGTGTTAGCGGCCTTGGAAAGCCTTTTTTTCTTGCCTTTCGACTTGTTTGAACTCATAGTACTTTTTTCACCTTCGAAACTTTATATTAGTCTGGTTTTTGTCCTTCTCATTTTGAAGCGACTTCAGGATATCCTTCAACTGACTGTCGGTCATCTCACTGATCTGTCCGGCCCTGCCCAGCTTCGTGATCTGTGTCTCCACTGCCGAGGCCTTATCAGGGTCAGCAGCCTTGATGTTTGCCAGTCTTGACTGTGCCTCGTTTGTCAGGTACTTTGAGGCCATCTTGGAGATCTGTTCTCTCTGTTTCTTTTCCTCTTCTTCTCTGTCCTGTTCCTGCATTTCCTCTCTTTTCTGCTCCCTGAGATTTTCCAGTTCGTCTTCATCAGGCATTTTTATCTCACCTGAAGAGGTCCAGATCTGAGGCCTTTCGCAGGATTTTTGTTCATTAACTTAGTTCTTCGGACTTCTCGTCTAAGAAGCTTTTCCCCTGGTCCGTGATCTTACGGCCTTCGCCTTCGACTTCTTCAAGGTAGCCAGCTTCTTCAAGGTTCTGAAGTGCGGTCCTGATAACTTTTCCTGAGGCCTTTCCATGGTGGTTTGGCCCGTGACCGTTGTTCTTTTTGTCTCCGTAAATGGTTCTTAGTTTGGAGACTCCTAGAGGTCCGTCAACGTAGATTCTTCTGAGGATCGAAGCAGATCTTATGTAGTACCAGTTATCCTGCTGTGGAGGCTTCTCCTTCGTGACACCGGTCTTAACATATTCAGTCCAGTCAGGTGTTTCGAAGTCATCCTCCAGCTTCTCTGCAACCTCCATGATAAGAGGCTCAGCTTTTACATCATATACTGTCGTCATATACCAAAGAAGTGGTCAAAAACTTTTAAATGAAGTCCACTCGGGTCTAGCCCTCAATATCCATCACAAGCTCAAGGCCTCCAACCTTCGACACCATATAATTGTAGAGGTAGCCATAGAAAACCCCCAGAGCGAAGCCAACACCGGCGTAGACAAAAGCCAGGAAAAAAGTAGCAAGTATGCCGAGCAAAAGGCCTCCCAGAAGCATTATTGTAGGCTCTCCGCCAGCTCCCAGAGCCATGAAAGCGATGAAAGGCAGATAAATAAACCCTGTTATCAGGCCTCCCAGGGAAGCAAAAGCTGCTGAAATCTTTCCCAGGGAGAAGGGTTCAACACGTTTTACCTCGTATTCTTGAAGAGTCATACTGGTTCTTTATCGGCGAGGTTTATGAAAAACCGGGAGATTCTATGTAGGGAAAGGATTTAAGCACGCCTGTGTGCAATATTATGGTCAATGGCTACAAGGCCTGACTCAGGAAACGTTTCACGTGCAGAAAATCAGGGATTTGACTGGGTAGGTAACTCAATCCAGGACTTCTCCATTGCTTCATCTGAACTCGAAGATGCAGTCCAGCTGAGGGATGGGTGGCGTGAAGAGATAGATTATGAAACCTGGGGTACAGAGGACTGGACTGCGGTACAGATCGCACCGGATATTTCTGATGCGGAAAATAACTCAGAGGCCTCAGGTGACGCAAACGTTCTGCACTGGAGTGAAGAGGTCGTAGAGGAGCTTTCGGAATCCGATGACTATGGTTTTGTACGTGAACCGGATCAGGATGAGCCTGTAGTGGTCAGTCAGGGTATGAGCTTCGTAGATGCTCTAGTGCCGGAACTTGACAGACCTCTCCGCTCACTGGAAGGAGAATGGTCGAAAATGGTCTACGCAGGAGAGAATCCGGACAAAGTTATACTGTCAAATAACAGAGATGGAGGCTTCCAGGCCTCGCTGTTCCCTGAAGGAAAAACTTCTGAGGCGATGAACGCTGGCGAAATCACGCCGGAATACGTAGAAAATCCGGAAGAATACTCAAAAGATCATAACACTTATATGACCGCACTCGCAGACCAGGCCGTTGGGAGAAGTTTTTCAACTCCTGAAGACGTCAGGAACGGCGAACTCCTCATAGATAACCGGATAGAGGCCTACAAACCTGTGGACTGGGAACAGGCAGAGAATTTTGTCTTCGAGATATCAGAAGTCCAGGAGCAAGGCCTCCAGATGGAGGTCGAATGGGATATACACATCGATTACGGTGAAGGCCTGGAAGAAACCGCTTTAGGCTACTCGGAGACATCTATGTACACTGAAGGGTTTGAAGATCTGCAATCAGTCAGGAAGGAGTACACAGAAAGTTCAAATCCTTTCACGGCCTACATGCGTGCAGCTACCGAGGCCTCTTTGATACCGGTAAGAATGAGTACTGAGGCCATGAAAAATATGACAGGGGACCGAAAGACAAGATAAATGTGAATAATGCCTTATGCCAGGAAATCTGGCTCCAGCTTTTTCTCCTCGGTTTCCTTCTTCAGGGCCTTTCTGAACTCTTCAAGGCCTACACCGTCTTCTTCTCTTTCCTTTCTGTCTCTTACTGAGAGATTCTGTGTCTCTTCTTCGTCGTCTCCGAGGATCAGCATGTAGGGAACGTTGTCGTCATGTGCGGCCTGGATTTTCTTTCCTACCGTCCAGCTTCTGTCCTCAATCCCGATTCGTAGATCGGAAAGTTCTTCCCTGATCTTCTCCGCGTACTCCTTGTTCTCGTCTGTGACCGGTAGTATTCTGACCTGTTCAGGTGCTAGCCATGTCGGGAAGTCTCCGGCGAAGTGTTCTATCATGACTCCCATGAACCGTTCAATCGATCCGAGGATCGCTCTATGGATCATGACAGGGTAATGTTCCTTATTGTCTTCACCCTGGTACTTTAATCCGTAGTTACGTGGGATGACGAAGTCAAGCTGTACTGTTCCCAGCTGCCACTCTCTCCCGATAGCGTCTTCAACCTCTACTCCGATCTTCGGTCCGTAGAAGGCTCCTTCCTCAGGTTTCACCTCGTACTCCCCTACTACTTCATCCATCGCATTCTCCAGCGAAGATTCTGCCTCATCCCATAATTCATCAGGTCCCTGAGCTTTCCCCGGTTTGGTCTCCATGATGAAATTTACATCAAATCCGAACTCATCGTACATCTCGATAATCTTCTCAAGATGAGCCTTTACCTCTTCCTCAATCTGATCCTTCCGCAGATACGCGTGTCCATCGTCCTGAGTCATAACGCGGACTCTGAGAAGGCCTGAAAGCTCTCCGCTCTGCTCGTTACGATTTACCGTTCCGAACTCGGAGAGCTTGATCGGCAACTCTTTGTAGCTTCTTGTATTCGAGTCAAAAATATGCGAATGGTTCGCACAGTTCATAGGCTTTAATCCGTACTCCTCGTCGTTTTGCTCCCAGGCAAACATCTCGCCATCTTCCTTGAAGGCCTCGTAGTGACCTGTCTTCTTCCACAGGTTTGCTTTGTTCAGTTCTGGAGTCCAGACCTCTTCATAGCCCAGCTCTGCGTTCTTCTCCCGGATGTATTCCTCGAGTTCTCTTCTGATTATCATTCCTTTCCGGTGGTAGTGTGGTGCGCCAGGTGCATGCTCCGGTACTGAGAACAGATCCATCTCCTGCCCGATCCTCCTGTGATCGCGCTTTTCCGCTTCTCTTCTCTTCTCCATGAAATCTTCCAGATCCTTTTCCCCAGGGAATGCTGTACCATAGATCCGTGTCAGCATCTCGTTTTCTTCATCGCCTCTCCAGTAGGCTCCTGCAATCTCCAGAAGCTTAAAGGCCTCTATTTCTCCTGTTGAGGAGACGTGAGGCCCTTTACATAAATCTTTGAACTCTCCTTGTTTATAGAAAGAGACTTTGTCTTCTGATAGCTCGCTCGCCGAGGAGCCATCTTGAGAAGATCCCTGACCTTCGTTTGAGGCCTCTTCTTCCAGGATCTGTCTCTTGTATTCGTTGTCCTCGAAGAAATCCTCGGCTTTTTCTCTGGACAGCTTTTCGTGTTTGATTTCCAGGTGTTCCTCGACAATCTTCCTCATTTCTTCCTCTATTTCTTCGAAGTCCTCCTGTTCCAGTTCAAGGCCTTCGATGTCGTAGTAAAAGCCTTCGTCAGTCCAGGGCCCGATCGTAAGCTTTACTTCGTCCCCGTAGATTCTCTTCAAGGCCTGTGCGAAGACGTGTGCAGCTGAGTGTCTTAGTACATCTATGTATTCGTCGCTGTCCTCGGTGACTATCTCTATCTCGTCGCCGTCGCTGACTTCTTCCTCTTTCGCGACCAGTTCGCCGTCGATCTTCCCGGCTACTGTATCGTCTCCAAGGCCTTTACCTATTTCATAAGCCACGTCTTCTACTGTCGAGTTTTCGTCTACTTCTAAAATCGAGCCGTCCGGTAGTTCTACTTCAATACTCATGGAGAATCTCCTGGAAACTTGTCAAGTTGATAACAGATTTTAGAACAGCCAGAGTTAAAGCTGGAATGGTTAGGAAAATGCACTGCGTAGTAAGGCCTTACTTGACCTCGCGGTAAAGTCGTGAAATCGAAGATTTCTCTCGACATCCGAAAATCTCCGATATTCAGTGGGGCGTCCACCTTTCATTGTAAAGTCGTTTTCTGTACTGAATTTTTTATCAGCTTTTATTTACCCAGCTGTTTAGAAAAGAAGAGAAAAGGAAGATGAAGATGTTTCTAAGGTGCTGGCGGCATGGATCCCTGTAGACCGGCTATCTGGCCCTGAGCTCCGAGCATGGCTAGCATGCCCGTAAACGCCAGTGCGATGATAAGAAGTAATAGCACTGTAGCCGGGAGTAGGACTGCTGCAGCAGCTCGGCCTGTACTCATTCCCTGGAAGTACTCTACGCCCTTTATCTCGACGTAGATCAGGAAAATTCCGAGGACCAGGTTCACTATCCCTCCGACAACCGGTACAAAGAGGAATAGCGATGCTACAGCTGAGATGCAGGATGCGTATGCTAAAGCTGCTAATGTCTCCCGGTAGCCGTTTTCGCCGCCGAGAAGCATAACGAACAGATGGATGATAGCTGCTCCCAGGAAAAGCCCGATCAGTCCTCCTACAATTCCGGATACAAGAGATATAGCTGTCGAGGTCAGGCCTCCTGATCCCAGAACTCCAGTTCTCAAACTATTCAAAATACCGACGAGAAGAAATGAGAAAGCTGCGAACTTCAAGGGATAGCCAAAGCCGTCCCTTCTGTTCTCGTTCTGGAAAAACTCTCCTGCAGAACTAAGGATCTGTCTTGTGGAATCCAGCCAGTCAGAAGCAAATCCCATGAATACAGATCCCTCTCTGGAGTTTTATCTCTGTCCCCGAACAAGGCCATTTTAACGTTTCCGCAGCAATTCCTTAATTATGATTAAAATCCTTCGTCTCGGACATCGTAGAGGAAGAGACGACCGTATATCGACGCATGTAGGCCTTACAGCCCGGCAGTGGGGTGCTGACAGAATAATTTTCTCAGGTGAAAGCGATGATAGTATGATCGAATCTCAGAGAGATATCGTCGGTCGCTGGGGAGGAAGTACAGAGATCGAGTACAGGGAGGACTGGAAAAAGGTTGTAAAGGATTTTGAAGGCCTCAAAGTTCATCTGACAATGTATGGTTTGAGGATCGACGAGGAGATCGGAGGCCTCAAGGAGAGGTTTGAAGAGGATGATCTGCTTGTGATTGTCGGTGCTGAGAAGGTTCCTCGCTGGGTTTACACTCATGTTGATTTCAATATTTCTGTCGGCAATCAGCCTCACAGTGAGATCGCTGCGTTGGCTGTTTTCCTGGATAGGATTCAGGATGATGGTATAAGGCAGGATTTTGAGGGTGCCGAGATTTTTGTGAGGCCTAGTGAGGACAGGAAGTTGACGGAGAAGAAGTGAGTTGGTCTAAGGTTACCTTTATCAGTGATTGTTAGAATATTGTATTCATGAGTGTAGAGTCTTATCTTGAGAAAAAAGATTACGGTTTTATCGTTGCTGGAGGAGTTTTAACTGTTTTAGCTGCCTTAGTTACACCGAGGGTTTTTTCGGATCCGATGCAGATAGAGACTTATTCAAGGCTGATAGTTGCAGCATTCATACTCTATGGTCTGTTTTCTATCCATAAAGCAATTCAGTCATGGGCTGGCGAGCTGGCAAGATATCTTCAGCTCATAGGTACAGGCCTCGCGATTTTGATGATCGCATGGATTCCTCATATCGGATGGCATGTTAGAGGTAATCCGGAGTGGTTTGGAATGTCTCCGATTTCCTGGATAACAGTATTCCATGGACTCACCATTTTGGCTTTCGCTGTATCGGCCTACGGGTTCCACCTGTTCTGGAAGAAGGCCTGAGATATACTGGTAACGATGAAAGGTGATGAAACGAAAATGACAGAAGGTTTGGACGACAACAATGAGTTTTACCTTGATTTGATGAAGGACCTGGTAGAGGACCAGAAGAAGATGCTTGGAGAACAGGTAGCCCTCCAGAAGGCAAGAGGAACACCACTGGAGATGGATAAAGACGGAGATATAACAGGTTATTACGGAAAGGGAGAGGATGTACTGGAAACGATTTTGCGGAAATACGGTGAAGTGTGGGGTGATGCTGTTGCCCGAAGAAAGATGAGAAGGACGGTAAGCAAGAATATTTCTGAGGAGAACTACGAGCAACTGCCTGATTATATGAGGCCTAAAGATGATCAGAAAGGAGTGATAGGTTCAATAGTCCAGCAGATCAAAGGGGAATAGCTGTCTCCGGTTCTGAAAAACTTTTTTATGTTCGAACACTGTATCATAATTAGGTGGATTTGAAGTTTGAATCTCAATAGTCAGGATTATGGAATTATCGGTGGCGGAATCCTTCTTTCATTTCTAGGAGCTTTCGCCACAGAAGCAGGAATCATAAACGCGTCTCTGGCAGGAACAATCACTACATGGCTTCCAAGGATTACAGTACTAACAATCCTTGTAGGCATTGTGTTTGTCTATCTGTCAAGGGACCTGCTCGGTGGAGAGATCGTACAGAATCTCGAAGTCGTAGCTACAGGATTCCTGATCTATGCCGTGACCTGGTGGCCTCACAAGATGGGTTACCACGCAGAGGCCTTAGGAGGAGCAGCATCAAGCATCTTCGGAGTTTTCACAACAGGTGCATGGAACGTGTTCTTCCACACGCTCACGGCAGCAGTATTTGGCCTTGTCTCCTTCGGTTTCTACCGGTTCTGGGAGATGAGCCAGGAGGTGAACGCATAAATGAGGCATAGCGACAAACTTGTCGTAGCAGGGGTACTTGCATTCTCAGTACTGGCAGGCCTGTGGGCACAGTTCATGGGTCTGGAACCAGCAGCGGACGCATTCATCGACTTCCTCACATTTGCAGCAGTAGCAGGAGGCCTTGTCTTCATTTACGAGGCAAGGGATGAACTGGGCGGAGAAACAGCAAGAAACCTGGAGATTCTGGGTATAGGACTACTGGTATTCGTCCTGGCCTACTGGCCTTCCTACACATGGAGTACAGTCGGCAGTCCAGAGTGGTTAGGCATGACAACAGGCTTCTGGAGCATGTTGTTCGGCCTGGCCAACTTCGTAGGCCTTGCAATCGTAACCTACGCGTTCTACACCTTCTGGGAAATGGCTCAGTAAAGTATAGGCCTTCAATCCCTTTTTCTTTCTCTTTTTTCTCTTGAATCTGGTCCCGTCTTATCCGAAGTAAACAAAAAGACTGATACAGAAGTCTAATAGTATGCCGGATGAGGAAGGTGATCCAGAGGATGAGGACAGGCAGGAATACTACATTGAATCTATCCAGAATATAATTGATAAACAGAAAGAACAGCTGGGAGAGGAAACAGCTATAAAATGGGCTCGTAGAGCGCCTATAAGGATAGATGCAGAGGGAGAAGTCCAGGGTTTCTATGGAACGGGAGAAGACGCGCTCGAAACCCTCAGAGACTACACAGAACACGAGGAATTTTACCTTGACGCTATAAGTTCTGTTATAGACACAATGTGCTCTTTCATGGGAGATGATGTAGGCCTCAAATACGCGAGAAAAGCACCGCTCCAGATAATGCCTGATGGAGAGGTCAAGGCCTATTACGGTACAGGAAGAAAGGCACTGACTATACTCGTGAAAAACTACGAGGACTACATGGGTAAGGCAGTCGCCGACCAGAAGATAAAAGGCGCCTTCTCAGATGTTGAGGATGAAGAACTTGATCTCGTACCGGAAGACGTAAGGCCTCAAAGCAGTGAGGAGAAAGGTTCTTCGGAAGGCCTTATCAGCAGGATTTTCGGTATCGGAGGCTTTGTTTTATATTCTAGTCAGGATATTCCATTACCTGGATAGACATGGCTAAACATACACAGAGAGATTGGATTATCGGCGCAGGAGGCCTTGCATTCGTCCTAGTGCTGTCAGTTCTTTCACATCTATTACAGTTCCCAGGGATTATTGAAATCCTGGGAGATATCGTGACAGCGATCTTCGGCTTTGTAGCGGTTTACTTCATCTACAAAGCTACGGATATGCTAGGCGGAGATGTGGCAAGATATATCTCCATCATGGGTATAGGCCTTGCCTACTACTCCCTGACACTGGTGCCTCACGTTTACGGGCATCTTTCAGGTATCCACATGATAGGACCTGTCAACACAGCTTCAGTTTACCTCTGGCAGCACATAGCCAGTATATGGGTGTTCATCATGATCAGTTACGGACTATACCTGTTCTGGAAAGGTGGTAAACAGTGAGCCTTATAGCCAACCTGGAGAAGAAGGACAAGTACCTCATCGGAACAGGAGTAGCTCTAGGCCTGATCGCAGCAGTTATAGGACAGCTAGGAATCCTCGGAATGAAAGCGGAAATGATGCTCACCTATCTGATGGTAGCACCTATCCTTCCCGGTATCTACTTCCTTTACAAGGCAAGAAGCCTCTGGGGAGGAGATATCGCAAGATACCTGGACTTCATAGGCGCAGGCCTCATCATCAACCTGGTTCTATTCCCTGTTCACATGAACTGGCACTTCGCAGCTCAAAGTGCTGAAGCAGCATTCCTTTCATGGGGAATCAGTCCAAGCTTCTGGTACATGTTCTTCCACGGACTGGCAGGATACTCCTTTGCAATGCTTGCATACGGATTCTACCTGTTCTACCAATCAGGCGCCGAATAAACTTTTCCCCTTCTTTTTTCTTTTCCAACAAAAAATTATTCCTCAGGCCTGTGAGGACTGATCTCCAGACTCTCCCCGTCAACAGCAAGCTCCGAGGCCTCAAAAACTTTCCTGGCTTCCTCAACAAGTTCATCTTCACGCCCCTGATACCGCCTCGAAATATGAGTTAATACCAGTCTATCAACATCAGCTTCATCGGCGATCTCACCTGCCTGAAGAGCTGAAGTATGACCTTTCCTGTCTTCAATCATCTCATGCATACACGTAGCCTCGTGAATCAGTAAATCAGCGTCTTCAGCGTTCTCAACAAGGTTATCGCACTTCGCAGTATCCCCAGAATAAACAACTTTACGGCCAGGAACTTCTTTAACAACTTCTTCAGGCCTCACAGTTCTACCATCTATCTCTACAGTCTCACCGTTCTTCAGGTCGCCGATCTTCGGCGAAGCACCGAGACCTAGTTCTTCCATCCTCTCTTTATCTGCTTTCACCTCTGAATCTTCCTCAAAGACAAATCCAAAAGCGTTCACGGAGTGTTCGACCTCGAAAGGCCTTACCTCGTAGCCTTCGCCCACAATAACGTCTCCCTCGACCAGGTCCTCTGTAAAAATATCGTAGCTCCGGGAGAAGTAACCCGTATCCAGGATTCTCTCCGTAAACTCCCCGGTTCTTGGAGGACCGTAGATGTACAGCGGTTTCTCCCTTCCCTCCATCTCAAGAGTCTGTATAAGGCCTAGAAGACCTGAAAAATGGTCTGCATGCCAGTGAGTTATGAAGATCCGGTCGATTTTCATCAGGCCCATCTTCTCCTGCATTATCTTTCTCTGTGCGCCTTCTCCGCAGTCGAAGAGGATGCGTTCTCCCTTGAAGTTTATCATGTTGGCCGGGAGGCCTCTCTTTCTGCTTGGTACCGCGCTTGAGGAGCCGATAGTCCATACGTCCATATCTGTCTTTTTGCTGTCAAACTGTTTAAAACAAACTTGATATTTACCGAAACAGATATATAGTTTTGATTACAAGGTAATAACATGGGTCTGGAGGATTTTTCCGAGTCAGATATAGAAGATTATGCTCATGAGGCAAGGATCAGAGGCAATCTAGATGATTTTTTTATGCTGGATCAAAGCCCTGATCTGCATGGTGTTAACAGGAGAGCCGAGGGCATGGAAGCTCCCAAGACTTTTGCCAGGCAGGTTGCCTCAAGAGCCACAGAATTCGCTGAACAGGAAGATGTATTTATCCTTCTGGGAGAGGAAGACGGAAATCTCAACGTCGTAGCCTACGATGACGGCGAAGTAGGTATGAGAAAGGAATCAGGCCACTGGGATGTCTACAGAGATATTCTTAGAGCGGACGAATTAAGGCCTGGAATGGAGCCGGAGAAGACTGTTGAGATGCCTGATGTCTTCCAAACTGATGTCTACAGTCTGGATCTCGCCCCAACAAGTCAGAGATACGTCAAAACAAGAAATGGAGGAGTCATAGGCCCTTACACAGAAGATTTCCACAACGAATACGGAGACTTCGAACAGGAACAGGATCACTGGACAAAAATATAACGCGTCAGACTTCCATGCACATAAATCTCAAAATCTGCCTCGAAACCGCCTAACTTCTCTTCATTATACATAAAAACAGCTTTTCCACCGGTCAGGTCCGGGAAAACTTCCAGGAACTCTTCTAGAGGCCTGCTCTCTTCCTTGGAGGCCTTACCGTACGGAAGGTCTGTTATAACTGCATCGAAACTTTTCTCGAAGACTTCAGAGGCCTCTGAAATTTTTTCTTCCCTTATATCATGGGCGATAATCCCGTATTCCTCCAGGTTCTTCCTCGTACCTCTCACCATCACCTCTTTCACATCGGTTCCGGCCACTGCACAGCCACAGAGACCTGCTTCTATCAAGATGCCTCCTGTACCGCAGAAAGGATCCAGAACAGACTCGCCGGCCGAGACCTCCGAAAGATTCACCAGGACCCGGGCGAGAACAGGATCGAGGGAAACAGGAGATGAAAAAGGCCTGTCCTGGTTCTTCCTCTTGTCGAAAAGCCCTCTGTCGATATCCTGAACCAGACGTCCTACTATCACTTCTTCCTCGAAGATATAGGCCTTGATAACTTCTTCAGGCCTTTCAAGATCTACAGAATTATTTTCTGCACCTATTTTTTCCCCTATCTTTTTTTCAACTTCTTCTTTCCTTTCCTTTCCCGTCATGTCTTTTGCACGGACTGCGTAGCTATTTTCAGGCCTGTAATCTATCTTCAAATCATCCGTATTCGTTCTGTTCAGTACTTCTGTTATCTCATGTGTGAGGGCGAGGCGTTTCAGCTGTCCTGGCTCGGACTCGGTAAATGCGAGCCTTTCCTTTCTCTCCGTGTTTTTTTCAAGGCCCTGTGATGCCAGGAACCCTTCCAGTTCTGCTTCAGCAAGCTCCAGGTTCTCTCCCGCGAGCAGATAACTGTATGTCATCTAGTTTTTCTCCCCCGTTTCAGATCCAGCAGAGCCAGGTAACCCAGAAGAAGGCCTGGCCAGTAAGTTGTCAACCTGAAGAGCACTGATGCTGCTACAGCAGTAGCAGCCGTTATTGTCTCAGGGAAGAAAGCGAGCAGTAGGCCCGAGAATGCTGCCTCGAACGTGCCTGAACCTCCCGGAGTTGGCGAAAACATTGCGATCGCTGCCAGTACCACGGTAAAGTAAATTCCTACGAAGTGAGGATTCAATCCAAGGCCTACAAGGATGAAATACAGTGAAAGAAGCTGTACGACCGGAGCGATATGAGTTACTAAAGTTACCTTGAGAAGATGCCGCCTGTCCTCACCGGCTTTCTGAAAGGCCTTCCTTGTCTCTGTTATCCTCTCTTTCAAAGGAGGAACGACTTTTTCCGTATATTTTATCTTGTCTCCTACGTAATCAAGTGCTTCATGGATTTTAGCCTCTACTTTATCGGTTTTGAACCATGCCAGGTATGCTGTAGTTACCAGTAGAATATTCAGCAGTATTACTGCGTAGATACCTGTTTTGATGGCTTCTGTTATAGTGCTGAACAGTATTATGTAAACTATCCCTGCTGATGCGTATGTTACGAATGGTATGGCGTTTATTATGTCTGCCGACATAACTGTGGAAAGGCTTTTCTCATAGGTGGCCTCGGTGTTACTTGAGACCACGTATGCCATGAACGGTTCACCTCCCAGCTGGCCCAGCGGTGTGATCGAGTTCATGAAGTTACCTGCCATAAACAGCTTCAGCGAGTTCATCCTGCTGGAATTGAAGCCCAGTTGCTGGAAAAAGCTGTGGTAGATATAGCCGAAGACAAGGAAAAACGACATGCCTGAGATAAACGCCAGGAACATATAGAATGGGTCGATACTCCTTATCGCCTCTACAAAGTCTCCGACATCGGCGAAATAGATCAGACCCGCAAATATGACTGTGGTTATCCCGTACCAGAGAAATTTGCTGTCCTTAGCCTTGAAAAGCAATGACTTCATCTCCTCACCTCGAAATATCTGGAACTATGAATAATATAATGTTCCCACATATTTTTCAGATAACGTCCACAGAAACTGGGGAGCGTAAACCTTTTTTCCTCTTAACTGATGCTAAGGCCCCGACTTCGGGTAGAAGTACCAGATATTTCAAGGTTCACGGTAACTTTTTGGATATGGCAGAGAAAGTAGGGATAATCTACTGGTGCCAGGGCGCAGGACATGCCGCAAGGAGCATCCCGATCGCTCAGGAACTGGAATCCAGAGGACACGAAGTAGTTATGGACGGCGGAGGTCCAGGCCAGAGATTTGCAGAGATGAACGGATTCGGCCACGAAGACTATCACTTTTCGACAATACCTGTAATAAGCAAATCACCTGTATCAATAATCAAAAGAGGCCTCCTGGAGGTAATACCTTCCGCAGTAAAACGTTTCAAGACCTCTGTAAGCTTCCTCAGGAACGAAGACCCTGACAAAGTCGTGACGGATGACCACACAGTTATACTCGCAGCAACACTGCTCAACTACGATCTCTACACAGTAAACCACCTGAGGCCTCAGTTCTTCTCAGGCGCAGAAAAACTCGCAGCCCAGTTATTTGACAAATTCTCCCTGTTTAGAGGTGAAAAAATATTTTTCACAACACTCTGGAGCAATGAATCAGGAGCAAAGGACGTAGAACACGTTAATCCTCTCGCACAGGAGGGAGATGGAGAGGTAGAACCTTATGACGTACTTCTCATACCCGGATCATTCGGAGAAAGCTTCGGGGAAGTAAGAGAACTGCTGGAGGCCGAAGGCCTTAACGTGAGGACAGTCGGAGACGACAGCTGGGAGACAAAGGCCTCGATGACGCCTTACACGGAAGCAGCGGACTGTGTCGTATGCACAGGATTCTCATCGATTGCTGACACGGTTGTCGCTGGTACTCCGTGCGTGGTGTTCCCGCATCTACAGATGCAGGAGCTTCTCACGAAGCAGATCGACAGCCGTGATATAAAAGGGGTTTCGACAGCTTACTCTGTAGACGAGGCGGTAGAGAAGTCTATAGAGGTTTGTGAAGGAGATAGTGAGAGGCCTGAGTTTGACAATGGAGCTCCTGAGGTTGCAGATGTTCTCCTAGAGAATTAGGCCTTTTTTACAGTGTTTTTCCTGTTTTTCTCCGTTTGGCTTAAAAGGATTTTATGATGTGGTTTGTTGTATGGGTAAGAAGATAGCTCTCGTTTACTGGCCTGATACTACGGGTCATGCGGCGAGAAGTATTCCGATAGCCCAGGAGATTGAGGATAGAGGCCACGAGCTTATCATGGCCGGTGGTGGTTTCGGGGAGAAATTTCTGAATATGAACGGTTTTGAACTTGAGGATATGCCGGAGTTCGAGATTTTCCCTGATTCCGGATCTTTGGTTCTTCATACCTTGACAGATACGGTCCCGCAGTGGATCAAGAGGTTCGCAGCCATGTACTCCTGGCTGAAGGAAGAGGAGCCGGATAAAGTCGTTACGGATGATATGCTCTGCCTTCTCGCTGCTTCCATACAGGGTATAGAATACTACAGGATAGAGAACTGGAAGCCAGAGATGTTCAGCTTCCCATTATCATCGCTCTATAGAATATACGATAGGTTCACACTTACGTTCGGAGAGAAAATCATTCTCACATCGCTCTGGCCTGAGGAAGAGGCAGAGAAGGGCTATGAAAGAGTAGGCCCCCTTGCACAGGAGGGAGATGGAGAGGTAGAACCTTACGACGTACTTTTTATGCCAGGAACATTCGGAGAGGAGTTCCAGGAGATGAGAGAAAAGCTTGAAGCAGAAGGATACAGCACAGAGATGGTAGGGGCAGATGACTGGGAGACAGAGGCCTGTATGACACCAAAGACATCCGCAGCAAAATGCACAGTATGTACAGGATTCTCATCGATCGCGGACTCTGTAGTCGGAAGCACACACTGCATCATGTATCCACACCTGTTCCTACAGGACGGAATAGCCCGTGGAATAGAACAGAGAGATATCAAAGGCCTTGAAACAGTCTATTCCTCAGAGGAAGCTCTCGAATCAGTAAGAAACTGTCTGGAGAATTCATGTAACGAACCGAAGTATGAGAACGGGGCAGAGGCCTTCGTGGACATCGTTGAAGGAGAATAGATTGAAAGGACTATTTTTTAATTCACCAGGTTGGAGATATACTTATGCCAAGTCTAGGAATATGGGATAAAGCAGACATCATCGGAGAAAAACTGGCCGACAGTAAAACATTTACCAGAATAGTGGACTTTTTCTCCAGTAACTTCACAGGCATCTTCCTCGAAAAAACAGAGAACGGATATATGAAAGAATTAGACGGTGTAGAGGTCGAGATGACACATCAGTTCCACTTCACCGATATAATAATACATAGTCCTATTGAAGGCTACACAAAAGAATTAGACCTCGAAAACACGGACAGACTTCTTGATGCAGGAGCATTTCCAGGAGCACTGGCGATAATCGCAGCGAAAAGAGGAGCAGAAGTAATAGCACTGGAACCAGACCCTGAAAACGCAGACCAGCTCAGGAAAAACCTGGAACTCAACAACGTACAAGAAAAAGTAGAAGTAGTAGAGGTAGGCCTGTGGAAGGAAAAAGACCAGAAAAGCTTCGAAAGAGACCAGGCCCTGGGAATGGCCTCCAGGATCAAAGAAGAAGCAGAAATAACGATACAGCTCGATACACTTGACTCAGTAACAGAAGAACACGGAAGGCCTGACCTGGTAAAAATGGATATAGAAGGAGCAGAGACAGAAGCTCTCGAAGGCGCAGAAAAAACTTTGGAACAAACAGAACCGGACTTTGAGATCGCCACATACCACCTCGATGAAGAAGGTAACAAAACATACCATGAAATAGAGGCAAAACTTTCCGAAAAAGGCTACAACGTCAAAACAGGTTTCTCAAGGCACCTGACAACATATGCATCAAAAAACAGAGAATTCAACTAAAAAATAAGACGAAGAAGCGAAAAGGCCTTCTTCAGACCTCTCGCTGTTCCTGAAGCGCTCTGATTGCCTCAAGCCACATCTTCATATGCTTGACCGTGAAGTCGATGAAGTCAGCGTTCGCGTAGTCAGAGAAGTCGAAGTTGTCTACGGCTTTGATCATCTCCTCGTAGGCCTCAAAGTAGTCTTCTGCTTGGTCAGGTGCTTCTTCAAGTGCTTCCCAGAAGTGTTCGTTGAGTTCTAGAGCTGGTACTTCGTTGTTGAGGTCTCCGAAGGTTGATCTTTTGGCTTTGTTGTGTTCACAGAGTGGATAGCCGTTGATCAGGCTTTTATTCAGCATGTCAGCTGCTTTTTTCAGCGTTAATCCGGACCAGATGTCGTCGAAGCGTCCGATGTCCCATTCGTTGTCGTCCATAGGGAACTGGTAGAATGCCGGGATGACCTCTCTCTTGAACGCGAGGTTCATCGAGCAGACTGTAAGGTAGTTTCCGTCCTCTGCTGCGAAGTTGTGTGTGAAATCCTCTTTCTTGGTCAGTGTCTCTGCCTGGCCTTCCAGGTTTCCGTCCATCAAAATTCTCACTGCGTCAAGGTCAGGAATGTTGGTCCAGAGGCCTTGGCTTGCGATTATTTCATTAGTCTCTTTCTCTTCTGTCTCAACGTTTTCGTCCATCGCGCTGTACGGGTATCCTCGTGGATATAGGTCGTGTCTATCAATGTTCTGGTAGAGTACGTTAACCCATTTTTTGTCGCTTGAAACGTGTTCAACAGTTTTCTTCGAGTCTAGGTGATCGAGGTGTGCTCCGAAGAAGTCGAAGTCTTCGTGTGGCTGTGTATCGTCGTCTAGGAAGATTCCGTACTCGAACTGTGGATGCGCCCACATGAAAAGTAGTCCGAAGCTGGTCTCTGCGTGAGAAGCCGCGGGAACGACATCCGAGTACTCCGAGATATCGTTTTCCTCGTACCAGGCCTCTCTGTCAGAGCCGTTGAAGACTTCTCCTTCGACTCCGAGATCGTCCAGCATCTCGACCATCGCTTCCCTGTCGTTGAAGTCCTCTGTTACAAGGACGAGGTAAAGTCTTTCAGTATCAAAATTGTTTTCACGAGCGTTCTCAATATATCCTCTGACAAACTCAGGGTTTCTGATAGTAGGAGTTATTACACAGATATCTGCTTGATCTACCATGGAGATAAACTGGAATGAAGTTTTTTTATAATTTCATCAGGAAGGACCTTCTGAATGACCTCTAAAATCGGGATAATATACAACTGCGAAGGCTCAGGACACGCAATGAGGATGCTGGCAATTGCACAGCGCCTGGAAGAAAAAAATATACAGTTCAAAATGACAGGCGGAGGCCCGGGCGAAAAATTCCTTGAAATGAGAGGCCTATCAAGTTACAAACCACGCGTAACCGATATGAGAACAAGGATAGAACAGAACATACTCAAAGCAGGCCTCTACACATTCACAGATCCGATAAAAAGAATCAAAGACCTCAGAAAATGGATAAGAAAAGAGGAACACGACGCAGTAATCACAGATGATCCTTCAGGCCTTATAGCGGCCTACCTGGAGGGAAAAAAATTTTATACTGTCAGCCATGTAACTCATCAGGTTCCTGAGGACAGGTTCGAGTCCTGGGCTACATGGATAATCAACAGACTGGTGATCCCGAGGAACGAAGAGTTTTTCTATCCTGTTATCTGGGAAGGCCTCAGTCCTGAAGAAGCGACCTGCGTAGGGCCTCTTGCACCGAAGGGGGAGGAGATGGATCTGGAGTTTGACATTCTTGTAGTGCCGACGGAAGCAGCTGAGATGGAGGAAAGATTCATCAAAGAACTGAAACAGGACTATGAAGTGAAGGTTGTCGGTTCTGATGAATGGGAGCTACAGCCCTCGCTTCAGCCTTTTATCTCCGAAGCCGATGTCGTGATCTGTGCGGGTTACTCAACGATGATGGAGGCCTCGGTCGCCGGTACATCTGTAGTAATGATGCCCCAGACCTCGGAACAGAAAGGAGTAGCCAAACTTCTCAAGGATCACGATGGTTTCAAGATGTATTCTGGAGATATAATGGAAGATGTTGAAGAGGTTGAAAGGCCTGAGCCACGGGAGAACGGAGCAGATCAGATCGCAGAAATGGTCTCACAGGACCTCAGGTAACAATCCTGGCCGAAAAAGATTTTCTGGGTGAGATACGTTTGATTAATAATAGTGTATCGAACAGTTACCTGTACAGGAACACCCGGGAGAAGGCCTTCATTATAGAAGGGCTGTTTTTCCCGGTGAAAAGCTGGTAAGAACTTTCAGGAAAGTGCTAGGATGGGAACTGACAACGTTGATGTCTTCAAGAAGGTAATATTCAGGATTCCTGAGCTCAGGAAGATTCTGGCAGCTATAATAGGCCTTGGATCGGTCTATGCTGCTGTTACTCATGTTTCATTTTCAGCGTTTGCAGGAAGATCTCTCAGCCTTGTGGTTATGCCTTTCCTGGCGTTTTTCGTCTATATTGCCCCGGCAGCGGTTTCTGGAGAGGTGCTTTACCGCATCCTGCCTGATTATCCTAGAAAATGGGGTTACTTCCTGGCGACGTGTAATCAGGCAATACTACTGGTATTCAGTCTTTTACTCTCCCTTTCGACAAATATAGTCACCACCTGGAATATAATCTGGCTGGGCCTGATGACAGTCTACCTCTCGAACTTCTTCATACTCCTTATCTCCGTAGGATACCAGTATCTCAGAAAAGTAGGCCTTATCAGCCTGGTACAGCCTGTAATGATACTTGCATCGTTCCACCTCTTCCTCGGAAGATACCTCCAGATACCTTTAAGCCTGTACATCCTCAACTTCGGGTTCCTGCTGGTAATGGGCCTTCTACTGGTGATATCGTTCGCAATCTTCGATTACCTTATAGGAAGCAACGTAGCCAACGTCTCCGTCATCCAACTAGCATCAGGCCTCCTACAGAAAAGACAGGAAGCACTAGACCTCGGATTCCCCGCAGAACCAGACGTACAAACTCTTTCCATCAAAAACAAGGCCTCAGACCTGACAGTTTCGATCCCATGGATACATCCAGGCCCCCTGGAAGGTTTCGGAGGAGGAAAAATCACGACACATATCATAGACCTGATAAACAAAGACGAAGGAGAAGGATTTTTCTTCCACGTCCCATCAACACATCAGTCAGATCCAGCGGATCCAAGAGACACAGGAAAGATTGTCAATGCGATGAAAAGGCCTGAAAACAGTGGAAAGGCATCGAAGATGATCAAAAAAAGCTTTGGAAGCACAACTTTCTACGGAAGGGCCTTCGGCGACAAAAAAATAGTTTTCCTGGAGATAGAGAACTTCGATGACTATGAAATCGCGGTATTCCGCGACCTAGTGGATCTTAAAAAAGTTACAGTAGTCGATCTCCACAACGACGACTTCAACGAAGGCGATAGAGAAAACATGTACTACGGAACGTCTGTAGCCGAGAAAACCAGAAAACAAATGAGGGAATTCCTCGAGGAACTTGACTCCCTGGAACAGTACAGTTACAGCGCTGGCTTCACAATGGAGATTGGAGATCCATCGGTCATGAGCATTGTAGAAGAAGTCGATGGACAGAGAACAGTTCTCTACGGCATAGAAGGTAACGGCTCCTCGAAGAACCTGAGAGAACTCAGAGAAGAATTCAGGGAAGGCTTTGATGAAGTACTGCTTTTCAGCACAGATACACACAGCAGCATACACGAGATGGCGACAAAAGAACAAGTAGACAAAGACAGGATCAGAGAAACAGTCAAAGAAGCCTCCTCGAATACATCAGAGGCCTCTATAGGCCTTGCACATGGGAAAGCAGACAGAATGAATCTTCTAAGAGAAGACTATGCCTCACTGATCTTCAGTATTAACATACTGGTAAGACTGATACCTCTAACTCTTGCTTTGTTCTACATACTCCTGGTGGTCTGGACACTGTAGAGTTGAAATAACTTGCTATACAAAAAACTGATATGCCGACAGAGGAAGAAGTCGAGGAACAGCTCAGGGAAGTAATTGACCCGGAACTCGATATAAACATAGTAGATCTAGGCCTTGTGAGAGAAATAGACATAGAAGACGATAGGGTAGAAATCCTTATGACTCTTACAACTCCTGGATGCCCGCTCCACAGCGTATTCGACGAGATGGTACGACAGGAAGTCGGAGGCCTTCCGGGCGTCAACGAAGTAGACGTAGAACTTACCTTCGAACCGCGCTGGACACCAGAAGAAATGAGCGACGAAGCAAGAAACGAAATAGGACACCTACCAGGAATGGCAGGAGGATTCTAAAGCAATTCCCGTAGCAATTGGGAGTACTTGATGAGTCTAAGGACTCATCTCTGGTTGATTACTTCTCTTTGATGTTTACGCTGTAACCTGATTTCACGAACTCCTTATGCTCCTTGATCCTCTTCTTCAGTTCATCTGAGAACTCTGAGGCCTTTCTGACTTCTCCGTCTACAGTTACAGGAGGATCGACGGCACGGGCTTTCGTTGTGACCTCCATATCAGGATTTTCAGCCTCCAGCTCGATCTCAAAGCCGTTGTCCAGAAGCTCGAGCTTTTCCTGTATCAGCTTGTTATCAGAGTTTCTCAGCTTCTCCATTACCTGTTCATCGGTGCCGAAAAGCTCTTCCTCTGTCAAGACATCCTGTTCCAAGGCCTCTTTTACAGCTTTCGCAAATATCTCGGTCAAGATGACTTCTTTCGGGTTCGCCCACCATTCTTCATCGGCCTCTGCATACTTTTTTCCGTACTCGATCGCCAGCTCCCTATCGTCAAGGACGAACATGCCTCCGACAGACGTTAGTGAATCCGCGAAATGATCTACTTTCCAGTCACCGTATCTCTGCGAGTCACGGAGGAAATAATCAATCCTGTCCGCACATAAATCTGGCGCGTCACGTTCAAGAAGCCCGAAGTTCTCCTCATCAAGTATATAATCCACGTCAAGGCCATGTTTTTCCAGTATCTCCGGTATCTCAGAGTCCTTCACCACTTTCTCCAGGAAGCGGTCGTGATAATCATGCTCATCAGTATCATAGACAAAATCAACCATATGCGAGAACGCGGTGTGCGGAACATCGTGTAAAAGGCCTGCGATCTGTTCCTCCAGAGAAGCACCGTGGTCGCGCAGAAGAAGCATCACACCTAGAGAATGTTCGTAACGAGTCATAGGATACTTATCCATGAAAAACGGTTGAGGCCCTGCCTGATGGATATTCTTCAACCGCTGGAAAGGCCTTGAATCAATCAACTCTTTCAGAACTTCTTCCTCTATTTCTCTATCGCCGTAGACCGCATCCTCAATCAACATGAAAAAGGTCTTTAAGCTGGAAAGTTAAATCCTCTTCGTCTTCCCAGTATCTTTTATTCTGCTGGTAACTGGTTTACTGTCTCGCTGTATCCACATCTTTCCGAGTTAAGGTTAATTCGTTGCACATTCTCTGCGTCTACCTCTTCAAAGGTGAACTCATAGCTTTTACCTTGTCCTATGATTTTATCATCTTTGAGCTTATCTCCGCCCGTGGTTACGTTGACATAGACCCATCTGGCGGGTTCCCATCGTTGTTCGAAACATTAACTGAGAGTTCTTCTCCCTGGACTGAGGCCTCTTCTACAGTTATCTCTGAAGCCCTGCACGTTTCTCTTCTTTCTTGTTCTACTTCCTTCTGGTTTATTTCGTTCATAAGCTCCAGGCCTGAGACTGTATTAATTACTTCACCATCTTCCAACTGGTAGATATAGGCACTTCTGCTGTTGTTTGCGAGTACCATAGTGCTTTCGATCTGATCGAAACTTGCGAAGTCTGCGGCCAATGTGAAAGTAGATCTTCTGTTTCCTATGCTGCTTCCAGTCCAGTTGTAAGGATAATCGTTTTCTCGTGAGAAAGAAACTGTTTCACTGGTTATATTGTAGGTTCTGAGCTGTACTTCGCCTTCCTGTTGAAGTCTCTGGAACGATTCTGTGTTTTTTACTGCTTCGAGGCCTTCAGACTCTGAAGCTCCGCCACCAGCTAAAAGGTAGAATCCAAGGCCTCCGATAAGGATTAGTGCTAGAAGTACAGGTATTACAGGGATGGTTAACTCTCCTTTCTCCATAGATACAGGTTCTGTGAACTCGTTAAAAAACCTGGCGGATTTTCCTGCAGAGGCCTTTTTTTGACCTTGAGGAATGCAATATTTTGTTTTACTGGAACTTTGCTTTTAGTCTGAAATGAGTATTTTTTAGGTAGGAGGTGGAAGAAAGATGACAGAGATAAAAACTGCTCATGACCTGTTTGTCCACAACCTGAAATCTATTTATTACCTTGAACAGAGGCTTCGGGATGAGCTGGATGGTCTGGCAGGTGAGGTCACTAATGATGATCTGGCGGAGGCTCTCCAGGAACACAGGAGGGAAACTGTGGATCAGGTGGAGAGACTTGAAAAAGTGTTTGAGAAACTGGGTGAGGAGATAGAAGGCCACCGTGCTGCCGATTTCCACGGCCATTTCAGGGAGATAAAACAGCTGAACGAGGATATCTACGAGACAGATATGCTTAACATCGCCTTCCTTGATGCAGCGATAAAAACAGAGCAGATGGAGATAACCACCTACAACAGCCTGATCAGGATAGTCGATGACCTGGCAGTAGACGACGATATAGAGAATCTTCTGAAAGACAATCTCCGGGAGGAGAAAGAAGCTCTCGAAAAACTCAGGAAACTCGCCGGTGAAACATGGTTCAGCAAGATAGTAAAAAGCCTTACCTAGCAGAAAAACCTGGAGAATCATATCTTGGACTTAAACTCGAAAAAACTTTTTCCGTTAACCGAGTTGAAAAGTTGCGGCGTCGGGGATTTGAACCCCGGTTACGCGCATGGCAAGCACGTGTCTTAGCCACTGGACCAACGCCGCTTAGGATCACTCTCTTACTGTATAATAAGTCAGTCGAAAGTTCCTGGTAACTACATTCACAATGTTTGGTTATTTTCTTAAATAGCTATGATTTCTGTGGAGGCCTTGAATTTTTCAGGTTCCACATTTTTGAAGTTTGGAAGATAACGTTTGAGTTATGGAAGATAAAAGTCCGGAGATGGATGATGAGGCACGGAAGGATTTCCTTGTTGACAGGGCGAAAGAAGCTATCGAACACCAGCTTGAAACCGGAGACGACCCTTTCGAGGAGGAGAGGCCTCAGAGACCTGAATTAAATACAAAGAGGAACAGCCTCGATGAGAAAGTCGAGCAGAAGGCCTCAAAGAAGACCTCCGGTGAGTGGAGTATGGAGGAGATCAAGTTTCTGAAGAACAACCGATCCGAGATGAGCAATGAGGAGATGGAAGAGTTTATGAACAAAGAATCTGAGCTTCACGAGGTTGACTGGGAGCCTTTCTCACGTTCACAGGAGCGTTATCTTATCCAGGCCTACCAGACCTCTGATCTGGAAGAGCTGGCGGAGCAAATGGATCGCATCGAGAAAGTTCTGGACCTGAAGCTCAGGATGATGGGCCTCGAAGTGCCGGAGGCAGAATAGGCCATGGATAAAGAGAAACTGCGTGAAAAAGCTCTTTCGGACACTAAGGAGGAGCTAAGAAGCGAAGTTGACAGGGACAGGATTCTTGTCAAGGCGGTCAAACAGCTCGATCAGCTAAATGATAATATAAACACTGAAGTTGAGAGGTTGAGGGACTGGTATTCTCTGCATTTTCCTGAACTGGATGAAGAGATCAGCGACAACGAACATTTTGTCAAGATACTGTCCAGAGGTATCAACAGAAACGAATTAGAGGCCTTTTCCGATATGGCAGCTGCTTCGACAGGGATGGAATTGACTGAGGAAGATGAAAAAATGATTGAGGACATGGTAAAGTCCATCTCGGACAGGATGAAGCTCAGAGACCAGATAGAGAACTACGTAAGTAATGGGGTAAAAGAGGAGATGTCGAATCTCTCTAAACTTCTTGATCCGCTCCTTGCAGCAAGGCTTGTAGGCCTGGCAGGAAGCCTCGATGATCTGGCGAAGAAGCCCGCTTCGACTGTGCAGATGCTCGGCGCAGAAAAGGCCTTGTTCCGCTATCTACGTGGGAACGGCACGCCTCCAAAACACGGAATCATATTCGAACACGAGTTTGTGAACCAGCTTCCTGAAGACAGTAGAGGGAAGATGGCGCGTTTCCTGGCGAACAAGGCCTCGATCGCGGCAAGACTGGATAATTACGGCGACAAGGAGAAGGGAGAACAGCTCAGAGAGGAATGTCGTGAAAAGTTCCAGACTCTGAAGTAAGTGATGAAGATGGAAGAGATACAGCCAGGGATCTACGAACGTAACGGGAAAATATATACGAGAAACGCTGATCCAGGTAAAAAAGTCTACGGCGAAGGCCTTTTACAGGTCGGAGATGTGGAGTATCGGCGCTGGGAGGCCTCACGGTCTAAAGCCGGTGCTGCTGTCCGGAAAGGCATGGATCTGGGACTTGAACAGGATGATTTTGTGCTTTACCTGGGTGCTGCTTCAGGTACTACTGTAAGTCATTTTTCCGATATCCTTGAGGAAGGCTTTGTTCTAGGCGTTGAGTACTCTGATACTGTTATCAGAGGCCTTGTTGAGCTGTCTGAGCGACGGGATAATATCGCTCCTTTTCTTGGTGATGCGCGGAAACCAGGGGAGTACAGCGAGTATGTGGATGAGGCTGATATGGTTTTCCAGGATATCTCTCAGAGGGATCAGGCAGAGATGTTCCTGAAGAACTGTGAAAAATTCCTGAGAGAAGGTGGTAAAGGCCTTCTGGCTGTCAAGGCTCGTTCTATTTCGTCTTCAAAGGATAAGAAAGAGATATTTGGTGATGTCCGCGGTAAGGTCTCTGAAGAGTTTGAGATAGTTGATGAGACCGAACTTGATCCTTATGAGAAGGAGCATCTGGTATTAAAAATTGAAGGATAGGGATTTCATGGAGTTATCCTTGGTATAAAGCTCCAAGGAGATTCTCCCGTGCTCTCAACGTACCCGTGTCCGTCAGTGTATTCAGGACTGGTACAGCACTCCGCTTTCTGGTTCATTTTGTATGCGCTCCCAAGTACGGCGTGTTTCATCGGTAAAATGTTTTGCTCCACTTTCTCCCCGCAGTTTTCACATCTAAAAGATACTTCTTTCATCCCTCTTCTCCCCCTGTTCCAATGTTAGTTTCACCGGCCTTATAATCAAATGGCCACTGTGCCACAACTTCCGGTAGAAAATTTTTCTCCAAACCCGGTTACAAAAAATCCTGAACCGAGGAAGACAGGGGGGCAAAGCTTGAAAGCGCGGTAGTAGAGCGGTGGAAGGTTTTTCAGGCGTTGATTTCTTTAGCCCAGTCGTAGCCTTCGTTCTCCAGTTTTTCCGCTAGTTCTGCTCCGCCTGATTCCACGATCTTTCCATCGACCATGACATGGACTCTGTCAGGTTCGACGTAGTCCAGGATTCTCTGGTAATGTGTTATCATCAGGATTCCCTGATTTTCATCTGCCAGTTCATTGATTCCTTTCGCCACCACTTTCAATGCGTCGATGTCGAGGCCTGAATCAATCTCATCCAGGATAGCGTACTTTGGCTGGAGAACAGCCATCTGAAGGATCTCATTTCTCTTTTTCTCTCCGCCTGAGAATCCTTCGTTCAGGTATCTGCGAGCGTATTCTTCTTCCATGTCAAGAAGCTCAAGTTTTTCCCTGAGAAGTTCGTTGAACTCGCTCTGAGGCATGGCTTCTTCTCCTTCCTCTTCTCTTCTGGCATCAATTGCTTCCTTCAGGAACTCCGCTACAGTTATACCGGAGATCTCCGCAGGATACTGGAAACCAAGGAAAAGGCCTTCACGTGCTCTTTCATCAGTTTCCTCGTCTGTAACGTTTTCTCCGTCTACGAGGATTTTTCCTCCGTCGATACTGTATACAGGGTTGCCCATTAGTGATTTGCAGAGAGTGCTTTTTCCTGAGCCGTTTGGCCCCATAATTGCGTGGATCTCTCCAGGCTCAATCTCCAGGGACACCTCCCTAACAATTTCTTCATCTTCGACGGAAACCTCCAAGTTTTCAACTTCAAGAGTCATTTGAAGACGCCTCTGTGTTTTCTGCGTATCGATAAACTCTGTTTGAGTTTGGACTCATACAGTTTAGGTGTGCCTAAAATTTCTTAAGGCCGTTGGCTTGGACTTTACTTCTCGCCCCGGGTCTCTTCCCTGAAACGCTCAACAAACTTCTCCACGTAGTCATGTCTTCCCCCGGCGACCTCAAGGCCTGAATCCGTATACATCCTGTCTTTCAGGTTCAGGATCTTTTTCTGTAAATGGTTGAAAGAGTTGCTACCGCCCTCTTCTTCGTCTTTTTCAGCCGGCAGGTCTGGATCAGCGATAATTCTTTCATATTCTCCACCGTAGGTAAAAGTTCTTGCGATACCTGTTGCACCCAGTGCGTCAAGGTTATCAGCGTCCGATAGAACTTCTGCCTCCAGCGTATCCGGCTCAGGACTCTTTGAGTACCTGTGACTCCTGATGCAGTGTTTTACGTTTTCTACGAACTCCTGATTATACTCAAGGCCTCCGAGTATCTCTCCTGCTTTCTCCGCACCCCACTCGGAGTGATCATTGATCTTGCCGTCATCCTCCTTTTCTCTTCCGATGTCATGGAGTAGAACAGAGGCCTTCACCACTTTTTTATCAGCATTTTCTTTCTCTGCCAGTTTTTCCGCCAGGTTTTCCACTCTTCTGACGTGTTTCCAGTCGTGTGCAGGGTCGACGTTCCCGAAAAATTTTTTGGCCTCCGTTCTGATCTTTTCCATACTCATCTGTAGTCTTTCACCGTTTCCAGGCCTTGTATTTTTCCTTTTTCCGCGTTTTCGATAGCTCTGATTATGAAAGGCGTTCTCAAATCCATATCTTTGATCTCGTGTTTTGAAAAGAAACCTGTCTTCAGGATTTCTTCCTCATCTTCCGGCTTCAGGATGTAGTCTTCCTTCACTTCTGTGTAGAAGACGATGATGATAACTGTTGCATCCAGGTAATCGCTTTGGTCGAAGAATACTCCTGCGAGGCCTTCGGGCTTTATTTCAAGGCCTGTTTCTTCAAGTGCTTCTCTTTCAGCAGCTTTCTTTGGATTTTCTTCTTTTTCTATACTTCCTGCCGGTACGTTCCACTGTCCTCTGACGTGTTCCTTTCCTTCCTGGACTAATGCGTATTCTCCGTCTTTTTCTATCAGGTTTCCGGCGACAAGGTGGTAATCTGGCATTTCAGAAATTTATTCTTTCAGGGCTTCCTGTATGGTTTTGACTGGGAGCATGGCGCATTTGATTCTCATAGGTGATAGGTCTATTTCGAGTTCGTTCTGTACCCAGTCGCTGTCGAGGCCTTTCACTTCTTCTGTGCTCATGCCTACTAGTCTGTTTGAGAGGATGCTTGTGGAGGCTGTTGAGATTGCGCATCCGTCTGTTTCGTGTTTGATTTCTTTGATTTCCCCATTTTCTATTTTCAGGTAGATATCGGTTTCGTCTCCGCAGCTGGGGTTTTTTCCTTCGCTCTCTACACCTTCTTGTTCAAGTTTTCCCTCGTTTCGAGGCCTTTTTGAGTGATCCAGTATTTCTTCTCTATACATGTCTAGACACATCCGTGTTTCTGTGAATCTGAAATTCTTTGAGTTTCTTCATCTTAGAATACCTTTTTGACTTTTTTGACTGCTTGGAGGAATTCTTCAACTTCTTCTTCTGTGTTGTAGAAGTAAGGTGAGGCCCTGACTGTTCCGGCAAGGTCCAGTTCCTGGTGCTGTGGTTGTGCGCAGTGGTGTCCAGCACGGACTGCTACTGCCTCGGTGTTAAGCACTTCTGCGACGTCGTGTGGATGTGCTTCTTCCATTGTGAATGAGACTACGGAAGGTATTTCATCTTCCGGTGCGTGAATCTCTACTCCTGAGATCTCTTTGAGGCCTTCGATCATCATCTTGTTCAGCTTTCGTTCATGCTGGTCGATGTCTGCGAGGCCTATGGACTCCAGGTACTCGGCCGCTTTCGCAAGGCCTATGGCTCCTGCGATGTTGGGTGTGCCGGCTTCGAACTTGTCGGGTACTTCTCCGTATTTTACTTCGTCTTCTTCCACTGTTTCGATCATTCCGCCTCCTACAAGGAGCGGATCCATATCTTCCAGGAGTTCTTTCTTACCGTATACTGCTCCTGTACCTGTTGGTCCACACATTTTGTGACCTGAGAATCCGAGGAAATCGATATCCATCTTCTTCACGTCCACCGGTATACGCGGGACGGACTGTGCTCCATCGACAAATATGTATGCACCGTTTTCATGAGCGATCTCCGCTAGTTCTTCGATCGGGTTGCGACACCCGAACACGTTTGAGATATGGGTTACAGAAACCAGGGCTGTGTCTTCGTCGATTATTTCTCTCGCATCTTCCATATCCAGCTTGCCCTCGTGCGTCGGAAGGAACTCCAGTTCAAGGCCTTCCTCTTCCGCTTTCCTTCTCCATGGGAGCTGTTCGCTGTGATGAGACATTTTAGGTACAGCGATCTTGCCGTCAAGGTCAAGGCCTTCCGCAACTATGTTTATTGATTCTGTGGTGTTTCTCGTAAATATTATCTCGTCTTTTTCCGCACCGACGAAGTCTGCGACTGTCGCTCTTGCGTTTTCGTAGGCTACTGTGGCTTTGTTGGCGAGCTTGTGAAGGCTTCGACCTTCGTTAGAGTTTTCCTCCCTGTAGAATTTTTCTATTCTTTCAAGCACCTGTTCTGGTGTATGGGTAGTTGCTGCGTTATCGAAGTAGACTATCTGTTTTCCGTCGCTTTCTTCCTGTAGAACAGGAAAGTCTTCCCTGTAGTTTTCGGGGTTGATCGCCATAAAATATCCTATTCCTCCATCTGGTCATTTGAACCTTTCTGTTAAAAACTTACCTTGAACCCTGTATACAATCAGTTTTTTCGTTGTAGGCCTTCAAAGACTCTGCGACAGTTTTTTCAGGCTTTGAGGCCTTTTCAGCGGTCTCTGCCTGTGTTTTTTTCTTTGTCTGTAACTGTCTGTCTCCAGGTTCCTCTCTGGTACCAGAGGTAGGCAATGGTTGCTCCTGCGATGTTTGATATTGCGAATGCGGTCCAGACTCCTGTCTCTCCGATGTTGATCGAGCCTATATACGCTATTGGAAGCCTGATAAGGCCTAGGGTTGCGATGGAGATTACTGCTGCGGTGACAGTTTTTCCTGCGCCTCTGAAGCTTCCGTTGTAGCTTCTCAGGATGCCGATGAATCCAAAGCTGAATGCGACGTAGCGGAGGAACTCTGCACCGGTGTTTGCGATCAGTGCGCTGTTTTCCTGTCCTGATGCAATGAATACGGATGCTATGTCTTCTGCAAAGATGAAGGTTAGTATTCCGAGGAATGTCAGGATCAGGAACGAGTATTTCGCGCCTTCTCTAGCTGTTTCGCCAGCTCTTTCGAAGTTTCTGGCTCCGAGGTTCTGGCCTGTCATTGATTCGACTCCTCTGCCGACTGCTGAGGCCGGTAGGAAGATCATAGAGAATATTCTGATTCCTATTCCGAATCCTGCGATGATAGGGCCTGCGAAGGTCCAGCCGACGACTGCTGTCAGTGCGTTGACTGAGATGGAGCGGCCTGCGCCTTCGACTGTGGCCGGTATCCCGATTGCCATCATTTTCTTGAAGAAGCTGAAGTCAGGTCCCATCTCGCTGAGTGAGATTTCTGGGCCTCTGAGGCCTTTGAACAGGAGGGTTATTCCTATGCAGAGGGAGAATGTTCTTGCAAGTACTGTGGCGACTGCGGCTCCTTCTACGCCCATCTCAGGGATGATCCACCAGCCGAAGATGAACAAGGGATCGATTATGATGTTCAAAATCACTGTTCCCAGCATCAGTAGCATGGGTGTGACTGTGTCTCCGAATCCTCGCATCAGTGACTGGAAGACCAGGAATCCGAACATTGAGAAAAGGCCTATCGAGATAATCTGCAGATATCCTGAGGCTGAGGCTGCGACAGCTCCTTTCGCGCCCAGAAGGCCTACGATGTCGCCGATGAAGAAGTAGCCGAAAATGCCCAGTACAACTGAGGCCAGGGCGGAGAAGGCGATGGTCTGGGACGCTGCATAGTCTCTTTTTTCTGGTTTGCCTGATCCCTCGAACTGTGCTACGAGAACGCTTCCTGCTACTGCGAGGCCCATTCCCAGCGAGATCAGGAAGAATACGAGTGGGAAGGCGAATGTTATTGCTGTCAAGGCCTCTCCGCTGTACTGTCCTAGCCAGAAAGTATCTGCCAGGTTGTAGGCTGTCTGTAAGAGGTTGATGACGATGACAGGCAGTGACAGGTAGAATAAGTTTTTGCCTACAGGCCCGTTCAGTAGATCCAGCTCTTCTTTGGACTTGAACTGGTTTTTGAACCAGTTTAAGGCGGTTGCTGGTCTTTCGCTGATTTTACCTAGGTCCATGGAAAAAGTCAGGTCTGAAAACTTAAAAGGTATATCGAATCGAAACAGGGTCTCGTACTGAATAAAAGATTCGGAGAAAAAACTAGGTCTATGGGTAAAAAGATACCAGGCAAGGTCCTGGAATTCCTGGTTCTCCAGGCCTGTGATGAAGGCCCTACGTATGGCTATGAAGTGGTCTCACGCATCGAGGAGATCACGGACGGGAACTGGAGTCCTAGCTACGGTACTATCTATCCGCTGATCCAGAGACTGGAAGAACAAGGTCTGGTTAAGTCTCTCAGTGATGAAGAGGCGGATAGAGAAGGCCTTGAGACCGGAGAAAGAAACTACTACACGATAACATCTGAAGGCGTTGAGAAGCTTGGTGATATCTCACGTGAGAAGAAGGAAAAATTCGAGGATCTGGTCGCAGGCTATCTGAAAGTGTATGAGCATGTTCACGGTGAAAAAGAGCTTGGAGAGTTTCTAGAGAATTTCTGATCATTTTTCCAGCTGGAAGATTTTCTCTACTTCTGTATTGAAGGCCTCTGCTATCTTCAGTGCTAGTTCCAGGCTTGGATTGTACTTTCCGTTTTCTATGGAGTTGACTGTCTGTCTTGAGACATCAAGCTCTCTGGAAAGCTGTTCCTGGGTTATCTCCTTTTTTTCTCTGTGTTCTCTGACCTGGTTTTTGATCTTCATAGGTTCTGTTCTCGTACCTAGGTTTTTAACCTGATTTAGTTCATTCAGCCTCCATAAAACTCTGTTTAAGCTTGGCGTCTTTTTACAGGAGCTTTTTAGTGGTTTAGACCTCTGAACCGTTTCCATCCCTCTATCATTAAGGCAAGTAATAGAATACATCCCCAGGTCAGATAGACAGGTCTCAGGAAGTCAGGATAGCTCATATAGTCGAGGCCCATGCCTATCGAGACCCCGATCATCACAACGCCGAGGAATACACCGCTCCACATCAAGGCCTGATGTGAGGATTCTTCTGCAAGACTGATATCGCGTTCGTCAAATATAGGCCTCTCACTGTTTTTCCTGATATAGTACAGAAGAGTCACCGCCAGGATAATTATGCCGGCTGACAGAAGTTGCATTCCGTAGTTGAAAGCCACGACTGATAGGATCATCCCTGTCAGAAGGACTGAGTAGTATGCTTTTTTCCCTTCAGATAATCTATCGAGCACCATGAAAAATCACATTATGTAAAGCGTCCTTTACACTTAAAAATGTAAAGGAGACTTTACGTCAGGATGATGAATTGAAAGAAAAATTTAGGATGACAGTTTTTTCTCAACTTCTTTCCTGATACTCTGTTTAAGGCCTGGAAGGGAGATTTCTTCGATAACTGGTTCGAAGTAGCCTTTGACGATAAGTTTTCGTGCCTGTTCTTCGGAGAGGCCTCGAGAGTTCAGGTAGTGAACTTCTTTCTCCGGCAGGTTTCCGGCGGAAGCTGCGTGTGAGGCCTCGACGTTTGGGTCATGGATCATAAGTTTTGGAGAGGCATCGACTTCTGCCTTGTCGGAGAGCATCAGAACTTCTTCATCCTGGAAGCTTTGTGTCTCATCTGCTCTATCGCCAACGTGCTGGAGGCCTTCATATACTGAACGTGCTTTGTCGTCGACTACTGCCCGGGAGTCCATCTGGCATCTTGTGTTTTCTCCGTAATGGTATGCATGCATTGCGATGTCGTTGTGCTGTTCGCCTGTCGGGTACCAGACCGCTAGTTTTTCAGTCTCCGAGTTATCTCCTTTCAGAGAGGTCTCTATCTTCGTACGCTTAAGATCTCCGTGGAACTGTGAGTTCAGCCAGTTCATCGTCCCGTAATCCGACACAACAGCCTTCCTCCTGGAGTAGGTCAGTTCGGAGTTCGAGGCCTCTACCGCACCGTAGTTCACCGTTGCGTTTTCTCCGACATAGATCTCGTTGATGGAGGTCAAAAGGCCTTTATTCCTGAACTCTTCGGTTAACTCAAGCTCGGAGTTCTTTTCAGCGTCCACTACAACATGTGCAAAAGTATCAGCCTCTTCTTTGTATTCTATGTTAACTGAGGCCTGGCCTGAGGCCCTGATATAGATTACAGAGTTAAGGTTGGCTGTGTGTACTGCTGTCAGCTTGTCCTCGTCGAATTTTACTGCATCGAAAAGTTTTTCTCCCGCTTCTTTTACTGCTTTCTCTCCTGTGAGAACTTCTGCATCTCCCTCTACCTCAGTTTCAGGCCTCGCTTCTTCGGAATCCGCCTCTACCTCTGGGTAGCGGGTCCATGTCCTTCCCGGAGTTCTGATGGATTCCGGGTTTTCAAGTTCTTCGATCCTCTTGGAGGCCTTTTCCCTGATTGTTTCGATTGTCATATCTGCTTTTTGGTCGGTAAACTGTAAAAAAGGATGCCGAAAGTTAGGCATGCCTAATCCACATAAAAAAGAAAGGGAGTGGGGGGAGAAGTTTTTTTACTCGCCTAGCAGGCCTTGGAGACTTGAAAGAAGGTATCAAGGAAGCTGTATCTGTTTTTATTGATGGAGAGTCCTGTATCTAGGTTTTTTATCTGAGACACCTCGAAACCCTACGGGTTTCTGCGAAGTTTAGAATTTTCATCCTAAACTGCCCTCCATCTCAAGTTCTATCAGTCTGTTAAGCTCTACTGCGTATTCGAGAGGTAGTTCTTTTGCGATCGGTTCGATGAATCCTCTTACGATCATTTCTTTGGCTTCTTCCTCTTCTATGCCTCTGGACATCATGTAATGGATTTCTTCGTCGCCGATTTTTCCAACTGTTGCTTCATGTGCTACTTCTACGTCGTCTTCCTTGAGTTCGATGTAAGGCTCTGTATCAGAGGTGGCTTCTTCGTCGAACATCAGTGCATCGCATTCAATGCTGGTTTTCGAGCCTGAGGCTCCTTCAGAGACTCTTATAAGGCCTCTGTAGTTTGTTCTTCCGCTTCCCTGGGAGATCGATTTGGATTCGATCGTTGATTTTGTGTTTTCTGCGTTGTGGATGACTTTTGCTCCTGTGTCGATGTCCTGGCCGTCTCCTGCGTATGAGATTGTGATATGGTTGGCTTTTGCGCCTTTACCGTTCAGATGCGAGGACGGATAGAGCATCGTGACTTTTGATCCCATGGATCCTGAGACCCATTCCATCGTGCCGTTCTCTTCGACTTTTGCACGTTTAGTATTCAGATTGTACGTATTCTTTGACCAGTTCTGGACGGTCGAGTACTGGACATGCGCATCCTCTTTTACGAATACTTCGACGCAGCCGGAGTGAAGGTTGTTTCTCGTGTACTGTGGCGCGGAACATCCTTCAATGTAGTGGACGGTCGAGTTTTTCTCCGCAATTATCAAAGTGTGTTCGAACTGACCCATTCCCTTCGAGTTCATCCTGAAGTAGGCCTGAACAGGTATCTCGACCTCTACCCCTTCTGGAACGTAGACAAAGCTTCCGCCTGACCACACTGCGCCGTGTAGGGCTGCGAACTTGTTGTCCTGAGGCGGGACGCACTTGTTCATGAAGTATTCTTTGACCAGCTCTTCGTGCTCCTGTACTGCCTTATCCATATCGCAGAAGATAACTCCTTTCTCTTCCCATTCCTCTTTCATGTTCTGGTAGACCACTTCTGATTCGTACTGCGCTCCTACGCCGGATAGAGCTTCTTTCTCGGCTTCAGGGATCCCAAGCTTGTCAAAAGTATCTTTAATTTCTTCAGGGACTTCTTCCCAGGAATCGCTCTGTTCTCCCTCTGCAACCATGAAAGGAGTAATCTCTGAGAAATCAAGATCTGAAAGGTCCGGACCCCAGTCTGGCATAGGCCTTCTCTTGAAGTGATTGTAGGCCTGAAGGCGTTTTTTCAGCATCCATTCCGGTTCGTCTTTTTCTTCGGAGATTTTTCTTACGACTTCTTCTGATAGGCCTTTTCCGGAGTCGTACTCGATTTCTGCATCCGTTACGTGTTCAAATTTTTCCTGGTTCTTCTGGATTTCTTCATTGCTCATAACATTTTTAGGTAGGCCTAAATCTTTAAATCCTGAGTAGGCCGAGTTTCTGGTTTTATACTTTGAGGCCTAGGTAGTTGTTTTTTGGAGGGTTTTCTCCTTTGGAGACCTGTTTTTGTTCTTTTTCTGCTTTTCTTCTTTTTTCGTCTATCTCCTGTTTTAGGGCCTTGATGTTGGGGAGTTTGGTAGCTTCTTTGGCCAGTCTTCTTTCTATTTTCTGTTCCAGTCTTCTCTCTTTTTCGTACTGGTCTTCTTCCCATTCTTCTCTTTTGATTTTTTGTTTTTCCTCTTTTCTGATTTCTTCTATCTCTTCTTCTATGATCTGTGCTGTGTCAAGGTATGTATCCAGGTTTCTGAACAGTTCTCTGATATTTGAAATGTTTTTCTCGTTGAAGCGTGTTTCAAGATCCTGTTTGTATCCTTTGCTCCATTTAGAGTTGTCTCTGCTTGAGAAATACTTTGTCTGCTGTTCAAGGAGTTCGTATAACTGTTTTCTGACTTCGGGATAGCCGGGGCCTTTCATATCCTGACCTGTTAGTGATTTCTCCGCTGTTCTGAGGAACTGTACTGTCTCTTTGAGCTCGGATTTTCTCGGTGCTCTGTATCTTCTCCAGTTATCATCGTATTCCTCACGGATTTTTTCTGTCAAGTCTTTCACGTTGTGGGCCTGTCTGTCCATCTGCTTCAAATAGTATTTCAGTTTCTCTATCCTGTACTCCATCTCCTTCAGGAACTGCATCTCTTCCTCTATGTCGTCGTGAGCTTTCACAGAAATCGAGAACCGATCCATTTCCCAGACGCACTCTTTTTTCAGCCATCTGACATATTCCATGATCGATACAAGGCCTTCGGAGCAGTCCTTATCCTCTACACCTCTAACATACTTCAGATCCAGGTCTGCAGTAGCATACTGGAGTTGCTCGTTATTTCTTAACTGTGTGGCAATCCTGCACTGCTCCCTGAACTCTTCTTTCGTATAATTTCTTTCCATAAGCTCCAGGCTGTCACAGCGTATGTTATCTCTGTTCTTCAACCTGTTGACAACAGTTACAAGATCTGTAGGTATATGGACTTTCAGGAGAATGCTCTCTGAGGCCTGAGGCCTGTAATAACCCTTTTCTTCGACAACGTTCCTTGGCGCAAAGAAATTTCCAGGTTCTCTCGTATCCATTTTTTCATCGTACATCGGGTCACGGTTCTCTTTTCCTGCTTCAAGAAACTCTTTCCATACTCTATGCGCCTCCTCGTCTGTGAGGCCTTCTTCTTGTTTTATCTTGTTCATGTACCATTCTTTCCAGGCCTCAAAAGAATTTTGACCTGTGTTGCCATTGTTGTTCGTAGGTATCAGGTAACGAGTGTTCAGGACTGATGCCAGCTTCTTGTCCTGTCCTCCAGGGTAGTTTTTCATGCTGGAGCTGTGTTCGCGTGGAAAAAAGATTTCACGTGAAGTACCCCGGTAGGCAAGGATGTAGTCATGCTCAAAAGGCCAGGTATCTATCTCTCCCTCTGCAAACTTCTCTGCACTCCATACGCTCATGTAAAGGCTTTCCAGATGCTTCCTGTTAAAATTTTCCGGAGGGAATAAGGCCTGATTATTTATAGAGAATTTTCTGAGGGATGTGGCTGAGGTATTGGATCCTGATATTTTAAATACGGCCTTCTTCACGTGTATAACTGCTGAAAATGTCAGTAGAGGGGAATAATTACGGCCAGATGCTGGAGAACTCTCATCTGGAGGGTAGCGAAGATTTCTGGATAAAGGAAGTTCTTGAAGAAGCAACTGGCATCTACGGAGAAAGAAAAGGCCTTGACACCGGTCTTCATGAGGCTGAGTCGCTTTCTGAAGGATATACGGGTTATGTGCTTGAGAACCGGGGTCTTGATCGGAAAATACTGGGTTTTGAGGTTGCTCCTGTGATTTCAGAAGAACATGGTACGGGTTTTGCTGTGAGGCCTGAGGAAGACAGTGAAGAATACGGTGATTTCAAGGATGCTATCTTTAAGGCCATTTATCGTGACGTTGAAGGCTTCTAGCTGCTTCTGATGTTGCTGGAGGAGTAATCTTCAAGGCCTGAGATTCTTTCGACATTTACTTCGTGGTCTGTGGCTTTCTTTGCCATTTTCTTTACTTTTTCTTCGTCGTGATTCTGGTCGTAGCCCAGAGTTATGATTTCAGGATCGATCTCTCTGACGGTTGAGTATATGTCGCCTTTGCTTCCAAGAACTGCTTCGTCTACAGGGTCCAGGGCCTCAACCATTTTTTTTCTCTCTTCCTCATCGAAGTACGGGCCTTTCTTTTCCTTTACTCTGGAGTCCCGGGCGATTACCACTACGAGTTCGTCTCCCAGCTCCTTTGATTTTTTCAGGTAGTGCAGATGGCCGGGATGCAGGATGTCGAACGTTCCCTGCGCCATGACTTTGACCATGTAGATGTTTCTGTGGTGAACAGTTAAGTTTTCAGGCCTTCAGTAGGTGGCTCTCGCAGCTACCTGTCAACTTTTTCGGAACAGAAAGGTCTGGAGGTCAAAGTCAGGGATTTAACCACGGCTTTAGAGGAAGGCCTCGAGCTTGACTGGGGGAAAATGAATAGTAAGACATGTTATGTACCGCAGGGACGGAGAAACAGGTAGTTGGGGCTTCAGGTTTTAGATAAAAGGTGTTGAGGCCTTCTAATCTATGTTTGGTCGAAAAATTCTTGTATTTCCTTCCACGGTGCCCTGCTTTTTTTCAGATTTGTCTCGGGAGGAAAGACTTTCCGGTAGTTGCTCCATGAGTATCTTTTATCCATGTAGATTATTACGCCTTCGTCTTCTTTTGAGCGAATGCAGCGTCCTGCGGCCTGTACTGCTCGGTTCATTGCGGGATAGCTGTATCCGTAGTCCCAGCCTTTGCCGAATTTTTTGTCCAGGAAATCGATTAGGCCTTTGGTCTCTAGGTCAGGTCTTTGGAGGGGGAGGCCTACGATGAATACGCCTTTGAGTTTTTCTCCTGGGTAGTCTATTCCTTCTCCGAAGGAGCCTGCGGCGACTCCGAGTAAGACGGAGTCTCCTTCGCTTGCTGTGGCTGCGAAGTTGTCGAGGACTTCCTGTTTGCCTTCTTTGTCGAGGCTGCGGTCTTCAGTGAATATTTTTCTGTCTGTGTGGTTCTGTAGTTCTTCTTTTATTTTGTACATGAAGCTGTAGCTCGGGAAGAATACTGCGCAGTTTCCTTCGACGGCTTCGAAGCTTTTGGAGAGGTACCAGGCGTATTTCTGTCGCATGGATTCGTCTCTTTCCTCATATTTGGTTGTCAGCGTTGGAATTACTAGTTCTAGCTTGTTCTCTTCCGGGAAGGGTGATCCGAATTCGACTGACTCGTTTTTTTCCTCGTCTATGCCGAGAAGGTCGACGTACATGGAGGGAGGTGTCAGGGTCCCGGACATCAGGACTGAGGCCTTTGATCCGTTCAGTGGTTTTTCTGTGGAGATCTGTGGGTTGAGACAGGAGTAGTTGATCTGGATGCGTCTGTCTCCTCCATCGCCTATTACTCGTTTTATGGAGCGTACGAATCCTTTGTCTTTGCCTTTCCAGGCCTCCAGGAACTCTGCGATACCTGCACAGTAACTTTTTTCTTTTTCCTCATGTACTTCTTCAGCGGCTGCTTCAAGGTCCACTATCAGTTCCTCGTAGCTGTGGAAGTTATCGACAGGATCTTTCAGATCTTTTTTCTTTACAGTGTCTTCGTGTTCCTGCTGTCCAAGTTTTTCACGGCCGAGTCTGAGGACTTCGTTCTTTAACTGCTCGAGGTTCTCCTGTTCAGGGTAGTAACCGAACTTTTCCGCTTCAGTGATCGCCCTGTCTATGTTAGGTACGGAGAGGTTGTTGGAGAACAGGCTTCTCGTCCTCGAAGGCAGATTATGGGCTTCATCAACCACTATGATAGTATCGCTCAGATCTATCTCCGCTTTCTCAAGTACGATATCCCGCACCGCAGGATGAAATATGTGGAAATAGTCAGCGACAATAAGATCTGCCTTCTGGGTCATATAAAGCGAGATCTGGTAGGCACATACGTCCTTACATCTTTTCTTAACCTCTTCAGCTGTCAAGGCCTCGTTCTGTAATTCCTTGATCTTTTTCTTGGCCTTATCCGTTAATTCGTGGCTATCAGTAAAAGTGTTGTCGTGGCGGGGACAGTCAGGGCCTTCGCCTGTCCTCGATATGGAGTCTGCTTCACATAGATGGTCTTTTCCGATTAAATCTACAGTTTTGACGTTTGCATCCTGTCTTTCGTTTATTTTTTTCGCTGTCTCAAGTGCGATCTGGTGCTGGCTGTTCCTGGGTGTCAGGAAGAGAACTTTTTCGTCTCCCTGAAGAGCTTTCTCCAGGCCTGGTGTCAGTGATGCTGCGGTCTTCCCAAGGCCTGTTGGCGCATGTGATACAACTGTTCCCTCCCTGTCTATCGCTGAACGGACTTTCTCCATCATCTTTTCCTGTTTTTCCCTTTTCTCGTTGAATGGGAATAGATTCATGTAAGGTGACTCGGCGTGAAGTGATTTAAGGCCTCTGAATTCTCCTGGTTGGAAGGGAAAATCACTATAAAATCCGGGTGACAATTTGATTAATATGTCTCTTTACGCTCTTGAAAACTTGGATGAGGCGATGGAGGAGACCAAAGATCTTCTGCTTCCTTTTGACCTCATGGCCTGGACTAAAATAGCTATAATCGCATTACTGGCTAGCGGAGTAAGCCTCCCGAACCTCCCGACAATGGGTGCTCCTGGCGGAGAAGGAGACCAGGTATATACACCGGATACTGATTTTGAGAACACGCCTGATGTCTCTGCAGGTCTTGGAGACATACCTGTGACGGGTATGGCCACTGGGACGGTGACAGACACAGTTGCTGTTGCAGTACTTGCCTTTGCAGTGCTTTTAGCAGGATTTTTCATGTATATCTCCAGTGTATTCCAGTTCATCTTTTACCGGACTGTACTGGATAAAAAACCTGTCATAGTAGAAAACGTTAGAAAAAATGCCTACAGAGGCCTCAGATACTTTGGATTCCAGATAGTGATCTTATTACTTGCGCTTGCAGGTCTTTTAGTACCTGCAGCTCTGATGTCTGTAGGAAATCTGGTGGCTCTTGCAGCTTTGATAGTGTTCTGGATACCTTATGTGATTGTCCTAAGTGTCTTGATGAGTCTGGTACACGATATAGCACTTCTCAGGATGATGGAGGAAAAAGAAGGCCTTATTGAGGCCTGGAGAAATGTCTGGCCTGAGATAAAGAAGCAGTGGAGGCAGGTCTTAGCGTTCCTGTTTGTCAAGTTCTTCATTAATGCAGCGATAGGAGTAGCACTGCTTATGATAACGCTTGCGATCATTATAGGCCTGATTATTCCGTTCGGCATCCTGGGTATCCTGGCTGGTGTGGTTCATCCTGTGCTTGCGTTCCTGGTACTTGTCGCAGGGATCATCACGTTCACAGTCATCATTATCTACGTGAGGATGCCGTTCTCGGTCTATGTTTACACCTACGTCATACAGTTCTACCACGATCTCACGTCGTGAAGGGAAAATTTTTGGAGGTGAGGCCTCCAGCCTTTCTCTCCACTTTTTTGGGAAAAAGAAAAAATGAAGGGGGGGGAGGGGGGAATATAATTTCTTTTACAGCTCTGCTCCGTACTCTCGAAGCAGTAATCTGATAGATTCGTGGAAGGCATCGGTCTTGTCCTTGAAGACGCCTCTCTCGACCATTTCTTCGACCTCGTTGTTCAATCTATCTGAGAGCCTTACTGAGACCATAGCCATCCAACTATGTAATACATTTGCAGAACTCTATTATAAAGGTAAGGCCTTTCTGTATTACAGAGGTTTTTCGTATGGGAAAAGTCTTTTCTGTGGTTTTTCTTTGTTTAAGTGTTTAGAAATCGGTTATTGAGGCCTGGCGGGAGCCTATTATCTTGGATTTTTGTTTGAGTCTGTGGTACAGGAATTTGAATTCGGTTCCTATGGTCTGTTTGACTTCTTTGAAGGTGTTGAGTTCTTTTTTCTCGTTGAATGCGTTTCTCATTGTTTCTCTGATGACCCAGACTCCGAGAGGTGCCCAGTATTCTGGGCTTACGTCGCGGAGTATCAGGGCTTTTGCCTGTCTTTTTCTGTTTCTCAGGTGTTCCAGTGTTCCCAGTCTTGCTGCGTAGAATGCTCCTGCTGTCTGTTCTGCGTAGGAGGTTCTGCCGCTGTAAGGTTCGTAGTTCTGTGCTATATAGGTGTTTTCTGCTGTGTTCGGAGGCTTTCCGGTGGAAAGGCTTCCTTGAGTATCCGACTTTGAAGAGGTCGATGCGTTCCATACGGAGCCAGGCCTTTTCATTTCGATAAGCTCGTATTCCCAGCGTCCGGGGATGAGGAATATGTGGAAGTCGTTGCCGACGTATTCATTGTTGTAGTATTCGATCTGGCCGAGTTGCTGGAAGTCTTTCACCTGTCTTCTCAGTTTTTTCGAGATCATGTCGTCGGTTGCCGTAATGCTCCATCTTGTGGGTACGAGTTCCCTGTTTTCGTCTTCTCCTAGCATACCGGCTGTAAAAGACTGCTGTATCTGGTACTTGTCCACTCCTTTATCATGTAACTCGTCTATAGCAGTCTCAGCTTTTGCATCTCTGTCATAGAACATGTCTTCGATCTTTCTCTCTACAGAAGGATTTTCTCCCAGGTTGAAGGCCTCAACGTCGCCTGAGGCAGAGACAGGTTTTGCTCTTCCGCCTGAGATGCTTTGTCCAGGCCTTTTCTCAAGTTCTACTTCTATGTTTACAGGTTTTTTCGCCATTGCGATCTCTCTTGTGTTTTTGGCGAAGTTTCCTGGCTTTTTTACCTTCTGTCTTTCTTTGGAGTTGACCAGGGAGGTCCTGAGTGATGCTATTTTCTCTATGCTGTAGTTTTTTCTGTACCAGTTTTTTGGTGAGTCCATGAGGCCTGAGCTTCCTAGCGGTTGCTGAGGTGATAGGACTCCGGTGTTGACTTCGGGATAGTTGTGGCTTCCGATGAAAATGCTTGGTGAGGTTCCTTGGAAACTCTTTTTTCTTTCCTGTGAGGGCATTACTTTCTCGAGTTTTCTTCTGGCTTCCTCTTCAGAAATACCTTTTGCGAGTTTGCCGTATCCCATGATTGATTATTGGGTAGAAATTCTTGTAACTGTTTACAGTTTCCAGTGAGGGTCTTTCGAATCTTTGATATCCACGGTTTCGTCCAGGATGTCTTTTTCTCCTGCTGTGAGAAGATCGCTAAGCTCTTTCAGTTGCTTGTATTCTTTGCCTGAGATGTTGACGTAGAGAACGTCTCCTTCTTCGAAGTCTCTGCCTACTGTCGCATTTGAGATAGATACTGCGACCTGAGAGCCTTTCTCCGCTTTCTCAACTTTTTCGTTCTGTTCCTGGATGCTCTTCACGTTCCCGATGGATACTCCTTCCTTGTTCATAACTCCTCCGCCGTTTAAAACTCCGTCAAGGATCTTGACGCCTACGACAGCAGGATCTGAGGAACGGAAGACATGGTCATGTAAAACTTCGATCTTTGCAGGCCTCGAAACTGCTTTTAAGGCCTTCTGCCTTTTTTTCCTCTGTAGTTGTTCTTTCCAGGCCTGGTAGTCCTCTATTATTTCGTATACGACTTCGCTCTGAAAGATCTTGATGTCTCTGTCTCTTGCTGCTTTTTTCCCCTGTTCTGTGGTGCCTGTGTTGAATGCGATGATCGCTCTCTCCTCTGGATTCTCGTTTTGAACCTCTGCTATATTGGATTTCTTTACAGGTCCTACTTCGGCTTTCTGAACATTGATATCTAGGTCCTTGACTTCTCTCATGACTGCTTCAAGACTGCCGAGAGAGTCTGCCTTGACCACGATTCCCTGGTTCTGGGTTTCGAACTGGCCGAGTTCAAGTTCCTCTTCGACTTCTTTCCTTGCTTTTTCAAGTTCTTCATCGCTCGCAGTCCTGACTGGTGCACCGGAGATAACGTCTTCCAGGTCTTTACCGGAGATCTTGACTCCTGATGCAGGATGAACTTCGTCTACCTCGTCGTATTGTTTGTCTAGACGGATTTCCTGGAGAGGCCTTGGCTCCAGGAGTGCACGGATCTCTGTTACTTTTGCTCCGTCCGCTGTTCCGTAGACAAGGTTATTTTTTTTCTTCATGATGCCGTCGTAGTGGATTACGTCGATTGTTGTTCCCAGGCCTTTTTCCTGTGAGACTTCCAGTACTGTTCCGCGTCCGATTTCTTTGTTTATCTCCAGTTTGTCGGCGAGGTAGTTCTGGCTGAGGCCTGTTACTACCATCAGTAGTTCTGGGATTCCTACTCCGCTCATGGCGGAGATTGGTACGAGTGCTGCTTTTTTCTGGAAGTCGTCGACTCTGTCGAATCTGTCTGTCATTATGTCGTATTCGTCCAGTTCTCCCATCAGTTTGTAGATTTCTTCGTCAATTTTTTTCTGGACTCTCTGTGGTTGTTCCTGGATGGCCTGTGTGAACATTTTTCCTGTTTCTTTCCAGCCTGAAAGCTTGTCTATCTTGTTTAATGCGATGACGAACGGTGTTCCGCTTTCTTTGAGTATTTTTATGGCTTCTTCTGTCTGTGGCTGGACGCCTTCCTCTATGTCTACTATGAGGATTGCGATGTCGGATATGCTTCCTCCTCTTTTCCTCAGGCTTGAGAATGCTGCGTGCCCTGGTGTGTCAATGAACATGAGGCCTGGTGTCTCGAGGTCGGTCTCTAACTGGTCAAGGAGAGGCCCACACACGTCTTCGACAGTGCTGAGCGGTACTTCTGTGGCCCCTATCATCTGTGTGATGCCGCCTGATTCTCCTTCTACTATCTTTGATTCACGGATATTGTCGAGAAGAGTAGTTTTTCCTGAGTCTACATGTCCCAGGACTGAAAGTATTGGTTGGCGCGGCATCTGGCTTCACCTTTAATCGAACATTCGATAGAAATCTTAAAAACACGTACGGCACATAGAGTCGAGGAGAAATCTGTGGGAAAATTAAGGAGAAAAGCGATGTGTGGAAGAAAGGGCTTTCGGAAGGCCTTTACTCTTCTTTTCTGTGGCTGTGGTTCCTGTTGTTTTGCCAGTCTTTTTCGCATTTGGCGGAGCAGAAACGTTTTCTTTCTCCGCTTGTGAGGACTAGCATCTTTCCTTCTGTTTTCCGTACTTCTTCGCCGCAGTAGTCACATTCTGTCATTTTTCTATCCCTCCATTTCTGTTTCTTTGATGTGTACTACGTCGTCTTCACGGATAGGGCCTCTGACGTTTCTTACGAGGATTTTTCCTTCTTCAGGCCCTTCGATTACTCTGCATCGGATCTTGCGGACGCTTCTGTGGCCTTGTTCTCCGATGACTTCGATTACTTTTGCTGTTACCATGATTTTTCACTTTGTGAAGGGAATTTTATTCCTCTTCTTCTTTGTCAAGTAGTTCAGCTGCTTTTTCAGCTACTTCTTCTACGTCGTCTTCCGCGTTGCCGGTGTTTGTAACTGCGATGGCTGCGGACTGTACCTGGATGCCTGCTGCAAGGCCTAGTTCTTCTTTGTCAGGTACGAACGTGTAGGGAATATCTCTTTCCTCTGCAAGGCTTGGAAGATGCATAACGATCTCTTCTGGAGAAACATTGCCTGCTATTACAACTAGGTCGGCTTCGTTTCTCTCGATTGCCTTTGTAACTTCGTTAGTACCGATTACAACTTTGCCGGTATCTTCAGATTTTTCTACTGCGTCATACGTCTGTTCAGCGAGTGATTCGCTTGGTTCAAACTTCTCATAGCTCATTTTTTGGTACACCTTTCACAACCTTGGGTCATCAAGGCTTACAACGAAGAATTAGTTGAAACTTTTTTATACCATATCCGAACAACAGGCCTTGTCCTTTACTCGTGTTCGGGATCGAACTCTGCTAGTTTCTCGCTTTCGATCCAGTCAAGCTCCTCTTCCAAATCTCTTATCAGCATGTTGAGATCGTGCTCCTGCCGTGATGTAGAGATGTCCATCTGCTCTATCTCACTGATCAGCTCCTCTTTCAAGGCCTGGACCAGTTTCTGTCTGGACCTAGAATCTCTGTATTCGCTCAGGTGCTCTCTGAGTTCTTCCTTTTCCATAGAGAATTATGCGGTTGTAAATGTTTTTTACTTTTCGTCCGAGACTGCTCTCTCAAGCTCGTCTCTTCTCTCCTCGAATTCGTTCAGAAGACTTTGAGCCTCTTCCTCTGTATCACCGGCTTCGTCGCTCCTTCTATCAAGATCATCCATCACAGCATCCATCTCATGAGAGATATTCCTCATTTCATGGACAAGATTTTTCACCTTCTCGAACTTGTTGACCTCGAGAAAAAGAGAGTTACCTTCAGCACTCATCTGGGAAAGTTCCTGAGTAGCAGTTGATTCATCCACATCCGACTCTTCGTACTCAACTTCTCCAGTATCCTCGATATTCTCCAGTTGATTCTCCTTCTCCCTCATCTGATGCTGGATCTCTTCCTTCAGGCCTCTCAGACTCTCATCAAGTCCCTGATCCGAGGCCTGGCCCTGGGATTCTTTCTGAACGTGTTCTTGGACCTGCTGTTCAACATTGGAAACATCTGAATTATTTTCCTGAGGCCTCCATTCCTGCGGATCTGCGGAATCCTGCTGAGCGTTAGAATTCTCCTGGACGTCTTTTTCCTTTAAATTCTCGGGATTCTGTTCCTGGAGATTCTTCTGTTTGTCGGTGGTTTGCTGGTTCTGGGGCATGTTCTGTCCGTGGCCGAGGCCTCCGCTCTGTTTACTGGTGTTCTCGTTGTTTGAGGCCTGTTCCTGGTTGTTTTCTTTGCTTACTAGGTTCTTGATTTCTTCCATATTTTTCTCTAGCTTCTCTTTGTCACCGTTTCCTAGGTTGAACATTGTCCTATTTGACCCATTATTTACGCTCCTGTTTAAATATACTGGTTTGTTCTGGAAAGTAGAAGTTTAAGGCCTCTGGTCCAGGTTAGAATCTTGGGTTTGAAGGCCTTTCGCTGGGATGGAGAGGTTGTGGAAAAAGGTGGGGGATATGTGGATGTGTTAAAAGTTATTCTTCTGTTTCTTCGTCGTCTTCGACTCTTTCGATTTCTGGCTGGAAGTCTTCTAGTTCTTGGTCGATTTCTTCTCCTCTTTCTTTTTTGGTTTCCTGTGCGAGGAGGTAGAATACTGTTCCCAGTGCGTTGTTTCCTTTGTTGTTTGCAGGGATGACGAGGTCGATGTCTTCAAGACTGTTTTCTGAGTCTGCTACTGCGATTACAGGGACTTTTGTGTCGCGTGCTTCCTGTACTGCTTGAGCGTCTGTTTCGGGGTCTGTGACGAGGACTATCTCTGGTTCTGCAAAGTTTTCGGACTGTGGGTTTGTAAGGGTTCCGGGCATGAATCGGCCGTCGACCTTTTTTGTATCCAGTGCTTTGGAGAACATACGGACAGGGAGCTGTGCTTCTTCTTTTCTCCCTACAACTAGTATATTTTCAGGTTCGTAGTCTGCTAGAAGGCTTGCCGCCTTTCTGATTCTTTTATCTGTGTCTTCCAGGTTTAGAACTGCCAGCTGGTTTTTCTTGACGTGGAAAATGTATTTTTCCATGTCCTTGTGCTGGGCCTTTGTCCCTATGTGTACACCGTTAGCGAGGTATTCATCGCGATCTATAAGTAGGTCTTCTTCATCGCTCATCCGAAAATCACCTGATGATTTTCTGTGAGACCAGAAACTGTTCTAGTTTCGTTCATAACTCGGTATTTAAAGACAAATATTAAATACCGCTCGCCTATCGTGTTAAAAGACAGAGACCTGGGGAGGCCTTTCCGGGGCCTACTCCTGTTTCCCTAACTCGCTGAAATTGATATTGGCTTCCTGCTTTAACCTGTAGAAGATTATTGCTCCGGTTATTAAGCCGGTGAGAATGGGCATGGAAAATCTTAAGGCCTCTCCGAAACCGTTTTCAGGTGCCAGAAGATCTGTTGTAAGAGCGATTGCCAGGACAGAGGCCGAGCCAAGTACTGTGTAGGTTAAGGCCTTTTTGTTGAGTTTTTTCATCGCTGGTTTATTTCCGGTTCGTCTGTCTGGTCCCAGAGCCTGATCAGTCTGTTCAGTTTTGCGATTCTGATGTCTGCTATCCCTGCTTTGATGATAGGTGTTTCCCATTCAAGTGCCAGGTCGGATATGGTTGAGTCGCAGGTTTCTCCGCTTCTGTGGCTTATTACAGGTGTGTAGTCCTGTGATTTTGCCAGTTCGACTGTTTTTTTTGCGTCTGTTACTGTACCGATCTGGTTGGGCTTTACTATCAAGGAGTTGCATGCACCGTTTTCGATGCCTTCTTGAAGCCTTTCTTTGTCCGTTGTGAAAAGATCGTCGCCGCAGATCATTACTTCAGGGTTTTTCTTCGTTAATTTTGCGTGCATTCGGAAATCGTTCTGGTCGAAAGGGTCTTCAACGTATACAAGTTCGAAGCGATCGATCAGTTTCTGGATGAAGTCAAGCATGTCTTCAGGTGAAAGATTTTCTCTTATTGAGGATACTTTGTATTTTCCGTCTTCGTAGAACTCTGAGGCTGCAACGTCAAGGCCTATTCTTGCGTCGTGTTTGTCGGCGATTTTTTTCAGGGCCTTCAGTGTCTGTTCATCGTTCATTGTTGTGATGAGGGCGCCTTCGTCGTTCATTCCCTGGATTTTCCGTGGGTACTTTTCTTTCAGTTCCTGGTAGATTGCAGTGTTTGTTTTCAGGGCTTCTGGGAAGCTCTGTGCGTTTACAGGGAGTACTAGGAACTCCTGGATGCTGGTGTTGCCTCCGTGTTCTCCTCCGCCTATTACGTTGGATAGTGGTAGCGGGAATTTTTTGCTGTGTTTTAGGCCGGAGGCCTGTTTGAAGGCGAAGCTGGATGCTATTCCGGCTGCTCCGATTCTTGAGAAGTCTTCTGTGTCGTCTAGCTGTTTGATCTGTTTGTCGAATTCTTCCTGTGTCAGATCTTTTCCTTCCAGGTTTTTTATCAGGTCTTCAGTGTCTTTCAGGTTTTCTGGTACGAAGCATTTTGCCTCGTGTTCTCCTGTGGAGGCTCCGGAAGGTGCTTTACCGTAACTTCCGTTTATTTCAGCTTCTACAGTGTTTTTTGTTCTTGAGTCAATTATCTCTCTGAGTTCTAGAGAATCTATCTTCATACAACTTTTTTCTATTTCGGTGGATTAAAGCCTTTCCTCTACCTGATGAACAGGAAGTAGATCAGGGCTGCGACTAGTAAGGTGATTATAATTCCTGTGTTGATCAGTGAGATCAGAAGCTTGTTGTTTTCCTTCCAGATAATGGCTCTGTGCCTGGTCTCCTTAATTTTTCCAGGTAGTTCGTTTTTCTTCTTTACAAGTTCTTCCTTCCAGATATCGATCCTTGTCGGAGGCTCCGGTATCTCTCTTACAGAATCCTGGTAGCAACGGGTACACTGTTCCGGAACCTTGCCGTCCTCGGCAAACTGTTCAGAATACCACTGGTAACCGCATCTTTTACACTCTACGTTTCTGTACTCCTTCATCAGTTACTCCTTTTTCCTCTCTTGCCAGCTCAAGAACAAGCTCGGAAAGCTGTTCAACCTTGTGCATTAACTCTTTTTTCTCCTTGCTTTCCTCCTCAAGCTGGTTAATACGTTTTTCCAGTTCCTTACCGCTGTTTACATCTTTCTCAAGAGAATTCAGGCGTTTCTCAAGTTCAGAGGCCTTTTCCTGTACACTTTTTTGATCGGATTTTTCATCTTCTTTCAGTTCCTGGAGTCCTTTCTTCAGTTCCTCAAATTTTTTCTCGTTCTCACTGATTCTGTCCTGGATTTCTTCTGTCTCAGTGTTTCTTTCCTTTTTCGCTTTTTTGAAGTCTTCACGGAGTATTTCAAGTTTCTTGCTGTTCTGCCCTACATCGTCTCCCAGGGATTGTTCGATCTCATCCAGGTTTTCCTCAAGGCCTTTTACTTCTTCTTCAATGGAGTTGATCTTTTTGTCGTCTTCTGCTTCTTTCTGAGCTTTTTCTATCAGGTCTTCGAGTCTTTCTATGTCTTTTTCAGTAGCTGATTCGTTTTTTACCTCTTCGATCAGGTTTTCCAGTTTTTCGGTTTCTTCTAGGGTGGCTGTTTCCTCCTGGAACTTTTCGAGGCCTTGTTCTAACTCTTCAAGCTCTTTTCTCTTGGCTGCAGTGTTTTTTAGTTCTGAGAAGGCTTTTTTGTCGGCTGTGTGGTGTCCGAGTTCTCTTATTTTTTGTTCGAGGTCTTTCAGTTCTTCTTTGTCTCCTGCTTCTTCTTTGACTTTCTCTATTTCTTCACGTAGTTCCTCGTCTTCTTTTTCGTCTTCCAGGTTTTCTATTTTTTCCTGGATTTCGCTGATCTGTTTCTGGAGTTTGCTGCTTTTGGCTTCCTGATATGTTTTTACTATGCTTTTGATGTTTTCCCGGTCTTTGATCTGGTCTTCAAGGCCTTCGATCCTTTCTTTAAGTTTCTCGGTTTTTTCCAGGAGTTCGCTGTCTTCTTCCTCTGATTTGTTTTCTACATTCTGGACTCTGTCTTTCAGGCTCTGTATCTTTTTTTCGTTTTCCGGTACAGTGTCGATTTCTTCTTCTCTGGAGTTTACCTCGGTTTTGAGGCCTTCTACGGTTTCTTCCAGTTCTTTGACATCCGCGAGTTCTTCCCTTATTTTTTCGTCGAATTTTTCGCCTGTGATGAGGCCTTCTATATTTTTTTCTTCGTCGTCTATTACCTCTTCGAGTTTGCTGTCTATGTTGTTTTCGTCCAGTTTGTCGTCTATGTCCAGTTTTACCTGGTCTATGTCTTTTATCTGGTCTTCAAGCATTTCTTCGTGTTGCTCGGTTTTCTGTTTGACAGAGTCGAGTTCTGGGAGTCTTTCCTCCAGTTCGCCGAACATTGATTCGACTTTTGATTCTTTTTCGTTTACTTCGCGTTTTAGTTGTTCGACGCGGTCCATTTTTTCCTGGAGGGATTTGTGCATCTCCGCCAGGTTGTCGAAGTCGTCTATCTGCTGGAGATCGTCCTCCATGTCGTCTACGGTGTCCTGTAGGTTGTCAAGAAGTTCCTTGTTCTGTTCTGACTGGCCTTTTATCTGGTCTACGTTGCCTTTGATTTTTTCAAAGCGTTTGTTGATTTTTTCAGGTTCCATGTCCTCGTAGATGTCTTCTATCTTCTTGTAGCCCTGTTTGATGTTATCTACTTCTTTTTCCTGTTCTAGAACCATGGAACGGACTTCGCCGATTTTTTCAGAAAGATTGCTCAGGCGTTGGTTAACCTGGTCTTTGAAACTGTCGACAGATTCGAAACGGCCTTCCAGTTTCTCTGTTTTCTGCATGAGGTCCTGGAGGTTGATCTCGTCTTCTTTTTCCTCTTCGTCCTGATGTTCTTCTGGATCATAATCTATGTTTTGGTCTTCACGGGCGATCGCGCCGACTGTTTCAGGTTCGTCGTCTTCACTTTCTTCCTCACTGTTTTCTTCTGAGGCCTCTGCTGCTTGTTCTTCCTTTTTCTCTTTCTCGTCTTTGTTTTCCTCCTGTTTCTCAGGTTTTTCTTGGTTGTCTTCAGTGTTTTCTTCAGGTTCTTCCTCTTTTGAGGCCTTTTCTTCTTCCTCTTCAGTATTTTCGTTTTCTTGCGACTGTTCTTTCAGTTCTTCTACCTGCTGGTTTACTTCTTCTTCCACATCCTGGTCTTCTTCGTCGCCTTTGATTTTGTCGAGGACTCCCATTGGTTATACACTGTTTATTTGACTTTGCCGGTATTTAAGACATGTCCATCTCGTCTTTGAGGCTGTCGATGTACATGTTTGCCATTTTGAATCTTCCTTCTTTGAGTTTGTCGGATGCGAGCTGTAGTTCCAGTTTTTTGTCACGGACTTCCTGGCCTTCTTCGTCTCTTCTGTCAAGCTCTTCTCTGATTTTGTCGAGTTTTTTTGATAGCCTGTGGTATTTTTCCATTTCTTGGTCTGGTATTTTGTGTGGGTTGTGGTATGTTGGTCTGAAGTCTACGAACCATGGTTCACCTTCGTTGTAGTTTGAGTTCTGGATCATTCCTGTTCCGATGTCTTCGCTTGAGATTCTTTTTGCGAACTGTTCGCCGTATTTTTTCTCGATTCTTTCGATATCTTCCATGGATTTGGTTTGCATCTGTATTTCTGTCATGATGTTTCCGGAGATTGCTTGTTTGAAGTCTGCTGTGACTTGGGAGCACATCATTAAGCCGATACCCCATTTACGGAACTCGCGGGCGCCTCTTTCGAGAGCGTGGTATCCTCCTTGTCCTCCGTATTTTTCCAGGAGTCTGTGGACTTCGTCGAATATTACGAGCATTTCAAGTGTGCCGCTTTCCTCCCACTCAATTTCGAAGATCTGGTCGATGATCTCTCTGACTGCCTCGTCGAACTGTTCCGTGGTCAACTGGTTCAGTGTGAATACTGTGATTTCTCCAGGCTGTTTCAACTGCTGGAAGTCAATGTCAGGGTTCTCAGAGCTGACCTCTTTGATAATACCTGGGTAAGGATGCTCCTCTGTCTCCGGGTCCATGTCAAACCTGTCATAATGCTCTTCCAGGTTTTCATCCTTCAGCTCCTTCACGAATCCGGTCCACTGGGCAGTAGGGTCGAACACAACAACAGGTATGTCATTCTCCAGGGCCTCTTCAGCCACTACATTCGCGGTCACAGATTTACCTGATCCTGTTGAACCGGCCACAATAGCATGTGTGGTCAGATCCTTGGGGTCTATGAAGGCCTCTTTCTCTGTCTCTGCGATTTTTCCAACCTCGAAGAACCTGTTGTCGTCTCCGCCGGGAAGCTTGCTGTAGTCTACAGGGAATACATACCGTGATTCTTCTTGTTTGTGCTCCTGGTACCATCTTTGAGTGTAGAAACCTCCTCCGATTATGATAGCTCCTACTATGGAGAATAATGCTACTTTGATCCTTCTTGCGTTCCAGAAAGGATTTGTAGCTCTGAAAGTGTCCGTAGCTGTCAGTGTACGGTTGTTCACAGTTAACTGTCCCTGGATGTAATACTCTCCGAGGGGAAGTTCTTCTAGAGGATCTATGTCATAGGTGAAAGATCCAAAATTCGAGAAAGAGATATTTCTGGTTGTCTTGTATATTCTGTTGCCGGAGACAGCATCACGGACACCGTAGATTATTTCACCGGTCCTGTTCCTGGTTTCACTTGATGAAACGACGGTTAAAGTGCTCATAACTCCTTTAGGCCTCATTGTGTCGGCGGTTGTCTGGATGTCAAGTCTTAGATCTGATTGGCTTCTCCTCACAACTCTCAGGCCTGCTGGTATGCTTTTTTCCTGGCCTCCGCCGCTGACAATTATGTTTCCGACTTTGAGGCCTTCGCTTATTTCTGTGGCGTTGATTGTGATCCTGGCTTCTCCTGATTCTTTCGGTTCGACTGTGATTTCTTCCTGTACGTCTATGATAGATTGGAGGTCTTCATCGGGCTGTATTGTGTAGGTGGTGGTCTGGTTGCCTGTGTTTCTGATATCGGCAGTGTATATCTGGGTATCTCCTTTGAAGATCACGCTCAGTGATGGTATGTCGCTGTTGACGCTGAGGCCTGCACCTGAGCTTGCAAGCAGTAGTAAGAGGCCTGTGATCACTATTTTCTTTTTCATTTTATATCCATCTCGTCTTTGAGGCTGTCGATGTACATGTTTGCCATTTTGAATCTTCCTTCCTTGAGTTTGTTCTCCGCGAGCTGAAGTTCTAGGTCTTTGTCCCTTGTGTCCTGTCCCTGTTCTTCTCTTCTCTTGAGTTCCTGTTTGAGTTTGTCAACTTCTTCTGAGAGGTTGTGGTATTTTTCCATTTCTTCGTCTGGTATTTTGTGTGGGTTGTGGTATGTAGGCCTGAAATCTACGAACCATGGCTCTCCGTCGTTGTAGTTTGAGTTCTGGATCATTCCTGTTCCTACGTCTTCGCTTGAGATTCTCTTGGCGAATTCCTGGCCGTATTTTTTCTCTACACGGTTTATGTCTTCCATGGATTTGGTTTGCATCTGTATTTCTGTCATGATGTTTCCGGAGATTGCTTGTTTGAAGTCTGCTGTGACTTGTGATGCCATCATTAGGCCTATGCCCCATTTTCTGAATTCTCTTGCTCCTTTTTCGAGTGCTTCGTATCCTCCTTGTCCTCCGTATTCTTCTAGGAGTCTGTGGACTTCGTCGAATACGATTAGCATCTCTAGGTCTGGGCTTTCTTCCCATTCTTTGTCGAAGATTTGATCGATTATGTTTCTTACTGCTCCGTCGAATTCTTCTGTCGTTAACTGGTTTAGTGTGAATACTGTGATTTCTCCGTCGTTCTGAAGGTCTTCGAAGTTGATTTCAGGGTTTTCTGAGCTGATTTCCTTGATGACGCCTCTGTATGGATGTGCGTCTTCCTGTGCGTCCATTTCGAACCTGTCGTAGTGTTTCTCCAGGTCATCGTCCTTGAGTTCTTTCACGAATCCTGTCCACTGTGCTGTTGGGTCGAAGACGATGACCGGTACATCATTTTCTAGAGCTTCCTCTGCGATGACGTTGGCTGTTACAGATTTACCTGATCCTGTGGATCCTGACACGATTGCGTGTGTTGTGAGGTCGCTTGGATCGATGAATGCATCTTTCTCTGTCTCTGCGATCTTTCCGACCCAGTAGTTGTCTTCTTCCTCCGGTGGAAGCCTGTCGTAGTCCACTGGGAAGACATAGCGTGCCTCTTCCTCCTTCCTGATCCAGTAGTACTGGTAGCCTTTCCAGCCGACGATACTGATCAGGATTACAGCAAGTATCAGGATCGTTGCCCTGGTCTTGAACGGGGTCCAGAACCTTTCCTCGATTACTACCGTTGCCGAATCAACTACTGTCTGGTTCTTAGCGTCCGCCACCGTTTGAATGTAATAGCTGCCTGAAGGGATCTCCTGTGTTGAAAGCTCTCTCTGCATGGAAGTGGCTTCTTCTATACTGACAGAATCATTCAGTTCTCTTATCACCTTGTCAGTATCGCTCTCCCTGAAGTAATGTGTGAAGTTTATCTCTACAGGAGTTTCCATAGTGATCTGGCTCACACGGGTTTCAAAGCTGAAGTTAGAGCCAGGCTCTACATTCTTCGTAAGTGACTTCACGTTTAGATCGAAGCCATCTATACCTTCTCTAGCCACAAGGATCGACTGCGAACTGTTCACGGTGGTATTGCCGTACTCGGCTACAATCTGGCCTGAATACGTCTTGATCTCTGCATCTTCAGGGATAACAGCCCTTAACTGGGTTATAACTGTCGAGTTAGCCGACACATTGATTTCAGTGTTATCAGGTCCAAGGAGCTCACTTATCTCGCCTTGGATCGACATATCAAGTTCTATACTTTCCTCCCTGTTGTTATCTATCTCAAGCAGGAAAGTTCTCTCCTCGCCACGGAACATGATAGGCCTGAAAATCCTTGGTGAGAGAACAAACGGCTCGGTAGCTATGTCTGACTTGTTCTCCTGCTCGGACTGGTTGCTGTCCTGACCGGTATTTGGAAGGCCTCCGCCTGTTGAGCCGCCGTTTTCATCCTGCTGTTCTTCGCCTCCTTGCTGATTCTGGTTGTTATCTCCATTGTTTCCGCCGTCATTGTTTTGAGGTGTGTAGAGTCTTTCAACGATGTAGGAGGAGGTACTGTTGGTTGAGGCCTGAACAACGTTTTCGCTCATGTTTACGGAGGAATTGAGCTGGTTCCATTCTGAGGTACTGCAGTTGCTGACATCGTCGTATTTACACTTGAATATCCTGAGGTTGTCCTCTTCTTCCTCGTCGAAGTCTTCGGTCTTCGAGTAGTTGAGCTGTACAGAGGCCTCTCCGAAGCTCATGTTGCTGTCGATGGAGACTCCTGTGAACGATCTGTTTGTAGTATCTTCCGGATGCTCAAACTCAACTGATTCTCCTGAGTCTACAGGCGAGACATTGACAGGATCAGATATGTCGTCTTCGACACTCGAGTTCACGAATTCGATATTGTGCACTGGCTCGTTTGTCTCCTCAGGCCTGTCAGGCTGAACATCCATGTTCACATCGTAACTCCTGTTCTGAACTTCTAGATCGTATTCTTCGCCGGTCGATTCCTCGATCAAGGTAGTATTTGATGAAGGCCTCTCGAACTTGAAATCAGTGTTCACACCGTCCATAGAGCCGGTGAAGTTTACGAATGGAGCAACAGATACAGGCAATTTTACCTCTCTTACATTGCCGTTTACATCCTGTAGGCCGACGACTACATCGTAGTCTCCGTCCCTGCCTGTTTCAGTCAGGTTTCCTGTGTAGAGGCCTTCACTCTGTTTGTTCATTGAAATGTTTTCTACTTCTGTGTCGTTCTCGAGGTAGATTCCTGTGGCGGAGACATTGTTGATTCCGACGTTGTCAGCGGCTTTTACACTGAGACTGGCGTTTTCTCCCTGGTTGACATTGTCGCCGTTTTTCGAAACTATGAACGGAGCTGTGACATCTCTGTACTTGAGGCCTTTCCTGTCTTTGATCTCCAGGTTGTCTTTGAGGGCTGTAAGCTCGTAGCTTACGTTAACAGGGTTTTGATCGATGCCTGGTGCTTCACAGTTGATCTTCCAGAGGCCTGAACTGTTTGTGTAGGTGGAGTTCGTGTTTGAGCAGGTTTTTCCTTCAATTGAGGCCTTCCATTCTGAATCGTTGATCTGCCGTGTGTTGTTGTATGTGATGTTGGCGTAGGCCTGTACTGTGTCTCCTGCGGTGATGTTTTTCTTTCCGTTCTCTGCTGTGATGTTTTTGATATCCATTACGATGTTTCTGACGTTAAGTGTTGTGTTCAGAGTCTCCAGTTTCTCGTTTTCTGGGTTGAAGAACGTTACTGTGCTGTTGTAGGTTCCTGGATCTGAACTGTTGAATCCTAGTTCTATATTTTTTAGTTCCTGTGTCTCTACGGTGCTTGCGGAGACAGTGATATTTTTCTGTATATCGAGTAGATCTGAGTTTTGTCCCTCGTAGATCTGGAGGAATAGTTCGCTTGTTTTGTTGTTGCTTACTGTGGCTGTATCGAATGTTCCGTAGGTTTCAGCTGCGACTGTTGTGTTGATGTACTCTGGGCTTATTGAGAAGTTCGTGGAGTTCGCTTCTCCGTCTGGGGAGATTTCCTCTCTATCGGTATTACCTCCGAGATCTTCTCCTGCTACGCTCTTTCTGCCTCTGCCTGTGTTAACGTTTAGGGTCTTGAATCTGTATTCTGAGCTTAGGTTGTAGAATCTGGACTGCTCTATACCAAGTTTGAAGTCGTAGGCTCCTGCTTCAGGTGGGAAGAAGCTCAAGTTAGCGCCTCCGTTTTCTCCTGTGTCAACGGAAGTCAGTTTGTTGACTTCGTCGAGGCCTACAAGCGTAGAGACGTTCTCTCCGGTTCTGTTGTGTTTGAAAGTCCATTCTATTTCTCCGACGTTTGAACCACATCTCTTCCTGTATTCGGAGATATTGTACTGTTTAAGCTCCCAGAGGTCTGTTGAACTGTATTTTTCAGTGTAGCTACAGGCCTGGGAGCTGTTTATCTCATCGTTGAAGCTTAAGTTGAACGGTAGTTCGCTCTGGGTCCAGAAGCTGACCAGTTCTGCTTCATCGAATGTTTTTGTATCTCCGCTGAATGCTTCGTAAGGCCTTCTGATCTTCACTGTATCGTTTACTGTCATGTTCGTGATGTTGGCAAGTAATGCGTTTCCGCCGAATACTCCTGATGTTCTGTTGCCTTCTACTTTGTCATCGAATCCTGGTTTTTCGCCGACGTATGTGCCGTTTGCCAGGCATGATCCGCTTTCGACACAGCTTTCATAGTCGTTGTTTACTGGAGCGGTCTCGAAACCTGTCTCTCTGTCCTCGTTACCTGATCCGAGAAGCTCACGGCTCATAAGCTCCTTCCTGTCTTCAAGGTCGGTATCTTTAACCACGATGCTCTCAACTGTGATTTCTCCGGAAGTGTTTACTCTGAGGCCTTTTACCGGTCCGTCTTTGAATTCTACTTCTTTCTCTGCGGATTGTTCTGTCGCTATGTTGTTCCAGCTTCCGTTTCTTCTGTAGGAGAGGTTCCAGCTTCCAGAGCTGTTTGTTTTGATCAGGAGTTTCTCTCTGTCTTCTAGGGATGTGTTGGTTTCTGCAAGGCTTTCATTTATTTCAAGGCCTTGTTCAGTGCTGTTGATTGTTCCGTTTGTTGTCCATTCTTCCGTGCTGAGGTTGATACTGTAATCTGGTTTTTTCTGTCCGTATCCCAGGTTGAAGCTGTAGTCATTGATCCCTCTGTCGGTGAAGGCCTCCCGTATTCTCGGTGTGATCTCTATGCCTGTGCTGTTGGAGAAGTTGAAGGCCTGTGTTTCCTCCGTCTGGTTCCAGAATGGTTCTATACCTGTTCTTATCTCGAGTTGTTTTTCTGTGTAGTTTGAGTCGAAGTAGTTGTCTGCTGAGGCTTTTACCGAGATGTTTTCGAGGCCTATTTCTGTACTGTTTTCTGGGTTCCAGGTGACTTTGCATTCTCCTGTTGTCTCTGTGTTGTTTGTCTGGCATTTTCCGATGCTTCTGTCCTTGAACTTGAAGTAGGCGGTCGCGTTCTCTACTGAGAGGCCTCTGTTTGTTACTTTTGCTGTTATCTCTGTATCTGTTGGTTCGCTGAGGTTGTCTCTGTATATTGTTTTGTCGCTGATATCTGTTATCTCTGTGTTCAGTGTTCCGCCTACAAACACATTGTTCGTGATATTTGTGTTTGTATTATTGTAGTAGAGTGTCGAGTTGTCCTTGATCTCGGCTTTTATCGTGTAGTCTCCGATAGTGGTGTTCTCTGTGTTCCAGGAGACGTTGTACCATCCATCAGGTCCTGTGGTATCGTTTCTCCAGGCCTCTGTGCTGTTGTCCTCGTATTTCCTGTAAAGCTGTACAGGGTAATCTTCTATACCTGTGGAGGTATTTTTATCCGCTACTCTGAGTGTCAGGTTGACGATGTCATCTTTGGAGTATCTTCCGGAACCGTTGAAGCTGAGTTCGCTCCATCCGTAGATCGTCAGGTTGTTCCTGGCTCTGTCAGGTGTGTATTCTCCTTTCTCAGCTGTAGTGTTCAACTGGTAAGGGCCTAGGCCTAGTCCGTCGGTGTTCCAGAGGCCTTTCTCTCCTGTGCCGTTTGGATCTACTGTCTGGCCGTTGTGTATCCATTTGATTGTTGCTGATGTTTCGTTGTATGCATCTTTGACTCGCGCAAGTAGCTCCTGTTCGCCGTATCTGTGGACGATTTCTTCAGGTTTCTGTACTGAGATGTTTAGCTTCTCCGTCAGTTCCACATCTGACTGCTCCTCTGAGTTCTTTACTGGGAGGTACCATGTTCCTGTTCTGTTTTCTGTGATATCTGTCTTTAGGGTGTGGGTTCCGACATAGTCTTCATAATCTGTATGCCATTTTATCGAGCATGTGCCTTTTGTATCTGTAAGACTTGAGTTGATGAAGTCTCCTTCGTCGTAGAGGTTACAGCTGTAATCACTTACTTTACTGTTGTTTCTAGTGTTTACTACCTCTGCCTCCGCTGTTACAGTCGAGTTTTTCCTTTCTGTAGTTGAAGGCGTTACCTGGTTGATGTTTATGTCGACAGGATCGTATACCTCAACGATTTTACTGTCGGATGTTTCTACACCTTCACTGTCTTCTGTACTGACGTTCAATCTGTGGATTCCTGTACTGATACTTTTTACTTCCCAGGAATCTTCTTTACCGCTTCCTATGTTGCTGTATCCGCTTGAAGTATTGATCGACCAGTTAACAGTGTTTGGAGTAACTTCTGTGCCGTTTTCGTCAGTTATTGTCGCACTTAGATCCTGTATCGATCCTCTTACTAGGTCTGTATCGTTTTCTCTGATGAGGCCTTCTCTAGGTTTTCTTATATCGACTGAGAAACCTCCTTTTATCTCGACTATGCTTTCACTTGTTGTGAAGTTATCGAAGTACTGGTTCTTGGAGGCCTTTGATCTGATCGTGGCGTTGACGGGGTTGGAGACATCTGTGTTCCATGTGATGCTACACTGGCCGCTGCTGTTTGTCTCACATGTCCTTGTTGTTTCAAAGTTTCCTGTGACGTTTGTGATCAGGTCTACTGTTGCGTTCTCGACTCTGTCTCCGTCTAGATCTGTTACCGTGTAGTTTAAGCTTACGTTGTGATCTGGCTGTTCGTCGTACCAGTACATATCTCTGTCATCGATTTCTCTGTCCACGCTGAGGCTATCGTTCAGTGTTATCTCGATGCTTTCCTGGCTGTCCGTTGCATTGATGTTTTCTGATTCTTTATCCTGTATCTTCGCGGTCAGGTTGTGAGGACCTAGTTCCTCGTTTCCTGCGTCCCATTCGAGCTCTGCGAGTTCATTTCCTCCTGTAGAGACGTTTCCTATCTTTGTACCGTTATCATACAGGGCGACATGGTATTCTTCGAAGGCCTTTTTGTTGCTGTCCAGGATATCTCTAACCTCGGATTGTAGGTTGAGGAGGCCTCTGTATCTCTGACCGGAGTTGTTCAGAAGTTCTACATCTGCTTTCTTGAATACGTTTACATCGACTATCTTAGCGTCCTGACAGTCTTCGCCTCCACAGTTTGTATTGTCTTGAGCTGTCGCTGTGAACTCTGCTATAAATCTGCCTGAGTTCTCTATACCATTTGTCTCGAGTGTAGTGTACCCTGTAGATCCTTTCGGAACGTTGAATCCTTCTCCGTCTACGTAGTAATAGTTTTCGTTAAGTAGGTCACTACCGTTGATGGGGCTTTTGGTCCTGGAGATTTCCACGTTTTCAAGGTCATAGTTACCAAAGCTGTAGATATCGAATTCTGCAAGCTCTGTGCTTTCACCCCACCAGATATCGGTTCTTTCAAGGCCTCCGGTCTCCTTAAGTACAGGGTTCTTTTTGACCTCGAGATCAAGGGTGTCAGATATCTCTTCTTCAGAGTAATCAGGGTTCACCCATTCCCCGAATTCAGAGACTCTTCTTGTACCCGGTGAGGCCTTGGAACTGATGTTTACAGATATTGTGGTACTGCAGCTTGAACCGTTTTTGATTTCTCCACAGCTGTAATCTGAGCTGTTCGTGACTATTCCTTGTTGTGCTAGGGCCTGTTGAATCGTTGTGTTGTAGGATGTAGCAAGGCCTGTATTTTCGAAGGTTACGTTGACATCTGTTTTACCTGTGTAGTTCTGTGTGATGTTGTTGAACTCTGTTCTGGATGCGTTCATCTCCAGTTTTCCTTCTGTCTTGCCTATGGCTTTGAAGACTTTCCCGAAGCTTTCTGTCCGGCTTTCCTGTGTACCGTCGGTCGCTGAAACTGTGATATTGTAGTATCCGCTGTTTTCAGGAGTATAATCCGTTGCATAGATGCCTCCTGTCTGGTTACCGGAGTTAGGTTGCACCAGGTTGAGGTCTGTAAATGTCTCACCAGTGTTTTCTATTGTAAGTTCTGTCTCTGCGATTTCGTTTGTATCAGTTACGTTCACTCTGATCTGTGTTGATTCTCTGTTCTGCTCAGGCCTTGTTTCAGAGGCTGTCGCGAATGGGATCTTTGGAGGCTGTGCTGTAATGGCTAGTCTGTAGGTTGTGTTAGCTGTGTTGTCCGCCTGGTCTGTTACTTTTGAGATGAACGTGTAGGTTCCGTTCGTGGCGTTGAAGTACACAGGCCTTTCAACCAGTCTGTAGGAGGATTCGTTGTACTGAGGTATTTCCGTAACGTTTCCTGCAGGTCCTTCGTATGATTCGTTTGTTGCGTAAAGTGTTGTAGATAGATCAGTTTGGTCTGTCGTGTTCTTGAGCCTCCAATCCAGGTACCATTCTCCTAGGGCAGCGTCCGGATTGCCGTCACTGGCGTTCAAAGCATCAAGAGTACCAACATCTGGCTTGCTGTTGTCTATCTCAAGGCTGTAACCTGTCTCGTTTGTCCATCCTGCCTGGTCTGTCGCAGTTGCCTCGATATCACAGACGGTTTCTTCTGTGCATCCGAGGTCTCCGGCCTGATCAACTCTGTACCAGATCGAACTTTTGGTACTGTTCATAGGTTCGCCGTTTATTTTTACGCTGGAAAGATTGTACCTGTCACTGGCGTTGACTGTAAAGTTCAACGTGTGATCGCTTCTGACTACATCGTTCGTGGAGTTGGATGTCAGGTTCAGAATTGAGGGCCTGTCGTAATCAACAGTGTATTCAGCTTCGCTGTTTTTGTCAGTGTTGCCTGCCTGGTCAACAGCGGTGACGTTCACAAAGCTGTCATTATCTATCTCCACTACGCCTTCCCAGACACTTTCCGGGTTGGCTCCTGAATTGTCGGTTTCTAGATGGCTGAGACTGTCGTTTTCGGCCGTCAACTCGGTTATTGAAGTTTCAGTATCATCTATCAGGGTAAGGTTGACTTCAAGATCAGAACTTGGCTTGACAACTCTATCGCTGTCGTTTATAGAGACATCAGTTATTTCAGGGTCTACATCATCGATAGTGACCTCGACAGAATTGTTTTCGTAGTTATCAGCCTTGTCCTCCGCTGTAACTGTCAGACCACAAACTTCTCTGTTCGCTTCAGTCACACACCCAAGTTCTCCTGGAGTTCTATTAATCTCATAAGTATCTCCTTCAGTGTTCTCCATCTGGATCTGCTCATTTGTTTCTTTTTCCCAGATTGTCACGTTTCTGAGGTAATCATCCGTCACCGTCAGGTTAAACCTTAGAGGCCTGTCACTTCTACTTACGCCGTATGTTGCGTTAGAAGTGAAGCTGTATGTTTCAGGTGCTTTATCATCTATTGCATATTCAGTGCTGTTTTCTTTCCCGATGTTCCCTGCTTTGTCTACTGCGGTTACGTTGACGACTTCATCATTGTCTACCTCTATCTCATTTGTCCAGAGTGAGCCGTTCCATGAAAGGCCTTTATCTTCTGCTGTGACCTCTGCCAGTGTTTTGTCGCTTTCTCCGCTAACGTTTATTTTGGCTTTGACTGTGCTGTTGGACTGGATGATGCTGTCATTGATTTCTACAGAGTTGACATCAGGTTTGACATCGTCTATGTTAAGCTGGTATTCTACAGTTTCGTTGTTACCTGGTACGTCTTCAGCGTAGAACGTGAGGTTGCAGACAAATTCTCCTCCTGAGCTACATCCTAGGCCTGAAGGTGTATCTGTCAGTGAGTAGAGGGAACTTCTGTTGTTCATCTTGTTTTCTTCAAGTTCGACTGATTCAAGTCTCAGATCCTTTACCTCTGCTGTGAAATTCAGTAGGGAATCGCTGTTACTGACGTTGTAACTGGCGTTCGCACCGTAGCTTGTGAATTCCGGAGGTGTATCATCTGTCTCTACTCTGATACTTTCCGAGTCATTGACGTTACCTGCCTGATCAACAGCATCCACAGTAAAGTCCGAGGAGTTATAGACTGGAACAGCACAGCTGTAAGCCGACCCTGAACTTTCCTCCATACTGCATTTGGCCTCACTGCTGTTCCTCAAGGTGACTGAGTCGATATTGGCATCGCTTACATCTGCCGTGAAATTCACTTTGTCACCAGACCTGATGATCGAGGCGTTCGTCGAGATATTGCCTACTTCAGGCCTCACATCGTCGATAGTCAGGTCAAGGCTCTGTGTCCTAGCGTTACCAGCTTCGTCGATTGACTCGGCTGTCAAGGTACAAGTTGAATCAGCTACGCCCTCAGAACAGCTCAGGTTAGCTGGTGAATCGACTAACTCCCATGGAGAGCCTTTGGAAAGTTTCGAACCTTCTATCCTGACGTTTTCAAGATGCTCGTCACTCGTTGAGACATTGAATTGGAGAGGATTATCTGACCTTGTAACTCCGAAGGACGCGTTTGAAACGAATTCTGAGATCGAAGGCCTTTTATCGTCAATCGTGTAACCTGTCGAATCATTGTAGGCAAAGTTGTCTGCGGAGTCTATCGCTGTGACGTTGACAGGGTTCTGTGTCGAGTTATCAACATTGATAACTCCTGTGTAGTAGTTACCGAAGTCATTCGTAAGGTTCACGCTGTTTGCATTAGCCCATCCAAGCGAACGCTCATCTATAGTCGTGTTGACCTCGATATCAGTATTGGACTGGACCACAGTATCGTTCAGATCCACTCTCTTGATGGAAGGCGCTGTATTATCGACAGTCAGGTTATAGTAATCAAACTCGATGTTATCCGCTTTATCAACAGCTTTCGCCGTAAGATTGTACTCTTCCTCAACAAGACCAAGATCTTCAGGCCTGGTCTCCAAGTACCAGGTACTACCGGAACCGTTAACCATCTCGGCGTAACCGTCCGTACTTCTGTTCTCAAGCTTAACCGATCTCAGATAGGTATCAGAGGACTCAACCTCGAACCTGACAGTATCGTCACCTCTCGAGAAATTATTTGAGGCATTGGAACCAAGGCCTGAAATTGAAGGCCTTTTATCATCAATAGTATAGGTCAGGTTCTCATAGCTCTCAGTGTTCCCGGCAAGGTCTGTCACAGTCAGGTTTACATCTCCGTCTCCCACAGGGATGACACCAGACCAGTTGTAATTATTCTGAGAAAGGTCCTCTCCATCCGCAGTCACCTGATCAACCTCGTAATCATCCTCCGCAATAGCCCAGACCTCAAGACTCTGGTTAGACTGTACAATAGTATCGTTAAGGCTTGAATCTGTGATATTCGGTGAAACACGGTCAAGGAATACGTACTCTGAAAGATCGAATTCCAAAGCATTATTTTCTAAAGTATCTTCTGAATAAACCTTGAAGGAGTAATTCCCGGCCTCAAATCCGGAAGGATCCCAGGAAGCGGAACACTCCAGGATCGAACCGGTGTAAGAACAGGCCTCATCAATATCAGCCTCAAACCCGCTCTCAGACACATTGATCAACGTAAAGTTCGTAGCCGAAGCATTCAGACTATCGTCATCCACAGTACCTGAAAATCCTGCTACCTGGTTCCCATTCGTAATCGAAATATTCGAATCAAGGCCTGAGATAGAAGGATCCGTATTATCTACAAAGAACTGGTAGGTATTTTGCTCTGGATTTCCTTCGGTATCGGAGGCCTCCACGCTTAAGTCTGTCAGACCGTCGTTTAATTTTGAGGTGTCGACTGGTGCAGTCGAGAAGCTGTGATTGGAGTTCTCGGTGAGATCTGAAAGGCTGCCTCCGTCTATACTGTATTTGTAGCTTGATGGATTATCGTTCAGAAGCTCGTCTATTATACTTATGTTGAAGATCTTTGAACCATCTAGACGGCCGTTTTGAATGTTCTTTGTTTCTACTGAGATGCTTTCCACAGCTTCAGGTAAGTTGAGCCCTGATACCTGGTACTCCCCTGTGTATCTATTATTAGATTTCTCGTACATGTTTCTGATTTCTGATGAGCTCATTGCTTCGTTGTAGACTTTTACCTCATCATAGGAGCCAGGAACGTATCCTCTGCCGTCCGGACATCCTTCATTTGTAGCTCCGCCGATCTTTAGGGCGTCTGCAGAGTGTTCGATAGGACCAGGATCCTTGTAATTATAATCTATAAGTTCTCCATCTCTGTAGAATGCCATCTTTCCTGTACTTTCCTCATAGGTAAATGTGTAGTGTCTCCAGTCGTTGATTGGATAGCCCAGCTGTTCTCCATACCTCTTGTCCGCCCAGTGAGGCCACCAGCGTGTTCCGTTAACATCAAAGGCGACTGCGCCACTTTCCTCAAGGACGATGTCCCATCCTTTGTCTGTACCTGAACTGCTTGAACCTTTGTATGCAAAACTCCTCCAGTTATTGCCGGAGCTGCAGGTTAAGTTTCTATCCAGCTTAAACCATGTGGAGAAGGTTAAGGAACTGGTGTTCAGATCGGAGGATCTGCTGACTTCAATAGATTGATTCCTTCCGTTCAGGTTTATCGCACTTGTTTCCGCAATTCCTTTAGAGACAATTTCTGAACCGTTGTATAAAGTTGCGCTGTTTCCTTCACCAGAGTAGTCTTGTACGATCCCGCCCGATCCAGATACATCTTGATCAAATCTCCAGAAACCAACAAGTCTGTCGCCACTGGAACCATCTTGTTTACCGAGACCTAGATTGCCTGAATTAGCGTTTCTATCTGTAGACAGACCCTGGTAGTTTCCTCTATCCCAGTCCCCCTGTGTCGAAATTTCTTCAATTATGGCCCCATCATCTGCTTTCAGAGTTAGTGAATCTATTACTGCACTTCCTGTAGCACTGTCTGATGCCATATTTATATCCAAAGAAGCAGAACCACTCGTGCCTGAAAATTCTACAGGATAGGTGTCGATACCAGGACTTAGCTCTATAGTTTTTGTCCTCGAGCCATCATCAACTGTAATAGTGGCCTCGTTGTAAAGCTCTTCCTTGAAATCGATTTCAGGAGGCTCGTTGTCAATCTTTACCTCTTTCTCGTAGACTTTGTCATTACTTACTGTATCTGAGGCCTTTACTGTGAGCATGTAGTATCCGTCGGCGAGGCCTGTCGTATCTACGTTGGTTGAGAACTCGTTTCCTGAGGTCTGTGGCAGGTTTGCAAAGCCTTTTCCGATACTTGTATAGTTTCCTGAGCTGTTGCTGAATGCGTACTGTACAGAACCTGAGTCTAGGTTTGAAGGCCCTAGATTGATGCTGTCGAAGTACGTGTCGTAGGCGTTTGAGGCAGTTCCGCCCATATCTCCTCCATCCAGCTGTACTGTGATAGTATCTGCGTTTTCAGGTACTTTGAATCCTGTTGTGACATTTGCCATTCCGCTGTCATCAAGGTAGTGGGAGGCCCATACTCCTTTTTCATCTTTGATTAGGCCTCCTGAACTGTTCCAGACCTTTATGTGGAATCTTGAGTCGTCCTCTCCTCCGTATTGTTTGTATGTCTCTTTACTCTGGTCATCTTCAACTTGCATACTGTCTCCATCACCGAAGAGGTCTCCTCGGAAGTCTACAGATTTCCCTGCGATTCTATTGACTTTCTCTCCTGTGATATTATTCTGTGCTGTAGTTGAGGGATAGACACCGCCGTCGAAGAACGCACAGTATGTCTGGCCGTCTCCATCGTCGTCCGTACAATAGCTTTGAGCTGAACTGCTCGCTGTTCCACCGCTTAGTGAAGTCTCAGCAGTACATAGATATTCATCATATGAGTAACCGGCGTTAGGTAAGTCGTTATAGTCACTGATATATCCTGAACTGTCGAAATTCTGCCATCCTAACCATGTATCTGCATCGTAGTCTCCACTAGGTTCTGCGGCATCTACTCCGGATGCCGCCCAGAAACTCTCTCCTATAGTGTTTTGCCATCCATTTGTGCCTCCTCCGTACAGGTTGTCATTTCCTAATGCATCTGTTCCGTAGTCCTCTGATTTTAAGCTATAATCTTTGTGAGCATCGAAATCCTCTGGAGGGCTATCGGCAGATGTAGTTCCATCTTCGCCGTCTAGTGGGTAATGTATTCCGAGCGGTCCTGGACCACCAGGAGCATCCCAGTTACTTGGCGAATAACCGTACTGGTTAATGATGTAGTTTACTCCCACATCATACTCGCTGGGTCCACGAGGAGTCCACAGCTCTAGGCCTTTTCCAGTACAAGTATTAGACTGGCCTACCGTGCTTGTATTCATTCCGTCTTGGACATAGTAGAATGTATATACATCGGATACTGGGCCTCCGCTTTCTACAGGATTGTTTGGATTTGGATTCATTTCACAGTATGCGTTAAATGGGTCATTGCCGCCGCGTCCATCAGGATCTATCTCATAAGTGCCGCTGGTCGTTGTACCTTGTGAATAGATACTGGAGCATGTGTAATTGTAATCGCTAGACTGAAGGATCTGCCCAGTGTTCGTGAATGTCCATTGGCTAGAATTCCCGTCTTCGAAGTCTCCGTTAGGTACTTCTGGAGGACTGTCCGTCACCTCTGTATCAAGTGTTACTGTACCGGAGAAGTTGGTGTCCTGGTTCTGCAGTGTGACATTCGGTGCAAACTCGTCTACAGTCACTTCGACGTAGTTCTGTTCAAAGTTCAGGTTTTCATTTCCAAGTGTGTCATTTGCGTACACAAGGTATTGAGTTGAGGCATTAGGTGATACCTGGCAGCTTCCATCGAACTCACTGTCGTCACAGACCACGTTCATGCTGTCGTTTTTGAAGTCTTTCATAGTGACTAGCATCGACGAATCCAGGTGATCTTCCTTATCGTCTACTGTTGCACTTACAGTTACAGTTTCTCCTGGGCTGATTGTCTGGTCGGATGAAAGGCCTGTGATCTCTGGATGATTACTGTCCACGGATAGCTGGACTGTTTCAGTGTCGTTGGTGTTTTCAGCACCGTCAATCGCGTGGAATCTGTAGTTGAATGTATCAGTTTTATCTGGAGCATTTATCGTACACTCATAGGTGTCTCCACCGGTGTTTGAGAAACTACTGTTGCTGCAAACAGTATTCCCTGTATCTTCTCGTGTCACATACGTATTGTCGAGAGCGTTGTCTGTTACATCTGCTGAGAAAGTTACTTCATCTCCGTTTTTAACTAGGCTAGGTGTTACCTGCTCGTTTTTCACATCGGGGATTGATGTATCTACTGTATAGGTTGCAGTCGCTTCATCAAATGAGCTGGCTCTTTTTTCGGTCACATTTACAGTTATTGTTTCATCGCTGACGTCTTGGTCACTTGTGCTGTCAGCTACTGTCGTTGCTTCATATAGTGCCCATCCCTGTACATTGTCACTGGTTGATGGGCTGCCTACAGACTTTCCATCTACGATAATAGACTCAACAGATTGAGGATCATTTCCTACGTTTATGCCTGAGATGTTTATGTCTACGTTCAGATCTTGGTTCTTCTTTCTTGGATCGGAGCCCTCTATTGTAAGATTTTCGATTGTTGCTACAGTAGTATCTTCGAATACGTTGATAGATCGGCTTGTGGTATCGTCAGTTTCTGAAGTTGTATCTGAAGCTCTTATCTTGTATGTACCGTCATTGTCGATATTTTCTGTTGTTGAAAAAGTACAGTAAGTCGTACATGTGCCAGAGGTTGTCGTCATTGAGGCTACTAAGTTATTATCCTTGTCAAGGAGGTCAACACTGTCCAGGTTCCCGTCAATGTCTCTGACCTGAGCTGTGAAGGTTACGTCTGCCGTATCTGGCTGGAAATAGTTGGGATTGGCGTCTACTGAATTTATCTCCGGCGAGCTTGCATCGTTGTTATAATCCGGACAGACCCCAGGTTCCTCATATTTGTCATCTTCGATTCCGTCAAAGTTACATCCTCCAGCGTATTCATCTGAGTAGGCCGAATGGTTTGCGTAGTAGGCCTTATCATCTTCGTAAAGACTGCTGCTCTCATCTCTGAACTGGTCGTACTGAGTCTGGTTCATTGAGGAGTCAGCTGATTCGTTCACCCAGTATCTGTCAGGAAGATTGTCGTATCCACAGTCTGGAGGTGCTGAGACTACTGTCTCACCGTCTTCACATTCTCCGTTGATATTGACATCTCCTTCTCCGCTTCCCAGGCTTTCGTATACTGTGTACTTTCTGTTATCGGTTGCGAAGGGATCTTCTCTTGCCCAATCTTCCTCATTAGGACCAGGTTCAGCCCAGACTTTGAAAGTGTAGTTCTCTCTGTATTCTTCGTTGGAAAAGTTGAACTGGAATTTTGCCACGTCTTGATCTCTATAGTAGTCATCTCCCTGACTTAGGTCTTTGTTAGCTGAGTCCGAACAGTTTAGACAAGTCGCATGGAAGATGCCGTCAAACCTTCCAGGCAGGCTTTGTGTTGTATTGTATTCAAAGAAACGTGCTGTGAGATTGAATATGTCTTTATCACCTGTTTCTCCCTCCAATGATGTCGGCGCACTTATTTCGGTTTCGATCCTTGCTCTCATGTCGTGTTGGATTCCTACTCTGTCCTCTCTGTCTCCTTCGAACTGGCCGTTAATGTTTCCCTTCGCACCGTCTTCTTGGTGGTGTACTGCTGAACAGCCTGTGAATCCTCTTCTATACTGGTTTCTGGCTACTTCGAAATATTCTTTTTCTGCATTTAACCATACGAGCTCCTTTCCATGTATGTTGTAGTAACCAGTGTTGCCCATTCTGATCCAAGAACTCAGTGAACCAGTCTTAGGTCCAGAAGAGATGGCACTGCTCCAGTCAAATGTTCCGCTCCCCCATCCATATGCAGGATCATCATTACTGTTTGCACATCCATCTTCCTGAAGTTTCCAGATAATCTCGTCAAGCTCTTCTTCTGGTATCTCATTGCCATTCATATCCTCTACAGTCGCTGAGAACGTGAAGTTGTCCATCTGGTAGGTGTCTTCCCAAGCAGTGGGATCATTCATCGTAATATTGAGCGTACCTCTCACATCCAGAGGCCTTGTCACCGGATCAGGCTCGAATCCGTCTTCTGGATGTGTCGCATTGATTTTGAGGTCGTATGATCCAACAGGGAATTCTCCTCTCGGGTTCCAGGATGTGTGTGCTAGGTATTCGTCCCACCAGGTGTTTTCGTTATCGTTTCTTGCGTTCTCGAATTCTGTCAGGTTCACGTCGTCTTCTCCGATCTTCTCGGTTATCTGCTGTCCGTCGTCGCTTGTACCGGTTATCCAGAATTTTACGGTAGAGTTTTCGACCTCGTATTTTTCATCGCTGTCAGGGAAAGGTGTGGTGACGTTCCCGGCTACATAAAGCTTCTCAGGGTTCTTCCAGGGGCCTCCATTCCTGTAAACTGCTCTATTTGGAAGATTATCAAAGTTATTGCCATTAGCGTTTTCCTCGTTGTTGTCTCTGTACGATGCGGAGATATTCAGTACATCAGGGATTACGAGAGTCTTGTTGGCCTGTGTAGGATTTTCTGTTTCGTAGTAAGAACCTGGAGCATCTTCAATATTTACGCCTGTATCATAAGCTCCTTTTTCAAAGCCTGAAGGATCCCAGTAGAACGTAGCAGTGCCGTCTCCATCAGTTTCTGCAGTGTAACTGTTTCCAGCAATCCAGTAATTTACGGTGTAACCTGATTTGTCTTCTATTCCTGGGATGCTGATGTTAGCCCTGATAGGATTACTTGAGTTAGGCTCAACGTATTTGTACGGGTCATAGGCCTTTATACTGGTCTTTCTTTTTGAAGTAACATTTGCCTTGTCTGAATCAGTCTGAAGGTAAGGGTGCTTGGCTACAACGGAGATATTGCCGGGACCGTAGGCATAGCTCGGAACAATCCAGGAACTAACTCTTTTAGAGCTGATCACTCTCTCAGTATCGTTGTCTCTGAACTGCCAGTTGTAGTTAATATCCATGGAGTCTTCATTCCCTGTAGCAGTGTTTATGGAAGATCTCAGGTCAATCTCGTCCTGATAGAATATATCTCCTCCTGCAGGATCTTCTAAAGTAACTGAGGCCTCGTCTATGAAGTCTAGGGCCTTAGATTCTTTTTCCTGAAGGATTGTTGTGTTGATGCTTGAGGTATTCTCAAGTTCTGCCTGTACTGTATGTTCTCCTGGTTTGTACTGGCTTCCAAGGTTTACAGTGGTGTTTGCGGAGGCCTGACTGTCCGTACTTTGTTCCTTCACCTTGTTTCCGTCTACTTTCCATGTTATGTTGAAGTCGCTCCAGGTCTCGTCGATCGTTGATTCGTTGGCGTCGATTCCGTCTCCTGTGACTATTTCTGCAGCGAAGTTGTAGTCGTAGTTGCCTCCGCTTGTTCTTGTCTTGTCTGTGAGGCCTTCTGTGACGTTGATGTTGATTACTCTCTCAATCAGGATTTTTTTGGTGTCTAGGCCTCCTCTGTAGTAGTAACTGTCTCCGTAGGCTGAGATGTTGGTTTCTCCTGTGTAGCTTTCAGGGATTGACCAGCTGGCTGAGGGCCCGCTGCTGATGAGTTTGCTTGTGTCCTTGTCGCTTGCGTTCCAGATGATGTCTTGGCCGCTGACATTTGGATCGGTTCCGCATGACGTGTTCAGATCTGTTTCTAGTGCGACATCGTCTCCCTGTTGGTAGTTGATACCGGATTCTGCGCTGTTCTCAGGATTTGAAACCTCTACCAGGAGATCGGCGATGAGATCGATGTTCCCCGAGTCTCCGTTGTTGTAGACTTCGTATCTTGGATCATTGCTCGAGATATTGACGTCTACAGTGTATTCCTGTGGATCGCGGGTGCAGACAGGATCCCAGTTTAGAGAGGCTCTTCCACTGTCGGTTGATGCGTCTTTTCCTAGTTTGTTCTCGTCTATGTAGTATGAGGCGTCTATGTTTGCGTCAACATTGCTTCCAGAGGGATTGATGGCTTCTGTGGTGAGAAGGCCTGTCTCATCTCTGAAGTATTCGTCTCCGGTCGAGATGAACTCTGGTCTGATAACGTTTTTGATGAAGAACTGCCCTGCGTTTGTTGTCGTTGATTCGTATCCTGATCTGGATGCTGTAAGGCCCCAGGAACGGTTTCCTACGCTGGATAGAGTGTCTGGGTCGAATGTACAGCTGTAGTTACCTGAACCGGTGCTTGAAGGGTTACAGTTTCCTGAAGGTGTGTCAAAGCTTACTGTTGCATCGCTTATGTTGTTTCCTAGCTGGTCTTTGACTTTGGCCTTGAGTTCGGTTGTCAGGTTGTATGATCCCCTTGTCTGGGAGTTGTTTTTGTAGACGTCTTCTGTTTCATAGATTTCAGTCGTAAGACTTCCTCTTACTTCTCTCGTATATGTCTGGGTAAGGTCTTCGTATCCATTTTTCTCTAGGACGATTTTTACTTCGTGTTCTCCTATTGTAGACGCAGCAGGGATATCGAATGAACCTGTGTCAGTATCATCTATCGTTCTCTCTTTCTTTTTGATCCCATCTAGGTAAACAGTGTAGGTTACGTTGTCTATATTGTTGCCATTGCTATTGATGTTTGAAATCGAGTATTTCGGGGTTGTTGTGCCTTCACTTCCGTTAAAGCGGAAGTAAGGTCCGTTGTCCAGGGTGACATCTGCCTCGATTTGGGATTCTACTGATATGTTTGCAGATTTTTCCTGTTCGTAGACATAGTCAGAGTCCTGGACTGAAATGTTCCATTTGTAGGTGCCTGTGGACAGATCGGTTGAAGGATTGTACTCGCAGAAGTACTGGTTTGCTTCACTGTACTTTTCCAGGCACTGGCCATCAGGAGTATTGAAACTAACTTGATCTACAGAGATGTCGTTACCTCTCATATCTTCCAGAGTAGCTGTAAGGTTATCATTTTCCCTAGTCTCCAGAGAAGCATTGATATTGCCGTTGACATCTACATCAGTTGAATAGGAGAACTGCTTGTACCCGTCTTTATCAATGATAATTTCCGCATTCACAAGCCCCACGTCCTCGTTTTGAGCAACAGAGAGGTTCTTGGCAAGGCCTCCGGAGTCAACTCTGCCGGTTTCGTCCGGATCATCGAGCGAGAATGTGTACGAGACGTTGTCTAGAGGCCCGCTGTCGTCTCTGATATCTGTTACGTTGTATTCTACCTGGCCAGGGCCTTCAGCTCCGTTGTACCGGTAAACTGTCAATGGCTTGATACTGGCATCTGCCACTATTCCTGTACCGATAGTGATCTGGCCGTTTGCATCTTCTTGTCTGTAGTTCTTTCTTTCCGCATCAACACTCCAGTTGTACGTTCCTGATGAGAGACTGCTGTCAGGACTATATTCGCATCTGTAAATGTTTCCATCCTGGTATGTCTCACGGCAGTAGCCTGAAGGTGTCAGGAAATCTACTGATGCATCGTCTATCTTTGTACCGTCACTACTCTCCAGTTCAGCACTCAGGTTTACCACGTCATCTTCCGGGAATACCGTGGCCTTACTGGTCGAGAAAGATGGCTGGATAAGGCCCAAGATTGTTATGTTGGTTACAAACGTTTCATTGTTGAAATTTTCCTTCTCCAGAGTGATATTTAGCCGACTGTCTCCAAGAGGATCGGTTTCCTGGATCCCAAAGCTACCTTCCTTACTGCTATCGCTTATATTTCCTTCTGGAAGATTGTCTATGTAAGGCCATGAAAGATCGTAACTCGGATTTACAGGATTGCCCAGGTCGTCCCGGATGTTGGTATAGTTGTAATTCAGAGTCCCGTTCTGGATACTGGAGTACTGATGATCCAGACCACCGTACTTGAAGACCTCAGTTGAAGGAAAGTTCCTGTCCAGAGAGAAGTTGCCGAGAAGAGTGAAGTTCTCTGTGTCAGTACTGCTCAAATCATAGTAATTATCAGGGTCAAAGGCCTGAATACTCCAGGAATGATTACCAAGATCCATGTCCAGATCACTTAGCTGGAAATTACAGTAACCGCTCGAGTTAGGATTCACAATATCATAGTCCGACCCGTCAATGTAGAGGGAACAGAAAACGTTGGAGTTGCTGGAGGTCAACACCTGATTATCCTCTGTATCGTTAACCTGTGCCGAGATAAGGCCTTTCTCCCCTGTCCGGTCAAGTTCAAGGCCTGAGCCTGAAGTTACCGTGGTCTCTGTAGGGTGTGGGGATACTGCGAATGATTGAGTGCTGGAGTTTTCCGAACCGTGTATTCTGCCTGATTCATCATAGTCGTAATACTCCACTTTGTATTCTACTGTTCCTGTCCAGCTCTTGTCTGTAGGAAGATTCAGGACCACACTATCCGTTGCCTGGCCTGAGGTCTGTCTGCTCTCAATTTTCTGCCATCCGGAACCGTTATCCGCCCACAAGGTAGCGTTCACTTCGTCTCCTTCGTCATCGGTGAATGTCGCAGAGATCTCGAATTCTGTCCCCCAGGGGCCTGAGGAAGGATCAGCACTTACATCTTCTACATCTGGCGCGATATTCGTTATACCGCCGATCCTGTAATCTGTAACGTTGTGAGAGGCCTTTGAATTACCGATCTCCGGTTGAATTAATCTGAACTCCTCTATGTTTCCATCGCTTCCATATGCTTTGCATACAGACCAGTTTCTCTCATCTCCTGATACGTTCTTGAACTCTTCACAGCCAGCTTTTTCTGGAGTTATACCTGTGTAAGTGCCGTTATCGTTCCAGTCCACTTCAAGGAAAGCATCCTCTACAATCCTAGAGCCGTTGACAGGGATGTGAACTGTTATGTTTTCAAATCTGGTATCTGTCTTTTCTGTCGTCCTTGATACAGTTACGTTTCTCTCAGCCGGTGAAGTGCCGCTCAGATCTCCTTTCGTCACATTTACAGGTGAGGCCTCCTTGGTGTTATCATACCAGATATAGTCAGAAGACCTTGGCCTGGCAAACTCGAATCTCCAGAATGCCTCGCTGTCCGGAAGCAGTATTGAAGGCCCTCCATCGTTCTTGAACTCTCTACCGTTGAACACGACTTTCTGGCCGTCAGCAACGTTTTCTTCCGCCCAGATTCTGTTAATCTTCATTGACTCCGCAGGCGTTTTTGTGTAGTTAATTCTGTCTGCTTCATACATTATCATGTCTTCACTGCTGAAGCCTTCGGTCTCTGCCCATCTTGTGATCCCGCTCTCATAGTCATAAGTCCTGGAAACGTTGTAACTGTAACTGACCTCAGGATCAGAGACCCTGACAAGGCCTCCTGAATCAGAGCTAAATGTAAAAGGTACATCACAGGACTGGCTCTCACAGTTCGAAAGCACGTTATTGAATTCATCCGTCAAGGCCTGACCGTTCACAATTGAGGAACCTATGAAAAGGCCTGAGCCAGTCCATTCATCTCCGTTTCCGCCTATATCTATTCCAAGGTTCTGGGGGAGGTTGTAGAAGTTCAGGACACTGCTCCCGGATGTCGAGATACCGATCTCATCTCCTTCAGCATCACGTATATCTCCTCTCTCAAGCTCTTCAACGCCGTTAGATCTCTGGTACTGTTCTATTACCTGTCCGCTGGAGTTCATTAAGGTAAGGCCTCCATTACCAAGGCCTGCGAGTACTTCAGGTCCCGGAGACTTCGAGATATTACCTGATTCAAGACTTTTCACTTCATCGCCAAGACTCTGGTTCCACAGCACCGTCAGGTTGCTGTCAAGCGCTATAACGTTTCCAGAGTCCGTACCTGTGATTATCTCATCGGAGGAACTTTCCTGTATATCCTCTAGAGTAGTGGATCTGAACCAAGAGGAACCGTCAACAGGGAAGCTCTCGATCAAGTTTCCTGTAGAATCAATGACCTCAATACTGTCTCTGGTGCCGACAACAACCTCATTACCCGTACTGCCAGGGATCACGTTCCCTATATCCACGGAAGAAGTCCTCACATCCGTGCTGTAGTTCCAGAGCTGGTTTCCACTGCTGTCAAGGGCCACAATAACTGAAGGATAACGGGAAACGACGATCTCATCACCTACTGTAGAACCGAAGAACTCAACACGTGTCATAAGACCTCCGGAAAGCTTCTCATACCCGTTACTGTACACGTAGGAATCAGCTCCTGAGTTCTCATCTACGAGAACGTTAAAGGCCTCCGAAGAACTGTTCTCCAGGAAGTAAGTGATGTTTTCATCCTCTGCCAGATCATCGCCGTCAACAAGAGTCCTTACAGTATCGTAGGCCAGGCTCGTGTTACTCCAGACCCGGGCGTCCGCACCTGAGGCCTTATCTGTAAACCTGTCCGTACTGGATGTCTCCAGGCCTGAGGAAGGATCAAGGCCCAGGTAGTAAGAGGTTTCACCGCAGTTCTCACAGCTCAGTGTAGCGTTATCCGAGTTCAGGTCGTTTTCGTCTACCTGTATCTCTGTCAACGAGTAATTGATAGGTCTTTCCTCAGCTCGGATTTTGTATTCTCCTTCCAGACTGTTTCCTCCACTGTAAGAGTCTCCCTGTGTATCGTTGTCGTACAGGATGTTGTAACTGTCTATACTGGATAAGGTGATGTTTGTGTTTCCATCAATATCCGAGCTGTTTACTCTTGTGTATGCGGTCTCAGATTTTAGGGATGTGTTCGTCCAGACCCTTGCCATGTAGTCGTTTCCGATAAGCTCTTCTCCTGAGCCATTGTTGTAGTACGAGTGACCGCTACTTCCGTCTTCGGTCAGCAGACGGTAGTTTTTAGAATCAGAACAGCTTTCACAGCCGAACGAGATATTATTTCCTGTTTCAAGGGCCGAGTCCGGTACTGAGGCCTCAGTCCAGTCGTATTCCAGGGATGAGTTAGTGGTTACGTTTACCATGTAATCATAGGGTACTTCTACCTGCTGGGTTCCGTTAAGAAACTCTGAGTAGGCTCCGCCTGTGGAATCGTCGCCTCCCAGTTCGTAGTAGTCGGTAGAGTTACAGCTATCACAGTTGAATAATATCTGGTCTTCGCTAAACTGGCTTGGAGGAACATCTGCACTCGCTGTTGTAAAGGAATCGTTGCAGGAGACGATATCCGTAGTATTCATTTCGTACGTTTCATCATCTACTCCTACACCGGTAAACTGGAGGCCTGAAGGATCTCCCACAGCACAGACTGGGGCCTCTAATTCTGCCTTTTCAGCCTCAAAGCTGGAGACATCTAATGCAGAAAGATCAAATATAGGAGATCTGGATTCAGAGTCGTTACACCCAACACAGGCAGAGTCATCGACACCAGAATCATGAATCGATCTGGTATCAACGCTGGAGGCCTTGATCTTTGACTTGTCAAAGTAATGTCTTTTTCCGCCAGCTTCGACGTATGGGTCTCCTGTCTTCTCACCCTGGTAGGACATGGCAGCTTTCACGAAAACCTGTTCTGCCTTGATATCCTGAGGTACATTATAGTGAAGGTTGAAAACAGCTTCGGAAGAATCATCAAGAAGCCTCGAACCCACAGATACACCCTTATCGTCTCTGAACTCTTCGATATTGTCTACATCGATCTTGCTGCCATCAATCCTGTAATCAGTACTGTTGAGACTTACGACAATATCTGAAGAAGAACCTGAAAGCCGATTAAGCTCCGCACCAACGTAAACGGAACTGTTCTCAGAAACATCAAAACCACCGGTGTACAAGGCCTCAGAACTCCCGATGTCTAAAACGCCGTCAGCCTCGCCATCAGTAGAGTTGTTGAACTCTGGATTGGATACAGCATCAATTTCTCCCGGCTTCACGGAGTAACTGTTTCCTCCTATACTTAGCTCAAGATTTTCAGAAGTAGAGGAACGACGGGCTAGGGGAAGCCTCAAATAAACTTTTTCCGCCTCGAAATCTGGTTTGAAGGCCTCGAAGGTCACATTCTCCTGTCCGATCGCTGCCATATCAGAGATATTTTCAGATGCCCTGCTGTACTCGAAGGTTCCTGAGGCATCGATCTCTGACTCTTCTACATCATAGATGGTATCGTTTAGCTCGAACTTTAGGTCGGCGGACCTGTTGTAGTAGTTCAAACCGGTTTCCACGTAGAATGTTCCTGAATCGTTCGTAACGTTGTAAGGTGTACTGAAAACTGTCTCATTTGAACAACCGACACATGCAAGGCCTTCTGGATCAGCGTCATCTTCCTGATAGCTTATTCTCTCCGAGGAAAGTTCTCCTGTAGCTATATCGAAATAGCTCTCACCTGTTTTGTCCCAGATCAGGCCTCCATCACTGGAGAGAAGAACAACAGAGTTTTCTGTAGCAGCTAATACTTCCTCTTCCTCCGTTTCTACGTCTTCACTACCGCTCTCGATGTCATTCACCTGGTCTCCAGTGCTGTAGTTCCAGAGTGAGTTACCCGAGGAGTCAAAGGCCTTCACCTCTTCGTTCTGGTAGGTGAGTACTTCCAGGAGATTATCTGTTGAGATATCGGCAAAAAGGACTCCGTTTCCTGTCAGGTTAAGGAGAGATTCGTCCTCGATTGAACTGAGCTTTACTGAGAAGCTGTCCACTTCTGAGTTGTTAGGTATCTGGAAATCCTTTTTCACGGAACTGTCAAGATCAAGAACCTCTCCTTCACTTCCAGGCTCACCTTCACCTGGATCACACCTCCAGAAACTGTCCGAGAAACTGCATAGATCGTAGTTGATTAGAGGCTGCGCAATATCAAGGCCTGTGTTCTTTTGCTCCGCTTTACCTGGGTTGAAGACCGATATCTCCGTATCTCCAGCGGTAATATTGATTTTGTACCGGTCAAAACTGTTTACATCAAAAACAATCCTGCCCAGAGAATTTTCATCTCCGTTCCAGTCGACAGCGATAGTATCCCCGTTCTGCGTGGACGTTTTCTCAACCCATGAACCTGAAACCTGGTAATCAACTCTCCTGAAACCCAGAGCTTCACTACCGTTAAGAACTTCGAACTCTATCTCGCCCTGGTGACTTGAATTAAATTCAACAGTCCAGTTGCCGTTAGCCTGCTCATTCTCTACTCCAAGATCGTTAGAAGTATCCAAAATGCTTAGAGATTGGCCAGCCACAGCTCCGACTAAAAGCAATAATACGGCTGAAGCCAAAGTCCTCTTGAGAGTACTTCTTAACCGGGTACTTTTCGTGATAAGAAAACTCCCTCTCTATTATAATAACAGTAATATCCGTATTAAAAACCTACTACAGCCTCAGCTTCAAACCTCCGAAAATCACCAACATCTCATTATAAGTATAGGAAAAAATTAAACAAAATCAGGCCATACACACATGTCAAAATACTGTTCCAGAAAAAACAGGAAAACCAAACTCCTGACAGCATTCACAGCAGTAATACTGCTGCAAGGCCTCACAACAGCCTTTTCATCGCCTAACACTACTCAGATAATCTCTCCAGGCGATTCAGCTAATTTTACAATAGAATCCCAGGCAGATAGCTTAACACTGAAAATACAGCCTCCGAAAGAGGCCTCAAAGACATTCGAGATGGATAAAAGTGGAGAAGTGTTCAAGACGGAGATAAAAGGCGGAAACTTTTCAAGAAAAGGCCTCTACCGCTACAGTTTCGGCAGCGGAACAGATAGATATCCAGAATACGGTAACTTTTCTCTGATTGTATCTTCAAGAAATGAATCTCTGGAGAACAAGACTGTAAACGTTTCAGATACTGAGAGCCAGTTAAGTGGCACAGACTTTTGTGACTACAAGACAGATCCTAGTGACTTTGACTGCGAGTATGAGAACTATCAGGCAGGGATGATTCTTTCCTCTGCAGTAGGCCTTTATCTGAACACCTCCTCCTATGCCCGTGAGAAATTTGAGAACTTCACGTTTGGATCTTACTCTGACGGTACATGGGGCAGATGTGATCATGCTGAAGACGATTTTGACTGCGAAACAGGTTCAGGTCCTGTGGAAATGCCTGCTGGAGTAAGACAGGGATCTCTTATTTATTCTCTTTGGGAGGCCTATGGTTTATCAGGAAACGATACTGTACGTGAACTGGCCTTGAATTACACTAAAGGCTCTGCTGAGACATGTGATGTATGGAATAACTCATTTAACTGTACTACTGCCAGGGCACAGGGATTAATGGGTCTTGGATACTGGTCTGCGTATGAGAAAACAGGTAATAACACTTTTAAGAGCATAGCAGAGAACTTGACTGAGACAAACTACAGCCATCCTGTAATTGCCTGGGCAAACCTCAAAGGACATGTTTTTAACCCGGGAAAATCCTATCTTTCAGAAGCTGAAAACAGGACTAGAGAATGGCTTAACGAATGCCCAAACTGCAGCTCAGACGAATTCAGCTCTCTGAAAAATACTCTATGGACGGGCTACAAGATAACAGGGAAATACGGATACTACAGGAACGCAGTCAACTTGACAGCTTACTCAGATCACAGATACTGTTCCTGGAACAGCTCTTCATGTCAAAACCCTTATACTCAAGGCCTCTCAACTTTCAGTTACTGGAAAGCGCTGAAATCTCAGAAAGATCTTCCTCCAACAATTTCCAGGCCCAGGATAGATAGAGAAACTGTTGTAGGTGAGAACCTGACGGTGAACGCAGAATTTACTGGTAAAATAAAAAATCCTCAACTAGAATACCGCAGAAAGACAACGGGGAAAAATTCCTGGATCAAATGTGATATCAACTTGTTTGAAGGATGCGAGATACCAGGAGAAAACATTTCACAACAAGCTCCTTACAGCTACCGTTTTAAGTCGGACTCCTTTTCCTTCCCTAAAAACGGTTCTTTTACGTTCGCCCCATCTCTTGTGAAAAACACTTTCCTGGATGAGGCAAAATCTTTCAGCACCACAGACCCGGAAAGATGGTGTTCCCCATCAGAGGGAGATTACTCATGTGAAGATACAAGCCAACAAGCCTCCGTGATAAAGGGATTGACAGATCTATTCACATTCAACGCAAGTGAGAAAAGCGCAGAATACTTCAAAAACATCTTGGAAAGGCCTTATGTAACTGAAAGTTTTTTCAGCCCTCTATGTACCCCTCAGAACGGTTATATGAGCTGTGAGTACGGTGATAGTGCCCTGGAGCGCGATATCGAAGGAAGTGTAAGACAGGGTAAAATGATAGAATCTCTTCTCTCCTCATACCAGAGGAATGAAGAAGGGAGGACCTATCAGAGAGCTATGAACTATACACTGGGAGGAGCACAGGACTGCGATGTATGGAACAGAACCTATAACAAATCATTCGAATGCGGAAGCACACGGGGACAGGCAGAGATGATAGAGGCTTATCTAAAGGCCTATGAAGTGACTGGGAACAAAACTTTCAGAGGAAAGGCCCTGAACCTTACACAGAAGGCCTTGAATATGACAGAGACTTCCAGGCTTGGTTCAGCTCTCTGGAAAGCAAACTCGTATTTCAACGAGTCTTACAGGAACCTGAGTATTTCAGATACCGCGGAGAACATATCTGGGAGCTTTGCTGGCTACTGTGTTGATAACTGTACGGTTGAACAGTACCTTGGTTCTTCTAACCTGTTTAGAGATGCTTTCCTTCATTCGGAGAAAGATTATTCATCTGAGTACCGTTCCTCTGTTTTGAATACTACTGCGGACGGTGAGTGTGGCCCTTACAAGCAGGATATTTCCTGTAGTTATCCTTCAGGCCAGGGAGGCCTTATGCAGTTGATGTGGGGTTCGGCCTATACGATGCCTGTCGAGTTGAAGGTTGAAAGCGAGTTTAATGTCAGCAAAGATACTTTGACGGTTGGAAAGGAGTTTTCTGCTTCGTGTTCGGCCCAGAATAATCTTGAAAACACGACTGTAAAGAATCTGGGCTTCGAGCTTTCTACGAGCGAAGGCCTTGACCTGGTATCTGGTAACAGAAGTTATGACGAAGGCGATCTAGAGTACGGTAATTACAGCGAGGTTTCATGGAGTATCGAGTCCAAATCTCCTGGTGATAGGAATGTTTCCTGTGCTATAACCTCGGACAGTGGTTACAGGGATGCTATAAACCGGGATATCACTGTCGAGGAGCAGGAGACGGATGATGGAGGTGAAACTTCCTCAGGTTCGGAGAGCGGTGGTTTCGTGGGAGGTTTCGCCGGTGAGGACAGTCAGCGAAATATTACCGTGGTTTATACGAACGCCTCAGATATGAACTGGAACAGGACACTTCTCACGCGTCTAGGTATTAACACTACTTACAGGAACTTCACTGAGAGGACAGAATGCTTCAGGCCTGTAAGAAAGATTAGAGGAGAAAACATTACTTTAGAGGCTGACAGTAGCTGTACTGGCGATGGAGCAGTTTTAATTGACAGGATACCTTCCAATGTTTCACTGGAGAAAGGGCGTAGAGTAAATGACCTGGCAGCCGCCAGGACACCGGAGCTGGAAAACAGTACGTACCTCAGCCTGGACTATACAGGCCTTAACACCTCTAATTTCCGCAGACCGCTCGTGCTTAAATCTAGTTACAGTCTGCCCCCTGTCAGGATAAATTTCAGTGCGGTAAACAACCAGTCCGCAGTTATCTCAGCGGACCTTAGCAGGGAACAGACCTGTGAAGTATACCGTGAAGGTGAAAAAATCCATTCAGAGGAGACTTCCAAACTGGTCTACCAGCCTTCATCTCTGGGTTACGGGAATAGTACATATACAGTAGAATGCGGAGACAGGACCTTTACAAAGACCTTTACAAAAGCAAAAAAAGGTTCTTCAGGGCCACAGAGTCAAGAGAGTGGACAGGCCCTTCCCTTGATCAGGATAGTGGCTCTGTTATCCTTGTTAGCTGTTTCAGGCTTTGTCTTCGACAGGAGAGAATTTATCGTGGAAGAGCTGAGGATGAAACTCTTCGAGTACCGATTCCACAGGTTTGAGAAAGCTGTGGAGAATGGTGACACTGCTGAGGCGATCGAGATCTTTGACTCGATGTCTAGAGATGTTTCAAAGGAAGTTCTGGAGTCTGACATGGATCTGATGCAGGGATTGATGCTTTACCTCTTGATTGACCTGGTAGAGGAGGGTAAGGAAGGTGAAGTAAACTTTGATGTTTCAGGTGATCTCGATGAGCTTGTTCAGAGATATGTGAAAAATTCGGACGGTAAATCAGTAAGGCTTGTCAGGGATAAGTACGAAGAAGCTACTGGAAGAGAAATATAATGAGTTGAGGCCTTTAACTGTTTTTTCAGGCCTTTACTGTGATAGGAAGTTTTTCCTGTTTCATTTCTCTCTTGGCGATGTCCATAGGCTCTTCGTCGCCTTCTGTGTCTACGAATGCTGGTGCTCCCATTGCGATTTGAAGGCTTCTTGCGCCCAGGACTCTTGCTTTCTCGTATCTTGTGAAATCTTTCATTTAGTATCAACCTATGTAGCCTAGATCAGAACCTCCTTGACTGTCCTGATCAGGGCTCTGTGATTGTTTGAGGTTCTGAAGTTTTTTAAGCACTTCCTGTGATTCCTGAACTTTCTCATCCAGATCGCTGTAGTCAAGGTCTACTTCAAGGATTTTCTCTAGAGTCTGTAGAACTGCTTCAGTGGACTTCGGATCGCTCAGAAGGAAGCCCGGTGTTTCTCCAAGTATGCATACTCCTTTTATACCACGTTCCCGGCCCATGCTGACAAGAAGGCCTGAAACGCCGACTATCTGACCTACTTCGTGGTCAAATTCCAGGAACTCTTCATATATTTCTCTCTGATCTTCGTCCGTGACTGCTCCGAAGACATCAGGTTCTTCTACCACGTCTCCGGTTCCGTAACCGCCGATGGTGAGAATCTCATCTGCTTCTAAATCTTCGATGAAATCAAGTATTACCTCTGCTATATCGTAGTGTCCTTCAGGGTTTGAGGCCTGAGCATTGCCTTCTAGAAGGATGATATCTCTTCCTTCGTCTCTCTGAAGCTGGTAGATATTGTTTTTGATCATCTCCACTTTTTTCCCATCATCGACTATAGTGTAAGGCGGGAAGTGGTGGCTGTGGATCTCGCCTATTTTCTCCGCTTCCAGGTTATCAGCCAGGTAACTTACACAGTTTCTTCCGATGTGACCGATGCCTGCGAGGCCTTCGATAAATAACGGGTTTTCTACTCCAGGTTCTTTATCCAGTTTCAGTTCAGTTTGAGACATATTGATTCATTCACCTTTCTTTGTCTTACGGCGGTATTTCCCGTATTTATCCGGGAAAGAAAACTTTGGAGGTCTCGCCCTCTCTGTTTCAACACCGCAGTGTTCATCTTTCAACGTGTAACTACTGCATTCTGGACACTTTTTAATCATAGGAGTTCACCGAAAGGCCTTATGCACGGCTGAACCTGAACTCGCCGTCAAGTTCGTCCGCTTTATCTCTGATCTGGTCCACAGCTTGGTCCATTCGTTTCTTCGCAAGTTCCTGTGTCCGGCCCCAGGCCTTGATAGAGTATTTAGGTGCTGAGATATATTTGACTTCCACTCCTTCCTCAAGGCCTTCAAAAGTCTTTTTTATGAGTTCTGTTCCATTACCCTGGCTGTATTCGAGATCGATCTCTCCCTCGAATTTCTCCTGTTTCAGGTCGATGTTTTCACGGGCTACTTCCTGGACGGCCTCCACTATTTCTTCCTCCAGTAGGTCTTTCAGACGCTCTTCCTCGGCAACTGATACCTCAAAGCCGTGGAAGCTGGATCCGAACTCTTCCTGGAGCTTGAAACCGATTTCCTCGTAGGCCTCTTTCTTTTCTATATCTAGTTTGTCTGCCAGGTCTTCGATGAAGGCCTCTGCTTTTTTCTCTTTGTTCCAGCGGGCCATTGCGTCTCTTTTCTGGTTCTCGTTTACTCTTTTGATGGAGAGGTTAATGCTATCTTGGTCTACCTCGATTACCTGTGCGACCGTCTTCTCTCCCTCGCCCAGTTCTTTTCTGACGTCCTGTATCCAGGAGCGGGAGACCTCGGAGATGTGCAGAAGCCCGTCGACGTCTCTGTATTCGTCAAGTTCTGCGTATGCCGAATTCTTGTCCACATCTGTAAGTGTTATTACAACAAAATCTCCTTCGTCAGGTTTATCTTTGTACCAGCGCATAGATTCGTAGTGGAAAGTGATTCTTAAAAAGACGCCTCTGGCTCCCAGATCAGGCTGTTAGTAACCACGATTTATTACTGGGGAAAATAGAGATGATCGAAACAGGGTTAAACACATGGGAAGGCCTTGTACTGGGTTTTTCCGTGCCTGAACGTCTGTTGTGAAATTTTGATAAAATTGAAAGTATCTGCGGGCGGGAGAGAATGAAGTGAAAGGCCTTGAAGATTTATTCTACTTCAAGGTGTTCTATGATTTCTGCGTTCAGCTCTGCCTGTCCGCCTGTGGGTTTTGCGATAACTGTTCCACAGACAAGGCATTCGACGCTTGTGGAAGCTCTGGAAAAGATTACCTGTTCGTTTCCACATTCGTTGCATTTTGCTTTGTAAAAATTGCGTGCCATAATTGATTTTTCACCTCTCTATTTCGAACTTTGCTGCTCTTGGCTGATTTCTGGGCTTCCATGACTTTCCGCATTCTTTGCATGAGAACTGTAGGTCGTGCTTGCTGGAAGTAGGATTGGACTTACCTCTTGAAAGGTGTGAAGGATCTTCGAACGGGAACGAACCGTATCCTTTATCGATCTTTCTCTGTCTCTTCCTGTGTTTCTTCTTGAAAGGACTGGTACCTCTGTTGGTAACTTCCTTTACTGTTTGCTCCGTATGTTCATCGCAGCTGGGACAGTATCTTCGCTGCTCCTTTGGAATCTTGACCATATCAGAAATCGAGGTGTTAAACTTTAAAAGACCTCTTCTCACTCATGGAACAATCTGGGTTCCCAGGGCCTCATCCGGATCACTGATGTTTTCCAGCGTCCCTTCCAGAATCCTGGTTTCAGTACCTGAACGTTCGATAATATCGATAGCGGTCAAATCGATCAGCTCGTGACCACCGGCCTCATTGTTCCCTGAAACAACACTTCTTAGCTTCTCTGTAGAGATTTGGTCGAAACGTTTAGCATCAACCTCTTCAGGGTTTTTATCATAGACACCGTCAACAGTGGTAGCGATATACAGATCTGCCTCCAGAATCTCGGCAGCGATAGCAGCCACAGCATCTGTCGAATGACCAGGGGTAAGGCCTCCCATCACAACATTCTGGCCGGTACTTGCTGCCTTCCTGATCTCTTCAGCGGTCTTTGGAGTATCAGGGTAGGCCTTCATCGCAGTCATCAAGGTCTTTGCGTTCAGACGGGTAGCGGCGATACCGACCAAGTCCTGTTCTCCCTGATTGCCGAAGTCTCCTGCTGCACGGATATACTCTTTGAGGCCTCCAGCACCGGTTACGACTAAAATCTGTTCTTCACCGTTCTGTAAGGCATTTGCCAGGTCTCCGAGCTCATCAAGGTTTTCGGTTATAAGCGATCCGCTTACCGCATATACTTTATCGACGTTCATTTGATTACCTCCGCGTTCCCACGGTTTTCAAGTATCTCGGCGTTATCTTCCGGCACTTCGACCTGATCGCCTTCCTCGAAAGGTCCGTAGGCCTCGAGATCAGTGCCCATGAACTCTGGTACATCAGAATTGATCTCTACGATGTTGTAACCTTCCTCGGGTTCTGGAAGATCATCTTCTCTGGTATCCTCTTCCTCTTCTTCACTGTTTTCTTTAGTTTCTTCTTTTTCCGATGCCTTTTCCGCCATTTCAGGCCTTTGCGGGTTTGCATCTTCTTCCTGTGCATCCAGGAAATCGCTTATCCTGTCTCTGTGATCGGAGAAGTTTTCTTTTAGTTCTCTGAAGAGCTGTTTTTCTCTTGGCATCACGTTCATCTCTTCCAGGCTGACATTGGATGTGACGGACAGCTGGGCGTTTTTCACTATCTTGTCCTCCCTCAGAGATATTATCTTCCTGAAAACTCTTTTTGCGTTCTTGTATTCCCTTGATTCTCCTGATACATCTTTTTTCCGGCTCAGGTACTCTACTACGTCGGCGACAAAGTCTTCATCCAGTTCTGAAAGCTCATCCTGTCTTCTTTCCTGTTTCTGGATTTTTCTCAGCTCGCTGAATGTCAGTGCTTCGTCTCCGCTCATCCTATTTTAACCACGTTCTTGTAAACTTTTTAGGCCCTGCCTCGGAGCTTTCAGGAAATCTTTCTGACTTCTCCATCGCCCTCACACTCCTTTACATGCCTTTTGTAGTAATGATTTTCGCTCTTGTAGCTCTTGCCGCAGTAAGGACACTCTACATCTTCATCATCTTCCTCACCGCCTCCATTGCCATCTTCCCTGCGGTTAGCCTTCCTGAAAGCATAACTGACAGGGTTCGGGACCTGCTCCTCCAGGTTGTCGCCTTCATACACTTGCATATCTTTGTAATATCCGTTAGCATCGTAGTTCGGTGGAGGGACATCTTCATCACGGTTTCTGTGCCAGTTCAACTGTCCTTTGACATAGGCCTCACGCAGGGCCTCATTGTTTCTCTCGTTCCACTGCCAGATCTTGGACTCTATCTCCTCCCAGGAATAGCCCACAGTCCTGTAAAAATTGATCAGGATAAACAGGCCGCGCTTTCTTCCGTCTTCAAGGCCTTCAAGAATGTTTTTTACCGTAGGAGGGAAGTATTTCTCCGGTATGGCGTCTTCAGGCCTTTCAAAATCTCTGTCCTGGTTCATGCGCTCTTCTTTCTTTTCCTTACGCCTTTCCTCGATGAAATCCATAGCCTGGATCACAAGGTTCTTTGCCTCTCCTTTCTCGTAGTCCTCGAGGAAGTCTGTTTCAAAGTCGACATTTTCTATTTCTGCCTGTTCTTTCTCGAAATTCTTGATTTCCTCTGGGTCGATAGGCAGGGATACAAGCCAGCTGCCGTCGTGTAGAGAGTAAGGCATACGGAAAAGATGTCTTTGACCCCAGTCATTCTCTATATCCGAGACCTGATATGGGTCAAGGCCTTGATCCGTCTCCATTTCTTCTCTGTAGCCGTATTCTTCGACTTTTTCTATTAACTGTTCTTCCAGCTGTTCTCTCAGGTAATCAACTATTCCCCGTGCCAGGTTAGGGTATAACTGGGAGAAATGCTGGTCATTAACGTTCTCGGGTAAGGCCTCCCCTCTTATGCCGATATGGAATCCTCTGTTTCCTGAGAATTTCACTGAAATATTTTTTATGTCGTGCTGTCTTAGTTCTTCTACTAGAAGCTGTGCTGTTTCTTTTGCGAGTTCAAAGCTGTAGTCGCAGTCGATATCCATTACAAGGTCCCAGGCCTCACGGAGATTGTCTAGGTTGGAGACGTTGTCTATCAGAAGAGGGTTTTTCCATCGTTCGACGGAGGCGTGGAAGGCTATGGCACCGTTGTTTACAAGTTCTTCGAAGTCGCCTCTGAAGTTTATTGCGTCAGGCCTTTTTCCGTATCCTTTCGGGTATGTCGGGGTTATCTCACGGTATTCGGAGGTGCGGAGAAATTTCTCTATAAGTTCGTCCTGCTCGTAGTACTGTCTTATCTTCCAGTCCTGAGGCCTTTTACCCTCCTCTTCCCCCATGATTGATTTTTATCGGTAAACTGTAAAAAACCGTCCGGGTGCTTCCCCCCAGAAAATAGTTTCAGGGTCTCAGAACCGGTTAATCTTGGTTGTCAAAGTCTAGGGCCTTGGAATTGATGCAGAACCGTTTCCCTGTCGGCTCAGGCCCGTCTTCAAATACGTGCCCGAGGTGAGATCCGCAGTTGGCACATACGACCTCGGTCCTGTTCATCCCGAGACTGTTATCGTCTTTGAACTCAACTGTGCCATCAATCGCATCGTAAAACGAAGGCCACTGGTCGGATTCGAACTTGGTATCTGAGTCAAAAAGTTTCTGTCCACAGGCCTTGCATCGGTAGATTCCTTCATCGTCTTTTTTCAGGTATTCTCCGGTTCCAGGCCTTTCGGTGTCTGCCTCTCGCAGGATTCTGTACTCCTCTTCGCTGAGTCTGTCCTTTAATTCTTCCTCGTCGATCTGTTCTACCATATAGTTCACCTGGTTTCTTCAGAGTTAAACCTACGGTTTTTTGTGTTTATGATTGCTTCTGTGAAAAGGCCTTATTCCTGGCTGATTTCTTCTGTGTAGACTTCTGGGGGTATCTCATGGCTTCCTAAAGTGTTTTTCGTGATGTTCCAGTCGTCGTGCTGGTTTATAAGGTGTCTGATGCTTTTTTCGTCTCTGGGATATTTTACTGTCCGGAAATCTCTGTCTTGATCGATTAAGGCACCTCTCTCATCGCCCATAGGTTCTTCTGGGATCTGGATTTCACTGCTGTACTGTATCAGGTTTGCCTGCTTCGTCTGAGGCCAGTAAGCTATTAGTTCAACTCCTCTGATATCGGGAAAAGCATTTAGAGAAGTGCTACTTATTTCTTCTCCTATTCTGTCTATGTCACGGACTCTGCCTTCGTTATAAAATACCAGTGAGAAAGAGGAGTCTGCTACAGAACTGTTCATATCTTCGATCTCCCTCATAGCGTTCAGACGTTCTTCTCCAGGCCTGAGACTTGCGGGGACGGCCTCCCGCTGATATACAGGAACCTCGCCCGGATCTGGAACTTCTTCTTTTCCTTCTTGTTTCTTCTCCAGCCAGACATCCTCGTTGATATACTCGAAACCTAGGTAGGCCTCATCCATATCATCTAGGATTTCATCGACAGAAAAACCTCTGAAACGCTGATTATCCTCAACGTTCCTGGGCTTATCTAAAATATAGATCCTGTTAGGTTCGTAGCCAAACTTTCTCCGCTCATCTTCCGAGGGGTAGGCCTCGCCTTCAAAAGCAGTCTCCATAACTATATTTTAGGCCTGAAAATCTTTAACTCTGACGAACCTCTGTAACTTCTTGGTAAAAAGAGAGGTTAAATGGGTATGTGAAGAGTTTTATTCCTCTTCTATGCGTGGCGAAGCATTCGCTATACGATGCTTCTTAGAGCATATGAAGAGTTCTACTCCTCTTCTATGCGTGGTGCCAGGACAAAGCTCAGGTCTACTTCGTCTGGTACGATGAATTCGAGTCTCATCGGGAAGTCTTCGCCGAGCTTGATGGTGACGTTGTCGTTGAGCTTTTTTGCTCCGATCATCTTGGAGAGATAATCCAGGCTGAACATGGATTTTGCGTCGCCACCTTCCATATCGAGGACTCCTTCTGATCCCTCTGTGATCTCGAAGTTGACGTTGGATTGGTCTCCGTCAGCGGAGATTTCGAGGCTTTCGCCGTCGGCGGAAACTGTTACTGCGTCGGATACGACCATTGCGTCTTTGATAGCGCCTTCAAGTACGTTTGTCTCCAGCTCTGCTTCGAATGTGAAGTCAAGCTGATCTGTGCTCGGTATATCGTCCTCTGAGAGGTTGAGGATCGGGAGCGAGAAGTTCCTGGTCGAGGAATTCTCCATTGTGATATGGAACTTGGAGTCATCCTCCTTCAGTTCTAGAGTGATAGTATCGTCGCTGTTTGCTCTTCTGAGGATCGAATAGAAGTTTTCCAGGTTGAGGCCTACCTTTGTTTCCTCTTCCAGTTCATAACTTTCGAAGACTTCTTCCTTAAGCTTGTAGTCCACAAGGCCTACCATTGCAGGGTCTGCTGCGATCAGTTTGATGCCGTCTTCCTCTAGCTGGAAGAGGCCTTCACTGATAAGGTCTGAGACGGTTTTCATCGAGTCCTTCAGTAGTCCTACGTCCTCAAGTTCTGCTTTAAACATTTCAATAATTCACCTTATGTTACTCGGATGTGCTAACAACTTTTTTAACTCTGTCGTAAAGCTCTGGATCAAGGCCTTCAAGGCTCTGGACGATCTCTCCCTGGATCTCAAAGCTGTCAGGTGTTGGAAGAACTCTTCCGAATACTCTTACCCGAGCGTTTTCCTCTATATCTTCTAAAGCTTCTTCATCGAGGAAGGCTTCCACTGAGCCGGTTCCATCGTCGATTGTTACTGCATCCTGGTCTTTTGAGAGTACTGTTCCGATTATTCTTACTCTTATATCGTTCTGCGGGTTGATGTCTTCGATGTTTTTAGGCCTTGCAGGTGCTCTTCTCTGCTGTTGCTCTGGTGGCATAATAGTTCAGACGCATCTAACTGTTTTAACTTTGTTTCTACTGTACCTCAAATTTCGAAGGTTTCAAATACAGGTTTCCGCAAATATCTTTGTATGGATATTCTCGGCAGGGAAGGAGAACAGGCCTCGGAAGCTATTCGGAATATGTCACAGAGACTTGAAAATCTGGAATCTCGTGTAAACGCGCTTGATGATGCCCTTCAGGATTACGAGGGTCAGGATTCACAGCTGAGGCAGACGGTAGACAATCTGCAGGAAAGTTTCTCTGGAAAGGTTGATGAGGTCATGAACCTTGTGGAGAAAATTCTCAGGGTACAGCAGCGAAATATTGAGGATATCGACCGGAATAGGTCAAAGCTTTCTTCTATAGGTTCGAAGGCCTCGAATCTGGAGAGAAGGATCTCTGATATCGAGGAAAAAGTCGGGAATGAGATTGAGGAAGGTAGAGAGGAACGTGAGTCCATACATAATGATATTCTGAATCTGGAGAAACGTCTGGAACAGCAGGAACAAGATCTGAACGATAAGTTAGAGGCTGAAGAGTTTTCCGCTCGCAAGAATCATGTTGAGAGGGAGATCAAGAAGCTCAGGTCTTCAGTTAACTATCTGGCTGACAGGTTCGAGAGTGAGGAGATAAGAGTGGAGAAAGGTTCCAGTTAGTCGTATTCTTTGTAGACGTTACCGCACTCGGTGCATTTGTAGAAACGTGTAGCAGGCTCGTCTGAGGCCCTGGTCTGTTTCATCCACCACTCGTGTTCGGTCTCTTCACCGCATTTATGGCACTCTTCCTGCGTGGTAGGCCTTGCAGTATCATCTGCTCCTTCTTCGTTGACGTTAAGACGGTCTTTCGGATCCTCTTCTTTTTCCTCAGTAACTTTCATATCGTCAGAGTCTACATCCTGTACTTTTCCACAGTTTCTGCACTGCATAACTGTCTCTCCGTCTTTCTTCTCCGAGACAAGCATTCCTCCACAATCATCACAGAACTCCATGTTTCCAGTAATTATACTACTAAACTTTAAATTGGTTCCCAAAAAACTCTGGATTCAGGCCTCTACCTCACAAGGCCTATACCTGTCGAAGATGAAAGGCCTATCTCCGTTAAAACCGACGAAATCCATTGCCAGGATCTTCAGAATGCCTACACGCGGAATCTTGAAGAAAACCTTTCCATGGACCTGTTCAGGCCTTACATCCTGCTCGAACTCTAGCTGTGAAGGATTGTTGATACCTTTAGTCTCCAGATCTGTTTCATGCTTCTTCACTACTCTGTGGACCACCGGTATCGGCATTGTATCGATCCTTTCGATATCCACATTGATTCCATTGAACGAATAGCTCTGATCCTCATCTACTGCTTTTTTCTCCCCGTCTACACGAATTGAGGCTCTATCCATATCCTCAGAAACTCTTCCAGCCTTCAACAGGCCTACCTCTCCTACAGGAGTATCCACTGAGGGCCTTGGATTTGAATCATTTCTTACGAGACTGTAGTCCTGACCTGCTATAGAGAAATCTACTCGGTCAGGAACGTTATAGACGATAGTATCGCCCTCACTGATTTTTTCGAATGCTGTGCCTTTCACAAAAAGAATATCTCCCTTGTAAAGGCCTTCCTCGCCTGGTCCTGGATACATAGAACATGATACAACAGAAACCACGGGCTGATCGGTGTTCAGAGCTGTCCCTGTTGTCTGAAGAGTTCCGAAAGCAAGGATCAAAGCTATAGCCAGAAAGTAAACATTACTGAAGACTTCATTCTCTGTAAGATCTCTCCAGAACTCAGGTAGCTCCATACATCTCTATACATCCTACATGGTTTTTAATCAAATCCACAGCTTAACAGACCTTTCAGAGGCCTAGTACCGGAGCCGATTAGATCAGCAACCCGTACAGGCTCAGGAACCTGCCCGTGGATGATAGAGGCCTTTACGAATTCTCTGGCCTTATCTTCTTTACAGCCAGCGAACTGGATAAAACAGCTACCATCTTTTAACTCAGCTTCGACAGGCCTTTTCAGGGCTTCGAATTTTTCGTCGTAGTTTCCGGTCCTTTTCATCGTTTGCCGGAAATCTTCGCGGTCAGGCCTGTTTTTGGTCACTGCGATGACAGGCTTTTCAAGTTCTTTGGAGGCCTTTCTCAGATCTATGATGTTGAATCCTGCGAAGCTGATGCCGTCTGTTAGAACTGCTTTGATCTGTCCTGTGTTGTTGCAGGAGTCGTGGAGTTCTACGAGTTTTTCTGTAGCGTTTTCCGCGTCCACGCCTATTGGAACGGTTTTAATATCTTCGATGAACTCTGTGCCGCGATATATTACACCGGTTAAGAAAGTTTCACTATCTTCAAAGGAAAATGATGCGTCGTCGACGCCAAGGATGCGTGCGCCTTCTTTCATAGGCCTTGAAGTAATAGTTGGAAGAAGAATCAGGAGATCTGGCCCTGGAGGTCTTCCATCCATTCTCGTGCGGTCTCGACAGCGTCCTCAAGGTCTTCTTCAGGATTGTCCGACTTTACGATCAGGTGGCTTTCCTCTCCCAGTGGGTGACCTTTGTCATAGCCTGCTTCCCCACCGTTTTCCCAAACTGCTTTTCTGACAAGGTTTGCGAGTGTATGATTCTGTTTGAAGTCCACGATCCAACGATCCTCTTTTTCAGTAATGTCAAGTTCCATTATTCTTTGTTCACCTTTCCGGTAACGATCAAATCAACAGAGGTTTCACGGCTCTCCTCCGTATGAAAGCCGTAACTTGGAGGCAGGCCGATCGAATAGGCCTCTACCCCCAGAATCTCATGATTGGAGTTTCCGACAAAATCTTTTATAGGTTCCCGAGCACCGCGAGGACTGATCCCGTACACCTTCTCGCTTATCTCACAGGCCTTTCCCCAGAAGTCAAGGCCTACATCCGAATGAACAGAGAACGGAGGATTCATCAAAACAGTATCAAAATCGCCTTCAACCTCCTCGACATCGCACTCTATGAAATCGATGAACTCCTCCACTCCCAGATCCTCAGCATTCTCTCTGGCCTGGGAGAGAGCCTCTTCGTCTTTCTCGAAGGCCTTAACGTTTTCCGCGCCTGCGAGGGCTGCTCCTATCGCCAGTATTCCTGTCCCTGTTCCCAGGTCCGCGACTTTAAGGCCTTTGATGTCGTTTTGCATGTAGGCTGTGAAGACCATGTCGGCAGCGAGAGCGGGCGGTGTCATGTACTGTTCGAGGCTTATTCTTGGTTCCTTGAAGTCCGGGATTTTCGATAGCTCTTTTTTGAGCTGGTTTTTCATGTCTTTCAGTCTTTTCTGAAAGGTTAAAAAGAGGCCTTGAGTTTCTCTGCATCGAATTTTTACAGATAAAAAACTTTCTGTTCCAATAGTGGTGGCATGAAGGAAGAAAAACTTTCTGAGATGTCGCGTGAAGAACTTGAGGAGAAAATTCTGGAGATGGAGGCTGAGGAGGAAGTGGTTTTCTTCGAACCTCAGCGAGAGATAATTTTAACCAATCCCGGCGATGAAACGCTGAACAGGATCTCCAGTATAGCCCATATGGAGACGTCTTCAGCGGATCATTACAAGTTCCAGGTCAAGGAGATGGATATCTGGAACTCGGATAAGAGCCTGGAGGAGATGAAAGAAATCTATACCGATCTGATCGGTTCAAGGCCTCGATTCCTTGAATGGGTGGAGAGAACGTATGAGAAACAGGAAATCTTCTCCATAGAACATAAAGGACGTTACCACGCTCTCGTAGCTTCTGACAAGGAAAGGATGGAGTGGGCGCGTGGAATAGATAAAGTTCGAGATAACCTGGCTGTAGATCTCTCTGATACACAGTCAAGAATTGCCATGGGAAGTAAGAGCAGGGCTGAGATCAAACAGGCCTTGTTAAAGAAGGGTTATCCTGTTGAGGATAACTCTAAATTCCGTGAATCAGATACTAAGATCGGGGCAGATCTTGCAGAAGATATAGAGTTAAGAGATTACCAGGAAGAATACGTGGAAAAGGCCTACGAGAAAAAGGCAGCAGTCCTGGCCAATCCTGCTGGCTCAGGTAAGACTGTTACTGCTATAGGCCTTATGTCGAAGATCGATGCTCCTACGCTGGTTCTGGTTCCTCAGAGGAATCTTGTGGGTCAGTGGAAACGTGAGTTGCTGGATAAGACCAGGTTGACTGAGGATCAGATCGGTGAGTACCATGGCGATGAGAAGAAGATGAATGATGTGACTATCGCAACTTATCATATGGCGGGTGAGAAAACTGATATTTTCAGGAAGGAGTGGGGCTTGATCATCTTTGATGAGGTCCATCACATCCCGTCCCAGCTGTTCAGGAAGACAGCTTCGCTTCAATCGACCCGACGTGTAGGCCTGTCCGCATCACCTGTAAGAGAAGACACCAAGGAGAAGGACATCTTCGCCCTGATTGGACAGGAGATCGGAAGCGACTGGGCACGTTTCTTCAACCAGGGATATGTTAAGAAGCCTGAGGTAGATATTCAGCTTGTGGAATGGGCCTCTGATTTTTACAGGCATAAATACGAACAGGCCTCCGGGATCAAGAAAGCTATTGTCGCCTCGAAGAATCCGGCCAAAAATCAGGTGCTGGAAGATCTGCTGGATGAGCATGAGGATAGAAAGACTATCATTTTCTGTGACTGGCTAGACCAGGGAGAAGATCTCTCAGAGGAATACGATATACCGTTTATCTCCGGGGAGACCGATTTCGAGGAAAGAGAGAAGTACTTCCAGAGGTTCAGGGACGATGAACTTACTACGATAATCGTCTCAAGGATCGGAGACGAAGGCCTTGACCTTCCGGACGCTGAGATCGGGATTATTATGTCTGGACAGGGCGGTTCAAGACGTCAGGCAACCCAGCGAGCAGGGAGAGTCATGAGGCCTTTCGGGGACGCTGAGGTCTATATGGTTGCGACGAAAGGCTCTAACGAGGAGGATTTTGTCAAGCAGCAGGTGGAATTGCTGAAGGAGAAAGGAGTCTCTGTTTCTGTCAAGGAGTGAGGCCTCGGTAATCTCGTCTTTCTTAAAACCTTCTTCCTAACTTTATTCCATGACTCTTATTGAAGCTGAAAACCTGGACAAGACCTTCAGAATATACAACCAGGGAGAAGGCCTTAGAGGCTACCTGAAAAGCTTTGTCAGCCGTGATTATGAAGAGATTCATGCTGTCGAGGACCTGGATCTGGAGATCAGCGAGGGAGAGATGATCGGTTACATCGGGGCTAATGGTGCCGGAAAATCTACTACGGTCAAGATGCTGACCGGTATCCTTGAGCCTTCTTCAGGCCTGATAGAGGTCGATGGCAGGAACCCGCATGAAAACAGGAAGAAAAATGCGATGAATATTGGAGTGGTATTCGGACAGAAGACACAGCTCTGGTGGGATCTGCCGGTGAAGGAAAGTTTCAGGCTTTTGAAAGAGATTTACGAAGTTTCGGATGAGGCCTATGATGAGAGGATCGAAGAGTTCGATGAAGTTTTACAGCTAAGTGATTTCTGGGATCAGCCTGTTAGAAAGCTCAGTCTGGGCCAGAAGATGAGATGTGAGCTTGCTGCAGCGTTTTTACATCATCCTAAGATTGTCTACCTGGATGAACCGACTATAGGCCTTGATGTAGCAGTTAAAGAACGTATCAGAGATTTTATCAGGAAGATGAACGAGGAGAAGAGTATCACGGTGATGTTGACAACGCATGATATCGGGGATATTGAGGATCTGTGTGACAGAATTGTTGTACTTGATGGAGGAAAGAAGATCTACGATGGTCAGTTAGATGATCTGGTTGACCGTTTCTCGTCAAGGAGGCTTGTACTTGAGACGGATGACTGGATAGAGATCGAGGCCGATGGTGTGAAAGATATTCAGAAGCCGAACGGCCAGGTCGAGATAGTGTTCGACAGGGATATTATCTCCGCTGCTGACCTGATGCGTGAAGTGCTTGAGAAATACGATGTCAGCGACTTCCAGATCAAGGAGCCGGATATCGAAGCTGTTGTCAAGAAAATCTACAACGAAGGCCTTGCGGACAGAAGCAGTCAGGAAGCTGATGCTTCTTAGATGAAAATTCTGTAGAGATTTTTCGAGGAGTGATTATTCTTGGGTAAATATCTGGAGTTCGTCCGGATGGGATTCCGGGAGATGACAGCTTACAGGTTTAACGCGGTGATGTCGCTGGTCGCATCGATTCTCTACCTGGTAATGGTCTATGCTATCTGGACGGCGATCGATGCATCTGGCCAGCTTGCAGTACCGCTCTCAGGAGTCCTAACATACGTACTTCTTGGACAGGTAGTATCTAACTCTGTCTTTACAGATGTAGAAGGCTACTTATCGGAAAGGGTGCGTGAAGGAACTATAGTAAATGAACTGAAAAGGCCTGTATCCCTCAGGCTTCAGATCTACTGCTACCTGATTGGAAAAACACTTTTCAATACTTTGACGAAAGGTCTTCCGGTACTGGTTATAGGCCTTCTGTTCCTTGATATGCAGACGCCTTCAATGTTGAATGCTGTAGGTTTTGTGGTTGCTCTGCTTCTCAGTTTTAACCTCGTGTTTGCTTTCTCGTTCCTGACCTCTATGCTGGTTTTCTGGACGGAGATTGGCTGGGGTATCAGAGCTATGAGGTCTAATATCCAGGACGTGTTTTCAGGTGTTCTTTTCCCGCTATACCTGTTGCCTGCGAGAGTTGCTTACTTCTTTGATTTACTTCCTTTCCAGGCGATGGCTGATGGACCTATCAGGATCTTTACGATGGATGCGACAGGCATGCAGATGCTTAATATCTTCGGTTTACAGATTTTCTGGATAATCATAATCGCGGTACTGGGCGAGCTTGCCTGGAGAAAAGCCAAGAAAAAGATGACGGTGCAGGGAGGATAGAAAGATGTCAGAAAATCAGAGATTTTCTATGAACCCGAAACGCATGTTGTCGGGATTAAAGAAGTATCTGTCGATTTACTGGTACTACTTCAAACAGTACTGGAAAACAAGGCTTGTCTATAAAGGAGACTTCGCCGTAGGCTTTGTAGCTCAACTGGTGAACCTGGGAGCATCTCTTGCATTCCTTACACTGCTATTTACGCAGGTTGACTCGATTAACGGCTGGAGTTTCAACGAGATGCTTTTCCTCGCCGGAATAGGAGGCTTTATCATGAATTTCCACCACATCTTCCTGTTCAACATGTTCAGCCTGGAAGACTACGTGGTAGAAGGCAAGATGGATCGCTTCCTGGTAAGGCCTCTAAGTCCTCTGTTCCAGGTCTACTCGGACGAGGTGTCGGATAACAATCTCTCGAAGCTGATAGCAAACTCTGCGCTGATAACTTATTCGGCGAATCAGCTAAGCCTTCAGCTTCTCACGGTTTCAAACCTGATCTATGGTGCAGCTTTTCTTATTTCAGGAGTTTTAGTCTTTGCAGCGGCTTATATGGCCTTTGCAGCCACGAGTTTCTGGACAGGGAAAAGCAGGAGCGCTATCTGGCTGATTTTCAGGCTTAGCGAGTACAGGAGATACCCTTACAGTATCTACTCCACAGCGATACAGATTGTACTTGTAACGTTGATTCCGATAGCTTTTGCCTCGTTCTTCCCGGCAACTTACTTCCTTGGAAGAGAGGGCTGGAGAACATGGCAGTTAGCCTCTATCGCCGCAGGACCAGTACTTTTCCTGCTCTCCTACAGGTTCTGGAAGATAGGCCTCTACAATTACTCCAGCACAGGTAGTTAAAATTGCTGTTGGAAAAAACTGTCCTGTGAAATCGAAAACTGCGAAATACTGGGAGCTGACCAAGATAGGGTTCAAGGAGGCCTCAGCCTATCGACTGGACGCAGTTACAGGCCTCGCTTCCTCACTCCTGTATATAATCCTGTACTACTACATCTGGCAGGCAATAGCCGCAGCGGGAACGCTAGCCTCCAGTTTGTCCGCAGTCATGACCTATATCGTTGTTGCACAGGTAGTATCGTCTACAGTGTTCATCAGCGTGGAGGGATTTATAGGAAGGAAGGTAAGACATGGAACGATAGTCAATGAATTGAAAAGACCGGTAACATTGTTCACACAGGCCTATTTCAGGAAACTCGGTGTCGCAGCGTTCCGCTCAGTGACCAGAGGCCTGCCTGTACTTGTCCTTGGTATCTTTTTCCTCCAGGTACCTGTGCCTCAAGGCTTTAACCTTGTTTATTTCTTTCTGAGCCTTTTACTGGCTTTGAATCTTGTTATACTGTTTTCCTACAGCGCTTCGATGCTGGTTTTCTGGACGAAAGTGGAGTGGAGTATCAGAGGGGTCAGGAACACAGTGCAGAAGCTTTTTTCTGGAGTGATTTTCCCGCTTTACCTCCTGCCTGAAGGCCTTTCCACGGTTTTCAGTATTTTGCCTTTCAGGTACATGGTTGATGGCCCGATTCAGATATTCCTGATGCAGAGAACAGGCCTTGAAGCTGTCAAAATGCTGGGGCTTCAGTTTGTCTGGGTAATTGTACTGTTTGGACTTGCACGTTTTATGTGGAAAAAGGCTAAGGCTAAAATGACGGTTCAGGGAGGCTAAAGTATGTTGGATGAAGTTAAACATCACTGGCAGGTCTACAGGAGCTTCTTCATCGCTTTTGTGAAGACTAAGCTGATCTATAAAACAGATTTCATCCTTGGAACTTTGAATCAGTTGGTCAGCCTTACAGCCTCTGTCGCGTTCATAGGCCTTATTTTCACACAGATTGAGAGCCTGAATGGCTGGAGTATCTACGAACTGCTGTTTTTAGCAGGGGTTTCAAGACTGATTCTGAATGTCCATGGTTTCTTCGGTTTCGGGCCTTTCTCCCTAGGCGAGCACTACATCGTGCGCGGAAGGCTTGACAGGTTCAAGGTAAGGCCTCTTAACGTCCTTTTCCAGGTGTATGGAAGCTATGTCCAGACACACGCTTTTTCCGACATCGTGGCAAGCATTTTCCTGATAGCTTACACCCTGCCCTATCTTGGTGTCACGGTAATCACGCCTCTCAACATGGTCTATTTCCTGTTCGCGGTTGTCAGCGGTGTTCTGACGATTGGCGCAGTATTTCTCGCCTTCGCCTCGACAGGTTTCTGGACTGGTAGAACTGAATCCCTTTTCCAGATATTCTTCGACCTTGCCAGCTTCAGAAAATATCCGCTTACAATCTACTCGGCACCGTTGAAGGCCTTTTTCACAGTCCTGTTTCCAGTAGCCTTTGCTTCTTTTTACCCTGTGACTTTTTTGCTTGGAAAAGAAAGCTCCGCATTTCTGGAGTTTGCGACGCTTTTCGTGGGGCCTGTATTTTACCTGGCAGCATATGGTTTCTGGAGGTATGGCCTTTCGAAGTATTCGAGTACCGGTAGCTGATTTCAAGGCCTGTGCTGGGCGTCTATTCTTACTTCTGTGGCTTTTTTCTTGATTTCCAGGTCGAACTGGAAGCTGCCGTCTTCGCTTCCCAGTACGTACATGTCTGTGCCTTCAAGAGGTGTTCCCATGTATGTGACGTTTACAGAGCACTCCATCTCGTAACAGGCGTACGGATCTGAGGTTCCCTCAAATTTCAGGCAGAGGTAATCGCCTCTAGCAGTTTCCTGTTCCGATACATAGTTAGGGATTTCCGGAGGAGGATTGCTCTTGGATTCAGATGCGTATATGCCTCTTACACCGCTGAAAGAGATTTTTTCTGTCGTCATCGAGCCTTCGCCCCTGGAGCAGTATAGGTCTGCTGTATTCCTGACGTTCTCGAATCTGTCGACTACATCGTTCCTTCCGCTGGTTTCTCCGACAGATACAAGGCTCTGAAAGGTCATGGTAAAGGTCAGCATCGCTACTACAAGGCCTCCAATTATCCAGATCCAGATTGAGGTAGAAAGGCCTTTTGAGTTTAACATAGGATCACCTCTTTTCCAGTCCCTGTGAACGATATGCTATCTCCAGGTCTGTATATTATATCAGATTCTTCTTTTCCGAAGGTGAGGCCTGTCAGCCTGAGATCTTTTGCGGAGGCACAGTCCTGCCTGTAGAACAGAAGTAGTTCTCCTGAACTATCTTCGAGGCCCCATTTCCTTGCTTTAGATTCTATCATGTTCTTTTCAACTGTGAAATCTGCTGTTAATGTCTGTTCCTCCAGGTCACAGGAGTTTTTTAGCCGGTAGTAGGTTATCTGGTAGAATTCCTGACGGTCTATTTTTTCTCCGGTGCTGTAGTCAGAGCAGTAGGGATAATCGACTTGAGGGTACACGTTTTCCAGGTTTATCTCCGTTTCTGAGGCCTCTTCTTCCAGGTTTGTGATGATTTGGAGGCCTATTCCTGTCATTATCATGACGATTATCAGGGCAGCTATCTGTTCCAGGCTCAGCTGGCCCTTCATTTCTCCACTATCACCTTTTGGGAGGCTACCTCGTACTGGATGATGATGGAGTCTCTGTCGTATGTCGAGGCCTTGAACTCGACTTTCTCTGCTGTATCTTCATTGAGCTCGTTTTCTATCTCCGAGCTTTCCAGGTCAAAGCTTCCGGAGTCAATTCTTGCGATGAAACAGGAGAGGTCTTCATATCCTTGTTCTAGGCTTCTCTGGTGGCAGAGTGTTATCAGGTTGGCGACTTTGCTGAGGCTGTTGCTGGATTCTACCTGTACGATTTCAAGGCCTGGATCGTCGTTGCCGTTTCCAGGTGTTGGTGTGGTGTTGTTTATCTGGTCTCTGAACTCTGTTATCATTCCGATTGATACTGCTATGACTACTAGTATTATGACAAGTTTGCCTATGTAGTCCAGTGACATTGCCATCTTATTCGACCTCCACTCGTTGTGTGCCGGTTGTTGAAGTGTTGTATTCTATAACTATGAAGTCATCGGCAGTTATCTCTTCTCTCTCGAAATAAACCTGGTTGGACGAACCGCACGTCTCGCCGCTTCCGGACTCTAAAGCACTGTTCTCTATAGCCTCCGGGCATAGATCGTTCTCCGCAAGCTCTGAGGTGAAATCGCTTTCCGTGACAGTGTCCGGGAGGCCTTTTACATTCCAGCCCTCGCAGAACTCTGAGGTGTTGTAACCCTGGTACTGGTCGTAGCAGGATGTCACGGCGTTAGAAAGCCTGAGGTTGAATTCTTCGGCACTATCAGCCTCGATAACCTGGTAATCGACGGTACGGCCTTCACCACATCCTTTTGGAGGAGGAGAGTCCTTACCTGGGAACACGACACTGATACTATCGTAAGTGTCGCAGAAGATACCGCTTGAACCGCCGTAGTTTGAGGAAAAAGCGGCCAGGAGTACAGAGACGCCGACCAGTGCCAGTGTCATACCTCCTATAACCTTGATCCCCAGGCCTTTGCTCATAAACTGTTATCAGTACCGCTCGATTTTAAGGTTTCCATAGAAAGGAGAAAAGTTAAGGTGTTACAGTCATATCATAGGCAATCCAGCGACAGTTCTCAGGAACACTTGAGTCATCGCAGGCCCAGATAAACAGGCCGTAGCCACCAGGTGAAAGAGAGGAAACATTCAGCGAGGCCTTGGCTCTGAAAAGGTTTCTCTCCGTACTTCCTGTTCCCACAGCTTCTCTGGGAGAAGTTAGTTCTTCACTTTCAACATCTATGACTTCCTTGGATGAAGGAACAGGCCTCTCCATAGCAAATGCTTCTGTAAGGCCTAAATTATCTCCTATGTCGATACTAACCGTACCGTCCTCTGATTCTACTTCTTCAGTGTCTGATACCGGGCATGAAAGGCTTTCGCATGGATCTTTGGAGGCTTCGAAGTCGTATTCTTTGATGCATCCTTTGCTGTCGGTCTCAGGGTTTCCGTCGCCGTCAGGGTCAAATCCAGGCCCGCAAGCTGTCCGGCAACTGCACTGTGTGCTGAAGCATGTATCGCCCCGTGAAGGCCTGCAGATGCTGAGTGTCGATATGTTTACTGAGTTGTCTACAGGCCTGTAGGTGACTTTTACGCTGCTTTCGCCTTCTGGTATTTTTCCCTGGAATCCGAAGTTTTCTTCCGGTATTTTTTCTAGCATGTCGGATATGTTTTTCTCCGATACTGTATCGTTTGAGTATATCTTGGCCTTGAAACAGTCGTCCTGTGTTGAACGGCTTCCTTTACCTGACTGGCGCCAGCAGCTCTCAACCAGTCTTGCCATATCATCTGAGATCTCGTACACTCCGCCTGAGACTGTCTGATCCTCATCTTTTGGGAGGCTGACCTGATCCAGGCTTATATAAGCGGTAGAGACTGTTATGAAAACTATTCCGAGAATCCCGATCACCATAATCGTATCAGAGATCTCACCTTTCACCGGAAGCTCACCCCCTCAGAAGGACTGTAACGTACCAGTACCTCGTGGCTCCCAGGCCTCAAAGTGAAATCCTCTACATTGTCAGATCTCAATGCGACGCAGCTATCGCTGTTTGAGTAACACAGTGTTCTCTTCTCCACTTCTTCTACCTTCCCTATCTCGACCTGTGTAAAATTGTGGTAGAAAGGACCGAGGCCTCCAAGCTCAATGTATCTTTCTTCGCCCTCTGAGGCCTGTATATGATCGGGGTTGATGGTCTGTGTTTCTCCACATCCGTTCACACATGAGAGTTCGAGTTCAGGGAGTTTAAGGCTGGGTGCGACAGTGTTCAAAGCTATCACCTGGATGCTTGCACCTTGGTAGGCCTTGAACTGGTTATCTTCATCTGAGAAATCGATTTTGGAAGGTGACTGATCCCGGTCCTGGAAGACTGTCCTGCCGTTTACACCTATCATCAGGTCGTCTTCTATATCAACTTCTGTATTTCCATTGCTCTGAAGCTGGTAGGTCGTTTTCTCATCTCTTTCGATCTCTCTTGATTCGATTTCAAGGGTCTCGTCGTTGTTGATATCTGCGTAGACTGTTACGTTTTCCCCAAATTTATTTCCGTTGGATATGGCCTTGTTGATCGCTCCGGCAAGTTTTTCCAGACTGCCTTTCCTCAGTGTTATATCAACGCTGGCAGGGGTAGTCAGTTTATCCGACTGCCTCACAGAAGCCGGGAAACGGGAAGTAAGTGAGGCCTCAAGATTTGATCCTTCTGAACCTTTTTTCTCGCCGAAACTGTATGTAACATTGTTACATGTTGCTGCGGTCTCCGAATCTCTCTCTGAAAGGCCTGAGAACTGCTCCTCAAACTTCTCCGGTATATCGTTTGTGTTCTGATACTCTATACTGTTACCTCCTGTGTTTAAGGAGACACGGCTCATAAGCTCTTTGGCATCATTCTTATCGTTATCTCCGTACTCATCGGTATCGCTGTACTCCATATCTCCTGACATCGTGTAGACGTTCACGCTCTTGTTCGCAGACAGTTCTGTCACGTTATGGACAATCTCCGTCTCGTTATCAAGAATCTCAGTTCCTTTCTTATCTCTGAAGGCCTCTCCAGAACTGTTACCTCCAGTAGGGTCCTGATCGCCGAGTAAAAACAGCATCCGGCGGTCAACGCTTTGGTTCCAGTCGTGGTTCTCAAGTATCCATTTAGAGGAGACGCCCCAGGCCTCAAGACCGTAATCCTTCGAGCTGTTATAATCTGTAAGGCCTTCGCCGCTCCACTCTGTGATTCCTTTTCCGTGAGTGCCTGTGGCTGCGTTGTTCTCGTCTGCGGAGACGCATGAAGGTACTCTGTCGCTAAAGTCGTAGTTTCCTCCTGAAATCTGCATTGGGTTGCCTTTTCCGCTGTCAGGGGCTTCAGGCTGACCTGGTATGTAGTAACTTACGTTCGTTTTAAGGCCTCTGGCCTCCATTTTATCTACTGTGCTTGTTACTTTGTCACATAGGGCTTCCCATTCTTCATCGAAGTTGTCCGAGGCATCTGCTGTGACTGCGATCTGTGCTGTACCGTTGTACTGTGTGACGGGAGGTACTGTGCAGGTGCTTTTTCCTCCTATGAATTTTTCCTCTCCTGCGATTTCTTCAAAGACTGATGAGTAGTCTGCTGTGACTTCGAATCTTTTTCCTTCAGTTATCTCTGCTATATCCACGTAGGCGCCTGCTCTATCGGATACAGTGTAGATCTCAACATTTTCGTTTGCTGCTTCTTCCGCCCATTCCGTTACGTGCTTTGAAGTCGCCTTATCTGAAGTTGCAGGTTCTGTAGCAAGTATTATCAGTATCTTTCTCTTGCTGTCGTCGAAATCGAAATTATTCAATGTGTACTGGATGGCCTTGTCCTCAGGCTCGGAGCCTCCGTTAATGGATATAGAGGCCAGCTCTGAGTTTACCTTGGACACTTCTTCTGTCAAATCAACCCTGTTACTGATATAACTGCCAGGAGGTGTTGCGTAAGTGAATATACCGACTCTGCTCCCTTCAGGAAGCGCATCGATGAACTCCCGCGTGTTATCTTTAACCTTGTTGAGGTAGCTTCCCATGCTTCCGCTGTCATCTAGTGCAAAGACTACATCAGCTGCCTTAGTGGTCTCAGCTGGCTCAACCCCTCTCAGGTAATCCTGCTCCACCTTGACCTCGAAACCGTTCACAAAATTCTCCGCACATCCTGGCTCACGAAGATTATAATTCCTGTCCATCCTCTCCAGCTTTGTCTGATTCAACAGAAAGCTACTGCCGGAAACGCCTTCATCTACGGAAAGACATTCTGCAACAGCACTGAAATCCTCACTGGGTGAGGCCTGAAACTTTACCTGGCTCCGGTCCTCGCTAACACCTATATTGAAGTTTAGAGAACTCATGAGAAGAGACATCAGCAATCCACCGAATATCATGATCAGTATCGGCTTCATAAAAGTGCTGTACTGTCCCTTCCAGGTCCTATAAAGTCTCATTATTTTTCAGGCCTCTATCTTGACTTTTCCGGAGAGCAGGAACAGGCCTATCAGTACTGCAGCTATTACTATCGCTATCAGCAGGTAGTTGCTGTAGTCACTGTCCACTACTTCCTTTGTCTGATCCTCGGTACTGCTTTCAGTGTTTTCAGAACTTTCAGGCTGTGAACAGTCTTCTGGACATAGTTCCTGCTCATTCGTTGACTTCTGGCAGATTTCGTCGCCACAGGTACAGTCAACGTCTACCTCCTTTCCGTCGCAGTAAGATGTGCATGTGTTGTCAAAGTCGCAGCAAAGGTTATCTTTCAGGTTGTAGGAGGCCTTTTCCTCGTCTTCGTAGAAGATTTTGATCTCTGTTATGTTTTTCTGGTATTCGAGGAACAGGTTTTTCTGTATCTCTTCTTTCTCTGTTTCATAGCCTCCTTCGCTGGTCCTGACATGGTTGGTGAAGCTGATAGGAACTTTTCCATCTATCTCGGTTTTTTTATCTGTGCTTAAGGCCTTTATGCTGAAGTTTGCTCCTACGTGTCTTAACGCTGTGGTTCTTGTTGCATCGAGGATTTTTACATTGTTTATTTTTGCGCTTTCATTGTCGTAGAAGGTTGCATCTACCAGGAACTTTTTTTCTGCGCTGGCTGCTCCTGTTAACAGTGCTAGAGCTGTTATTAGTATCAGTATTTTTGTTTTCATTTAGCATCCTCCTAGGTAACTATCAAATACGTCTTGCTCCATATATGAGTAACCTGCTGGCCCGTACTGGTTCCTCTGGTCTGAATAGGACATAAGAAAATTCCTTCTATCGCTTTCAGGTTCATTGCAGTCCTCGCTGTTAGGGCCTTGGCAGGCTCCGCCTTCGTTGTTTCCAGGTGTTGATACGTGGTAGAGGCCTGTGGAGTGTCCTGTCTCGTGTGAAGCAGTCTCCACATCACAGGAAGAGTATGTCACGCTTACAGGGGATGGAATGTTCTGTGCTTTACCGCAGATCATCCCTGTCTGGCCATTGTAGGTTATCTGGGGGCCGTCGCCTTTCGCCAGGCCTATTATCTTGTTCCAGTTGCCTACACCTAACTGGCTGTTTGCACACTGTTTCATCTTGTTGAAACAGCTGTCTCCTGTGGACACATCGCAGTTATCTATGTTACAGCTGGATATGTCCAGAACTGTTTTCTTGATATTATGGTCTGGGTTACTGCATTGTTTGAAAGGTGATTTGGAGACGAAATAATTGAAGGCATCCTCGGCGTCGCTCTCGAAATTCCCCTGATCGGAGTAACGAGCCGGAGTGAACACCACATTGTACCTCTCATTGTCTTTGCATTCAGTCCCGTTCCAGGAACTTCCCTGGGGACAGCACCTGTCCCCGGAGACCCCAGAGGCTGTGTAGTGAGGCCCGCTGCAGGAAAGATCAGCGCTACACTCGAAGCTCTGACTGCATTTTTCCCCATCTGCCTGAACATCTGTATAACTTTTTTTCACACATCCAAGGCCTGTCGTATCCTCGCCTGAAGTATCAGCGTTGATGAAGTCCTCAGCTTCATAATCTGGGTCACAGACTTCTGAGGCCTCATCTGATTCAGCATCGCCAGGGCATAGACAGTCTCCCTGGGAATTGCTACAGGTCTCGCCTTTATCCGGTTGGCAGATATCGTTCACACATCTACCGTCCGTACAGAAGTTGCTGAGGCCTCCTGAACCGCATTCGCCTTCACTGAAATTGACCTTTGAACCGGTTTTGCTGACACAGATCTGGTCAGAGTCGGAGACACGAGTGTTCTCAAGACGGTGATCCAGAAAAGTCGTTGAAGAACTTTCCTCCCCTGGAATCTTGACGACCACAGTTCTTTGCTCCTGGACTGTCAGGGTATAACTGTTTACGGAAGGTTCATAAGTCGTGGAGAAACTTCCTCCAGACTCAGGCAACCCGTTTATAACACTGGAAAGCTCCTGAGAGACCTGGTTCTGCGTCGAACTGAAAAGGCCTTCACTCTGCAAATCGATGATATTACCGCCGACGAAGACAAAAGCTACCGCTACCAAAATAGTGCCTATTGCAAGCAAGGCCTCAGATATTATAGTCATTCCCCTAGAGCTATTCAACTGTCTCCACCTCTGTCTGACATGTTGAAGCTGTCCCGCTGTATGAGCAGGATTTTATAGAGGATGGAAGCGTGCTGTAAGGCTGTGCGGAGCATGAGTAGCTTCCTCCACTAGCTGAGTTTTCATTTACCTGGAAGCTGAGATCTATCTTCCATTTAAGGTTTCCGAGAGTGCTGTTAGGGACGTTTTTGAACTTTTTGTCTCTGCAGGTGAGTGTGGTATCTATCTTTGAATTTATAGATAGGCTCCAGGACTTGATACAGTTATAGTCCCACTGGGGTTCTACACAGTCTCCTGTTGAGTTTGTCTCTGCACAGCCACATCTTACTCCATTGCTGACGTTGTTCGCGCTTTCTCCCTCGTTCACGGTTACGATGTGGCCCGGGAACTGGTTGCCGTTTTTCCTGTTCGACGTAAAGCTGCATTCGACGCTCGTATCGTTGAAGTATTCCTGGCTGCTTTCAAGTTTTTCTCTCTCTTCTGCTAGGCCTTCCACTACAGCTTGATCCATCAATGTGCCGTGATCGGAACACATCTTCGGGCTTGGATAGTTACATTTGGAAGGTCCTGTGATACACATACTGTTGGTCCTGGACCCTTGATCTTTCACATTGCTGAGCTGGCTCACGACCTTGTTTTTCAGGTTCTCCTGGTTCACCCATTTCTTCAGAGTCGAGTAGATATACCAGTGTCTGTTGTACTTGATATCTTTCGACAGCGTAACACTTCTCTCACTGTTCTGAAGGCCTCCTGTCTCTCTGGTAAGGTTGATCGATTCTATCTCAACTGCCTGTGTAAAGTTATCGCTGTCCTTTGAAGCAGGAAGCTCGTTGTGGCCAGTATCCAGACATGAGGCCTTACCTATGCTGTAAACGTTGCTGTCTCTTATTCCGTGCATTTCGTTGAATCTCTCTTGCATATAATCCAGGGTGAAGTTGGAGGTCGTGTTTCTGACAACCTCTACATCTGGTACCTGTGTAGAACCTCCGCAGTACCAGTAGCGGGCTTCCTGGTCTTCTGAGCGCCTTCCAGAGTAGTTTCCGGCTTTATCACTGCCTTTCTGACCTGCATAGAAGAGACTGTTTTCTAGATAGAGCCTTACGTTTTCAAAACGGTTGTTGAACGTGTTTACCTGTGACTGCTGGATGATCTCTTGCTGGACGCCTGTGCCAGAACTGGTAGAGGCCTTGAACCAGGAGACAGCGATCAGAGAAATTACCAGGATAATGAAGACTGCTATGAGGGTGCTGGCGCCTTTTCTATCTACCATCTCTGTATCATAACCTCCGACCTGTTCCCAGTAGCCAGCGGAAACTCAAGAGTTGAAGAGATAACTTTCCCCGGGTTATCAGGTAATTCTTCGCCGATTACAATTTTTCTGTCAGAGCTATCTCCGCAGTCAGCGGTGAAACGATAATCCGTACCTAGTGACCTGTTAAGATAGGACTCAAGGAAAGTAACGGTCTCAACTCTGAGGCCTTCGGGTTCTGATATTTTGAATGCGTATCCTTCCTCTTTCTTACCGTAATCACAGGCCTGTGAGATAACCGTGGCGATCTTCATATTGTCCTCACGTGGAATAGGGAAAGAGCGTGTGTAAAGGCCTTTAAGCTCCATTTCAGAGTTGAAGGAAACGTCTGTGGTTACCAGTGTTTCCAGGTTCTGAGCCTGGTTGCCTGACTGAGTTACAAAGAGGAAAAGTGCAAAGATAGCAGTTAGAAGGACTCCTAGAAGGGTATACATGGAGCTGGCCTGGCCCTTCCCTGTATTCATGGTATTAGAAGAGTCTAGTTAGAATTTAAGGTATAGGCCTTCTATTGTTTTTTTATTCCCCCAGGCCCTGGAAGTTCTGGCTGTACCATGTGACTTCTTCTATTTCATCTAGTCCGCAGGTACCGATGGTTTTGTCGCTTTCTCCGTTTGGTTGGTACCATTCTGCGATGCTGTTGTTTGCCTCTTCTTCAGACTGGCCTACTTCTGAGGAAGTGTAATAGTTTTTCATTACTTCTTTGCATCTTTCTGCGTTTAGCTGTTCCTGTCCGATTTCGCATGTGTGGACGTTGAAGCATTTTACACCGTCTTCGCAGTAAGAATTGTATAGTCTTCCGGCGGTTTCCGATAGTGTGCCGTCTCCGTCTGCGTCATAATTGAACGTGGAAGTACAGTAGTCTATTGCTGCTGTCTGACCTCTCACGCCCTGAGCCGACTTGTACTCAGAACACTTAGACTGACAGGTACGAGAAATCTCCTCCTGCTGCAAAGTATTCTCATACTGATCACCAGGATTATCCTGGAACTGGTTTAGGAAGGTTGAGATTACGACGCCGGCCACGACAAGTAAAATTACAAGGCCTATTATCATTTCCAGCGACTTCTGTCCCTTCCTGAACATAATTAACTAAACCGAAATCCTCTTTTTTATATCCTAATTAAATCACTCATGAGCAAAGTAGTAGAGGCCTTCTTCATCGCATTTCACGAAGCCAAATCTCTCGAACTGGACGACTTCACCTTCTTCGATCTCATTCGGCTCGATCACTCCTTCAATCGTATCGCCGTTAGGCATCCTGACAGAGGCCTTCTCCGCATATTCTGGGGTCCAGTGGATGAAGTCTGCATCTTTTTCAAGAGCGACTTTGTGATCGCCTTCAACGAATTCTGCTTCTTTTCCAGAGATTTTGATGTTGCAGAGGCCTTTCAGACGGTAGAAGCCGTCTTCAAGATCTTCGCTGTCGATAAAGATTTCAAGCTCTCCATCTTTGATTTCCAGATCCGGTGAGCGGATACCTCTTTCTGGATGTTCTGGGTGAAACCTCATTTCTGGTTCAAGGTTTTCTGGAAGGCCTTTGACTGTAAGTTTTTCTGGTTCTGCGACGAAGAAGTATCTGTCTGCGTCCTCGTCGATCACACGGGTGTTTTCCTTTTCCAGTGTTTCCACAGAGGCCTCGATATCTTTCTCTGAGACTCCCATCTCGGTGTAGAAGTTTTTCAATGCTTCAGGCTGGAAACCTCTTTTCTTTAACGCTTTCAATGTTGGAGCTTGTGGATCATCCCAGCCGTCTAGCTCGCCGTCTTCAATCATTTCGGAGAGCTTGGAGCCGGAGACAGGGGCGTTGAAACCTGAGATTTTGACGTTGCCCCAGTGACGGACCTCAGGATACTCCCAGCCCAGGTACCTGTAAACGTATTCCTGACGCTTCTTCGAGGCCCTAAGATCCTTTCCACGGAAAATATGGGTTGTTCCCATCATGTGGTCCTCGACAGCTCCCTGAAAATCAAGCATAGGCCAGACACGGTATTTGCCCCCGGTGATCGGGTGATCAGGGTCATCGATAATCCTGAAGGCCACGAAATCTCTCACAGCAGGGTTCTTGTGCTGCATATCCGTCTTGACCTTCAGAGTTGCTTCTCCTTCCGAGATACCGCCGTTTTTCATCTTCTTCCAGAGTTCCATGTTTTTTTCAACACTCTGGCCTCTATGTGGACAGAATTCTCCTTCTTTTCTGTATTCCTGACCTTCCTCCTGCGAACACTTACATACATAGGCCTTCTCCATTTCAATTAATTCTTCAGCGACTCTGATGTATTCGTCAAAGTTTTTTGAGGAGTAACGGATTTCATCGATTTCATAGCCCAGCCATTCGTAATCTTCTTTCAGCATCTCGTATGCATCGTATTCTTCGGTTTTCAGAGGCCTTTTTGTGACAGGATCGGTGTCATCGTAGCGTAGAATCAGTTTTCCGTTGTATTTCTGCTTTAGTTCTCCGTTGATGACCATTCCTCTGGCGTGTCCGACGTGTGGAGGCCCGTTCGGATTTGGGGCAAACCTGAGAACTACTTCCTCGTCTTCATTGACATCCAGGTCTGGAATCGGATCATGTTTTTCTTCCTGCTGTTCCTCGAACTCGTATTCTTCAAGTTCTTCCTCCTGCTTTTCCTGAGATAGCCCGTTGACCTCTTCACATACTTCCTGCGCCTTTTTCTGTACTTCGCCTTTGTCTTCAAATTCCTCTTCTGCGAATATCTTTCCGATTACTGCTCCAGGGTTGCATTCTCCGCCGTGTTCCACAGCGTTGTTCAAAGCGTATTTACGGGCTATCTCCTCAATTTCCATAACAGGCCTTGCGGAAGAAATTTCTATAAAATGAATGCCTCTATTCTTCCTTCATGTTGGGGTTAATTCTGGTTATTGCTGGAGCATTGACGCTGTCAGAAGAATCAGCAGGAAGGTGAGGAGGACTAGGCCAAATCCCGTTGCCATCTCTCTCCAGGTGAGGTGGACCAGAGCGTGATTCAGGTCATCATTCCCGCCGTGGAGGACTGGGGAAATCTGTAATAGGTAAATCATGTTTGAATCTTGATCTCTCATAAGTTAATTTGAGGCACAGTGCTCACAGCAGTAGATTTCTCCTTTTTCCTCGTAACCGCCAGAAAAGATCTCACAGCCGCAGTTCTCACACTCTTCTATTTTTTCAAGGACTGAGGCCTCTATTATCTCTCCGAATGATTTTGTTTTTTCCTCGGCAAAACTTTCTCCTTCCTCTGTCAGCCTGTAGACCTTTCTCCTTCCATCTTTTCTCTCGTCTAAGAGGCCTTTATCCACGAGTTTTGACAGGAAAGGATAGATATGAGAGCTTGAAGGCCTTTTACCGGTTATCTTCTCGATTCTGTCCATTAACTCGTAGCCGTGCCTGTCTCCGCTCTTCAGCAAGAGTACTGTGTAGAGCCGGTTTACGTGAGATAGATCTATCTCAGTCATGCCTTCAACTATGTCATATATTGATATAAAGGTGGATGTCCATGGAGTTTTTGACAGATATTATATGAGTCGGGATGAAGAGAAGCAAAATTCGGGGAATGGGCACAGACACCATGAAGTGATGTTCAGGAAGAAGTTCTTTATCTCCACAGTGTTATCCATACCTGTCTTACTCTACTCCTCGTTTATACAAGGACTCCTCAACTTCTCCATGCCAACATTCACAGGAAGCTCACTTATCGTACCGGTCTTCTCAGTTATTGTTTTCGCATATGGAGGCCTTCCGTTCCTCAGAATGGGTAAGAACGAGTTAGAGGGTCGTGAACCAGGTATGATGGCGTTGATCTCGCTGGCGATTTTTGTCGCCTTCACTTATTCTATGGCATCGCTTTTCCTCTCTGGAACTTCCAGCTTTTTCTGGGAGCTAGTCACGTTGATTGATGTCATGCTTCTCGGTCACTGGATCGAGATGAGAAGTGTTAGAAAGGCCTCGGGCGCGCTGGAGGAACTGAAAAAGCTGATGCCAGATACTGCTGAGAGAATTACAGAAGGAGAGACTGAAGAGGTTAAAGTCTCAGAGCTGGAAGCCGCAGATTGCTCAAATAGAGAATCTGCTTGCAGCAGCAATCCAGAGGAATGCTGCGAAGGTGATAAAGTGCTTGTCAGGCCTGGAGATTCAATACCGGCGGACGGAGAAGTTTTTGAGGGAGAGTCTTCTGTCGATGAATCCATGATAACAGGTGAATCAAAACCCGTCGACAAGTCAGAGGGAGATGAGGTTATCGGAGGAACTGTCAACAAGGAAGGTTCTCTGAGGATCGAGATAACTGCTACAGGAGAGGAAACTGCTCTTTCCGGCATCATGAACCTGGTGGAGGAAGCTCAGGAATCAGAATCAAGGTCTCAGAAGCTCGCGGACAGGGCAGCAGGACACCTGTTCTACATCGCGCTCGGATCAGGCCTTGTAACAGGCATCGTTTGGACTCTGGCGGTTGGCTTCGGATTAACTGTCATTGAACGCGTTGTGACGGTTCTCGTAATCGCCTGTCCGCATGCTCTAGGCCTTGCTGTACCGTTGGTTGTTGCTATTAATACGTCGATGGCGGCAAAAAACGGTATCCTGGTGAGAGACAGGATTGCGATGGAGGAGGCGAGGAAACTGGATACAGTTATTTTTGATAAGACAGGCACTCTGACCGATGGAGAACAGTCTGTGGTTGATATGGAAGCTGAGAATCGGGATGAGGCCTTGAAGAAGATGGCAGCTGCTGAATCTGATTCCGAACATGTAATCGCACAGGCGATCAGGGAGAAAGCTCACGAGGAAGGCCTTGAAATTCCTGATTCCTCGAATTTTGACAGTATCTCCGGTAAAGGAGTTAGGGCAGAGGTTGAAGCCAGGGAGGTCTACGTTGGAGGCCCTAATATGCTGGAGCATCTTGGAGTCGAGAAAAAATTCGGAGACTTTGCTGATAAGTCCGGGGAGGAGGGCTATACAGTGGTCTACGTGGTTGAGGGTGACGAGGTTACGGCTGCTGTTGCTCTGGCTGATAAGATCCGTGATGAGAGCCGTGAAGCTGTTGAGGAACTTCAGGGTCGAGGCCTTGAGGTTGCGATGCTGACTGGAGATTCTGAAGATGTTGCTGAGTCTGTCGCTGGGGAACTCGGTATTGATACCTGCTTCGCAGAAGTTTTACCGGAGGATAAGGATTCTAAGGTTCAGGAGATCCAGGATGAAGGTAAAGAGGTTGCGATGGTCGGTGACGGGGTTAACGATGCGCCAGCTCTTACAAGAGCGGACGTTGGAATCGCGATTGGTTCCGGTACTGATGTAGCGGTGGAGTCCGCGGATATCATCCTGGTGAGAAATGATCCTCTGGCGGTCGTTAGACTTCTCAACCTGTCTGATTTGAACTACAGCAAGATGATTCAGAACCTGTTCTGGGCAACAGGGTATAATGCTCTTGCGATTCCGCTTGCAGCCGGTGTTGCAGCACCGATCGGTATCATGCTTTCGCCAGCGGTTGGAGCCGGTATAATGTCACTGTCGACTGTTATAGTTGCGATTAATGCCCAGTTGATGAGGAGAAAGAGTATCGAGGCCTAACTTCTGTAACGGCAGTTTATCTCGTCTTTTCTGTTTTCTATGACTTCTTTCTTTTCCTCAGTGTCTTCGGGTATTATTCTTTCGCCGTATTCGCCTCCTCCGCCCGGTATCATCACTATTTCATCGTTTCTGAACTTCCTGATAGATTCTGCCACTTCTCTATCAACCTGGGCCAGCTGCTGGATATCCTTCTCCACCAGTATATCTATTTCAGCGCCGAACTCCTTGTTCAACGTCTCATACCTGTCCTGAACAGTCTTTGTCGTCGGAGAGGCGTGGCCTACCGTGTACTGGATAATTTTCGCTAGCGGAGGAAGATGCAGGTAATCAACACTGTAGCCAGATTCCTTGTCTGATAATTCGTTGACTCTGTCTCTAACTCCTTTCTTGATCGTTCCAGAACACTCCTGGCAGCTCCAGTCAAAATCTTTCGCTTCCTCAACTGAGTACTTCTGATGGCAGGAGTTGCACGCTGAACAGTGGTACTTTCCTTCTCGCGGGTCAAGGCCTACGTTTAACCTGAGTTCACCAGCTTTTCCTTTGAAGAGCTTTTTCAGGCCTTCAAAGCTTTCCTCTTCCAGTTCTGCACGGTTAAATTCCCGGCCTAAACGATGTGGCCATGGAGAGTGTGCATCACTGTTCGATAGAAAGACTAAGTCTTTATGTTCTGAGATTTTGGAAGCCATCTCGGAGTCTGCGGAGAGGCCTAGCTCCAGGAAATCCAGGTTTTCGACCTGGTCGCCGTAGCATTCTTTTAACGAATCTTTCTTCCCGTAGACCGCAGTGTAGGGTGTGAATGCGTGGCAAGGCCCGATTAAACAATCGTGTTTCTTCGCGATTTCTACTATTTTCTCGCCGTTTGCTTTGATTCGAGGCCTTCCCTCTCTCCTTATATCATCGCTGAGTTCCTGGAAATCCTGGTAGGCCTTCTCTACTGTTTCAAGGTCGGGAAAGATTATCAGGTGGTGGATTCGATCTTCGTCCTCTACCTCTGTAGTGGGTAGAAACTTGATGTCTCTGTGTTTCAGGTATCCATTTTTCTCAATAGTTTCTTCTTTTACGTGTTGGAGCCACTTCGGGTTTAAGATGTCTCCGGTTCCGACCATGTCGAGGCCTTTCTTTTCTGCTTCTTCGGCGATTACAGGTATCTCCATCTCCGGGGATACTCCGCCCGAGTGTTTTCCGTGGATGTGCAGGTCGAAGTCGGTCATCCTCTATCTGAACTGTTGAGGCCTGATTTTTTATGGATTCCTGAATCAGGTTTTTCCGATGTATCTTATCGAATCGGCTGGCTTCTCGGTTTTACAGGTAGGCCTGTTCGGGTACTTCCTCATAAAAATCTCCAGGAGAGGATAGGACACAGTGGACAGAAAAGAAAAGATATTTATCGCGGCCGCAGCACTCCTCATTACCCTGGTAGCGATAACAGTCCTGACATCTCCTGATTCCAGAGAAGGCCTCGACGGCGACAGGGTTAATGCAACATTTGACATACGTGAGAAACCATGGGTGCTTCTTCAAGTCGCTGATAATGAAACAGAGAGGAGAGAAGGCCTCATGAACGTGACGGAACTCGGGAAGCACGAGGGAATGATATTCATCTACAAAAAGGAGGCTCCGAGAGGTTTCTGGATGAAAAACACGTTGATACCGCTGGACATGATATTCCTCGACGCGGACAGACAGGTCATCAACGTGGAGACGGCCTATCCAGAGCCGAACACTTCTGAGGAAAACCTGACTCTTTACAGAAGTGAAAGGCCTGCCAAGTACGTTATAGAAGTGAACGCAGGGTTTGCGGAGAACTATTCTGTAGAGGAAGGAGATGCTGTGGAATGGAATCAGCCCTGAAGATTAATTTTTCTGGACTAGGTGAATCTTTCGAGATCGCTCTGTGGAGCACCTGCTTTCTCCAGTATATCTTCTCTGTCGTGTCTCGAACTCAGTGAGGCCTTCTTCCAAAGCTTGTCGTCCTCAAACGCAGCGTAGGCCTCTGGTGCTTTCTTCTTGAAGAATTTCCTAGCCTTCTTCGCTTCTTTACTGTAATCGAGAATAGGTTCAGGATAGTTCCTGCCGATCCTGACCCCGCATTCCTCCTGAACTTTCTCCGGCATCTTCCACGGCTCCGCAATATACTGGTCAGGAACAGGCCTTAATTCTGGAAGGTATTTCCGGATGAACTTTCCATCAGGGTCGTTGTCCTCTACCTGTTTTGTCGGATCGTAAATCCTGTTTGCGTGGACGCCGATTAAACCGCTCTGCATCTGCCACTGGTAGTAGTTTATCGCGACATCAGCGTCTATCAGGTGTTTGTAGAAGTGATCTGCCCCAATCTTCCACCATTGCTTCAAAATATAGCTGAAAAAAGAGGCACACATAGCCCGCATCCGGAAGTTCAGCCAGCCAGTTTCCCTCAGGGCACGCATCGACGCATCTACCAGTGGATAACCTGTCTCACCTTTTTTCCAGGCCTCAACTTTCTCCTCATCGAAGTTTTCCTTGTTCAGGCCTCTGTAGACAGGGTTGATCGCCTCCCTGAACAGCTTGGAGTTAGCCTCGATTTTTCTCTGGAAATGCTTCTGCCAGACAATCCTGTCCAGAAACATCTGTACGCTTTGAACGTTTTCGACCTCGTATTTCTTTTCCTCAGCTTCTTGGTAGACCTCACGCGCCGATATACAGCCGTAACGGATGTAAGGCGAGAGATGGGACGTAGAGGCCTCCGCCTTTGAAGGGGACGAGATACAGCCTGAATACTGGCCGATTCTGTCATTGAATTCCTCTAAACGGTTTAAGGCCTCATCTCTTCCGCCCCTACCGAACTTTTCCTTGTCAGACTCGATTTCGTATTTTTCTCTGATTCTGTCTATCGATACCTCTGAACTTACTGGAGGCCTTGAAAGTTTTTCTCCTGGACTGTGAGGCCTCGAGCTGAAGTATTCGCTGATTCTTTCTTTCCAGGCCTGTCTTTCAATGTTTTCTGTGGCTGGGCTCTGGCTAAAATCTCTGTATTTTTCTCTCAGAATTTTTTCTCTTTTCTGCTGGAAATGGTTGGGGTCTCGGTTGAAGAAAATACTGTGATCTTTCGAGAGTTTTTCCAGCTTTTCTTCTGGATCTCCGTGAACCAGTGTAAGATGTGTTCCGAGCTCGGTGTACTGACGGTTCAGGTCCTTCAAAGATTCCAGGACGAACTCTATCCTCTGATCCGAGACAAGATCGTTTTCAAGCCACGAAGGATCAAATATGAAGACTGGAAAGGCCTCTTCTCCTGCCTCTGAGACAGCTCTGTTGTCGTATGCTCTGAAATCGTATCTGTGGAGGACCAGGTCCATATCATTTAGTGTTGGTCCTACTGTTAAATTAGAGATCAGTACCGAAATTTTTGCTGTCTGTAGATAGGCCTCAGCTCCATTGGTTTTCCATGTTTCCGAAGGCATGGGTCAGTGATCTTTCTGTGAACTCTGGCCGGTCTATCTCTCCTTCTGTCAGCAGTGATACTGCGCCTTTTCCCTCTCTCAGATCTTCTCCCATCACTTCTACCATGACGTCGCCGAGTTCCTTCTCCTCAAGCTTCTCTGAGATCTCTTCTGGAAGCCTGGATCTACCGCTGCCACCCTCATAGAATTTCTCGCCGTCAAAGATAGTCGACCACACTGATAGAAATACTTTACCGCCTATCTCCTCGACATAGCCCTCTACACCGACTCCCAACAAGTCTTTATCTCCCGTTTTAAAGGCCTGTCTGGCTCTTTTCTCTGCACCTTTCTTCGCCTCCTCTACTGACATCGGTTGATCAGGTGCATCTACCTTGACCGACCTGATTTCATATTCGCTGTAGAATCTTTCAGCTGACTGCTTCAAGGCCTTGACTTTAGCTTTGTTCTCTGATCCCAGGACTAGTTTCACACATCGACTTTTTTGCCAAAAATTTATTTTCTCTCGGATCCCTTACGTGGTACATGAGTTCTGATTTTGGCTCTGATTTTGATGAGATGAGTGACCGGGAGATAGCGGTTGAGCTGGATATAACCGAGGATGAAGCCAGGGATCGACGCAGGGAGTCAGGTTTCCTGAACCTGGAGGAGTTCGTGGATGATCAGGGTCCGGAAGACAGGAAACAAGTTGATCTCGAACTTGGAGAGATGGAAAGGAGGAAACTTCAGGGGTTTATGGGTGAGAAAGTAGCAGATCTTATGATGAACAGGGTTCTGGACCATATAGGCGATCACTTGAAAGATTCATGGGTTCTTAGAGACAAGCTGCATCTGATCAACGCAGATTCAAAGTTTCAGAGGTACTGGGCCTCGGGCAGACCCCGTCAGGGAGAGATCAGGATAGAGGGAAGAAACCTGAAGCATTCAGGAAATACAGAAGAGGAACTAGAAGACCATGTCAGGGAAAGATGTGCAGTTGCAGACGGCGAAATCTTCAAAAAGTTCAGAGAGGTTAGAAACCCTTTCATAGACTTCAGCTTCTACGCCGTAAAAAAAGATGGCAGAGAAGAGGTAGAGTTCAACGTTGAGGACTACTCCAGTAACAGGTTTGAAAACAGTCAGAAGCTCAGAGAAGAAATCCCGAGAATTAAGGACTTCAAGATCGTAATGATAGAGGTCAAAACCACAAAAGATAACGCAGAAAACCTTTTCTCAACCAACCAGAGAAAGGCAAAAAACATGGCCCAGAAATCCCCCTTCCTCGAATTCTTCAGCCTGAAAGTGGACAAAGAATTCCAGGAACTGGGAATACCCGAAAAATTTGACGGAGAGATCAAAAAACACTCATAGCCCCGCCTAAAAAAGTGCTCTAAAACACTCAACCACATTCAAACCATTTTCCCACCAAAACCCAAACATGGAAACCGATAACTCGGAGGAAAGAATCAGAAACATCCATCAAGACCTTCTGGATGTGTATGGAGAACAGGGAGATCACGACGATGAAGACGGTGTCAGACAGCTCTTAATCACGATACTTTCACAGAACGTAGCGGATGAAAACACGGCAAGAGCAGCGGAAAACCTGTTCAACGACTTCAAAAACTACAGAGAGATAGAAAAGGCCTCTGTCGAAAAACTTGCGGACTCTATCAATCCTGCAGGCCTTCCGGAGACAAAGGCGGAGAGAATCCAGAGAACCTTGAAGGCCTTGAAAAAGCATGGAGATTCAGACAACTACAGTGTAGATTTTCTCGGCGAGATGGAGGATTCAGAGGCACAGGCCTGGCTTGAAGAGATCAAAGGCATAGGCCCGAAGACAGCATCTGTTTTACTAAATTTCCATTTCGATGCAGATGTTATGCCGGTGGACACACACGTAGAAAGAATTTCTAAACGTTTTGGACTGATTCCGTTTTCAGCTTCAAATGAAAAAGCCCACGAGCTTCTGAACGAATCAGTTCCGCATGAAATAAAGAACAGTTTCCACATGCTGATGATTGAACACGGGAAAAACAACTGCACGGCCAGAAACCCGACTTGTGAAGACACGAAGCTGAAAAATTACTGCAGCTATTACCAGAAAGTCAAAACCGGCGATCTAGAGCCTGAAGAGTATCCAGAAGAGGCCTGACCCATGAGTATTGAAGATGCGATCGACAACTGGTCATCAGTCAAGAAATTCACAGATAGAGAAATCGAGGAGGAGAAACTGGAGAAAATTTTTGATTTGACGACGAACGCTCCGACAGCCTTTAACTTACAGCCTTACAGGTTCATCGTCCTCGACTCAGAAGAGGCTAAAGAAAAAGCCGTGAACTCCGCAATACCGATCAACAGATGGATCCAGTACGCCGACAAAATTGTTGTTCTGGTAGGGGATGAGGAGATCGATGTTAACGCTGACCAGGTTCTCAGCCATAAGCTGGAGGAAGGAAAAATCGACGAGGAGAAAGCAGAAAATCTCAGAGAGATGTATAAGAGGTACAAGAACCGTGACGACGAGTTCATAATGGGCTGGCTCACACGGAACACGATGATTCCGGCCACATCCTTCATGCTGGCCTGTAAAAACTTCGGAATCGGTAGCTGTCCTGTAAGAGGTTTCAGCCAGCCGAAACTTTCCGAAAAACTAGATCTGAAGGAAACTGAGAGGCCTATTTTGCTGATTCCGATCGGTTATCCTCGTGAAGAGGACAGGAATTGGAGAAGAGATGGGGAAGAAATTTTTGAGATTCGCTAGAAGTTCGTAATTCTACTTCAGAAGGTTTCTCCTCCAGTTGAAGACTTTTTCTCGTCAGCGTAAGCCTGAAATCAAAGCCTCCCTCATCAAGCCAGATAATCCTATCACTACTTTCACACTCCTTCCGACGGTTATTTGCACCTCCCAAAAAACTACAGCATCTCTACAAAGACCTCATTCAAGAACCTCCGGTAAGTGGATTTTGCCGGGCTGAGGTGCTCAAAAAACTTTTGGAGAACCTGAAACTTTAATCAGTAACTTCTTTTCACTAGCTTCAATCTCTGATAATTTCCTAATCTTGCCAAGAGAGTTCTAGATAGTTTTTTAACGATTGATAAACAAATCGTCAATATGCCAGAGGCGGTGGAAAAACCAGAAGACAGGGATGCAGATGAACTTCTGGAAAGATTCAAGCAGTCAGCGAAGGAAGCTGTAGAAGGCAAGACCTCTAAAATAGGAGAGGTCAAAGATCGGATTGAAGGAAAGAAACAGGATCACTGATTTTCTTCGTCAGCTTTTTAGCCTCTTTCTTGGTCAATACCGTTAAACAGTAAATCTTGCCGTTATCTTTTTCGTCGAGATATTTTCCTTCTAGGAACCATGCTCTGAAGTCACGTCCAAGATTCATCTGCAAAACAGGATTCATATTACCGGAAAGATACTTGTCAAGCGCCTGACCTGGCGAAGCACCGATACCAAGATTCTTTTCAATAGACTCAACCTTGCTGTAAAAAGTATCTCTCACCCTGCTGGAAAATCGCTCCAAATCCTCTTCCGCAGTCTCAGTGACTTTGATTTCCATTGATTATTATTCTTCACCTTGTTCGATTTCACTTATTCTACTTTCGAAGAATGCCTTAGCCACTGGTAGATCTTTTTCCTCTCTGACATCAAACTTGTTGCCGTCAGCATCAATGAGCCGAAGTTTTACATCTTCAGGGGCTTCTGAAGGCGATTGAATATTCTTATTTGATGCTTCGTTTAATTCACCCGAGGACTCCTCAGTTCCTTCCGTAGTCTTTTGAGGCTCATAATCTAACATTTCGCTGTAAAGTTTCTTTACCTTATCCGCATGATTTTTGGCCTCTCCAGGAGTGGTGTCCGCAACCTCACTGACCTTAATCCAGAAATCCTCTCCAGCAGGCTTACCTCCGGTGTACTCATATAGCTCATGTAGGAGATCAATATTCTGCAAAGCCTGAAACTTAGCTCTCCTCTCTGCCTCATCACTCTTAGGGTGGACAATATCTCTGCCGAGGTCAGTTGCCTCGTAATTATTGTCAACCAAGCCAAACTTCTTCAAATCTGCTCTCTTCTTTTTATAGGCTCCAGAATTTGCATTTTTATGCCCAATAGCTTGAGCAAAGTTCTCTTGGTTATTAATCTGGCTATTCAGCTCTTTAACAAGAATCTCAATGTTTTCAAGAGCATCATCAAACCCATACCGAGGAAACCTAAAGTCACCGATGTTTGGCATAACTATGTAATAGCCATAAAAACTTATAAATGCTGCGGGAGCTACGGCTTTCTTTGCTCAATCGGATAAATATTTGCTCTAGACTTCCCTGAATTTCTCTAGAATAGAGGCATTCTCATCCTCCTGAGTATCCAGCGAATCGAGCACCGTCTCAACCTCTTCCTCGTTCAAATCATAAAGGTTGAAGACGATCGCATCAATCAATTTATCGGTCTCCTGAATCTCGCTCTCTAACTCTTCAGCTTCTTCCCTGTTATCAATGAATTTTTCCAGGCCTGATTCTACATCTTCCAGTTTTGGCAAAGTCAACTCTTCCAACCTGTCGACAACAGAGTTGGTCTTTGTAGCCGATTCTCTGAAGTTGGCGAAGCCGTCGGCCTCCTCTACAGCCAGAGAAACAAACTCCTCAATCAGAGGCTTCAACTTCTCATCAACATCGAATTTCATCACAGGCACTGACTCGGTCTCAAAGTAACCCCACCGATCTAACTCATCCTCATCAATATTTTCACTGTCCTCAGGCTTGTAACGAGCAGAAGCCATTAAGATTAATTGGGTATTTCTCTCTTCGAACTCGACACCGCCAATCCTCAAAGAATCACGATCAGCAGAAGTATCACTCAAAACATAATCAGAAAGGCCTTCAGCTGGCGTGTAGAGATCGCCTAAAGTTTTGCCGTCGGAGTAATTTCCTAAATAGTCTTGGATATTGAGATTGATTGAGTTCAGAGATTCTTTCAGATTCAGCATATGCTCAACTTTATCCTTAATCTGTGGATCTGTTTGATCTGATAATAAGGGCAACTCGTTCATATACTGGGTTTTGAATCTAAGATAGCCTCCTCTAGCTTTAGCACATTCTATTGAGAGATACCACTCTAATAGAGAAGAATTTAGCTGTGAGAGGTGGAAATTACTATTTGAGTCTAGGATGAATCCCGTCATATCTAGGAAGGTTCCATCATCCATTGTAAAGTTAGCGACTTTGGATATATCAGGATAAATGATTTTTTCTTCTTCAAACTTGTCATAGTAGTCGCAAGCCCTTAGTTCGTACCATTCTAGAGAAGAGTTCTTAATGTCATACCTTTCTGCTAGAGACTCCTTATTTTCTCTTAAGTAACCAGCCACACCTGAGTAATCATTTAGGTCAATCGGCTCTAGTTCTCCATCTTTCTTTTCATATGGGAAAAGAAGGAATTTTTCATTTTCAGGTCTGCTATATCTCTTTACTTCTTCACCTTTCAAGAATGGTCTGAAGAGATCTTTCTCATGTTCCTCATTAACTATATCCCTAATATCATCTTTATCGACGATATAGACCTCATTTAAGCCAGTTTTTATGCCAACCAGAGGTTCCCCTATTACATCGGAAAGAGGTTCTCCTTTATCTTGAACTTTATTTCGAATATCTTTTTCAGTTTCTGAGATAAATTTCCATTCCCCTGTGCCTAGTGCAGAAAGTGGGACTTCTTTGGCGAGTTCACTTACTTTCTTTGTGAGATTGTCAAATCCTAGATCCTTAAATTGAGCATATTTGAATTTATCTGCATCCAATTGCTTGGACAAAATAACTGTAGCCGGGTAAGCACTCACATCATCTCCAAATACTGGAAGATCTTGGAAGTCAATGAATTCTTCCAGCGTTGTTTCCTCCATTAGATAGTTTCTAAGAGTTTCTCCTGAATCTACTTTAGTAAATTTATGAGAGACAATATATCCGAGTTTATCAGATGCTATATAATTAGCTCTCTCAATGAAATAAGAATAGAGATCGCCTCTACCTGTGTAGACATCATAATTAAGTTCTAGATACTCTTTGAGTTCTGTGATTACTTCTTGTCTGACATATGGAGGGTTTCCTATTACTGCGTCGAAGCCAGTTGAATCGTGTGTGTGTGTGTGTGTGTGTGTATTTTTCTTTTTGCTCAACTTTTTCTTTTAATTCGCCGAAGAATACCTGTGGGAATTCTAGCTGCCAGTGGAAGTAATTTCTGTCTTCGGCATCGGACTGGGCGTTTTTAAACCATTCTGTGTCCTCAAATGGATTTCCGGGGTTGCCGATGTTGATTAGGAAGTTCTCGTAGTCGCTGGAGTTGGCTTCTTCCGAGAAAAATTGGCGTGTGTGAATGTTGGCGAGTTGTTGGAACTGTTGGTAGAGGGTGTTGTTTGAGATGAATTTTTTGTAGGCCTGTTCTTTTTCATGGATTTGTTGGACCGTGTTTTCTGGCATCTGTTCGATTTCTAGGTACTGCCTCTGAAAGTTTTCCCTGGCTTCTTCAGGGCTGAAGTTGAAGTCTTCATTATCGAGTCTTTTCTGGTTTTCTGTTGGATGTGTGAAAATGTTGTCGAAGTTTGATCCGATTAATGAGTTGCCGTGTTTGAGGTGGTGGTCTAGGAAGTTGAGTGGTTTTCCTTCAGCCATTGTCTCGATCCAGAGGGATAATTTACCTAGCTCTACTGCGAGTGGGTTGATGTCAACTCCGTAGATGCAGTTCTGGACTACTTGTCTTTTAGCCCAATTGAGGCCTTCTTCGTCTTCTTCGATGTCTTGATGTTTTAGAGGCACTCCGTGGTAGATTTCTTTGGCTATGCATTCTGTTGCTTCTGTAAGGAAGTGTCCTGATCCCATTGCAGGGTCGCAGACGTTTAATTCAAGTAATGAGGCGATTTTTTGGTTCTCTGCTTTTTCCTGTTCTTTTTCGTCCATCTTTTCTATTTCTTCTAGTGTTGGCTGGTCTTCAAGTTTTTCTTCGACTTTGGGCCCTACTGTGTTTTCGACTATGTATTCTACGATGTAGTCTGGTGTATAGTAGCTTCCTGTGGCTTTTCTTTCTCCTGATTCGTTTGTGAGATAGATTCCGCCTTTCTCAACTTTTTTGTCAGCTTCTGAAAATTCTATATCTGTTTCTGAATCCTTAATCCATTCTCCTGATTTTAGGATCAAGTTTTCTTCTGCTTCCTTCAATTTGTGTTCAAGAAGGCCTTCGTAAATGCTTCCTAGGTGGCGTATGTTGAAGGATTTGTAATCTACTGTCTTGAGTTTATCTTCATCATTTCTCAATGCAAGTAGCTTGATTATTTCCTTGACGTAATTTCCTCTAAGAGCGTTTTCTTCTAGGAAACGATTTTCTTCTCCATTTTCGGGGTCGAAAAGGCCTCCGTTGTATGGAGGTATTTCTGTGCTGTGTAGATCCTGTCCGGAGTTGACTGCTGAGAATAAGTTAGTGATTCTACTATTCCATGCTATAGTATTTTTCTGGAGATGAACATGGTTGGGTTTATCAATTATTTTTTCCTTATACCATTTTAGGCTTAGTGCTTCGTCATAGGCTTTGTCTCCAACGGGTAAGAGGCCTCTGCTTTCAGCATTGAGTATGAATAGAAGTCTGTATAGAAGGATAAGCGAACTTTTTTGTGCCAGTTCTATGTTTTCAGGAGTTTTTTCCAGATTATTTTCTGGAGTGTTGATAAATCCGCGTCCTGCTACTTCCAGTGCCGAATAGATCTTTTCTTTAAGGTTGTCCTCGAGTTCTTTCGAGAATTTTTCTGATCCTTCAAGGACTTTGTCTGCAAATCCTGACTCCTTTGGTAGAAAGGCTTCCTGTCGGAAAAGCAAGTAGAATAATTTGAAGTCTTCAAGTGCTTCTTCATCTTTTGGTTTCGTGATTAAATTGATCAGATCAACTTCATAGAATGTTTTTGTATCAAGGTCGTCGTAGCAGTAAAGCCTCCATTTCCTGCCGTTAGTTAGTATTCCCCATTTAATTCTGGTTCTGTCAACATAGTTGAAAATCTGGTATTTGGGGTTAGAGTGATCTGTCTTTTCTCCGCTGTCCAGAGGCCTATCCCAATCTTTGGCATCCGCTACAACATAACTTTCACTGAAATAATCTTTTTCGTCTGAATTCAAAATCTCTTTTTGCTGATCTTTATCTTTCAAAAAGAGATAATCTGGTTTAAGGCGCTCGCCTCCCACTGTCTTAGATTTTTCAGTTACAAAATAATGTCCAAGAATCTCTTCTAAAATTCTATCTATGAACTCTTTCTGTGTATCGGATTCTCCCTGATCTTTTCTCAAGATTTCTTTATTTTCTTGAAATATTTCTCTTACTTCATCAAATTTTTCTTCAACTTCTGCCTCCTTCCATTCGGGTAAGTCGGGGAGTCTTTCTTCCAAGAAATGCGGTGTAAATAGATTGTTCTTATATTCACTGAGAGTTGTCTGAGCCACTGGAACCCCTATACAAACTACATTGTTAGAACTTTTTAGTAGCTTTCCAGTTCCAGTTTAGAGGAAGAGGCCTCTGGCTAGAGTTTGTAGGAAATTTTGAAGGCGGAAAACGAAGAGTTAGAGCTTTATTATTCTCTGTCTGATGAGGGTTGGGACGGTCGAATAGGTCATATACAGAACCATGTGCCCAGGGAACTGGAGGCCTTGGAAGAAAAAGTTTTCTACATCTGCGGAGTTCCTGCCATGGTGGTTCAAACGGAATCTTTGCTGGAGGGAGCTGGCGTAGAAGAAGAGAATATCGTGATTGAAGGCTGGGAGAAAGGCGAAGTATCCTAGAAGTACGTTTTGAACCCTCTTTTGTAGCTATAGACTATATCGAATCTTCTGCCCGGATATTCTCTCCGGTATCCTACATTGTGATGCTCTACCAGAATATTTTCCACGGATGTGAAGATTAGAGTCAGTCATAATCCTAAACTTTCTCTGAAGGCCTCAGCGTTCTCCACATGCTCCTCTACTGTTTCTTCGTTCATCCTGTTGAGTGTGGAGGTCATGAAGCTCATTCTATGGATGTCCGAAATTTTTTCTTCGTGTTTTTTGATGAAGTTCCAGTAGAGGCCGTCCCAGTGGTCTTCCCAGTCTCCTCCGTCGTAGTGACTCATTTTGTTGATGTAGTTTGAGGATGAGATGTATGGTTTGGTCATCATGTTCTCCCAGGAGTACTGAGACATCCCGTAGATGTTCGGTACCATAACCCAGTCATAGGAATCGATAAACATCTCCATGAACCACTCGTAAACTTCATCCGGTTCAATCTCCAGCAGAAGCATCACATTACCGAGAACCATCAAACGCTCGATGTGATGGCAGTAAGCATCATCTAGAGCGTGTTGAATAGAATCATCTACAGGTGGAAGGCCTGTCTCACCGGTGTAAAATTCTTCGGGTAATTCGTTATCAGCGTCCCAGAAATTCGCCTCTCGCATCTCCGGCTCCAGCTCGTACATCGCCCTGATAAATTCTCGCCAGCCAATAATCTGACGCAAAAAACCTTCCAAAGAATTCATAGGATAATCATTTTCTTCATGGGCCTCCAGAGTTTTTTCAACCACTTCTTCAGGAGTGATCAAGCCGATGTTTATCGAAGAGGAGAGCAGTGAGTGGAAACCAAACTTTAGGCCTGAGTCGATCGCATCCTGGTAATCGCCAAAGTTTTCCAGTCTATTTTCCAGAAAGTCCTCCAAATTTTCTAAGGCCTGTTCACGGGTTACAGGCCAGAAAAAATCTTCCAGCTTCCCAGGATTCTCTGGAAAGTTTTCCTCGATGTATTCTCTGGCTTCTTCGACATGTTTGGATGAAAACTGCGGGATCTCGGGTTTTTCCATGTCCTCTGGCATTTTCTTCCTGTTTTCCGGGTCAAAGCTCCATTTACCGCCTTCAGGTTTTCCCTCTTCATCGATGAGGACGTTGAACTTCTTCCGCATCTGTTTGTAGTAGTTTAGTTGGAAGTACTCGTGGCTCTGGAAGTATTCCTCGTTGAAATCCATGGATGCCATGAATCCAGGATTTTCCTCAAAAAATAGTTCTGTATCGTGTTTTTCCGCCAGGCCTTGAAGTTGGTTCCGGACCTTGTGGTCTACTGGATCGTAGATCCTGATCTTGTCTTCTTTTTTGAAGATCTGGGCTATATCCTCATCGTATTCCAGGTATTCTACATCAAATCTTTCGCTGTAGGCCTTCATTGAGGCTCTATGTAGGATCAGCTTCTTTTTGTGGAAGTTGAAGTCTGTGAAGTATCTGGAATGTTCTACCAGGTATTTTTTGTCTTCTTTTACTGGTTCTGGGAAGAGCTGGTTTGGGAGGATTATGGATGCCATGGGATCTTGTTTTTCTGGGAATTTATTTGTGGTTTGTTCTTTTTTTGGTTATTTGAAGTTGTATTCTGTTTTGATCTGTGTTTTAACTGATTTGTGTATGAAGCAGTTTTTCTCGGTTGCTGAGGCGATTTCGGAGGCTTTTTCTTTGTCTTTTACTCCTGTTACTTTGACTGTTATTTCGGCATTTTTGATCATGGGCCTGGTGTCTGTTCCTCTTTCCAGGGAGGCCTTGATTTCTGTCTCTATTTTCCTGTAGGTCAGGTCCTTTCTGTCTGCGATTGATTTGAATGTTGCGGTGACACATGTCTGGATTGAGGCGGTGAAGAGGTCTTCAGGGGATGGGTTTTCGTCTGATCCTCCGAATTCTTTGGGAGGGCTCATCTGTGTTTTAAGGTTTTCAGATGTCTCCAGGCTCCATTTGTCCTCTTCTTTTCTGGTTTCGGATTCTCCTTTGAATGTGATGGGGTAATCGATCATGTTTCATACGTGTGTTATCGAAGGATTTATTTGTTCAGAGGGTTAACATGTTTCTGTATTTATGGAAAGAAATGTTGGAAGAACTGATCAGGTTGTAAGGATTTCAGGAGGAGTAGTTTTACTTGGTCTCGGAGTGAATGCAGTGATGGATACCTGTGTTCCAGACCTCTATGCTCCGTTATTTGCAGGTATAGGAGGTATAATCCTTGGTACAGGTATTATCAGGAAGTGTCCGATCTGTAAGGTGACAGGAATAGATACTACTGAGGGTTCGGAGGCCGAGGAAGACGGAGCTGGCCAGGACTAGATCCTGGAGGCATTCCCCGCTTTTCCCCTTTTCTTAGTTTTTATCTAAACAAGGTCTATCTTCCCAGTGCGTTTTCAAACATTTTTTTACCGACGTGATATCTCTGGTTGAAGTTGATTATTGGATCAGGATAATCCAGATCATACTTGTTTCTCTCTTCCTGGCTCATCTCAACCCAGTTATGGATTGAATCCGGGTCAAGGCCTCTTAGCTCGGGAATCCAGTGCTTGATGTATTCTGCTTCGCTGTCGTACTTTCTACCCTGTTTGACCGGATTAAATATTCTGATGGAAACTGAGTCAGTTCCTGTTGAGGCTGCCCACTGCCACCCTCCGATGTTCGAGGCTGTGTCATGATCCACAAGGTGTTTACGGAAAAACCTGGCACCTTCCCTCCAGTCGATCATCAGGTGTTTGGTCAGGAAAGATGCGACGTTTTGCCGGGTCCTGTTGTGCATATAACCAGACTCAAGTAACTCCCTCATCCCTGCGTCTACAAACGGAACACCGGTCCTTCCCTCTTTCCAGGCCTCTAGCTCCTCCTGACTGTTCTGCCACTCTACAGCGTTTTCAAAATTCCTGTAATTTTCCTCTACAGTCCCGGGATTATGCCAAAGCACCTGGTAGAAAAACTCTCTCCACGCAAGTTCGTTCCTGTACTTCGCATAGTTCCTGATCCTGGAAGAATCCTCATCTCTGTCAATCAGGTTCTCCACGTCTTCGAGAACCTTTCTCAGGCCTAACATACCGGAGCTGTAATACATGGAAAGCCTTGAGACCGAGTTAGGCCTTGCGATTTCGTCTCTTCTGTCCCTGTACTTTTCCAGCCGGTTATCTCTGAAATCCTTCCATCTCTTCAGCCCGGCTTCTTCGCCTGCTTCAGGTATGTCGGCGGAGGCCTCTTTTCCAGGTATTTTTTCTGATATTTCCGGGTTTTCAGCAAAGTTTTCAGGCCTTTCCGCAGGTTTACTTTTTTTGATTTTCTTCCATTCTCTGTAGAAAGGTGAGAAGGTTCCGTATTCTTTCGAGAGCTCTCCAGGTTCCACGAGCAGTCTGTCCTGGAATCCGTGTGTCTCAACGTCTAGCTCTTCGATTTCTGCCTCTATCTTTCTCTTTAGAGGTGTGTAGCTTCTGTTGTAGAATATTTTTTCTACATTGTTTTCCCCGATAATTTTTTCCAGTTCCCCTTTGGTCTTCCCTTTTCTGTAATGCAGCTGAGATCTATTCCTCCTGTACCTGCTGTCCAGCTGCTTTAAACCTTTTTTTCTGAAGGCCTTTTTGTTCCGCCCCGTATTTTTTCTGATGCGAGGGTCGTCGATGTAGACCGGAACTGTTTCGCCGTTTTCTGAGGCCTTTTTCAGGCCTCTGTTGTCGTGGGTTCTGAGGTCGTCTCTGTGTAGGAAGATGTTCATCTTTTTTCTCTTTTTGTGATTGCAACGGAGTTGGAGGTAGTCAGGACCAGTTAAGTTAGATGCCTTTCTATGGATAAACTGGCAGTGCTCAAGAATTTAACTGTTTTGATAACTCTCTGTAGGCCTTGAGTTTTATCAATCGGGAGTTTTCAAACTCTTGTTAATGAGCAGACTGCTTTTGAAGAATCTTTCTGTAGTTTCTGGAACTGGCGAGGTTGTAGAAGAGACATCTGTAGTTATTGAAGATGATAGAATAGTGGGGATCGGGGTGGAGGATGGTTCATCTTTTGATACTGTGGTCGATTGTGAAGGCCTTGTCGCTATCCCTGGAATGGTTAACAGTCATTCGCATATGGAGTTGAGCAGTGCTGAGGAGATCTTTCTTGACCAGTCTTCTAGAGAGATTTTATTCGAGCTTTTCCCTGTTGTACAGAGTATCTGGGATAGTGGAAGGGAAGACTTGATCAGTTCGGGTTATCGTTATGCTTGTTACAGTTTTCTGAGAAACGGTATAACGACTGTTAACACTCTTGATGATCATCCTGAAACCGGGATTGATATCGTCGGCGAGTCCGGGATGAGAGCGGTGATGGGTTTTTCTCCAGGCGACCTGTTTCTGAATGCGGATGCTGAGGAGATAATCGAGCGGGAAAGAAAATTCATTGAGAACTACAGCGGCGCTTATGAAGGAAGAATCACGCCGAGCGTAAGCTGTCAGGGCGATCTCTACTGCTCACAGGAACTATGGAAAGGAGTAAGCGAACTGAGTGAGGAGTATCCGGAGCTTCCGTTCCACACTCTGTACTGGAGATGCCGGAATCCAACCAGATGCCTCAGGCACACGGCTTCAAGGGCACAGTAGATCTGCTGGAAAGCAAAGACCTTCTCGGAGAAGACTCCGTACTCGCACACTTCACCCACGCAGATAAAAAGCAGCTGGAAAAAATAGAAGAAACCGGTACAGGCCTTGCACACTGTCCATCAATCCTTGCCTACGACTTCAACGGTGTATGGCCAAATGTAGATACAGCAGACAAGGAAAACATCAGTACAGGCCTTGGAATAGATGACCACTACCTGATAGAATCAGAAAATCTTTTTCAGGAGGCCAGAAAAGCAAAGGAAAAACTGGAAGACGAGAAAAACTACAGGATCAGCTACAAAGGCCTTTTCAGGAAAATGACGAGCGAGGCAGCTGAAGCAGTAGGCCTCGGAGATGAGATCGGAAGTATAGAGAAAGGGAAGAAAGCAGACATCGTACTCCTAAACTTGGAAATCGATTTTGAAGGAAATGTCTACAGGCAGATAATAGAGAACGCAGATGAGGAAAATATCCAGGAAGTCTTTGTAGACGGCGAACAGGTAGTAAAAGATGGAGAAGTAACAACTATGAATAGAGACGAAGTTCTGGAGGAGAAGGAACAGGTGAAGCAGGAGTTCCGCGAGGAACTGGATAAGAGATTCTTCAAAACACGGATGTTGTTCAAAACACTGAGGATAATCGACTACAGAACACTGAAACTGATTCCGTACAAACTCAGAAACCTTTTCTAAGGGATCGAAGAGCTTTTAGAGATGCTTCAGTTCCTGTTTTAAGGCTTTTCAGGGGGGGAAAGAAAAAAGTATTGTGTGAGGCCTTTTTTTCAGGCCTCTGGAGTTACTTGTCTAGGTTGATGATGCGTCCGTTTTCGGATACGTAGATGTTTTCTTCTAGTGTGTATCCTTCTTCTCTTGCGAGTTGGACGTAGTCTCCCTGTTTCTGGATTGGTCCGTGGCTTGGGATGATCTGTTCTGGGTCCAGGAATTGGATGAAGTCTCTGTGGTCTTCTCTGTGGGCGTGTCCTGTGGTGTGGATGCCTTTGTAGAGTCTGACTCCTTTTTCCTTCATTTTTTTCTCGAGTTCGTAGCGGTTGGCTTCGTTGACAGGGCTTGGGATTACCTGGCTGGAGAAGATTACGTGGTCTCCTTCTTCGAATTCGAAGCCGTAGGTTCCTGATGTGATTTTGTCGAGCTGTGCTCCTGGTTCTCCCTGGTTCCCTGTTGCCACGACGAGCCATTCGTTGCGTTCTCCGTCCACTCTGGACATGAGTTCGTCGCATTCGTCGAAGTATGAAACGACTTCGATCTGGTCTGTATTGATCAGGTCCAGTTCCTCTGCTGATTCGACGTACTCTTTGAGGCTTCTTCCTACGAAGGCGATTTTTCTGCGTCCGTTGTTGGCGTCGATTACTGAGTTGAGGCGTCCGATCTGGCTGGAGAATGTTGAGAGGAGTACTGCTCCACCTGCTTTGTAGCAGGAGTTCAGTACGTCTTCAAGCTCTACTCTGACGGATTCTTCTGAGCGTGCGCGTCCGTCTTCCTCTACTCTTGTGGTTCCGGGGATCATCAGTTTTACTCCTTCTTCGCCGACTTCTTTCAGTCGTTCTACATCGGTTGTCTCTTCGATGATCGGGCTCTGATCGATCTTCATGTCGTTCCCATAGACTACGTATCCTTCTGGAGTATCCAGTAGGGATAGGGTTGCGTCCGGGATGGAGTGGTTGACATGCGCGAACTCAAGCGAAAGCTCGTCTGTGATATCTACTTCGTCTTCTTTCTCGACTCCAATGACAGGATTGTTGATATTTTTCCTGTCGTCTTCAAGAGTCCTTTCCACTATCTTTTTCGTGTAAGGGCTTGCATAGATCGGACAGTCGTAAGCTCCTGCAAGCTTCGGAATTCCCCCAACGTGGTCGAGATGTCCGTGCCCGATAACGATACCGACTACATTTTTATCCGCTTCGAACAGAGGTTCGTCCTCTGGAACGGCCTCGATCTCAAGGCTCTGATTTGTTGTCATTTCATCTACCTGTCCTTCAGAGGATACTACGGATTCCATATTATAACCCATGTCGAAGATAACGACCTGGTCATCAACTTCGACGGCAGTCATATTCTTGCCGACTTCCTCGTATCCTCCCAATGTGTAAACTTTCATAGTTAAAAAATCACCGTATTTTGAAATCTTACAGAAAATAAATCAGAGCCGAATCTTATAAATGGAGACTACAGAAAACCCGGAGGCCTGATAGATTCTTAAGTTTTCAAGCTGGAACCAAATAACATGTATTCTCAAGGCCTCCAGCAAAAGTTCGAGGAAAAAGACATCGAAGTAGGAGACAGGATAAAAGTCAAGGACAGAGAAGGCCTGTTAATGCCTAAACCAGACACAGGAGACAGCGAGATAATAAACCTGAAACTGGACAGCGGATACAACATAGGCCTTGAACCTGAAAAAGTAGAACTTGTGGAGAAAAAAGAATCTGAAGGCCTCAAAAGACCGGAAGTGACACACAGTGAGGACAAGCCGGACGTACTGATCCTGCATACTGGAGGAACGATCGCCTCACGTGTATCCTACAAAGAAGGAGGGGTCAAACCTGCTTTCGAGCCTGAGGATCTCGTACAGATGTACCCTGAACTGGACGAAGAAGTTAATATCCATAGCGAGGTCATCGCACAGATGCTCTCCGAGGATATGGAGCCAGCACACTGGCAGGAAATTGCCGAAAAGATAGATGAAGTACAGGGCGAATACGACGGTATAATAGTAGGCCATGGAACCGATACGATGAGCTACACAGGGGCAGCACTGACACTGATGCTTCAAGGCCTTGATACAGGAGTTATGCTTGTAGGATCACAGCGCTCTTCAGACAGGCCTTCAAGCGACGCTTCTATGAACGTTTACTGTGCCTCCAAATTCCTGACAGAGACAGAGTTCTCAGGTGTCGGCATCTGCATGCATGAAACCTCCAGTGACAACTGGTGCAATATTTTACCGGCGGCGAAGGCCCGGAAGATGCATACATCCCGCAGAAATGCGTTCAGCCAGATCAACGCAGAAAAAATAGGCCGTATAAATTACAAATCGGGCGAGATAAAGAAGAACTTCGAAAAAGAAGATGAAGAATACGAGTTAAGGCCTGAACTGGACGATAACGTTGGAATGATTCGTATAAGACCTGGAATGAGGCCTGAAGAAGTTGATTTCCTGATCGAGCAGGATTACAACGGTGTGATAATTGAAGGTACAGGTCTCGGTCATATGCCTGTGAACGCTTTCGATGATAAGACTCAGCATCACGACAGGATTCTGGAGAAGCTTTCCGAGCTGGCGGACGATGCTGTAGTTGTGATGAGTTCCCAGTGTCTGAACGGCCGTGTTGACATGAATATCTACTCCGCGGGAATCAAGATTCAGGAAGCAGGTGTTATCTCGGCTCAAGACATGCATCCGGAACTTGCGTACGTCAAACTGATGTGGAGCCTCGGACAGGCCTCGGACAGAGAGGAAGCCGAAGAAATTTTCCAGGAAAACTACAGCGGTGAGATCTCCAAGAGGTCGATGTATCATGGCTGAAAACATGGAAGCGATGTGCAGCATGGTTTATTGCGTGTCTCGAAGGCCTTTGACAGGCCTTCTTGTTTCAGAAGGCTCTGAGAGCTTTCGGGAGAACGAGCGTAACCAGTTGAGGTCGATGTACAGTGGGTGAACAAACCGCAGAGACCTCTGGAGGAGACTGTAAGAAGGATCTGGACGAGTTCGATAGAAAGGCTAAAACGTTTATTGAGGAGGGCAAGATGTCCCGTCTGAAAGATATACTTAGAGAATACACTATGTGCGCAGCGTACGAGACAGGTCAGGAGATCAGGAATCCCTCACGTTTCCTGAAGGCCTCTGAGGTTGATATAGAGAATATCCAGGATTTTACCGAGTACCGTGTTGCTAAATCCATGCTGAGATCGAAAATAAAACAGAGAAAGCGTGGAAGACTTTTCAAAATCTTTGAAGGAAACTTTGTTTCCAGCTTCCTGATGTAAAGGCCTTTATGACAGAGATTTACGGCGTCACAGGTATGCCCATGGCAGGTAAGACTACAGTAGCGGAGGCCTTAGAGGATGAGGGCTTCGCGGTACTGGATATGGGTGATGTTGTCAGGACTGAGATGGAGAAAAGAGGTAAAGACGTCAGCGACACTGGAGAGTTCGTGAGCGGTCTCAGGGAAGAGAATGGCATGGATGCTATAGCCCGGCTTTCAACTCCTTATCTTGAGGAGATAATCGGCGAAAAGAAAAAAGTAGTTATAACCGGTATGAGAGGCTGGAACGAGAAAGAAAGATTTGAAGACGAAACTGGAGAAGAAATAGAGGTAATCGCTGTCTGGGCTTCCAGAGAGGAGAGAAAAAGACGCAGAGAACAGAGGCAGAGGGATGAAGACATCGAAGGCGATGGATTCCATGAAAGAGATCTCAGAGAGATACAACAGGGAGTAGGGAAACTGATGGCCCTCAGCGACCACATAATAAAAAACGATACTGTAACACTGAGAGAATTCGAGGAAAAGGTGAAAGATCTTGCCAGATCATGAATTCGCAGGAACCATACCCTCAACGACATCAAAGGCCTACGATGAAGAGAAAAAAGCAGAAAAGGCCTTCCAGGAGCTTTACGAAGGCCTTGATGGAACCTATGATCTCAGAGAGATAGGAGATATGTCTGCTATCTACGAGGATGGAGAGAGTTCTCCTGTAGCTACAAGAGAAGGCGATACACTGACTTTGCTAGGTGAGGATATCGAGGAGACATTCAGGGATCTCGGCTATGAACTTGAGGTGAACGAATAATGGATTATGAAGAACTTGGATTCAAATGCGGTATAGAGATACATCAACAGCTTAACACGGAGGAAAAACTTTTCTGCAACTGCCCCGTCGAACTTGAGGATGAGGCAGCAGATGCGAACGTCGAAAGATATCTTAGAGCGGTCGCAGGAGAGAGCGGAGAGAAGGACGAAGCTGCTGAGCAGGCAGCACGTCGTTCACAAAAGTTCGTGTACAACTACTACAGTAGAAACAACTGTCTGGTCGAGATCGACGAGGAACCACCTCATTCTATGGACGAGGAGGCCTTGGAAACTGCTTTGACCTTTGCTCGTATGGTAGATGCGAATATCCCGGCAGAGATCCAGGTAATGCGTAAAATGGTCGTCGATGGCTCCAACACTTCAGGTTTCCAGAGGACAGCTATGGTAGGCCTTGATGGGAAACTTGAGACAGACTCAGGTAAAGTTACTATCGATGACATTGAACTTGAGGAAGAATCTGCTGGAGTGCATGAGAGAACACAGGAGGAAGCAGTTTACGATCTTAACAGGCTGGGCGTACCGCTTGTGGAGGTAGGAACCGATGCATCGATCAAGAACCCGGAACATGCCCGCGAAGTGGCGGAGGAGATCGGAATGCTTTTGAGATCAACAGGAAAAGCAAGGAGAGGCCTTGGAACTATCAGGCAGGACGTCAACGTCTCTATCGACGGCGGATCAAGGGTTGAAATCAAGGGCTTCCAGGATGTCGAGAACATCGATAAACTGATAGAGCTGGAGGTTAGGAGACAGAAAAATCTCATCGACCTCGGAAAGGAACTGGAAAAACAGGAGATAGTAGGAGACAACGTAACTCATCACTTCGAGGACACAGATAACCATATTGTTTCTACAGTGCTTGAAAACGATGGAGCAGTCTACGCACTGAAGCTTCCAGGCCTTACTGGCAAGATGAAGCAGAATATCTCCGGCGAACGCTACCTGGCGAAAGAACTCGTCGACTACGCAAAGGCAGAAGGTGTACAGGGCATTCTACACACAGACGAGGACCTTGAAAATTATGGTCTTGTAGAGGAGTTCGGAAAGGTCGCAGAAGACTTCAGGAAAGAAGACGAAGACGTAATAGCAGTAATCGCAGCAGAGGAAGAGAAGGCAAAAGCTGCAGCCCAGTCAGTACAGAAGAGAGCAGAGATGATTTATACTGGGGAAATCCCTGAAGAAACCAGAGCTGCAGAACAGAACTTCACAACCTCTTATTCAAGGCCTCTACCGGGAAGCGCAAGAATGTACCCTGAAACAGATATCCCATCGATCAGGATAGAAGACGAAGAAGTCGAAGAAATTGATGAGAATCTGCCGAGGACTCTGGAGGAAAGAGAAAAACAGTACAGAGAAGAAATCGGCGGAGAACTTGCCTCACAGATCGTAGGCTCGGAAAGACTAGGCCTCTTCGAAAAATTCAAGGAAAACTACGATTCCAAGCTGGTCGCAAACTTCTTCACAAATACCCTGGCTCAGCTGGAGAAAGAGTACAGAGTCAAATCCCTTGGAGAACAGGACTTCAGGGCGATCTTCGAAGGCCTCAAATCTGAGGACATCGCAAAAGACGATATAGAGGAAGTTGTTGAAAGAGTTGCTTCAGGAGAAAAAACAGAGGAAGTCATAGAAGACATCGCCGAGAAAAAGGCCTCCGAAGATGATATACGTGAAGCGGTCAGAGAAGTCCTTGATGAGAAAAGTGACATGGTGGAGGAGCAGGGTATGCATTCTCAGGGTGCTTTGATGGGAGTTGTTATGGCCCGTGTCGAGGCCTCGGGAGATCAGGTTTCAGAGATTCTTCAGAAGGAGCTTCAGGAAAGAGTTGATTAGAGGCCTTTCTCCCGTTTATCATTTACTGTTGTTATTTTTCTGTGTATCCGTACGTCTTTAATATTTTAACAAGCATCATCAGGAATAGGTGAATTAGATTTTATGCCAGGATTAGGTGGACAGCCAGTTTTTATCATGTCGGAAGATGCGGAACGTCAAACCGGAGAAGATGCTCAGGAAAATAATATTGATGCGTGTAAGTCGGTTGCTAAGGCCGTTCGTACCACGTTAGGTCCTAAGGGTATGGACAAGATGATGGTTGATTCTGTCGGCGATCTGGTGGTTACGAACGATGGTGTGACCATACTTGAAGAGATGGATCTCCAGCATCCTGCTGCTCAGATGATGGTGGAGGTCGCACAGACCCAGGAAGAAGAGGTTGGCGACGGAACAACCACTGCAGTAGTTCTCGCGGGAGAACTGCTGAAACAGGCAGAAGATCTTCTTGACCAGGAGATCCATCCTACCGTGATTACCAAAGGCTACAGGAAGGCCCGTGAAAAGTCCACAGAAGTTCTCGATGATATCTCCGAGGATGTAAATCTTGGAGATGATGATATACTTCAGAGAGTAGCTATGACTGCGATGACAGGTAAATCTGCAGAATCAGCTCGGGATTATCTTGCTGAGATTGGAGTTGAAGCTGTCAATCAGGTAGCAGAGGAGAGAGAAGATAGAATTGTAATTGATAGAAAATCTATAAAGCTTGAGAAGAGTGAAGGAGGCTCAGTTGAGGAAACAGAGCTTGTTCAGGGAGTTATCCTTGACAAAGAGAAGGTTCACGGAGACATGCCCGACCATGTAGAGGACGTGGATATAGCACTTCTCAACAGTCCTATCGAGGTCAAGGAGACCGAGACAGACGCCGAGATCAACATCTCCGATCCAGGCCAGATGAAAAACTTCGTAGAGCAGGAAGAGGAACAACTGAAAGAGATGGTAGAAGCTATCGACTCAGCAGGAGCCGACGTAGTTCTATGCCAGAAAGGCATCGATGACATGGCCCAGCATTATCTCGCAAAGAAAGAAATTCTCGCGATCAGAAGGGTCTCAACCTCTGACCTCAAAAAACTGTCCAACGCGACAGGAGCAAGTACTGTAACAAACATCAAAGACATCACGAACTCTGACCTCGGGAACGCTGGAAGCGTAAGGCAGAGAAAGGTCGGCGGAAACACGATGACATTCGTACAGGACTGTCCAGAGGCAGAATCTGTCTCAATCCTCGTGAGAGGAGGAACAGAACACGTAGTAGACGAGATCGAGAGAGCGATGGAAGACGCCATCGGAGGGGTATCAAGCGGTCTCCGCAACGGCCAGGTAGTAGGAGGTGGAGGCGCAACAGAAGTAGAACTCGCACAGGAACTCCGTGACTACGCCGACTCAGTAGGCGGAAGAGAACAACTGGCAATCAACGCCTTCGCAGACGCACTTGAAGTCGTTCCAAGAACCCTAGCAGAAAACGCAGGCTTCGATCCAATCGACACACTAGTCGATCTCAGAAATAAACACGACTCCGGGGACACATGGAGCGGAATCGATGTAACATCTGGAAAAAGCGAAAAACTGTTCGACAAAGGAGTCGTCGAGCCAAAACAGACCAAGACACAGGCCGTCCAAAGCGCCTCTGAGGCCTCCGAGATGATCCTGCGTATCGACGACGTGATCTCCGCATCAGGATTCGACAGTGAAGGAGAAACAGGAGGCGGACCACCTTCCGGAGGAATGCCTGGCGGAGGAATGGGCGGTATGGGAGGAATGATGTGAAGCCGTTAGGCTGATCATCTTCCAACTTTCCAGAAACTCTCAGAGCTTCGGCTGGGCGACATGATGTGGCTCAGCCCCCTCAGGCCTTTCTCTACATTTTCTTTCTCTTTTTTCTAAATCATTGGTTATAAATACCGGCAGTGGTAATTCTGTGTCATAAGAGGTTACGAAAACTATGTCTGATAGAGATGAGGTAGAGCTGGACGGCGGAGATGACGATTACGAGGTCGTGCCTGTAGGGCCTTTAAGAAAACTTGAAAGAAGAGTTGATGAGCTTCAGAAACAGACCAAACAGCAGAATCAAGGCGGAGCAGGAGGTCAGGCCTCTGCTGCGAACGATGAGATGATCCGTGATGTCATCGATATCATGAAGTCGAATCAGAAGATTGTCAATGATATGACTGAGTCCACTCACGAACTGAAAAACAGTGTTGAGGACTTGACCCACAAGATGGACGAAGTTGTCGATAATATGAACCAGTTCATGGATCTCCTGACGGAGGCCTCCGAGATGGATATGGAGGGCGAAATGGTGAGTGATATGGAGCAGCGTGTTGCTGATGCAATCGGCAACCAGATGCAGGAAGTCGCTCAGGATATCAGGCAGTCGAATCAGGAGGTTGTCGATAATCTGGATAATATTAACGAGAGTTTGAGGAAAACTTATGCCTCCCAGAATAACTCTGTAAGGCACTCGCAATCGACAGGTTCACAGGCAGGAGGCCAGATGCCTCAGGCCTCCCAGGGCAGTGGAGGCGGTTCAGGCCTTGATATGGGCGGTGGCGGAAATGGCGGTCAAACCAGGGCTCAGGATCAGGGAAGAGGTCAGATGGGAGGTAATAATGATGACCGCATGGAAAAGTTGAAGCAAAGATTTAACCAAGATAGGAGCAACAATGAGTAGAAAGGGAGTTACTCCCGTTGTTGCAACAGCTCTTTTGATTGGTATTGCCGTTTCTACAGCTCTGACTGCTTCTGTGTTTATGGATAACACTCTTTCTGATGTGAAGGGTAATTTTGAAGATGAAATTAACGACAGAGATAAGGAATCTGATTCAGGGATGACTATTCAGTATGGTTACGAACAGGGAGGTTATTTGTTTACGGATGTGAGAAATACTGGTTCCATAGCTTTGCCTCTTAAAGACAATGATACCCGGACTCTTTCTGTATACATGGATGGGAGGCCTAATAATGACTGGGAGTATCTTTCTGACAGAGATGTGCTTGGACAGGATGCTACTGTTACTATTAACACCAGTAGGCCTTTCCCGGGTCAGGGTAACTCAACTGAGGTTGATATCAGAGGAGCTTACGGTACTGAATCCAGTATTATCTGTTATAACGACGGATCAAACTCCTGTTAAATTATTTAAATGAGTGAACTTGATTAGTCAATATGACACGATCTATTAGGTCAAGATTTAGTCGAAAAGGTATAACGCCTATAATCGCCACGGTCCTGCTTCTAGGTATTACTGTTGCGATCGGTTTAACTGTTTACACCCAGGCACAGGGAATGATTGGAAATACTGATACATCAAATATTAACAGATTGCAGGAGACAGATGTTAGTTTGACGCCAGTATTTGATAACGATGGCGAAATGCAAGTCCAAGTCAGTAATAAGGGAGACCGGGCGATCAACGTGAGTGACTTTACAGTATACTACGGTCCTCCAAACTATGATCCGGTATCCTACTCAGTGCTTGAGGCACAGGCTTCAGACTGGACAGTAGGAAATGATGGAAATCAGTGCTTTACCTCGAACATGTCCTCAGGAGCAGATTCTATGGACAATGATATCCTTGAACAGGGAGAAAGAGCGTCCTGTTCGACAGGCGTGAAATTCCCTGGAGCGCTTGAATCTGTAGAGATCAGAGTTGAGGCGGACGACTTTGAATACAGCCAGTCCACGTTGTGTAGCGTGGACAGCGAGGACGCAAACAGCTGTAGTTAGAAAACCTCGGCCACCCATATTTTTCACTTATTTCTTCCTCAGCTTATCTTCTTTTTCTGGAGTCTTCACACACCGAGACTTTTTTGTACTGTAAGTTGAAGGCCTTTCCGAGGAATTTTTAAAGAAGGATTGACATATGTCCTATATGCTTAGAGATAAGTCTGAAATGTCGACAAGGAAAGGTATAACGCCCATTATTGCGACTGTTTTGCTTCTGGGTATTACTGTTGCAATTGGTTTAACTGTTTACACCCAGGCTCAGGGCCTTCTTGAGGGAGCTGGAGATACTTCCAATTTTGACAGGGTTAGAGCTACAAGTATATCCTTGAGTCCTGTCTACAGCGATAGTGGTATGCAGTTGCAGGTCAGTAACAAGGGAGATCGGGCGATTAATGTAACTGATTACACGATTTACTATGGTCCTCCGAATTATGATCCCGTGACATGGGAAGTTCTTGATGCTCAGACTGATAACTGGGTAGCAGGAAATGGGAATAAGTGTTTCACTCCAGATATGAAGGATTCCGATCAGATGGATAACAACATTATCGAGCCTGGAGATAGGGCTACATGTTCTACAGGCGTGGCGTTCCCGGGGGCGCTTGAATCAGTGCAGATCAGGGTTGAAGCTGATGATTTCAATTACGATACGGGTTATACCTGTTCTGTTGATTCGTCCAGTGCCAAGACATGTTAGTTTTTTCTTTTCTTTCTTATCACCTTGTTTTATATTTAGGTATTACCTATACTTGTTTAGTTTATGAAAGGTCAGACTCAGGCTGTTACGGCTGTTATGATTACGGGCATTGTTATGGGAGGTATTGGAACTGCGTATCTTTGGGGTGTTCCAATGCTGGAGAAAAGACAGGTTGAACAAGAAGTTACTACAACGGAAGAAGATGTTTTGAATCTCAGAGAGGAGATTGAATCCGTGAGTCAGAGAGGTTCGGGAGCTTCGTCCTCTGTCTCTATAGATGCAGATACTATAACGGTAAATAATGAGGATGAGTATATTCAGATCACAAATCAGCTGGATCAGTCAGCTGAACAGGGCTTTACATGGAGTCTTCTCGATGGTCAGGGATATCAGAATCTTTCGTGGACTACTGGTGTAGCAGCTATAGAAGGAGAGGATACTCCTGGTGTAGTTGCTTTCCGGTCAGTGGCTGGAGAGGACTCTTCTGAAATCACTTACCGTGTAGAGTTCAGAAACCTGTGTTCGGAGAGTTCTGGCGAGGTTTCAAAAGTAGATATTGAATCTGATGGGCAGACCAGGGCCTCTGGAAGCACTGAAATCACCTTCACCAACGATGGGGAAGAGGTCAGTAACACTGTGATTCCAGATGGCGCATGTGAAGGAAGGACCACCCGGACCAGCACCCAGATAGGTATACAGTTAGGTTGATAGAATGAGCAAAGGCCAGCACCTGGCTCTGGAATCAGTAGCTACATTTGGCCTTACACTCATAGCAGCAGTAGGAGTTGTCCAGATGTTTGGCCAGGTAAACGATGGAGTAGTCACCAGCACCGAGGAAACACAGGCAGAGGTTGTCGGCGACGTGGTAAGAAGTACAGTGATTCAAATGGAATCAAGTTCAGAACAGGAAAGAGGATACCATCAACTGGAGCTTCCCGAAAAAATAGGGGGAAAAGACTATACTGTGGCACTCAAGCAGGGAAAAGTACTGGTCTTCACAGATAATAACGAATTCAGCCAGAACTTCAACCTAGGATCTACAGATAAAGTTCAGGAAGGTTCGGCGCAGGGAGGAAGCGTCCGCATATTCAAAAACAGCGAAGGATACACTTTGAGGTCAGGAAGATGAACCCGGGAATGCAGAACTTAATAAAACGTCTACAAAGGCTAAAGCATCCAGAAAGATTCGAACAAAGGGAAGATGAGAGAGAAGATAGCCCAGGAGTAAGTGTACCTATTCCAGGAGATTTCGATCCAGAAACAGTAGAACAGGAAAGTGAGGAGGAACAAAGTGAAGGCCTTGAGGATACAGATATAACATATCCTTTGACTCCGACTGATCCTGCGGAAGGAGAAACGGTCTATGCATGGGCTCATATCACCTGGGACGAACAGGGAGAGGAACTTGTATACAGGGTTATAGAGCCTCAGAGAACGCCTAGGACAGATCAGATCCTTGATAAGATCAAAAATATTCTTGAGAGCAGTTTTGACGTTGATTTCAATGAACTTGCTACTGATGAGGCCCATGAATATCTTGAGGATAAAATTGATCATATTATAGACAAGTATGATATCTCTCTAAACGGTAAGGAACAGCAGATAATCCGATACTATGCAAAGAGAGACTTTGTAGGCCTTGGCAAGCTTCAGCCGTTGATGAATGACACAGAGGTTGAGGATATTTCGTGTGACGGCCTTGATATACCTGTCTATGTTGATCACAGGAATCCGAAGTTTGGTTCGATCAAGACTTCGGTGATGTGGACGGAGGCCGAGGAGCTTAACAGTTTCGTGATGAAGATGGCTCAGAGATGCGGTAAATCAGTTTCTGTGGCCAATCCTTTGCTTGATGGTTCTCTTCCGGATGGATCACGTGTACAGGCGACACTTGCGACAGATATTGCCAGGAAGGGTTCGAACTTCACTATCAGAAGGTTTACAGAGGATCCTTTGACACCAGTCCATATGATGGATTTCGAGACAGAGAACGCCCAGTTACTCAGTTATCTCTGGTTTATGATTGAGCATGAGAAATCTACCTTGATCGCAGGTACTACGGGAGCAGGTAAGACTTCACAGCTCAACGCTTTGTCTCTGTTCATCAAGCCGGAGAAAAAGATCGTCTCAATTGAGGATACGCCGGAGCTCAGGCTTCCACATGATCACTGGGTGCCGGAAGTCGCAAGAAGTGGTTTCGGATCAAGTGCTGAAGAAGGCGGAGAAGTATCTCTTGATAACCTGTTGAAGGAGTCTCTGCGTCAGAGGCCTGAGTTTATCATTGTTGGTGAGGTCAGAGGTGAGGAGGCCTATATCCTGTTCCAGCAGATGGCCACAGGGCATACAGGTATGTCGACGATCCACGCTGATTCTCTTGGCATGCTTATGGATCGTTTGACAACTAACCCGATTGATCTTTCGCCGAGTCTTATCGAGACTCTGGATGTTGTGATGCTTATCTCGAGGATCCGCCGTGGAGATACGTATATCAGGAGGATCAAAGGGATATATGAGATCCGGGATTATGATGAGAAGAGAGGCCTTCAGGCGAATAAGGTGTTTGGCTGGGATCCTGAGGAGGATGAGTACTACCAGGAGAATAATTCTCTTATCCTGGATGATATCAAAGCTGAGAGTACAATGGATGAGGATGATATCCAGAAAGAGCTTGCGAACCGCCAGCTGGTCCTTAATTACATGCAGGATCAGCAGATTAAGAATTTCCAGGATGTTGGCGACGTGATTTCCCGGTATTACTATAATCCGGATCAGGTTCTCGGGGATATTGACCAAACATTTAATTCGGAAGAGAAGAATATCGATACATAGAAGATGAAAAAATATGCTGACTTCTGCTATGATCAGGTAGGGTCCTACGCTCTCCAGATGCTGGACAGCTTTGAAGGCCTCAGACCACAGCTTACAAAGGCAGGTATACAGGTCTCCCTGCCTGAATACGTCAGCATGATGCTTTTCTCGTCTATAATCTCTGGTCTGGTCGGCACAGTGTTTTTGAGCGTCATCTTCATCCTGGAATCAGGAATTCCAGGCCTTATAATGGGTATCAGCTTCGGTGCTATGATTGGCGGAGGAACTTTCATAGGTTTCTACCTGCTTCCATCCATCAAGATAAACAATAGAGGGGCGAAGATCGAAGATACTCTTCCATTCGCAGTTATGTATCTTTCAACGCTTGCAGGAACAGGTACATCAGTAACAGAGATGTTTCGAAACCTTGCAGAGTCAGATGAGTACGATGAACTGGCGAGCGAAGCTGAGAAAATACATAGAGATATTGAATCCTTTGGAATGGATATAGGAGAGGCCTTGACAAAGGGAGCAGAGCGTTCTCCAAGCGATGACCTTGAGGAAGTTCTCTGGGGTATGAACCATGTTATAACTACAGGAGGATCTCTTAGAGAATTTCTGGATCAGAGAGCTACTTCTTTAATGGAGGATTACGAGAGAAGGATCGATGAGTTCTCTGAAAAGCTTTCACTGCTCGTTGAGATGTATATTATACTTGTTATTGTCGGCTCAATTATCTTCACTTCTATGTCGGTCGTTGTAAGTGCTTTTGGAGGTATTGATCCAAGCCTGGTTATACTGATTCAGGCCTTATCTGTGTTTGTTGGCTTACCCTTCATATCTGTAGGATTCATAATCCTGGTTGACGGCATCTCGCCGGGAGGTATTGACTGATGGATCTGTTTGAGAATGATGGACCGGATAATGAATCAAAGAGAGATCAGATAATTAAATACTCCGCAGCGGCTGGAGCAAGCCTTGTGATGATAGGTATCTTGCTTTATGTCGTAATTGGGCCTCAGGCAGGAGGTGCACTCATTATCCTGGGTGTTATCTCTTCTGTTGTACCTTATGGTGGTCTTTCTTTCCTGGAAAACCGCAGGATTAAGGAGATGGAGGATCAGTTCCCGGCTTTCCTTAATGGTCTTGCTGAGTCGAAGAGAGGAGGTATGACACTTCTGGATGCATTTGAATCTGCTCACAATACTGACTATGGCCGTTTGAACGATGAAATCGAACAGGTTTACAATGAGTTGAGCTGGGGTATACCGTTCCCTGAAGTGATGGAGAGATTCAGCCAGAGAGTCTCGGATTCTGCCGTGATGCAGAACTCTATATCTATCATTATCCAGAGTTTCAGAAGCGGAGGGAATATTACACATACTGTTGATGCTGTAGCAGATGAAGCTGCCACCCTCAGGAATGTTGTGAAGCAGAAAAACTCTCAGCTTAAACAGCAGATGATGATAATGTATGTCATCTACCTGCTGTTCATAGGTATCACTCTAGGCCTCTACATGATGCTTGACCAGCTTATGGGATTCGGTACTCAAGGAGGAGGAGCATTCTCCAACATAGGCGAACTTACAGGTTCAAGCCAGAATATCAACTACTGTACTGGAAGCATACCGGCAGCACAGCCTTTTTGCCAGATCTCACAGGTATTTGGATTTATTCCGGAAGGCGTTGCACTGGGATCTGAAGAGGCCATAACTAACAGCTACGGTAAGATGGCATACTACAAATCCCTGCTGTTCACCATGCTCATGATTCAGGGAGTATCTACCTCAGCAGTAGCCGGCAAAATTACCTCAGGAAAAGCTGCTGCCGGGATCAAACACGCAATGATTATGATCCCGCTGGCCTTCATCGCCTTCATGACAATAGTCGCCCCAATAGGTGTATAAACCCATTGAAAGGACAGGTAACAATAGAATTCCTTGCATCATTCTTCCTCTACATACTGGCAGTGGTAGCAGTATTCCAGTTCGTATCCAGCGGAATCCCTGACTTCAACAACTCGATGAACCAGAAAACACTGCACTACGAAGCCAAATATGTATCAGACCAGATGCTGAAACAGCCAGGATACCACACAGAAGGCCTCGGAGGAACAAACTGGGAGAAAAACAGTTCAACCAGGAACTCCCTTAACAGCCTGGGCCTCGCATCAGAATACATGAAGATCGACCCGGATAAACTCGAACAGCTATCGACTGTAGGACAGTCCAAGGTAAATTACTCACAGTTCATAGATACTGTAGGAGTAGATAACCAGTACTATTTCAATTTCACGTGGACTCCGGTCGTGAAAACATACCAGAGCTTCTACAAGAGAGATCCGCCTACAGGCCTTACTGTCCCTGACCATGACTTGTACCAGAGGGCTAGAGGCAGGGTCCATTACGGTAATGTAACTCTTAACGGAGAGACCAGGCATTTTCTTGTTACAGAACACAGAACCGGATACAACACCACCTATGTATCAGGAAACAGGGATTTCCAGAACTCGGATCCCAGAGGCCTTGATTCTACCGTCAGTTTCGGCGGGCAGATTTTCAAAGTATCAGGTTTTCAGAACATAAGATATCATAGAGGAGGCCTTGTTTTCCTGGAAAGTCATGTGAAAGGTTTTGGAAGTAGTCTTGACCGTTCAGAAGAAGTGGTCAAGTTCAACCGTTATCCTTCTTATGACGCCGATAACTCAGATCTTATGCCTATGAGAGTGGAGGTGTATGTCACTTGAGGAAGGGACAGATGCATGTTATCGATGCTGTGGCAGCGGTAATGATCCTCTTTTTCTTCGCTATCAGCGGATTCAACATGTCAGATGCCAGGGACTGGACCCGGTTCGAGAACCAGATAACTACAGGAGATCTCAGTTACACCATGAAAGAAACAGGTCACATAGATGAGTTTGTATCGAAAGGAAGCACAGGGAGCCTGAAACAGGCCTTTAACGGGATTACCCAGAGAGATTTCAGTACATCAGGAGATATCAGAGGGACAGCACCGAACCTGGATATAGGGTTTTTCAGAAGGCCTTCTCAGATAAGTGATGCTCCCGTCAGTAATGTTTCATCCGGCGATAGTTGCGATGATGAGGTGCAGAACCAGTTGCAGAGCCGTTCTGCTACACCTGTGCTTAAGACTGAGGCCTCGTCTATCAAAAGTAATAATGGAGATATCACATTCTATCTGGGAGATTATCATATTAACGAGGATCTGGTATCTCAGGTCAAGTATGATTCAGTGTGGATTGACCAGGGAGGCTGTGATTTTGGCCGTTTATCTGACCCCTACAGTCTTGGAGAAATATTTGAATGGGGAGATGGAAACTACTACGAGTTCAGAGATGTTGATGTGAGTGTCGATACCTGGACAGGGACAGTGGAGCTTGCGGAGGCAGACCAGATGAAAAGAATGCAGGAGACTATGCAAAGTCCTATGAACGGCATCAAAAACCGCGTTAAGATCGACTCATTCACGTTCAACGACGATACTGAAGGCCTTGACTTCTTCATATTTGCGGAGAAAGAAACTCTTCAACATATAGAAGATGAAGACCAGAGAAACACTGTCAACAGAATGATAGAAGATAATCCAGTCCTGTTCATGGCTAACCTGAACCAGTCCCTGGTACAGAACACTGTACTCCGGGAAAACGGGTTCCAGTGGAAAAACCTTGGCTACAGAACAGATGAGGGCTGTGGAGCTTCCGATCAGGAGGTTAATGACTCCTGTGGAACGCTTGAAGTAGGTTTTTCCTCCCATCAGGACTCAAAGAAGACAAAAGAGATGATGTCGGGTATGAAAACATACTTCTCCAGTATCTCCCTTTACCCTGAAGGCAGTGTAGTCACTGAGGATAAAGGTGCATTATCATTTGACAAGACCATGTACCTTGAAAACTTCGCCTACTCCGGAATCAGTGAGGACAGGGTTAACACAGGCCTTACAGAGGATACATCTGTCACAGGAAGGCCTGATACCCATTGTAATAATATCACTTCAGGTACATTGGATTTCCCGGATTCAGATGGGAATCTGGAAACTCTTGAGATAGTTAATACCCAGTTAGGTAAATCCGACTCTTACTGCAGCCAGAACAACAGAGCTCTTTACATAGACAGGGATGATGACGGAGATTTCTCCGAGTCCGATGAAGGGCCTTTCCAGGAAGGTGAGAAAACGGATATCAGAGGCCTTACATACGTGACAAGGATATATGACTCTACCGCTTCCGGCTGTGGGCCTGATGACTGTGCTGGGTTTGTACTTGATGAGAATGCCCAGCTGAACGTTTTCACATATGAGAGCGGCGGTGATGTCGGCAGGACGCCTTATGAAGATTCTTTCAGTTCCGAAGACAGGAAGGCTATCGCAGGTTTCATCTATATGATGGCAGGGCCGACGCAGTTAGAGGGAAGGACCAGCGGTGAGATCTCGACCAGTATCTACGGTTCAACAGGCGAAGAGCCTTACAGGATCAATATGAGGTGGCAGAACTGAAAGGACAGTTCATGATTATATCTGCAGTCCTTGTAAGCATCCTGCTGATGTCAACAGCCACTACAATGTCTGAAATCAGGGAAAGCGACTTCTCACCGATCGAGAAAGATTATCACGTCAACAGCATAGAACAGGTTGGAGAGAAACTTGATCTAGCGAAGAAAAGCGATCGGAAAGAATTCAGACAAACAGTAGACTACATATCCTCATACACAACAGACCTGACATTCTGGGAGGAAAGAAGATGTTACAACCTAACCCTGTCCAACACGGAAACAGAGACAAGGATAACGTGTGCGGGAAACGGATCGGTCTTCCACGACTCATTCGAGGACGGAGAACACACAGACCCGCTCTGGATAAAAAGAGGACAGGACGGAAACATGCAGGTCATCACAGAATACTCGCCAAAAAACGGACAGAAGGCCCTGAAACTTCAGGAAAACGGACAGAACAGCACAAGCTTCAAGGCCCAGCTCCAGCAAAACTTCGACATCTGGGAACAGGCCTGGACAGCACAAGGCCTCTACAGGACAAACTCTATAGACAAGACAACAGCTCAGAGACATGAAATCATACTCAATGACAACCAGAACCATAACGACCAGATCCATGTACAGCTCGGTGTAGCTGACCACGGAGGAAATAATATCAGATTCAGGATCAAGAATGAAGGCCTGATAGACAATCCTGACAGTACAAACGTTAACTGGCAGGAAAACACCTGGTATGGCTGGAAGATAATACATGATGGCTCAGGAAATTATGATGGAAAAATATGGGAATACAGAAATGGAGAGCCACAGAACTCCGATATAACTGCCTCAGGAGACACATCTACAAACCCGGGAGCAGTATCCTACAGAATGAACGGTACGGCCGGAAGCAGTTTCCAGATAGCCCATGACTACCTCAAACTCGATAACTGAACACCAAGTTTAGATGACAGAGAACAAGCCTTTTACAGCTAGTTCTGAAAGTCTCTGTCAAAGTTACTCCTCTAAAGGCCTTAAAACTTCTTCAGAAACTCTTTTTCTTTGTCTTCTAGTTCGAGAGAATCGGCGATTTCAGGCCTTTCTCTGAAAAGATTTGCGTAGAGCGGAAGATCGTTCTTTACATCTTTCTTCGACATGTGGAGTTTCTCGCCCATCTTGGATGAGATGCTGTCCAGCTTCTGGCGTGAAGCTCTTGACTGTCCCATCTGCCTGATCTTCGAAGGGTACTGGTACTTGGTCCAGCCTTTGTATTTCTCCTCTTTCGCCAGGGCTACTCCGATAGTGGAGAAGTCATAGACATATTTGAGAAGTTTCCAGTTCATCCGTCTTCTTATTCTCCCATTGAACAGGTCGGCTTTAGAGATCCAGTCGTACGCATGTGAGAGATCTTCAGGCCTCTTGTACTCGCGTGGGATGTTTTCCCTTATCCACTGGACCATGGTGTCCGCGTCTTCGTCTAGGTTCTCCGTCGCCTGGCTGGCATTGGAGAGGTTCTTCGTCTTGAAAATAATCTTTAGTGAATCAAAGATCTCCTGACGGTTATCCCGCTGACCGATAACATCCATATCATCTTTTGTGATCTGTTCTTTTCCGCGGGCGATAGCCTCTAAATCGTTTATCGCTGAACGCATCTGTCCCCCGGCCTGACGCGCTATCCTCTTTGGAACGCCGTCCTCGTAGTCAACGCTTTCTTCATCAAGTATATCACGCAGAAAAGCTGCGATAGAGTTAGTATGTACCGAACCAAGCTCTATGCTTTTCGATTTATTCCTTAAGGAGCGGATACTGTTATCATAAGCGTCGTTCGCAGTCATAACGATAGGGAAACGGGTCTCATCGACGATAGTACCGATCTCCTTGACCCCTCCTCTATCGCTGTTACCGGACATGCCATCCACTTCGTCTATAAGTATGAGTTTCCTGCCTCCGTAAAACGAGGCCTGACGCGTCGCCTCCTTCAACTCCTCCTTGAGCTTTGACTTTGTCCGGACATCAGAAGCATTTGTCTCAACCAGCTCGTAGCCAAGATCATTAGCCAGGGCCTGAACCAGTGAAGTCTTACCTGTACCGGCCTGACCATGGAGAAGAACAGCTTTATCTCCCTGCTCCCAGTTTTCAACATGTTTCTTCAAATCCTTTTTCTCGCTGGAAGCACCACGGTACTCCGACAAACTCTCAGGCCTGTACTTCTCAGTCCACATAACTTTTTCGACTCCCTATTGTTCCTCAAGATTTGAGATCTGTGCTAGGAGGGCCTCGATCTGAATATCTGAAGAGCCCCCTTCGCTAATCCTGAACTCGAACTCTCCAAGCTTCTCCATAATCTCAAGCTTTCCCTCATCAGAGATATCAAGTTCAAAGATTTCCCTATGGATCGAACTGATCACATCCTGTCCGTCAAGGCCTCTATCAATCATTAAATCGGCAAGTTCTTCTCTTGCCTCGATGAAATCCCCTTTCAGAGATTTTTCAAGTATTTCATTTATCTCCTCAGGCCTTAGACTTGCTGCAACGCCGTAAATGTCTTCTTCCCCGATCTCGTCGTTGTTGATCGAAGCAGTCTGAAGTATATTCGTCACCCTTCTGAGATCTCCTTCTGAGACCCGCATAACCGCATCGATCGCGTCCTTTGAAATCTTGAAATCTTCTTCTTTGCCCAGTCTTGTAATGTAATCTTTAACGTCGCCTTCTTCCAACCTGTTGAACCTGAATACTGCGCATCGGCTCTGTATCGGGTCGATAATTTTTGATGAGTAGTTACATGAGAGTATGAAACGGCAGTTATCCGAGAACTGCTCCATAGTCCTTCTCAAGGCCTGCTGTGCGTCGCTTGTAAGTGCGTCGGCCTCGTCAAGGAAGATAATCTTGTAATCTGCGTTCATTGACTTTGTGCGGGCAAAATCCTTGATTTTCTCTCTGACAACGTCTATCCCTCTCTCATCGGAGGCGTTCGTCTCCATAAAGTTTTGTCTCCAATCATCTCCGTACAGATCCTTGGCAAGAGCCACTGCAGAAGTCGTCTTTCCCGTCCCAGCAGGGCCTGCGAACATCATATGCGGGATCGAATCCTCGTTTACAAAGGCCTGAAGCCTCTCTGTTATTTTATCCTGGCCCACAACCTCGGAAAGCGTGTCAGGCCTGTGCTTCTCAGTCCAAACATCAATCATCTATTAACCACCTCGAAATCAATCATAGAATTTAATCTCCTCCTGAAACTGAAAGGCCTCTACAATCTTTTATTACTTCATGCCAATTTCTCAGGTGTGAAAATAGCACTGACGGGGACGCCAGGAACCGGAAAAACCACAGTCTCAAAGCTCTTCGAGGAACAAGGCAACAAAACAGTACACTTGACAGAGTACGTCAAGGAGAAAGGCCTCGGAGAACAGAAGGAACAGTTCCACGTCAATGTAAAAGAAATGAGAGAAGCCCTGAAAGATGAGGACTTCAACGTTGTAGAAGGCCACCTATCACACCATGTACCCGTCGATATCTGTATTGTTCTCAGGACAAGACCTGACTTATTGAGAGGAAGGCTTGAGAAACGTGATTACAGCGCTGAAAAAGTTGAGGACAACGTAGAGAGTGAGGCCCTGGATGTGATCCTGTCAGAAGCAGTTCAGGAACAAGAAACCGTTATAGAAATTGATACTACAGAGAAAAGGCCTGAAGAAGTGTTTGAGGAAGCGAAGAGAAAAATTGAGAAAGGAGAGAAAAGTTACGGAAACTTTGACTGGACCCGATTCCTGTAAGCACTGAAGGAAGGCTAGTTGCGTGTAAACAGGCTTCTGGCCCGTCAGAGGCCTGCTTTGAACATTTTTTGGTCACTGCGGAAGATGAGATGCGTTTAGGCCTTGTTCTCGTTGATCCAGCTCTGAAGTTTTTCCTTAGACATTGCGCCTGTCTGTCTTGCGATTTCTTCGTCTCCTTTCATTATTACCAGCGTTGGTAACGCTCTTACTCCTAGCTGTGTGCCGAGCTGCTGGTTTTCTTCCATGTCTACTTTTCCAAAGTTCACGTCCTCGATTTCCCCGGAGAGTTCCTCGTAAACTGGAGCGATTTTTTTACATGGTCCGCACCATTCTGCCCAGAAGTCGATTATCCAGGTCTCTTCGGAGTTTTGGATCTCCTCCATCTTTTCGGCGTCAATGCTAGTTGGCATATCAGCAGGTTGTATTAGAAGACTTAAGAACTCCTTGGTTACCACCCGGTCAGTAGAACTGGACAGGGATTAGACCGGAAACGATGAGCTGCTGAACATCATGTTTCAGAAAGAAAAATGAAAAAAGGGAGAGGCCTCCTGAAGATCTTATTCCTCGTCGTTGAGGTATACTGTTCTGATCGGGTATGGGATATCGATTCCTTCTTCGTCGTATTTTTCCTTGATCTTCTGAGTGACATCTGAAGTTACCGAGACCATGTTGGCTTTGGAAGGCCTTGTCCATCCTCTGAGCTGAAGGTTTACTGAGCTTCCTCCTAGTTCCTCTACAAGGACTTGGGGTGTTGGATTTTCTTCGACACCCTCGATTTCTTCCAGTGTTTCCTCTGCCAGTTCCTTAGCTTTCTGTACATCGTCGTCGTAGCCTACACCTACGATCACGTGGAATCTTCTTTCGTTGAAGGCTGTATTGTTGATTACTACGTCGTTGTAGAGCTGTGAGTTAGGGATAATCACCAGTCTACCGTCATAGGTTCTGATATCGGTAGCTCTGATCCTGATATCTCTGACCGTTCCCTCTTCTCCCTGTGCCTCGATCTGATCATCCACCTTGAAAGGCTGGTTAACCATTATCATAAGGCCTGAGATGAAGTTAGCGATCGTATCACGGAGAGCGAAAGACAGGCCTAAACCGATCAGTCCAACGAAGGTGCTTAATGCGGACAGAGGAACTCCAAACGCTCCTAGAATCGCAAAACCGGATATCGTATAGATAAAGTAACTTGTGGCTTTCTTGGCCGTGAACTCTGCATGTTTGTGGCCTCCTCGCTTCTCGATAGCTTTTTTGACAAGTTTGTTGCTTATTTTGTTCAGAAGCCAGGCAACGCCCAGGATGATGATCCCTGCAAAAAATGATGATGGATCAACACTTAATCCGAGGCCGGAAATCTCGTTCCATCCAACGGTTAAACCATTATTCAGCATCTTATCATTTACAAAGAAGAACAGCAATTTCTTAATAAGCTTTCCATAACCAGTGGAAAAATATGATGCATAGCAGACTCCAGACCCTCGAAAACCTTGAAGAAAAACAGATAAAACAGCTCAAGGCCTCAAAAGCCGCAGTGATAGGTCTCGGAGCAACAGGCTCGGTAATAGCAGAAAGCCTTGCGAGATACGGGGTCAACCTCAAAATATTCGACAGAGACTACCTTGAAGAAAACGATCTCTACAGCTCAGGCCTCTACACAAAAACGGGGTGTGAAAAATCAGTTCCCAAGGCTGAAGCAGTAAAGAAAAAGCTTTCAGAATTTACAGAAGTCGAGAAACACGTAGAAAGTCTTAACGCAGGCAACGTAAAGGCCTTGAACGATGCAGATCTGATAGTTGATGCTACAGACAATATGGAAACTCGCTTCCTGATAGATGAGTACAGTCAGAAGACCGGAACACCCTGGATCTACACAGCGGCGTTAGCAGGTCAAGGTTACTCTATGTTCTTCGACAAAAAATGTTTCAACTGTGTCTTCAAACAGGTGAGGCCTGGAAAACTCGGGACCTGCCGGACAGAGGGCGTAGTACGTGACGTCGCAGCTCTAGCGGGCCACAGGTCCTCGCTGAAGGCCTTCAGATATCTAAAAGGCCAAGAAATCGATGAAAAACTTGACGTCATTCCTCAGGGGGAGAGCCTGAACGTTGAGGCCTCAGGATGCGAAGTATGTGAAAGCAGCAATTTTTCACGTATGAATTCTGGTGACACGGTCTCCAGTGTCTGCGGTGAGGACAAGTACCAGATCAACACGGAGGTCTCAGATGAGGCCTTCCACAGATTAAGGAATCAGGGAAAAGTCCTGGCTGATAACGAGTATATCCTGAGGGTCAGGGTTAACGGAAAGGAGTTCGCGCTTTACAGGTCCGGAGGCGCTCTTCTGGAGGCGAAGGACCGAGGTCATGCGGAGGCCCGTTTCTCAGAGATAGTAGGAATATAAACGAGGAGCGAAAAATTATTCTCTGAATGGATCTGGAGCAGGACTATCTTATATATGCAATAGAAGCCTCGCTGGCCTTTCTGGCAGTAACTTCAACCTACCTGATAGACATTACAAGGCCTCTCACACTTCTGGCTCTGATCCCGGCCACGATACTCTTCGGCTACACCTCCTACATCTCCAGAGAACGTTTCAGGCCTCAGGCAGCAATATCGATGCTTGCACTTGTACTTGTACCTGTTGGAGGGACGGTAGCAGCGGGAGCAGTATCGATAACTCTCATAAACGTCCTGACATCTGTTTTCGCCAGCGGAAGCTCTTTCAAAGACTACTACGGATCAACATCGCTTCCGTTACTGTTTACAGGCCTTATACTGGGATCTCTTCTTTTTGCTGGAGCTATGTCAAATCCGGCAGTTGCCAATACGATCCAACAGGATTCGGCGGACTTTATCGGACAGCAGACAGAAGAAATAGTGAACAGGAGCAACATGCTGGAATCAAGGAAAGGAGAGCGAGCAAAGCTTTTTAACAGAACGTCAGATACCGCTTTCAGAGTGGTGAAAAACTCTGTAATCAGCGAAATGGGTAGAAAAAGTAGTTTAAACACGGAGCAGTACAGTGATCTGGAAAGATCATTTGACAACGCTGAAAAAGCACTGAACAGAACCTTGAAGGAACAGGCCTCCAAAAACATCGATCAGAGAAGCATAGATATATCTTCAAGGGTTTCAGATCTCATATCTAACACGATAAAAGGAAAGGCATTCCTTCTGGTGGTTCCAGCAGTTACCTTCGGTATCTACAGTGTTCACCCGGTAGTAGGAATATTTGCAGCTATCTGGGCTTCAATGTTCGCTGCGGTAAATGTTCGGATTTCGATTCAGACTGATTCAAAAGAATTGGACTCTCCCTCAACAATATGAGTGAGATAAAATTTGCAGACGAAGAACAGGCCTCAAAAACTCTGCCAGACGACTTTGAACCCTACGTCAAGGAATGGTTTAACGACCAGTTCGAAGGCCTTTCACCGCCTCAGAAGTATTCCTTCGATCTTATCCACAATGAGGAGAATTCTCTGATCTGTGCGCCGACAGGTTCGGGTAAAACTCTTTCAGCGTTTCTTGCAGTCTTGAATGATCTTTTCCAGATGGGGGATGAGGGCGAGCTTGAAGATGAGATCTATGCCGTCTATATCTCTCCTTTAAGGGCCTTGAACAACGATATTCAGCGTAATCTGGAGGATCCGCTTGAAGGTATCAGGGAGAAGGCGGAGGAGATGGGATACGATGTTCCAGAGGTCAGAAGCGCGGTTAGAACCGGGGATACTACGGACAGTGAGAAAAGCCAGCAGTTGAAGAATCCGCCTCATATTTTGATCACGACTCCAGAGTCCCTAGGAATTGTTCTGGATTCTCCGAAGCTGAAGGAAGAGCTGAAGAATGCCAGATACCTGATAACGGATGAGATCCATTCTCTGAGTGAGAACAAGCGTGGTGTGCATCTTTCTCTTTCGTTTGAGAGGTTGGAGGAGATGGCCAATACTTCGCCGACGCGTATAGGCCTTTCCGCGACCCAGGCTCCCATTGATGAGATCGCAAAGTACCTGGTAGGCTACGAGACGGATATAGAGGTAGGTAAGAAGGAGACGGAGTATGATCCAGTGAACTCTTCGGATATCGCTGATGAACAGGGTTACGAGACCCGGGGCTGTACTATAGTGGATGTTGCAGCTTCGAAGGAGATTGATCTGGAGACTGTTTCACCTGTCAGAGATCTGATTCATACGCCTCCGGATGAGATCAACGAGGCCATGTATGACAAGATACACAACTATGTTCAGGACCATGAATCCACCATAATATTTACTAATACGCGTTCAGCGACGGAAAGAGTGGTGAACAACCTGAAAGATCGTTTTCCCGATTACTATGAGGACAAAATCGGAGCCCATCACTCCTCGATGTCCCGTGATGTCCGTTTAGAAGTCGAAGAAAAGCTCAAAAAAGGAGAGATGAAGGTAGGAGTAACATCAACCTCTCTGGAACTCGGTGTCGACATAGGAGCGGTAGACCTGGTTCTCCAGCTCGGGTCTCCGAAAGGAGTAGCAAGAGGCATCCAGAGGATCGGAAGAAGCGGACACAAAATCGGGAAAAAAGCAAAAGGAAAAATGATCGTAACTGACAGAGATGACGCGATGGAGTGTTCAGTCCTGACAAAATGCGCCAAGGAAGACGAACTTGACAGAATACAGATACCAAAAAACGCTTTAGACGTTCTCGCCCAGCATATCGTCGGAATGGCGTGCAACCATCGCTGGGACATAGACCACGCATTTAACATCATCAGAAAGTCTTACTGTTACAAAGGCCTTGAACTAGAGGACTTCGAAGCTGTAATGAAGTACCTCGCCGGTGAATACGAGTTAGAGGATCAAAACGTCTACAGGAAAATCTGGAGGAACGAGAAAAAAGGCCTTTTCGGCAGAAGCGGTAAGATGACCCGTGTGATCTATATGACTAACATCGGTACAATCCCGGATGAATCCGGTTACGATGTTGAGACTAGAGGCAACAAGAAATACGTCGGAACGCTAGACGAGGAGTTCCTGGACAGATTGACCAAAGGAGATATCTTCACTCTAGGAGGTTCAACATACGAGTTCAAATACGCAAAGGGCATGAAAGTCTTCGTAGATTCTAAACCGAATGCCTCGCCTACAGTACCTTCATGGTACAGTGAGAGACTGCCTCTGAGCTATGATCTAGGCCTTAAAATCGGAAGGTTTAGGAAACAGGTCGGTAAACAGGTAGAGATGGGTGCAGGAGATGATGACATAGTCCAGTGGATCATGCACAATTACTACCTCGATGAGAACACGGCCTGGGCAATCTACGGCTACATCAAGGAACAGTACCAGTTCTCAGATGAAGTCTGTACTCATGAAGATATCACAGTTGAAAAATACGTCGATGAGGACGGCAAGCAGAACTTTATCTTCCAGACGATCTACGGCCGCAGAGTGCACGACGCAATTGCCCGTATCATGGCTCATCTACTCCAGAAACGCGTTGAAAGCAACATCGGGATGGTAATTGATGATAACGGGTTCATAATCGTCACACCTAGAAGGCCTATTGATATGGAAAAACTTTTAGAAGAGCTAGAAAACTGTGATCCTGAAAAAGAGTTGAGAGATGCAGTAAGGAAGACAGAACTGATGAAAAGAAGATTCAGGCATGTAGGCGGTAGAAGCCTGATGATCCTCAGAAACTACCAGGGAAGTTCGAAGACTGTCGGCCAGCAGCAGATGAAAGGCCATTTCTTGCTTTCAACCATCAGAAACGAGTATGGAGAAGACTTTCCAATGATCAAAGAGACCTACAGAGAGATCATGGAGGATGCGATGGATATACAGCATGCAAAAGACGTTATAGAAGGCCTTGAAGCAGGAGAAATTTCATACAGCATCAGTAATACTAGCATTCCTTCGCCTTTCAGCCATAATCTTTTGCTTCAAGGAAACACTGATGTCGTTAAAATGGAGGACAAGAAGGAGAGGCTTCAGAAACTCCATCAACAAGTAATAGAAAGGATCGGAGAATAGATACGTGTCATGCGGTTAGTTCTAAAGTCTTCATAGCGATAACCTAACTATGCTGGAGCCAGTGATCCAACAACTCAGTAATTTCTTCCTGAATCCTCTAGGTCTCGCAGCACTTCTAGGCCTTGTACCACTTGTGATTTTCTACCTGGTAAGGCCTTCACCTGAGGAAAAAGTCATGCCTTCCATGAAGTTCTTCCAGAAAGATAAAAAGAGCGGAAGACTCCAGAAAGCTTTGAAAGTCCTTCAGCGAAACATGATGCTTCTTCTACATGTACTTATGGTAGCAGGACTTGCAGCAGGGATTGCAAACCCGTACATCATGGGTGAACAGAGACCTGAAAATGCTGTAATCGTTATAGATAACTCTGCAAGCATGAAACCGGTTTTTGACCAGGTTAAACAGGAAGCGACCTCTCAGGCAGGACGAAGTAACACTGTAATAGTTGCGAACGATGAGACAGAGATCGCGTTAGAGAAAGCATCACTTTCCGAAACTCAAAGATTTATTAGAGGCCTTGAAGTCGAAGAAACCGGGACAAACATCGTAAGAGCTGTGCAGAGAGCTGGGAACTACGAAGGGAAAGTCTTTCTGGCCACAGACTTTCAGCAGACAGCGGAGACAGATACTGATATCAAAGATCTAGTGAAAACAGTTTCTACTTCAAGGCCTCTTCAGACTTTTGACCCGACCAAAAGCAATGAATGGGGTATTGTAGATCTCGAGATCGATGGGGAAAATGCTACAGCGTTCATACAGAATTTCAGGGATCAGAGGGCAAGTATCAATGTTGAAGTTGGAGATGGCTCACGCAGTCTGGATCTGAAAGCTGGAGAACTGAGAAGACTATCCTTTACGCTTCAAAAAGGTAAAAATACTTTATCCCTAGAAGAAGACGGTTTTGAAATCGATAACACAGCACGTATTTACAGGCCTTCAGATGATGATACCAGAGTAGCTGTCGTTGATAATGAAAAAAACAGATATCTGATGAAGGCCTTAGATCTTGTAGAAAATGTAGATCCTGTCTATGTGAGGCCTTCAGAGTCTCTTCCCCGGTCTGATGTCTATATACTGGGAAGAATGGACTCTCTACAGGAAGTAGATACACAGAAGATGGTCTCAGAACTTAAACAGGGTAAAGGCCTTGTACTTTATGCTCAGAGCGGTGCAGAGGATATATCCTCAGAATTACCTGTCAGCTCTACTGGAGAGGCCTTTAATTCTTCCGTAGAGGTCTCAGAGCCTGTCGAAATCGAGACAGGTAATATCAGTTTACTGGAATCGGCAGTTGATGGAGAATCAGTTTCAACTCCGAAGGAGGCTCTACAGTTTGCCGATGTAGGTGACGGAGAGTTTGTTTACTTCAACTTTGGGTCTCAGGAGTTCAGGGAGAGCCTGGACTACCCGGTATTCTGGAAACAAGTTGTAGAGAGAGCAGCTGGAAGGCCTTCAGCACAGGATCTGAATCTGGAAACAGGTTCCACAGTACTGGCGGAGGAAAAGACTATTGAGATAACGGAAACAGGGTTCCAGGAACTTGATGGAAAGATGTACGCTTCAAATCTTCTGAACGGTGAAGAATCAAGGTTTGAAAGCTTTGAGATAGAGCATAGCTCAGCTGAGGCGGTTAAACAGCCTCAGAGCTTTCAGGCCTTACCTGTGCTACTGATAATTGTTCTTGGACTGTTTGAGATGGCTTATCTCTACAGGAGAGGTGAGATACCTTGAAAGAGGTGTTTTACTTCCAGGAGCCTGTGGCGCTTCTGGCAGGTCTGGTAGCTTTCTCAGGAGTTTATATTTTCCTGAAGGCCTCTGGAAGAGAGGGCAGGATCGTCGGTTTCACAAGGACTCTGTTTTTCCTGTTACTGGCTATCTCTCTGGCAGGGCCTTTTCTTCAGGATTCAAGGATGGTCGAGGATCAGCAGGATCTTTTCGTACTGGAGGATAGCTCCCGATCCTCTGAGCTGCTGGAAAACACTTCTCTGGATGCAGAAAACGTGGATATCCGGCGTAAAACTGTACTTACCGGTAATAACTCCAAGTTGGCTTCTGCTCTCAAATCGGAGCTAAGGCCTGATTCCACCTATCTGTTGATGAGCGATGGCAGGAGTTCTGAGGATCTCGAAAACGTTCTCAGGAAATACAGAGATGAGAACTCGACGATTTCAGTCCTTAAACCGGAGATGGAAACAGAAAGATCTGTACATGTCTCAGGGCCTTCCACCACTGTTCCTGGAGCTGCTACAAAGTTCACAGTGGACATAGATTCTACAGAACAGGATGAGGTCCCGGTGAAAGTTACTCTGGATAATAAAACTGTTCTGGACAGTTCTGTAAGTGGTTCATGGAGTTTTAACAGGTCCTTCAGCTCTGAAGGGGTTCACAGGATCAGTGCAGAGATAGAGAGCGACGACAGGTTCTCAGGAAACAACAGGTACTACAAGACTGTCAAAGTTGAGGAGAAACCGGAGATACTCTACATCGGAGCTGAATCCGAACTCAGCGATAAACTCTCACAGTTCTACAGAGTCACAGTCCTTCAAGAAATCCCCGATGATCTCTCCGACTACTATACTACTGTATCAACCAGAAAACTCGATGAAGAAAGAATACAGGATTATATAACGAAGGGAAACGGCTATCTCTACCTTGGAGATTACAGCGAACCCGCGAGACATTTACCGCTGAAGGCCTCGAACGAGAACTATAACGATGAAAGCACCAGGATGGTCATGCCGATACAGGTGCCTTTCAAATCCACTAACGTTACGTACACCAAAAATACTGCGGGAAGTATCGTGAAGGCCTTGCCGGGAAACACCAAGTTTGGAGGCATCTACTATTCGACGACAGCGGACTACCTGACGACGGGAGGTACTGCCCTGTTCCCCCGGCAGGTAAGTCGGACTAACAAGATGGTGACGCTGGGCGGAGGCTCAGGCAACAGGGAACAGACTATTCAAAACATAAGACAGCTTGACAGGTCCACCTACAAGAGACATGACGTGGCGCTGAAGGCCTCACAGGATCTTCTGGGCGACGAAGGCAACATCATACTTGTGACCAACGGAGATATAGTTGATACTACTACTGTCCCCAATCATGAGGGAAAGACTGCGGAGGAGATCAGGGCAGCAGCCCTGGACCAGGCTAGAGGCCTTGACTCGGATATCGATCTTTACGCGGTCAGGACAGGGCCTCTACCTGAAGAAGCAGAGGATATTGAGGACATTGACAGAAGTGAAGTGATCGAGAACAGGGATTTCATGCAGAGCCTGGCAGACGCAGCACCGAGTGCCAGGAGCAACTACTACAACATAGATGAACTTAACCAGCTCTCAAGACTCGAACTGGGAGCAGGAGGAGGGACCTCAGCCTTCAAACCGATCGGCGTTATAGACGAAGACCACTTTATCACCGAAGGAGTCAGACTCAGGACGGAAATCTCAGAGTTCAACGAGGTAAGGCCTAAACCTTCTTCCGATGTCCTCGTCTCAGGACCACAGAAGAGAGAGTTCCTCACAGCCTGGAACTACGGTCTAGGAAGAGTAGCAGCATTCTCCGGAGACCAAGGAGCGCTGGAAAGAACACTTGACGCTGATCCAGGCCTTGTCTCCCGAACAGCAAGCTGGACGATAGGAAATACTGACAGAAAAGAGGAAAGATGGCTGAAAATCTCTGAAACTGAAGCACCGACAGAAGCAGAGGTCACAGCATCCTATCAGGTACAGGGCCTTACATACAGATCTGAAAACCGGTACACGGGAAGCATCAAACCTGAGAGCAAAGGATTTCACAGCTTTGCCGGAGAAAACTACAGCTACAACTACAACTCTGAAATAAGAGAAATAGGGTACAGAGACGAGGCCTTGAGAAAGATAGCATCGGAGACAGGTGGAGAGGTCTATACTACTTCCGAGCTTGAAAGCACAGAGTTCGGAGGCTCACAGATGAAGGAGGTTAGTTACAGCAGGCCTCTATCCGGTTACTTCCTTGTCGCTGCGATGTTTGTCTTGCTTTCGGAGATCGGTTACAGAAAGTTAAACGGGAAGAAATAATTCTTCCTGGAGAAAAGCTTTATTTACAGGCCTTCTAATCTTTTGGTTATGGGAGCTTTCGATAAAATAAAGGATTCTATACCCGGTACCGGTTCTTCTGACAGTTCCTCCTCGGATTTCGATGGAGGGGACTTCGACAGTTCATTTGATGACGGAGGCGGAGGCCTTGACATGGATGATTCTGGAGGTTCTGTCAACACAGGTGGAGGAGGGGGACCGTCGCTCGGAGGTTCTCAAGGCCCTCAAAGCAATCCAGGCTCTCAGGGAGGTCCTGGAGTTTCTTCGGGATCGAATGATTCTCTTCCAGGGAAGCCCACAGAAGGACAATCCCAGGGAAACGGTCCTGGCTCAGCCCCTGCCGGAAATGGCAATAGTTTAGGAGGAAACTCTCCCGGTCAAGGCGGAAATCCGCCGGGTCAAGGGGCTTCAGGTAATTCTGGAGGTCTCGGCGGCGGTTCTGGAGGCCCTTCTGGTGGTCCTGGTCTTTCAGATAATCAGAATCCTTCTCAGGGTGATGCAGGTCCTCAGGCTTCTCGGGGAAGCCCTAATCCTCAGTCTGGGAGGCCTTCTGGTAGCGGTCAGCCTCAGTTGAGTTCCTCTACGAAGGAGAAGATGAGGAAGGCTGGTATGAATCCTGACTCTCCTCCTGGGGGATCGGGTCCTTCCGGCGGTGGAAGGCCTGGTTCTGGAGGTAGGCAGAGTGTTGCTGCTTCACGTGATGATATGGAGGAGTTGAAATCTCAGAATGAAAAGATTATAGAGCTTCTGAAGCGTCTGAATCAGAAGATGTAGTTTTCTCAGGTATTTATCAGGAAAAACATGGTCCATACTCCTTTCAGGAACAGGAATCCTGAGATATAGACTTTGTAGTCTACGAAAAGCGGTGGAGTTCCCAGGAAAAGTATGGCTGCGGATAAGATGTCTGCTGCCCCGCCCAGTACAAATATAGGCATCCCTCCCATAGGGATAGGCCTTACAATGGTTGCTATGCCTTTGAATATGAGGAACCATGCGTGGAGCGATGCGATGCTTTCTGATATAGGCGAGACTGTGAAAAGAAGTAAAAGGCCTGAAAGCAGGTCCAGGGCGCCCATTGGGTCGAAGCGGATCGGAAGCATCTTATTCCAGTTTTACTACTTTGTCCGCAGCGTTTCTTAGAGCTGTGGAGAAACCTGGTTCCATTCCCATGACCACTGTGTCTTTCCCGTGTTCCTTCGCCTTCTGTATTACAGGGAGGAAATCAGTATCTCTTGTAACAAGCACTATAACATCAATATTATCGTCCATAGTTGCCTCCATAGCGTTCACAGCCATGTAGACATCGACGTCACTTTCCTTATCTTTCTCTCCTCCAAGGCCTAGATCTGCCTCGAAACCCTGAGAGACAATTGCCTCGATAAGTTTATCAGATGCGTACTGGTTCAGAAATACTTTTCCTATCTTTATATCTCCGAACTCTGAGATCTCCTTTCGCAGATCGTCGAAATCCAGGTCGAACTGCTTCCTGACAACATTAGGCCCATCAACAAAAACAGCGATATTAGGCTCCGTACTCACTGTATCCTTGAACTTCTCAAAAACCATTCTAGTAAACCCCTTACACAAAGAATAAACCCAGGTCTTTATGCAACTAACCCTCCAGAACCATCGGAAACCTCAAGGCCTTCCAAAGATCGAAACAGCGTTCTCTGTTGAGGCCTCAATAACCTCGTCCTTCTCCAGATCCTTGATTTCAGCGATCTTCTCCGCGGACTCGATGACGTTCACGGGAGAATTTCTCTCACCTCTGTAGAGAAAAGGCGAATCAGTTTCCAGCAAAATATCTTCCACGCTGACAGCCTCGACTATCTCCTGAACCCTGTTCGAATACAGAACCTGTGTCGTGATACCTACTGTCATCTCTTCCCGTACAGCCTTTTCAGCTAGCTCCGGCTTGCCGTTGAAACAGTGAAGCATCACATCAGGAAGACTGTACTCCTTCAAAATACTGAAGGCCTTTCTCTCGGCGTCTCTGCTGTGTACAACGACAGGAAGATCAAGTTCCTCAGCTATTTCAAGCATCTCCCGGAAAACTTCTTCCTGTCTCTTCCTCATCTTATTTTCGGAGACGTGATGGTGATCAAGGCCTATCTCGCCTACAGCAGGAGGCATTTCACTCTTTATCTGTTCCTTGATATCATTCAACTGGTCGAAGCTTTCGGTATACGTTGGATGAAGGCCTAGATTCGGCACTACGAAATCCTGGTGTTTTCTGCTTAGTTCCAGGACTTCCTCATTATTTTCCAGGTTGGATCCTGCATCAATTATGAACTCCAGTCTATCCTTTGCCTCCTTAATTACTTCTTCTCTGTCATCGCTGTAATGTTCGAAGTCAATATGGCAGTGAGCGTCTACAGGCCTCATAAAACATGTTTAGAGGCCTACGGTTAAAAACTGTGCACTCGGAGGTAGCGATGTTCTGCGTCACATATTTCCTTAAATACTTGATAGATCAAAACTTTTCCCGGGGATTGAATGTGAGGGGGATTTGGTATGCCAGACCTTGTTAGACAGGTAGGTTTCTGCCTGGTCTGTGGAGGCAGCGTCCACTCGAATGAAAATTTTCTCAGCATAGAAGAAGGATGCTGTCATAGTGACTGTCTCAACTGAAATGAGTTAAAGAGAAACCCGAAGGCCTTTTTTCTCCAGATTTTTTAGAAAGTTGAGTGCTCTCCGTTGATTATTTCCTGGGTAAGCTCCGTAATACTGGAGAACTGTTTTTCTACAGCTTTTTCGACAGTCTGTTCAGAAGCTCCTGTTTTGACTCCTACTCTTTGAGGTGTGTCAATTTTCTGGCCGATCTCAGAGATGATCTTTACCTGTGCAAACTCTCCGCTTCTTTCATAGATATCCACAGCGATCTCCTGGGCCAGAAGGTTGTAAATCTTGCCGACATGAGTCACAGGGTTCTTACCTGAAGCAGCTTCAAGGCTCATAGGCCTGTTTGGCGTTATCAAGCCGTTTACACGGTTTCCTCTTCCAACAGAGCCGTCGTCTCCCATTTCTGCAGAAGTACCGGTCTCTGTTATATAGATACTGTCTTCCTCATAATCGTCTGCAGTGTTTACTTCGACTTCTGTACTGAGGCCCTCCTCCTGGGCTATTTCTTCAGCAGTTTCCTCTACTTTTTCCAGAGCTTCTCTGTATTCTTTCTTGGAGCTGATCCTGGAGGCTATAACTGCTGAGGCCACTGTGAGATCGATTTTCTCTCCTCTTCTGATTGCCATGACCTTTACGTCTTCTCCGATCTCGCTGATATTTCTGACCTGTTTCTCTATCCGTTTTACTGTTTTCTCTGTCCTTGAGAGCGGTGCATGGCCTACACCGAAGCTTGTGTCGTTCGATTCTGGGACTTCTCCCTCGAAGACAGTTTTCAGGTCGGTGCTGGTCTCACCTATTTTCGACTCGAACTCGATGTGATCTGTGCTTAGCTCCTTGAAATTCTGCTCAATATACTCTCTAGCAGCATTTTTAGCGACTCTGTTTACGTTGACGGTTTTGCCCTCAAACTGATTGGTTGCACGACCGGTCAGCAGAATATAGATTTTTTCCTCCTGTTTTCCGCCACCTATCTCTGGTTTAGAACTTCCTGCTACAAGCTGGACCTCATCAGTATTGTGATGCAGTACATGACCGAACTTATCCATATAGGCCTCGCATAGAGCCTGTGAAACGCTTTCCGCGATGCCGTCACATATGGAATCTGGGTGTCCAAGGCCTTTTCTTTCTACTATCTCTATACTGTCGTTTTTGATAGGGTCTTTTGTCTGTTCTATGTCTGTCCTGTCTTTGTTCATCTTTTCTCCTCGTCAAGCCTTGAGCCAGTCGCTCCTGTCTGTCCCATGTACTTCGAATCTGTTTTTTCGCCGTAAGGGTTCTCTGATTCACTTGTCATCGTTTCGAAGACGACCTGGCAGATTCTGTCTTCAGGATAGATGGTGATAGGTACGTTTCCCAGGTTCTGGATCTCCAGGGTGATGTTGCCTTCGAATCCTGGATCTACGAAACCTGCTGCGGCGTGAGGGATAAGGCCTAGTCTTGCGTAAGAAGAACGGCCTTCGATTCGTGCTACAAGGTTGTTAGGAACTTTAAGAATCTCTAAAGTAGAGCCTAGTACGAATTCGCCGGGATGGACGACCATTCCCTCCTCTGGCGTCACGTTTTTGGATTCTTTGATATCGCTGTAATCGTTCATGCCTTTTGTGTCCAGGGCCTTGACTCTTCTTGTTTCCAGTACCCCGAACTCGTATCCAAGCCTCAGATCCATGCTTGAAGGCCCTAACTGGAGGTTATAATCTATTTCCGGGCCTTCTTTTACCTTTATTGCGTTTTCCTTCTGTATTATTTCTTTCAGGTCTTTGTCGGAGAGTATGGCCATATATTCTTGTTAAGTGTACGCAGTTCTTTTATTGATTGACGACCCATTAGACTTTAATGAAACAGAAGGCCTTGCTTTTTCTCGCAGTGGTTTTTCTGGCTGGTACAGCCTCTGCTGATGAAGTATACTATGATATAGAGGCAGATGATGAGGAAATGGTGATCAACACCACGATAATGATGGACTGTGAGAACCAGAGATGTCCGACACTGGTATGGTCTCCGCCACAGGACTCCGAGATACAGACGGTAAAGGACTCTACAGGAGAGATCACGGATTATGAGTACAGTCAGGGCAGACTGGAAGTAAGGCCTAAGGACGACAGCAGGAAAAGCAATGAAACGTACAGATTAACTTTTAATGTAGATAGAGAGGCAGAGGAAGTCTACGGAGGCCTTTACAAGAGAGAGTTCAGTCTTCCATCTTTCGACGGTGTGAAAACTACAGGTAACATCCGGGTTGAAGGCCTTCTGTCAGGATGGACTGGTCACGGCGTAGAGACCTCTATAAACGGTGAGAATCTTAGTTTCCGTGCTGAAGGCCCTGTTAATCTGAGGGCAAAGTTTGGTGAGGGCGGAAACAGGGAGGAATACTACGAGTTCTTCGGAGGTGATCCTGAGAACAGTTCGATGGCTTATGAGATAGCTGTCGGCACTACCGGGCAGAGTCTGGAGGCTAACAGCTTACCGGTTGCAGTTCTACCTGATGAACTGTTTAATGAGACGGTTTCGCGCTGGAGCTCGGGAGAATACCTCAGTGGAAGTGCCAAGATGCGTCAAGGCCTTGATGAGGAGTTTTTGCCTGTGCTGACTCATGAAACCGTTCATGCTCTGAATTCTAGGGAGCTTAGCTGGGATAGTACTTCTTCCTCATATTTTGAGGAGGGAACAAGCCGTTATGCCGAATTTTTGATCAGAAAGAAGCTTTACAGAGACGGTAGCATAGATAAGCCTCCAAGAGAGCTTTTTGGGGAAAGCGTAAGGTATGATCCGGATCCTGAGGATAACTACTACAGAACGTTGCCTTCGAAAGGCAGTGCAGATGTTCTGTGGGGTTACTACGAGAATAACGATGAGTTCATGAAGAACTGGAATCCGTTCGAGTCATCATCCGACTACAGGAGATTTGGCTATGCCTACTCGGAGCTTGTCATAAAGAACTTTGTCTCCAGGGAGAACGGATCTGTTCGCCAGTTGTACAGTAGCATTGACGTCCGGGAAGAAGTGAACAGTCCTGAAGAGAAATGGGACATCTTTTCAAAGCATCTGGACATGACACCATGCAAGTACGATACTCGTGAAAGATTTGAACAGTGTTTAGATGAGATAAACAGCTACAATTACACTGTTTACTCTGCTGAACCTGAGATGGGAGAAGATGAAGGCCTTGAAATAAGAGAGCTGAAAGTGCCGGAAAGAGAGGAGGAAGCCGGGAACGATCCTGGCGAAAAACTTGAGAGGATCAGTGAAGAGGTAGAGGCCCAGTCCTTGATTCAGGAGCTAGCAGAGTTTTTCTGGAGCCTTTTCAGAGATTTTATCATCTTCCTGCAGACACAGCTCGGGTAAATAGGCCTTCTTAAAAATAGTTCTCTCTAAATGTTTTCCATGATAGCGGCGGAGGCCTTGATCCAGCTTATTCAGCAGTACGGTGTTCTCGCTGTTATCTTCGGCGTTGTTATCGAGGAGATTGTTGTTCCGATTCCTTCGCCGGTCGTGCCGATGGCAGCTGGTTTTATCGTTGTTCAGGCTACTTCTCTGCCTCAGGCCTTGCTTGAGATAATTTTTCTGGTTGTTATCCCGGCTTCACTGGCTTCTGTGGTCAGTTCGTATTTTGTCTACGGTATAGCTTATTTCGGCGGTAAACCTGTGCTTGAGAGGTATGGTTACTACCTGGATGTTTCCTGGGAGGAGGCTAGGGAGCTGGAGGAGAAATTTGCTTCGGGGAAACAGCATTACTACGTCGCACTTTTCAGGGCTATTCCCGTAGTGCCGCTTTCACTTGTCTCAGGATCAGCAGGCCTTTTCAGGATGGACTGGAAAAAGTACGGTCTCTGGACACTCATCGGTATGGTCCCAAGGACTTTCTTCCTCGCCCTCGCAGGATGGTACCTGAAAGACGGCTTCGTAACTGTCGCTTCTTATATCGATAACCTCTCAACTCTCATACTACTGGCGACAGGAGGCCTTGTAGGAGCTTATCTTTTCTACAGAAAATATGGAAATATCTACAGGAAACTGCTTTTCTCGGACCGGATCTAATCTCCTTCAAGGGCGTCAGCGGTGATTGCAGCAGCTATCAAGGCCTCTTTTGGCATATCTCCTGACTTCTTTATCCCGATACTGTACTCATCCTTCAGTCCGAACTCTCCCTGGATAACTCCCAGTTCATCGCCTTCAGGCGACTCAACAGTATATTTATGCGGTACAAGTGAGAAAATTTCTGAAAAGCTTCTCAGAAAATCCAGGACGCTTCCCCTACTCTTTATATCTGCTACGTATGCTCCGTTAGGCGTCTTCACTTTCCAGGCGTGCTGAAAAAGAGTGAATTCTTTCTCAAGTACGGCGAAGGCCTCTCCTGTCTCGGCATCGATTAAAGTGTAGTCTCCAGAGAAGTCAAGTATCTGTTCTGCCTTTACGTTGAAGACTGGCTCGTCTCCACCGTTCTTGAAGCTGTAATCCTCTTTTGCCCTGAACATTTTCTGTGAGGCCTTGAGTACGAGTTCATTGTCTGAGTTGAATACCTTGTATTTGTTTCTGACCAGTTTCTGCACTACCTTGTAGCTGTCATCCTTTAGGTCGAGTCTGGTTATCGGGTTTCCGAGGCTCTGACCGTATTTTTCCTCGTCTACCTTGGTCAGGACGCCTTCTACTTCCTCTTCGTTGAAGCCTTCCTCTTCCAGGATATTCTGAAGCTCTTCCTTGCTGTATCCTTCCTTCAGAGATTCCTCTGCATACTCCTTGAGCTCGTCCTCTTCCATACCGAAAAATTCCCTTCCCAGCTTTATACAGCTTTCAGTACTTCGACTCCCCCCTTTCCGCCTCCCTAACTGAACGGGAGATCTGTTCTTCAACGTCCTCAAACACAGCTTCTTCGTGACCGCAGTACATCTCATCGACTTCAAGGCCTTCTAATTTCTTGATAGAATCGATCAGCAGATCTCTGTCGCCCTGATCCAAATCTGTCCTCCCAAAACCGCCTTCAGGGAAAACCAGGTCTCCAGTAAAAAGAACTTTCTCCCCTCTACTGTGAAGGCAGATAGAATCATCTCTATGGCCGGGAGTATGAAAGATCTCGAAATCAAGGCCTCCTAGAGAAATTTTTTCGCCTTCTACCAGTTCAGAGGCCTGGACAGGAAGATTTTCCGGTTCAAAAGCATAGACCCTGGGTGAGAAAAGATCTGCGATTTTCGGGAGGTTGTCGACGTGATCGTAATGGGAATGGGTTATAACTACTTTATCGACTTTTTCGAGGTTTTGGATCTGTTTCCAGCTGTCTCCGGTTCCTGCGTCGATTAGAACTGTTTCTCCGTTTCTCTTGAATTTCCAGATGTTTCCTGTGAAATCGGAGGCCTCCTCGGCCAGGTTCTGAACTTTCATATTATATATTTTAGTTTCCTTCGAGTGCGTCGATTGCGATGATACTTGATATCATGTCTCTGCGCTCCAGCTGCCCGGAGTCATGGAGATTTAGGTCGTATTCGTCTCTTATGCTTAGTTCGCCTTCAAGCTCTCCTATTTGGTTGTCGCTTACGTCATCGACGCTGTAGGTATGAGGAATCAGTGCGAAAACGTTCGGTAGTAAAGGTATTATTCCCCCGTAGCTTCTCAGGAGCTGCAGCATCGTACTTTCGTTGTAGACGGTTGCGACGATCGATTTGTCCTGAGGATCTCTTATGCGCCAGACCTGGTTCAGTAGAGTCCTTTTCCTGTCAAGTACAGCCATCACGTCATCCTTTTGCTCGTCTCGGACTTTGTAATTGTTTGAGATGTTTGGAAACCTCGATGATATGACGCGGAAAACAGGTTCTTCCCCGTTTTCAGGTTTGAAGAAAGGAATATTCGTCTTGATGCTGAGTATCTTTTTCTTCGCCTTCAAAACTTTTTTGTCGTTTTTATCATAGATTCCGTAACGTTTCAACAAAATATGCTGCCGGATACGGTAGTAACTATCCGTCAGATCGAGGCCTGAACTCATCGAACCTCGCTGAGGGTTCTGTCCCTGCTGAGAGTTCTGATCTGTCTCCTGACGCTGGTCTGCGAGAAATTCATCACCGGTACTGTTACCTGAGTCAGTGCCTGGGGAACGGTTCTGTGAAAGTTTTTCCTGATCCTGCTGAAGGCCTTGGCTCTGCTGGAAGCCCTGACCTTGATTATTTTGACCCCGGTTCTGTGTTCTACGGTTATTTTGCTGAGGCCTCTGGTTGTTTTGCTGGTTTTTCTGGTTGTTCTGTCTCTGGTTTCTGTTAGGTTTGTTTCTCTGTCCTTTTTGCTGGTTCTGTATCTGTTTGAAGGCCTGGTTTATATTTGAGTGTTTGATTCCTTGCTGTCTCAGTACCTGTCTTACTTCTTCCTCGGTGAATCCTTCTCTCAGTGAGTGCTGTATCTTTTTTCTGAGTTGCTCCTGGTTCACAGAAAAACTATTTTGAAAGTGGAATTTAAAACCTGTTTTTATCTGATTCTGTAACGAAGTATGCCGGCTACTCCTCCCATGTTGAGAAGTCTCTGGCCTTCTTCGTGGCCGTCTCCGATGATCTCAAGTTCTGTGCCCATTTCCTCAGCCTTTTCTCCGAATGCGTCAACTATATCGCTGATATCTTCCAGCTTCATTTCCTCGTTGCATTCACCGCATTTTACAGAGTCGGAGATAAGGGCCTCTTCCTCAAAAATCTCTTTTTCATGGCCTTTTGGACATTGGTAAGTAGCTTCAAACATGTCAACGTTTTCAGAGATCAAAAGCGTGTCAACAGCTCCCATCTTCAAGGCCTTGTATACTGGTTCGACTCCGTATTCGCTTTTGCCGTTTTCCTCCTTCAGGTTTGTGAAGAATTCGTTGACAAGATTTTTTTCATGGACTACCTGAGAGTCCTCGATAGCGTCTTCAGCTTTTGAAACAAGTTCCTCCAAGGCCTCTTCACCTGAGTAGTTCAGTGATTCTATGTCTACGATCTCGTCTTCCAGTTCCTGGTGGATGTAGCCATCGTCGACAAGTTTGTCTTTTACGAATCCTGGGCCTCCGATAATGATTCCCAGAAGCTCTCCGTCTCTTGCTTTGTCCATGAAAGCGCTTTTTGCTTTCTCAGCGATTTCCTGGAGGAAAGTTTTCAGCATCTGTTTTCTTAAACGTGCGAATCGCTGAGCTGACTGTCCTCCAGCCCTTGTCTTACCGGGAACGTTTGATTCAAGCGTAAACGCGGTCTTGACGCTGTTCCCCCGAAGATAGCCGATCGCAGCACTGTTTTTGTCTGTCACGATCAATCCGTAGACTCTGTCGTCTACGACCATCTGCCTGAGAGGGTCCAGAACAAATTCTTTGTCACATCTGTAGTGACGGGATTCGATAGTCTGGGGAGGCACTACTTCCCATATCTTGATATCAGGCCTTCCCTCGGTATCGGAGACGTTTCCGGCGAAGAAGGCTACACCGTTTTCCGGCGTTTCATGCTCCTCGGAAACTTTCCTGCCTATCTTGCCGAGAGCGTCCTGAACGTTCGTCCTGGTATGTTTGGACTTGATGTTTTCCGCTTCGGACTGTTCGGAAGTAACGAACTCTGAGATCTTGGACATATCATAACCGGCAGGAATGTACAGGGATACAAGCTCCGTGTTTCTCCCCCGGATATCCTCTAGCTCGTTGATGAGCTTCTTTAGCTCGTACTTGGACATTTCCTCAGGTTTTTCGTTTTCGCTCATAGAAGAGAAAGGTGAAGAAATTCTTTTAATTGTCTCCGGCGAAGGCCTCCTCTATCTTCTCCTTTGACAGCAGCATGTAATCCTGGTCCGAAGTAAAAAGCTCCAGGCACATTGTACCGTCAAAATTTTCCAGCTTCGAGAAAAAGGCCTGGAAATCCACCTGTGCCGAACCGATCGGAAGATGAAGATCTTCGTTCTCACGGGTGTCCTGGGCATGGATATGCGAGATTTTTTCTCCCTCGTTTTCCAGGAAAGTCTCTGTGATCTCCTGACCTGCCTCGGCAAAACCGTGGCCGGTATCAAAGCACATTGAGGCCTCCACTTTTTCTATGATCTCGGCCAGGTCAAACATTTCCAGGGTATCGAATTGGCCGACGTTTTCAAATACCATTTCGATATCTTTTTCCTCGCCAAGGGCCTTCAGCTTCTTTATCTGCTGTTCAAGGATAACCTGTTGGCGTTTTGATTCTTCATCTCTCATGTTGGGATGTATGACAGCTTTTTCCGTCTCAAGCTCTGCGGAGAACTCCAGAAGCCTTTCGAAGTAACTTATCAAGGCCTTGTTAAGTTCTTCGACTCCTGTAGCTACTGGCTGGCGGAAAGGAAGATGGACTATAAGGTAGAAGTTTTTCTCGTCCAGGATTTTCCTTAGATTCTTTTGATCGATGTCTTCAGGTCTTATCTCTTTTTCTCCTATCGCCAGCTCCACGAAGTCGAATTCTTCTGGAACCTCCTTGATTTTCTCTGGTGCTGGGCCTACGCTTACTCCGTAATCCATTTTTCAGGCCTCCTGGATGATTACCAGCGTGTTCTCTGTCTCGATCATCTTTCCTTCTCCTGTGTAGGTTCTTTCTTCTTCGACCTCGAACATTTCAGGCTTGAGATGTTCTCCTGCGACATCCAGATGTCCTGCTTCAATTGTGTACTCGTTGTTCTCCAGAGCTTCCTCGATTTCTCCGACTTTGTCGCCGTACTTTGGACCTGCTCTGGAGTAGTCCAGACTGATCCTGATGATCTTTTTCTCGGTCTCAGGCTCGCTTTCAAGTTCTTCCAGTTCTTTGACATGCATGACGTCTTTGACTGCGTCTTCGAGGCCTGAAATCTTTCCGTAGACCTGGATTTTTTCCAGCTCTGAGTTTGGAGACATCTGGTTCTGGGTCTTGTACTTTCTGATTGCTGAGATGACTTCCATCGCGTTTTCTCCTGCTTCGAGGTCGGCCTCTATCCCTCTTTTTCTCGGCCATTCGCTTCTGTGGATACTGGAGCTTTCGTACATGTCGTTCCAGATTTCCTCTGTGGTGTGTGAGAGCATCGGAGCCATCATCTTCAGGTAGGCCTTATGTGTTTCTTTCAATGTGTACTGTGTGCTCCTGGACTTTTCTTCATCCAGCTTCTGCTTGGCAATCTCCAGGTAGTTGTCGCAGAAAGTATTCCAGAAGCTGTGCCTGAGATGGTCGCGGGCCTTGGAGAACTCGTAGTTCTCCATTTTCTCAGTAACGTGTTCGATGGTATCTTCCAGCTCTGCGAGCATCCATCTATCGACTTCATCAAGATCTTTTTCTTCTACGTCGAGCTGGTCAAGCGGTGCCAGGTTCTCGACAAGCTTGGATGCGTTCCAGAGTTTTCTCATCAGCTTCTCTCCTTCTACAAGGTCTTTATCCTTTAATGCCAGGTCGTCGCCGACACTGACCTGTGCAGCCCAGTAACGGGCAGCATCGACAGGATGCTCCTCCAGAACTTCTTTTGGAGTCGTGACGTTTCCCCGTGACTTTGACATTTTCTCCCTGTTTTCATCCAGGACGTGGCCGTTGATCATAACCGAGTCGAAAGGAACATTCCCTGTGTGCTCGTAGCATTTGACGACCGTGTGGAACAGCCAGAAACTGATGATGTCATGTCCCTGAGGCCTGAGATTCATAGGGTAGAGCTCTTCACGGTCCATCTCAAATCTTTCTTCCTCTGGGTTATAGTCCCAGCCAGAGTTGATCAGAGGTGTCAAGGAGCTGGTCGCCCATGTATCAAGGACATCTTCCTCAGGCCTGAACTCTGAGCCTTCACACTCCGGGCATTTATCGACCGGACAGTCATCCTGAATAGGCTCGACCGGAAGATCCTTCTTATCAGGTAGTATCTCTTCTCCACATTCCTCGCAGTACCAGACAGGTATCGGGATTCCTGAGTCTCTCTGACGTGAGATACACCAGTCCCATTCAAGGCCTTCGATCCAGTGCCTGTAACGGGTGAACATTTTCTCCGGGTACCAGTCCATCTCTCTACCTGCTTCCAGGTATTTTTCCTTGTGATCCAAGACTTCTATGTACCATTGCTCTGTGACCAGGAACTCGATTGGAGTATCACATCTCTCATGTGCCTGAACAGTATGCTGGATCTGACGCCTGTCAAGAAGGAAGCCTTTCTCTTCAAGATCATCGACGATTTCCTCGCGTGCTTCCTCTGTGGAAAGGCCTCCGTAGCCTTCTGCGACATCTGTCATTGTTCCTGATTCGTCGATAGCGATTTTCAGGTCGAGGTCGTGTTTCTGGTACCATTCAATATCGTTTTGGTCTCCGAAGGTACAGCACATGACGACTCCTGTACCTGTCTCCATGTCGACTCTTTCATCTTCGATTACAGGGACTTCACGGTCGAACATAGGGACTTCGGCTTTTTCACCGACAAGATGCCTGTTTGACTCGTCTTCCGGATGGACGAAGATCGCGACACACGCAGGAAGCAGTTCAGGCCTTGTGGTGGAGATGACCAGTGAGCCATGTCCTGTTGCCAGTGGGAATTCGATGTCGTTGAAATGGCCCTGTTTCTCCAGGTCTTCGGATTCGACCTGGCTGATCGCTGTTTCACATTCAGGACACCAGATTGCGGGGGCCTTTTCCCTGTATTCTCTGCCTTGTTCGTAGAGGTCAATGAATGATAATTGGCTGATCCTCTGGACGCGTGGTTCTATTGTCTTGTAGGTATTCGACCAGTCCATAGAGAAGGCGAACTCTTGCATCGCCCCGGTGAAATCTTTCTCGTACTCCTGGCAGACTTCACGGACTTTTTCCTGGAACTCTCTTCGTGAAAAATTCTGGTGGCGGATATCAAGCTCCCGCTCCGTCAATCGCTCGCTTGCAATCCCGTTGTCATCGTAGCCAAACGGGAAGAAAACGTCTTTACCGTTCATGCGCTGGAAACGCGCCATGAAATCCGTCAAAGTATTGCCGTACGTATGTCCAAAGTGCAGAGAACCTGAGACTGTAGGAGGCGGAGTATCGATAGAGAAAACCTCTCCATCCTCGCCGTTGTACTCGTAAGTACCGTTTTCAATCCACTTTTCTCTCCACTTCTGCTCAACGTCGTCCGCGTCGTATTCTCCTTCAGGCATCTTTTACCGTCCTCTAAGCAAGAAACCAAAACGGATTTTTAAATCTCTTAACCGATTTTGAACAACGAAAAAACTGGCCGAAATCAATTCTTCAGAACTCATAGTAGAAAAACCTCCAGAGACAGCACAAGGCCTGACAGAATTACCGAAGCTTCCGAGGCCGTACAAAACGGCCACCCTTCCGAAGAGAGGCCTTGCTCATCTGTAGACATATTTCAGGCCTCAAAATCTTAAAAACTTTTCGCGAAAAAACCCCCTGAGATTTGATTCTAGGATGTGAACCTGGAGAGTTTTTTATCTCCTGGGAACTGCATTCCGTCCTCAGCGAAGATCACTTTTTCGTCGATCTCTTCTTTCAGCCATTTTTTCTCTTCTTCAAGGCCTTCTTCGAGTATTGCGTAGCCGAAATGCGTTATTATAGCAGTTGAGGCCTCGGTGTTCTCCATTATTTCTGGTATGTCTGAGATTGCTGTGTGGCCTTTGACTGATTTTCCCCTGGGTCTTGTGCAGTAGATGATTACTGTGTCGCAGTCCTCGTAAAAAGGCAGTAGTTCGTCTGAGTACTCTGTGTCGGTCCAGAAACCGATTTTCTTCTCCTCCGTCTCCAGGGTGAATCCCTGTGTGTTTGGGTCGCCGTGGAACATTTCCTGGCTCCTGATCTCCAGATCCCTGAACCCGTAGCTTCCGCCTTCTTCCAGTGTCTCGACGTCTAGGCAGAGATCTTTGTGGTACTCGGAGATAACTTTCTCTATGTCGCCGTGACCTTCCATAGCTGTCTTGTTCGCGAATACAGCACCGGGCTGGTTGTAGGCCTCCGTCATCATCTCGATCAAGGCCTCTGCATCGTTCGAATGATCTGGATGTGCATGAGAAACTATGACTGCTTCAGTATCTTCCGGTTTCTGTTGATTTGTGTAGACGAGTCCTCCAGGACCTGGGTCGATATGTACTTTGGTTTCCTCTGTTTCTACTGTTATACCTGCTGTACGTCTTTTCTGTTTGCCGGTTACGTATCTTCCTCCGCCGGTTCCCAGGAATCTGAGCTTCATACAGGATTTTGAGGTCTGTAAGCTTTTTTACTTGGAGGCCTTTCAGTACGTGATTTTCGGCATCTCGTGGGTATAGCGGTCGTTTTCCACACAATCAAGTATGAAGTCCGCTACATCGTCTCTGGAAACCCCTTTCATGCCTGGAGACACATCTCCGGTCCTGTATTCTCCGCGTTCCTCGCCTCCGGTCAGCCTCGGAGCCCTGATGATGGTCCAGTCAAGGCCTGAATCCCTGACCTTTTCTGTGTGATCTTCTGCATCCTTCAGGATTTCTGGATTTACGAGTTTAAGCAGGAGGCCTATTATCTTCCCTGAAAGAGATGGTTTCTCGCCTTCCTCTCTTACTCCGGCTCCTACAAGCGTTACGAATCTCTCGACCCCGTGTTTATCCATTGCCTCGATTATGTTTTCTCCTCCGACCGTCAGGAGATCATCCGACGTGTTCCTGTTCTGCCCCAGAACGCTTACGATAGCGTCCGCGTTCTCGACGCATTCAGATACTTTTTCACCAGTATAGACATCGCCCTCGAATATTTGAAGGCCTTCACCGCTCGCTTCAAGCCTGGATTTTTCTCTGACGAACGCGTTGACCTCGTTTCCGTTTTCCAGAGCCTTTCTTACAAAAGGTTCTCCGGTTCTTCCCGAGGCTCCGAAGACAGCTATCCTCATACCCGGTTTTAGGCCTTGAAATGATTTATCTCTTTCCCTGTGGAGGACAGGTTTTTATCCAGAGGCGGAGAAAAAAGACTTTATGACCCAGGAATGGTTCCAGAACTCGGTAATCTATCAGATAATGATTGACAGGTTCGCAGGAGTTGAGGAACCAGGAAACTGGCATAACCCTGAGTACATAGGTGGAGACCTCCAGGGAATAAAGGAGAGGCTGGACTACCTTGAAGGCCTTGGAGTGGATGTGATCTGGATCTCACCTTTCTACGAGGGAGAAGCGTACCACGGCTACCATATAACTGATATGTACTCTGTCGACGCCGAGTTCGGGACGGAGCAAGATTTGAAGGAGTTGATAGACGAGGTCCATGAACGTGATATGAAGATTATCGCTGATTTCGTCCCTAACCATGTCTCAGTTGAACACGAATTCTTCAAGGAGGCCTCCAGTTTTCCGAACAGCGAGTACCGCGACTGGTTCTACTTCAGAGAATGGCCTGACAGCTACCTCTCTTTCCTGGATTTTGATCAGGACCTGGTGAAGCTGAACCTGGAAAACAGGGATGCCAGGGCCCATGTGATCGATGCTGCCAAGAAATGGCTTGAACTGGGTCTAGACGGCTACAGACTGGATCACGTAGTAGGGCCTTCACACAGCTTCTGGAATCATTTCGAGGAAGAGATACACAGCGAGTTTCCTGAAGCAGTTGTTGTAGGCGAGGCCTGGTTCAACGAGATCGGCTTCGAGCACCTGGAGACATTTAAGATGCCTCGTAAGTACCTGAACGCGGTTACTGGAAGCCAGGAACTGGCACAGAGAAATTATATCGGGGTTCTTGACGGCGTTCTTGATTTCAAGGCCCGTGAGATAGTTCTTTCAGTCTTTGGAAGCGATCTATTACCTGATTCTCTGGCGGAAAGTTTCCTGAAACTGCATTACAGTCACTACCCGGAAAATTTCCTGCTTCCTAACTTTCTTGACAACCATGACACTAACAGAGCGCTATACGAGCTTGGAAACGATAAAGAGAAGCTGAAAAAGGCCTTCTCCCTGATTCTGGAACAGGATCAGCCTACTGTTATCTACTACGGTACTGAGGTCGGGATGACACAGCATCAGGGAATGAAAGATTTTGAGAAGCATGGTGATTTACAGGCCCGAAAGCCGATGCAGTGGGAAAACTTTGACTCTGACCTGATGAAGTTCTTCCAGAACCAGATACAGGAGAACTGAAACCCTTCCCTGTTTCGTGACCTGGATCAAACAACAGTCTCCAAAAGATTTAAATATGTCACTACCGTATGATAACATTATGATAGCAATGACTCAAAACGAGTACAGTTCGATCACAGATGAAGGCCTTGATGAGCTGAAATCGGAGATTCCACGGGGTAAAGTGGAGTTTAAAAAGATATCAATTAGTACGGGTGATAGAAGATGACTGAGATGAGTTATGAGACCTTGGAGAGTCCTGAGTACCTGAGTGATATTGCGGATGATGAGCAGATGGATGAGTTTGAGGAGGATGTACTTGTTTCGGCAGGTTTCAAGTCCCAGGGCGGTGAGTGGAAGGAGGCTTACCTTCAGTCCGATCCTGATGAAGAGTTCCTTACTTATGAGGTGGATGACTTTGGTAACTGTTACAGCGGTGAGACTGTTGAGGTTCACAGGTCCAAAGTTGTGGACAGTGCCGATGTCGACAAGGCCTTGCAGGAATTTGATCCTGAGTACTCTCCGGCAGTTCAGGGCAACGAAGAACTTGATGACCTGTTTTAATATTTTATCTCTCTTCTTATTTTCTGTGAACTCCGAGGAAATCTCTGTTACAGTGACCAGTGAGGAGTACGGTTTTGATGAAGAGGATCTGATCTTCAGCTATACGGAGAAAGATTCCGGGGATCGAAAAGTTGAAAGGTACCAGCTTAAAGACGAATTTGGCATGGTTCTATCCGGGGAGAAAGTCTGGAGAACAGAGGAGAAAAAGTTCCTCGGCCTCTGGACTTTTACAGAAGAGGTCTATGAGGAAGATGTCCAGAAGAGAGTAACCTATGACAGCAGTAGACAGTCTGTGATAACGGAAGAGGCCTCATGGAACGAATTTCAAAAACTCCTCCAGGACACTGATGCGTACAAATACATCTTCTGAACTGCTCCAGTAAGAAATTTGAACCTTGACATCTAATAATTAAACTGTGAGAGGAGAACTCCACAAAGTATATCACGGCGAATACTCCACGGCCAGAGGCCTCTTCTTCGACGGCACGGAGGCCTATATCGTGGAAGTCTATGAGGGCGGGAACACAGACGAACTAGGTGTAAAACTCTACACTGAAGACGAGGAAATGGCAGATATAGCAGTCAACCAGCCCAGCATACACGGCACAGGAATAAATGAAAGCTTATCTATCCTTGATAGAAAAGCTGAACTACCTGAAACAGATTTAGAGATAGAGGCCTTCGCCCGGTATATTTTACAGGGAGAAACAGAGAAAGGCCTGGAATACACAGGTCCTAGAGATCTGGATGATATAGAGTACTGAAAAAGTCTTCCTGAATCAACTCCACACACAGCACCAAAACATTTTTATGTTGTGATGGGTAAGTAACAACTATGAGTCCTGAAAACTCTGATTGGGTAGATGAAATTGTTGAGGCGGAAAGAGGCCTGGAGCCGGATGAGTTGACAGATTCGGGGAGAGACAAGTTTTTGAACCGATATGATGATCTTGAGAGCCTCTGGAGAGATGTTTCTCCGGAACACTCTGGAAATCACGAGGACTCTTCTTTCAGGATACCTGTTGAAAAAGAAGATCCTCTGAACTGTCTGGGAAGGGCCTTGATGGTCAGTATGTACGACGAATTATCGGAGGGAGAATCAGAGTCTCACATATCAATCTACTTTGACGACAAGTGGTCAGAAGATGGTACATCAACCATGAAAAGGCCTCATGTCACAGGGACTGTGAATGGAACCGAATATGGTAAGCCTGGGAAGAAAAAGGATACAGATCTTCCGATGAGTTCCCTTGAAGATCTCTACAAGGTAGGCCTTGCGGTTCAGGTATTCAACGAAGGAACCGAGATCGATGATCTGGATTACGAACAGCTGCATGAATGGGGAGAAGAGATCGAAAACACTCATTCCGAAGATCCAGGCAATCACGAGTTCGAGGAATCATACTCTGGAGAGTCAGAGAACCTGGACTCAGAATATCTTAGAAGACAAGGCCTTCTCATGCAACAGGACGCGGAAGAAGCACGCATAGAAGACAGCATCGGCGGAGACGACGTCTACATAGCCTGAAATTTTTCAAACAATCTGAGGAAAAGGATTTCTACAGACTTCAGCTTACCACAACATTTATAAGTTGCTATGAGTAAGTAACAAATATGTCAACTAACAATGGAGCAAGCGGTAATGGAGTAGATGTTATTGGAGAGGTTTCTGAACCTAGTTATTCGCCTGAAGATTTTGATAGTATGGAAGGTTATCTTTCGAATCAGTTTGATTCTGAGGCCTACAGGGCTGAGGACCTTCTGGATGATTCTGTAGAGTCAGCGAAAGAAGGTGTTGAGAAAGGAGATACCTTGATGGTAGTTGAAGCAGAAGCAGGTAGACAGGCGTATGTAATTGATGGACCTGTCCAGACTCCGCAGGTAGGAGATACTGACGAAGTACTGGATTATGGAATCTTTGGAACTGGTGAGGCCTCTGCAACAGCTCAGCAGTATGATTCAGTAGTTGCTGATAGTGTCAGTGCGATGCACGGGACGAACTTTGCCTCCATGAACGGTGACTTCCAGAGAAGAGATGAGTCAACAGATGTCTCTCTGGAGTTCGGAGACGAAAGAGATGAGAGAGTGCAGAGAGCTATCGATAACTTCGAGCCGATCCAGTAAAAAGGCCTCTCCATCTTTTCTTTATTTTATCCTGCTTCCTATCTCTATTTCCTCATCTGTCTCAAGGAGTGAAACTGTTTCCCCATCCTCTGTTTCTGCTGCGAGCATCATGCACTCTGATTTTTCTCCTCTCAGCTCCGTTGGCTCAAGGTTTGCAAGGACTACCACGCTTTTGCCTTCAAGCTCTTCTTTCTCGTAGAAGTTTTTGAGGCCTGCGCAGGTCTGTAGAACTGCTTCTCCTACGTTCACCTTTACTTTGTAGAGCTTGTCGGCGTCTGGATGTTCCTCTACTTCTTCGACTTCTCCGGTCCTGATATCCATGTCCTGGAAGTCCTCAAAGCTGACAGTTTCCTCGTTCAGGTCATGATCTTCTTTATCACCAGAGGCCTCTATCTTCTCGAATAAGATCTCTCTTTTTCCTAGTTCGTGGCCAGGCTCCAGGCCTCCGAGAAGAGGATCTACAAGAGCATCTACTCCTTCAGAGGTGTGGATGTCTGCGTTCAGCATGTCTTCGATCTTTTCCGTTGTCTCTGGAGTGAATGGGTATAGTGTGGCTCCAAGTGCACGGATGATCTGAATTGAGACATGGATAGTTTCCTCTCTCCTGTCCTCGTTGTTCCAGGGTTCTTCCTCAGAGAGGTACCGGTCTCCTATCCTGGCTAGCTCTATAGCATGGCTGAGACCTTCCTTCAGATCATGGTTCTCAAAGGCCTCTACGTAGTTGTCGATTGTTTCCTCCGCCTCTTCCAGTATCTGTTCATCTGCTTCTGTCAGTTCTCCGACAGGTACCTCGTTTTCGAACCACTGCTCGGCTAGAGACAGAGTACGGTTGATGAAGTTCCCGATTGTATCGTTGAGGACGTTGTTGATCTCGGCTTCGAAATCGTCCCAGGAGAATTTTGTATCGTGATCTTCTGGGATGTTCCTTGCCAGGTAGAACCTCCAGTAATCGGCAGGATACTTATCCAGAGCATCGCTCGTGGAGAGGCCTGTACCACGACTCTTCGAGAACTGTGTGTCCTCCGCAAGTAAATACTGCTGGATGAACTCGTAACGTGGCATCTCGTATTCTATCTCATCTGTAGAGGCTCCTTTCAACATGCTTGGCCAGATAACTGTGTGGAAAATCGTGTTGTCCTTTCCTATAGAGTAGTAGAGATCTGAGTCAGTCCAGTAATTCTTCCATTCTTCCTCTTTATCTTTTTGGGCGAAGAATTCTCTTGTGAAGCCTATGTAGCCGATAGGAGCATCGAACCAGACGTAAAGAACTTTGTCTTCGTACCTCTCTGTGTCTATTTTCTCAACTTCAAGTTCCTCGTCTTCTATCCTCTCGTTAACTCTATCTGCTGGAATCTTGAAGCCCCAATCGATATCCCTGGTGATACAGCGTTCCTCAGTTTCGTCTATAGCATTTTCGACCTCTTTAATGATTGAATCCGGAACAGGCTGGCTTTCAGCCTCCTCCAGCCACTTCTTTAGATCTTCTTTAAATTGCGGAAGATCCAGGTAAAGATGGGTAGTATCCCTGAACTCTATGTCATTGCCACCACAGATCTGGCATTCTGGTTCGATGATTTCTTCAGGCTCCACAAGTTTACCGCATTCATCGCACTGGTCTCCCCGGGCAAGGCCTCCACAGTGAGGACACTCTCCCTCAATGTAGCGATCAGGTAAAAACCTCTCGTCGTTGTTGCAATAAGGAAGGTTCTGCTCCTTCTCGTTTACGTAACCGTTTACGTAAAGCTCCTCGAACATGTCATGGGTCTGTCTCCTGTTATAATCTGAGTCCGTGTTACCCCAGAAACTGAAATCCATTTCCATCCTGTCCAGAACATCTTTTACTTTCTCATCCTGCTGCTCAGCAAGTTCCTCGACGGGCATATCCTGCTCCAAGGCCTCTAACTCCAGAGGAGTTCCGTGAACATCGCTCCCACAGATAAAGATATTGTCAACACCTTTCAGGTCAAGATACCTGTGATAGATATCAGCAGGCAGAAGGCTTCCTACAATGTTTCCCAAGTGCGGCACTCCGTGAATATACGGCAGTGCAGAAGTAACAGTAACCCGTCGATCGTCGTTAATTTTAATTCACCTACAAAAGAAAAAGTGCTGGAAATTTTAAACCGTTAACCCGCAGGCCTAGAGAACTCTCCGCCTCAGCTTTGCCAGACTGGATAACGCAAAGTCAGGCCTCTGGATCTCATCCGCATTCTTCAGCTTCTGCTCTGAGATCTCCCCGGTCAAAACCGCAGCTGTCTTAAGGCCTAACCTGTTACCGGTCTCGATATCCGCAAGTCTGTCACCGATGAAAAGCCCGTTTCCGGGGTAATACGAGAAGTAATCCTTGAAAGCCCTCCTGAAATAATCGGAAGGCTTACCGGTCAACTCGCCTTCACTGAAAACCTCCAAGGCCCTGTTAGCCGGAAGCTGGTGAGGCCTGTCTCCACTGCTCCTCCTGAACGTTTTTTCAGTACTGCAGAAATACATGTTTCCGCCGTCTTCAACTATGTTCTGCGCTCTCCTCAACTTGTTGTAGTTAAACTGGCGATCAAGGCCTACAACAACGTTTTCCGCGCCCTCAGAGAAATCTATATCCTCTTCTTCCAGTTCGTTTATCAGGCCCTCCTCACCTACAACATAGGCCTTGTTGACGTCTCTTTCCGCAAGTAGCTGTGCTGTTACATACCCGGATGTCAGTATCTCTTCTTCTGAGGCCTCTATGTCTATTCCACGCAGTTTTTCAGCGTATTTTTTCCTTGTTAGTAAGGTGTTATCTGTGTGGAAACGCACTTTTTTCCCTGATTCTCTGAGGCTCATTATCAGATCCTCTGCCCCGATTACGGTATCGTCCCAGCGGGTAAGTGTTTTTTCGATGTCAAAGAAGAAGGTACGGATTTCGTCAAACTCCATATGTTATTTTTGCGCTCAAATTTTATTATGGATGGCGGTCCAGAGATTCTTTCAACAAATATCTGGTAAATCTTTATTTGTACAGGTCTCGAATTCCATTCTATGATTATAGGGGACTACTATATCAATAACTTCCTCGTTCTGGCAATAGTCCTTCTCCTGTTCGGAGGCCTTGGCCTCCTGATAGTCCCCGGTGATGCAGGAACTGGTCAGACCGATCAGAACCAGTCGAGCGGTAACTACGAGCTACTGGTGAGCGGACAGGGCCTTCAGGCCGGTTCTTTCCAGGATGTGACACTGGTAGATGATACAGGTGATCCTGTCTCGGGAATATCAGTGCTGCTCAACGGCCAGGAGGTAGGCACAACTGGAGATGACGGCTCAGTGACATTTGAAGTTCCGAACCAATCGACTGTTACTGTTTCTGCCTCCAGCTCCCAAGTAGACTTTGAAAAAAACTTTCAGGTAGAAAGCTCCGGTAACTCGGGAGAAAACGGAGATGGCTCAGGGAACAATGACAGCGACGGAGACTCTCAAGAGGACGGAGGCGACGGAGACAATGATAACAGCACTGACGACTCCTCAGACGGAAACAACACAGATAACCCAGACAATTCTATAGAAGCAGATATAAACCGCCTGAGCCCTGAAAACCAGCAGCTTAACTCTGCATCATTTGAGGCCTCATACGAACTCCAGGCAGAAAACGCTTCCTACAAACTAAGCCTTGCGGAGCAGAAAAAGGCCTCAGGAAACCTCGACGGAGAAAAAACTGTTAACGAACAGGTATCGATGCCTTTCAACGGTACAGCAGGCCTTGAGATGGAGATAGTACGAGAAGGAGAAGTTCTCGCCTCGGAAAACCTCATAGTAAATTATACTGCAGAAGGTTCGGATGATGGTTCGAACGACAGTTCAGGTGGGGAGGATCCTGCCGGGGTTACCGCAGACCTCTCAGTTCCTTCATCGGTGCATGTAGGGGATGCCCTGGAGGCCGATGCATCTGGATCGACTGGAGATATCATAAACTACACATGGAACTTTGGAGAAGGTACTGAAGAGACCAGGGAGGCCTCGACGATAGAACACACCTACAGCAGTGAAGGAACCTACGAGTTCGTGGTAACTGTAAACGGAGAAAACAGTACAGAGGACAACGCCTTGGAAACGATAGAGGTCCGGAGCCTCCAGGAACCTCTCATCAACTTCCAGAGTCCTACAAAGGGCTATGTGACAGATCAAAGTTCTATTGATTACGAATTTGTTGTAGAGAATGCTTCAAGCGACGCAGAATATACTGTATTGATAGATCAGTCAGCTACTGTTTCTGGAAATCTTGAAGAGGGAAGTAGTACAGTACAGCGAGATGTAGAAGTTCCTGCTACAGTTTTCAATACTTCTGTTCAGGTGAGTCAAGGGGAGGAAACATATACTTCTGAGAGAAGGAGGGTAGATGCTCGTGACTCTGAACCACAGCCTAAATATTCTCTTGTATCACCTGAAGAGGGACAGTCTCTGGAGACAGTGGATTCTCAGATGGATGTAGAATTGAAATATGAGATCACCGATAGAAATTGGGCTAGCTCCGCTAATTTGACTCTGGAGAATGAAAGTTCTGTAATCTTCCAGAATCCTGTTAGTGTTGCATCAGGAAATCATACAGAGAAAGTGTCTGGTTTAACCTCTGGAGAATACTCTTATTCTCTAGAAATAGAGGGAGATGGTAATTCAGATAAGAAGAGTTCCTCATTTGAAATACGGGAGATAGAACCATATTATAATATTGCTGAATGGAATGAAACCGTACTGGATAACGGATATGAGGTAAGGTTCAACCTTTCATATAACGTTAGCGATTCTTCCTTGCTTGAAGCTAATATCTATAACTCCAGTGGAACCGAAGTAAGGTCATATTCCAGATTTGTTGACGACGTTGGAAGTCTGAACTTTACAAAAAGCTTCATGGAACCAAAGAACTATTACTGGTACCTCAACATAACTAGCGGAGAAGAAACAGTCTTATCTACAAAACCAAATGAAAGAGAGTTTGAAACAGTGGAGTCAAACCCTAATGACAATTAGATACAGAAGCTTGGTCGCCAGCAAGCTTCTAAAGAAATGCGAGGGTTTTTTCTGTGAATATTAAAAGATTTTTCGGTAGTATCCTAATCTTAAGCCTTTTGATGATTGCTCTAGCTGTAAACGTCTCGGCCCAACAGTATGAGACAAATTCATGTAATGATCCTGATAGTTGTGACTTTAACCTAGATACTGATCCTGGAGAACTTCTAATAATAGGTCATGCTTCTGCTGATACTGGTAACAACTGTGACTGGACTTTTAACGTAAATCTGAATGGCAACAATGTTGTCTCCACAAGAGAAGGTGATTCAGACTGGACTGTATTCGACAATCAGGCCATTGTTACTTTGAGAGATGTAAACTCTGGAAGTCAGGACATTAATGTGGTTGAAAACCATGAATGTAGCCCGAACTGGAGGAGAACTCAGGTCTCAGCTATCCAGGTTTCTAATTCCTGGGGAACAGCCCGCACGTCGAGATGTAATGATCCTGATGGATGTGATTTCAATATAAATACAGGCTCAGGCGAGCTACTTCTTTTAGGTTATTCTTCGGCAGATACAGGCAATAATGACGACTGGACATTTGGTGTTGACCTCGATGGTACCACTGAGGCCTCGGTAAAAGAGGGAGATTCGGATACCACTGTCTACGATAACCAGTTCTTTTCTACTTTGGTAGATGTAAATTCAGGCTCCCACGATATCAACACCTGGGAGAATCATGAAAACAACCCCAACTGGAGAGAAACTCAGGTAGTAGCAATAGAGATTCCTCAAGGAATCCCCTCATCTTCAGTTCAATGTAACGATCCGGACAACTGCGATTTCAACCCGGACAGCGGAGGATCTCCAGTTCTTCTGAGCGGTCATTCATCAGCCAGTACCGGAAACAACGAGGACTGGACGTTCAACCTCAATGTTGACGGAAATAGTGTTGCTTCTTCGAAGGAAGGAGACTCCGATATAAGCGTATTCGATACACAGGGACTCAGTACAATAGTTGGCGGAGGAAACCTCAATATTAATACATGGGAAAGCCACGAAGGCAGTCCTAATTGGAGGGAGACGCAGGTTTCAGCAGTATCTATCGTCAATCCGGATTCTCCGACAATAACAGATGTAAACTATGACAAAACAGCAGGCGATCCAGCGACAATCCAAGGTACGATAAATGTAGATATCGACAATGCTGGAGGTAATGCACCGAACAACCAGCTTGAATCTTGTACAGTTACTGCTGAGGGAGTTGACAGCGGAGGCCAGGTAAATCTGAATACAAACATCAATGGTGATTCCTGTAGCTTTTCCGTAGATAACAACCAGCACGGTAACTGGAACCCAGATGAAGAACTCAGGTTCGAGATGAGCGTAGAAGACAGCTACGGAGGGACAGATGATTTAACAGGATTTGAACAGTTCCCGGTAAATCCTCCGAATGCACCAGCACTCGCAGCACCGGGAGACGATGCAGAGTCGGTCAGTACCGGGCAGAGTCTAGAAGTAACAGCTACACATCCTGACGGTCTTGAGATGGATGTTAGGTTCTACGTAGATGATGGATCAGGCTTCTCACAGGTAGGACCTACAAGAACAGCATCCGATGGAGAGACAGTCTCAGTCAGCCCAGGATTCAGTGAAGGAACAGAATACGACTGGTATGCGGAAGCGGAAACACAGGACAGAACCAACGAAAGCGACAGATGGCACTTCACCACTAACCACAGGCCTTCAATCCAAGAAATGGACACTCAACCGAAGACCTCTGATCACGGTATATCGTTCACGGCAACGGTGAGAGAAGAGGACGGGAGAAGCCAGATAGACAGCTGTGAACTAGAGGCATCAGGCGGCGGAGGTTCAGAAACGTACACAGCGACAGTAGAAGATGGAGAAACCCAGGAAGAAGCAGTATGCAGTGTAGACGACATCGGTTTCGAAGACAGTTCGTGGTCTCACCTTGAAAACCTTGACCTCGAGCTGACTGTCACCGACCAGCAAGGTCTCTCAGCTACAGGTAGCAGTGAGGGACAGTTCCCGAACCACAGGCCGGTGATCAAAAGCCTCGAGGCAAGTGAATACGTTGACAGAGAGGCCTTCGAGGTTAATTCGTTGATAAGGCCTGTAGATGTCGGTTCTGATGAGATGAGAGGCTGTACTGTAGTCTTGAGTGATGAGGATAATTCCTATACTGCTGGTTCGATGACACAGGTTAATTCGACTCATGTACGGTGTGAAGGCGATGACCTGGGGCCTTCGAAGTTCCCAGGCCTTGATATGGATGAGGAACTGGAGGTGGAGGTCAGAGCTACTGATATTCACGGTGGCACGGCTTTAGATTCTATCATGTACAATCTGCCTACCGGTATAGACTATCAGTACTCTGCTATGATCATCGACAGTGGAGGAATCGATTTCCTGCCTTATCAGGTAAGCAACAATGGTAACGGACAGGCAGAGTTCAGCACAGAACTTCAAAACGTGAACGCATCCTTTACAGCTAACGGAGAAGATTCCAGGAACTTTACACTGGATTCTGGACAAGTTGAACAACAGAGCATAAGGATCTCTCCAGACGTAGAGTTTACAGGTACAAAAGAACTCAGGATAATCACGGAGAACCTTGAAACAGGAATACAGAAAGAAAGCACTATCCCTATCCATGTAAGAGAAGCACCGAAGACGACGGAAAGGCCTGTACCCGGTATAGGAACTTTACAGTTACTTGTACTGTTTGTCACAGCACTGATTCTATTTTCCGGGAGAAAATCCGGGCCTCAAATCTAATGAAAGATTGTATGAAAAGTCCGGGTAAAGACTCGGGTCTCGAAAAGCGTCAAAAGTTCTCTGGGCAGAGAAAAAACCAGTTTTTACTGTCTGTCCCTGTTCTGGACAACTCTTACAATGTAGCCTGCGGTCCTGTTCCTCAGCTTCTTTGACGAGAACTCTTCTGTCTCCTTGAGCTCTTCCTTGTTCTCATCGAAATCCTCTGAAAATCTTTCTTCATCTGCATCAACTAGGTCCTTTGCCAGGCGTTTAACGTAAGTCTGTCTTACACGTCCCATACAAATGAACTCTGGAAGACAAACTTCTTAAACCCTCTACATCACAGGCCTCATGTCCCAACCTCAGTCTCACCGACCACCGAAATACAGAAACTCTCCCACACAACCAGGCCTCTGTTTTCCTAAGTCTTATCTCTGTTTAGGACAACAGTTACCGCATTAAAGATATAAGCCCCAAATATACCTTATGACTGAACTGCTGTACATGCCGGACAACGAATACCAGAAAGAGTTCGACGCCCAGGTCTCAAAGACTGGAGGAAGCGATGGAAAGGCCTATATCTGCCTCGAAGAAAGTCTTTTCTACAAGGAAGGTGGAGGACAGCCAGCCGATCACGGCAGGATTTCCTGGAACGGGAGATCAGCGGATGTTGTTGATGTACAGCAGGAAAACGGAGAGATACGCCACTATCTGGAAGACTACGAGGAGTTGCCGGAGTCTGGTACAGAGGTTCACGGAGAGATTGACTGGGAACGTAGATACAAACACATGAGGATGCATACAGCAGTCCACGTTATTTCGTGGGTGGTTTTGAACCGCTATGATGCCTCGGCGGATGGAAACCAGATACATGAAGAGTACAGCAGGATAGATTTCCGTCCGATCACTTTCTCACAGGATAACCTGGAGAAGATTGAGAACCAGGTAAACGCATTGATCCAGAAAGGCCTTGAAGTCGAGAAAAAGAACATGGACCGAGAAATGGTCGAGGAACAGATACAGGAAGGCAGGATGAACCTTGATATCATCCCTAACAGCGTAGATCCGCTCAGGGTTATAGAGATCGGAGGCCAGGACCTCTGTCCATGTGGAGGAACCCACCTTGACAATATAAAGGAAATAGGCAGGATAGACATCACAGACAGAGAAACCAAAGGCTCAGACAAGGACAGACTTATATTCGAACTCGAGGAAGCCGAATAAATCCCTAAAAGAGATTTTGATCTATGAAAGACGCAAATATGTACGCCGAGATAGATGTCGCAATGGACATCATCAAGTACACAGGACCTAGCGAAGAGTTCAGTGACAGGTTTCTGGTGCTGGAAAAAGGCCTTGAATACCAGAGGAACAGGGAGAGATACAACCCGGAAGAAGGCGGTGTTCCATGGGAAGTTCCGGGCGGAAAGATCGAACTCGACGCAGAAGAATACACAGAAAGAGAAATAAAGAGGGAGGCGTGGCGTGAACTCGATGAGGAAACATCTTTACCTGTCGAAAGAACCAATTTTGTAGAAAAAGCTCTTAGAGAGGATGACTACACTGTAAGGCAGGAGGATGTAGATATCACTTTCTACCCGGTCTTTTACGAGTTCGAGGGCGATCCAGAAGCAGTTCAGATCAGTCCTGAAGAACACAAGGCCTACGAATGGATCACAGAACAGGAGTTCATGGACAGGATGACGGAAAACGAGAAGAAAGCTCTCAGAAGATTCATCTGAAGCTTAGACTTCATTTACCTGTAGAAAACTATTTGAGTACCAATTATCTACAGTTTCCGGTGTCGAAGGCCTTTCGCCGTAGGCATCAGTCCATTTCCAGTATTTTTTATGGTCACTGTCGAAATCAGTCCTTCTGTATACTTCTTCAGCAGGAAAGGCCATTTCACCTATCACTGCAGTATCTATCTCATCGTTGACATCGAGGACAGGCACGTCTTCAGTATCATGTCTTCTCCTCGGGTAATGGACCACGGTGTAAAGGATCGAGTCTTCATCGGCTTCTGCCAGCTCCTTCATCCTCTCCTCTCTCATGTAGAAACCGCCAGGCCTTGAATAAAGGCGTCCTTGAGAGTCTTTCTTCCCTCCTTTCGCCAGAACTGTGGCACCTTTCGCCTGAACATAGGCTCCTTCAAACTCTCCTTCCTCCACCACTAGGTCAACTGCACCGTCATCGATATTTTCCATCCAGAAACGATCCTCAAGATAGTTCTCGACAGCATCCCCGATATCATCCGTGAAATCTCCTATATCAGGCCTTCCCCATTCCTCCACGGATTCAGGCCTTTCCTCAAGAGTATCCTCAGCTCTTTCAGCTCTGTCATTCATGTGGAAATGCGGGTGCCAGCCGATTCTTTCCCCGCCCAGTGCTTCCTGTACAGCCCATATTTCTTCTATGGATGCCTTTTCTCTGGTTCTGGCTTTCATATGTAGATATCTAGATCATGTGTCGGAGGTTTTCCGTTAGCCTTCGCTCTCTGCATCTGTCTGTAAACCGGGCTCTGGTGTTTCATCTCGCCGAAGACGTCCTGCCAGCTAAGCTCGTATACTCCGTTGCTGTACCATCCGCTCTCATCGTCTTCTGGAGGCCTTTCAAGGCCGGGGACTGCATCTTCAAGTACTGTTTTCGGCACTAGCATCTTGCCGTAAAGTTCGACGTCCAGTTCTTCCACACTTGTTTCCTCTTCGTCTGTTCTCTCAACGGTGAATGAGGTCAGGCCTTCAGTGCCTTCCTGTGCTGGTCCGTAGACATTGAGATCGAGGAATGATTCGTCCGGGAGGTTATCGTAGTTGTGCCAGCGGAACTTGAATACTCCCTGTCTGTAACCTTTTTCAGAGGATCTGTCCATACGGTGCATGAGACAGGATTTGACCTGTATTGGCCAGCCATAGGCCCGTTCATTGAGGCCTACAACTACATCTGCCTCCCCTTCGGAGTCTTTTCCATCACTGATATTTTTACCGGAGTAATCCTTTGCTACCATTCTCTCAAAGTTGTTCGCAATCATCTTTGCGTCGCCATCTCTCATCGGATCCCTGTCAATAGACTGTTCGCCGCTCGGAGGCGAAACCTCGGCTGGATGCCAGCCAGAGATATCAGAACCCATCAAACGGGCAAAATCCGAGGGATTAGAAGGATCTTCCCCATTAAGAAAACTTCTGACCGGTTCACCCCATTCCCCCATACAGCTACAATCTATATCAAAAACTTATATCCGAAATCATGTGAAAAACCATTGAACAGTCACCTATAATTCAAATCCATCTCAAGGTACTCATCCAGAAATGCCATCGGCGAGTAACCGTATCCTGCGTCCCTGTGCCAGTCCAGCTCCAGGTATTCCTCAGGCCTCACCCATTCATACTCGGAGTGTTCTTCGGAAAGCTCTATCTCACCTTCCCAGTCAACAGGCCTCAGCAAGACGATGAAGACATCTACAGTATTTTCCTCCTCTATCTCCTCCCTGACCACATCGACACCGCCAGAAACCTTAATTCCAAGTTTCTCCGCCAGTTCCCGCTTTAAGGCCTTGAACCTGTCCTCGTCCTTCTTTTTTCCAACTTTTCCATCAGTTTCCTGGATGCGTCCGCCCGGCAGTTCCCATTTTCCGCTCATGTCGCCGTACTTCTTGAATTTTTCGCCGGAGGAAACTTTTTCGATGACGGATTTCTTTACAGCAAGGAAATCGCCTTCTTGATTCTGCACTAAGGCCTTGACGACTGAGATCTCCATGCCTGAGCCGTAGTCTCTCCTGTTTTCCAGGTATTTCTCGCTGCTTCTGGCAGCAGGAAGGATATAGGCTGAGTCTCTGTGCCATTCCAGTTCCGAGAAATCTTCAGGCCTTACCCACTGAAATTCTTCGTGTTCCCCGGATAGCTCTATTTCTCCAGAGAAATCCGAGCTGTGCAGAACATAGCAGTTGATATGGTTTTCATCCTCTAACTCAATCCGTACAAGGTCTTCAGAACCATGTATTTCAAGGCCTGTCTCTTCCTTCACTTCCCGTTTCAGGGCCTCGAATCTGTCTTCTCCTTCCTCAATTTTTCCGCCTGGCTGTTCCCATTTTCCAGCTGTGAACTCGTAATCCTTTGACTTTTTCAGCATCAGGAACTTTCCGTCCTGGTTTTCTATGAGGCCTTTGGCTACCGGTATTTTTTCTTTGCTCATGTCTCGGCTTTTACTGGTTAGGGAATTTGGTTGTTCTCTGTGCTTTTGAAGTCTTGAACCTGGGCTTCTGAGTAAAAAGTCTAGATCTGGAAGTCTATCCCTGTTAGTTCTTCACTTACTGCCCAGAGTTCTTCCGCTTTCTCGGTGCTGTATGAGGCCTCTGAGCTTTCCTGTTTTTCTGGAAGGCCTCTCATGTTCATGAGTCCGCCTGGGCCTATGTAGTCTCCGCCCTCTACTTCTGGAGAGGTTGAGCCATATAGCATGGGTAGTGCTCCTTTCCTGGCACTCTGTGCCATTAACTTGTTCATAGCTTTCATAGTGTATTTTTTGAGCTTGTTACCGGTTTTTTCTGCTCCACGTGTCTGGAGGTTTGTAGCAGCATAGCCTGGGTGACAGCCGACTGATCTGATATCGAGGTTTTCTCTCCTGATTTTTCTGTCAAGTTCGTAGGCGAAGAGCAGGTTTGCAAGCTTTGAGTCTGCATAGGCCTGTTGAGCGTGGTAGTTTTCTTTATGCATCAGGTCTTCGAAGTTAATTTTCCCCTGTTTGTGGAGGCCTGAGCTCTGTGTGACTACTGTGGCTTTATCTGCTTTTTTCAGTGCTGGAAACAGTTTTGCGGTCAGTGCAAAGTGGCCTAGGTGGTTTACGCCGAACTGTTTTCCGAATCCGTCCTCAGTTTCTTCCTCTGGTATAGCCATTACTCCTGCATTGTTGCACAGCATGTCAAGCTTCTCGTGGTTGGCCTTGAACTCTTCAGCGAAGCTTTCGATAGAATCAAGGCTTGCAAGATCCAGTTCTCTCAGTTCAATGGAAGAGCCTCCGATTTCTTCTTCAATTTTTTCTTTAGCTTTTCTTCCGCGTTCTATGCTTCTACAGGCCATCACTACTTCTGCATTGTTTTCTGCAAAGATTTTTGAGGCCTCGAAGCCGATGCCGGAGTTCGCTCCTGTTACTATAACTTTTGCTTCTTTCAGATCTGGTATGTCGTCTGCTGTCCAGTCGGTCATAGAGAATGATTGCCGGTCCTGTACTTTAGGCCTTTTGGTTGGAGCTGTTGCTGTAAACTTTTTCTCCTTCGAGGAAAATTTTTCCATCTTCGTCTAGCATGAGTGAAAAATCTTCCTGGAAAAGGCCTATGATCTGGCTGTTTTCCCATTCTAGGCCTTCTTTCTTCATCTGTTTTTTCAGGAATTTTCTGGAGTTATCTCTGTCTGAGATTTTTTCCATGTCGATGTCAGGTTTGATGAAGATTATGTCGTTGTCTCCTCGTTCTGTATCTATTCTTTCTCTATTCATCGTCTTCGTCGCTTTCTTTTTTGATGGATTTTTGTTCATAGAACTCGTCGTTTTTCCTATGTTCTTTGTCTTTCTGGCTTCCTGGTTTGTTGGCACGAGGCCTTCCTGTCTCCGGGTCTCGTCTGAAGGTGATATCGACTTCTTCCAGGAATTCGTTCATAGCGTCTCCTATTTTCATTGGTTCAGTTGTTTTCCCTGTTTTTCCTGGTTCGCCTGTGAAAACCATTCCACGGTCTGCGATGTAGTCAAGCAGTAGAAGATCATGATCGATAACCATCAAGGGTTTCCCGGTTTTCCTCGCGAAACGCTTCAAGGCCTTTCCCAGTTCCACGCGGGATTCTACGTCCATGTAGGCAGAAGGTTCATCCAGCAGGTAGATGTCTGCGTCTCTTGCCAGGCAGATCGCTATGCCTACACGCTGTAACTCTCCTCCTGACAGGTCTTCCAGGTTCTGCTCGTAAAGGTTTTGAAGGCCTAGCGGTTCTGCTATCCTGGCCTTGAACTTCTTTGATTGAGGGTTGACATGTTTGCCTATGGCGGTTTCTACAAGTTCATCCTTGGCCTCCAGGTACTGGGCCTTGTAGCTGATCGAGATGTCCGGAGCCTCTTCCTTCTCTGGCTCTAGTGCTCCTGCCAGCATCTTTGCGAAGGTGGTTTTTCCGACGCCGTTCTCGCCGAAGACTGCTAGAATTTCTTCCTCATGGAGAGTTCCTGCTTCTGTTTCAAGTTCGAACTCTTCTTCTCCAAAGTCTTTCCTCATTTCCGGGAAGTTGAAGGCCTCTGATTTTTTCTCGACCTGGGATCTCTTTGTCCTGTCGAAGTCTATGCTGTCGTCTCTGATTCTGAGATTATGTGTTTTCAGGTATCCTTCCAGGTACTGGTTTATACCCTCTCTTGTGCTTAAGGCGTTCGATACCATTCCGTAGGCAGCTGGTTCTCCGTGGAAGACATGGATTGCTGATGAGACAAGGTCAAGCGTTGCGAGGTCGTGTTCGACCACGAGAACAGCTTTTTCTTCGCCTAGTTCCTGAACTGCTCTTCCAACGTTCAAACGCTGCTTGACGTCCAGGAAAGATGAAGGCTCGTCGATAACGTATATCGAAGAATCCTTAACAAGTGTAGAGGCGATAGCAACTCTCTGAAGTTCTCCACCGGAAAGCTCGCCAATATCTCTGTCCAGAAGATGGTCTATATCTAGCTTCTCAGCAAACATATCAGCTGAGTCTTTCTCGTCAGCTTTTTCCAGTAAATCTCCGACCTCTCCGTCATGGAACTCCGGTATCTTATCCACCTGCTGGGGCTTGTAAGAGGCCTCTATCTCTTCCTCAGCCAGTTTGTTGAAGTGTTCCTGGAGGCCTGTCCCCCTGTATTCTTCCTTTATTTTTTTCCAGTCTGGAGGATTTTCGAATTCGCCAAGGTTTGGCTTTATATCTCCGGACAGGATTTTGAGTGCCGTGGATTTTCCGATCCCGTTTCTTCCGAGGATTCCTACTACACGGCCTTTCTGCGGTTCTGGTAAACCGTAGAGGCGGAAACTGTTTTCCCCGAACTGGTGGATCTGTTCTCCGAACTCTCTGTCGAGCCTGATCAGCTGTATAGCTCCTTCGTGAGGGTACTTGTTTATCGCCATTTTGTGGGCCTCCATCACCTTCTCATTGTCGATATGTAGCTCTCCTTCTTCTGTGATGTGGAAGCCGCCTTCTTTTCCTGACCTGTTCAACGGATCGTAGTTGACAACTGTTTCCCGGGCCAGATCTGGCTCTATCTTTTCCTGATCGATCGCGACGATGAAACGCTTGCTGTTTTTGTCCGTGTTCATACTCTAGGATTCATCCTGAAGAATTTTAATACCGACCGCGTAGAAACCAGGAAAGGCCTTAGAATAGGAGAAGAGAAAAAAATTTTTGAAATGTGTGAGCGATGTTTTTACTCGAAGGAGAGCTCGTACTTGGTTCCTGTGATCTCTTCGATGATTTCTTCGAACTCGTCCTCGCTGAGGTTGATCTTGCCTTCGTACTCGTCGCTGACAACGACCTTCTTGTACTCTCCCTCGGGGCTGAAGACTGTGTTAATAGACTGGACTTCAGCTGGGCTGAGAAGGCCTTTGATGACATCTCTGTCATCTTTGCTTCTCTCGACAACCCTGATAGATTTATCGATCTCTTCAGCGACTTTCTTGACAATCTCGCCGCTTCTGCCTACTACCTTTGCGCCGTCGCCTTCTGCTGTTACTATAATGACGACGTTCTCGGTGTCGTAGACGTGAAGAATCTCTGAGTCCCGTAATGAGCCGTACTCACTGCTTAGATCCTTCAAGGTTCTGCTTACTTCGATTTCGAGTTCTGAGATCTCTCCGTTCTCCAGCTTCTCCTCACACTTGCTGCAGAGAACATCGCTCTTTAGACATACATTACATATTGGAGCCTTCATACAAGGTAAAGGGTGCGGGAAAAATTAAATACTTGAGGAACACAACACAACAACTTACAAACAAAAAACAGGAAGGCCTTAAAAACCTGTTTCGAACGATCTGTACAGCATGTAGACTGAATCAAAACCGGCGACAAGGCCTACAGCCACAAGACCGTAGAACAGCAGGTACTGGTTGATCAAGAGGCCTAGAAACGCTGCGATCAAAAGGCCTACGCGGATTTCCTGTCCTAGTAAACCTTCTTTTTCTCTGACACTTTTACTTACAGTTCCATAAAACGCTACTAATCCTATGACGGCTGCGGTGGCTGCAGCTCCTGCAGGATAGCCTATCAAAGCTGCTGAAAGAGCCAGAAGTTCTCCTCCATCTTTCGAGGCCTTTAACGCTGTTTTCATGTGTTTTGTTCTTCCTGTCTTCCGGGAAGTTTTTTCCGCGTTCTTTATCAGTACTGCGGCTGTTGCTGTAAGTAAAGCAGCTATAAGGCCTTTCATACTGTGGTTTAGTATAAGTGCGGTGGATGCTGTGATTATCGAAAGCAGTGCTCCTGAGATTTTCAGGTAGAAATTCTGGTTTTCCACGTTTTTGTTATTACGTGGGAAGAGTTAAACAGTTTTCCCTGTTTTTGGAGATTTAATAAAGAGTAAGGCAGTGAGGAAGGCGTTTCCCGCGTAAGGGGGGGGGGAGGGGGAGTTTTCGTGTTAAACGAAATGCGGGATTTTGCCTTTCTCCTGCCTGTTGAAATATAGGTTTTAGGGGAGGAAAGTCGTGAGTGAGGGGGGAGGGGGGGTTGTTGACTTTCCTCCTCTAACATCATTTTTAGAGGCCTTTGAGGGCCTCGCTTTCAGTCTCTGGAAGGTCGGAAATCGAAGATTTTCTGGAGCTCCCAGAACTCTTCGACTTCGGTCGTTATTTCATCACTTCGAGGCCTAGGTCGTTGACGTCTCCTGTTACTTCTGTTTCGGATTGTTTCTCGTCTTCCAGGTCTCCGAGGACGTATGGTGATTCGACTCCTGTTACGATTGAGATTACCTGTAGTTTGCCCTGTAGCTGGTCTTTGATTCTTGCGCCCCAGATTACCTGTGCCTGTTTGTCGAGTTTTTCCTGGACTCTCTGTCCTACGCTGTTGATTTCGTTGAGTGTGAGGTCTTCGCCTCCTGCGACATGTAACAATGCGCCGTTGGCTCCGTCGAACTCTACATCAAGCAGTGGGTTGGATAATGCTTCGTGGATTGCTTCTTCTCCCTTGTTGTTGGTGTCGCTTTCTCCGTATCCTACTACTGCTACGCCTCCCTCGTTCATGATTGCCTGTACATCTGCGTAGTCCAGGTTGACTAGTGAAGGCTGGCTGATTGTCTCTGTGATTCCCTTGATCATCGTTGTAATAAGCTCGTCGGCTACTCCGAAGGCCTGGTCGAGAGGCATGTCACCTGCTATATCTAGTAGCTTGTCGTTTTCGATGACGATCGCGGTATCGACATGTTGTCTCAGTCTGTAGAGGCCGTCTTCTGCCTTTGACATTCGTGCGCCTTCGATCTCGAAAGGCATTGTCACTGTCCCGATTACTATGCAGTCCTCCTTCTTCGCGATCTCTGCGAGGACTGGTGCTGCTCCTGTTCCTGTTCCTCCTCCCATACCCGCTGTGAGGAAGACCATGTCTGCGTCTTTGAACAGGTTGCGTAGTTCAGCACGGTTCTCTTCTGCTGACCGGGCTCCTTTCTCAGGTTTACCTCCAGCTCCAAGGCCTCTTGTCAGGTCTTTTCCTACCAGTATTTTACGGTCGGCGGAGGACATTTCCAGGTGCTGTTTATCGGTGTTGATCGCTACTGTCTCAGCGCCTTCAACTTCCTTCTTCTGTATCCTGGTGACCTGGTTGTTGCCAGCTCCTCCTACTCCTACAACTATAATTTTAGCGTCCTTCATTTCGTCAAGATTTTCTGTGGATTTTTCGTCCGTTTGAGCGTTGTCGATTATAGATTCCATTGTAATATCAGCCTTCAGTCTTCCCGTACCCGAACCTTTTTAAGTCGGTATAGGTAATTCTACCATAGAACTAATTGAGTCTTGCCCTAGACTCGAAACATTCAATATTCGATTTCGAACGCCCAAGTTCGAAGCCCAAACGTATGTCAAATTTCGCAAGCCCTTGAACCTTACTCGTGCCCAAACGAGTGAAGTTCGAACCAAGTCCTGTTCGCGCCCAAACGAAAGGACCCTAAATCTGAATCAGTATCTTGCTTGTGTTAACATTTACGAGGGTCGTTTATAAATCTTCTGACAATTCCGTGATTGTTCATGAAATCGTTAACTGTTCATGACTGTTCACACGAAAAGTTTTACGGAAAGATAAGGCCTTACAGTTCTCAAACAGGTTAATACAAAAATCTGGTTGTCGACAAGAATAACATGGTAGATGCCGATAAAGTCCAGGAAGTCGCGGAGAACGCAAGGATAAATATCAGCGAGGATGAGGCCTCGGACTTTGCAGAAGATTTCGATGAGGTGCTTGAGATGTTCGAGAAACTGGAGGAAGTAGATACTGAAGACGTTGAACCTGCTTTCCATCCCATCGACATAAGTCCTGAGACCAGGGAAGATGAGAAGGAAGAGACCCTGGAAAAAAGCGAGGTCTTCAGGAATACGGAAAATGAGGAAGAAGGATTTTTCAGAGGCCCTTCCGCGTAAAGTTTAACTTCAAGGCCTTAACTATTCTTTTTCATGAAGATAGGGATAGTATCCGATACTCATGACAACCTTGAACTCGTGGAGAAGGCAATCGATTTCTTTGAAGATGAAGACTGTGAAAAGGTCATCCACTGCGGAGATGTGGTCTCACCTTTTACAGCAGAGCTTTTCGACGCCGACTTCGAATTCCACTGCGTGAGAGGGAACAATGACGGAGAATGGAACCTGAAATCCGTGGTGGAGGAGTTCGGAACTTTCTACAATAACGTGGCGGAGCTGGAGATAGATGATCTAGAGATCGCATTCTACCATGGGACGGGAGAAGAGATCGTAGAAGGCCTTGTGGAGAAAGATTATGATTTCGTTTTCAGAGGCCATACGCACAGGAAGAAAGTATCTGAAAAATCATCTACTATCGAGTTAAATCCCGGTGGAATCCGTCTTCCAGATCAGGAGGAAGAGTTTCACGTCGCAGTCCTCCATACAGAAAGTAGAGAGTTCGAGTTCCACAGGATAAAGGCCTGAGCCATGAGATTTACTTCTGAATAAGGCCTTTCAGCGATGGCTTGAAGAATGAATTTTTAAGATTCTCCTCGGGAACTTAGAGTATGACTGTGGAGGAAGTCGTTGAAAAGGACGAAAAGATTGACAGCAAGGAGTTTCTGGAGGAATTGAAACAGGTAGACGAGAAGTACAACCTGATGAGAGAGATCAAGAATGGGGAAAAGAGCCATGGAGAACTTGAGAAGATTCCGTTCGTCGTCAAAGACGCGATTGCGACAGAAGGAGTCACAACTTCCGCAGGCAGTAAAATACTTGAAGATTACAGGCCTGTATTCGATGCCACGGTCGTAAAACGTTTGAAAAAATCTGGAGCACAGTTTTTCGGGAAAACAGAACAGGACGAGTTCGGCTTCGGAACATTCTCCACAAACAACGCATTCACAACGCCAAAAAATCCTCATGATGAGGAAAGAGTGGTCGGTGGATCTTCTGGAGGCGCAGGAGCGGTAGTCGCTGCCATGGACAAACCCTTGATCTCGATCGGGGAAAGCACAGGAGGCTCGATCACCAACCCGGCCGCATACAACGGAGTCGTCGGAATCACACCGACCTACGGAAGAGTCTCACGCTACGGCCTCGTAGACTACGCGAACAGTCTGGACAAGATCGGAGTCCTGGCAGAAAATGTTTACGGCGCAGCGAAAGGCCTTGAAGTGATCGCAGGGCATGATGAAAACGATCAGACAACAGCAGAGAAAAAAGTACCAGAATACTCAGATCTGGAGAAAAAACAGGATCTGAAAGTTGGGGTTCCGAAGCAGTATCTGGAGCTTGAAGGCCTTGAAGAAGGCGTGAAGGAGAACTTCGAGGAATCTCTGGAAAAGCTTGAGGAGACGGGTGCAGAGGTTGAAAAAGTTGATATGCCTCTTCTCTCCGCAGATTATGCAGTACCTTCTTACTACGTTCTTGCGATGGCTGAGGCCTCTACCAACCTGGCGAAGATGTCAGGAATAAGGTATGGCCTCGAGATGGATCCTGAGAACTTCGAAGACTTCAATGAGTACTTCTCTGAGGTCAGATCCGAGGGTTTCGGCGAGGAAGCGAAGAGAAGAATCCTGCTTGGAACATATACTAGAATGGCAGGTTACAGGGACCAGTACTACATCAAAGCAGCTGAGGTTAGACAGAAGATAATCAACCAGTACAAAGAGGCCTTTGAAGAATTTGATGTCCTTCTGTCACCTTCTATGCCGAATATTGCGCCGAAGATTGAAGAGGCCGAGAGCATGGATCCTGCCGAGATTTATGCGATGGATACTTTGACGGTAGGGCCTAACCTTGCTGGTTTACCGATGATCTCCGTTCCTAACGGGAAAAGCGAGGGTATGCCTACAGGCCTTCATATTGTCGGCGACCATTTTGAAGAAAAAAAGATCCTGGATGTTGCTTACAGTTACAGGCGGTGATTTATTTTTGGCAGAAGGAGAAGAAATAAAACAACAGGTTGTAGGGAACGTACCTTTCGGTCAGATCAATTCTATACTTGAAGGCAAGCTTGAGAGAGACGGCGAGAGAAGAAAAGCTGTCGAAGAGGTCGAGGAAAACAGCAACCGGGTTATCACCGGGGGCGGGAAGCGTTTCCGCGTCGCACTTCCATATATCATGGCACAGGGCCTTGACCTTGATTACAGCGATGAAGAGCTGATTGAGGCCTTTATCCCGATAGAGATGGCTCACGGCCTTTCCCTGGTCATGGATGACATGATAGATGAGGATAAAAAGAGGAGAGGCATGAAGACTCCGCATGAGCGGTTGAAAGATCAGGGCTATACGGATAAGCAGGCGGAATCGCTTGTTACCCTCGACGTAATGCAGATACTTTCAAGGGCGGAGAGAGCACCTCTTGAACTTGATTTCCTGTCCAGAGACCAGCAGGTGGAGATAACAGAAACTATAGGAGATGGGATAACCAGACTGACCCGTGGACAGGAGCTGGACGTGGCAGGAGAAAACTCCATGGACGAAAAATTCCAGGAAAGACTCTCATACAGGGGAGACGAATTCAGCTACGAAATGTTTTACCGTGACGTCGTAGAAGGCAAGACATCACCGCTCTTCGAGGCAGGGCCGAGAATACTTGAGATAATGTCGGGAAAAGAACTGGAAAATCTTCACGACTACACCAGGAACCTGGCAAAGGCCTTCCAGATCAGAGACGACATCCTGGATATATCAGGTGGAGAGGAAAAAGTCAGTGTCACGGAAAGGCCTGAAGAAAAGGGTATAGGTAAGGATCGTTACTCTGATATCAGTGAGGGGACTATGACCCTGCCTATAAACTATGCGTTCCAGCTGATGGATGATGAGGACTGGGGCCAGATGGAGGCCTATGTAAAGGAGCTTGTGGATTCTGAGAACTATCTTGCTTCTGTAGATGACTTTTTCAAAGTCTACGGCGACAGGAGAGAGTTCCTTGAGTCCGTTATGAAGAAGGATAGTCCTGAAACATACGAGCTTCAGATCGCAGGTAAAATCATAGAGACTACCGGGGCTCTGGAGAAGGCGAACCAGGAGGCCTTGGATTATGCGGAAAATGCGGTCGAGAACCTTGAGGAATCCGGCCTTGACGGCGAGTACGGAGAACTTCTTGAGGATATGGCTTACTTCGCAGCTACAAGATCAAAATAAAAAGAATGACTTAACCAAAAGATACTATGACAAACGTAAAAATAGGCCTTGAGACACACGTACAACTTGATACAGAGACAAAACTTTTCTGCGGATGTCCAAATGAGGAAACAGAGGAACCGAACACGCATGTATGTGAGACCTGTCTGGGACACCCTGGTTCAAAGCCGAGGCTGAACAGGAAAGTCCTTGAATACGCAGTAAAGACCTCTCAGGCCTTACAGTGTGATATCAACGAAGATATTTTTTTCTCAAGGAAAACGTACTTTTATCCTGACATGTCCAAGAATTTCCAGATAACACAGTACGAGGTTCCGGTCGGAGAGGACGGAAGTATCGAGGTCAAGACCGGTGACGAGAAAAGAGAAATCGGTATCAACCGTCTACATATCGAGGAGGATCCGGCGAAGATGAAACACGAAGGCGGAAGCATTTCCAGCTCCGACTATACCAGGGTAGATTACAACAGAGCAGGCACACCGCTGCTTGAGATCGTGACAGCACCGGACTTTGAATCGCCGAAGCAAGCACGGAGTTATCTCCAGCAACTGGCCCAGATGCTGGAATACCTCAAAATCTATCACCCGGAATCAGAGTTCTCCATCAAGTCAGATGCGAACATCTCGATCGACGGAGGCCAGAGAGTAGAAGTCAAAAACATTACAGGAACCGCAGGGATAGAAAAGGCCTTATCCTATGAGATCACGAGGCAGAAACAGTTGAAAAAACGTGGCAGGGAAATCACACAGCAGACCAGAAACTATAATGCGGGCCAGGAAATCACAGAAAAGATGAGGGAAAAAGAAGAGGAGAAAGACTACGGCTACATCTTTGACCCAGACCTGACCAGACAGGAACTCGACAAAGAGTTCAGGGAAAAGCTCAGAGGACAGATCCCGGAGCTTCCATACGAGAAATTCGACCGCTTCCTCGGTGAGTACGGCCTTGCGGAGAAACAGGTCGAGTCCCTGGTAAGAGACCAGCAGATGGCAGATGACTTCGAAAAACTCGCAGATAAACACGATACAGAAGTTACAGCGTCCTTCATGACAGGAGACCTGAGAAAAGTACTGAACTACAACGATAAAGAGTACAGGGGAGGCCTCAAAGTTGAATGGATCTCTTACCTTGTAGGCCTTCTTGAAGATGAGGAGATATCCGACAGGAACGCTGAAAAAGTTCTTAGAGAGATAGTCGAAGATCCTCAGAGCCCTGAACAGATAGTTGAAGATCAGGATCTGAAGAAAGCGGAAGAGTCAGAAGTAGACAGGTTTATCGACGAAGCTATTGATGACAATCCTGATGCGGTCGAAGACTACAGTTCAGGTGATGAAGGAGCGGTTAACTTCCTGGTAGGCCAGGTCATGAACCTTTCACAGGGCAAGGCCGATCCGAAAACCGCAAGGGAAAAAATCATAGAAAAACTTGGTTGAACGGCTTTGAAATTCACTGAAGGAGACTCCTACTTCGTAGATGAAAACACAGCGATAACAGATCTCTTTCAAGCCCCAGAAGACGCGAATTTCGACTCCGCCATCTCCGAAATCAAAGGCTACCACCCGGAAGACGAGGAGAGAAAGAAAATATTTAACGAGAGAAGCCAGAAAGCCTACTACATTCTCCACGGAAAAGGAAAAGTCTATGCCGGCAAAAAACTCCATGAAGTCGAGGAAGGCGAGTTCGTTTACGTACCTGAGAAGACTCCTCACGCGCTTGAAGGCATGTTCAAGGCCTTGATAATAACTTCTCCACCTTTCAATCCTGAAGACGAGGAACTGAGGTGAAATTTTTTTGAAAGCAGACGATTTTCTACAGGAAAAAGGCCTTGAATTTGAACTAATGGAACAGGAAAATCCTACACTGGACTGTGATGATGCGGCCAGAGAAAGAGGCCTTGAGACAGATCAGATCGTCAAGAGTCTGATAATCGAATCGGGGGAAGAAGATTTTCACTGCCTGGTTCCCGGCGACAGAAAGCTTTCCGAGAAAAAATTTGGCCAAGAGTACAGGATGGCAGATCCTGAAAAATCAGAGGAGATAACCAGTCAGGAATCAGGTACAGTACATCCTTTCGCCTCAGAACTCAAGCATTTCGTGGATGAAAGAATACTCGAGAAAGACAGAATCTCTTTTACACGCGGAGACAGGCTTCACGGCGTGATAATCAGACCAGAAGAGTTCAGAAAAGGCCTTAAACTCGCAGACTTTGACTGGAAGCGTAAAGACCTGGTAAACGTCACTGAAGAAGAAATAGAAAAGCTGGAGACCGAAGGCCTTTCTGAAGAAGATGCAAAGTTTATCGCCCGGAACGCTTTCAGCGAGTTCAAAGCCTTGAACCTGAGTTTTGATGCTGAAAGAATTGGCACAGCCTTGAGAAAGGTTCTCCGTGAAATGGATACTTTTGACGTAGAAGATGTTTCTGAAATCCTGGAACGAGCGGAGAATGAGACCCATATGCAGCGTCTTTCAAAGGCCCTGGCCGAAGAAGGAGAGCTTCCTAAAGAAAGTGGTTTCGATCTTGAACAGGTCGTAAAACAGGTTCTGGATGAGAATCCTGATGCAGTAGAAGACTTCGAATCTGGCAGAGACTCTGCCATCAATTTTTTGCTGGGCCAGGTCATGTCGGAGACAAACGGTAAAGCCGAGGCCTCAAAAGCCGAGGAATTTTTGAGACAACGTCTTGGATGAAAGATTAGTTTAGGGAAGAAGTTCATCAAACGCCGTTAGAAACTTGAAGCAGTAGTACAGAATTTTCTCTATGGATCTTGAAGGTTTGGTACAGGAAGAAGTCTCTGTCCTCAGATCGAAGGATTTTGTCGAAGCAGTGGCTGTCGTAGGGAGCTATGCCCGTGATCCAGAAGCCGAACACACGGATATAGATTTTTTCATAATTGTAGATGAGGACTGGAGGAAGAGAGAAACGGAGAGAGTCGATGAGACAGTGGTTGAAAGGTTTTATAACTCTATGGACGGTGCTGAGGCCTACCTGGAAGGTGATGAATGGTGGAAGAATTTTCACTGGTTCAAAAATGCTGATGTAAGATACGATCCTGAAGGACTTTTCGATAAGCTTTTGGAGACCGCTGAGGAAAGAAAAAGTGAGGCCCTGGATCTTTCAGAGGAAGACAAGGATAAGATTCTCTACTCGATCTGGGATCGTTATCAGGACCTGGATTCAGATGATGTAGGAAGACAGAGGTTTCTGATGAATGATTTCGTGGATTATCTGGTTCAGAAGAATTTTCTGTTGAAAGGAGAGGTTCCGGTTAAGAGGAATTACCGTCTGGAGAAACTGGAGAGCTTTGATGGTTACATGTATAAACTGGTTCAGGATTTCCTGATGAGTTCAAGTACTGTGGAGAAAAAGGATAAGCTGGATAAAATGGTGAGTTACATGACTCGAGGCCTTGGAAGGCCTGGTCCTGAATGGAGTACGGATAGAGAGGATTTTCCCTAGTCAGAGCCGGAGTCCTTGACTTTGAATCCGATTTCCAGTTCTTCTTCGTTGGAGAATATTCTCAGGGGGACACTGCCTCCTACAGGCTGGAATACTTTCCAGTTGTTGCCGTCGATTGCCACAGAATCACCTTCTTCAAGCGATTCTGCGATATCTCTCAGAAAGGAAGCTGCATCCTCTCGCCTGAGTTGAAACTCCTTATCCATCTATTAATAACCTCACGAAAACGCCGTGGCCGTCTCCAGACCTCTGTAACCCGAAGCTACAGTCATGCAAACATCTCCTCTGGATGCCTGTTCTCACCTGAGAGGAAATCCTTCTCGACCCCTACGTTTCCTTCCTTCAGGTCCGTGATCGCCTCCTGGAAATCATTCATGGAAACCTCTGCCTCAGATACATCCTCGTATCTTTCCAGAGTGTTGACTGAGGCCTGTCTTACAATCTGCTTGATATCTCTTCCTGTAAAGTCCTCATCAAGCTCTTTCGCCACAAGGCCTAGGTCGATATCGTCTTCAAGATCGATCCTTCTGGTATGTACTTTGAGGATCTCTTCCTTTGACTCAGCGTTCGGCACAGGTACTTCGATCGCTGAAGTCCTGTTCAGAAGTGCTGGATCCATGATATCCGGCGTGTTAGTTGCGAAAATCGATATTACGCTTCCATCTTCGCTGTCAAGGCCGTCAAGTTCTGAAAGGAGCTGGGACATTGTCCTTTCAACTTCCTCCCCGCCATGTCTCCGGTCATCCAGTCTCTTCTTTGCGATAGCATCGATCTCGTCGATGAAAACTATGGCAGGATTGTCTGAGGACCGGGCCTGTTCATACAGACGCTTCACCTTTTTCGCTCCCTCTCCAATGAACTTTTCAACTAGCTGAGGTCCGTTGATCATGAACATGTCAGCGTCGTACTCGTTGCTTAGTGCTTTGACCAGGTGTGTCTTCCCTGTTCCCGGCTTTCCGATAAGCAGCATGCTTTTATCCATGTCCATCCCCCATTCCTCGATTTTCTTCTGCTTATCAGAATTTAGCTGCGCTCCGACGTTCGAGGAAAGATTTGTGATGACATGATCGAGGCCTCCTACGTCCTGGAAAGTGACATCTGTCCGGATTGGTTCAAATTCTGCGTCACGACCTCTCTCTACAATATCTGTTACTTTGAAACTGTTTGGATCCAGAGCTACTTCTGTTCCTGGCTGAAACTCTTTTGCGTCATATCCGTTCGGTACCTCGACTCCATAGCGGCCTTTCATGTTTCCACTGGCTTCTACCCAGATACGGTCTCCGTCGAATTCGGATACAACTACTCCTCTCAGAACAGGTGTCTTCAGGTTTGTTCCGTTAGGATTCTTATCCCCTCTGTTCTGCTGTTGCTGGAAGTACTGTGGGAACTGAACCTTCTGCTTTTTCTTGTCCTCTTTTCCTTCCTGTCGCTGTTCCTCCTTCTCTTGATTTTCTTTCTCTTCTACCTGTTCGGAAGTATTGTCATCAGTCATAGATCTCACCAACTTTTTCGCACGCTGAACTAACTCTCTCAGCCTGATCTCTAAACCCATCTATACACCTTAAAATGCCGCTCTTATCTTTATAAATCGAACTTACTCACCGCCTCTAACCCGAAAAAACGTTTTCAGCGGAATCAACTATCTTTTAAGAATTCACAGGAAACACCAAAGGCATGAAAAACACAAAAATAGTCTCCACCATAGGACCCTCAACAGACACCAAAAAACAGATCGACAGATTAATCGACGCAGGAGTAGACGTAATCCGTCAAAACTTCTCCCATGTCAGCCACGAACAACACGAAAAAATATTTGACAGAATCAGGGAAACATCCGAAAAGACAGCAGTCATGGCAGATACCAAAGGCCCTGAAATCCGGCTCAGAAAGGTAAAAGAAGGAACAGTGCTGGAACAAGGCCACAAAGTGAAAATAACTGTGGAAGACGTCGAAGGAGACGAAAACAAACTATCCGTCAACTACAAGGCCTTCCTCGACCACATAGAGTCCGGAGATGAAATCAGGATGGACGATGGTAAGATAGAGCTGGAGGTCGACAAAGTAGGCGAAACAGCGGAATGTACGGTAGTTTTCGGCGGAGAAGTAACAGACAAAAAAGCAGTTAACGTACCTGGAAAAGACATAGGCCTTTCGGCGCCGACAGAAAAAGATAGAGAAGATATAAAGTTCGCAGCGGACAAAGGATACGATTTTATCTCTCTAAGTTTCGTGAAAGAGGCCTCTGACGTCGAAGAAGTAAGAAAGATACTGGAGGAAAATAGTTCCAGCGCCCATATTATCTCAAAGATTGAACACCGGGAAGCTGTGGAAAACTTCGATGAGATACTTAAGGCCTCAGATGCTTTGATGGTCGCAAGAGGAGATCTCGGGGTAGAGTTGCCTGCTGCCAGGCTCCCCATGATGCAGAAAGAAATGATTGAGAAATGTAACAGAGCTGGCAAACCGGTAATCACTGCTACCCAGATGCTGGAGTCGATGACAGAAAATCCTACAGCGACGAGAGCCGAGATCTCTGACGTAGCGAACGCTGTTCTTGACGGATCGGATGCAGTGATGCTTTCAGGTGAGACAGCGATCGGAGACTACCCGGTCAAGACTGTAGAGTTCATGTCAGAGGTTATAGAGGAAACAGAGCAAACTCTGAAAGGTCATACCCACCATACTGTCAAGGAAAGGCCTGAATCCACACGTGATATCATCTGCAAAAACGTCTGGCAGGCAGCGAGAGACAATGAGGCCGGATACATCGTCGCCCATACATCTTCAGGTTCTACAGCCAGAAATATCTCAAAGTACAGGCCTGAAAAACCTGTCATCGCCTTTGCAGACAGTGAACGTGTCGAGCGACAGCTCAAACTTGCCTGGGGCGTAAGGCCTTACTACGAGGAGTTCCCTGAGGATGTAGAAGGAATGCTTGAGGCCTCAGCTAGAAGGATGAAGTCTCTGAACCTGGCTGAGGATGATACAGAGCTTGTGATGTCTGCTGGAGTGCCGACCAGGGTTACAGGTACGACCAATATGCTTCAGATCAGGACGGTCAGCAGTATCCTGAATAACTAGGCTTTAACAGTAGAAATACGCTGTTAGATCCTCTAAACTTTTGGGACGAACCCGCAGGGATTTGAACCCTGGGCCTAGCGGTCCGAAGCCGCTCGCTCTGTCCAGGCTGAGCTACGGGTCCAGTCTAATATGTTTCAAAAGCTGAAAGGTTAAAAATCAGGTACGCAGATGGAGAGGGAAAAAGGCCTTAGCCCAGGTGCATATCCCCGAGCTTGTCCCTTCGGTAAAGGTCGATCTCCGCAGCGTTGTTCCTGTCCTCCTGTCTCGCTGCATAGACTACTGATTCTGCGATATCCTCTGGTTCTGTTACTTCTCCTTTCTCGAATGCTTGCCTGAAGGCCTCGCCTTCTTCCGAGTTGAACTCTGTTCTGACCTCTGACGGATTGATCACGGTCACGCCGACGTCGTCGTCTCCTATCTGGCTGGAGAGGCTGAGGGCGAATCCGCGTGTCCACCATTTTGTCGCTGCGTACAGCGGATTTCCTCCACGAGGATACTTCCCTGCTATACTACCTGTAAAGATCAGATTTCCGTCTGTTTCTTTCAGATGCGGTATAGCTGCTCTTGCTGTGAAAAACATGCCGTCGACGTTGACATCCATGGTTTTCCGGTAGTGTTCTGTAGGCATGTCTTCTATCTCGCCGGTCATGGCAAGGCCTGCGTTGTCGAACACTATGTCAAGCTGTCCGAACTCTTCGACAGTCTCTTCTACCATTTCCTCGACCTGTAGTTCATCTGTCACGTCTGTAGGCCTTACAAACGTATCTACTCCGTGTTTGTCTTCGAGGTTTTTTGCTATCTGTTCCAGTTCTTCTCCTGTCCTTGATGCAAGTGCGATGTCAACTCCTTTTTCCGCCAGTTTATGTGCTGAGGCTTTTCCGATTCCAGAGGATGCTCCCGTGATCAAGGCCTTTTTTCCGCTGAGTTCTTTCATTGTATTTTTTCACCTGTAAACTGTTTTTGGAGGTTTGTCTGTTTTCAACATTGCTGTTAGAATCTGTGTTCCTTCCAGGTGTAGACTGTCTCGAAGCCGTAGTTAAAGGCGAAGCCTATGCATACTCCTATGATGTTTGCTAGAGGATACCAGATTCCCAGCCTGACACCGGCTTCAAGGGCCACGAGTGAGATAAGAATGCCTCCTGTACGGACAAGATTCGATTTCAGGAAACGAGTCATGATCTTTCCCGGTTCGCCGCTGTAAGTGTATCTGTTGTTCAATATGAACATCGCAGCGATCGAGGCCTCAGCACCTACCAGCTTTGCGACCAGCAGAGGAGAATTCAGGATTTCAACCAGAAAGATCAGCACAACTGTCTCCAATCCAAGGCCTAATACACTGGTTGCACAGAACTTGATAGTTCTTTTCACATCTGCGACCGTCTCCAGTAATTTCTTTACTTCCACTGTCCTAAGGCCTCCAGTTTCTCCTTGATAAACCTGTCGTAGATATAGCCAAGGAATGTATAGTTGAGATTGTTTCTTTCGTTAAACCCTTCCAGGTAAGTTCTGTCGGCTTTACCAGGTTTTTTACACAGCTCGCTGTAGCCGTAAACTGTGAAACGCCCGTTATCCTCAAGAACTGGTGCGGAAACATTCCTGTAATCCGGGCCTTTGAAGCTTATCGATCTGTAACCGTCCTGAAGCCTCTCCATAGTTATATTCTCGTTTGAGACAGGTCTTGTCGGTGCGCCTGCGTAGTTAGTCATCAACCAGTACTCGGACTCTGCCATACATCCGTTCACAGCATCAGCAGAATCAAGATACTTTCCAGGAGGTGTAAGACCACTTATACCGAGGCCTAGACCGCCCACCACCAGATTAACTGCTGCAAGCATATAAAAGATTTTTTCCCGATCTACAATGGTCCAGGTCTTTGATGCGTAGAATGCTGCCGGGACTGTTAACGGGTAAAGATATCTGAGCGATCTGTAGTCTGCTGTCAAGTATGAGAGCGTTACAAGGCCTGAGTAAGAGATTATCAAGACATCTTCTCTCGAGAAATTTATTTTTTCTCTGATTTCGGGTTTGAGATAGGCCAGGAGGATCGCTGCTGTCGGCAGAGTCATTATCAAAAGGTTATGAGGGTTCAAAGCTGTGCTTGTGTATCTCAGGAATACGTTAAGCATCAGGAAGTTTCCGAAGCTTGTTAGAGGGTTTCCTGTCTGGATATAGTTGTAGAGGAGCCATGGGACCAGTGTCAGGCCTGAAATTATCCCGGTCTTGACTATCTTTTTCAGGTCTCTCTGGAGCAGGATCAGCGGTATCAGGACGCCGAAGTTATACCTTGTCAGGAATGTAAGGCCGAGCCAGAGGCCTGACCGGGTTTTCTGGAAGTCGGCGAGGAAAAGTAATGCAAAGGCTAGTGAAAGCATCTCGGTGCCGTTCATCGTCGAGAAAAATATCACGGCAGGAGTTAATGCGAAAATGTAGAACTTATCCGGTTCAAGGTCAAAGCTTTCCGAGAACTTTCTGGAACCGTAAAGGAAAAAAGCTGATGTCAGGCCTATAAAGACGTACTCGGAGATCTTTCTAGTGAAGATGTACTGAAGGAGGCCCATCGCTGTGGAGGCGAGTGGGGGCCTCAGCCATTCCATGTAGAAACCGCTGTGGAAGATATACTCCCCGATCATCGAGTAAGTGTTGAAATCCCAGGACCATCCTGTGCTGTGCTGGTAAAGCATCAGACCTGTAGCAAGGAGGAAAAAGACCAGAGTCAGATCTGTATACCTTTCTCTGATCCCTCCAGAATATTCTTTGACTCTTTCCTCTATTTTCTCCGTCTCTATCTCCATAAATTGATCCTCAGTTCCACAGTCTTTCTCAGAAAGTAAACTGAATCTCTGAAAACACTGACTTTCGAATCAGTGCTCTCCTCCCAGTCCACAGAAAACTCTTTCACATCCATATCTTTTCTCTGCGCTCTTACAAGCATCTCGGCATCCCAGAACCAGTGACTGCTCTCTACCTCGCTGAAAACATCCTCCACAGCCTCCGGGTCAAAGGCCTTGAACCCACACTGGTGATCTTTTATCATGGAGCCGAAGGCTTTTCTAATAAGTTCGTTGAAAACCATGCTCGGCATCTCCCGTTTAAGACCTCTGTCAAGGCCTTTTTCTATTCTTCTGGAGCCTACTGCTATGTCATAGCCTTTTTCCAGATGTTTTCCTGCGTCTTCTATATGTTTCAGTTCTGTTGAAAGGTCTGCATCCGAGTAGACGAATTTTTCTGCCTCTACTTCTTGAAAGGCTTTTTCAAATGCAAGGCCTTTCCCCAGTCTCTTATCGAATTTCAGGTGTTTGATTTCTGGTATCTCTTTTTCCAGTCTGTCTGCTTCTTCCTGTGTTCCGTCGGTTGACCCGTCTGTCACTAAAACTATCTGGAAAGGATCTATCTCGGTTTCTCTGAGGAACTCGATGGTTTTCTGTGCTGTATCCTCCAGTATCTCTACCTCGTTGTATACAGGGTAGACCACTGCGAGTTCCATAAAAAATATTTCGTGGAGTAAAATAGTTTAAACCTATAACCTTTCTCTGAAGTCTTCAAAGCTGTCCAGTACATGTAACGTACTGTAAGACAGTTTTTAGGCCTTCAGACCGGCTTGAAGCTTTGTGACACGATGAATATCGAATCAGTTGAACTGGAGGACGAATATTTTCATGTCAGGTTCAATGATCCTGAGAGATTTGAGGCTATCCGCACGCCTGACTGGGCAGCGAACGTTGCAACATCGGTTTCAGAAGGTGCAGAGGTCAGAATGGGTAATGAAAAGGAAGGTGATGACTGGGAGGTCCAGTCGGTTCTTATAGAGAAAAGTGAAGGTGAGGAAAAGGCTAGAGAACAGGCACAAAGGATAGTTGAAAAATTAAATGATTAAAAAAAGTTTTTTAGACTCCTGGGACTCCTATGGCTTCGAAACTGCCGATACCTAGGAAAGCCAGTAAGTACAGTATGACAAGGACTGATATCCAGGCAACCAGAGCTATACTGGCTGCGTTCACCCATCCGCCTTCGTACATCGAGTTGATAAGGCCTACCCAGGCCAGCAGTGTGATCAAAGGTCCTAGAAGAGGTATCCATCCGAATAGAAATCCTACTACTGCCCAGACTATTGCTCCGAAGAGAGCAGTCATAAAGGCGTTTCCGAAATCCTCTGTCCCCAGGATTAGTTTAGCTGAGATATATATTCCTGTCGCTCCCAGTAAGAGGCCTATCAGGAAGACGATTATGGAATCAATCAGTGCCATATCCAGTAATTGACGTCTTTTATATAAACGGATTGTTGCATCCTTTCACCGTTTTTCACGGTTTTCAGGTTAGTTTAATATTCGAGTCCGCAGAAGTTTGAACTATATGAGTCGCCAGATATCCTATTTTACGATGGAGATAGGCCTCAAACCTGAGATAAAGACTTACAGTGGAGGCCTCGGTGTACTGGCCGGTGACACCGTGAAGGCGGCAGCTGATCACGACCTTGATTTCACCGCGGTCACACTTCTCTACAGGAACGGTTACTTTAGACAGAGGATTGAGGGAAAGGAACAGGTTGAAGAGCCTCAGAACTGGCCTTATGAAGAGATACTGGAGGATACCGGTGAGAAAGTCTCTATCAAGATCCGTGGAAGAACTGTCGATGTAAAGATCTGGCGGCATAAAGTAAAGGGAGAGAAAGGAGACGCTGAAGTCCTGTTCCTGGACACAGGCCTTGAATCCAACACAGAGGAAGACAGAGAACTTACCTCACAGCTTTACATGGGAGGACAGGAGAAAAGACTCTGTCAGGAAGCGGTCCTCGGGATAGCAGGGGTCAAAGCACTCTGGGAAACCGACAAAGAAACAGATTACTACCACATGAACGAAGGCCACTCCGCACTCCTCGTAACCGAGGCCTCAGGAAAAAAAGTATTCACAACTCATACACCTGTTCCGGCAGGTCACGACACATTTCCACAGGATTTAGTCGAGAAAGTTCTGCCACAGGAGAAAATAGATGATCTAGGCCTTGAAGGAAAGCTTAACATGACTGAACTGGCTCTAGAAAACTCTACATACAACAATGCTGTCTCTGACAGGCACGCAGAAGTTACAAGAGAGATGTTTCCGGGGTACGAGTTCGACGCGGTAACTAACGGCATCCACACAGATACATGGGTATCAGAGCCTTTCAAAAAGCTCTTCGACCAGGAAATAAACCGCTGGTGCCTCGACCCGGCAAGATTGACAAAAGTAGCAGGATTCAGCGACAGAAAACTGTGGGAAGCAAAGAAAAAATCAAAGAAAAAACTTTCTGAACTCCTGAAACAGAACACGGGTCAAGGCCTCAACCCTGAAACATTTACAGTGGGCTTTGCCCGTCGAAGCACTTCCTACAAGAGGCCTACCTTGATCTTCAGGGATGTGGACAGGCTTGATTCTCTGGCCGAAGATTATGGTGGCTTACAGCTTGTATTTGCTGGAAAAGCCCACCCTGATGATGTAGAAGGCAAAGACCTTATAAAACGTGTTCTGGAGTATGCTGGAATGCTTGAAAATGTCGAGGTCTACTTTGTAGAGGACTACGGAATGGGTGAAGCTTCCAGGATGGTTTCAGGTGTGGATCTATGGCTTAACAATCCTGAACGTGGTAAAGAGGCATCAGGCACCTCAGGTATGAAAGCTGCGTTAAACGGTGCTCCCCAGCTTTCAACTCCTGACGGCTGGTGGCTTGAAGGACATGTCGAGGGAGTGACCGGATGGGATATTGGCGAAGACTACGTTGAAGGAGAGGATGAAGAACTGATTGACAGCCGTTCTATCTACGAAAAGATGGATAGAATCCTCTCTATATACCATAACGACAGAAAGGCCTGGATAAAAATTATGAAAAACTGCATAACATTGAACGCCTCACATTTCAACACAGACAGAATGCTGAAAGAGTATCTGGCCAGAGCCTACAAGTAACTCGGACCTGAAGGGATTTGAACCCTTGACTTCGAGGTATTTCCATTCGAAGACCAAGATCTTCTCTAACCCCCCAACTTTTGCGGAAGCTCAAGCAGGAGGTATTAGGAACCTCGCGCTCTGTCCATGCTGAGCTACAGGCCCCTTTTCAGGTACTGTAAACTTTTGAGCATACTCCATTCTTTTAAAAAACCGGAGTTTGGAACTAGAAAACCGTATAAACTTTGCATAAAAACAGTAAAAATGTGGATCCTGCCTTCGGACAAGTTGAAATACTGGAACAGAGAAAAGCTGAACAGGTACTGCGGGAAACCGAGGAAAGAGTCCGTTCAGTAGCTCAGAGACAGGGAGTAAAACCTGTAGACGGCGAAGACACTTCATTCGAGATAAAGGCCTCCGCGGAAACTGTCGAAAGCCTTGAAGACCTGGAGCAGTATTTTGAAGGAATAAAAGGCCTGAGCTCCGCTGATATCGTTTTCTATGGCGAGTCACAGCAGAGAAGACATGGCACTCAGGAGCTGTCTGAAGATATAGCTGTCAGAGTAGATTTCCCGGATCAAAGATTTCGAGATGTTTACCAGATGCTTGAAAAAGACTTTGGCGTTCAGAGAGTCCAGTTCTACATGACCGGAAGCGGTGAAGACAGTGTTGAGGCCTTCAGAGATACTTTGCCAGTTCTTGATGTCCGGACAGGAGATCTTGGGGATGCGAAAGGAGTCTATGTTAGTTACAGGAATGGAGGCACTGTTGAGGCGATGTGGTCGGAGAAAGAAGATATTAAAGAAGTCTATGACAGCCTTCAGGGCCTAGGCCTTGGATATTACGGTGCTGTAGTTACTGGAGAGCAGGATTCCGAATGGGTCATCGCCGAGAATCCTTACGATGACTTTTCCGACATGTAGCTATTCTTCGTCTATAACGTCTTCTATCTGGTATGTCTGTTCGCACTGAGGATATCCTTCACATCCCCAGAAGAACCCGTAACGTCCCTCCTTGATCTTCATCGGCATACCGCATTCAGGACACGCAACTTCTTTCGGTTCATTTTCCCTATGCTCTTTGCAGACAGGCTGTCCTGCAGAATTTTTCTTCGTCGCATTCTCACCGCAGAACACGCACTTAGTCATCTTGGTTTCCTGAGGCATACCCACCTAAGGAACTTCTACAGTTAAAAACCAAAACAAACCCGGTTAAAAATTTGTCATCAAACAGTAGAAAACACGATGAGTTTCTCGGGTAAGACGCCAGAACAGCTCCTCGAAAAGGCCCAGGAATACGATGAAAAAGACCTGTACGGAAAGAGAGTCCAGGCCTTTAACAGCGTCTTACAGGTAGCTTTTGACGAGGCCTACAGGACGGGAGACGACGCTGATGCCATAGAGTTTGCGGAGGAGGTCTTCGCACCCAATATACAGGCCTTTTACAGTGAAGAAACAGGAAATACTGTCGACTATGAGAAATGGTTCAATAAGTTCTCGGGTATCGATTCTGAAGCCGGTATCTTCCATATACCAGCGACAGACTCGGCCCCATACGATTATCTGAGGGGCTGTATGGAAACTGTAGAGGAAGATTACGACCACCTGGTAGGAGTCCATTCGGGAGGCCTTGCACCGCTCTATGCTGTTGAGGATCTTTTTGAAGCGGAGCCAGTAGTCCTGAGGTATTCTCACCGGGATAGAGAGGACGAAAACGTACAGATAACCCCGGGGATGGAGCAGAGAGCGGATTTCGATGGCTCAGAAATACTGGTTCTGGACGATGTAATCGAGTCTGGAGAGACTTTCCGGGAAGTAGGCCAGCACCTGAAAGATCAGGGAGCAGAAGGGATTGATGCCGTACCTGTAAGGACCTCTGTGTGGAATATGTCTCATGACACAGAGATGCTTGACCTCCTGAAAGGAGGAGTGAAAAATACAGTAATCGAATACGAGAAAAGAAAAGATTACACAGAAAAAGGATTCGAATCCTGACAATGAAGGCCTTTTAGCTCTCTGATTTTTTCTCTTTGACATACTCAGCAGCGTTCAATCCTGCCTGACATCCCTGTCCTGCTGAAACCACTAACTGCTGTTCACCGAGGTCTGTTACGTCCCCTGCAGCGTAGAGGCCTTCTGTTCTGGTCTCCATCTCCGGGTTGACGTTGATGTAGCCTCCTTCGTCGGTCTCTACAAGATCTGAGATTCCTGAGTTCGGTACTGTACCTATCTCGATAAATGCTCCTGCGACCTCGAGATCCGTTTTTTCGCCGTCTTTTTCGTATTTGAGGCCTTCCACCATTGGATCTCCGTATATTTCTTTTATCTGGGCGTTTTCGTGGTGTTCTACGTTTTCGGCTTCTCTTACCTGTTTTATGGTGATTTCTTCTCCGCTGTATCCTTCGCTCCTGTTTATGACATGTACTTTTTCCACGACATCGGTCAGGTAGGCTGCCGCTTCTGTTCCTGCGTATCCTGCTCCGACTACGGCGACCTCCTCGCCTTGATACAGCGGTCCATCACATACCGCACAGTATGAGACTCCTTTGCCGGTTAATTCCTCTTCACCCTTGACATCGAGTTTTCTGCGGTGTCCACCAGTTGCTATGACGACAGCTCTTGATTCAAGTACTTCTCCATCTTCCAGCTCGACTTCAAACGTCTCATCATCTTTTTTTCTTACTTCTGTAGCTCTGAGGCCTTTCTTTTCCTCTACATCGTATTCTCTCATGTGTTCGACGAATTTTTCTGCCATTTCCGGGCCCCCCATGCTTTTGATGCCCAGGTAGTTCTCCACTTTATCTGTGTTGTTTATCTGTCCCCCGTATTCGTCAGCTACCACAGTTGCTTCTATACCTGCTCTTATGGCATATATTGCTGCTGACTGTGCTGCCGACGCTCCCCCTATGATAATCAAATCTCTCATATGAACACAATTCATGAACTATGATTTTTAACTCCGAACAAAACCGACAGGTAACCTCAACCAGGAAGGCCTACACTACACCAAAAATCTAAGTTTTCAAAAAAGGGCGGTTGATCGCCGAAAAACAGGATTAACACCTGGGCGATCCCGTTCAAAGGCCTCAAAAAAAGTTTTTGACCACAGACTAAAAGTGAAATCGATGATAGAATCCCGGAAACATATCCTTTAAAATAGTAACCAGATAGTCCATGATTAGACCTGAGGCGGCGTTGGTCCAGTGGCTAAGACTCCGGCCTTCCAAGCCGGCGACCCGGGTTCAAATCCCGGACGCCGCAAATACATCGTATTTGCTCGAAGAAGCATTGAAAATTCGAATCCTTCGCCCCTCATCACTTTGTGCTCTTAATTCCGGGATTTCTGAGAAAACTTGTTTTCGCCAATCCCGGACGCCGCAAACTGGTTACGCTCGTTTTCCCGAAAGCTCTCAGAGCTTTCTGAAACAAGAAGGCCTGTTAAAGGCCTTCGAGACACGCAATAAACCATGCTTTGCACGGCTTTCAGTATTTCAAGAAAATCTCCGATTTGCGGATCAAGTACCTTTCAACAGTAGCTTTTCCAATACCTGAAGAACCAATCATCATGATAGCAACTTTACCTTCCAGATCTGTAACAGGAACTAGATCGAAATTCCGAAGTAAGCTTCTGGCGAAAGATTTTAACAGGCCTGTCCTCTCAAAAAGAAAGCCGACGCATTACTTTCTATGGAATCTGAACAGGTACAGAGAGAAACACAGAAATTTATTAGAGAGAAAGTAGATGAGGCAGATGCAGAAGGCCTTGTAGTAGGCCTCAGTGGAGGTATCGACTCAGCTACCTGTCTTAAACTGGCAGTAAGTGCTCTCGGCAGTGAAAAAGTCTTAGCATTGATAATGCCGGGAGAACCGAGCAGAAAGAAAAATATTGAAGATGCCAGAGGCCTGGCAGAAAGTTTATCTGTTAAAAGGACTGAGATAGAGATAGATGAGACTGTGGAAAGTTTCCGGGAAAGTCTGTCCTTCGAACCAGGTAAAGAAGGCCTTGGAAACGTAAGAGCCAGGACAAGGATGGTATACACCTATGCACTTGCCAACAAAGAAAATCTTCTCGTCCTGGGGACAGGTAACAGGACAGAGTTCCTCCTCGGTTACTTCACCAAGTACGGCGACGCTGCAACAGATATTGCTCCGCTCCTAGACCTTTACAAGACAGAAGTTAGACAGTTAGCCAAACACATAGGCCTTGACAGGAAATTCATCGATAAAAAGCCTACAGCAGGCCTCTGGAAAGGCCAGACAGATGAAGACGAAATCGGCACAAGCTACGAAACCATGGACAGGATCCTGGAAGCCCTGGTGGACGAAGAAAAATCCATGGAAAAGGCCTCTCAGTACTTGGAAGCGGAAAAAGATGTGATCAAGAGAATCGACGATATGTATAGAAATTCAGAGCATAAAAGGGAAGGTGTTCAAGGCCTGGAACTCGAGAAGGATTAAACTCTTCAAGGCCCTTTTTTTACGAAGTTTTATTTTTGGACGGCTCTCTTATTGTATACATGGATTCAGGTAAAATCTCGAAGCTCCTCCTGATTTTCCTCATCTTAGGCCTCATCCCTCTCTCAGCTTCTATATCAGAGGTTGACGTTCTCGTAGTTAACGATGGACACACCCTGGATCCATCGGCATCGGTAGATTATAGCCAGGAGGTCGATGAGAATTTTGAGGATATCTACAACGAGTCTCTTAAATCTATACAAGGGGTGGATGTAGATTATAGTAAGACTTCGGACGATGAAAAGGAATCCGGACCTTCTCTGGAGACTATGAACCAGTATGACATGGTTGTCTGGTACACTTTAGCAGATAGTGCTAGTTCTCCGGGCGGTTTCAAAACTCTAACCAGTACTGATGAAGAAAATGTTCGCGAGTATCTGGATCAGGGGGGGACTTTCTATCTGACGGGCCATACCCTAGATGATGAGGAATCTCTTTACGGTGAAGGAGATTTTTTCAGGGAGGTCATGAATGCCAGATACAAGGATAATGATGGAAGTCCAAATTACTGGAGGTTTACTGATAGAGGCTCAAATGATGGAGAGGATTGGGAGTATGTACAGGTAACTGACGGGGCACTTTCAGATACGGATAGAATGCTGTTCGATCAGGACGGGAAAATTGTCCTGACAGGAGAAGACTCTCATGCTATAACTGAGGATATGTCCTTTGAACTCAATACATCCACTAACCCCCCAAGCTCTCTGGGAGTCCTGACCGATAACTGTTACCATGAACAAGACAATGAGACCGAACTCGATCAGTGTGATCCTAATCCTTGGCAAAACGCAGATGATGGTCTCAGACTAGTCAATAACAAACCTGTAGCTGATAGTAAGGGTGATACTGTAGATAAGGAAAATGTCAACATAAACGGAGCGGGTGATTCCAGCAGGATCACAGTAGACTACAGCGAGAGCCCTGACATGAAAACCGTAGCTGGAGTTGCTGTAAAAGATTCTAAAGACGTTGAAATGGAGCATTTTGACATCAGTAACGATGAAGGAAGTATTAAGAAGCTGAAGTCTATAGAAACCGAAGCCTTTGACGTCTACACGTTTCTTATAGACGATCAGTCCGACGGAAATGCAGAGTTCCTATTTAACGATACTGCAAGGCTAGCAGCTATTACTGTAACTGTGAAAAACGCTGTAGGAGCCTATCCTGCGACTGATGTAACTACCAAAAGTGCTCCGGAGGATATCAGTACTTCCGTAGAAAGCCAGGATGGGGACAGGGTTATAGACTTCCTGGCAGCCTCGGATAGTCCTAGCACAACAAATGACGAAATGAACGATATGGCCACTACCAATCTAGGAGGTAGCTCTACTTTCTTAACCAAAAGATTGGAAGGTTCCGACCCAGAGAGAACTATGGGATACAGCGGGCCGGAAAACATGGCCCACATAGTAATCAACCTCAGAAAGGATAGGGCTGACGCTGAATACTATGTAGAGACTGATGGCTATGAAGACAACGGAGAGCCGGCAAGCAATCCAGGAAACAGCAATAATCAGGCAGATTACCCTGATGAGTACGCTCACACACTTGTGAACTCTAGAGAAGATAAGTACAGGACTTTGGTCAGTTCTATTGGCTTCGAATCTATCAAGGGAGAACAAAGCAGGAAGCAACTAATGGATAACACTCTAAGATTTCTTACAGGTCCGGTCGCCAATAATACAAGAGTTTACTCAGGAGAAAATATACCGGATAGCGGTGCAGACGAGTCAAGATACACTAACAGCACGCTAAATATTGAAGCTGAGGGAGAAAACCTTCAGCAAAATCCTTCAGGCCTCAGACGTGCACGCTTCCTGCATGAAGGAACTCCTCAGGAATTTAAGCCTACCTTTGAATCAGGATTTGATAACTTCACGGAAGCTAATCAGACATGGGAAGGCGATTCTGAAGATGGAGGTTATGCAACTGTAACTAGATCATGCGGGGTAAAGAAAGGAGATCAGGTCTTAACACTCTATGCAAGAGACGACGAAACTTTGTTAGATTCTCGCGATGATGTAGCTGCTGTGAGGATGTCAGAACCTGTGGACGTATCAAATCACCAGAATCTTGTGCTTGAATTTTATGTCTCGGACGATGGAGTTGATTGCGATGAGCCTGAATACGATTATGGCGAGCATCTCGATGTTATGTACAAAAATAATAATGGCTCCTATAGTAGGGCCAGAACAATCTATGCTGAATCTGACAACGTTAACTGGAGGAAGGTTCAGGTAGAGATTCCCGTGGATCGCAATGATCAGTTCAAGGTAAAGTTTAAGACTAGGGAAATGGATGTTGGTGATGCCTGGCTTGTAGATGAGGTTGAGATCAATCAAGGCCTTAGTTTAACCGATGGAAGATGGGGAGACCAGAAAGAAAGTGTGGAAGGCTTTATCAACGCTACTAAAGCTGTTGATAACCTTGATTCCAATCCTCGAGGAGTGAATCTCACCTATGGCGTCCAGTTTAAGGATGATTCCAACCAGGGTTACTGGGGTGTTCCGGAGAAAAGATGGGTCAAAATTGATACGGTCCCTCCTAATTCTCTGACAGATGTGAGTTTCGAAGATGACTATACCTCAGATGAAACTGTTAATATTTCGGTTACAAATGACTTCATACTTGAAAAAAGGGCGAACCTGACCAGGTTCAGCTGTGATCCTGAAAATGGAGAGTGGTCGGAGTGGAGAACGAGAGATAGTCAACAGGTGAGTCAGAAGTTTGAAATAGATATCACTGATCAGGCCTTGGGGTGCAGTGATTCTCAGGGTAACAGGACGATAAGTGTTCAGACAAGGGATTATGCAGGGAACCGTGCTCCGGAGATCAAGAAGGACTGGATAATCTATGATGCTGAAAGACCTGATTTCCTGGGTGCAAGGCCTGGGAACAGGTCTGCCGTTCAGTCGGATGTCACTGTGAATATCACAGCTTCCGATAACTTCGGGATTTCTGACAGGTTTACGGAGTATAATGCTGGACAGGAGGACAGTATCTCTTTCACTCCGAACGAGACTGTAGGGCTTGATTTCACTGGTGAAGGCTGGAGGACCCTTGAGGCCTGGATCTATGACAGGGCGTCGAATCTCAGGGAGGTGAGCCTTGACTACGATATCGATGATACTGCTCCCTGGGTCAACGTTACTCCTGAAAGTAATAACGAGCCTAAAAACGATACTGCTGTGAAGCCGGATGAAACGTTCAGGATTGAGGCCTTTGACAGGAATTTTGAGTCTCTGACCGTGAATTCTGTAGGTAACAGTACTTTTTCGAATAATGTCAGTGACTTTGATCCTGAGTGGTCTGGTGGAAAGGTCAGGGATCTTGAGGTCTGGTTGAATGATTCTGCCGGTAACCAGCGTTTCAGGAATTACAGCTATACTGTTGATGGTCAGGCTCCTGTCTCTGAAGCGGTTGATACGGCTAATGAGAGTTATGTGAAGAGTGATGATGTTTTGAAGTTCAACTTTTCGGACTCCACTTCCGGAGTTGAAGGTGTCTCCACTTCCAAGGACAGGGAGAGAGGGGTTGACTGGGATCTTGGTGTAGGCTTTGGCTCGGATGCCAGTGGGGAGACCGATCTATCTGTATCTGCGACTGACCGTGCTGGAAACACTTTGACGGAGAATTATACCTATACTCTGGACGATGAGCCTCCGGTCGCCGAAACCAATTACAGCCGGGAGGCAGATTCCACGGATGGATGGTTCAACAGAGACGTGGAGGTCGAGGTAAACGCCACGGATAACCAGGAGCTAGATACGATTATCTACGGTTCCAGCAGGGATGGAAGTGTATCAGCACCTGAACTTACAAGTAACACGAACACCAGTATCAAGGTCACCTGTCCGAATTCAAACATCTGTGAAAAAGTTGTAACTTACAACGCCAATGATTCGGCGGGCAACTACTTCCGGGATTCCTACAGAGAATCCGAGACAGTTTCAATCGATAAGAAAGCACCTCTGATCGAAATAGGATCTCTCACACAGTCAGGCCTCATCGAGATAGAATCAGAAATCAGAGATCCTGGTATCGGAGTCCAGGACGCAAGCTTCAGAGTCCTCAACAGGAGCGATACATCACAGGTTCTCGAGTCAGGAGACCTGAACGAATCGAATAACTGGTCCTACATCTGGGACTCGGAACAGGATATAGACAGCACACAGGAAGTCACTCTCAAGATAGAGGCCGAGGACAGGTTCCAGCAAAACAGCACAGAACAGACCGAGTTCAAAGTTGAGAACGAGAAAACAACAGCAACCATAACAAATCCGGAAGACGAGATAGTATCCGACAACTTCGACCTCTCAATAGAGGCTAACAGGCCTGGAAACTCCGAAGGGCTTAAATGGCATAACTTCACGGTGGATAGGAACGGAGAAGAGGTCTACAGCGAATCAAAGAGCCTTGAAGGAGCCGATACCCATCTTTTCGACAGGCAGTTCGATACTACAGAGCTGGATGGCGACGGTAATTACAGTTTGAATACTACTGCACTGAGCAATGGGACATCAGAGTACGCAACGGCTGAAAAATGGTTCTACCTTGATACCAGGCCTCCAGAGGCCTTGATCGAGACGGATATCAACGATTCATGGGTCACAGGAAGGATAGAGATAGATTTCGCCGCCTCGGACAGTGTGGGCAACGGAACCCTAGAATCTTACTACATGAATGACTCTGACTGGCAGAGAATGAACAAGAACCTGAACTACTCGGATAAGGCCTTCAACTTCAGTACCTCCGACAGATGTCAGGACTCTGCCTCGAATACCTGTGGAGTCAAGATCGTCGCTGAGGATAAGGCAGGTAACCTTAACAGCTCAATGGTGGAGTTCAAAGTCGATAACAGTCCTCCGGAAGTTGATCTGACCGCACCGGATGCTGAGTGGCAGAACTCGAACTTTAACGTAGCCAGAAACATCAGTGACAATGTAGTTGACTCGAGAGATCTCTACTGTGAGGTGAAAGTTAACTCTACAGGATGGCGGGAGACACAGCTCTGTAACACCAACTACACTGTAGATATCTCGGAAAGCTGCGACAGGGAAGGAGGAATATGTCAGGTCGAGATAAATGCCTCCCATCCAGAACTTCCGCTATACCAGACAGATCAGAAGTTCTACTCCATAGACACAGAGCAACCAGAAATATACACAGGACCGGAGCCAGCACCAGAAACAGTAATCAACGGCAGCGAAGATATAAGCCTAGGATTCCAGGAACCGACCTCAGACATGAACTACTCGAAATGGGACGAAGGAAAAGGCCTGAAAGACCTGGAAACCGACCAACCTTTCAAGCCAGGATGGACCGAAAACGGAAACCGGACTTTGGAAATACTGCTGAACGACACGGCAGGAAACCTCAGAACAGAGCAGTACATATACACCTTCGACAACAAAGCCCCAGAACTCCAGAACTCAGGCCTCTCCGTATCAGAAGACGGATTCTTCGACGAAACCAGGGTGTACAGGGGAGAAGAGATCAAGCTGGAGCTGAACGTATCCGAGAACATAGAGATGGAAAAAGTTACTGCCGAGATAAGCAGCGATGGGGAAAACTGGAACAAATCACTTCAACTCGAGGAAGGAAACCTGACCGAAGGCCTCTGGACCAAAAACCTGGCCAATACGACAACAGGCCTCTACACCGTCCAGAAAGTGTACCTGGAAGATAGAGCAGGGAACAGAACCAGGGTCTCCTCAAGCCTTCCGGAGTTCAGGATCATGAACTACTCCGAAAACGTTGAGATAGGTGGAATGAAAGAAGTAGATGCAGGGAACAGCACGGATTTCAACTACACAGTAGATTTCAACAGGACTCAAGGAGAGAGGCAGCTCAAAGTCTACGTTCCGCCCTCCGGTCCGGGAGAAACCTTTGACCCATACTTCCAGCTGGAAAACGTATCCTGTAAAACATCAGAATGTAACGTGACCCATCAGGAAAACTTCTTTAACCTATCATACACCGGAGGAAGCCCTGAGGTATCGGTGACAGCTCATTCAGAGGCCTTCACTCCTGAACAAGATACTGAAGGTAATTTCACATCTCAACTGCTTGATAACACGAGGAAGAGCGAGGTAAAGATCAGTGCTCCCGAACTGGAGATAAACAGCAGTTCCTGTAGTCCTGCATGTACGCTGGACCAGTTTGACAGCTTCAACCTGACCCTCGAGCCAGTGAACAATATGACATCTACCAGCACCGGTACAGCCCTGAACACGAGTCTCTCTATCTCCTCTGGAGGCCTCGAGGATAGATCGAGAGAACTTGGAAACCTTGGAACTGGAGAAAATCTCAGTGAGAGGTTCGCGGATATCTCATCGGACGAGGCAGGAAACTTCACCTATGACGCTGTCCTCGAGGATGCTACAGGAGTTTACAGGGACTCAAAGGAGATCGAGGTAGAGTTCCTGGACGCAGAGGAACCCGATATTGTTGATGCAGGGCCTTCCTCCAGAAGAGTAAACGTCAACGACTCCATAGATCTTCTGGCAGAACTAACCGACAACGTCGAAGTCGCCGATGCAAACCTGACCCTTGAATATCCGAACGGCACGGCACAGAACCTCTCCCTGGACAGAGACATAGAAAACGAATGGGCAAACTCTTTCAACAAAACATCTGAAAAAGGAATCTACCAGCTCAAAAAAGTCTATGCCTCAGACCGGAGAGAAAACACAAACCAGACCACGCTCAACTCACAGTTCAAGGTGACAGAACTCAGACTCAACTCCTCTGTTTCAAAGACCAATATACAAAACCGGGAAGCTGTCAACTTCACAGTAAACATAACAGGAAACTCCACAGAAGTCCAGAGAGTCACGGTAAACGCGTCCACACCAGAAGGCCTCAACCGGTCCAGAGAATACACCGATGTAGGCCTCAACAACACTCTTAAATTCGACCGGTTCGATAACTCAGGAAACTACTCCTTCAACGTCACGGTAAACGCAGGCCTCAAAGTCACTAATCAGACCTCAGACGTCTTCGTCAGGTACGGGAACAGCTCAGTAGAATCTCTGGACTCAGGAAACAACAGGACTCTGGAGATACCGGAGACCATAAGTTCAGCATCCCTTGAATGGAGACTCACACCGATCAACGGGAGCCTGAAAAACCTCGCCTTCGAGCCCGGTTCAAATGACGAAACAGTTCTCAGCACAGGATCTGCCCAGAGTGTAGATGATCTCGTCTACACTGAAGGAGCAAGGACCGAACAGCTTACAGTAAACCCGGAAAACACAGGATCAGCAGATATAACAGCTATCCTCGAGGCAGAAAACGGAGGAAACACGAGTAAACAAGTCTCCGTAGAAGTCACAGAACAGGACAATGAAAGGCCTCAGATCAACTCCTTCAACCTATCGGAAAAAGACTTGAACCTTAATGAAACACTCGATTTCTCTGCAAATATAACAGACAACTCGATAATCAAAAACTCAACGCTAGAGATCGGCTATCCTAACCCGTCAAACGCTACAGAGACCATAAACATGGAGAGAATCGGAGAACAGACCTATCAAACGGAGTTCAACAACCTGAACCAGACAGGAAATTACACAGCAACTCTCAAGGCCTACGATATCTCCGGAAACAGCTACATGGTCGCAGAGAATTTCACAGTCACCGATAGATACAGTATAGAGATCGATACCGACAAAAGCATATACATGAAGGAAGAAGATGCGGTCATAAGCTTCGATGTCCTGGACGCAAGCGGAGATCAGGTCAAAAACTACAGCCTGAACTCCTCGATAGAATACAGCAACTCCAATCATTCACTGGTCGAAGGCCAGAACGTTTCAAGGACAGAGTTCACAGTTGAAAGAGATTATCCGCCAGATATAACCAATGAACTTGGCGGAGACCCTATCTACTACAGCATATACGCTGAGGCCTCAAGCAGAGGAAACAAAGGAAAGGCCTCGGCCAGCATGCCGGTTCACAGGGTATTCGACGTAAGTCTGAACAACGATCAGTACGTTGCTCCAGGTGAGAACTTCCTCGTGACCTCTGACTGGAGAAAGAAGAATGGAGAGCTTCTGCCTCAGACATGGCAGCCGTTTATACTCTGTGATGCCTGTCCAAGCAACTACAAACTCATGTTGAGAGATCTGGAGACAGATAATTATGTCAAGAACTTGACAGCCCCGAACCAGACAGGCAGCTATTCCTTCACGCTCAGAGGTTCATACCAGGGTAACTCGGAGAGCCAGGATCCTACAGGTGCGGAGGACGAACCTCCATTCGGCACATTCGAAGTCGTACCAGGCGGGAAACCGCCGAACAGTGGCGATGAGGAACAGGCTCTGCCTTCAGGAGGCGGTGGAGGATTCTCTGGAGGAGGGCCTTCGATGGAGATTGTAAGACGGTCGCCTCCTCCAAGCATCCCTTCGGGAACCGAACAGGTGAACCTGTCTGTGAACACCAATATCGCGGCCGAATGCGTTTATTCAAGGAACAGGGTTCCAGAGGCCGTCCCATTCGATGAGGCCTCAGATTTCCAGGAAACCGGCGGAGTGAATCACAGCACGCCGTTAACTGCAGAAGAAGGTGTGACGTACAGCTACAACATTATGTGTGCCTCTGGCGAAGCCAACTCGACCCAGGAGATTATTTTCTCCACAGAAACTCTGGAAGGCTTCTCATACGCAGGCCCTACATCAGTCACGCCAAACAACGAGTCCGTATCACAGAAAGGAAACTACAGTGCAAGAGTAGCTGTCTACAACGAGAAAAGCGAGGCCTTGACCGTAGACCTGGACGTCGAGGGAACCTGCTGCAACCTGAGCTTTATGATCGGCTCAGAGAAGAAAGAATCGGTCACGATACCGGCTGAAGGAGAGAAAAACCTGGATCTGAACGTCTACTCCCCGCTTCATGTAAAACCAGGATCCTACAACGGGACCCTAAAATTAACAAGTCCAAACGAATCGACCAGCAGGCCTATAAATTATCAAGTCAGCCGACACTCAGCAGTTGAAAACTACACCGATCTCAGGACACGTGCAGGAATCCTCAACTCCACCATCAGCGACTACAGGATCGCAGGAATAGATACCTCAAACATGGAAAAGGCCTATCAAAACCTGACATCTCATCTAGAAGAGGCAAACTCCTCCATCCAAAGAGATGACCTTCAGGGCCTTAAGGCCTCAGTTGTCGAAGCCAGATCTGACGCTGAAACAGTTAGAAAGATGCTCGATAACGCCTCCTGGAAGAAATACATCTTGTTGAACTGGTGGAAGTGGGCAGCAGGATTTGTAGGTCTGTATATTTTGTTCTTCCTGGCTGTGATGGTTGGAATACCATACTACAGGATCCAGACAGAGCTGACAAGGATTAACAGCCAGTTGGAAAGTGCTGTGGACGCAAGAAAGAAAGGAGAGAAACAGTACTTCCAGAGAAAGATCGACAAGGATACATTCAACGAAATGATGACAGAAAGACAGAATGAGGTACTCCAGCTACGCGGAGACAAAGAAGATCTTAAAGAAGAGCTGGACGGGTTCTTAATGAGCAAACTTACGCTGGAGAATTACCTGAAAGCACCGTGGAAAGGCATGGAGGAAATGGAGAAATGGTGGGCAGCCAACAGAAAGGCCCGCCAGAACCTCAAAGATGAACAAGAAGAATAGAACTCTTTTTCAAGGGGCGGAACAAACAAAATATTATGCCTGGAAACAAGGTCGCAGTAACACAGTTCAAGAAAAAAGACAACGGCTCTGGAAAAGAGGTACAGGTATCCTTCCAGAACCAGTCAGACGACCTTTTCTACGACTTCATTAACTTCTACTCCGGCAAGAAAAACCTGGACACAGAACTACTTGACCTCGCACCAGGAGAAGTCAAAAACATAACGGTAAAGGCCTCAGACCTCAAAGGGAGACTCAAAATCTCCAAAGACAGCTTCAACTCTGGCGTAATATTCAGAGAAGGAGAGGACGCAACAGAAAAACAGCTGGTCCCAAATAGCAACCAGAAAACCGGAGAAAAAAAGGCTTCAAGACAGAAAAAGGCCTCTGAACAGGAAAAAAATCTTTTCGACAGAGCTATGGAAGGTGAAATCGAGCCTCCACATCTGAAGGAAAAACTCGGTAGAGAAGTACCAGACCTCTCAGAAACTGTAAAAGAGATGAAAGAAAAAACCCTGGAAACTGTAGAAAAAGAAAAGAAACCATCACGGAGCAAGAACTCAGAAGAAAAAAATATTACCGAAAATCCTGGACAAGGCCTTGAAAAAGGCTCTGAGGATAAATTGGATGTAGATGAAAATGAAAATAATGAACATGAAGGAGACGAACACAGACATGAAGAGGTCGAGAACAGATCGCTTCTGGATTCTTTGATACATCCGTTTACTCATCCTCAGCCCGTGGAGAGGCCTGAAAAACAGGTTGAAGAAACGACTGAAGAAGATGAGGAGGCCTCTGATGACGGTGAAGATGAGGATGTGCTGGTGACTGAGAAGAACGATTACAGCACTGAAAGAGTTACCACTGGTGCTCTTAATCTTGATAACAAGATGGAAGGTGGTTTTGTCAAAGGCACTATGAACTTGATCACGGGTAAGACAGGTACGGGTAAGACTGCGTTCTGTTCGAACTATATCTGGGAGGGTGCGAAAAAAGGAGAGCCAGGAGTTTATGTAACGACAGAAGAGAGGGAGGAGGATATACTCGAGGATATAAACTCGATGTTCGGCTGGGACTTTGATTCGCTTGCTGGACAGGACAAGGTCCGTGTATTATCCATCAAACCTGTTTTCCCCAGCCAGAATATGGACAACATTTCCAGGATCGTCAGAAGCTATATTTCAGACCTCCTGGACCAGGTAAACGATGCTATAGAAGAGATAGGAGCAGAAAGAGTAGTAATCGATTCAGTCTCACTTGTACAGATGTTCATACAGGATGAATACATGTCACGTGTCGCCCTGTCCAGCCTGATGAACAACCTGAGAGAAGCCGGAGTCACCGCAGTCCTGGTCGGATCCATACCAGAAACCTCGGAAGGCCTGTCAAAAGAGGGCATCATAGAGTACCTGGTGGATACAGTCATACTGCTGGAGTTCGTACCAGTCGCAGAAGACTACAATAGAACACTGAAGATACGTAAGATGCGTAGAACCGACCATGAAACAGATATCTTTCCTTTCGAGGTTACAGCGGACGGACTGGAAATCCATGAGGCTTACGAATCTTTATAGAAAACCACTGTTTGTGCGGGAGAAATATAGAGAAAAAATGTTTTTAAGGCCTTTTTCTAGAATCCGGCCTGTTCTTTCATCTTGATTCCATTATCTGTTATCTCTACAGGATGTGTTCCCGGTGTGTGATCTGTTCTTCTCATTTTTCTGACTTCGATGTTTCTGAAGCTTCCTTCTCCCATCGATTCGTAGTAAAGGGCTACTACTCCGTCGGCTACGAACTCAGATACGTTTGATCGGGAAAGTGAGTTCTCACTGTTTTCAGGGATCTCTGCTGTCATGATTACTGTTGAGTCGGATTTCCTGAGCATTTTGACCAAGTCCTGAAGGTTTCTTCTGACTTCAAATTTGTCGCCCCAGTAAGTGGTGAAGACGCTCATCGAGTCCAGTATCACCCGGTCATAGTCTCCGCTGTGAAGTAACTGTTTAACCTGTCCAGAAAGATACTGGTTTTCAGACGGCTCACTGTACTCCATCCTGAGATCTCCCTCATCCTCATGCTTCCTAAGATCCCATCCAAATACAACAGCATCATCCCTGATAGCTTCGATAGGCTCCTCAGTAGAAATATACAGACATTTCTGCCCCTTACTGATTCCCTCCATCAAGAACTGGTTACAGAAAGTAGTCTTACCCGTACCTGTACCGCCTGAGATCAAAGTAACAGAACTCTCCGGAAAACCACCGTCAATCAAATCATCAAGGCCTTCAATCCCCGTCGTAATTCTCTCAACTTCAGTCATAAGCTAGTTTACTACTTCCCTGTTTAAATTTCTTACAAAAAAAGACGGCCATTCCAAACCTTTTGAACAGATAAAATATATCCGGTAGTTGAAAACAAGATTCGATCATATTTGTGGGAGAGGCCGAGGTACTGACTCATCCTTGTTTTCCTCTACTTTTATCTCGGTTATACTTCTCTGGCAGAAAATTTTAATTCATTCATGTTCTAAAACCAGTTCATGGAGTTTGACCGGCAGAACGCGTTTATCTATTCAGCTACTGTCTTAATCGCGTTCATCTGTTTCCTGATGATATCTCCATACATAGGATACCTTCTCTCAGGCCTTCTACTTGCTTTCGTAACCTATCCTCTGTTCCAGAAGTTTAGAGAAAAACTCGGGCCTCACATCTCCGCCACCCTGGTCCTCGTTGTAACAGTTTTCATGGCGATCCTGCCTTTCCTGATACTTCTCGGAGCCGTCGGAGGAGACGCAGCACAGCTTGTCTCAAACATCAATACTACAGAAGGCCTTGAAACCATAGAAACTGCTGAACAGCTAATCACCCGGTACACAGGACAGAACGTCGATCTCCAGCAGAGAGCAGGAAACCTTGTCGGTCAAGTAGCATCCACACTGCCATCCAGCCTTTCATCTGTTATAGGCCTTGCAGCAGACCTGTCAATAGGTATCTCTCTCATGCTCTTCCTGCAATTCTACGCCCTGAAAGACGGTAAAAAAATGATCGACTGGACCAAAAAATTCGACTACATAACAACGGAAAGACAGGACATGCTCTACACATCCACCGCCAGATCGGTATGGTCAGTCGTCAAAGGACACGTCCTCATGGCATTCACACAGGGAATACTCTCAGGCATAGGCCTCTGGATCTTCGGAGTACCGAACATCCTGTTCTGGACATTCATGATGATACTGCTCGGATTCATACCCATCGTCGGAGCAGCCCTCATCTGGGCGCCAGCAGCCTTATTCCTCATGCTAGAAGGACAGATAACATCAGGAGTCCTACTACTTATCTACGGAACAGTAATAGTAGGAGGAAGCGACAACCTGCTCAGACCCCTCGTAGTAGACGACGAAGCAGACATACACCCATTCTTCATCCTCATAGGCCTCATAGGAGGAGTAGGCCTCTTCGGACCCGTAGGCCTCTTCCTGGGACCAGTAATCTTTGGAATCCTCAAAAACCTCCTCGACATAATCCTTCAAAAACAGTAGATCCCCCCAGAACACGAAAAAACCTCATGGTAAAGGCCTCCACAACTTCGAGCGCAACATTTATAAATGCCGGATCGTAAAGAATAAATATGAGTCACGCAGCACACACCGCAACAAGCGGAACGCACCTGTCAACCAATCGCTGTGTGACCTTTATCTATCAAGTGTTTTCCATTCCGAATATCCTGTATAACTGATACAGGATAAGTAGGTTGGGACGACCTGGCCTGGCTCACAACTCAGTGGGCCCCGGGCAAAAGGACTCAACCGAAAAACGTCGGACATCAACTTCCGAACAAGAATTCCAACACTAAACAAACAACATACCAACACAGCAACAGCTACATCGCTTCGAACACACAAAGGCCTCCGACTGACGGATGCGAAAACACAAAACAAGCACAGAAAACTTCAAACCAAAGGTGATTGCCAGAACACACGCCATAAACGCGTAAACAACCATAAATCTTCCCTTTATTTTTTCATCTCTCACACTTTTCAACTATTTCTTACCTGGATTTTTGAAGGCCTTTTTCCTCCTGTTTTTAAGTTTCGGAACCTGGTTTGTATTCGATGGCTGAGGATGAGATGTCCCGTTCTGAACGGGAGAACCTGCATAAATGGGGCAAGGCCCGCAGAATGATTGATGAGAACAAACTCGATCTGAAATCGCGTTCCAGGGACAGGTATCAGTACGAGGTCGAGGGAGATACTGACACGTATACTGTAGGAGTGGATATTGATTCCGGGAAGACTTTCTGTCCATGCCCTTTCCAGGGTGAGACATGTTCCCACCAGATTGCGGTGCATATCCATCTTTCAGGGATAGGCGTAGAGAAGGAAAGCTACTAGAAACAATTTGAAAGATCTTTTTAGACAAGTTTCTGTTCTTTCCCGAGTGAGTTTTAAACAGGAACAGGTTAAGTTATAGTTTATGAGCAGGATTCAGGTTCTGAGGGAAAGCTTCCGCACAGGCCTTGTGATGCTCCTGCCGTTGCTTATCTCGATTATTGTGGTGAAGTTCCTGGCCGATCAGCTATTTCTTCTGGTAAATCCTCTAGTCAGAAGCACCAATCTAGCTGCCTATACAGGTAATATAGAGATAATAGCCCAGGCAGCGACCATCATTCTTGTAGTCGCAGCGATAACTTTCGCTGGCTACATCTCAAGCTACAGGGCCTCCGAGAGACTTTCAAAGAAGCTGGAGAAACTGGTCAAAGAAATACCTGTCTTCGGATCAGTCTACGCAACAGTTGACAGGATAAGCGAATCATTCACAGGCGACAGCAAATTCAAAAAAATCGTCCTTGTCGAAATACCCTACGAAGAGGTCTACTCTCTAGGCCTTGTCACCTCAGAGGCACCTGAGCCGGTCAAGGAAGAGATAGGCGAAGACTACCAGTCGGTCTACCTACCTTACAGTCCTAACCCGACGATGGGAAGGCTCAGAATGGTAAAGGAGGAAAAACTCCACGAAGTAGATATGAAAGTATCACAGGGAATGAAACTACTCCTCACAACAGGCATCACCTACCAACAGGAAGAAATGGAAGAAGAATTCGGAGACATCAGCGATAAACTCAAGTAAACAGAGAAAAATATATAATACACAGCACACAAATACTTGGTTATGTTCAAGGCCCTCAAACGGTGTAACAGTATCTTCTCGAAGGCCTTAAATTCTATTTCCATGCTGACCAGTATTTCATCGAGGTCAGTAGGCTGGGAAAACCTGGCTTTTCCACTCCAACTCAGGAGGAAAAGAACAGGACCCGGCCGAAACAGGAAAACTTTTTCTCTGTACGTGTGAAGGCCTTTAACATCTGGAACTCCTACAATTTTCCTAAAAGCAGCTTCAACTTTATCTATACTGATTCAAACCGGTTTACAGCAAGTTTTATAACTTTATAACCCTATTTGTATGCTGTGATTGACGAAGACGACCTTGGAGATCTTGAGACAATGCTTGAAAACAGTAAGCTTGATGTGGAGGATCAGGTTCGGAGAGCTGTTAACGAGGATTCCGATGGAACTATATCCGGAAACATGAACCTGTACCACGGTATGCTCTCTGATTCAAGGAGCCAGGTAGAGAATCATCCGCGTCTCCTCGTCTACGCACACAGTCCCGGGTTCGAGGCCTACGAAACTGGCATGGCACAGTTAACTGGCAGAAGGCCTGATGACGAGATAACTCCTCTGAGGAAAGGCAAACAGACCTACAGGAAGGACAGCGAAGTGAACACTGATTACATCCCTTTGGAGGTTCTTCCGGAGGAGGCTATGCCTATTGGAGCGGTCTATCAGGGTGAAGAGGTTCCTGAACTAATTTTGGAGCATGAAGAACTTGAAATGCAGAAAGGCAGACAGGTAACTTTCCAGGTACATCCTTACGATCCTGGAGATATCACCGGCGCGAACTGGCAGGAAAACATCCAGAACTACGACGGAGACGAGGTCAACTTCTTCGGAACAGGCAGTTAACCGTAGAAAGGCCTTTTCCTTCTCCATATTTCTTAGATATAAAACTTTTCAATTATAGTTTCTGCTTTCCATGAATCCGATTGAGGGCTTTGTAGAACGCTCCCATAGCCCTGAGAAAAGAGAGGATGAAAGAATAATAGAGGAAAGCAAACAGTTAAACGAGGATGGGAACAGGAAAGTCTATAGAGGCCTCAGAAATGATTATCTGGTGCCTCAAAGGAAGAAAGATGAGATCAGACAGGTCTACAGGGATCTCAACGGTTCTGCCCGCGTTGTAGACATCTGGATCTTCACAGATGGTGAGCAGGACCTCGTGAAGAAAGACGACGTCCCGCAGAGTTTCGAGGACGCACTGGAAGAATACGGCCTGGACCACGTAGTCAGGGAATCGGTAGAGGTTTTCGAGAGCTTTGCTGAAAACGGTTATACGTACTGCGATCTATCGCCGGATAACGTAAGATTCCAGGACGGGAAGGCCCTGGCGATAGATTATCTAGATGAGGAAGCAGTTGAACCCCTAGAAGATAACGAAGAATTCTCCGCAGCAATGACATATCACCTTTTCACAGAAGAACTGGCGGAGATAGCTGAACAGGACCGGGAAACAATTGAGAGAAAGATAGGCCGGTACTCAAAACATCTGGACGCAGAAGAATACACAGGCAACCCTTTGATCGATTTTACTTTCTAGCCGGTCTGAACGAAATCCTGTAAAATCCTCGGTCATAACCTTTAACCGAGCGATCAGATACTCCATCAACCGGACTTGAATCACGGTACTTCTTTTCCGGTTTCACAACCCACTCCCAGCTCTCCATAACACCTTCCTTTCGAGCATCCTCAAGAACAGACCTGACCTCCTGGGAAATCCTCCTGAGGTCCCCGGAGATCTCTACCACATCAGAACCGGATACAGGCCTGGAAAAAAGCTCTACACGCAGACTACCAGAAAACCGCCTAACAGCCTTCACACCTTCAAGGCCTTTCAGTTCGCCAACGACCTTCTCCATGAACCAGTTTTAGACAACAACCGATAAAAAACACGCAAAGAGGTATATACAGTGAAAAGGCCTTCAGGATGAACTCTGGAAATTTTTTTCTGTAGACTCTGGTTTTGCTAGAGTTTTTCTCCTAGGACTGTTTCCTCTTCTAGGAGTGTGTCTACAGTCCTGTCGAATTCTCCGCTCTGTTCTTTTTCTTCCAGGATCTGGTCGGCTTTCTGCAGGGCTGCTACTTTAACTGCGGACTGGCCTACAGGCAGTTGACCTCTTTCTGCGGAGTTAAGTATGTTGAGACTTTCCATGAGTTCTGCGAGCTTGTCTTGATCCTCTGAGAGGTTCTGCATAAGGTCATTGAGTTCGCTCCTGTCTACCATCGATTCTATGTTAGGTTCTGTTTCCTCGTCCACGAAGTTATGATAGAAGGTATCTATATCCATGACTTCTTCCATCTGTTCTGTTAGGCTGTCTGCCTTCTTGAGATCTCCGCTCAGGCCTCCCATAGGATCGTATCCCTTCCTCTTCTCGGCTACGTAACCTGCCAGCATTGTCGCTGCGTATTCGAGGCCTTTGTCAAAGTCCATGCCTGTGCCTGGATTTACAAGGTATGTTTGGCCAAGTGATTCGATCTGCGGTTCGATAGTTACAATCGGTGTTCCGATTCCTACTTCGCTGGCTACGTGATAATGCCCGGCTTCGTGTACGGCAGTTTTCTCTCTTTCCTCCTTGCTCCGGGTGACATCGTTTTTCTGTTTCAGCCGATCCTGTACCAGCTCCTGAGCCAGGTCTTCTGTGGTCACCTCTAGGTCTGATCCATCAGTGTCCATTTCCTTTCTCATCAATGCGTTGGTATAGGCCTGGTTCACAAGGGCCTCTATATCTGCGGGTGTTGCCCGATCGTTGAACATCATGGCCAGTGATTCTGCATCTACATCATGTTCATCGTATTTCCTGTCTACATAATGCTGGATTAGATGTTCACGCTGTTCCTGAGACGGTGTTGAGAAGTGATAATCTTCCAGACGGCCCTTTCTGAACAGCGCTCTATCCGAATCATTTGAACGAGAAGGTATCTCGTTAGCTGTGCCCATGAAAAAGACTCCAGGAGAACTCGAACCTCCTGCACCTGAAAGTTGCTGCATGAGCTTGGTAGCCTGATCGCTCTTGCTACGTCCATTAAGATCAAACACGTCATCGAACTCATCCTGAAACAGCAAAACAGGATTACCGGTCTCCTCAAAATACTCTGTCGCAGCACTATATACATCATCCACCTCATTCGTCGGACTCCGGTCATTCCAGTCAAACTGTTGTGCATCTACAAAGGCAGCATCAGCCTCAGTAGCTGCATACCTCGACATCATGGTCTTTCCAGTACCACGTTTACCGACAAAGACAACGCCAGAAGGAAACTCCGCTCCCTGATCCTCAAAATACTCCAGATTATTAATATAGGTAGCCAACTTATCAACAAAACCTTTAGTATGATCAAGGCCTACTATATCATCCGCTCTAACCTCCTCATAATCCGATTCCTCCAGAGGATCAGGCAGATCATAACCATCAGTCATATGTTGTTACTTAACAGTAACACTTAAGTAGTTGTCGTTATTTCGTATCAAGAATAAGTTCTGTCCTGTTCTTCAGCCTCCACTGAACGCTGTCACCTTCTTCCAGCTTCACGATCGCTGACAGTGTCTCCGGGATCTGAACCTTCTTGAAACCATCTTTCCCATCCTGGACTGAGGCCTCTCCAGCTCTATCGGAGGATCTGAAGCTGTAGGCCTCGATATTCTCCGCATCCATTTTATCCGTCACTTTTTCGTTTGAGTCAGTGAAAAGGATTTCTGTCCTGATCTCTCTGAAATCTTTCAGCCATTTTAACTGGCTGTGCCTCAAGCCATCGCCCTCTCCTTTGACCTCTACGAAGCAGTAATCTCCGTTGTCGTCAAAAGCCAGGAAATCCGGTATGCCAGGCCTGAAAACGTTTCCAAGATCTTCAACTCCTTCCCTTCTGACTTTTTCGCTTACCAGGTCACAGGCCTTCGGAAACTTTTCCTGGAAATCCTCCATAACACCTGGACTGGTCCGTATTACATTGTCCCAGTTACTTTCCAGTACTTCTCTGGCAGCCTTTTCTGTCGGTGTCAGACCTGGTTTTTCCTCGAAAGGTATCATAAACAGTTACCGGGTTCCGATCTTTTTATCTGCTAAAACCTCTGTAGAATAATAACTGGAACCGAAAAATAATACACTGAGAGGAATCCGAGGAAAAGAAGAATAAACCTGGAGGAGGGATCTGAGGCCTTAATTTTCTACTGCTGTCCTTCTTTCAGGTCCTCTATCTTTCCCTTGATCTCTTCACCCATTTCCTCTCCGTTCATGTCTTCAAGGTTTCCTATATCAAAGCTGGAGAGGTCTATATCGCTCACGTTATCCAGGACCTGCTGGAGGCCTTTCTCGTTTTCCTCTGACTGGAATCCTCCGATCAGTTCTGTCGGGAAGGTTACAATGGTGGAGTTTTCCGCTGCTACAGAGTCCAGAGTCTGTAGCGTTCTCATGCGGTAGCCTTTGTCACCGATGATCTCTGAGGCCTGACGTAGCTTGACTGCTGCTTCCAGTTCTCCCTGTGCGTTCGTTCTCCTTGCTCTTCTGTCTCTTTCTGCTTCTGCCTGGGCTGCCATTGCTCTTTCCATCTTTTCCGGCAGATTTATGTTCTGTATCTCGACGTCCAGTACTCTCACTCCAAAGCTGTCGGTCTTATTGTCCAGCTGGCTTTTGATCTCGTCTCCGATCTCGTCTCTTCTTTGCAGCAGATCGTCCAGTTCCTTTTTACCGACAAGATCTCTTAAAATACTTGTAGCGTAGTTCAGTGTCTGTTTCTTGTAATCCCCTACATTTACGATCGCGTCCTTGACGTCCTCTGTATTCTCCTTTACCTCGAAAAAGACCACGCCGTCCACTGAAACCGGGATGTTATCCCTAGTAATCGCCTCCTGCTTCATCACATCCACAGAATCCTCATAGACCGGCACAGTCACCGGCTTCTCAATAAAAGGTATCTTGAAATGCAGGCCTGATTTTCTGCTTCTTGAATAGCTACCAAATCTCAGGACGATACTTCTCTCCCATTCATCGTTCGTGAAAAACGGAAAAGGCCCTGAAAGCGAAAAACCCATCTCAATTATCCACCTAGAAAAAAATTTATCGGCTCGGCGATTTATATGTAACGGAGATACGAAAGAAATTATAACAGAGAGTCAGAACACGCAAACATGAGACAGAAAACCGTACTCCTCATCCTCATAACCCTTATCGCATCAGGATGCACATCGACAGAAAACACAGAAACTCCAGAACAGAAGATGCAAGAACTCGTAAACCAGAGCCAAAATACCACGTACCAGGTAAAATACACGGCTACAGGCCCTGAAGCACCTGAAAACACAGAAATCACGGTAAAAGGCCTTGAAGGAGGAGAAGTATACACTGTCGACAGGGAAACGCCGGGAGGAACTGTCTCGACAAAGGCCTATGTCCTGGAAGAAAAAACAGTTGTCTGCGGAACCGATCCCTCCAGTGAAAGCGTTTCATGCACAGTCGGAGAAGGAGAAGTCATTCAGAAGATGCTCCAGATCGAAAAATGGACTCTGAAGAATCTGACCTATACCGGCGAAAAAAACATCTCTGGAAGAGTTTGTAAAGCCTTCTCAGCATCGGCAGAAAAAGCTGAAAGAAAAGGCCTTACATCTACAGAAACAGATCTGGACTTCTGTCTTGACTTCGCCAACGGTTTTCCATCCGGCATCGAAGTAATCGGAGACGGAACCATACTGAACTTTACGGCGGAAAACGTAGAGACAAATACTGGCGGAGAACTGGAACTGCCGAAAACCTTAGGCGTCACACCTCACTGCACTGACTCCTATGAAATCGATCTCACACCCCTGAAACAGGTGGAGGAGGCTGAGATAGAACTGAACAGTTACTCGAAGATTGTCAGGCTTCCCAAAAGGTTTGAAACACAGTCCTACAACATACCTGAGCAGAAGATAGACGAGGGAGAAAACAACATCACAGTCAGAACAGAGGGAGAAATTAGTCACATAATCTGCTACAGAAGGCCTTAGTAAGCGGATAAAAAATTACAGTTCAAAATTAGGAACCCAGAGATGAACTCCGGGACCACAGTTCTTGAAGACGAAGACGAGGAGGAACAGGACAGCTGGAGGTACATGCATTTCCGGGGCCATGTCTCGGATCAGGAAGTCGAGAAAGCACTTGAACGGAAGTACAGCCATGTCTACAGTACTTTTGTCGAACCTGTTCTCGAAACAGGAGAAGAGTTCTCTGTCCAGGAACTGATGAACGAGATAAGGCCTCCATACAGTGAGGATGAGATCCAGGGAGCGCTCCAGTACGGTGTTGAGAACGAAGGCCTTGAATATGTTTCCAGTGATTCTGTGAAGAAGATTTAAGGCTCGGTGAATAAATCTGGAGATGTGAGGATAGTTCATACTGCGGACGTCCATCTCTCACAGGACCACCCTGAGAGGACGGAAGCGCTTGAAGAGATCATAGAAATATGTGAAAAAGAAAAGGCCGAACTACTTCTGATCACGGGAGACCTCTTCGATGCAAACGTAAATATAGAAAATTTGAAGACCGAAGTAAGGCCTCTATTCTCGGAAAACAGTTTCCAGACACTTGTAATACCTGGAAACCACGATAGATCCGCCTTCAGACAGGAGGATTACTTCGGGGAAGACATCGAAATCCTGCAGGACAAAACTTACTCACAGAAACTGTTCGACGATGTAAACATAGTATCACTGCCTTATACTAGTAAATCTTTCTCGGAGCTTGTTCAGCCTCTTTCAGAAGCCGTCGAGGAGGACAGGGAAAATATAATGATGATTCACTGTACACTGGCAGGAGCTTCAGGAGGCTTTGGAGAGGAGACAGAATATCTTCCTGTAAAGCCTTCGGAGATAGTTCAGACAGGTTTTGACTACGTTCTAGCCGGACACATCCATTCATCGGCGACAAGAAAAACCTTTGGACAAACCACTTTCGCCTACTCCGGATCACCTGTCTCCATATCAAGCACCGAGATAGGAAAGAGAAAAATCTGGATCCTGGATACAGAAAAAGGCCTGGAAACCCGCGAAATCGACACAGAATACTTCATAAGAAAGGAAAAAGAGCTTCTGCCCGGAGAGGAAGAAAAAATAGAGGAGGAGATAGAAGAGGATCTGGAGGAAAAAGACCTGGAAAAGGCCTCAGTTAAAGTAAAGATCCGGGGATTTACAGAGGAGAATGTAGAAGAAATTTCAGAAAGGGTCGAGAAAACACTGAAAGGCCTTGATCCTGCGGAGGTCAGCGTTGACACATTGAATCTTGAATCTGTTTCCTCGATTGTAGATTCGGAGATCTACAGAGAGTTCAGGAGGAAGATGGAGGAAAAAAGCTTTGAAAACCCGGAGGAAGTCGAGGAAAAGTTTTTGAGAGGTCTTTCAAGACATGAGCGATAAACTGGAGATCAAGAAAGTGGATATAAGTCATTACGGACCGGTTCATGACCTGGAACTGGATATAGGGGAGGGCCTGAACGCCTTCTACGGGAAGAACGAGTCAGGTAAGACATTGATCGTCGAGGCCCTGACAAAGATGCTTACAGAAGATTCCTCCGATTTTGACGGGATCGGCCGTGTCCCTCAACAGCCTAACGGCCTTCTAACCGTGGAAAAAGATGGCAGAGAGTTCGATGTTTCCCAGGAAAGCCTTGGAGAGATATTCGGTGACGTGACTGCTGGAGATATCAGGAACGCGTTTGTTGTCCGGGACTTTGATCTCAGGCTTCCGGAGAGGGAAAACGATTTCGGCAACGGCGATTACTTCAAAGACGTGACCGACAGGGTTCTCGGCTCGAAGACCCAGAAAATAGAATCTCTGCGAAGTGAAATATCGGATGTAGGCTTCCTGACCAACAAAACCAGTGAAGCAGGCCTTGAAAACAGGAAAAGTTCAGGAAAACTGGCTGACAGGAAAGAGAAAGCCGAAAGCCTGAGAAACGAGATCGAAGAATTCACGGATCAAGTCGAAGAGGAAGACCTTTACGGGAAGTACTCGAAGATAGACTCTCTGGAGAAAAAGATAAATTCGAAACACAGAGAAATAAACGAGCTGGAAAACGCCAGGAAACAGAAAAAACACGGTAAAGGCCTTCAACTACTGAAAAATCTCAGACAGGCAGAGGAAAAAATCCAGGAAATCAAAAAGGAGAGACACGGATTCGAGGAACTGGACGAACTCAGGAAAAAAGCTGAGGCCTTCCAGGAAAAAGAGGTAAAGGTCCAGGGTTCAAAAACAGGAGCTCTGGTATCAGGCCTTGTATCTCTGAGTGCCTTCACCGCAGCCGCGTTCAACCCTGTACTCCTCGTTATCGGTGCAGCCGTTGTTTCCCTATTCGTCGCAGCTTTCTTCGCTGAAAAATACAGGAGAAGTTCAAAGCAGGTCAGGAAGCAGGAGAAAGAAAAAGAAAAAATTATAGAAAATGCAGAGGCCAGAGAAATCGAAACTTCTTCAATACCTGGCGTTGTCAAAGCAGTGGACAGCTACGAGGAAGAACTGGATAGAAAAGAGAAAAAAGCCGACAAAAGGAAAAGCCAGACACTGGGCGAGCTTAAAGGCCTTTTCAACGCTGACCTGGAGAGCATAGAGGACTGGCAGAAGGAGCTGGACAGTTTCTCCAACAGTTTTGAATCTGTCGACCGACAGTTCGAAGAAGGAGACCTCGAAAAAGCTGAAAAAAACGTTGAAGAGCTTGAAACGAAGAAAGAAAGTCTTGAAGAAGACATAGAAGAATACGATGAAGTGATCGCCAATTTTGACACAGCTATTTCGGATGCGATAGCCGAAAGGTTCGTGGAGAACGAGGTAGTTGACCTGGCTACTGTCCAGGATCTTGATAAGGCCTTGAGGCAGCTAGATGAATTTATCTCGACTCTTGAAGACGGTGTTCAGGCCTCTGTTGATGCTATCAGTGTGCTTGAAGAGATGGAGGAGGAAGAGGAGGATGAGTTCAACAAAGTGTTCGATGAGGGCAGTTATGCTGTCGAAATGTTCAGGGAGGCGACAGACAGTAACTACACTGATATAAAGTATGATAAGGCCTCTAGGAAGATCAAGGTCGTGCGTAAGGATGATAGAGAGCTTGAGCCGGAGGCCCTGAGTCAGGGGACGTATGATCTTCTGTACATGGCTGTCAGGTTGAAGCTTGCGAAAGAGATTCTTGGAGGTCCTGGCTTCCTGATACTGGATAATGCCTTCGTTCACTCGGATAGAGAAAGAGTGGAAAAAGAGATCGAGTTCCTGGAAAAACTTGAGGATGAAGGATGGCAGATAATCTATTTCACGTTTAGAGATGACGTAAGAAAGATTCTCGAGGAAAGAACAGAAGTTGAGGACCTTGAAGGCCTTCAATTCCAGTAAAAAACAGGGTTAAATAAGGAAAAAAGGATTTACTTTTCTGAGGCCTCTTCTTCGGCTTTTTCGCTTTCTTTGTTGTCGAGGAATGGTTGGCAGATTTTGTGGCTGAAGGATTTGAAGTAGAAGATCGATACTGTGAATGACAGTGATACTGCTGCTATCAGGACTGCGATAAACAGGTAGTTGGCAAACCTGACAAGTGGATGGCATCCGCACAGCACCATGTCGCTTGATGCGATAATTGAGAGCCTGGAAAAGGCCTGGAGAGCGACCAGGAACATCACTCCCGATACCAGTATATCTTTCTCCTTGCTCGTGTCGAACATAAGGAAACAGTCGAGGTTTCTACTATTATACTTTTGTGAAACAGTAATGGAACCCGGATCTTTTTTCCGGAACCTTTTTCCATTCAAAACACTGTATTATCTTTATGAAACAGGTCCATCTCATGATCTCCGGTAACGTCCAGGGTGTCGGATTCAGGGCTTCGATGCGGAGAAGAGCCAGGAACAACGATGTCACAGGATGGGTGAAAAACCTAGAGAACGGGAAAGTAGAAGCAGTTCTTGAAGGCGAGAAAGACAGTGTAGCAAAAATAATGGAATGGGCGAGAAAAGGCCCCAGCATCGCAAATGTAGAAAATATCGAACTAGAGGAAAAAGAGCCGGAGTATATCGAGACATTCAAAATCAAAAGAAACTAAGCTTGAAAAGGCCTGAACTCCCCGTAATTCCTAGCGTTTGGTTCGAGGCCTTGAGATTTTTCCACAGGTTCAGGATATTGAAAAAGGTTTCTGTTCTAAGTGATTTTTTATTGAGGAGGTGTTAGCTTTGCAAGGAGAGGTTAAGTTCTTCCACGACGAGAAGAAGTACGGATTCATCGAGACTGAAGACATGGATGATGACGTATTCTTCCACATCAACGACCTGGAGATTGAAGGTATTGAGGAAGGCATGGAAGTCGATTTCGACACAGAGGAAGGAGACAAAGGACCGAAAGCAGTCAACGTAACAGAGGCCTAAAACCTGGAAAAAGGTTTCAAAGGCCTTGAGCGGGTCAAATCTCTTTTTTCTTACACTCTATCATCTTATCCGTAACTTCTTTGAATCTGAGATTCTCCAGTTTTACTGTAGATGAATTATATCTTTGATCTGGATGAGACGGTATTTCTCAACTCCGATGTAGCCCTTCCAGCAGTCAAAAAATGGTGAAAGATGCTTTTGACGGAGAACTTTTCGAGACACTGAAAAATCCGAAAAAGAGATACTCAGAAGCACATTTCCAGGAGACAAAGAAAAGGGTCGATGAAGGCCTTATCTGTTTCGCGAGTGGAGCAGAAAAATGGGTCGGATCAACGTCTTACTCCGCAGGCCTTACAAACGCGCCCGGAGAAAGCACCGATTACAAGGCAGAGAAATTCGGTTTAGATGACAGGATGGATCTCCTGCTGAGCACAAGAGATGTGGAGAGAAAGCCGAATCCTGAAGGCCTTGAAAACATAATAAAAAGCTCTGGAAAGGACAGAGACAGCTTCATGTTTGTCGGAGACTCGTTAAGAGATCTTATAGCAGGAAAAAGAGCAGGTGTAAGAACAGCACTGATAACCCGGAGAAGATGGATACAGTTACTCGCTGACGAACACTACAGAACCTTTCAACAGTTCCTGGAGAAACATCAGGACTGCTAGAATTTTCCACGGATCTCTCCCACCAGGTGAAGAGAACCGGTTACAAGAGTACGGCCTTCAGCCCCATCAACAGCTTCAACAGGATCATCAACCACCTCAAAATCAAGCTCCTCCTCCGAAGGCCTCCAGGCATGATTTTTATCCGGTAAAGTCAGAACAAAACTATCAGCATTAGGCCTCAAAATTTTTAACATCTCCATGTAAGGCTTCTTTTCCATGCAGCCGAACACAACTGTATCAAATTTTTTTATAGACTCTGAAAGAGCCTTGATTCCTCCAAGGTTATGAGCGCCGTCGAGAACCAGTTCAGGGTCTTTTCTGATAACCTCCATTCTACCAGGTACTTCAAGTTCTTCAAGACCTTCAGAGATATCTTTGGCCGAAATCTCCAAGTTTTCAGCTCTTTTCAGGGCCTCTACTGCCAGATTTATATTTTTCTCCTGGTAATCTCCCTGGACAGAAGGCCTGAAAGTCTTCCCCTTGTGAGAGAATTCCAGAGGCCTTTCATTTACTTTTTTGACGTGTCCATCAGGTTTTGAAAGCTCCGAGTTTTTCCTGAGTGCTTTCTCTTTGATAACTGACAGTGCTGGTTCTTCGGCCTGTGTTACGGAGGGTTTTCCTTCTTTGATTATACCTGCTTTTTCCTCTGCGATCTCGGGAATTGTTCCGCCAAGTATATCGCTGTGATCAAGGCCTACATTGGTTATGGCAGAGATTTCTGGTTCTACGATGTTTGTGGCGTCTCTTTTTCCTCCGCATCCTGTCTCGATCACTGCGATGTCTACATCCTGGTTTATGTAGTGTTTGAAAGCTATGATGACGAGGGATTCGAACATGGAGAAGTCTTTGTTCCTGATTTCTCTGTAAAGATCTGCAATTTCCTCTCTTTCGATCAGTTCGCCGTCTACCTCTATCCTTTCTACAAGTTCTCCGAGATGCGGTCCTGTGAACAGGCCTACAGAGTAACCTGCCTCTCTGAGAATCTGGTAGAGGATGTTGCAGACTGAGCCTTTCCCGTTCGTCCCGGCTACATGGATGACAGGAACCTGTTTCTGTAGGTCTCCCAGTTCTCTGACCTGTTCTCTGTACTCTTCGAAGCCGAACTCGTCAGGATCTGAGATATCCTCCCTCATCTCGCTGACTGCTTCACTGTAATCCATTAACAAGCAGTAACTTGAGCGGAAGCTTTTAGAGAAAGACCATTTCCTGAAAGTTACCTTCCCTCAGGATGTTTGTCCACAAACTTCTGTGCATCCTCCTCAGCGAACTCTCTATCCGAGTAACCGTACATAGGAGTATCTACACTGTCTTCAAGGCCTTCAGTTTCGACATTCCAGAAACCGTTTTTCTTCCTGACAACCTCAACTATTGCACCGGTCTTCGAATGAACCCATGAAAACTCGTCTCTTTCCCATTCTCCAACAGACCTCAAATCCTCACAGTAAGAGGAATAACGCCTATTACCCTCCTTCGAAACAAGCAAAGTCCCTTCATCTGTAAAAATCTCGTACCTCCCGCCGTTAGGACCTTCAACCACGGCCCTGTCCTCGTCTTTCTCTTCGACAGTCAGAGGAGTCTTCCTGTCATTGAAAAGTATCTTAAGGCCTTCCTCCAGATTTTCAAAATCCATCTCTCACAGAAAAAATCTACCTCGACATTTATGAACAGGCCTTACACACGATCATCTGCTTTTGTGGCGGTAAGATAATAAAAGTTGTAATCCAGTGTATATTTCAGTCATGGAGTTCGAAAACGAATCCGCAGAAAAGGCCTACAAAACAATCGCAAACTCCTCGGGAATAGGCCTCTACGAACTCGTCTCGAGGCCAGAGGACTACCGAGATATCATGCACAGGAAAGACTCTCTAAGACCTGAAGATCTGGACAAGAATGACCAGGCCTTGAGAGCTCTCAACATACTGGAAGAAGCAGGCCTGGTAATGCAGAACGGAGATTTCCGGACTTATGACGTGGTCTCCGACCCTGAAGTCTATGGAGAAACTCTGGAAAAACTCGGGGAGAAAGGAAAGCACCTGGTGTAGTATAAAAAGGCCTGTAAGGATTTTTTACGCAGAGGTTTATCTTCGTTAAAAAATAGGTCGCAGGGACAGAGGGGAAAGAGGCTTTGAAGCATTGAGTACGTTCCTTTTCTTTCGAACAGTTTCCCTGTGATTTAAATTAGGTATTTCGAATAGTTTCTTTATGAAAAATTACTTCGCTATCTCAGCTTTTACAGCTTTGCTTGTCGCCACAGCTTTACTCGGTATCTCAAACCTTGTAACGTCGCCAGGCCCTGAGCCAGCTGGTGAAACCAGCGTTCAAAAATTCGAGTCAGAGCAGGCCTTCAGGCAGTTTGTCTCTGGATCTTCAGGTGTTAGAGAGTCTTTCCAGGGAAGGACCAGAGATTTCAGTACGAATTTTGAGAGTTCTCTTGACGGATCTTCAGGAAGCTCAGGTTCTGATGTAGAGAGAAGCTCGGATACCAACATACAGGTCTCAGGTGTTAATGAGCCGGATATACTGAAGAACGGCGGTGAAAAAATATTTTACTCCTCAGAACACACAGACTACAGTTACTACCGGACAGGAAGCCAGAGAAATACATCGGTGTTCAATACTTTACCAGCCGAGAACTTTTCGGAAACCGATGAACTACCAGATAACGGAGACATGTTCCTCACAGAGAACTCAGTCATCTTTATCGGAGACTCAATGGCCTCATACGACAGGGAGAACTACGATAAAAACTGGGATCTAGGCCTCAACGCCTCAGTCGAATCAGCGAGAAGGATAAACGACAGCATCTACCTCGTGACACGTGAAAGACCATCCGAGTCAGATCCGTGTCCTGTAAGGCCTCTTGACTCAGTAAGCATGCCATGTACAGATTTCTACAGGCCTACAGGAGCTGAGGGCGGTGATACTGCCTATACAGTTTCAAAGATAGACGTGGAAAGCGGGGACGTCGAGAAGACCACAGGTTTTGTCGGTTCAGGCGACAATACTGTTGTCTATGTTTCACATGATTCGATCTACCTGACATATCTTGAGAGAAAGTCGGAGATGGAGGTCTGGCTGAACTTCCTCGAACAGAGAGGAGACGAATTCTTCGACCAGGAAACTATGGAGAGAATAGAGGAGATCCAGAGCTATGATATAAGCGATAGAGCGCTCGAGACAGAGGTCCAAAAGGCAGTAAGAAACTATATGGAAGGCCTCTCCGGAGATGAGAGGACGGAGATGCGTGAAAACTTCCAATATGCCTGGGGCAACTACACGGATGAGAGAAAGCGGCAGCTCTCGACCACAGGCATAGCAGAGTTCAACACAGACCTTGAACTTGAAAATGAGGGACAGGTCCCCGGAGAGGTCAACGACCAGTTCTCCATCAGCGAGAAAGACGGCGACCTGAGGATTGCTACGACAGTCGGAAACTCATGGGAGTTTGAAGCGGAGTCAGCGAACGATCTCTACGTCCTCGACGGACAGCTGGATAGAAAGGGCGAGATCCAGGGATTGGGCCTTACAGAGGAGATCTACTCTGTCAGGTACGTCAATGACAAGGCCTATGTCGTAACGTTCAGAAGGATCGATCCTTTCCACACAATCGATCTCTCAGATCCTTCGAATCCGGAGCTTGAGGGAGAGCTGAAGCTTCCAGGTTACTCGTCTTACCTACATCCGCTTTCAGATGAGAGAATCCTGGGCATCGGAGAGGAAGATGGAACTGTAAAGGCCGTGATCTTCGATGTCTCAACTGAGGAACCTGAGATAGAATCCTCAAAAGTTCTGGACGACTGGTACTCCGAAATCGCGGATTCACATCATGCGTTCACGATCGATAGGAAGCACGAAGTATTCTTCCTGCCTGGAAGCGAAGGAGGTCACGTCTTCGACTACAGTGAAGGCCTTGAACAGGTCAAAGAAGTCAACATGACTGACGTGAAACGTGCAGCCTATGTCAACGATAACCTATACGTCTTCAGTGACACGAACGCAACAGTTATCGACCAGAACAGCTGGGAGACAGTCAAAGAGATCCGGTTCCACGAACCAAGCTACAGGCCTATAGAACCGCCAGTGATAGACCCTCCGGTAGTCCGGTAAGGCCCCAACACCTTTTTCCTCCTTTTTGTTTTTCTCCAGTTACAAATTTCTGCAGTTATTTATTTGTTACTTCTAAGTAATATTAGTATGTCTGCTGTGGAAGGTATCGGTACTGGCTGGCAGCTGGAGTTCGAGGATATCGATGGCTGGCAGAGCGAAAGTAAGGAACCGTACGCTAGTTTCCGGGATGAGCCGATGTCTTTCATGAGCTATGGTCAGCTATCCGATGAGAGAAAGCCTTTCTACCAGAGCAGAAGAAACGTTCTAGCAGGGACTTCAGGCCTTCAGGACCGTTTCTCTCATGAAGGCCCTCCAATGTCCAACTGGTCAAATCATTACCATACACCAGAGTCATGGCAGAATGTCAGAAACCTTCACGGCCTTGAAGAAGGCGATAATTATGTTATCAACATGTCGAACAAGGCCCGGAAATGTGCGAAGCCAGAGTTCAAGGATTACCTGAAACAGAGCGACGACGATGTAGTCATCAATCCGATCGATATGATCAACCTGTTCAAGGACAAGTACCAGACATCAAAGCATTTCGAGGACAAAGGCCTTCCCGGGATACCAAGTATCAAAGGCGATGAGTTCCTGGAAGGAGGTAAAGAACACGTAGAAAAACAGATCGGTGACGGAGGAAAACACGGTTTTATCGCAAAGCCCTACAACGGCTCGTTCGGTGACGGAGTTCAACCTCTTGACAGCATGACCGAGGTCTACAACTTCCTGGACGGCGGTATCGAAAGAGAGGACGAAGAAGAGCTTATAGACCCTGATGAATACATTGTTCAGCCACGTATACCTCATGAAAGCGATCTAAGAGTCATAACAGTTGGAGAAGATGTCGTAAACGCGGAGAGAAGAAACAATACTGATGATGACATTAGAACCAACCTTTCACAGATGGACGGGATCATAAACGGAACAGATTACAGAGTCTACGGAAAAGCCCTGAAGGCCTTCAGAGGCCCTAATCCACGTGTGGAGCATATAGATGTTAACTACAAAGAAACACGGATGGAGATGGGAAGGTTCAACGATCTGGCGGATGAAAATTCCTCTCTCCTGGGTAGACAGGCCAGAAACCTGGCGAATGATATCATAGGTTCCTTCGGGCCTGAAGAGTTCAACTACAACCAGAATCTGGACAGGAAGCCGTTCAAGATCGGTATGGACTTCATAGAGACAAGTATTGAAGACATCCAGCACCTGCCGGACCGCTACGTTGAGAGGGCCAGTCAGTACGAGGAAGAGGATGGCACAGTATACCTTTCACCAGAGCTTAACGGCAGCCCCGGATCAATGGCAGATCTTGTCGCACGCTTCTCCAACCACCATGAACAGGTCTCGGCACTTCACGTGAACAAACTGATGAGAGATCTAGCTGATCAAGAAACAAAACCGATCAGCCACCACGTTCAGAACCCCAGAAGCGATGTATGGAAAAACATCAAGGACTGGTACCCAGACCTCGGAGACGACTACCTCCAGAGAGGTTACTACAACCTCAAACCTAAGAACAAGTAACTCAAAAAACTTTCATCCAACAACACCTTTCATGACAGAAGACGAAGGCCTCGAAAAGAGATACGTACTGGACACATCCGCATTCCTCACCAACTACATCAGAGACGAAGAAACCATGGAATCCGCGGTCAGAGGCCTTCTCAACACTTTAGAGGAAGCGACAAGAGAAGAGGAAATCAACTTCTACATGCCTCCTTCCACTTTCTCAGAGTTAAGAGATATCCTGCGGTCCAACGATGCAGAGGACGAAACCGTGGAAATGCTGGAAGCCTGGGTCACGAGAAAAAGTCCCTCACGCTACGAGATTTCAGTCCCAGGGGAAGTCGTAGCAGAGTTCATCGAAGATATGAGAGATCGTGTCAATAAAGGCCTCAGAGACGCAGAGAAAGCCATCAGAGAAGTTGGGGAAACCGAGGAGCCTGATAAAAAACATTACTCAAGTGAAGATGTCGTTGTCTCCGACCTGAGGGATAAATACAAAGAAACTATGAGGAAAGGAATCCTTGATTCCCGTGAAGACCTGGACATGCTTCTCCTTTCACGTGAAATCGATGCAACCGTTGTAACAGAAGATAAAGGAGTCATCAACTGGGCCGAGGACTTCGGAGTCAGCTACATAAAAGGCCGTAACTTCCCAGATGTCCTGGAAAAGTACATGGACTGAAACCAGGCGTATCCAAAAACCCGTTAAAAACCTGGAAAAAGATTCTCACATGATATGAAAGTACTGTTCATCGTATCCGAGAAAGGCTTCTGGGCGGAAGAATGTTTCACACCCCTGAATAAAATCTCAAAAAAACATGAGGTCACGGTAGCAACCCCAACAGGAGAAAAACCAAGGCCTGACGAAAAATCCCTTGAGGAAGGCGACCAGGAACTTATGGAAGAAAATAATGAACTAAACTCGCCAATTTCCGCATCAAAGGCCTACAGAAAAAGGCAGGAATACGATGCCGTCGTCCTGCCTGGAGGCCACGGCACCCTCTGGGATATCAACCAGGACGTACACGTACAGCAAATCCTGAAGGAGAAAACGGAAAAAGGCCCTGCACTTGTTATATGCCACGCAGTCGGAATCCTCGGTTTCACACCCGAGCTTACAGAGGGCAGGGAAGTCACTGGCTTCCCGAACCAATGGGAGGATGGACAGGTCGATGAAAACGAGGTCAGGAACGGAGAAAAACTTCCTTACAGAGTCGAAGACCTGGTGAAAGAAGCAGGCGCAGAATGGGACGCAGAACTAGATAAAGACACCTCTGTAACTGTCGACGGCAACCTCATTACCGCAAGAGGCCCTGACTCCAGCGAGAAAGGTGCGGAAAAGTTCCTGGAAAAGGCCTCATAACTCTCCGTTTTTTTAACAAAAAAGAGCGTAACCCGGTTAAAGGATTAGGCCTCAAATAATCCTGTGAAGACTCAAAAAGCAAAGAATCTTGACCAGGTCTACGAAGAAGTCAGAGAATATGACCTGGTTATCACCGCAGAGGCCTCGACAGCTGACTCACTGAAGCGGAGACTTGAAGAAACCAAACTCGGCAGATTCGCAGTCACACCTCAGAGACTGGCATACGGCGACGAACTCGCAGAAGAAGATTTCAAGCGAGACATATTTCTCAAACTCGTCAAAGAAGAAGGCCTTCGCTGGAAACAGGCATCTTACCTTCTCAGGAACGCTATAAGCTGCTGGAAAGAATGCGGAGACCTAGAAAAAGTGAAAGAACACGGCTTCACAGGCGAGGCAATGGAGAAAGTCATAAAGATCCTGCAAAATACTGACAACCCGCTCAAAGCCCTGGAAAATTACAGAGTCCCGGAGGATAAAAATGTGGCGGTCCTGGCACCTTACCAGTTAAACGAACTGGATAAAAAAATCCTGCCGGACGATTACGAGGAGATAGGCCTCTTCCTTGACGATGAACAGGATTTACCGGAGTTCAAGGTCTTTAATTCATCGAACGAGCTGATACAGGCCCTGAAAGAAAGTATAGAAAAAGTGGGGCCTCAGAACGCCGGTGTCGTCGTCGATCCTTCTTCCGGTTACCAGGCCTTGCTTGAGTCTGCTCTGGAGTCCTCTGATATTCCCTATCTGAAGCAGCAGGATCTTTCTGAGGACGAGGATCTGAGGACTTTTCTCTCCCTGATGCGTACAGGCCTCTCTTCGAAGCGTGTGCGTGTGAAAGATATAAGACCTGTTTTACAGGAGTTGAACGTGCCTGTCTCCTCCGTTGAGAGCGAGAAGTTTATCGAGGATCTTGAGGAGGGAAGGCTTCAGGAGTTCAGAGATGTTTTCTCAATGATGCAGCATCTGCCGTTCGAAGAAGTGGTGAGAAAGTACGAAGAGTTCACAGGGAGACATCTCGGACCGGTGAAATCTATACTGAGTGAGCTTGACGTCGAAGATGAAATGGTCTCAGAGGCACGTATAAACCAAATAGAGTATTACCTAGACAGTTTCGCACCAAGCGAAGACATAGAGGAGGACGGGGTTCTGTTCGCCGATCCGAAAAAGGTCTCACGTGTTGACAGACCGGCAGTCTTTTTCGTTGGCATGGATACAGAATGGAGACAGGAGCCTGAGAACCTGGCATGGATAGATCAGGAGAAAAGGGAAAAAGAGAATTTGAAAGACTTCAGATCGCTGCTTCAGAGCGGGAAACCGGTTTTCATGGTCCAGGACAGGGAGATGAACGAGGACATCAAGCCCTGCTTCTATCTCAACGAGCTGATCGATGAAGATTTCCAGAACTTCCGCCAGCTACCGCACAGACGTGTAAGGCCTGAAGAGACAGAGACAGAGACAGGCTTCGAACGCCAAGGCCTGGAAATCGAACAGGAAGAAGTGGAGGTCCTGAGCCAGTCCTCTCTCAATGATTTTGCGATGTCCCCACGCTACTACTACATCTCCAAACTTGTCTCCGACGTCGATGAAGAAGCCCTGGAAAAAGGAAACCTGTTCCATGACTACGCAGAGTTCTACGTCAACTATCCAGGCTTTATGGACGATAAAGGAGATGAAGAAGTCATCAGTTTCATGATGAACAGGATAAGGCCTTTTGCCGATGACCTGGATCTTGAGAAGCTGGAGACAGAGTTCAAGGTAGGCCTGAAAAATATCAGAGAGTTCATCAAGAACAGAGATATCTCGAGAGAGGAGATAGACGGCTACGAGAAAAAAGACAGGGATGAAAACGTGTTCTCAGAGGAGTACGGAAAACCGGTCCGGTCAAAGATAACAGAACTCTGGTTCAAGGACAAGGATCTGGGAGGTAAGGGAAAAATCGATTTCCTCCAGGACCAGCAGAACCTTATCGATTACAAGTCAGGGAGAAGAAAATCTGAGAAAAAAGTCGTCAAGAAATCAAAAGTCGCTTTACACGGCGACGAGCAGTATCCTAACTTCCAGGCACCGATGTACCTAGCCTACCACCGCAAAAAGAACCCCGGAGAAAAAATTAACTTCACATTCTTCCATTTCCTCGACAACCTCGGCGATGAGGTAACAGGTAAGGCCTCAAACGGCGATAACGTTGTAACAGTTACATACTACCCGGAAAAATTCAGCAAAGCGGTCGCATCCAACCAGGCCTTCGAACTACTGATAAAAGACGTTGCGAAGAGCAACGACCGGAGGAAAACCCTGGAAAAACTTGGCTGTCACCAGTTCAAAAAGTTCATGGAGGAAAACGAGTTCCCGAAGACGCATGACAAGAAAGAGGTTCTGGCCTCCAAGTTCGCCGAGGATTTCAAGGCCTATGCGAAGAAAGAGGTAGGAGACTACAAATACGTGAAAAACGGGGTTAAATCCGCGTTAAAAAAACTCGTTGAGTTCCACACCGAGAACTATTTCAGGGATGATATTGATCTCTTCGAGGAGTTTCTTGAGGAGAAGCTGGAGGAGTTGAACGATTACAGAGGAACCAGGTTCCCACTGGATGCAAAAGCAGATAACATACCTGAAAGAGACCTGATAGTCAAATGACAGAAGAATCACGTGAGGTCAGTCCTAACAGGCAACAGCAGAAACTTATAGATAACATTGAAGGCCTTTACCTGGTAAACGCCGGTGCAGGGACTGGAAAAACTTTTACTATAACTCATCGCTACATCGAGATACTGGATGAGGTGGAGCCGGAGGATATCTTCCTTGCTACCTTTACAAGGAACGCTGCGGACGAGATGGCAGAGAGGATTGTATCAGAATCTGATTACCAGGCCTCGGATATCTGGGATGCTCCGATCTCGACTTTTCACAGTCACTGCCAGAAGATACTGGAGAGAAACGGCTTTTCAGTGCCGGAGGAACTGGGAATCCAGGACAGCATAGAGAACATCGATGTCCTGGAAAGCCAGATACGTGAACGCCAGGAATTCCACCGGTTCATGGACCGATTTATAGAAAACAACCCTGAGTACTCAAATTTCTACAGGATCTCACGTAACTACGATAATTTCCTGCACCTGATCAAATCCCTGGCCTCCAAAGGCATTATACCGGAGAAAGAAGGATGGTACCGCGACACAGAGGCCTTCCTCAACGGAGATAAAAAAGAGTTCATGGAGCTGTTCGAGGAAGCAAACAGGCCAAGACACAGCAGTAACGGCAAGAGACAGAGCGATCTTCGAAACAGGCTCTACAGCTACAGGTACAAGAACTTTCCCGAAGACGCGCCGGAGGGAGAGGAAGTCCGCGGAGGATACGGTACAAAAACTGTGAGAAAGGATTTTGGGGAAAAGGCCTTTGAAGAGGATAGAGAAGAACTCAAGGCCTTTGTACATGATCTTTACTTCGAGTACGTCCGTTACTGTCTTTCAAGAAACTATCTTAATTTCTCGTTCCTGATGATGTTCGCCTACGTCCTTCTGAGAGAAAATGAGTACGTCAGGAGGCAGGAGAGCTTCGAGTATATGATGATTGACGAGTTTCAGGATACTAACCCCCTCCAGTTCAAGCTTGCGTTGCTTCTGGCGGAGAGGCCTAATATAGCGGTTGTAGGTGACTGGAAGCAGAGTATTTACAGTTTCCAGTATGCTTCTGTAGAAAATATTCAGGAGTTCCGTCAGCGCCTGAAAGATTTCAGGGATGAGCTGAATCAGGAGAGGGAGAGAGTGAGTTTTTCCGTCGAAGGCGTCGAGGAGATCGAGCTGAGGAAAAACTACCGCTCCACCCAGGACATACTGGACTATGCGGAGCAGAGTCTCCAGTTATCTGCGAATAAGTACGAGGAGGTCGATGAAAAAGATGTTACAGGCCTTGAATCTGAGATAGAGAATCAGGAGTCAAGTATTGAGAAATACATTGCTGAGGAAGAGGTAGAGGCCGTGCTGACAGAGATCCTTGAGATAGTTGACAACGAGGATTACAGGTATGGAGACGAGAACAAAAAGCTGGATTTCAGGGATATAGCAGTTCTGACCCGTACCCGTGGTTTCGGCCTTCAGCTCCAGGAGGAGGCCCGTGAACACGGTATCCCCGTCGCCTATGAGGGAGGTGTAGAACTTTTCAAGACGAATCCTGCGATCCTTCTCCTCGCGTGGCTCCGCGTACTTAACAACGAGGATTCCAGGAAGGGCTGGGCTGTGATCCTTGAAGAAGCCGGTTACAGGCTTGAAGAAGCAAAGAAAATTCTCGATCCCGAGGAAGAAGAATACAAGTATCCCGAGGATATGGAAGAGTTCCGGGAGCGTCTGGAAGGCCTTGAATCGATAAGTTCTGTAGCGAGAACGGTCTTCCACAGGTATGGATATTCGAACGCATTCACTGACAAAATAATAGAAGTTCTAAGCAATGTTTTCACGTCAAGCTACATGAATCTAGGTGAACTGATCCAGTTCATACAGGAGAATATCGAGGAAAACGAGATATACGAGGTCGATTCATCGCGTAACAGGAATACCGTCAAAATACAGACGATACACGCAGCGAAAGGCCTTGAGTACCCTGCTGTCTTTATCTCGGACGTGAACCAGGGAAAGTTCCCGTCGAAGAACTCTGATTCCAAGGCTATCACCTATGCGGATCCTGTAGGCCTCAGGCAGAGAAAAATCTACAGGAACGGAGGCCTTGCATTTGAGTATGATAACTGGAGGACTGAGATCCTCATGAAATGTCTTTCCGGGAACTACGATGAAGAGAGAAGGCTGATGTACGTCGCCATGACCAGGGCACAGCAGCATCTCTTTATCACAGCGGAGAAGGATCGGGGATCAACGTTCTTTGAAGGCCTCAGTGGAGAACCGGAGCTGCTGGAAGCTGATGTCGAGGATGTAAAAGTCGATAAAGAGGACCTGGAAGTATTCGAAGTGGAGAGTGTAAACTCAGAAAGAAATGAGCTGAGATCCGTCCATTCAGAACTTGATGTGGTTGAAGGAGATAAGGAAAAAGGCAACGGTCTACATGAGTTCGCTGAGGCCTATGCTAACGGAGAGGATGTAGAGGCCTCGAACAGCAGGGAAAAAGAGGTCAAGGAATTTATAGATTCCCTGGAAGGTGAGTTAGAGGCTGAAAAGCATGTCAGCATACCGGTTGACGGAAAAGTCTATGAAAGCGTGATAGACCTGGTACACGTGACTGAGGAGAAAGTTGAGGTCATAGATTACAAGACGGACTCAAATCCTGATAACATGAAGGAGTACCAGAAACAGGTCGAATGCTACAGGAAAGGCCTTGAACAAATATTTGACAGGCCTGTGGAGAAAAGGATAGTGACTCTGGAATGACCTGGAAATCTTTGGTGCATCAGATTTTTTCTTCTCCGTATCGAGTTTAAAAGAAATGGAGCACAAACGCTTAGACATGGACAGACAAATCCTTGCGGTATCTGCTGTGGTATTCCTGGCTGCTGTTGTAACAGGATTTGCCCTCGGCTCGCCAGAAGAAAAAGCAGCTTCTACCTACCGGGAAGATGTCAGCTACACCGCCAATGCCAGCAATCCTATAGAGGAGGTCAGGTTCGATGACAGGAACATAAGCCTGATCGTCCAGAGCGGTGAAAAAGCACAGTTCTTCATAGAAGCAGATAACGAAGTAGAACCTATACAAGGCCTCAAACACGACGGAAACATAAACGAGTACTCAGAGTTCATCACACTTGAAGAAGATATGTACCTGTTGAACTTTCGGTACAGAGATGACTCCGAGGCCTCAGAAGATGAATGGATAACACTTTACAGAATCACAAAACTCTAATCCTCGAATATCCTTCCCAGTTTCTGAAGGCCTTCACTTCTTCTCCGATAATCCGTAGCTTCTACAGTTTCCAGAGTCTGGACCGGTCAAAGGTTGGGGCTACGTGAAGGTTTATGAACAGAAATGATCAATTAATCGACAGGGAACATGATTGAGTTACAGGTGCTAATTGAACTGAGCACAGCTTTAATCGCTGCATTGATCAGTATGGCTGCAGGTAAACTTTACTGGAACATCAAAGAGGATTCTGAAACTGTACTTACATCTTTCAAGCTGAGAGCGGATCTTACCCGATACGATTTCCTCGCATACCTGGTAGGGGAGCTTTTTCTCGTAATAACTTTTCTTATATATGTCGCAGGAGGCCTAATGGAAAACAAAGCCCTGGTACTGTTCTCAAGAGTACAGATCGTGGGCTTTCTCGGCGTGATAACCTACGGAGTGCTTAGAATGTGGTGGAGATCAAGATGAACCTTATAATAACTCTATTCGCAGCACTTTCGGCATTGATTACCACGCTCATATTCTATTACAACCTGAAGATCGTCAATAAATTCAGAGAGGACGAAGAACTCACAGCAACAAAACTCGTGATCAAGGAAAGAGTACCAGACGCGTTCATGGCACTGTCAATATCATCACTGTTCTTCTCACTGGGAGCCTTCATAGGAGCAACACTCATACTGTTCAGACTCCAGATATTCCAGTACTTCACAGAAATAGGGATCATCACCATGCTCGTAGGCCTGCTGACATTCATGAAAAGAATAAGCGATGCAGTAACCGAAGGAAAGAAAGACGAAGTAGAAAACGAACAGAGAAAAGAAGAAAAATCAGAGCCTCAGGAAGACGAGAAAGAAAACATGGAAACCGAAAACGAGAAAGCCTCGAAAAAAGACTCTGAAGAAGAAAAAGAAGAATAAAGGCCTTTACCAGGGAGCGAACTCTGGATCTACCCTTCTATCTCTTCTCTCAAGGCCGTCGATCTTCTCGATGTCTTCCTCATCAAGTTCAAGGTCCAAGGCCCTGTAATTGTCCTCTATATGTTCTTCAGAAGTTGCCTTGGGAATCACAACAACATTGTCTTTCTGCATCAGCCAGGCAAGTGAAACCTGTGCAGGAGAAACACCGTGTTTCTCTGCGATATCTCTAAGCTCCGGGATCTCGAAGACCTTACCTCTCGCAAGAGGAGAGTAAGCCACCAGATAGATATCATGTTCTCTGCATTTCTCCAGGATCTCTTCCTGCTGGAGCAGAGGATGCATCTCAACCTGGTTCGCAACAATATGCTCGCCAGCAATCTCCATAGCCTCATCCACCTGCTCCGGTTCAAAGTTACTGATACCGATGTTATCGATTCTTCCCTCCTCTACAAGCTCCCTGAACGCACCCAGAGTCTCCTCAGGCCTGTAATCACCGGAAGGCCAGTGAACATACATCAAGTCAACGGAATCAACGCCAAGCTTATCCAGACTCTCCTCTGTCGAGGCCTTAACCTTCTCAGCCGAGAGCTTATTGATCCAGACCTTTGAAGCAAGGAAAAAATCCTCTCTGTCTACATCCGCTGCTGAAAGGCCTTCGCCGACATCTTCCTCGTTGCTGTAGGCCTGGGCGGTATCGATATGCCTGTATCCCATGTCCAGCGCGGTTTTAACTGATTCACTGCATTCTTTTGGGTTTGAGTTCTGCCAGGTGCCGAGACCAAGCTCAGGTATCTCTTTCATAACACCAAGAAGAGGCCTCAGTGCTTTTACCTCTTGCTTTATTCTACCGGAACTGCCGGAAAGCTGTCTCTTTTCGTTTTTAATAGGGGGTTCGAATAATGAGGTGAGGGGAGAACAAATGAAACACATTGAGAAGGGGGAACTTGACTTTCCAACACAGAAAACGCCGTTCGAGGCCTTCAACTCCAGGATAGAGGAGGGAACTATATGAGAGCCGAGGAGTTCCGGAGCCTTGAGGCCTTGCCAGGTGATCCTGATGAGGATCTGTCCGGATTAAGAAGGAGGTTTGCCATAAAGCTGAGGAGGTCTTTCGCCCGGGTATCTGGGTAGAGTCCTTCCCAAAGCTTTCTTTTTCCTACCGGAAACGGCGAAATTCCCTTAAGATTTGAGGTTTAATTACGGGTTATGATTGTCCAGGATGCACGTGTTCTGCGCGATGACTTTATCCCGAAAGAGGTTGTCCACAGAGATTCCGAGGTACAGGAGCTTTCAAGAGCTCTGGAACCGCTGGTGGAAAATGAACAGGCGCGCAACATACTTCTGTACGGGCCTCCAGGAACAGGGAAAACCTGTCTTTCACAGTACGTCATGGAAAAACTGGAGGAGGAACTCCTTGACTTTAACTACATGTATATCAACTGCTGGGAAAACTACAACAGGTTCAAAGTCCTTTATAAAGCGTTAGAAGGAGTCGGGAAGACTTTACACGTCCACAGACAGTCAACACCTACAGATGAACTTTATTCAAAGCTGAAAGATTACGACAGGGCACCTTATGTACTGATACTTGATGAGGTCGACCAGTTAGAGGATGAAAAAGTCCTTTACGATCTTCAAGGCCTTAACAACGTACATATCGTGATGATAGCGAACACCCAGGAATCTGTTTTCTACAACATGGATGACAGAGTCAGAAGCAGACTGATCGACTCGAAGAGAATCCAGTTCAAGGCTTACACCTCTGATCAGTTACAGGATATACTCATGGACCGTGCGGAGTGGGGTCTAGATTCTTCTGCTGTCGATTCTTCTCTTATCAAAAAGATCGCTCTCTCCTCGGAAGGTGATGCACGCATAGCGATTGGAGTTCTACGTGCAGCGGCCAGGATGGCTGAGGAAAGAGATAAGAAAGAGATTACCCGGGATATGATACAGGAAGCAGTTCCAGAAGCGAAGGACAACAACAAGAAGAAAAACGAAGAGAAACTGAACAACCACCAGGAGAAACTGTACGAAATAGTAAACGAGGAAGAAGAGATCCAGCCCGGCGATCTCTACGAAAAATACAGAGAAGCCATGGATGAACCGAAAAGCGACAGGATGCTCAGAAAATACCTTCAGAAAATGGATCACTACAACCTGATAGAAGCCGAAGGAGAAGGTCGCTGGCGAAAATATCGGTCAGTGGAATGAAAAAAGGAAGCTACATACTCCTCATAGAACTGGAGGAAAAAGAAACAGTAAAAATAGGTCCTGGAAACCGGGAACTAGAGAAAGGATTCTACACCTACTTCGGCACTGCATTCGGACCCGGAGGCCTCAAAAGAGTAGAAAGACACAGCAAACAGGCCTCAGGAGAAAAAAATGTAAAACACTGGCATATCGACTACCTGACAACCCTGGAAAAATCAAGGATGATCAAGGCCGTGAAATTCCCGGAGAAAGACCTTGAATGCGAACTCGCATCTCAGGCACAAAACATGATAGAGGCCTTCGGATCCACAGACTGTAAATGCGGTTCACACCTCGCATACTTCCATGAAAGAGAGGAAGGAGAGGCCCTTCTGGAGAAGATGAAAGCGAAATACCTTAATTCTTAAATCCTGAGACCTTTCCCTCTGTTAAGGGCTCTTAGTTCAGTCTGGCAGAACGCCTGCTTCGCAACACCACTTGCTTGAATCTAGGTGAAAGCTGGAGGTTAGAGAAGAACAAAGATCTTCAAAGCGGAATAGCAGGAGGCCTCGGGTTCAAATCCCGAAGGGTCCAAATTTATTTCGTCCAGGATTTGATATCCTCCGAGAAGATTCTCTGATCTTCGGACGGGTTCAAATCATCGAAAATTTCCCTGAGAAATTTTCTGGAGATGCAGAAACTCTGCGAGTTTCGAATCCCGAAGAGTCCAAGTTTATTCCGTCCATGACTTTTCCTGGTTCTATGCAAGGTTTTCAGGCAATCTGTAGAACAGGTTTTTCCGCGGGTATGATTCGTTCGGCAGGTCCACATGTTTGACCTCTCTTTCAAGGAGTCCCTGTTCCACTGCTCCGTTCAACAGGTTTTCAAGCCGGTTCCAGTCACTTTCTCCAGCGATCTGTGCCGGTACCCCGCTGTATTCCCCGGTTTCTGCGTATTTTTCTCTAAGCTTTTTCATCGCGTCCAGAGTGTTGAACTCGTTTTCCTGTATATGACTGGAGTAAAGCCTGTCTCCTGAGTTGTAAAGGCCTCCAAGATCTTCTACCAGGTTATGTGCTGTATACTGTCCTGTATCTGCGTCCTGAGTTTCTGTGCCTGACATGGGAAAGTAGATATATACCTCACAGTTTAAAAAGTATTACGTCGTAATATCTTTTCTCTGCGTTCTACTTTACCGGGAAAACACAGGCCTTGATCTGGGAGGGGGATAGTTGATTTACAAAGGTTTTATTTAAGGCCTTACGGAAGTTAGATGTATGTCATCTAGTATTCAGGAGTTGCTGGCGGATGGTGAGCAGGTTCAGGTAAGGACCAGTCCATCCATCATGGATTCGAGTTTTGTAAAGAGCTATGTTGTTGCCTCTGTACTGGCGATAGGCATCTTTGTGACTTCTGTCCTGCCTATCCAGTTGCCGTTCAATAGCCTCTACTTGAACGTTTTGCTGGTTCTCCCTCTTGGTATTGTTTTGAAGTCGGAGGTTGAGAGAAGGTTTATCAAGTACTTTGTCACCAGTCAGAAAGTTATCGAGAGAAGAGGAATGCTTAGTCAGACGACGGAAAGCACGATGTATGAAAATATTACAGATGTCAAGCTGAGTAAAGATATCAACGAAAGACTTTTCGACGTCGGAGACCTTAAAGTCAACACAGCAGGCCATGACGGGGCCACGATCAGGCTGAGAGGCCTTAAAGATCCTGAACAGTACAAGAGAACTATCGAGAACAATATAAACAGAGCAGAAGGCAGTCCTCGGCCAGGACAGCAAAACAGCTTCGGAAGCGGAAACAGTGATATGGGAGGCTCACAGGATGATCTCGGCGGAGGCCTTGAAGACTCCGATCTTGGAGGTATCGGTGACGACGATGACTTCGGCCTCTGATCAGTAAAGACTAGAGTCCGAGGCCTTCATCTCCTCGATATACTTCTGTCCAATACCTGTTTCCAGGTCTTTATCCAGCTCCTTCAGTTTTTTCTCCCTCATCTCACCGATCTTGACAGCTCTCAGTACGCTTGTCTCTTCAGGCCTTGGAACATAGCTTATCAGAGCCAGTAATTCAATTTCTTCCTCGCTCAGTGTTCCATCCTTCTTCAGTTCCTGTACTTTCTCTTCTGAGGCCTTTGTAGCTGGATCCGTACTTTCCTGGTAGTATATAGTCGATTCTCTCGGGTATCCGAGGAATTCGCCTACTCCTCTATCCGAGAAACCGTAGAACCTTCCTTCTGACTGTTCAAGTCTTTCCAGGGCTTTTTCATCTCTTGCTATGAAGAATCCATCCTTGAACATGCGTGTATCTCTTCTCAAAATTTTGTCCAGTAGCGATCTTTCTCTTCCTCCTGTGACTCTGTAGCTCAGGTCAAGTTCATTACACAGCTCTTCCAAGGCCTTTTTCTGCTCCATATCAGGGCTCATCACGAGGCTTCCAGGTTTTTCTCCTGTCAGCATCATCAGTATGTCGTATGTGTGTTCGAAACCGATTTTCTCCGGCAGGTACTTCATGAAGTATTTTTCCAGTTCTCCGGTCTCATACGTCATTATGAAGTCGATATAAAGCATCTCTATCTTCTGCTGAGTTACGAAGTTGCGGGCAGAATAGACCTCTTCCTCAAGAATCTGCGAACCGATCTCAAGGCCTGAATCACTGTCTTTCTGGAGAACAGATTTCTCACGTTCTTTTCCAAGCTCTATAGCCTCCTTAACATTCTCCTCAGAAAGCTCTGGAATGTACTGAACCAGATACAGGTACTGAAGCTCCTCAACATCTATCTCACCGTCATCAAGAAGCTCTTCAAGAAACTGGATGTATTTCCAGTTCAAACGATTTCCCTGGTACTCATTAAAAAATTCTACAGCACTTTCAGGATAGCCAAGGAACTCTCCCATAGACTCGACCCTCTCAAGCTCCTCCTCATCACATGAAATAAAGTACTCGTTTCCTATATCATTTTCTCCAGCTTTCCTGTACTCAAGGCCTGTCAGATCACAGAAGTATTCCAGTTTTGAAGGTCTGTCGGTTATGATGGACGCGCCGGGTTTTTCACCGTAGAGGACCAGTGTAACTGAGATCCGGGCCTCCGGTTCCAGGCCTTCCCGCAGCTCGTTCATAAGAAGTTTTTTCGCCCTCTCTATCTGTTTCCTGGATTCGGCATCCATCTTATGTTCGATTATTGTTCTCAAGGTTTAAACCTCGAACTCTCTGGTTTCCAGGCCTGAAAATTTTTCCATTTGAAGGTGGCTGTGGAGGTTTGCGGGAAAAACCGGATGAAGTTTTTCGAAAAAATTTAGTAGGCATCAAAAGTGGAAGTGATCGATGGCCCGTTATTCAGGCGACTTCACGTCAGAGCCGGGTTAGGGATGAGTTAAGGTCTAGAATCTCTGGAATAAGTGGGAGAGGACCGGGCTTCGAGTCCTGAAGGCCTTTCGACAAGTTTCATACTTAAAAGGATTTGAGGCCTTTGTAAGGTTATGAGTTTGAAAATTCTGGTTACCAGTGATTTCCACGCTATCGATGATTTGAAGGAAGCAGCTGTGGAAGAGGCTAACTCTGGGGATTATGATCTTTTTGTTAATCTTGGAGACTATATGGATGAGGAATATGCCGAGGAGCTTTTCGAAGAGATTGATATTCCGGGGATAGGCTGTACCGGTAACAGGGATATGATGTTCAGCGATGAATTTCTTGACAGTTCCGTACCAGTCTACAACTTTCTGGAAGCAGATATTGACGACGAATACAAGCTGATTCTTGTGGGAGGAGACTTTCCGGATGAGATCAAGGAAAAAATAAGAGACCTGATAGAGGACCATGACCCCGGAAAAGTCATTATCGGGACACACTACCCGCCGAAGAAACTGGGCGACAGAGTACACTCCGGTAAAAGAATAGGTTTCGACCAGTTCAGAGAACTCATAATTAAACACAAACCAGCTCTCTGGATGAGCGGACACGTCCACGAAGACTTCGGGGAAAAAAGCCTTATGGGCACCACAGTCCTCAACGCAGCGGCAGAATCCACAGGAAAGGCCTACTCTGTGACTATCGGTGATGAAGGAGGAGTAGAAGAGGTTAAAGAGGTAAAGCTAGTAGAAAATACCGAGAAAAATTTATAAGCCGGATATCCCCATCCTTATCTATGGGATTAAGTACAGGTGCTGCTTTTTCTGACGCAGATAAACCGGAAAAAATCGGCGAAGAACTGAGCAATGAGCTGGGTGAACAGATATCCAGTCCCAGGATAATCTTTGTATTCACAAGTTCAGAGTACGCGGAAAAATCTCTTCTCTCGAAGCTGGACAAGGCCTATGAAGAAGCGAGGATAGTAGGATCATCAACCGGAGGAGAGCTTTACGCAGGCGGGATAGGCACCGGAAACTCCGTGGCTATCGCTCTGGAAGGAGACTTGGAAGTAGGTGTAGGCGTCGGAAAAGGCATCTCCGATGATGAACGCAAGGCAGGAATGACAGCAGCTGGTAAGGCCTTGACAGATCTTGATGAGGATTACTATATCACCAACGAACTTCATAAGAGAGGTATCGAGTGGGATGAGAAGAATCCTGTCAGCTTCACTGTCTTTTCCACCGCTCTCACAGGAAACGGCTCGGAGGTTATGAGAGGAGTACAGGAAGTCCTTGGAAGAGGAGCACAGGTCACCGGCGGAATAGCCGGAGACGACTGGAAACTGGACCAGACCTATGTCTACAGAGACGGTGAAGTGATAACCGACGGTCTCGTGGTCACAGCTATAGATTCAGTGTACCAGACCTCTCATGGAGTAAAACACGGCCTTGAGAAGACAGACCACCGGTACAGAGTGACCAGCTCAGAGAACAATATCGTGGAGGAGCTCGATGAAAGGCCTGCAGCGGACGTCTATGAGGATGTATTCGGAGCCAAGGGGCGAACAGCGAATTTTATAATGACCAAGCCTCTCGGAATAGAGACAGCGGAAGAGGAGCCGAGAGCAAGAGATCCTCTGGATGTACAGGACGATGGAAGCATCGTTTTCGCCGCAGAGATCCAGGAAGGAAGCCTGGTCTACATGCTGGAAAGCCCTGAGGAACAGGTCATAGAAGCAGCAAGAACCGCTGCTGAGAAAGCCATCGAAAACGCAGGTAACCCTGATAAGGAAGACATCAAAGGCGTGATCATGCACGACTGCGTCTGCAGATGGAACTGCCTTAAAAATGATGAAACAAGAGAGAAAGAGGTAGAGGCTGTAAAAGACGTGGTCGGCGAAGACACGAGTATAGTAGGATGGTACACATACGGTGAGATCGCCCTGCCCCGTGCACTGGCCGGAGTCCACAACCAGACCATGGTCCTGCAGCTCTTCACGGAGAGTGAATAAAGATTGGACGATAGCCAGATAGCTGAGATAGCTATACAAAATCAATCCGACCTATCCAGTGAAGAACTGGCAGTGAGACAGGCAAACCAGGTAGAAGGCCTCCAGGTGAACGACGAAGGAGAGGTAGAATCATTCAATGGAGACAAGAAAGAAATTCTCTCCCAGCTGGTAGAAAAATACGAGGAAATGATGGGAAACGTCGCCACGAACCTGATCGCAGAAGAAATGAAAAACAGAGATGTCGAGGCCTCTGAACTGCCTGAAAAACTTTCAGAAAAAATATAATAGCACCTCTCACCCCGTATCAACTTTTTTATTCTATCAATAAAATCTCTATATATGAGGTTACATATAGGTAACTTTGAACAGGTTGTATCTCCGGGGAAAAATCTGGACGCTATCAGGCAGTCTATGAGAGAGCTGTCAGGAAGTGAGGTACAGTAGAAGCCAGGGAGCTTGCACAGATAGCTATTGAGAAGGAGGCAGAACTTTCTAACGAGCAGCTTGCGATCAGACAGGCCAACAAAGTTGAAGGCCTTGAGGTTGGAGAAGATGGCGAGGTCAAATCTGTAGACCTGGAGAAATCAGAGGCCTTGAAACGCCTGATTGAAAACTTTGAGGAGATGATGGGTGAGGTCGCGGCAAATCTGATTGCGGAAGAGATGAAGAGCAAGGAGGTTGAGGCCTCAGATCTTCCGGAGGAACTGTCGGGACGTTACTAGGTAGTTCGAAAAACCGGGAATTTTTATCTTTTTCTTAACAGAAAGTGTCTATGGATCAGAAAGACGAAAAAATCCTTGAAATCCTCAAACAGGATGGAAGAGCGAGCTACACGGATATAGCGGAGGAGGTAAATGTTTCTGAGGGCACGGTCAGGAACCGCGTTGAAAAGATGCAGGAAAACAGTGTAATAGAGAAATTCAGTGTCCAGACAGGAACCAGAGGCTCCAGGGCAGTAGTCATGGTCGAACTCAGGACAGGAAAGGATATAGAAAAAGTCCTGAAAGAGTTCCCGGAGAAAATACAGATAATGGAGGTCGCAGGAGAATACGACCTCGTACTCGAGATAGAAAGGCCTTCAAACAGAGAGATCAACAACCTGCTCGATGATATAAGAAGTATTGAAGGCGTGGACAGCACAGAGACCTATATGGTCCTCAACGAGAGATAAAAAATTATTTTAGAGCATGTCTCTCTTCTTCAGATACAGCTCCATCGACTGACGGGCGGTCCACGTCGCACCACGCCTCAGATTATGGCTTAACGAAAACAAGGAGATCCTGTCGTCATCAAGCTGCCTCAGGTCGCCTACAACCACACTCATACCTTCCTGATCGAAAACATCTTTCTTCGGCTCCGGCTGTCTATCAAGAACTTTCACAGGGTTCTCCGCAGTTGAAGGCAGACCCATAACTCTCTCATCAGGCCTCCAGGACTTCAAGGCCTCGTGAACTTCTTCAACACCGACTTCTTCGGAAAAACTGATCCTCAACGACTCCAGATGACCGTACTGGACAGGAACCCTTCCGGTCTGAGCGTCAATACTAAGGCCTCCGCTTCCTGCCTCTTTTCTGCTCTCGGCGAAACCAAGAATCTTCTGAGGCTCGATCTCGGACTTTATCTCCTCTCCGTTGTGATTACTGTTCCGATTCCAGTCATCGACAACATTACCTGAAATCCGTGAAGCATATTCATCGCCCGCCACCCTGTCTCCTTTTCCAGAGATAGCCTGGAAAGTAACAAGATCAACCTTCTTAACTTCAAAACTGTGTCTCAAGGCCTCTATCACAGGGACGTAACCTGCTGTCGTACAGTTAGGATTATTCGCCTGTTTTCCAGGCTTCTCCTGATCTTCCAGCATCTCGATATCTTTAGGGTTAACTTCCGGGAGCATCAGAGGAACTTCTTTTTCCCAGCGGAACTCGCTGGCGTTCGAGAAGACGTGAACACCTCTTTCTCTTAATTCTGGCTCGATTTCTTTCGCTACAGAGCTTGGAAGAGCGGAAATCACGTAATCAATTTTTTCAGCGATCCTGTCGGCGTCAAGGCCTTGGACAGTCATTTCTTCGTATTTTTCCGGGCATTTCTGTGGCTCCCAGAATTCGTACTTCTCCGATAACGCTTCTTCTTTTTCCCTGAAGATTTTTCCCAGGTTTTTTCCCTGGCTGCTGGGGCTTCCTGTCACTATTTCAAGTTCTGCGTAGTCGTATCCGTTTTCCTCAAGTTTTTTCTGGTGTATGACGGCCTCTCTGCCCGCCATGCCCGTCGCACCTAGAATTCCAAGTCTAATTTTTTCTGTCACTGTATCTATCTCTCCAGGTTTTCCTGTATTATTTTCAGTGCTTCTTCTCTGACATCATAGGCGACGAAGACGATGACGCTAGAAGCCGATGTCACGATCTCGTGGATGTTTATATTTACGTCAGCGAGAGGGGTGACGATATCTTTTACCACGCCAGGCCTGTCTGGAAGTTTTCCTCCAGCCACCCGTACTACGCCGATCCCGTCGTCGACGGTTACAGAGGAAATCTTCTCCTTATCCAGGACCATGTTATGCAAGGCCTCGTTTGCCTTCTCAGCTCTTTCTTCTTCTATGAAAAGGCTTACACTGTCCATTCCTGTCGAAGCGGCCTCAATATTGATCTCTTCTTTATCCATTGCAGAAGTCATCTTCGCCAGGATACCTGGCTCAAGCCTTATCTCCCTGCCCGCTACAGTCAGACACGCGAACTCTTTCTCATCAGTATTGATTATACGCTCGAACTCGCCCTCGATACTCGTTCCCGAATCAAGTAAATCCGCGTTCTGGTAATGGACAACAGTAACATCCATAACGTCTTCTTTGTAAGGCAGGGCCTCGGGAGCCACAACTTCAGCACCTTTGAACGAAAGATCCCGCAGCTCATCGACGCTGATCTCGCCCACGTTGTGAGCAGACTCTACAATTTCAGGATTGCCTGTCAAAACACCTTCAACATCCGTAACAATTACTGTCCTGTCCGCATCCATGTAGTTTCCAAGCATCACCGCAGTGATATCAGAGCCTCCACGACCAAGCGTGGTAACTTTCTCTTCAGTACCTTCCGCCAGGAAACCTGTTATCACAGGAACCTCTTTTTCAAGTTTTTCAGCAAGCTCTCCAGATCTTTTTCGAGTTTTTTCTTTCTCTACAGATCCTGTTTCGTCAACCTTTACCGGCCACCCTTCCTTCCCTGGCTCATAGAACTCTGCGTCAAGGCCTCGAGCGTTCAAAGCTGCTTTAAGCATCCTCACGCTTGTCCTTTCTCCCATCGAGACTATTTCATCCCGGTCATCTTCTTCTGCGCTGAAATTAATGTTGTCGAGCAGTTCATCTGTAGTGGAGCCCATGGCCGATGCGACGACAGCTATCTCATGGCCTTCCTCCACAGCTTTTTCGATAGAATCGGCGGCGTTCTCGATCCTGTCGCCGTCTTTCAAACTGGTGCCTCCAAATTTTGCGATTATCCTCACTCTTCAAGCACCTCTGAGAAGCTGTAAAACCCTGGCTTTTTGTCTTGAAGCCATTCAGCAGCTCTGAGTGCGCCGGAAGCGAAGACTTCTCGTGATTCGCTTCTGTGTCTGATCTTCAGGACTTCTTCATCTCCGGCCAGGAGAACTTCATGTGTTCCTTTTATGTCGCCTGCTCTCTTTGCGTGTACGCCGATTTCTCCTTTTTCTCTAGGCTGTTTTCCTTCACGGCCGTGAACTTCCTCGAAACCTCCTCTTGCTTCCTCAATTTCACTCAGGAAAGTTTTTGCGGTGCCTGACGGTGCATCTCTCTTCCTGTTGTGATGTGTCTCCGTGACTTCTATATCATACTTCTCAAGTTTTCCAGCAGCTTCTCTGACAAGTTCCCTCATCACGTTGATGCTCGGAGAAAAATTCGAGGCCTTCAGTACAGGGATTTCCTCGCCAGCTTCCTCAATTCTTTTTTCTTGATCTTCTGAGAATCCTGTGGTTCCGATGACGATAGCAGTTTCGGTTTTCCGTGCTGCCTCCAGGTATTTCATCGTTGCTTCCGGGACTGTGAAATCTACGATAACATCGACTTTGTTTTCTCTGAGAAGCTGTTCAAGGTTTTCATCGCTTTCGACTTCGAGGCCTCTGTGTTCTGTTTTTTCCCTGTCTACCGCTATCGAGATGTTTTCTCCGCGGTCTCGTGTGACTTTCATGACGTTGGTTCCCATCTGGCCTGTGGCTCCGGTCGCCGCTATATCCATTGTATAACCTCTATATTAGGCCTTGGTCCTCTAAAACGTTTCTGATCTCAGTTCTGTTTTCATATTCTTCGTCTTCCCGAGGCCTTCTGTTCAATGGTGCGCGAGGCGTCCCGAAGTCAAAGCCAAGAAGATTTACTGCGTACTGAACGCTGATAGGGTTCTTCTCTCCTGGCTGGAACATCGCATCGTGCAGCGGTCTCAGTTCCCGGTTTCTCTCGAATGCAGTCTGGGCGTCTTCTTCCTGGAATCCGAGTCTCCAGACATCCACTACTCCTTCCGGATGAACGTTCGCAGAAACCGAAATCCCGAAGCTGCCGCCCTGTTCAAAGACGAAGTGGTTCGCAGCATCGTCTCCTGATCCGAAATAGAAATCACTGAGTCCTTCCTCCTGCTCGCTTCCTCTGGAAGCCGTGCTCGAGAAGCTGATATCTTCAGCAGCTTCGAGTCTTCTACCGATCTCATGGATCTGCCGGAAGTCAAGAGAAGCCTCTTTGATCCCGATTATCCCGTCGATTCTGGCGAGTTCTACCGTGGTTTCTGCCTCGATGTTTCTACCGGTTCTACCCGGCACGTTGTAGGCGATTATCGGTTTTTCAAGATTTTCCGCCAATGTTTCATAATGTTCGATTATCAGGTCCTGTGGAGGACAGTTCTGGTAGGGTGAGATCATCAGGTGGGCGTCGATATCTGCCTCTTCTTCGATCCTGGATGCGAGTTCAAGTGTCTGCTGGGTCGAGTTCATTCCATCACCAGCGATGACAGGCAGATCCGTCATCTCAGATATTCTACGGACGAACTCTACGTGTTCGTCGTACTCCAGGTTTTCTCCTCCGTGATCTCCGAGTGTCGCTGCATGTCCTGTACATCCTGCAGGAACGATTCCATGGACGCCGTTTTCTTCAAGGTATTCGATATGGTTTTCTGCGGCCTCATAGTTTATCGAGCCGTCGTCGCTGATAGGTGTCGGCAGCGCAGGAAAAATTCCTTCAGGTTTGAAACTCATAGTCTATCACCAGTATTTGATCCTTCATTTCGAATTTCGTAATCAGTCATACGGGACTTTATCAGGCGCAGGTAATCGTCGTCCATACAACAGCAATCAATCGCGAAAGCTTAAAAACTCTTCTATATTCGAAGAAAACTTTTCGGAAATCATAACTACGTAATGGTACCAGTTAAATTTTCGAAGATTACTTAAAGCTTTTCGAGAAATGGAGTTTTACAATGAGCGGTGAATGTTTTAAGCAACGACACATATACACGCAGGACTCCGTACGAGTCTGCAGTTGAAAATCTTTCTATAAACGCAGCTTCAGCTCTATTCGCCAGCGTCTCAGGTGGTTCTTATGTCGAGTGAACGGGAACAACGCCTGGAACAGCTCAGGTCACGAAGAGAAAACGGCGAGGCCTTTGCGTACAGCTTTGATCGCTCACATACCATAAGGGAACTCCAGGAACTCGATGAAGAAGATAGGGATCTTCCTGACAGGGAATTTTCCACAGCCGGAAGAGTTATGGAGGTCAGAGATTTCGGAGGCCTTTTGTTCCTTGACTTGAGAGATGCCAGAAGCGAGATTCAGGTGATGGTGCGTGAAAACGAAGAGGCCTTACAGACCATTGAAGACGTCTACAGGGGAGATTTCATAGGAGTAACGGGAACACTGACGTATACCGATAGAGGAGAGTTCTCCCTTGAGGCGTTGGATGTAGAGATTTTGACGACAGCTGTCAGACCGATACCATCCAAACACTTCGGCGTTGAAGACGAGGAACTCCGTTACAGGGACAGGCCTCTACATCTGACAATGGATATGGAGGCTCGGGATAGGTTCAGGACGAGAAGCGAGATCATTTCAGAGCTGAGAAGTTTTCTTGAAAGCCGTGAGTTCATGGAGGTTGAGACGCCGACTATCCAGCCGGTTTACGGAGGTGCGAACGCTGAGCCGTTCGAAACCCACGTCAACGACAGGGATATGGATGCGTATCTCAGGATTTCGCCGGAGCTGTATCTCAAAAGACTTATCGTCGGTGGTTACGAGCGTATCTTCGAGATTGCGACGAACTTCAGGAACGAATCGATTGATACAACGCATAACCCTGAGTTCACGATGATGGAGCTGTATCAGGCCTACGCTGACTACGAGGATATGATGGAACTGACAGAAGAGCTTGTAGAACACATAGCAGTGGAGGTTCTTGGAGAAACGGTCGTCGAGTACCGTGGAGAGGAAATTGATCTCTCAGCACCGTGGAGAAGAATGACTATGCACGAAGCCATAGAGGAACATGGAGGCCTTGAGGTTGAAGAGATGAGCGACGAAGAACTGAGAGAAGCAATGGATGAACTTGGGATCGAGCTTGATTCAGGGTTTGAGAGAGGATTGGCGATCGCGGAGATTTTCGAGGAGGTCGCGGAGGAAGAGCTGGTCCAGCCGACCCATATCACCGATTATCCGGAGGAGACCACCCCGCTCTGCATGGATCACAGGAGTGAAGAAGGACTTATCGAGCGGTTTGAATCCTTCATCGCCGGTATGGAGCTGGCGAATGCTTACACTGAGCTACGTGATCCTATCCGACAACGGGAGCACTTTGAAAGAGAACATCAGCGTCAGGAGGAAGGAGATGACAAAGCACATCCTCTGGACATGGAGTTTGTAGAAGCCCTGGAGCTGGGCATGCCTCCGACCGGAGGCCTTGGAATCGGAATCGATAGACTGGTGATGATTCTGACAGATCAGGAATCTATCCGGGATGTCCTCTTCTTTCCGATGATGGGTGAGGAAGAATGAAAACCTTTCAGTCCTCTTTTTTCTCTGCGGGGAATGAGATATGAATGAGAAGCTTGAGATCGGAGGCCTTGCAGCGGAGGAAATAGTGGAAGACCACGGTACTCCCTTGTTTGTCTATGACGCGGAGAGGATCAGGGACCAGTACAGGAAACTTGATGATGCCTTTTCCTCACGGTACGATGATTTTATGATCAACTTTGCGGTGAAATCTAATTTTAACCCGATTATCGCCCGTTTGCTCGTAGAAGAGGGAGCAGGTCTTGACTGTGCTTCAAAGGCGGAGATACTGCTTGCGAATGAAATCGGAGCGGACGAGGTAATGTATACTGCGCCGTACAACAGGAAGGATGAAATAGAGTACGCTATTGAACACGGTGCGACTGTGAATCTTGATTCGATCTTTCTCCCGGAGAAGATAGATGAGATGCCGGAGGAGATATGTTTCAGGATAGATCCTGGCATCGGAGAAGGCGACCATGGTCTTGTCTTCGGAGGCGGCGACACAAAGTTTGGAATACCTGAGGAGAGAGCTGTTGAAGCTTATAGAAAGGCTAAGGAACGTGGAGCGGAGAAGTTCGGTATCCACATGATGACAGGATCAAACGTCAGGAATCCAGAGTACTTCGGACAGATAACGGAGAAACTACTGGAGATCGCCGGAGAAATCGCTGAGGAGCTGGATATAGAGTTCGAGTTTGTAGATGTCGGCGGAGGCCTGGGAGTGCCTTACAGGCCTGGAGACGAGGAACTGGATATTGAAAGAACTGGTGAAAACATTATAGAAAAATTCCAGGAAGGAATCGAAAAATATGATATCGGAAGGCCTCAGCTCAGGATTGAACCGGGCAGGTATCTCGTGGCGCAGTCAGGCTATCTTCTATCCCGTGTAACCGGTGTAAAGAAGAAAGTAGGCACAGAGTTCGTAGGAATTGACACAGGGATGCATCACAACCTGAGGCCTATGCTACTCGACGCCTACCACGAGATCAGGCTGGCAGAAGATGTTGAAAAGCCTGTAGACGGGAAGAAAACTGTTGTCGGCCCCGTCTGCTCCTCCATAGATGTGATGGCGGAGGACCGTGAGCTTCCGGAGATGAGCGAAGGAGATCTGGTTTCCATAGAGGATGTCGGTGCTTACGGCTTCACCATGGCATCTCACTGGAATTCAAGGCCTCTACCCGCAGAAGTTTTGGTCGATGACGGAGAAGCAGAAGTTATACGTAAACGTGAAGGCCTGAGAGATGTCTTTCACGGCACCGGGCTGGAGAAATAGTGAAAGAAGAATAGGGAAGTTTCAAAGGCCGCGGAGGCCTTTAGTCCATTCTGAGTGTGTCTTCCAGCTCTACGGCGTCTTCCTCGTATTCTACTGCTACGACAATCGGTTTCTGGACTGATTCGTCTTCGTCGAAGAGTTCGTGGTCGCTGACACTGGATTCTTTGGTTCTTCTGAACGCTGTTCTTTCGCTCGGGATCTCTCCTTCGAGAACCTCTCCTTCTACGAGGTCGTAGACTTCGATTCCCGGGCTTAGAAGGAGTTCTTCTCCTGTGTTGACGTTGTCTCCGATTTGTGCTCCTCCCGTGATCCGGCTTCCTGCTCCGATGGATACATTATCGCCGATTACGACAGGAACCTGTTCTGCTGGGTCGAGTACGCCTCCGATCGTGGTATTTGCGCCGACGTGACCGTTTTCTCCCATCTGTGCGGCGGATCCAAACGTCACGTTGGAATCCACCATGGTATCGTCGTCGACGTATGCTCCGATGTTGACATAGGCCTCGCTCATCACTGTGGAACCGTCTCCGAAATAGTTCCCTACTCTCAGAGTTGTTCCAGGCGTATTTCTTGCTCCTTTATCCAGGAATTCTTCAACGTTTCGTGTGGGCATGACGTCGTGGTATACTTCTCCGTTTTCGGCGTCTTCACGGGCCATGTTCTCCGCTAAGCCGAAAATGGAGAGGATTCCTTCTTTCACCCATGCATTGGCCTCCCATTCGCCGTCGTACTGATCGGCAGCTCTGACATCTCCCTGCTCAAGCGCGTAGATAAACTCGTTCAGAAGCTCTTCCTGCTCTTCTTCATCGTACTGGGAAGGATCCTCGTTCAGGACAGTCATTCTATCTTGAAGGGTTTCAGGCTCGTAATTAGAAAAACTTTCGCGGTAATCATCTTCGATAGTAACCGACATACACCTACTAACCCCTTAAATACTTTATAACTTCCGGAGAACAAAAATAGAAACCTTCGAAAGACAGAGAAAAAATACAGAAATCGGAGAAATATGAATTAGAGTCTAAGACATAGTCCGATTTAAAAAACTCTCCTCTCAAGGCCTTTACACGTAGAAGGGCTCTTAGTTCAGTCTGGCAGAACGTCTCCCTGGCACGGAGAAGGCCCTGGGTTCAAATCCCAGAGAGTCCATAGCTTTAGGCTATGACATCCCAAAGTTTAGTGGAAAATACTGTGATTTTTTAACTGGGAGTATTTTTTCTCTTTGAAAGATTTGTTTTTGGAGGCCTTTAGTGGTGTTTATGTAGAGTGATCAATTGGGGGTCGGGGTAGGTGATAAAAACCGGCGGGTGGATTATAGGATTATGGGTCTCGAGTATGATGAAGACAATGTTTATGATACAGTTTTTCCTTTCAGGGTTCTGCGTAATGTGTATCATTCGGATGGCGGTACCTACCATGTTCAGATGAATCTTAAGGCAGGTATGGACCAGGAGTACGCTGAAGGAGTTTTGGATCTGTTGGATGGCCTGGGTTTTGTCTATCCTGTGCCTGACACTGATCCACAGCTGTTCAAGCTCCGTGTTCAGGGCCTTGTAGATGCTTGGTACAGGCTCTGGGAACAGGAGGTGGAGCATATTCCTACTGCTCCGGAGAACTTTGACAGGTTCCTGGAGAGATATATCAAGTCGTATCTTGAGACGGAGAGAAATTCCACGATCCGTGAGATGCTGGTCAAAGACTTTTTCTGGGGTATGAAGACCCTTGATCTAAGCGAGGAAGACGAGTTCCTGGACCCGAGCTTCAAAGAATTCGAGTTAAGACTGGAGGATCGGTACGAAAGCGATAGACACGCTCATGAACATGTACAGGAAGCTATGGGCTTCAGAGAAGAAAAAGGAGTAGAGGAATAAAGGAAGAAAGGCCTTTGAGTTCTCTATTTTTCTTCAAGTCTGTCGGCAGTTTCTTCCATCTGTTCTGAAATACTTCTGAGCTGGTCGATGAAGGCCTCAGTCCTGGCCGAGTATTCTTCTTCGATCTCTATGTCTCTCAAGGCTGCTCTAAGATGTGCTTCTTTGATCTTTGCCATCATTGCTCCTTCATCCATTGTCTCATCCACTATCTCATCAAGCATCCTTGATAGAACAGTGTTGATTACGTGAGGTACGTCTCCGTCCAGTGTCTGGTCCTCATCCATTCTCTCACGGATAATCCTTCTGATCCTGCCCTCTGAAAGTGCAAGGTCATCATTTTCCATCGTGCCGTAATCTTCCGGTATAAGCTTCTCCAGGTTCATATAACAGAGAATATCGGGGAAGTTACAAAAAGGTTACAGGGGAGGCCTTCCACAGGTTTTTTGATTGGGTTTAAACAGCCTGAGACCTTTGCCTATAACGTCTTGGCGGCCGCAAAATCCTTATATAGAGAGTTTGATCGCTAAACCGTGCTTCAGCAGCTTCTATGGATTAATCTTTTTCTTCCGTGTTTTTGTCAGGCCTTTCTTCTGGTGCTTCGAAGTCTGCGATTTTCTGGTCTTTTTCTGCTCTCTCTGCTTTTTCCAGGTCTTCGAATCCGTCTGCGAGGCCTTGTGTTGCTTCCATCATTTCGCCCATTTGCTGTTCCATCATTCCTATTTGCTGGTTCATTTTGCGTTTGATGTAGTAGAGGGTTGCTCCGATTCCGATTATTACTCCGAGTGTGAATCCGGTGATAACGCTCAGTAGATCCATAGGGTTTTTTGAGGCCTTCAAGAATTAAAGGGTGATGCCTGTTTCCCGGAAATAAAGAAGAGGGTGGGAGAAGATGTTACCTGTGCGGGAGGCCTGAAGGTTTTTAAGCTCTCTTTCCTTCAGACTTCCATTCGTCCACGATATTCTGGCCTTTGGACGCAGAACTTGTGGAATCGTTGTCATTCACGTGTTCATTGGCTCTGTGAATTCCTTCCTGTGTGGTTGCGTCTTCCCCCTCAAAGACTTCACCGCAGTATGGACATTCCTTAGTTTCTTCCGTCATAGTCATATTCATTACCTTCTGATAACAAAATTAAATAGGTTTCGGTTTTTTCCCTCACTGGATAACATGTGAGAGAACGTAACATTCTTTCAGTTGGACAACTGTTAAAAATGTGGTGGAGATCAACCGAGGAGGCCTTCATCTACCAGGTCTTGTTCGGTCCTGTTTCCAGAATCCGTACCTGTTGATTCCTCGTTCTCTGTTTCCGGGTAGGCCTCATTTTTTGGTTCGCACCCTTTGTTTTCCACGCTATGTTGTTTGTCGTCCACGAGTATGTCTGTCTGGATCTGGATGATACATTCCATTCCTCCTGCCGGGGCCTTGAACTCTTCGCCTTCGACGTTAAAGATTAGCTGTGCGTCTATCTCAGCTTCTGTGTATTCTCTGTTTCTCACGTGAGTTTCCAGCCAGTCATCCATCCTCTGGTTCTTCAGGCCTACCCTGAAACGCAGTTCCTCGGTCTCTCCAGGTGCTATCATTCCTTCCTCGGCTAGCTCAGTCAGTGGCTCCGAGTTGGCTGTCCAGTTTGCTACGGTAACGTTGTTCAGATCAGCTCTGCCTCCGAAACTCGGTGTCGGAATCGGATAGCTGTTAGGATTATGCACCTTCATATCCATCAGGACCTCGGATTCCTGCTCAGATATATCACCCCATGAGGCCTTGAAGTCCCTGACCTCTATCTCAGGCCTTATCTCTACAGAGAGACCGGATCTTGTGGTCTCGATACCTGGGCCTGTGTAGGATCCTTCTATACTTTCTAGGCTGTTCTCTATACGTGATGAGATATTTGTGCTTATCTCTTTTGAAAAGGCTTCTACGCTGAAGCTGGTTACAGGAGTATTTATCTCGACAGGTACTGAAACTGTGGAGTTTTCTCCGTTTTCAAGGTGGCTTACCCACCAGTCCGGTATTCTGCCCTGCCTAAGCTCTGTCTCAAGAGTCTTCGTATTATTCCCGGATTCAATGCTTACCTCATCGACCTTTCCCTCTGCCAGAGAGATATCGTTAATCTCTGCTTCATATCCTACGTCGATAAAGCCGACGGAAAGGCCTAAGGAGTTAGGATTGTGGATCCAGGCCTCTGAAACCACTTTAATACTATCGTCTGAGATATTCTCCCAGTCTCCCATGTCAACGATTCCAAAGGAAGGTTTCTCAAAGTTCATAGCCATGTAGCCGGCTCCTCCGGCAAAAATCATTGTGGCTGCGAGGCCTGCGATCAGTAGATTATTCATATTTCAGTAGATGTGCTGTAACGGTTAAATTAGTTTGTAACCGGGGTACTTGAAGATTTCTACTTCTTCTGAAACGTGTTTAAATCCTTTTGGAAGCCGGTGTCCTGTAAAGGATAGGCCTTGAATGGTGAAAGCTTTTGTTCAGAGAATGTATGAGCCAAGGATGCAGTAACACGACTTTTTTCGGTTTATGCAATGAATGCACAGGCCAGCGTGTGGAAAAAGAGGATTAAGGATCGGAACAGTCCCTGATCATCCCGCAGTTGAAGCATTTCAGTTCGCAGGCGACGAATTCTGTCATCTCTTCTCCGCAGTTCCAGCATTTTGTCTCCATAGTTTTTCAGTACCATTGTGGTTCCGAGATTTTGATGTCTCCATGGACAGTGGTCTGGCAGGAAAGCCTGAAAGGGCCTTCAAGTTTTTCCTCGCCCTTGAAACGTCGGATAGTGTTTTTCTCGTCTTCCTGCATATCCGAAAGATTATCCATGCCCTCTTCGACCTTTACACGGCATGTAGTGCAGTTACAGAAGCCTCCGCAGGCATGCATCCATTCGACACCGCCCTCAAGCAAAGCATTCAGAACTGTCTGACCCTCCTCTGCCTCTACCTCTGCATCTCTATCTATGATCTCAATTTTATGCGTCATAACTGGAAAAGGCCTCTGAAAATACAAAAACAAACCGGAAAAAACCAAAAAAATTTGAAGAGGGAAGGCCTTAGATCGCTGTCGCTACTGAGAGCAGGATTGTACCTATGAGGAGCAGCATTCCAAGGATTGAGAAGTAGTTGAAGGCCTTGACTCCGTTTTCACCAGTGTATTTGTCTACGAGGCCTCCTATGATCTGTCCTCCGTCAAGTGGTTTGAACGGAAGCATGTTGACCAGGCCGATCCCTATGTTGAGGATTGCAACTGTTTCGAACAGTGAGAGGAACCAGTTCAGGATTCCTGAGTACGGCTGGTACTGATCTGTCAGCTGTGTTCCCTGTCCGAATCTTATGCCTATATAGCCGTCCCCGTCTTTCTCTGTTGCGTTTACGGTACGGACTCCTTCGCTTGTGTTCAGCGTGACCTGATCTCCAGGCCTTATGTTGCTTGCTATCTCTTTAAGCTGGCTCTGTGAGTTTATGCTTTTGCCGTTTATGCTGTAAACTGTTCCGTTGTTGAGGCCTGCCTGGGCTGCAGGATAACCGTCTTCAGCGACGTAGACAACATCTCCAGGTTCTGCTACCGCGCCCAGGATTGCTGTGGAAAGCAGTATGAAAACTATTGCTGTCAAGTAGTTCGCGAAGCTTCCGGCTCCGAGAACCTTTATGCGAGAGGTCAGACTTCCCTGATCCCACATCCCGGTGCTTTCCTCTTCTCCGTCGTTTTCATCTTTCTGCATGTGCTTTTCGTCATCGTTTGGAAGCATCTTCTCTCCCTTGGGCTCGACAAAGGCACCGGGGAAAATACCCAGTACGATCCAGCCAACAGAGTTGATCTCAAAGCCCTCGCTCCGGGCGACGATTCCATGACTTAACTCGTGTACAGTCATTAAAACCCCGATTGAGATGATCCAGTACTCGACAGGGATGAAGGATACACCTGGCTGGAAACTGCTCTCAGCTACAAGGCCTGGAAGAACGGCTGAAAGACCGCTTTCTTTTATTGAACCAGCTTGGAAAACACCTATGTACTGTGTCCCGATATAGTAACTGGCCAGCGCAATGGAGATCACTCCTGAAACCGCTGCACCCCAGCCATAGGCCTTCCAGAACCTTGGTAAACGTTTCTGTATTGCGTCAATCTTATCTATACCGCTTTTCGTCCTGCGGTAGAAAAGTATAGAACTTCTCTGAATTTTGTTTCTGTCCTTGTACAGGAAAACTGTCAGGCCTGCGAGGAAAACAACTAGAAAAATCAGCTGCGGATCAGGTTCTAACATACTTGGTAAACGAAGGCCTGAAGTTTATAATTAAATTCTTTCACCACGAACTTTCGGCCATGAGCAATCAACAGTCTCTATTCTGGACCCGGGAACTCAGGAAGTTTTCTACAGGCAAAAAAGCTGGTGAGAGCAGATGACTGATCAGGAGCAACCTTTGTTCTGGTCGGATCAGCTGGCTTTTGGAGTGAAGAGAAAATTTGATGACAGGGATACGTATGTCTGTGCCTCGGGGATCAGTCCCTCTGGCTTTGTCCACATCGGGAATTTCAGGGAGATAATAACCACAGATTTCGTTGTAAAAAGTCTCAAGCACTATGACGAGGACACACGTTTTATCTACTCATGGGACGACTACGACAGGTTCAGAAAAGTACCGGAAAACGTGCCAGAAGAATTTGAAAAGTACATAGGCCTTCCACTGTCTGAAGTACCGGATCCTGAAGGCTGTCACGGTAGTTACGCCGAACACTTTGAGAAAAAGCTGGAAGACGAGCTTGACGACATGCATATGGATATAGAGTTCATCAGGCAGTCCGAAATGTTCCAGGACGGAGAGTACGCAGACCTTATCAAGAAAGCAATGAACAGCAGAGATACGATAAGAAGGATACTTAACCAGTACAGGCAGGAACCGCGTCCAGAAGGATGGTATCCGCTCCAAATTTACTGCGTAGAGTGTGGAAAAGATTTCACAGAGATCAAGGCCTATGACGGCGAATATACGGTAGAATATTACTGTGAAGAATGCGGTAAGGAATTTGAAATCAATTTCAAGGAAAATGACTCTGTGAAACCGCCTTGGAGAGTTGACTGGCCGATGAGATGGTTTTACGAAAATGTCTCGTTCGAACCCGGAGGAAAAGATCATTCAGCAGCAGGATCTTCAAGAGACACTGGTAAAGAGATAGTAGAGGAAGTCTACGGTGCTGAGGCCCCGGTCTACCAGATGTATGACTTTGTAAGGCCTAAAGGAAGCGACAAGAAAATCTCATCTAGCTCCGGTGAGAATACTTTGCGTCTGAAGGATATGAAAGAGGTCTACAGTCCTGAAATGATCCGTTTCCTGTTCTCCCAGACGAAACCGAAGACAGTCTTTAACCTTGCATTCGACGAGGAGATCATCCAGATCTACGACCGTTTTGACAGGATAGAACAGAACTACTATGGTGAAGGCCTCGATAACGAGAAGAAACAGAGGCATCAGGAAAGAGTTTACGAACTTGCGATGGTCAAGGTACCTCAGGAAAAGCCTCTCAGAGTTCCTTTCAAGCATGCGTCACTGATAGCCCAGACAGTACCTGAAGACGAATGGAGTGAGAAAGGCCTTCAAGTGCTTCAGAAGACCGGTCATCTTCCAGAAGAGATCTCCGAGGACGGAAAACAGCAGGTCCTGGACAGGATGAGACGTGCGAAAAACTGGGCAAGAGAGTATGCTCCAGAGGATTACAGATTCGAGATAAACTACGAACTTCCTCAGGAGATAGTTGAAAACTTTTCTGATAACCAGGTCAAGGCCTTACAGCTTTTGAAGGAGCTACTGGAGGAAGAAGAATTTAACGGCTCTGAGGAACTTGACGGAGAGATTTTTGCAGTTAAGGATGATTCAGAGCTTGGTACAGTCAAGTTTTTCGATACTGCGTACCAGGTACTGCTGTCTAGAGAACAGGGGCCGAGACTGTCAACGCTTATCCTTTCAATTGGACAAAGTGAAACCGTTAAGATACTTGAACAGGTGAAACAGTGAGAGAGAAAGTCAAAGAAGGCTATGAAGAAGGAGACTATGAGGGAGACTATAGAGAAGGCAGAGATGTAAGAGAAAAGGAAAAAGAGCTTTTCGAAGGCCTTTTCAATGAGATTTCTGGCCCTGAAGTTCTCGATCTTGGCTGTGGTACAGGCCTTCCATTTGACCAATACCTTGTAGACCAGGGATTTGAGGTTAAAGGCCTTGATATCTCAGACAAGCACGTCAAAAAAGCCAGGGAAAATATTCCTGAAGCAGAGTTTTTCCAGGGAGATTTCTTCGAGAAAGAGTTTGGAGATAACAGTTTTGACGCTGTAGTCAGTTTTTATGCTATCTTCCATATACCAAGGGAAGAACACGAAAAACTCTTCACTCAGATACGTGAATGGGTGAAAGATGACGGAGCTGTTCTGCTGACTCTGGGACCGGAAAAAATGGATGAACATCGTGGAGAAATCGGCGGTGAGGAGATGCTCTGGAGCTCTTACAGCCCAGAGAAAAACCTTGAACTTCTAAAAGAATCAGGTTTCAAAATCCTGGAAACATACACTGAGGACTACAGGGAAGAAACCCATTTTTGGGTCCTAGCCCAACCCGAATAAAATATGGAAACAAAAAAATTCAGAGACTTCAACTGGGGAGCGATCAAGCTCTCAGCACTTTTATCCGTCGTATTCGGGATACAGGTATTCTACGACGTGGAACTGGCCTACAAGGCCTTTGAATCACCTCTCTGGAAGTTCTTCACCTCTTTCCTAGCACACGGAGGCCCTGAACACCTTTTCAACAACCTCTTCTTCATAGCGCTTTTCGGCTCTATCTACGAACTACATACCTCGGAAAAAGAACTATACAAGGCCTTCCTGGTATCAGCTGTATTCGCCAACTTCGCAGCATTTGTCTTCTTCCCGGACTCGTACATCATCGGTGCTTCAGGCGGAGCAATGGGAATACTCGCAGCTTTGACGGTTTACAGGCCTAATCAGACAGGCCTGGCTCTTGGCATCCCTGCTCCGATGTGGGCTGTCCTGATAATCTATATATTCATCAACTTCGCAGGTCTCACAGGAACAGCAGGCACTGCTTACGAAGCACATCTCCTGGGAATGGTTTCAGGTGCTTTCCTCGGTTACAGAATGCGTGAAAGGCCTCTGGTCCAGGGATCAGAGGATAATGAAGAGGAAGAGTTTTCTAACTGGGAGAGAAAGATAAATAGATGGGAAGAAAAGTATATGGAGGATTAGAAGCTAGTTTAAAGGGTTGAAATCTCTCTCGTCCGAACTTCTTTCTTCCTCCTCTTTTTCGTCTTTCTGGAGGCCTTCAGTTTCTCCTTCGAGGAAGCTATCGACATCTTCCTCATCTATATCCTGTTCCTGGTTGTTTCTCTGGTTTCCTCTTTTTGAATTTCTCTCATTATTTCTCCTGGATCTCTGGTCCTGTCTGTTTCTATTTCTTCCTGGAGAGTTCTGCGAGCTGGCTCCCCCGGAGTTACTTGTTCTTTGTCTGGAGGTATTTTTTCCCTGGGATTTTGCTCTGGAGGATTTCTGATCACTGCCTTTCCTTTTTCTCTGTGAGGCCTTTCTGCTGCTTCCCGAGTTCTGTTTTTCTCTTTTTCCCTGTTTGTTCTGTCTCTGGCCTCTGCCTGAGTCTTTCCTTCTCTCCTGTTTCTGGTTGTTTCTCTGCTGTTTCTGGCCTTCCTGCTGGAGATTCTGTATGTACTGGTCTGTATCAAGACCTGCGTCTTCCAGGGCCTGGAGATGTTGCTGTAGCTGTGAGTTAACAATCTGTAGAAGTCTTGAAAGTTCTTTTTTCTCGTGCATAAGGGTTTCGACTGCGCCTTTATGTTTCCCTATCTGTTCGTCTTTCATACCAATATTTTGTGCGCTGAATGGTTTAAAGGCCTGACAAGATGGAGGCGATGTAACCTGCTGAGAGGAATGTCGCTGAGGCGCTTCCTAGAGTGACGAATAAAAATGTCAGCAGGATCCTGCCGACCTGGTTGCTCCAGAGATCCCGGTACTTCTCCAGGTAGGCTATATCTTCTGTTTCGCCGACTGTCGGAGGCCTTACCTTTCCCTCTGCATAGGCTGCTACCATCCCGGCACCCAGAGCAGGGTCCAGTGATGTCAAAGGAGCTGCGACAAAAGACGCCAACCAGGTTACAGGCGAGGCCCTGGCTATTATCGCACCAGTCATCGCCAGTATCCCGTTGCTGAGTATCCAGAAACCTGTAGCATTGATCCCTGCCGTGAAACCTATCTTCCAGAAGCTGTAGCCAAGGCCTGCGAGTATGAACGCTGGCATACCGTATTTAACGGCCTTGAACCAGGGAAAACCCGGGTTTATCTCTTTTTCGACGTATTTTTTCTCCTCTTCGAGGCATTTGACAAGGCCTTCTACGTGGGCTGCTCCTACTACCATGACTGCGTGATCGAAGTCTTTTTCCAGCAGTTTTTCCGCCATGTATTCGTTTCTCTCGTCCAGGAATACTCTCTTCACTGTCGGGAACTCTTCTTCCAGTTCACTGATCAATGTGTTGAGCATGTTGTCTTCTTTGAGATCCTCGACTTCCATATCTTCTTCTGCTGCGAACAGACTTGCGAGAAGTTTCATCTTCTCCCAGAAAGTAAGTTCGGAAAGCATCCGGGAGAAAGTCTCGCTTATCTCTCTGTCAAGCAGGGCGTAATCTATCTCAAGTTCCTCTGCTTTTTTTACACCGGCCATTAATTCTTTGCCGGGCTTGACGCCTTCCTCCAGGCCCATCCGCCTCTGGTAAATCGACATAACAAGGTTGATCAGCAGGAGAGGGCCTTTACCATTTCTTATGGCCTCTACTATATTCATATCGCTCCAGCCTGTTTTTTCCTTCAAGGACTTGAATCGGGATTCGTCAAGTTCTACGCCTATCAGGTCAGGCCTCTCTTCTTCTACGGTATCTTCGACTTCCTCTATGCTTTTCTCGGAGATATGTGCGGTTCCTATGACTGTGACTTCTCTGTCCCCGAGGTCTACGTGTTTCCTCATCTCTTACTTGAGGTTGGACAGTCTATCGTTAAAAACAAAATTGCCTGGGAGATGGAAACTTTCTTATTTAGAATCGATACACTATGTAACAATGATCAGGGTCGAAGAACTTGCGAAAAATTACGGCGATGTAGAGGCCTTAACATCTGTAGATATGGAAGTTGATGACGGTGAGATAGTAGGAGTCCTTGGAGCCAACGGTGCAGGAAAGTCTACGCTTGTACAGATACTTACAGGCCAGATAGACAGAGAGGATGGAGAAGTTGAGGTTCTAGGCCTTGATCCGCAGGAAAAACCTGTAGAGCTTCGTGATAAACTGGGTATTCTTCCAGAGAGGGAGGATCCTCCGAGCTTCCTGACGGGAAAGGAATATCTTGATTTTGTCTCTGAAGTCAGGGATGAGGGCATCGACAGAGAGTTCTGGAGTGAAAAGTTCAATCTTGAAGGAAAAATGGATAAGCTGACCTACACCCTTTCCAAGGGGGAACGTCAGAAACTTATGATCGTACAGGCCCTGTTCCATGAGCCTGAGCTTGTATTTATAGACGAACCGCTCGTCAACCTCGATCCTGTGATCCAGGAACGTGCGAAAAAACTTTTCAAAGAGAGAAGAGAGGCCGGTGGAACAGTATTCCTCTGCACACATGTTGTTTCCCTGGCCGAGGAAATATGCGACAGAGTTTTCTTCCTGAAAGACGGCGAGATAACAGAGGTTATCGAAGACCCGGAAAATCTTACAGAGAAATTCCTTGAACAAGAATGAAGAAAGAAGAAAGCCTTGTAAAGAGGATGATCAAAGAAGAGTGGAGAATGCACTCTACACTTTACAAAGGCCGAAGCTTCGCCTTCTTCCCAGTACTAGTATTCCTCTTCACATTTACCTTCGCCTACGCCACAGCAAAATACTCCACACTAGGCCCTGAACCCGTAGGCACAGCACTCGTAGTCCTAGCAGCGTTTCTAGGCCTCGGAATCGGAAACCTGAACTACTCCGGCAGAGACGCATGGAGAAATCTTTTAGGAGACACAAGCTACCTCGTATACTCGTCCAGAACACTTCCGATCTCAAGAAAAAAGATACTTGCACAGCTCGTACTGAAAGAACTGATCTATTACACAGGCCTGTTCCTGCTTCCTGTCGCCCTGGGAGGCCTCATCGGAACAGGATTCGAAGTTATCAAGGGAGCAACACTCATGATACCTGCTTTCCTGGGAGGAATCCTTGGAGGCCTCGTACTGGCCCAGTTCTCTATTGACGGGCCTTCACTGCATCTTTTCAACTTCGAGAGAAACAAGTTTATGGAACCTGTCGCGGACAAATCCCTGATGGATGTTCTCAGGTCTTCAGGAGGTTTCTTCAAGATATTTTTCTCCCTGGGCCTTCTGACTGCGTTCTATTGGTACGTGGTGCTTTACTTCCCGTTTACAAAGGTCCTGCTTAACAATCCGCTGATCTCATACAGCGTGATGATAGGCCTGCTGAATCTGACAGTTTACAACTGGGTCAACAGGTTTGACGGACTCGAGGATTACACCCATCTGCCTCTGAGCAGGAGAAAAATCCTCAGCGGAAAGGAAGAGGCCTACATGGCGATTACAGTTCCTCTGACGTTTGTACTGATCACGGTTTCATGGTGGTACTATCCTCACCACTATGTTCTGGCACTGGCGACAGCTCTCGGCATGACACTGTATAACCTGGCTATTGCGATCTATACGACAGGCCTTGAACCAAATGACAGGATGTTCAACACCTGGACGTTCATCAAGTACATGCTACTGGAGAATCTGATCGCAGGACCGCTACTGGCACTTTCAATCATCTACACTCCGGTCTTAAGGCCTCTCTACATTGGAGTCCTCGGCTTTGCAGTCCTGGTCTCTATAGTCTATCTCTACTATACAGATGAGAAACGGAGACAGAGGATACCCGGATTCAACCGCAGGTGAGGAAAGCCCTTAACAGGTTCAGTGGATAAAAACTCAGGTATGAAGATATACGAGAAACTGAAAGAACTCACACTGAACGTGGAAAAAGTTGAACTGGAGAGAAATGAGAAACAGGTAAATCCAGAGTTCAACCGTGTCACAACCACTGTAAAGCTGAAAGGCCCTGAAAAAACAGGTTACGGGGAAGATGTTATCTGGGACCCTGAGGAACACGACAGACTCCAGGAAAACATAGAAGAACTGACTTTGACAGAAGGTCATACACTGGAAGATTTTTCCGAAAGGCTTAGCCTCCAGGATCTTTTCTTCGGAAAAGAACCGTCCAGAGAAGACTACAGAAACTACAGGACATGGGCATTTGAAAGCGCGGCGCTCGACCTTGCGTTAAAACAGAAAGGCATATCCCTGGCCGAGGCCCTGAGCCGTGAATACTCCAGGCTTAACTTTATCGCGAGTCCAGGCCTTGGAAACCCTCCGAGCTACGATAAAATCGAGAAAATCCAGAGCCAGGTCGATGTAGGCCTCAAGCTTGATGCTACAGATGACTGGAGCGAGGAACTGATCGAAAAACTTGCGGAGTCCGGAAAGGTCAGAGTAATCGACTTGAAAGGCCATTACGAGGACAAAGACGTTCGTCAGGAGGCAGATCCAGATCTTTACAGAAAAGTAATTGATCGTTTCCCGGAGGCCTTGATTGAGGATCCTGTGCTTAATGATGGCACAAGGCCTTTATTCGACGGCGAAGAGGAAAGAATTACCTGGGACGAACCGATAACAAGTGTAGGATCGATCAAGAGCCTTCCTTTCAAACCTGAGAAGATTAACATAAAGCCTTCACGGTTCGGTTCTGTAAGGAAGCTTCTGGACGCTATCGAATACTGCATCAACCACGAAATCCAGATGTACGGCGGAGGACAGTTCGAACTATCCAGAGGAAGAGAACACATTCACTCCATCGCCTCAGTTTTCTACCCAGAGGCAGACAGCGATATAGCACCGAGAAAATACAACGTACAGGAACCAAAGGATCTTCCAAGCCCTCCTCTGAAACCTGAAAAAGGCCTTGAAGGCCTCAACTGGAAATTCAAATAGTGGTTCACAGGTAGCAGAAATACTTCAACAATTTTACAGAACTGTGTCTTTTATCCTGTCTGAGAGATTTTTCGACGCATTCTGGAAAAGAGCTTTTAGATGGTAAAGGACTGTTTGGAGAGGTTATTGACTTAACTTTTGATCCCCCAGTTTTTGATCAATGGGATTTGAAGCTGTTGACCGTTTTCTCACACAGGATCTTGGAGAAACGTCTTCTGACAGTATTTTTATCGAGACCGATCAGCTCTGGGAAGGTGAAGGTCTTGAGCCAGGTTCACGTCAGAGGCTTTACGATGTTTTATCCGAAAACGATTACAGCCATGCCCTGGTACTGGTTCAGGGAGATCCCTACGAATTTGATTTGACAGGTTTTGAAAAAGCCGATTACAGGGTTGACCCCGATGGAGAGATAACCAGGGTAGATCCTGCGGAAGATATGATAGATGAGATAGAGGCCTTTTACAGCGAGAAATATGGAAAACTGTAGGGTGGGCTGAAGCGTCAATCACAGGAGAAAAAAATCTCCTGTTCAAGGCCTTTTCCGAGGAAAAAGCATAGCTTCCAAGCCCGACCCGCCCCGCATAGTTTCAGCGGAACTATTGGAAAAAACCCCGATTTACGGGGTCTACTTATCTTCAGTTATCAAGTGTTATGACGTTAACTGTTGGAAAAAATCTTTGCCTAAAATTTACCTGTATTCTTCATCTCTGGGGCCTTCTTCTCTGGCCTCTCGCTCTTTTTCAGGAGTCATTTCTGGCTCCTGATGTACTGAGCCTTCATCAATTTTCTCCATAAGATCTTTCACATCTTTTACAGCTTCCTCCAGTTTACCGGATTCTTTCTCGATTTCATGGCGTAGATCATCAAGTCTTATCTTCAGTACTTCCACCGTTTCATTCTCACGGTCAATATCTTCAACAAGTTTCTCACCGCTTTCCAGGACATCCTCAGCCTCTGCCACATCAACTCCAGCCATAACACCAAGTTATCCTTTGAGGCCTTAAAAAATTGTTTTGGACTCTGACAGAGGAAGGGTTGCCGGTAGTTTCTTAAAAACTTCTGAAACAGTTAATTTTTACACATGAAATACAGCGCTAGTCCTGTAGAACAGGGTGGACGCGTTCTGGTGTATTCACGATAATTTCTTCAGCACCGGCTACAGCTTTTCCAAAATCTGTAAAAACTTCTTGAGGACGATCTTCTATGTTTGACTCCAGGCATGAAGTCGCTGTCATAGATGCGACCATGGAGTGGCCTAGATACAGCAACAGGTTCGATGAGCTTATCGGAGAGGAAATCCAGAAGTACAAGGCCATGAAACAGGAGTTCCCGGAGAATCCGGAAGTAGTGATCATATCAGGCTCAACGACAGGGATCTACGAAGACGAGGAATGGATAGACAAACTCGTCGAAAAGACCAGGAAATACATAGAAAACGACGTACCAGTGCTAGGCCTCTGCTTCGGACACCAGATAATAGCGAAAGCCATGGGCGCAGAAGTTGTCCAGATGGATGACTACGAGATAGGCTACAGACCTGTCGAGTTCAGGGACAGCGAGATATTTGAAGGCCTTGACTCTGTAGAATACCCGTTTAACACCCATCAGGACAAAGTCATAGATATGCCAGAGGACCTGGAGCCTATCGCCGAATCCGACATCTGCAACCAGGGGATTCAGCACCGCAGTAAACCGGTTTACGGAGTCCAGTTCCACCCGGAGCTGACACCGCCGATAAAAAAGAAAGCAGTCCGTACCAAAGAACTAGAAGAACAGAGAAAGAAACGCCTGATGAAAGAGATCAACGAACCAAACTACGAGAGAGCGCAGAGAGTCCTCAAAATCTTCGAAAACTTCTTTGAAGCCGCAAGACGCCACCACGCCTCAGGCTCCATAGGAGACGAAAAAGTCACCTCCGAAAGAACAGTCAAATAAAGGCCTCCACGGGTCTTTACCCAACTTATCTTTTCTCTAGAAAAACTTTTCCCGTCTCCAAGGCCTATTTGCCAAACGCAGATGTTGTATGGGTTATGCGGGGCGGAGCATTCGAGAATTTGATGCTTCTTCGAGCAAATACGATGTGTTTGCGGGGGAGAAGATTCGAACTCCTGAACCCCTACGGGACAGGATCCTAAGTCCTGCGCCTTTGACCACTTGGCTACCCCCGCAAGATTTTGATTGGAAAACTGTGTGTAGCGTGGTGAGTAAGGCCTTATACAGGCTTTCAAAACTCGGGTATGTTTGTTTTTTACAGTAAAGGTTTTTAATGGGCCTGTTTTCGTCTCAGTCTGTAGGTTTTCGGTGTCCGGGAAATGGATTTAAGTTTGGGTTCGAAGGAGTTATTTGTCAGGTGTTATTTTGCTGAATTATCAAGATTTCGAGGTGTTCTGGGATGGTCATGCCTCTGTTAGAGTTGAGGATGAAGATTTTACAGTCGCTGTAGACCCGTGTAGTAAGGTTGGAACCGGTTTTACGGCGGATATCGTTCTTTTGACTCACGGTGATACAGGTCATTTCGATCCTGAGGCCTTGGAACAGGTTAAGGGGCCTAGGACTGTTCTTGTTGCACCTGATTCTATGAGGGACGAGGATTTCCCTGTTAGAGATGTCGAGTTTATCTCTGAGGGTGAGCATCTGGATATTTACAGTGTTGAGATCGAAGCCGTACCGATGTTCAACGAGGATCATTCTAGAGACAGTGGTGTCGGCTACAGGTTCGTCATGAGAGATAAGGCCTTCTACGTGGCGGGGGACACCGGGCTTCAGGATGAGTTGAGGGAGCTTGAGAACCGTGTGAACGTTGCCTTTCTGCCTGTGGATGGTGTCTATACTATGGATGTTGAGGAGGCGATCAAGGCTGCTGTAAAGATCAAGCCAGATATTGCAGTGCCGTATCACTATGGAGAGCCTTTTTTCGAGGATTTAGAGGTTGATCTCCGGGGTTTTGAGGCTGAACTGGTTGAGAGGAATATCGGCGTTGAAGTCCTTGACCCGGAAAAATGATTAATGCTTCGAGGCCTAAAACTTTGATGTGATATCTATGAGAGGTTCTCATGAATTTGAAACTGTAGAGGTCGACTGGATCGACCATGCGACGGTAAAACTTAAAGACAGCGACGGTCTGGTCGTCTACATTGACCCGTGGAGCGACGTATTTGATGGTGAACAGGAGAAGGCAGATGTCATAGTCTCGACGCACGATCACTTCGACCATTTCGACAGGGAAGCGATAAAGGCCTTGAAGCAGAAAGATACGGTCCTTATTCTTACAGAGGATTCGGAGGACGATGCACCGGAAGAGATGGAGACAAAAGTTATCAGCCCAGGAAATTCGGTAGAGGCGCACGGTCACAGCTTCAGAGGTGTAGAGGCCTACAACGTTGACAAGTTCAGGGAGCCTGATACGCCTTTCCACCCTAAAGGCCTGTGTACAGGAGTTATCTTTGAACTCGACGGCTTAAAGTTCTACCATGCTTCAGATACAGATCCTATCGAAGAGATGGAGAAGTTATCGGAGGAAAAAATCGATGTAGCCTTCATGCCTGCCGGTGGACACTACACCATGGATCAGGAGGAAGCTATCGAAGCAGTGAAGAAGGTGAGGCCTGGAAAAGTCGTTCCGATACATTACGGCTACGTAGACGAGACCACATGTGATACAGAGAAATTTGAAGAAGACATAACAGAGGGGACGGATTCAGAGGCCTTCATACTCGAAAACTGAAGGCCTCTACTAATTTTTTTATTTTACTGTCACGCTTTTCGCCAGGTTTCTCGGTTTGTCCGGGTTATGCCCCAGCTCTACTGATGTCAGGTAAGCGATCATCTGGAAAGGTGCGACCTCTACGATCTCTTCAAGGCCTTTATCCGGTATCTCGATGAAGTACTCGAATGAGGAAATTTCATTCTTTCCGACTCCTATAAGATCAGCTCCTCTGGACCTTGCTTCCGCTGCGTTAGAAACTATCTCGTCGTACCCATTGTCCTTAAGGAAAGCGACTACAGGAGTACCCTCTTCTACGAGCGCGAGAGTACCGTGCTTGAACTCTCCTCCAGGGAAGGCCTCAGCATGGATGTAGGACAGTTCCTTCAGTTTTAATGCGGCTTCGTCCGCCATCTCGTATCCTTTATCTCTGCCGATAAAGTAAGCGTGTTCCTTACCTGTGAAGTAATCACTGATTGCCTCAATAGTATCTTTGTTGTTTTCCAGAACTTTTTCAACAGCTTCAGCTGTCTCAAGAAGTTTTTGTCTGCCTTCCTCAATCTCTCCTTCTGATGCGTACTGCAGGAGCTTCAGAACTCCGAGTTGGGAGGTAAAGGCCTTGGTGGATGCGACTCCGATCTCTGGTCCTGCGTTGATGTACAGTGTGTGATCTGATTGTCTGGCAAGAGTTGAGCCGACTGCGTTGACAACTGCGAGTGTCGGAGCCGGTGATTTATCAAGTAGGGATAGTAGATCAGCGGTTTCCCCGCTCTGACTTACTGCGATAACAAGATCGTCTTCGGATATGCTGTCTGCGGAGTATTCCAGTTCGTGGGCTTGTTCTGTTCTCACGTTGTAACCTGCCTCTTCCAGGTATTTTGCACCTAGTGATGCGGCGAAACTGGCGGTTCCGCAGCCTGTCAGGTAGATCTCGTCGGCTTTGTCAAGCATCTTGACAGCTTCCTCCAGATCGCTTTTATCCTGGAAGGAGGCTTTTTTCACGGTTTTAGGTTGTTCTTTGATCTCTTTCTGCATGAAGTGGTCGTGACCTTCTTTTGAGGCCTGTTCTGCGTCCCAGTCTACCTCTTGTATCTCTCTTTCGACAGGTTCTCTCTGGTTGTAGATCTCAAGTTTTCCGTTGAATTCGACCACGTCTCCGTCTTCCAGGAAGATCGCTTTAGAAGTATGTTCGAGGAACGGTGTTACGTCGGAGGCTAGGAACTTTTCGCTTCCGTTTACTCCGATTGCGAGAGGCGAGTCCTGTTTGACAGCTACCATTTCACCGGTCTTCAGAACTGCTGCGATAGCGTAAGATCCTTCAAGCCTCTCTTCCACGTCCATCAGGGCTTCTTTCAGTGTAAGGCCTTCCTCCATTTTTTCTTCAAGCATGTGGGGGACTACTTCTGTATCTGTCTCCGAGCTGAAACTGTGGCCTCTGTTCTTCAGTTTTTCTTTGAGGCCTTCGTAATTGTTTATGATCCCGTTGTGGACTACTGCGATCTCTTCCCCGCAGTCTGTGTGTGGGTGTGCGTTCCTGTCGTTTACTCCGCCGTGTGTCGCCCATCTTGTGTGTCCGATACCTGAGGTCCCGTCTATCTCTGCTTCAGAGACTTCGTCGATCGTTCCCTCTCCTTTCTCTACCTTGATAGAGGGGTTTCCAGCTGTTGCTATCCCGGCGGAATCATAGCCTCTGTACTCAAGTCTTTTGAGGCCTCTGTAGATCTTCTCTGCTGCTTCATCATTTCCGTAGTATCCGACAATTCCACACATAACTAACAGTAGTCCAACATCAATGCATTTACTTAAACCCCTGTCTATCAGGCCTGCAACCATACAAAAACCTGTTTGAACGGTTTTCTGTTTTATGCTATGAAACCGTATTTTACGCCTTGAAAAACGATCAAGAAGTAAAACATTTATTAAACCAGTGTCAAAACTTTTTGTATGGTTGAGTATTTTAAATCGGATCAGCTGTTCGATGCTGATGAGCTGGACAGTAAGAAGATCAAGGCCTTAGATGATGATACCAGGCTGGAGATCATGAAACTTCTTTCCAGGGAGCCGGGCTATCCTTCAGAAGTCGCAGAAAACCTTTCAGTCTCGAAGCAGAAGGCTTACTATCATTTCCAGAAGCTGGAAGAGGCAGGCCTTCTACAGGAGTTGAGAAGCGAAAACGTTTCTGGAGGACAGGCAACGTATTACTCTCCGACAGCAGATGGTTACATACTTGATCTGGGAAACACTGGGAGGCCTTTCCATCTTCCTGAGCGTAAAGGCCCTGTAATCGATTTTTTGCATCCTCTTGTGGAGGAAGGGGAGTTGAACGGGAGTATTGTCGTCGGTTCACCGGATCAACATGGGCCTGATCAGGTACGCGCTCGTGACGGTCATCTTGCTGGCGAAGCTGCCCTGAAGCTGGGCAAGTATACGGATACGGATGAAGAGCTAGTGAGGCTTGATACCGAGATCGTCAGAGATGACCATTTCGACCAGAATTTCCTTCTGATCGGCGGCGTCCTTACGAATACCTTGACGAAGAAGTTCAACGAGGCTTTTCCCGCAAAGTTTTCGGGACAGGAGTTTCCGTACAGGGAGATCTCGACGCCAGAGTCAACCTACACCGAGGATAATATAGGCCTTGTAGCTAAAGCAAGGCATCCAGACAAGCTGGGTAAGACACTGTTCCTGGTTGCTGGCGTAAGAAATGCTGGAACCCTGGCTGCGGTCAGAGCCTTCAAAAACCTGGAAACTCTAATTCAGGGATACGAGGGAGGAGAGTTTTACAAGGTAGTCCGCGGCCTTGACCTCGATGGGGACGGGGAGATAGACGACTTTGAGGTTGTAGAATGACAGAAAAAGACTGGAAGGTTTTCCAGCAGGATGTGCTGGACGTCCTCAGACAGTACGAAGGATACTTCGATTTCTTCGAGAGAGTCGGCAGTCTAAGCGATGATTCAAGACCTGACAGTTTCGCACGCATTTCCCGGGAGGAAAAAAAGGAGATCTGGGTTCTTGACGCGAAAAACAAAGCTGAGATCAACGAGGACGACGAGCAGAGGATGGAGAAATACCTGGAGATGGCGAAGTCCAATCCTATCGATGTAGGCCTCCAGATGAGCGAGCTTTCCGAATACAGGATCCGCGGAGTCTTTGTCACGCCCCAGGAAAGGCCTGAAACAGATTACGAGGCTGTGAAGTTCTCCGAGCTTCATCAGTTTCTTCAGAAGGAGCTGATCTATAACAATATCAGCAAGCTTGTCAGGGATCTGGCGAAGATGGCTGAGAGAAAACAGTTAAGCCAGAACCAGGCCCGCCTCCTGTTCCGGTCTCTGAAACCATTTGAAGATCGTCTCGATGAAGCTATGGAGAAGCTTGAGGAACTAGAGGATAAGTACGTAGGCCTGAAGCTTAGAAAGCCTCCGTTAAGCAGTTTTGATTTCAAGGTGCCGGTTGATGCAGTGCTTGTACATGAGGAAAAAGGCAAGGCCTTTCTGATCGATGTTCCCTACAGTGAAAGCGAGTTTGAGAATATAGAAGATAAAGTAGGTGAAGTGAAGGATCGTATGAGCGGGATAGATAAAGAAGTGTACTATACTGCTCTGGATACGTTTGAAGGCCATGATTCAGAGTTTGTTCATGAACTGCGTGATATAGAGGAGGAGATACAGAAGACAGCTGGTATAGTTTCGCCTGAAGAGCTGGCAGAGTTATTTACGCCGAAAGTTTCTACTGAAAAACGTTATGAGGAGGATTATATCGAGGTTCTTGATACTGAAGGCCTTGGCTTTCGGCTTCGTGTTCAGACGTTTGACGATGTCAGTCATAAAGTTGAAGTTCTACTTCCTGAGGATGCTAGCTCCCGTATAAAGGATCGTGTGATGAACTCGAGGAAGGAGTTCGGTACTGTCGATGAAGGCCTTTTACAGCAGCAGGTAAAGGTTGCGGAAGGCCCTAAGATTAATTTGTCTGGTCAGGAAAAGGAGTTGAGTGAGTACAGGTCGGATGTGAAGAGTCTCTATCATCCTGCGGTGAATCCTGTGCTGAGTAAAAAAGTCAAGAAAACCGCCAAGAAGAGCTGAGGCCTTATGCATACAGTTCTGCTTAAAAAATTTCTGTTTGAATTGTTTTTCTGTGAACAACAGTAGTTTCAAGAAGCAGGAGTATATCCATCTCCACGGCCTCCTAAGTGAGGTTGCGGACTATGTGGATAGCGAAAAAGTTTACGGCGACATCGAGGAGGTTGAAGCATATCAGCAGTACCTTGGGAAAGACGTTAAACCTACTTCTATCCATATGAACAGGAGTGATCACAGGGAATCAGTTTTCCTTCTTGTGGAGTCCATCAACAAGTTTCTTGATGGAGAAGGTCAGAGCATCGAGCAGTAGGATCAGGCCTTGAGATTTCTTATATAGCTTTCGCCAGTTTTTATACTTCTCCCTTCCTATTTTTCTGTTTATGAGGAAGGAAAAATTTATTGAGAAGAAAGAGCTTGAAGAAGTCGTCTCCAGAATTGACAGGGATGTTGATTCGGTAGTTGTAGAGGGTTACAGTGACAGGATAGTGATGGAGAAACTGGGGTTTAACGGGAAGATATTTCTCTCCGCTGAGAAAACAGTTGAAGGCCTTGTGGAGGATGTCTCCCGTGGAGCGACCAGGGTAGCGGTTCTTACAGACTTCGACAGCCACGGTAAGAAACAGGCAGAAAAAATCTCACGTATGCTTCAGGAAGAGGTAGATGTCCTCAGAAGCCACAGGAAAGATTTTGGAAAACAGTTGACCTCTACAGACAGGAGAGCTGTCGAAGATATTTCACCGCTGTTTGTGGATAAGGAACAGAAGTTTGTGGATGCAGCGCTGGATGACATATTTTTTAGGGATTAAGGCCCTGCACCGATCTCTCTCATATATTCGAACACGTTGTTTCCAACCGTCTTTGGTTCTTTTCCTTCCCTGTATCTCATCCAGTCATCGCTTACCACAAAGATTTCATCCATATTCAGGCTTCCAAGATTATCAACGTCCGTCGAACCTGATTCCTGAGCCGCTGCCATCTGATCATCAACAATGGTCTTAGGCTCAACAGGATTTGGATAACGCCCAGGTTCCTCAAAATTATCGCCCTCGAACGCTCCATCAGGCCTTTTATCGGTGTAGCCTCTCTGAATACGGTCCACAAGTACTGCGGCCCTGTAAAACTGCTCGAGATCTGACTCACCCTGTACAAGCTCTCCCGAGACTGAAAGACTGTCTTCATCCGACATCATACCGTAAACTCCAGCTCTCCGAGCTTTTTCAGCGATTTCATAACCTACAAAACGGGCAGCCTCACTTTGAATATCATTCTCAGCTACTGCACGTAAGTCCTCCCTCCAGTCAATGTTATAATCCGATGTGTCGGCAGCGAAAGCCGTCATAGTCGAGGAACTGCGTAAAATGCTGAGGCCTTCGTCCGGAGCTTCCTCTAGTGCCTTCTTCCTCAAAGCTTCAAAATCGTCCACGTCCAGTTTCTGTTGCCTAAAACTTAAATTAGGATCCAGTATTCAGAAATCACTTAGAGAGGTCTGGTTCCGTTTTAAGGCCCTGGCATCAACACCATGCTCTTTCTTCAGATAGCTTGCGAAGGCCTCATCGAAACCGTGGAGTGTATAGACTTTTTCTGGATCGACTTTTTCCACCATCTCGACTAGCTCATCGAAGTCGCAGTGATCGGACAGGACAAATGTTTCATCGTAACCGCCCCTGTATTTGAAGGAGTCAGAGACAGCCCAGCCCGAAAAACCAGCTTTCAAAGCACCGTACTCATCCACAACTTTTTCAACCCAGTCAGCCTGGGAACTTCTTGAAGGGGCTATCAAGATACCGTTATCCTCCAGCACCTCCTTGTTCTCACCGTAAGGCCTTGCACTGAATTCAAGGTTTGAAACCTCTTCTACAACATCGTTCATCTCCTTCACAGAACCATGCGCGATCAAAGGCCTATCCGAAAACTTTTCCACGATATACTGGATCTTCTGGGCCTTGCCCAGAGAATAACCGAATAAAATAAGCGGAGAATCCCTGTTTTCCTCTATCCAGGCCCTGATATTTTTCTCGACTTTTTCCTGCGGAGGGAAACGGTAATTCGGAATCCCATAGGTTGTTTCCATCACTAGAACATCTGCTTCTGGAGGATTGAAGCCTTCAAGATACGCCCTGTCGCGTGTGGAAGCATCGCCGGTGTAAAGAACTGTTTCACCTTTCATCTCAAATTTCACAGCTGAAGAGCCTAGTATATGACCTGAATCAATGAGTTCAAGGCCTTCTGCTTCTGTACTGTACTTGAATTTTTCTTCAAGCCGGGCCTGAAACAGTTTTCCGGTTTTCTCCGAGCAAATTACCTCGTTGGACGATTCCTGATGCATATGGTCGAAATGAGCATGTGTCACCACGTTCAGGTCGCCTGAGGCCTTCCTGCTGTCGGCCACGACCTCTCCCTTGTTGAAATGTATACCGTCCTTTTTCCTTATCACATCTAGGGTTTTGGGCCTCAAAGAATATCAAAAGAAAACTTCTGTCACCGGTTGTATTTTAAAAAATTGACTTCTTTTTCCTATTTAGACCCGGGGGCATGGTGTAACCTGGGATCATATCGGACTCCAGGAATTGGTTACGCTCGATTCAGACGCAATGAGGCATTTTCAATGCCTCTCGGGAGTTCCACATCCTGAAAGCGATTCCATAAGGAATGGCTTATTGCGTGCGATTAGCGTCGCAGGCTTCTAAAGGAAGACCTGCTTTAGCACACTTTCCAGATGGAAAGGTGCATTAACAATCGCTGGAGTAATGAGAAGATTGAGGCCTATCGGAGCCTGGTCTTCGATGATTACAGCCCGGATACGCGCCTATTTATTGGCGGCTATTGGAGATATCCGACGATCAGGGTTCAAATCCCTGTGCCCCCATCATCCATATTGTATGATAATCTCGTACACAGACCTTCTAAGACAACTAATGGAAGTGGTGGAAACACTACAACAGCTATCCTGATAGTGGGAAAAAGTTTCTAGATAGAAACGACAAAGAATTTAAGCCCGAAGATCAGAAACAGTTAGGTAACGTGACTGACAACCACGGAAAATCGGTCACTTCAAAACAGGAGATATAGATGAAAAATTCTAAGAATTTTCGGCTCAAGAAAACCGGAGGTTTTCGTTGTGAAACAAAGATCTAAACGAAAACATAGAGAACTCTCGGACGAAGAAATAGATCAGCTTATATCAGACAACCAAGAACTAGTTAATTATCTAAAATAACTCGGGAGCTGTCTTCTTTTGTTTCTATAATCAGTTTGGACTTTAAGTTGAAAATAGCCTCAAGGTTTCTAGGAATACAGAATCTCAGTTGAGCTTCGAATGCTTCGTCTGGCAGTCGGTTCACCATCTGCTTAGACCAGTTTTTCCCTGCTGTCCTCCAGTTCGTTTCTGATATCCTCTCGGTCAAGGCCTAGGGGCGACAGAATGCTTTCCGCAGCCCTTACAAGCTCCGTCCTGTAAAAATCTGTGTCGTAAGTTGAGGCCTCGAAATCCAGTCTTACACGGTCTGGAGGCCTTTTCTCGTCGTCTCTGACAACGTATTTCACTTCCTGGCCGGGTCTTACGTCTATTCCCTTTTTTCTGTTTCTCTTCAGTGCTGCGACTGTCCTGTTTTCCACGCTGTAGGCCTCAAGGCTCTTTGAAGCAGTTTTCGTGATCACGAGCTTTTTTATTTTTACTTCTCTGTTTTCAAGTCCGGAGATTTTTTCCCTGAGAACTTTTATAACGTCTTCAGGTTTTTTATCCCGGTCAAAGGCTTTTATCATCTGCATCTGTGCTTCCTGTACGAATTCTGGTTTGGAGCTTTGTTCTGTCTCGATTCCTGCGGTTTTGAAGCCTCCGTTCTTTTTCTTGCCGAAGTAACGGTTTAGTGTTCCTATCTTTGCCTGTGAGTTGCTCCTGGGTAGGAATGCGACCCATTCGAAGTTGTGTTCGAACTCTAGGTCGATGCCTATCTCCTCCGAGATTTTTTCACAGACACTGTGGATCTCTTCCGCTTTCTTCTTTTCCTTGATCCAGAGGCTGTCGACGATACCGTGTTTGATCTCGTAGCCCGAGTTTTCCAGCATTTTCTTGGTTTCCAGCATGATCTCCCGGTCGTAGGCGTTGATCGCCTGATGGCATTTTATCGCGCCGTAGGATGCGTGAGAATGGCCCATGTAGCCGAAGCATGAGACCAGGATCCATTTTATTGCGTCGATCGAACCCTGCAAAAGTTTTTCTCTATCTCCTTCAGCCTCCCGTACAAGGCCTTTGTACCTAGATCTGTCGTCGACGAGAGGCCTCAAAACCTCTGAGATAAACGCGTTGTCTTTCCGGTCTTCGCATATGGAGAAATCTAGCTCAGGTACCTCGCTGTTGTCACAGCATGAGCAGTCAACGGTTTCTGGGCTGATTCTTTTCTCTATCATGATGTTTGGATACAGGGAGGCGAAGTCTACTTCGTAGACGTCTTCGTAGAGGCCTGGCTCCGGTGAGAAGATGAATCCTCCTCTGTCGGCTTTGTGCATTGTGGAGGCCTTTTTTGGTTTTTCTGGCTCCCAGTTTTTCCATGGTGTCAGGATTTTTTCGCTGTATGCTTTCTTGATCTCGATGGCTGTCAGGAGGTTTCCGATGCTTCCCCATGCTAACTCCTGCATGGGTTTGTAACTTCTTGATACGAGGTCCCAGAGGCCTTCCATGGTTGCTTCTTCGAGGAGGAATGAGTTGCTTTTGTCGATCACGACCCGGCCCGGTACGTTGTAGCGCGCGTTTGCGTGGACGGTTTTTCCGTGGCTGGATACTGTGTTTCCTCCGGCCAGTTCCTGTAGTTTTTTCACTTTGCCGAGGGAGAACTGGAAGCAGTGTTCCTCGAATTTTTCCTCAAGAAGCGGGAGGATCTGTCCCCTGTCCACGAGAATGATTCCCGGATCCTTCTGTTCAATTTCCTGTTTCAGAACTCTGAGCGCTTGTTTTTCTGTGTCTCCTGCTTTTTCTTCATCTATCTGGAGGCCTGAAATATCTCTGTTCGCCAGTTTTTTCCTGTGAAGCTTTAACTCTATTTTCTCCAGGTTTTTCTGTGTCGGGTCTGTGTTTTCCTGTATGCAGTACCGGAACTGCGGTGTCAGATCTATGTTGTAGAATCTGTACATGCTTCTCGGGAATTTTTTCTTCGCCCTGTTGACCGTTTCCCGGACTTTTCCTTTTTTCGCCACCTCTACCTTCAGGACTCTTTCCCTCTGTTTTGAGGACAGGCTTGTTTTCCATCTTTCGTATTTTGAGGCCTTTACACTGTGGAGATTGTGTAGCCAGGGTCTCAGCTCTCTCAAGTTTTTTCTCGTGCCTGAGATGTAGAAGTGAGGCCTGTAACCGGTTTGTGTCTCAGGTATTTTCTCTCCGTTTTTCTGTCTCCAGGTGATTGTTTTTCCGTTTACGAAATCGATTTTGTATACCATGTTTTTTCTGATGAGGCCTCGGTGTTTTAACGTGTTTGAGGGTTTGTTCCGTTATTTCCGGGAGGTAGCGGGTTTCTGGTTTTTGGCCGAGGATATATTAATCTGCGTCGGTTGATTAAATGGTGATGGCAGTTATTTTGTCGGATGTAGTTTTCAGTCTGAGCATTAATATGCTGGCTGCTATGTTCGGTGTTATCTGTGTTGCTCTCTACAGTGAGATCAGGAGAAGTCCGAAGACGTTGATGGCGAAGTTCAAGCTTCATCCGGAGAAAACTGAGGAGGATTTCCGTCTTATGATGTACAGTAACGCAGGCCTTACACTTTTCATGTCTGTTCTCGCGCTTGGAAATGCTTTGAACGCGGAAAATCTTGTCAGCATGGGCTATATCGGCCTTGTTCTTTCAGCTTTGCTGGTGGTTGATGTGGTTGGTTCGTGGGTGTTCAGGTACACATGATCAGGACGACTTTTCTTGCTATAATGGGGTCATTAATTTTTGGAGTCACGACCGCTCTAAGCTTCAAAGTTCATAGAAGGATTGAGGAAGATCTGGAAACCACTCTGGAGATGTTTTTCCTGAGAAGCGAGATCAGGAAATCGCTCAAGGCCTTACTCTTCGCTGTACTGATTTTCGGGGTATCAGGGATTTTCTCGATAGTTGGAATGAGGTTTGAAATCCCTGTGTTGACCCAGAGCATCTTGCTCGGATCTATAGTGCTTTTCACGGCTTACATGGGTTTTTTCGTAACTCTTTACCTCTCGACCAACCCTGAAAACGACTTCAGAGAGATAGTGCCGTGGGGAGAAAAAGTCATGGCCAAGATGCAGTGACTACTTTTCTTCAAGCCTTTCTACACGCTTTTCAAGCTCGTTAAGCTTCTTCCTGTTGCCCAGTATCATCGAGATTATCGCGGGCATACGAGGATTACTGTAATTCAGGTAGGAACCAGCGTGCGCAAAACTGTGCGCAGACTCTTTCAACTCATCAAAGCTCTCCCTGTTCTCAGTTCTCAAGGCCTTCCTGAAAGGCCTCAGAGAGTCAAGGAAGTTATCGAGGTGTTGCCTGTATGTGGAGTTTGTCCTTCCCATTTTCTTTTTCACCTCCTGCTTTTTTCATCCAGAGAGGGATTGTCGTCTGTAAGACACCGGAGTCTGGATAGACCAGTGTCTCAAAGTCCTGTCCTGAGAATCTGAGGCCTTCACCTGTCTGTTTTACAGAGATAGAGTTCTGGCTGTAGACTCCTGTCAGGTACTTCAGCTCTCCTTCTGCTTTAGCTGAGTCAGAGATCAGGATCTTAAGATTTTTCTTTTCCGCTAGTTTTTTCACGTGTGTCAGGGCTTCTTCCAGGAGTTCCTCGCCTTCCCCGGTTTTGATCTGTCCGTTTTCGTAGAGGCCGTTCGCCGAAGGCAGGGCAATCATCTCCGTCGTTTCGTCTATGAAATCCTCCAGGTTCGTACAGAGCTGGTGGTGCTGGAAAGGTGTGAAAGCTCTTCCGATAGAGACTTTTTCCAGGATCTGTCTTCCACCGGTATCTGCCAGTGCGTACGTTGAGGAATGGTTCTCCACGTCGATCCAGACACAGTCGCCGTTCAAGGCCTCTTGAGCTGTGAAAAGCTGGAAAACAGGCCGTTCTCCTTTGTACTGGAGTTTTGTAATTCCCTGTTCGAGCTGTGGTAGCAGGGAGAATACGTTTCTGAGGCCTTTCTTTTCTCCGGTTTTTTCGAGGCTAGTCTGCATAAGTTTTTCTATCGTGAAAGGGTTTTTAACAGGTTGCAGAGGTTCTTCCGCCATTTCCGGTAAAAAGAGAGAAAATAGAGGTAAAGTATTAAGGCTGAGTGAAGAATTTTTCTGTCTATGGGCCTTGAGGTCGACTGCCGGGGCATCGATGAATTAGTGGATGTGGATCAGATTGTTACCGCGAACTATCTTGTTACTGATCCTGAAGGTCTTTTTCGAACGGCTGGAAATGTTGACAGCGGGCCTACCCGTGATATCATTGAGGGTTTGCAGCAGAGGTTTGAGAGTTTTGAGGTCTCCCGCAGTGAGGATTATTTCAGTATCCGGAACCGTGGGGTCCTGGAGAGCCTGGTTGAGACCCGTCTGAAGTACGAATGTAGGGAGAACCATGATTTGATACATTTGACAGGCTTCATCATGAAAGTACTGGCGGAGAACCAGGTCTTCGGCGACGGGAACAAGAGAACTGCTTATCTGGCCGGGACTATATTCCTGGTCAAGTACCAGGTCCAGGTCCTCGGCATGGAAAACGCGGTCATCCCAGAGCTTGATGAAGAGCTTGTGAACATCCTTCAGGACCTGGCGGTTCAGGATACAGGCCTTGAAGAACTTGAGAGTTTCCTGAGAAGCGTTGAAAGAGATATAGTAAATCTTTCTAGGCCTTGATAGTCTGAGTGTTTGCCTCGGACTTTCTGAAGTATCTGCGGTAGAGAACTTTTAGTTTCTGCATGTATCTGTTGCTGTCTCTTTTTTCCCGGCTTTTCTCTTCTTTTGCCAGTTTTTCAAGGCCTTCATGGTTTTTCTCGGTTATCTCGCCGATTATCCCGATGTCGTCTTCTTCAGGCCTGAAATCTTTTTCGTCTTCTCTCATACATGTTTTTTTGGACTATGAATTTTTATTCTTGGCTACAGTTTTTCCCAGTTAAAGTGTTTTGTTTTTGTGTTCATCCGGTTTTCTAGCCGGAAAATTTTTAGTTTTAAAAGGATTCCAGCCTTATTTTCATGTATGCCAAGTTGCGATACCTGTGGAGAAGAGTTTGATACTGAAAGAGGACTCCACATTCACCAGAGTCAGAAGCACGAAGAGGAAACCGGGGATGCAGAGACAGAAGAGGAGGAAACCGTTGAAGAAGAATCCTCCGGCGAAGAAGTAAGCGAAGAGCAGGATTCCTCGACAGAAAGTGACGAAGTGGTCGAAGAGATCGAGCATGAAACTTCTGGAGGCCTTCTAGGAGGTTTTTCCAGGGAATCGGTTTTTGTCGGAGGAGCTTTCGTCGGTATTGCTCTGGGACTTATCGCAGGCCTTTTCCTGTCTCAGGGAGGAGCTGGTTTCGACCAGGCAAGTCCTGCCGAGGTACAGCAGAGTGTTGAAGGCCTGCCTGGCGTTAACATGAACGTCAGTTCTGTGACCGAGAAGAACGGAGTTTACCAGGTTAATGCTTCGGTTCAGTCGTTGACAGGTCAGACACAGGAGCAGACTGTTGCTCACGTCAGTCTGGACAACGAGTTGATCTTCCTGCAGGGTATGAGCTACGAAGATTTGAGAGCTCAGCTTGAAGCTGCACAGCAGCAACAGCCTCCTACAGGAAACCAGACAGCGACGAACTCGACACAGACACAGCCTTCTGGAAACCAGACGCAGTAAAGCCAGAGTCCTCGTCTACACCGTATTTTTTCTTCATCTTTTTTCCCGTATTTTTTTCACAAAGCTCCATCCGGGTAGGTTACCTGTCGATTACATCAACTCATAAATCCGTCGAGGCCTAATTCCTGGGTAGGTGAATCAAATTTCTATGGCAGAACACGGCTTGATTGAACTACCGTATGATTACGACGCGCTCGAACCCGCTATATCGGAAAAAGTGATGGAGTGGCACCACGATGTCCACCATCAGGGATATGTGAACGGATGGAACTCCGCGGAGGAAGGCCTGGAGGAGCAGAGGGAGAGCGGAGATTTCTCCGACACTGGCTCTCTGCTGAACAGTTTCACCCATAATTTCTGTGGGAATATTCTGCACGAGATCTTCTGGAAGAACATGTCTCCGAACGGAGGAGGTAAACCGGAAGGAGAGCTTCTTGAACGGATCGAGGAAGAGTTCGGTTCCTACGGGAACTGGAAGCAGGAGTTTGTTGCTGCTGCGAAATCTGCTTCTGGCTGGGCCCTGCTGGTATATGTTCCTTACAGCAATGAGCTTCACAACGTTGCAGTGGATAAACACGATGATGGAGCTGTCTGGGGAGCACATCCGGTGCTTGCGGTCGATGTCTGGGAACACAGCTATTACCATGACTATGGACCGGAGCGCGGTGATTTCATCAATTCATTCTTCGACGTGGTTGACTGGAATGACGTAGAGGACCGTTACGAAAGCATAGTCCAGAAATTCGAGTAAACAACTTTTCACCTTCCTTTTTTTCTTTTCCATGCGTAAGTTATATGCCGGAGGCCTTAGAATTATTCATGTATGACTGATTACAAGCCAGGAGTCTGTAACATCGGAAGAGCAGAGCAGAGAAAAAGATACGGTCTAGGCCTCATTGGGTCATTTATTACCGTTTTGATAACTGCGCTGATTTTCCTGGAGTACCTGCCTCGTTCAACGATTCTTGGAGTGTTTGTGGCTTCTTTTCTTGGCTTTGAAGGCCTTTTCCAGGGTTTTTTGAATTTTTGCGCCGGGTTTGCGTTGAAAGGGATCTATGATATCTCCAGTTCCGGCGGTCAAAGAGAGGAAGTGGAAAGTGAGGAGGCCAGGAAGAAGGATAAGGTCAAGGCCTTGCAGATTCATCTTTACTCGTTGACAGGTTCTTTGACTGTGACTGCTTTTGTCTACCTCGGGCTTTTGATTTGAGGCCGGTAGTTATCTAAATCTTTGAGTTCTTTTTCTTTTCTATGAGAACAGTAACTGTGATCGGAGGAGGTATCGCAGGCCTCCAGGCTGCGGTATTCACGGCAAAAGCAGGGGAAGATACTCTGGTACTTGATAACGGTCAGTCCCTGGTTGAAAATACTTCAAACATTCAGAACCTGGTCGGCCATGACTCAGTCGCGGGCCACGAACTACTGAATAGTGGAGAAAAAAAGCTGGAAGAATTTGGAGGAGAAAAGAAGGAAGAAACTGTCGAGAAACTTGAGAGAACCGATGAAGGCCTCAAAGTTACAACAGGCAGTGAAGAATACGTTACTGAATACGTCGTCATCGCCTCGGCAGGAATCCTCGATTATATCGAGCTTGAAGAAATAGAGTTAGAGGAAGGAGTTGAAGGCCCGAATATGATGGACAAACACATCGTAACAGATGAATCAAACAGGGCAGCGGAGAACGTCTACGTAGCAGGCCTCGCAAACAGCTGGGAGTACCAGACATCGATCTGCATCGGCGACGGAGCAAAGGCAGCTATCAATCTTCTGACAGACCTGAGAAACGAGCCTTTCGTCGACCACGACATGTAAAAAATAGTTTAATATGGGAGAGGCCTGAATCCCCGAGCTAAGGCCTTTTTTCTCCCAGGCATGTTTCTATCTTTTCTGTTATGAGGCCTTGTTAATTTTTTCAGCTATTTTCTCGGCACCTTCGACAAGCCGGGGTCCGGGCCTGTTCAGCAATGTATCGTCGATAACGTAGACATCTCCGTTCTCTACAGCGGTTATATCCTGCCATTCAGGTCTTTCAAGAATTTTTTCCGGGTCTATGTTCGTCCTGGCTCCGCACACGTTCAGAAAAATGTACTCTGGATCAAACTGTTTCAGTTTCTCCAGTTCAAACTCTCTACTTCTTTCTCCTTCTTCCAGAAAGTATTCTCCATCGATTCTTTCGACAAGGCCTGGTATCCAGTTCCCTGAGGCCATGGGAGGATCTGTCCATTCCTCACAGTAAATTCTCGTAGGTGAATCTGTTTTAAGGCCTTCAAGGCTTTCTTTCATATCTTTTACTGTTTCTTCGGCTTTTTCCTCTGCATCTAGTTTTTTGCCTATCTCTCTGATGCTTTCAAAGACTTCTTCAACAGTTTGAGGTGTCAGATGCAGGACTTCAAGGCCTTCAAGTTCCTCTACTGCCTTGTCCTGGAGGGAGTCGCTGGTGAGGACCAGGTCCGGGTTAATCTCTCTTATCTTTTCAAAGTCGATGCCTGAGGCCCAGCCTCCGACTGAGTTCTTTTCCCTGGCTTCTCTTGGGTGGTCGCAAAGGCTTGTTGTTGCGACAAGATCTTTTTCAAGGCCTAGTCTGTAGATTATTTCTGTGTTTGATGGCGCGAGTGAGACCAGTTTCACTTTATTTGAGTTTCTTACAGGAACGTTTTTCAAAGTCCAAGTCGGTTTTTCTAGATAGAGATGAGCAGTTTTCTGGTTGCGACCTACAGTATAATCACCGGTTTTATGGCAGTGATCCTTGCTGTTGTTGCATCGGCTATAATTTTCGAGTTGAACAGGGACAAGGAGACTGCCCTGAGAAGGTTTCATCTTAATCAGGAGGATTCTATCATGGATTTCAGGGTCTTCATGTACGCCAACCTGGCTATGGTGGTTGTATTCACCCTGTTCTGGATAGGATCTCTCCTCCAGGTGACAGCGCTGAGAGGCCTCAGCACCTACTCTTTAACCCTTTACGCAGTCTTCCTGGTACTGCTGTTTGCGAGATGGTGGAGGCGGTTCTGAATGGAAGCAGTTGATTTCATGGTCCAGAACTATCAGGAGATCCAGGCCCTGGCAGGTATCATCCTGTTCAGTGCCACCGCTCATTACAGCTACGGGATTGTACAGAACCTGAAGGAGAAACAGGAGTACGCACTGGCACGCTTCTTCCTGAAGAGAAAGGCAGGAAGCAGCTTCCTCGTTGTATCGATCTCCGCACTGGTCCTATCATTCGGCATGGCACTGAAAAATATCGGAATGATCACGGGAAACGAGATGTACATCGCCGTAGCCCTGATGAGCCACGTACTGATGCTTTTCGGCATCACATACTTTACATTCAACCTCTATATCATCACCAAGCCAGGCCTTGACCATGCAACAGGAAAGGAGAAAGAAGAGGCCTCTGAGACAGAAAAGACGGATAAAGAAACTGAAGAATCCTGAAGGAAGATCTGATCCTCTTTCCAGGATCTGCGGAAAAAAGTTTTTCTGTGACAGGTAGTTTTTTAGAACTTCAAGGCCTTGTTTTCTTTATGGATCGCAGGATTGGAGCTCACGTTTCTATTTCTGGGGGAGTTGAGAAAGCTGTAAATCGTCAGGAGGATGCTGGAGGTAACTGTGGACAGATCTTTGCAGGGTCTCCAAGGACCTGGAAGGTCTCCAGTTATGAGGAAGAGGAGGGAGAAAAGTTTCATGAACTCCGTGGTGAAGGCGATCAGAACCCGTATGTTATCCATTCGACGTATCTTGTGAACCTGGCGACTCCAAAAGACGATCTGTTTAGAAAATCTCTGAAATGCCTTCAGGAGGAACTTGAAGCAGCTGGAAAACTGGGTGTAGAATACGTTGTATTCCATCCAGGTTCTCACACAGGGTCCGGGAGAGAAAACGGGATCGAAAGAATAGCAGAAGGCCTCGACGAACTGGATATACCGGAGAACGTTACACTGCTTCTGGAAAATACTGCCGGGAAAGGTACTACACTAGGCAAATCCATGGGAGAGCTGAGACAGATGATGGAAGCAACAGATACAGACAACGAAAAAATCGGGGTCTGCATCGATACCTGTCACGCACACGCAGCAGGATACGAACTTAGAGAACAGGAAGGATTTGAAGATTTCATCCAGGAGATCAAAGAGGACTTGGGCCTTGAAAATCTCAAAGTTTTGCACCTGAACGATTCGAAGGATGAGAAAGGAAGCGAGAAAGATAATCACGAGCATATTGGAGAAGGTAATATAGGCCTTGACGGTTTCAGGAACGTGGTTAACTCCGAGGCCCTGAAGAAAAAGCCTATGGTGCTGGAGACTCCTGTAGAGGATGATAAAGGTTACAGGGAGAATATCGAGGAGTTGAGAGGCCTTATCGAGTAGAGGCCTTTTATCTACTGGTTTTTTTCTTTTTTCTGTATTTTCGCCAGTGTGCTTTTAAGGCTCGTGTACTCTTTTTTTGTTGGAAAGTAAATTTCCGTTTGACGAATTATGATTCTATGAGGTTATAAAGAATGTCTAATATCCACAGAAATCAGAGAGTTGGCGTCTTTGTGGACGTCCAAAATATGTACTACAGTGCGAAAAATCTTTACAGTTCGAAAGTTGACTTCGAGAAGCTTCTTGATTCAGCTGTTATGAACAGGGATCTTGTCAGGGCTTCAGCTTATGTTATTCAGGCTGAGACTCCGGATGAGAACAACTTTTTTGAGGCCTTGAGGAAGATTGGTTACGAGGTCGAGATCAAGCAGTTGAAGGAGTTTTACGGCGGTGAGAAGAAAGGTGACTGGGATCTTGGTATGACAGTTGATATGATCCAGCAGGCGAAGAAACTGGATACTATTGTCCTGGTTACCGGTGATGGTGACTTTGCGGTTCTTGTCGATCATTTGAAGTCGATGGGTTGTCGTGTCGAGGTCATGAGTTTCGGAAGAAGTTCAGCTAAAGAACTGCGTGAATCAGCTACAAACTTCATCGATATGGATGATAAATCCGACAAGTTCCTGGTAGACTAGAGAGATAAGATGGCACGTGCACGTGAGATATCGGCGAAAAACATAATGGAGGAAAACCCGTTCACAGTCGGAGCCGACCAGAGGATCTCCCAGGTCAGGGACAAGATGGAGAACAGGAACCTGAGAGCTGTCGCAGTTACAGACGAAAAGAACAGGATCCAGGGAGCTATCAGCTATAGAGACCTGATCCGTCAGATCCAGTTCAATCCTGAAAAGACCAAGCTCAAGAAAGTTATGCATACACCTCCAACTTTCGAGGCCTCGGATTCTCTTATTGATCTAGCGGAACTCAGGATTAACTCCGGTAGAAAACTCCTTGTCGCTGAAGAAGGAGAAAAGCTGAAAGGGATAGTCGGCGATGAACAGTTCAGATCTGCTGTGCTTGAAGCAGACGAGATGGAGAATATCTCGACGAGAGATCTGGCGACCTACGAGGTTATCGAGGCCTTTGAGGATGATTCAATTGAGGAGGTCAGGCACAAAATGCTTGATAACAATATTTCCCGTGTCCCGATTCTTGACGGTGACGGGAACCTGGTCGGTGTTCTCAGGAGTACAGACGTGCTTGGCACTATGATCAGTAGAGAAGGCCAGAACTCTGGTGGAACGTCAGGAGACTCGCTTAAAGATACCAGGATCGCTGGAGGGAATGAGAAAAGAGAGATGTCCAGTGTAAAAGTCTCAGAGATAATGAGCAGGACTCCTACGACTTATGAAGGCCATTTCTCAGGTAGGGAAGCTATCCAGCTAATGCAGGACAGAGAGAGCCACGAAGTTATTATAGTAGACGATAAGTATCCTGAAGCAGTTATCACTGTCAAGGATTTCATCAGGGAGCTTTCCGACATGGAGATCGGGAACGCAGTCCTTGTTAATCTTGTAGGCCTTGATGTAGCCGAGGAAAAAGCTGCTGTCCATGATAAAATCAAGACACAGATCCAGGGTTCTCTGGGCAGGAAGCTTGAAAATCCTCAGGAGATCACTCTCCGTGTCAAGAAATCGGAGAAAGACGGGAAAAAACACAGGTATGAAGTCACCCTGAAGCTTTTCTCGGACCTGGGCCAGTTTACAGTTAATGAGGAGGCCTGGGACCTGCTTGAGGTAGTTGATTCTTCACTTGAGCAGTTGAACGCCCAGGTCAGGAAGAAAAGAGAGAAGAGAAAGGATCACAGGTACTAGTTGCCTATCTCCTGTTTTTCCATTTTTTCCATCTTATCTTTTTCTGACATACCGTACTTGTCCGAAAGTTTCTTGAACGACATGACACTCCACATCAGGTAGACGAACACGAAGATCAGTGCCAGGTAAAGCGGATACCGTGCTACTGCAACTCCTCTGAAGGCGGCGTTGTATACTCCCCAGTAACCTATGTATATTACTAGGACACCGATTACAAGAAGCAGTCTCTGCGAGAACTCCCTGAGAACGTTCTGTTCAAGTTTCTTCCGTGCATTCCAAACGATAAAGAAGCTGATAAGGCCTATGCTTAAAGTAAGTGATGTATTGATTGATAGGAGGGTTAAATTTACCGCCATGAACTTGAATTATTTTGCCTCTCTTAAATAATTACTCAGTCTGGATTTCGATAATTCTCACCTTCATATCCTCCGGTAACGAATTCCTGAACACGGTCTCATTATGATCTCCTACAACCATTACTCTTACCTGACTGTCCCTGAACTCGACGGAGACAAGATCATCGCTGAAAAAGGCCTGGGCGTCCTTCCTGATCTCCTGTTCGCTACTGTATCCCTGATAGTCCTGGAAAGTAGTATAGCCTATCGGAGCGATAAAAACCAGTAGAATAATCAGGGCGATAGGAACAGTCTTCCTCAACTTATCAGCTTCCTTCTGCTTGTAATAACTTGTCGGAGAAAGGCCTATCACCTTGAAAGAAGCGTAACCGGAGATTAGCACAGCCAGGATATTGATAGCAGCGATTGAGGAAGCATGAAGTGCGTAAACCGGATTTTGTATTCTGAGGCCTATACCTGAAGCAGCTAGAGGAGGTACAAGTGCTACAGCAACTGCGACGCCTGCGATCTGGTCTCTGAAACCTGTTGCGAATGTGAATGCGGCTGCTGCACCGACAAGGAATGAAAGTATTATTACAGGGAAGCCGAAAGATACTATAGTCTGTAGAGCCGGGTTCATGGTCACTGGGAACGGTAGTACAGCTATGTATGAGATTGCTATAGCCAGTAAAAAGCTCATAAGGCCTGATACAAGACTTTTCTTCATCAGTTTGCTGTCGCCGATCACCATGGAGATCGCTCCTGATACTAGAGGTGAGAGCATCGGAGCAAGCATCATCGCACCTATGACGACTATTAAATTGTTGATTATAAGTCCGTAGGCTGCTATAGCTGATGAGAGGCCTACTAAAGCCCATTGGGCTTTTGAGAAACCTGAGAATTCCTGGGCCTTGCTGTAGATCTCTTCCTGTGAGAGCAGGGATGCTGAGCCTTTGGTTTTCTGTCCTTTTTCTATCAGGCTTTCCTGTTCCAGTACTCTGATATAAAGGTCTCCTGACTCGATATCTGTCTCCTTGAGGTCTTCAGTAAGCTCGTCTATTTCGTCATCGTCGACTGTAGCTGTGAACTCTATTACTTCTGTTCCCTGTTTTTCCGCTTCGTTAGAAGTTATGTCGTTGGTGTACTGGTCGAGTACTTCGTCGACTTCGCCGTCGAATTCCTCGGGAACAGTTATCTGTACCTGTCTCACGGCTAAAGAATTGTAAGGCCTTAGTTAATTACCTATGCCCTGACCTTCAGTCTGCCTGACTCGTTTGCACCGATGACTCTGTTCGCAAGCTCCGATTTCTTCGTCAGCGAGATGTCGCCACTCTTTCCCACAGTCGCTGTGAAGAGAAATTCGTCTCCTTCATAGATATCGACCTCGGTACCGGATTTTTCCTCTCCGACATCGATGATGACAGAGTTACCTTTCTCACTGAGTTCAAAGCTGATCTCGCCTTTACTTGTAGGCGTATTCGGCTCAACTGTAATATCAAGGCCTAACTCATCTTCAAGACGGTCTATGTTCTCACCGCCTTTCCCGATGACATGGGAGATCTCGTCCTCCGAAACCATCAAACGGATATGATTGTCGGAGATGAATTCGATTACAGGATCATCTACACGGGAACCGAGCTGTTGCTGGAGTTTCTCACGTGCCAGTCTCTGTGCGCCTGTTTCTTCCTCTGAATCAGTAACAGGGACGACAACAGTCTCCTCACCGTAAGTGTAGACCTCGTACTGCGGGGCATCGTCCTCAAATCTGGAGATCTGGATGACAGGCCTTGCCAGGTCCTCCTCTGTCATTCCCTGGGGAACCTTGACAACCAGCTCGAGTTTGTATACTTCTTCGATCTGTGCGTCCTTGATGAAGACAACGGTATCACAGACCTGGGGAATCATACCAAGTTCTACTCTTCCGATTAATCTTTGAACTGCGTCGACAGCCTCTGAGGCGTGGACAACACCGATCATTCCCACGCCCGCCATACGCATATCCGCAAATACCTCGAAATCATCAGTTTTCCTTACCTCATCGAAGACAGTGTAATCAGGTCTCGCAAGCAAGAGGAAGTCGCCTGTATCCTCCATCGAATCCTCAAGGCCTTTGTACTGGGTGATATCTGCACCTACATCAAGGTCTCGCGGGTTCTCCATCGTCTTCACGACCTGCCCGTTGTCGCTGTAATACTCCGCAAGTGCCTGAGAAAAAGTCGACTTACCGTGGCCCGGTGCACCCGCGACCAGGATTCCTTCCGCTTCTGTCTTCAGACGTGTCAATAACCCATCGCTCATATCATAATCATCAAGGGTAACCTTGGCGACAGGCCTTACAGCCGTGATCTCCGCTGCTTCGGAGAACGGAGGCCTTGTCATTGCGATCCTGTATTCTCCTAGCTGGATGACTGTTGCACCTTCTTTCTCCATCTCCACCAGGCCTTTACCGCTCATCTCTGCTTTCTCTACGGTTTCGTCCATCAGGCTGTACATTTTCTCTCTTGTAAGTACGTCTTTTCCGATATCTTCTAGTTCGAACTCTCCTGGAAGGCCTCTTTTCGCTTTCGGCTTTGAACCTTCTTTCAGGTGGACACTCATCGTTTTGTCGTCAAAATACTGTTCCAGGGAGAAATCTAGGTCGGTTTCTGTCTTGAACTCTCTGACTTCGATACCTTTAGCTCTTGCAATTTTTCCCTGGACTGCGTCAGCGGTGAAGAGGGTGGCGTCCATCTCCTCTGCCATGTCTCTGATCAGTGCGTCGATCCTGCCGTTGTGAGAGAGTTCTATCTCCTCTGTCGTGGGTTTGCGTCCCTCAAAGCTCAGGTTGAGGCCTTCTCTTTCTGCGAGCATCCTTATTTTTTTGATCTCCTCGATGCCTCTGTAACCTGTCTCTTTTCCTTCGTTGGCCTGGTTCTCTAACTCGTCTACGACGAACTCCGGGATTACTATATCTGTCTTGGTTTCTCCTCTCTCAATAAGTTCTGAGAGTTTGCCGTCTATGATGATGGATGTATCAGGGACGATTTTTTCTGTCATATTAAACAGGTTTGATGTAAAGATTCAAAAATCAGGATGCCAAGTCTTACACTCAAGTTCAGAGGTCAAGCATCCCGTCATCACCGAAAAACTCATCCTCATCCTGTCCAAGCTCTGTCTCCACAGCACCGCCTTCAAACTCCTCAGGCCTTACCGCCTCCAGCTGGCGAAGAATCTCATCAGCAAGGCCTCTACCCTCAGGACTAAACATGTAATCCTCGGTAAAGACTCCGGCCTCAGCAAGGTAATCTGCCATATCACGTACAGTGGTCTCCGGGAATTCAAGTTCATCAGCTACCTCGCTGTGCCCCATACCCGAACCGTACAGGAAAAAGGCCTGGATCTTCTTACCGCTGTGACCTTTCCTATCACCGTAACCCTGCGTGAACATCTTCCTGTAGAAATCACCGGTCTCAACGTCAAGGCCTGAAAATACTCTGTCACCAAGGATTTCAGTACTCTCTAGAACTGCTTCACCTCTCTCAGTCAATTTACCGTGGTCCTGAGGCCTTCTATCGGTTTTGTCCACGGATATGTCTATGAGGCCTGCGTTCCTGTAGCCCTTGACCCAGTTGCTTCTGGTCCTTCTGTTATCTGTCGGCATCTCAGCATCATGATTATCCGAAAAAGCTTTCAGGCCTTCAAGTTTGTCATAGGACGTTCCTCCGCTGTCAGTAGTCTTCAAAGCATCGTAGGCCTCATCAAGGTTCCTGAACGTATCCAATGCGATTTCCTCGGTCTCCTCATCAAGTTCCTGTTCGTTTTCGAACTCTCTGAGGTTGCCGTCGTCAAAGACAGAGCCTATACTCCACTCTGCATCGCCGTCATACGAGTCTTCAGGGTCAAAAACCGGAGAATAAGAATCATCAAAGTTCCTGCTCTGTGCTATCTGCAGAATATATCTCTGGGCTTCGTCGGCGCACTTAGGGCCTGTCGCCATAACTCTACAAAGGTACACAACATTATAACTGTTACGTTATTTGTTACCAGTTGATGACTATTCAAGAGATGTTAACATGGATAGGTATTTAAGGAAAAGGCCTCTAATTTGAGGATACGAAAACACGATATGTGTGGGGGAGGGGAAAGGTTCTCCACAACATATGTGTAACTGAAGACATCGAAGCTTAAGTTAAGCTAGAGGTAACGTTGCCAATATGAAATGTATATACTGTGACGAGGGCACCACGAAAGTGGTCGATACCCGTGAATCTTCCGACAAGATCCGCAGACGCAGAGAATGCAAGAACTGTAGAAGAAGATTCACAACCTACGAGACCGCAGAAGACCTCGAGATCACAGTAACCAAGAGAGAAGGCGAATCCGAACAGTTCAGCGAGGAAAAGATCAGGAACGGCGTCGGACGTGCAGCAAAGAAGACCTCTATAGACGAAGACCAGATAGAAGAAGTCGTCGAAGCAGTAAAAGACGAAGTTAGAGGCAAAAAACAGATCAAGGCCTCTGAGATAGGAGAGGTCGTCAAGAGCGAGTTGAAGAAACGCGACAAGGTCGCATACATAAGGTTCGCTTCCGTCTACGACTCTTTCGAGGATGTAGAGTCGTTTGAGGAGGAAGTGAAAGAACTGCAAAATAATAACTAGAACTTATATTATGGTGAAACCATGGCTAACAAGTTAGAACAGAAGTCAGAATTCAAGTTACCCGTAAAAAGGGTCACCGGCGAAACCGTCAAAGAACGCTTGACAGAGAACGCATACGAAAGGATTTTACCTGCGCGTTACCTTGTCAAAGACGGAGACGGTAACACAGTCGAGACCCCAGAAGAGATGTTTGAGCGTGTCGCAAAAAACGTTGCTCAGCCAGATAAAGAGTACGACGACATCGATTTCGAGGAATCCTGGAAAGAGTTCAAGGACCTCATGTCTCATCAGGCCTTCATGCCTAACTCTCCTACACTCATGAATGCTGGAGACAATCTACAGCAGCTTTCAGCATGTTTCGTTGTCCATCCTGAAGACGATATGGACTCGATTTTCTCTACTGTTCACGATGCTGCAAAGATCTTCCAGTCAGGTGGAGGAATGGGTTACCCATTCCACCTTATGAGACCTAAAGGAGACATCGTATCATCTACTGGAGGAGTATCTTCAGGCCCAATGAGCTTCCAGCAAGTCTTCGACACCATGTGTGGGACAATCAAGCAGGGAGGAAAGCGAAGAGGAGCACAGATGGGCATCATGAAAGTCGACCACCCGGACATCCTCCGCTTCGTAACATCAAAGAGGAAAGAAGGAAACCTTTCCAACTTCAACATCTCCGTAGGCCTTACAGAAGGCTTCATGGACGCAGTCAAGAACGACGAAGAATACACACTGATCAATCCAAGAACAGAAGAACCATTCGAAGTCTCGGAGATGACAGCACAGTTCTACAACAGTGATGAAGAATGGTATCCTGAAGCAGCAGGTTCAGATCAGGGTAAGGACGACAACTTCTGGAGAGACCACGCATCAAGCTTCGGCGATGAGATCGAGGAATACGACATAGATCTCGAACCGGGAGAAGAAATGGCACTGCCAGCAAGATTTATCTGGGAAACACTTATCGACGGCGCATGGAGAAACGGCGAACCAGGCCTGTTCATGTACGATGAAACAAACGACATGCATTCGTTTGATGTCGAAAAACATCCAGAGCACAAGATCCAGGCAACAAACCCGTGTGGAGAACAGCCTCTTGAAAACTACGAGGCCTGTAACCTGGGGCACATCAACCTGAGTCTTCTCGTAGACGACGCGACAGGGAACGGAGAAGCACTTTCCTTCCCGGAATGGAGAAAAAAACACGAATCAGACTACGAGTTCAAGACACAGGAAGGCCTTGAGAAAGCGGCTCAGGACTACATCCCTGAAGCACTTGACATGGAACGTTTCGAGTACGTCGCAAAGACAGGAACGCGTTTCCTTGACAACGTCGTTACCATGTCCGACTTCCCACTGGAAGAGATCGAAGACACGGTAAGCAGCCAGAGAAAGATCGGCCTAGGCCTGATGGGATACGCACAGATGCTTATCCAGCTTGGCGTACGGTACGGAAGCGATGAAGCAGTAGCGATCGCCAAAGAAATCCAGAGACTGATCACAAGATTCTCCATAGAAGAAAGTCATAGACTCGCAGAGGCACGTGGAGAATTCAGTGAATGGGAGAAATCCAAATGGGCAGACCCGACCGAATACGAAGAATGGTTCAGACAGTACACAGGAGGCCTCGACCCAGAAGACTACGAGGACGGCCTCAAATTGAGGAACCACAACACGACGACTATCGCACCGACTGGAACAACCTCCATGATCGGAAACACTTCCGGAGGATGTGAACCGATCTACAGCCTGGCCTACTTCAAGAATGTCGCGAAGGACATCCAGGGAGAGGATATGCTCGTCGAGTTCGACGATTACTTCATCAAGGCCTTGGAAGCGAATGATGTAGATGTTGAAGAGGTCAAGAGAGCAGCTCAGGAGAAGATGGAGAACAACGAATGGGAAGGAGTAGAATCCATTCCAGACGAACAGCTTCCACCTGCTGTCAAGGAGATGTTCGCAACAGCAGACCAGGTCTCGCCTGAGGAGCACATCGATACACAGGCAGCATTCCAGTACTACAACCACTCTGGAATCTCCAAGACCTGTAACTTCCCTAACTCAGCGACAAAAGAAGATGTCAGAGAGGCCTACATGCGTGCCTACGACAAAGGCGTCAAAGGCATGACAGTCTACAGAGACGGAACAAGAGAAACACAGGTCATGCAGACCAACAAAGACAACGAACTCACCGACATGGACAAAGTCGACATGCTCTCCGAGATCATCGAGGAATTCGGCGGAGCAGAAAGCCTGTTAACAAGCAACGAGTTCGAAGAGGTCACGGCACAGACGGGCCTCGAACTACAGGAAGAAAACACGGAAGGCCTCGACCAGGAAGTCACACAGGAAGGGATCGAAGCCGACACCAAGCCACAGGAACACACGGAGATGAGCAAATCCCATGGAATCGAAGAAAGGCCTAACGTAGTCCAGGGAACCACACAGGAGATAGAGACAGCGTACGGAGACCTCTTCGTCACGATCAACGACGCAGAGCACAACGGGCCTTTCGAAGTCTTCGCTCGTGTAGGAAAGTCTGGAGGTTACACACAGTCCTTCACAGAGGCCCTGGGACGCGTCTCCAGCCTCGCCCTGAGAAGCGGTGCAGACGCAGAAGAACTGATCAACCAGTTAGACGACATCCGCTCACCACAGATCAGCTGGGACAACGGACAGCAAATCCACAGCATCCCAGACGCCATCGCAGAAGCCATGAAACGGCATCTCAAAGGCGGAGACGGAAGCCAGCAAACAGTCGACCAGTTCGACACAGACAAAACCACACCAGACAACGCCTCAGGACACACACAGCCAAAAACAGAAACAGAACAAAAGGCAGACCAAACAGACTCAGCAGCAATCGTCGAAGACGGAGAAAACCCAGAATGCCCAGAATGCGGAGGAATGCTAATCCTCCAGGAAGGCTGCAACAAATGCCCAGACTGCGGCTACTCCAAGTGCTGAGGTGAAAACAACTTGGAACAAAGCTACGGTCTATTCGCCTACGAAGAAGAAATCAGAGATCCGGAAGAAATAGAGAACCCGGAAACCAGAATCCTCGGTGAGGAAAACGACCTGCCAACCACATGGCAGGTCCAACTCCACCTCACACCAGGCCTCACACAGGAAGAAAGACAATACCTCACAGAGACAGAAACAGAAAACGAGGCCTATACACAGGACACACTCAACACAGGAGTAAGGCCTGAACAGCGAAAAGTAGGAGACTACGCAGCAGCCGACTAACAGCTGAGAGGAGAGATACCTCAAGGCCTTGTTTTTCTTTGTTTACTAAATAGGTTCAAATTTGAAAGAGTTCTTACATCCCGCCTAAATAAGAGAGTCTTGTCTGACAGTTTCAGGTTTCTATCTGTTTCAGCTTGAGTCTTTCGTTTTCGACTGCTAGGAAGAAGATATTTTTCTTTCCGATTGTAAGTCTGTCTATCCTCTGGTAAGGACCGTATTTCTTCCCTTCATTGTTCAGGTATTCGCTGGAGCCTTCCTCTGTGATCACTGTTATCTCATTGTTTGACTCTTGGTTGAAAAAGATAGCAGTTTAATTCTTAAGGCCTTCTCTTATTTCTTCTGTACAGGCCTGGCAGTAGAGCTGGTTCTCCAGTCTGTTGTACGTATCTGACCAGATGTCTTCTCCGTTCATCACGTCATCGCCTGGACAGTGTCCTCCTCCGAACTGGTCCTTGTCCCTGTATTCTCTGTCTCCATCTTCACTTAACAGGTGGCCTCCTTCATGGTATGCGAGAGTTTCCATCATTAAATCATGTCTCTCTGGATTCATCTCCTGGAATGTGAAGTTTGAGAGAACTGCGGAAGGCCTGTGATAAGATGGCTGGGTTGCTCCGTAGACGTGGCTTGCTTCTCCTGTTTTCCTGTCCTCCACGAATATCGGTCTGTCTGTTACGTGCATAACCGGTGTGTTTCGGAACTGCTCTGCGTAAGGCTGGAGTATCAGGACACTTGTCATATTTCTTCCTGCGAGTCCTCCTTCATTTCTTTCAAACGGTGACTCAAAGTCTCTGGAGTCCTCTATATCATGGTAGACGTCATTGAAGTCGTCCCTCTGTTCGAAGTCGGAGGCCTTAACCTGCCTGGCTGTTACTTCTTCTTCTCCAACAGTCCTTCCTATGTTTTCGACAGTCTGTTCTACCAGGTCTTTGTCTTCGGCGAGTTCTTCAGGGCCTCTGATAAGAACTTCCTGACTCATCGATTTTTATCTCCTTCTGTAAGTTACCTTGGAGTCACAAATACTATGTATGTTTGTCGACCTTTTCCCTGCATCGGACAAGTTCCTTTTTCAGTTCTTCTCTGTAGAATTCTTTTTCATCTTCATTCATCTCATCTAGATCTATAACTGACGCTACAAGCCTTGCGATTGTCTCGATCCTGAAAAAGGCCTCCAGCTCCTCAAAGTTTTCCGGGAGATCTCTAACTTTTTGATAGCCTCTGTAAAATTCTTCTCTTACACTCCATTCCGCTGCAGGATCGTGCATCCAGAAGCTGTTCGCTGACTTCACGAGATCCCTTACATCAAGGCCTGCGTACATGTAATCGAAGTCTATCACGCCTGAAATCTCTTTACCTCTGTATATGACGTTGTCTGGTGAGAAATCAAGATGACAGGGAACTGCTGTGAAGTTCTCTGGGAAAAGGCCTTCGTTCTTCCTAAGAAATTCTTCAACGCTGTCAGCCACGCCGAAACCGTTTTCCCTGAGTACTGGAATCTTCTCATTGTACATATTGTCTATCTTTCTCCGTTTCAGGGAACCTTTCTCGAAGCTGTGTAGTTGAAGGCCTTCCAGCAGTTCTTCCGGTGTTTGATCTTCTTTCTTCATCTCCATCCATCCTTCATGTGGGAAGGAGGCCTTGCTGTGGATCCTCGCGAGCGTTTTACCTGCGTTCCTGGTTCTTTCCGGGTTTACGTTTTTCTCTGCGGATTCTCCCTGTACTTTTTCGACTGTTGTGAACTTTTGGCCGTTGACTTCCTGGACTTCTCTGGTTACTGTTTCGGGGACAGGTACCGTGTCTTGGAAGAGTTCGTAGCATTTCAGGTTGTGCTTCAGGGAGTCATCTTCTCTACCTGAGAACTGGACTATGTATTTTTCTCCGTCTACGGTGACTGAGTAAGTTTCGTGCATAAGGCCTTCCTCCATCTCGTTTATTTTTTCAGGTTTTCTTTTGAGAACTTTTCTGGTTGCTTTCCTGATTTTTTCTTTCATGGGAGAGGATTTGTGTAAAAGCTGATTTAAACCTGATTTTAGTTATAGAGGTTATGTCTGATGATGCTTTGAGCAGGATAGATTTTCCGGACAGAAAGTATACTTTGAAGCAGAAAGCTGTGAGGAATGCGTATAAACTGTATGATTCTGAAGAAAATGAGGTTCTCAGTGCCAAACAGAAACTTTTCAAGGTGAAGGAGGAGTTCCCGTTCACTGATCCTGAAGGTAATGAGGTGTTCAGTGTACAGGCCGAACAGGTACTTGATATAGCAGGGGATTACGCGATCATCGATTCAGGTACTGATGAGAAACTGGCTGTACTGAAGAAGGAGTTCACTTTTCTTGTGCAAAAATGGAAAATACAGGATTCTGAAGGGAATTTTCTCGCAAAGATAGAATCTCGTGGAAAGCTCATGGGCCTTTTCAGGGCGTTTTCGGATCTGGCTGATATATTCCCTCATAGATATACTATCGAAGATTCGAATGGAGATCAGATAGGAATTATACAGGGCAAGTTCAGCCTGAGAGACAGGTATGTCATCGAACTTGATGAAAACGCTGAAAACCGTGAGGCCATCATGGCTGCTGCGGTGACAATCGACGCTCTTGAAGGCAACTAGAGGCCTTAATCTAGCTCTTCTATCTCCTCTCCTTTTTCCGGATTATCTACTGTCGGATGTTCGCCAGTTCTGTCGTAACGCCAGTGGTTCTCCGCAGTTTTCCGGTCCGGGAATATGTATCCGCATTCAGTGCATCTGAACTAGCTCATAATGGAATCTTTCCTGACTTTAGGCCTGGTTTAACACTTTTTTACTGAGTTCTTTTTTCTGCCTGCATTTTTTCTATCATTTCGACTCTGGCGTTGTAATCTAGATCGGAGTATTCGAAGGTCTTTTTCAGTGTTTCCAGGGAAGGTAGGTGTACATTTACTGGTCCACGGGCTATTGGCTCATTTCTGTCTGTCTCCTGTTCAAGAAGTCTGTGAACTTCTTTTGCATCGTCGTTTCTCCAGTTAAAGGCCTTTCTGTAGTCTGTTATAACGTCTACGAAGGCCTCTGGTGCTTCCACTGATGTGGATGCGGATGTGGTGTCATAGCACAGCTGGGAGCCGTCTTCTCTGGTTCTTTCAGTGTGTGGGAAGGATTCGAATGTTTCGAGGTCTGCTATCTCGCTGTTTGCGTAGAGGTCGATGTCCTTGGTATCGGTTTCGTAATGCAGGTCTCTCCTGTCTGCATGGACTGCCAGCGCGCCGCTTCCTGTCAGGACGGTATCGAACTGGAACTCCTCGTCCGTGTATTTTTCTTCTGTATCGTTTAGATAGAACCTGACGTCGCCGTTGAGTACGCCTATAACTCTGTAAACGCTTTGGCATCCGAGGCCTTCCTCTTCGGAACTTATACGCATTAATTACTACCTCTTGACCACAAGTTTAAATGGTTTTGTCTGAGTAAAGAAGAAATTAGGGAGGCCTATTCCTCCCATGTTATCTGGTAGCTGTCGGAGGGTCCTTCACGTATCGAGGCTAGTTTTTCACCTTCTCCAGGAAGTTCATCGGTCGTTACTACAGGCCTGTGGCTCTTGGCTTCTGTTGCGACCCTGTAGCCTTCGATCTCTCCTTTCTCAAGGTTCATTATCTTGAACTCGCCTTCTCCTGTGTTGTAGCTTTCCAGACTGGCCTTGAGGTACTCATCTTCCCCAGGTTCAAGTTCTTCCTCGGCCTTCTCCAGTATCTGATCCTTCGGAAGCTCAACGTTCTCAAACTTCAGGTACTCCGGTCCTTCTCTGAGTACCTCTTTGACGTCTTCAAATACTTCTCTATACCAGTTTCCTTCAGCTTCGGTGCCCGACCTTCCGGTGAAATCTCCCCATTCCCTTAATGTGCTTTGATCAAACAGCTCATCTCCGTTGCTTCTTGCTCCAGCACTCATTGTTTTCACCTTCTAGTAACAAATTACTCACGGAGTGGTTTAAAGCTTCTGGCTCAATCTCCTCTATTTTCAGGCCTGGAACTGAGACTTTCGGAAGAAATAAAAATTTTGCCACTTTTAAGTTAAAACATGCCGAGTATGAACTTGGGTGAGACACGGCTCAGGGAGATCCCTACGGTCGAGGACCTGGAAAAAATTGAGAGAAAACTGAGGCCTCAGGCCGATAAGTACGAGGTTAATATTCTCCAGTCCTTCACGCGTCAGGAGATAGTGGAGAGACTTGCTGAAGATGATGAAAGGCTTTCTGACACTGTGTATACTATTTGGGGAAATGTTTTCGAGTATGAAGGCCTTGAAGGCAGGATTGATGCTGATGAGGAGAGTCTGAGAGTTGACGTTTTTGATGCACAGGAAGATCTGGATGTCAGGGATGTTATGAGGATTGGAGGAGCTTCTAAAGGCAGAACTATGCATGGTAAAGCCGTGAGCAGTTACAGGACTTCTCTGCAGAAAGCCGGTTATGATGCGGATGATCTGGACGGTGAAGAACTGGCAGAGACAGCGCGACAGGCCCTGGAGGATCTAGGTTACGAATCGTTCGAAGTGGAGATAGATGGTTCAGCTAGAGAGGCCTACGAAGAAGCTATCAGCAAACTCTAAAGAAAATTGATTTTTTAGAGGTCGTCTGGATCAACTCTCAGAATTTTGTCCTCTTTACCTACTGGTATGCCTCTTCCATCGGTGTTGCTTGTGGAAACGTACAGGTATCCTTCAGGCCCTATTTCTACGGCCCGGAGTCTTCCATGCATTTTTTGCCAGTGTTTTTCAAGGCCTGTAACTGAGTTGTTCCGTATTTTTGCTTCGTAGAGCGTCTTTCCTTTGAGGCCTGCGAAGTAGATGCTTCCGTTGGTGAAGGCTGTCCCCGCGGGTGCCCAGGTTGTATCCTCTGCGTAAATCTCGGGCCTTACCATGTCTTCTCTGTTTTGGTCTGCTTCTGTTTCCGGCCAGCCGTAGTTTCCTCCTTTCTGTATCCCGTTCAGTTCGTCGTTCTGCCGATCGCCGTGTTCTGTTGCCCAGAGTGTACCTTTTATCCATGTAAGGCCTTGCGGGTTTCTGTGGCCGTAGCTGTAGATTTCGTTGTCGAAAGGGTTATCCTGTGGTACTGTTCCGTCCGGGTTAAGTCTCAGGATTTTCCCTGCCAGTTTTTCCCTTTCCTGGGCCCATTGAGGGTTTGTTGCATCTCCTGCGGTGATGTAAAGTTTTCCGTCAGGTCCGAAGTTTATTCTTCCGCCGTCATGGTAGATCGCACCTGGCAGGCCTGAGATAACGGTTTTAGGTTCGGATAGCTGATCTTCCTCCAGTCTGTATCTCTCCACCCGGTTTCTCAGCATTTCTCCGTCTCTCGTGGTCATGTAGAGATAGATGTACCTGTTCTCTGTAAAGTTCGGATGCTTCGTGACTCCTAGAAGGCCTCCTTCGCCTGCGTGTTCGACTCCCTCAACTTCATAACTTCCTGTGTAGTTTCCGCTCTCTTCCTCCATCCTGAGAAGGTTTCCAGGCCTCTCAGTCACAAGAATATCTCCATCGGGAAGAAACTCGATGTCCCAGGGTATTTCAAGGCCTTCAGCCATGATCTCTGTCTCTGAGTTATTTTGAGGTCTTTCACTGTCTGTGTTATCTGTCTGGACAAATGCTGTCCCTGCTATCAGTGCGATCAGGAGAACCCCGGTTACAGCTATGAATTTTTTCATTTCTGTGTACATATTTCTCGTGGCTGGGTCTTATCTTTTGTTTCTGAGGATCGGGTTTTCAGGCCTGTAACCTTGAAACTCTCTGAAGAAGTTTTCTGGTGATTGAAAAAATGTTCAGGCTGTGTTATTTTCCCTCTCTGTCCAGTATTTTCCTCTGCCGCGGGATATGTACGTTTCTTGGTTCGAGGAGCGTCTCGTCTATCTCTACTTCTCCCGTGTTTCTAAGGTTTCTTTCCAGAAAGTCTTTTTCGAAAGGTACAGGCCCGATTTCTCCGCTCCTGTACTCTCCTATGACTTTTCTCTCGTATTCTCCTCTGAACTGGTCGGCGACCTGGACATAGAAAATCGCCCTGTCGCCGAAGACTTCAACTTCTGGGGTTAAATCCGCTGTCCTGGGCATTTCATCCGCGAAATCCTGGTATCTGTCAGTTTCCACGAGTTCTTCAAGCGCGTTATAGGCCTCTCCGTAATCCATACCTCTTCCCATGAAACATGTACTGGACTGTAACTTTTTACCAGTTTCTGAACCTCTTTAATTTTCTATTCCAGTTCCTGGGTCATTTCAAGCGCTGACTCAACTGCGTTGTATGCATAATGTGTTCTCTCGAAGGCCTCTTCTGCTGTCATGCCTGGACCCGTGATTGCCATTGTTACTGGTGTATCTGCCTCCAGTGATACTTCCTGAAGTGTTTTTGCGGTTGAGTGACCTATTATTTTGTCGTGATCGGTATCTCCTGTGATTATCGCTCCTATGACCGTCACGCAGTCGATCTCATCTTTCTCGGACAGTCTCTTCGCTGCCAGAGGTGTATCATAGGAACCCGGTACCTTGACTACTTCGGTCTCCGCATCTTTTTGCTGTGCTGCATCCTCTGCTTCCTCCCTCATCCTGGATGTGATTTCTCCGTTGTATTCTGCGACTACAAGGCCTACTTTTTTCATATACAACTGATTTTTACCTTGGATTTTTTAGGCCTTCAGTCCAGGTATTCCAGGTCTTCATCTGAAAATTTCTGGTTGTAGAATTCGTCCGGGGTATCGAACTGGGAGCCTTTGATTCTTGTCTCTTCCTCTTCGAAAGCTCCTAGCTTACCGGAGATATAGCAGTGTCTTGCATGGTTGTAGATCTCTCTAAGAGCTGATTCTCGCTCTATCCTCTCTGAAAGTTCTTCCTTCTTATCGAAAACTGCCTGTTCATAGGCCTCGTCAGTTTCAAATTCTTCCTCCAGAGAATCTATTTCACGCTCTCCCTGGACCTGTCCTGCAAAGCCGACAAAAGATCCTGCGGCGATAGCTCCCGCCGTAGCCCCTGAAACCGCAACTTTAGGGTTCTCCAGGATGTACTGGGCCTGTGGACTGTTCAAGGCCTGTTCAAAAAGTTCATGCATTGCCCAGGCTTTAGGCCTTCAATCTTAAAAACTGGATTCACAACTGGAGGATATGGAGCCTGAAAAACTGGTGAGGAAGAACAGGTTTACGATCTCCGTGATCTTTCCGTTTGTAGGAGGAGTGACGCTTCTTGCCTCTGCTGAAGGCCTTTTACCCGAGATGGTTTCCTACAATCCTTTCCTGATAATTTTCGGGACACTGGTGATGCGTCTTCCCCTGGTAGCTGGTATGAGGCCTTTACTCGGTAGAAAAGCATTTTTGGGCCTGGGATTTCTGACTTTTTACAGTTATTTCATCGAGTTTGTAGGTGTAAGAACCGGTTTCCCGTACGGAGACTTTGAGTATGGCATTGATCTGGGCCCTATGATTCTGGGAGAAGTTCCTCTGGGCCTTCCGGTATTTTTCATTCCTCTGGTGGTTAACGCGTATCTCCTGGTTCTTTTACTGTTCCGTGAGAGATCTCAAAGTTTTTTCTTCCGGCTTTTGACAGTTACAGGTACTGTTTTACTGCTTGACTTTGTGCTTGATCCTGCAGCGGTCGCGATCAACTTCTGGAGTTACAGCTCAGGATTTTACTACGGAGTTCCTCTTTCAAACTATCTTGGATGGGTTCTAAGTGCTTCTGTAGCTGTTCTGACTCTGGACATGTTTCTGAGCCGGGAAGGCCTTTATGAGCGTTTGGAAAAATGTGGTTTCTTTCTTGATGATATGGTATCTTTTGTTTTTCTCTGGGGCCTGGTTAATCTGTATTTCCTGAATCTTGTTCCCTTCGTGCTTTCTCTGTTTCTAGGCCTGGCTTTATGGAAGACTGATCGTTTTGATTTTGTCTCGGCGAAGGATCTTCCGATCTGAGGGCTATCCTGTAATAAAGTTTTGTGGTTAAACTCTGGAGTTAATGGATTGGAGGCATGAAGTTGAGAGTCCAAGAGGCTATAACATGGACGTTATGACTTATTTCGGCCTGAAGGATCTCAAGCCTAGAGATATGGATGAAGGAGAAGTTGTAGGGATTAATACAGATGCCGAGGTCGGTTTCAGATCTGACGGCGCAAAGATCTATGTTAAAGATGTAGAAAGCAGTGAGGATGATACTGTCCAGTCTCATATCGCTGCACATATCTATGGAAATCATATACCTTCTGTTACTCCAGAAATATCTTATGATGATGCCTACCGTAAAATTCTGATGGAGGAGATGCCCGGAGAATTTATCGATGACTATCAGGAAGTGGATCAGAGGTCTTTACACAGAGCGATCGCTGAAAAACTTCTGGTAGGTGACTGTGACTACGGAGGGAATTTTCTGGCAACAGATTACGATGTCAGGCCTATAGACTATGATATGGTGGGAAGAGATCTTGTTACGGCTAAAGAAGCTATTGATACGTGGATGGGCGATGAACTGGACGAGGAGCTTCTGAACAGGGAGGCCTCGAAACTGGCGGAAGAGGTAGATATAAGGGCTCTGGAACAGGACTTGAGAGAGGAAAAAACATTGAACGAGACATGGTCAAACAGGGATGAATCAAGAGACCCGGAACCTAGAGACGGCCTTTTCCACGGAAGCATAGATAACATCCTGAGTAACGTCAGGGCCTTCCAGCACTGAAAAAATTTTTTAGTCAGTAGAGTTCTCCGTCTTCAGGTACTTCGGTGTCAGGCCTTACCAGTACAGGATTTCCGTCTTCGTCGGGTACCCCGACTGTAAGGACCTGTGATTTGAATCCTGCGATCCTGACTTCGCCCAGTTCTGTCGCGCACAGTACCTGTAGGCCTTCAACTTTTTCAGGGGTGTAGTTGTATCCGAGCTGGGCCGCGCTCTGGAATTTTTCTTCCCCAATGCTGATCCACAGCTTCATCATCTCAGGTTTCTCTGCTTCAGAAAAATCTTCAGCACTCTCGACTGTACCTACCTTGAGTTCAACATCGAAAACTCCGTTGGCCATATTTCTTTATTTGAGGCGGGGGACTGAAAAATCTGTCTACCTGTAGCTGGCGTTCACGCATTCGTTCAGGTCACCGATACGGTTGTACTGATCTTCAAGCACCTGGAAAGGAGTTTCAAAGGCATAGGGATCAAGGCCTTCCTGCTGTTTACCTCTTTCCAGGGAAAGCTCTCTGGCAGCGTCTTCAAGATTCACAGCTTCTTCATGGACTTCCTGAAATCTTTCCCAGGTCTCCAGGATTTCATCCTGCTCCCTCTGAACAGGGCCTTTCCTGTTTCCAGTCACAGTTATCTCGTTAACATCTTCTTCAGTGTGATGAGCTGCAAAGACAAGGCCTCTGTACGCTGTAAATTTATCGTAACTGTTTGAAGGCTCGGGACCTGCTATATCACCGGTTGTTTCTCCCAGCCAGTCCTGGGCACTGAAAACACCTGAAAACTCCTGGACAACCTCCTGTGCCGAGGCCTCGACTTCTTCGAGAGATACTTCCCCGTCTCTGTACTCGCTGAGAGTTTCGTCGTAGGCCTCGACCGCTGAGTCAAGGCTTTCTATCTCCTGTCCCAGTTTTTCAAGTCCTGCACCCATTTTTACTTGTATGTCTTTTTCTGCCGGAGCCATCTACTGTTTTGAAGCCGGGCAAATCTTATTTAGATATCGGCAGCTTTCCAGGTTTCCAGGCGTTTCCCTGGAAAGACTGTTAAGTTTTAAACTAGTACATATGTCGTTGTGGAACAGGAATATGATTTTGAAGGCCTTGAAAGGTTTGAGGCCCGTGAGGAAGGTGACAGCGAGTTTGTAGAGGCCTATTCGGATCTTGGAGATCTGAAGGTCAGGGAGAAAGGTGAGGAACTGGAGTTTGTCTGGGAAACCGGTTCCGGTTTTGAAGATGTTCTTGAAGCAGTTGAGATGTTTTACAGGAGAGAAAACAGCATCCAGTTCCTGGAAAAGGATGATATCTCCGGGGATCTGCGTCACGGAAAGATCAGGGACTACGTTCTTAAAGGACCTGTTCAGGACGGGGACGTCGGTAACTGGAGTGATTACCGGCTTCTGCAGATCGGAGGTTCTGACTTCTACGTTTCCTGGGAAGATACACTGGAAGATGAAGAGGGCTACCGGATTCGTCTGAACACCTCGGGATCAGGCCTCAGGCCTTTCGCAGCTGTCTACAGAAATACTCTGGATAGAGAGGTTGAAGATGTTATCAGCGATGTTGAGGAGGAATTTTACGACCGGCCGAGAAGTTTCCCGGGTTTCTGGGATCCCACCGGCCGGTATAATTAAAGCGGTCAGTTACAAAAGTTTCTACTATGGCAGCTGAAACCGTAACTAAATCATTGTTAACTGTGATAGGTTTCCTGACAGGCCTTATGGCACTGCTGATACTGAGGAAGCTGAAGAACGAGGATATTTCGATGGTGAAGATGAGGCTGAAACCTGAGTCGACCATATGGGACTTCAGAATTATCTCCGCTGCCAACTTCCTGATGTTTATCGGTTTCCTGATGTATATCGCGGGAGTCGTGTTCTCAAATGATTCTCTGTGGATAATCTCAAAAGCTGTAGGAGGCATCTTCGGCTTGATGTACGCCGGAGTCCTGTTCAGGTGGTGGAGACGATTCTGATACCTTACAAGGCCTGGTTCGGACTTATCGGCGCGTCAATAACAATCTACGCCCTCTACAACTCATACCACATACTGAAAAACTTCGAGAAAAACGAAGAAGTCGCGTTATCGATGTTTTTCTTGAACGACGGGACAGCAGACAAGTTCAGGATGCTTGCATACATCTCTATTCTTTACTCTTTCATGGCTTTGCTTGTAGTTCTGGAAGTGGTGCCTGACACATACGCTTACGATATAGCAGTAATATCGCTTTTCCTGGGCCTGGCCTACTTCCTCAGAGGGATCAACACCGTTACCTCTGGAGCAGAGGACTAAGAGGTTAGATAGAAACCGAACAACTGCTGGATCATATATAAAGTGTCCGCCAGAACAGATTTTACATGAAAAAGACAGTACTTGCGTTTCTGACACTACTTACGTTCACAGGATTCACGGCAGGAGTCGTAGGATCAGACTGTCCGGAAGGACAGCCATGTATCATGAACAAGGACTCAAGTAAAGAAAGCTCCACACACCAGCCTGTGGAGAAGAAAGGAGAGAACTGGGAGGCCTCCATGAACTTGGAAAAACAGAGGCCTTCAGCAAACATCTCGGAAAGAATCTTCAACACCTCATACGACACAGTCAACGGCTCAAAGACAGTGACTTTCCAGGGTGTAATGGAGACAAACAGTCCGGCCTACAGGCCTGGATTCGAGGTAAATTCGACTGAAAACGGCTACGAGATAAGCATCGAAGCTGTACAGACAGGAGACAACGATTCAGCGACAGCACAGGTCATCACAGAGAACAGGTACAGCATCGAGTTCTCAGCAACCGAGGCCTTCCAGCTAGAGGTAAATCAGGGAGAGATTTCAAAGACATTTGAACACCCTGACTACGGGACGGATCCGCAGAAAGAGGAAGACGCAGGTCTTCTATCAGGAATGTTCAACTGGCTTTCAGGCCTTTTCTCTTAAAACCGGTTCCCTTTTTTTCCTTATTTTCTGGTTACAGTCAAAACTTTTGAGGCCTCACTGTTTAGACAAGTGGATACAGACAGGTTGAAGGCGGTCGCAGGAAAATACGGTAAAGTCTCGAAGAAAGGCCTTTACTCTGGAGCAGCCGTAGGTAGACTGACCGGAGGCTATATCGGTATGAAGGCAGGAGAAAAAGTTTTACCTGAAGCCGATATCGTCGAGATCAGTCCTCACCTGGATCCGGGAACTCTCGGACCGGAAGAGACCGCAGTTTATACCGCAGTGGTCGGAGGCTACTTTCTTGGAGGGCTCAGCCTTGCGAAAGGAGTCACGAAGTACCAGGAGATGAAGGAGAGTGACGTACAGTACACAAGGCCTTTTCTGAAGCCTCCTGAAGGCCTGAGAAAGGTAAGAGGTTTTCTTGAAGGTAAGGAGGAAGATGAGGATCTTCGGGAGGCCTTTGAAGTTGTGTTTGACGATGAAAGGGAGAAATAAGTTTTTTTACTGGTTTGCGGAGATTATTTCGATAACATCTCCCTGTTCCAGTTTGTGGTCTGCTCCGATCTGTCTGTTTTCACGGCAGTCGATTGCGTGTAAAAATCCTTCTCCCAGATCCGAGTGGATGGTGAAGGCAAAGTCCTCGGCAGTCGCTCCTTCAGGTACAAGGAAGCAGTCCGGTAAGATGTTTCCGTGTTCGTCGCCGAGGCCGTCAGCTCCACCCGGGAAAATCGCCATGACACCCAGCTCCTCGAATAATGCATCTTCCAAGGCCTTCTGAACGCCTGTGCCTCCGTATTCGCCTATAAATTCTCTGATCTGTTGAAGGCCTTCCATCTTCTCCTCAGGAAGGTCCGATAGAATTTCGAACTCTTCATCGCCAGGATAGTAATCAACGACGTCCTGCTCTGCTGCGTTTTTCAGAGCTTTCTCCGCGTGAGCTGAAACCGGTACAAAGTCGAGGTGCTGGTACTCCGGGTCTTCTGTGATCTCTTCCCAGTTTTCCTGGCTTTTTTCCATATCCATCTTGTTGGCGGCGATGATCATCGGTTTGGTCTCTTTCCTGATTTCACGTGCCAGTTCCTCTCTATCCTCCTGCTCCCATTCATCAGGATCCAGTTCAAGGCCTACCTGTAAAATTATCTGTTTTATCTCATTCTTGTTCGTTTTAAACGCCGACATCTGCTCGGCCAGTTCTTCCTCCAGCTTGACTTCTTTCTGCCTTCTCTTGTTCTCAAAGCGTTCGATCCCTTTCTGCATGATCTCCAGGTACCACATATCAAGCTCCTCCTCCAGGAAATCGATGTCCTCTCTCGGATCATGACTATCTGTCGGCTCTCCCTCAATATCTGTCTCACCGGAAAAATCGACTACATGTACCAGGACATCTGCCTCGTTAAGATCTGTCAGGAACTTGTTTCCAAGGCCTTTACCCTCATGTGCGCCGGGTATCAGGCCTGCGACATCCACCAGTTTGACCGGTACATATCTTGTTCCCGTATGACAGAATCCTACTCTTGGATCACAGCTTTCATCAAAATCCGGTGCTGCACAGTTTACCCGTACGTAGGCCTCTCCTATCGAGGGATCGATCGTAGTGAAAGGATAGTTTCCCTCATCTACCGAGTTCATCGTTGCTGCGTTGAAGAACGTACTTTTTCCCACAGAAGGTTTTCCCACCAGTCCGATTTTATAGGGCATAAATCCCAAGTAGCAGAGAAATTTTTTAACAGTCGTTTCTGAACCAAGAAAAACTCAGCTCTAGGCCAACTCTTTAATTCTGCTGAGTCAGATAATTTTCTAGATGAAAATCCTCTCCCTCAACGCTGGCTACTTCCTCGGATACGACGGAACGCTCAGCGACTACATCAGGCATCCTCTAAGAGGTTTCTTAGGAGACAGTGCCATACAGAGCAAAAGGGTGGATAGGTTCACCCGACTCGTTAAGGAGATCGAACCTGACACAGTCCTGCTCCAGGAAGTAGATCAAGGCTCCATACGCAGTACTCGTGTATCAAGGCCTGAAGAAGTTTCCAGACAGCTTTCTGACGGTTTTGAGGCCTTTGCAGCGACAAAGTACTGTGGCTGGGTGAATTCTCTGCCTTTCCTCGGGAAAATGTCCAATGCCATAGTCTACAGAGAGGGAAAGCTGAAAAACCATTACCTGGAGACAGGTAGAAAAAGCCTGGTTCAGGAGATATCGCTTGAAGGTTACAGCATTTTCTCCGTTCACCTGGCCCGCTTCGGGAGCGCGGTTAGGCATAACCAGATCAAAGAATTGGAGAAGATACTTCATGAGAGAGACGAATACGTTGTGGCCGGTGACTTCAACTTCCACAACAAGGGAGAGGCACAACAGGCCTCAGACGTACTGAAAGCCGAGGCCTCGACTGACGGGGAAACATTTCCTGTGGAAAATCCTCGTAAAACTCTTGACATGGCCTTCAGTTCGAAAGGCCTTGATTTAGACGTTGAGGTTCTCGATAGAAAGATTTCTGATCACAGGCCTCTAGTGATAGATGTTGGTAAGGCCTAATTTCTTCTCAGTTTCTCTATTCTTAAAACTTTCGAATCCGAATCCTGGTTTATGAGAAAGTTAAAACTTCCAGGAAGGGACAAGACTAAGCCCCGGCTTAACGAGCACGATGTCAGGGTGATCAAGGAGATGGGGATAGAGGAGCTAAAGAATCAGGCCAGGGAGATTGTTGAGCAGAAGTTGAGGGAGCAACCGGAAAATGATGGCAAACAGACTCCTACAGCAGGTAATCCTATCTACAAGGCGATGCACGCATGTAAATCGGATTCAAGGAAGGAACTCTCCAGAGCACACCGGATAGCTGCGGGTAGAGACCTATCTGATAGACAGGTCGATTCCGTGGTCAACCTCCTGGTTCGCTGGATGGTCAGAGAACACAATTTCTACAAGGAGGAAAACTCCCGTCAGAAAGACCTGGGAGAGTTCGCCTAAAAAAGGAAAAAATTGCTGGAAGAGGCCTTCTAGAGGAAATCCTCCTTCTCCAGGTGTTCAACTACCTCATCCTTATCTAGAGCCTCTTCTTCACCCGAATCCATATGTTTCATGGTAACTTCATCGTTCTCCAGGTCCCGTTCCCCGATAATTAAAACACGTTTCGCGTTCATGTCGTCAGCGTATCCAAGCTGCTGTCCAAAACTTCTTCCGGTTAAATCTGTCTCCACAGATAGGCCTTCCTCTCGGAGAGTGGTTGCATAATCGAGGGCGACGTCTCTCACTGATTCGCTGACTGACAGAACGTAGACATCAGTTTCAACCTCGCTGAGAGGGTACCGGTCTTCCTTCTTCAGCAGTTCGATTGTCGGAGAGTAACCGAAGGCAAATCCTACCGCCGGAACTTCTCGGTCTCCAAAGGTTCCGACCAGTTCATCATATCTTCCACCGCCGAAAAGCGCTCTCAGCTCGCCCTCGGAGTCGAAGGCCTCGAAGACGAGTCCGGTGTAATAAGCCAGGCCTCGGACGATGGAGAGGTCAAAACGGCACATACTGGCGACGCCGTAGCTTTCCAGAGCTTCCCCCAGGGATTCCATCCTGTCAACGCTTTCCTGAACTTCTTCAGGCGCTTTCTTCCTTAACTCTTCGATATTTTCGAGTATGGGCCCTGAGATATCTGTCAGTTGATCGACCTGTTCAGCATCTTCACGTGTAAGGCCTCGATCAGTCAAGTCTTCCAAGAATTCTTCCTTCGTCATCTTCTCCTTGTCGTCGACAACTTTCATCGCTTCCTCAGTCTTTTCGATGCCGTGAGCTTCAAGGATTGATTCCAGAAGCTTTCTGTCGTTTATCTTGAACTCCACCCGGTTATCAAGGCCTAATTTCTGGAATATACTAGCAGCTGCTGCTATAATTTCGGCGTCCGCCTCCACTGATTCGATACCGAAGATGTCGATGTCCGTCTGCCGGAACTCCCTATCTCTTCCTTTAGTCACGTCTTCATATCTCCACCTTTTCCCGGTCGAGTACCATTTTACCGGTGTCTTCAGGTCCTTTCGTTTCTGCATGAGTCGTGCTCTCCCTGGCGTCGCCTCCGGGATAAGCGTTATTTCGTTGTCGCCTTTGTCCGTGAAGGCATACATTTCATCTGTTACTGAGTCTTCTTTTTTCTCAGTCCAGAGCTCCTGCCTCTCGATACTTGGCGGGTCGATCTGGCGGAATCCGAATTCTTCCGCTGTTTCTTCTACTGTTTCGATCAGTTTTTTCCACGTCTCCCACTTGTCCGGGTAACGGTCGTACGTGCCTTTCAGAGATTCCAGATTAATCGTCATGAATTTTATTTACCTCTTATGCATTCGTTCTCTCCAATTCTTTAAACGAGTTTTCCGGTTTTGCCGTCCATCTTCGGAGGTAACTGTCCGCAGTTCTCTCGTATCTGAGGTCGTTCCTGTCCGCTGTATCACCTGAACCTACTATGTAGACTCCGCCGATCTCTGGTTCCTTCCCGATCAGTTCTTCCTCATCATCGTAAATAATGCTGTTTTCCTCTGCGTAGTCCTGGAAGGTGACAGTCTCCACGTCGTCCCAGATATAGTTAGCTATGGATCTTGAGATGGTTTCATAGTCCTGAGAAACAAGTACAGTTTCTATACTTCCGTCCTCTAGATTCTTGGAAACCATAGCAGATAAACTTACTCCATCGTCGACAGCCTCATCCATCTCATAGCTTTCTACACTCTCATCCAGAATCTGGCCCAGATCAACTTTACCACGTCCACTGGAACTGTTCTCACCAAGGTAGACCTGATCAACGGAACCGTTCTCGTACCTCTCTAGATCCACGAGGCCTTCAAGCAGTTCATCTACTGCCAGGTCGTCAGGAGCATAAACCTCATCAAAGCCCAATCCAAATGTATCGTCGCTATAGCCCTTCACAGTCCCTGACCTGGTCTCTACTTCATCGAATCCGTAACGCGGACTCTTCCTCCCTGTATCCTCAAATCTGCCGGCTTCCTGCCAACCTCTCTGCTGAACCTCATCCAGAAACCCCTGACTGATGCTCTCACTCTTCGCCTCCTCCTTGGACTTTCCGTTAAACTGGTCAGCGAGAAATCCCGGGTCATAAAACGTATCGTCCAGAACTTTTCCAGCCGCTTTCCTGAAGTTTCTTCCCTTCCAGGGAACACCGATGAACACGACCACCCTGGACTGAATCACTCACTAATAACCACCTCAACAGTTTCACCATCAAAGGAGAAGCTCTCAACCCTGGAAAAGCTGTACACAAAGGCCTTCGCCTCCTCAAAGTCTGAAACCTTTTTCTCCCTGACCGTTGCATTCTCTACTGTTATCCTTAGAGAATCGCCGGTTTCAAGGCCTAACCTCTTTCTTATCCTGGAAGGTACCGTGATACGGCCTTTGGAATCAAGCTGTGCAGAGCATGTGAACGCCCCGGATTTCCTTCGGACATCTGCTTCGTTCTCCTCTGAGGAGGTGAAAACATTCACCTTGTGTTGAAGGTGAATTTGAGAAGTCTCCAGAGGAGCTTCGGCCGCCACCCTGTGTTGAGGCCTTTTCGGTAGAGCTGTAGCTGTTTAGAAGGTTTTGATCATTCTGTGAAAACTTTCTTTTCTCCCTTTTCTGGGAGATGATCATAGTCACCTTTCATTGGTGTAATCGCCTTACGGCTAATTAGATAGAAGTATTTTTAAACCGGTTTGGGAGGCCTGTGGGAGAGACGAGGTAAGTAACTGTGTTTTTTCCGTTATTTTTTATCTTTGACTGTTTATCTGGGTTTCTAGAGCATGGAAGATTCTGGGACTTCTGGAAATTATGGTGATATCGGTGAAGATACGGATGGTTATCTTGATTCTGTTCACGCGGAGGTATCTCGAACATTTGACCTGGCTCTGAGACAGCTTGAAAACGATGAGTTGAGGAAAGAGGTCAGGGATAGCTATCTTCTGTGCCGTATAGCCGATACTATTGAGGACACAGATCTTATCGATGGGGATGATAAAGCAGAGCTCCTTGAATCCTATTCAGGCCTTATACAGGAGCATAGATCCGGCGAGGCAGGTTACAGGGAGGTTGCTGACTGGGTAAGGGATGTGTCTGACAGTCTGAAAGGCGTTCATATCAACGACCTGGATGGGTCCGGGGAGGAAAACGCCAGTTACTGGAGTCTTGTAAGAAACGCTCATACAGCTTCAAGCAGTTATGACGGCTTTGAAGACGAAGCGAAGGATGATGTCGGAAGAAGTATTCAGGAGATGGCAGAGGGAATGGCAGATTATGTGAAAGGCCCTCAGGGAATCAGGATAAAAAATGAGGAGGACTTGACAGAGTACTGTCACTACGTCGCAGGAACCGTGGGAGATTTCCTGACTGAACTGTTTTCCAGGACGGAAGAGGTAGACGAAAAGGCCTTGAGAGAGAACTCTGAGGACTACGCCCAGCTTCTGCAGAGGATAAATATCGCCAGAGATCCTGTAGCGGATCTTGAGGAAGAGGACGCTATATTCATACCGGAGACATACATGGAAGGCCTGAGCCACAGAGAGTTCAGGGAAGAAGTGGGGAAAGCACTGGAAAGTGAAGATGTGAGAGAAGAACATCTGGAGCTTGTTCAATCAGTTGAGGAGATCCTGGATTCGGCTGAGGAAAGAGCGGATTCCGCAGTACGGTATGTCACAGAGTTCGATCAAGCAGAAGATGATAACGGGGTAAGAGCTTATCTTGAGACGCCTCTGCTCCTGGCGCTGGCGACAGCAGACCGGACGGAACCTGAGGACGCCTTTACAGGTTCAGGCCTGAAGATTGGACGTGAAGAAGTTGGAAAGATACTGCATCAGGCCGGAGATATAACTGATGAACAGTGGCAGGACAGGGAGAAACTTCTGAAGGATATCATGGCCTGAACTTTTTAGATAAAGATAGGGATGAAGCTTAGAAGGCCTAGAGCAAAGCATATGTAGGCTACTTCCGCCCTGTCCGCTATTTTGAGCACTGCCTCTATCATGAAGTAACCTGAGATCATTGAAACTGCTGAGGCGATGACCAGGCCTGTTGAGACTGTGAAACCTGAGAAAAGTTCAAGGCCTATATTTGCTGCTGCGATCGCAGGTACACTGATTATAAATGATAGCTTGAAGGCTTCTTCTGCGTCGAAATCTCTGTAAAGTAACGCGAAGCTTGTTATACCTGAGCGGGAGATACCTGGAAGTATGGAAAAGCTCTGCAGGAGGCCTGTAAGCACTGTGTCTGTGTAGTTCAGGTCTGAGATCTGTCTGTCCTCTTCTTTCTGGTAGAGTCTTGTGAATCCTGTAACGAAAAGTGCCAGGCCTGTAAGTGCTGTGAACAGTTCCGGGTAGTTTGCTACAGCTTTCAGGCCGAGTACGTAGATAGTTCCCCCGACCGTACCTGTGATAGCTGTCACTGCTGTTATGAAGAGTATCAGTTTCCAGTCCTTAGTGTTTTCTCTCATCCGCGATTTTTCCCTAAGTCCCTGGACTGTTTCTGGCATCTCTGTGAACATTTTTTTCACTAACCTGGTGAAGTCCTCTCTGAAGTAGAGAAGTGCAGCAATCATAGTGCCTGTATGGAGCCAGACCGAGGCATTGACTGATTCGAGCGGTGACCGGCCGAGAAAGTTCTGAAGTATCAGGCTGATCACTGCCTCACTGGACACAGGAAGCCATTCAGCGACCCCCTGGATCAGGCCTATCAGCACCGCGCTCAGAAGTTCCATACTAAAGGCCTTGGGTCTGAACCTATTTTATAGTTTTTGAGGCCTCCAAGAGAATGCTTATTTAAAGGTAAACACTTCTTCTAGGTTTATACAGAGGAGATTTTAAACATGGCAGAAAAGTTTGACGTAGCGGAGAACAGATTGTTCGGCAGCATCTATATCTGCAGAAAATGCAATGCCAAGAACAGGACCGACAATCCAGAGGAAACAAGCTGCAGGAAATGCGGGTACAGCGACTTAAGGAAGAAGAACGAACAGTTCGCAGGATAAATGATCTTTGAGGCCTGGTTCCTGGCAACAGCTCTAGCAGCCACGATATGGGCAGTTATAAGCATAGCAGCGAAAAAACTTATGGAGAAAAGCTCAGGCCTCACATACACTTACCTTTACTGCGTTATCGCACTGATCTTTTACACTCCGGCTTTTCTGTACTTTCTCACGACTGAGACAGTAGCTCTTACACCGATAGTCTTTCTGGCTTTCCTCGTCTCAGGCCTTGCGAATATACTTGCCTTCCTGTCCTACAACAGGTCGATTAAACTTGGAGAACTCTCCACTGTAATACCTTTCACCAAACTTAACCCTGTATTCACAGGAATCCTGGCAGCAATCTTCCTCGCCGAAACAATGACCGCAGTAAAAGCTGTAGGAATAATACTGGTCACACTGGGAAGCTACGTCATCCTGAAAGACGATGAACACGACCTTCTCGACCCGGTAAGAAGATTCAAGGCCTCCGACGCACCAAAACTGGGAGCGATGTCAGCATTCATCTTCTCGATTGCAGCGATCGCCGACAGATTTGCAACCCAGACAATCTCACCCAAGATCTACACCTACCTCATCTATCTGTTCATGACAGCAGGCCTCACAGCCTATATCCTGATAAAGGAAAAACACGTATTCACAGAAGCCAGGGAAAAATTCCTGGAGGATAAAAAACTTTACGCCCTGACAGGCCTGGGAGCAGCCCTCGCCTCATACCTGATCTTTTTCAGCTTTTCCAGAGCCGAGGCCTCAAAAGTCATACCTGTCCTCCAGATACAGGTATTCATCTCCGTTCTTGCAGGAATAACACTGTTTAACGAGGAAAACGTCAAGGAGAAAATAGTCGGCTCCATCATCCTTGTAGCCGGAGTAATCATGACAGCAATCTAAACCATTTAAAGAAATAACCATCCCACAAAGAAAATACACAACGCCCCGTTAGCTCAGCTGGTAGAGCACGTCCTTGGTACGCCTGGTTACGCTCGTGCGGCACGCAAAGACCGGTTCCACCGGCCCCGCCTAAAGCAGAATCAGTTCACAAACAGGACGAGGTCCCGGGTTCAAATCTCGGACGGGGCTCTGAATCTTTTCCATTTTATGAGCTTTTGAGGCCTTGATGGTGCGAATGCTTATGTGAGAATGAGTTTGTATCTGGATTTTATTCAGAGTTGGTTGAGTAGGGATTCTATTCTATTTGTTATTCTTTTTTCAGTGTCTTCTTTGTCACTGAAGATTACCAGTAGTCTGGTCATCTGAAGTAGTTCGTATAGTTTTTCCGTGATTTCGTCATAATTGATGTTTCTGCTTTCTCTGTAGCCTTTTCTGAAAGCTTTCTGATATTTTTCGTCTTCATTGAGCCAGAAAATTCTGATCTCGCTGATTACTAAATCCAAGAAGGGATCGCCAGCAGCTGCTGTCTCCCAGTCCAGGACAGCAATATCATTTTCCTGGAAGAGAGTATTCCTCAAGTCAAATTCCATGTGGAGCAGAGTTGAGTCCTTTCTTTCATCCAGTAAATCTGAATATTTATCGAAGCTTTTCTCTGCCTTAACCGCAGTTTCATCGTAGCCGTTTTCTCTTAGTCTTTTCATCCACCATTCCTGAAGACTCTTCACTCCTTCAGACCAGGTATTATCAGAGATACTAATACCGTTCTCAGGTTGTATCAAACCAGAACGATTGAATGAATGCGAGTTGTGTACGCCTCCAAGTGTTTTACCCATTCTACGGGAAAGAGTAATCTTTTCCTGTTCCTCCAGATTATGAAAGTTTCTTCCGCCAGAGTATCTGTTCAGATTTTCTCCATCCAGGTATTCCATTATACGGAAATATCTTCCTTCTATCTCACCTTCACTAATTATTTCTGGAGTATGAACATCAGATTCCTCTAAAAGCTTGAGTATCTCTGTTTCCCTATACATCTCTTCCTGCCATCCCGAAGTCCAGTCCTCATTCTTCTCCAGCTTAACAACATACTTCTCATCTATGATAAACGTGTGATTTGCATCCCCTACCGATGAAGAAACTAAATCTATATCGTTCTCATTTAGTCTCTGCTCCACCAGTTCCTGAACCAAGTTCGCTACCTCACCTGAATCGGACATACCGATAAATTATCAAGAGTAAATTAAAGGAACCTGTGAAATCCAACTCTAAATCAGTCAAAAAATCTTATTCACTCCGGATTTTTTCTGGTGTGGTTGGAATACGTTCCATATAGAGCGATCCACCCGGCGAGAAGAAGTAAACCTATCTGTAGAACCACTATCATCGAACCATCAAACAAATCCAGCAGCTGAATAAGAGGGAAAACCGTCAGACTGTACATAAATGGTGCAAATGTCTTCCTGAAACCTTTGTTTCCTGTCAAAAATGCTGCTCCATGAGTCACTGTAGCTAAAGCAAAGATTGACGCCGAAATTCCGAGAGCAACTGAAATAAGATGTGCTATTAAACCTTCAAAAATTAGGAATTCTGCTCCTGCGACCAGTAACACTGATTTCGAACCATACACAAAATCATAGTAAGAAATAGCCTGGGTCAGCAAAACACTTGACACACCTATCATCAGCCAGTTTTCAACTTTTCTTCTCTGGTCACCGTAAAACAGATACGGTTCTTTGACAAGCAGTTTTACGTTTTCAACTAAACCACCAGATTTCAACCTGTAAAGATACACCATACTTACCGTAAACACTAAAATTCCGCCATAGAAAAGTAGTTCTCCCGTAATACAGACCGCATCGCTAGGCCCTGCAGCAATCATTCCTCCCGGAACCTCCCTTGCCACAGGATTTCTACACCTTAATCTTACTCCATGACCTAAACCTGTAAGAAAAATAGAAACCAGTACCGAAAATTTGGTGAAGGTCTGTCTCGAGATCATACCGGCCACAGAAATAGATAGCTACCTCTGATTTATAAATTAAGCGCCAAGTAAGGCATCTACAATAATCAACTGATCCAGTAAGATTCTCTATCCGAATTTTTTACAGAATCTATCGCATTAAACCCGAAAGGCCTTATAACGGAAAGTTTTTTGTAGAACGAGGCCTTGAATGGCGGTTTTCTCCAGGCTTAGTAGATCGTGATGCTGAGGTCTTCTATGTTTTGGCCTGTTATGTCGCATTCTGCGGTAGTTTCTCCGTTTCTGTCCTGGACTATGTAGTGGATCTGTGTTAGTTCGTACTTGTTCAGTGTGGTGGCTATTTCGTCTTTTTCCATAGTCGTGTTGTTGTCGAGGATGTTGCCGTTTCCGTCGTAGACGTTGACTGTTTCAAGGCCTAGTGCTTCTGTGTTCGATTCTGCCTCCATTATCTGCTGGAGGTTGGTACAGACTGCTTTGAGTATTACTTTTCTGTCCTCGGTATTTGAGAAAAACTCTCTAGAGTTCTCAGGGGAAGATGTCTGAACACTGTATTCACCGGAGGCTGTCTACTGTGAAGACTGTGTTCTGATCGATGTCCTCTATCTTCAAAACTTCTGCATCGTATGTAGAGGTGACGTCCTGTGAATCTCCTCCTGTACAGCCTGATGCAACTAAAGTCAGGGCGATGACAGTAAAGAAACTTTTTCTCATCCTGTAAAAAATTGATGTGTTCGATAGTTTTTAACATTTGGCAGTAGAGCTGTCGACTTCTCCAGCATCAGAGAGTTTAAGAAAAGTTCAGTGCTGTCCTGTCACAAGTTCTTCCATGTGTTCGTGAGTGTTCTGAAGTCTTGACTGTTCTCCGTTAAGCGTTCTTATAAGTTCTTCTATGGCTCCTTCCTTGTCCAGATCCTTGTTGGTCAGTCTTTCCTCCTCTGAGATCATCCTACTCATTTCCTCAAGTTCTGTCCTGATCTCGTGGATGACCTCCATAAACCTTTCCTCATCTTTCACGTATTTTTTCTTGAAGGCCTTTCTGTTTATCTCTCCGCCTTCGTAGGCCTCCATGATTTTGTACATGTGCCGGTCTATCTTCTGGATCATCCTGACCTCCTGGTACAGATCTTTCATGTCCTGGATGAACTCCCTGTCTTTCTCCATCTCCTCCAAATGCTCTTCATGAAGGTCCTCGACTTCGTGGATCGCATCGCCGAGTTCTTCAAGTTCCAGCTCTGTTTCCTCATCTATTTTCTCAAGATCGTTGACAGCCTGATGAAGGCGTTTCGAGTTCATGGTACAGAAATAAGCGTTCTCCGTGTTTAAAACATGTCCAGAAAAACTCTGTCTACCTTTTCCAGACGGAGAAGGTTACGGCGATATCATCTTTTTTCTGGCTCAGTTTTGTTATAGTATGTCGATACTGTTCGGACAACTATTTTCCGTTATAAGGCCTGAATAAAATGGTTTTTGGCCATTCTAGTTTTTAGTTATGACAGTAGATTACGACAAGTTAGTTAATCTGGATTATACCGCATACGATCATTCCATGGATTTCAGGGAAGGACTTGAGAGAAACGGTATCAGGAACCCGGAAATATCTGTTGAAAAAAGCTATGAAGACGGTGTTCCTACCGTGGATGTGGAAGCTACTGACTCTTTTCTCGGAACTTCCTACAGCGAGAGTTACAGACTTGAAGGAGTTACTGAGGAAGAGTTCGAGGAGGTAATGTACGATGTCTGGGACTCTGCTTTCCAGGAACTGGAAATCTAATCTAGTTCCTCTACAAAGCCCAGCAACTCCCTTATTTCTTCATTTGATTCATAGGTGATGACCTCCGAGCTTTCATCATAGTCCACGACGCCGTTTACCTCCATCTTCGGCAGGTGAACATGACTCATCTCCAGCCGGAGCCGTTCCCTGTAATCCTCCATTTCCTCACCGCCTTCCCTGAGCGCATCAATCACTTCACTGTAGGTGAAAGAATCAGAATCAGATTTTTCCAGAGCATACAGCATATCCCTCCTCTTCTCATCGGCCAAAAGCCGCAAAGTATCATCCAGGCTCATAAAAACAATTTCTCCTGAAAACTGTTTATACAAAACTTCAGTCCAACAAATCCACAGAGACAGTTCTAACCGGTTACATAATTTCCTCTGAAAATCTTAACTACGGTGGGAGAACAGGTCAAGGGCCTCCTCGGTTTTTCCAGGCCTTCTTTTCAAGTACAGAAGCTGTTTCATTGGGAAATATGTTTCCCAGTGGGAAAATCGTTAATGGTTTATGAGGCCTAATTATTGGTTAGTAGGTGAGAATGGAACGATGCCAAAGTTTGTCTGCCCGGAATGCCAGATGGAGATCTCAGGAGATGAGGAAAACCAGTTGATAGGAGAGGCAGTAAAACACATGGAGGCCCAGCACGAAAAGGAAAATTTCTCCGCCCAGTACGCCAAGGGCAATATTAGAGCACAGTCACAGTAAAAACTAGCTTTCCAAGGCCTTTCTTATATTGACCCCTGGGATGAGGGTAACCTGTCGGTCAGTACCGGTGATTTAAGGTTTTATCCGGTAAAAAACTTTTTTATGAAGGTTCTAAATATAGTTGGAACAGCCCGTGAAGGAAGAAAATCTGTACACGCTGCCCGTCAAGTAGATGAGGCCTTTGAGGAGAAAGGCCATGAGACAGAGGTCTTTGACCTGGCAGAAGAAGAGTTCCTTCCGCTCGGCAACCGGACATATGTTGAAGATGAGGAACCTGTTCCGGAGAGCGCTCAGAAACTTTCCAGGAAAGTGAGGGAATCCGATTTCATCGTGATCACGACGCCAGAGTACAACCACAGTTTCCCGGGCATCCTGAAGACAGCACTTGATTACCTGTATACAGAGTACGAGGACAAGCCTTTCGGATTCGTAACAGTCTCTGCAGGAGGCTTCGGAGGAGTAAGAAGCCTGAGCCACCTCCACGACATCGTGCTCGAATTCGAAGGTTTCATAGGCCCTGATCTCCAGGTATCAAGAGTCGGAGACGTCTTCAACGAAGAAGGAGAACTCGTAGACGAGGCCTACAGCGACAGATTCCAGAGCTTTGTCGAACAGTCAGAAGAATTCAGAGAGAAACTGGAAAACGGCATATGAAGCCCAGTTTTTTCCTTCAAAATTTTTTCAGTTGAATCTTTTCGATAAGTATTTGTCGGATATTCCTGTTGATTGAAAAAGTTCTGAACCGCAGTTGGTCGGTGAACTTATACGGATGGGCCACGAATTCAGTGGTTGTGAGCACTTCGAAATCTTTGAGACATGATATCGCCCGTGCGAAAGATCTCTATGAACGGGAGTTCAAGGCCTTGACCAGAAACTTCTACATTATGAGGTCTGCTCTCCGCTATTTCTCTGTTAAACAGGGGCTCTCATTCACTTCTTCAAAAGTGGCGGATAACTTTCCTGTCACTGTCTCTACCGCAGGCTCCTGCCTCAAAGTCATGGATGAGATCGGTGCCGTAGAATCCAGGAACTCCAGCAGAAAAAGGTTCATGCCCCAGAAATGCGACCTCGAAAAAATGGAGGAAGCGGGAGAGATCCTGAGAGCAAACTACGAAATAAGAGATTTCAGGCCTGAAGCTGATAAAAATCCGGAAAAAGTCAGACAGACAGAGAAGGAAAAATGAGGCCTAGAAAATGGGACTGAAAGACCTGCTTTCAAAGTATTTCCCGAAGAGAAAAGGGACTAGAAAAACCAGCTGGAGGGACGCAGAACAGTTCTTCAGAGATGAAAAAAGCAGGGAACTGGAGGAAGCCAGGGATAAGAAAAAAGAACACATCCAGAGAACAGGAGAGCTTGTTGAACAGCTTGGAGAAGCTCTCGAGGCCTTCCAGGACTATGACGACAGCAAAGACCTTCAGGTAGTCGAGGATGTAGCCCAGAACTTCTACAGATCCAGGAAAAGACTTGTGAAAAACTTCGAGGCCTCACAGAATATGGAGGAACACGTTGAAGAAATAAGGGAGTTTCTGGACGAGTTCAACGATGTCTCTAGAAAGGAAGGCGAAGTGATGAAATACGTCAAGGATGATTCAAAGGAGCTTTCTACAGCACTGGAGAACATCATCGGACACAGGGAGAGACTTGAGGCCTTTTCCGAGGGAGAATACATGGTTGTAAAACAGCTTGGTACTGTGGAAGAATTTGTCGAAGAGATACAGAGACTGGAGGAAGAGCTTGAAAACGCACAGAAAGAGCTTGAAGGCAAAGATACACGTGATATAGCAGAGGATATAGAAGATATAGAGGAGAAACTTGACGAGATAGAGAGATCCGAGGACTGGAAACACAAAAAATCCCTGGAAAGGGAGAAAAAAGAACTGGAAAAGAAAAAAACGAGAAAAGAAAAAGAGATCAAATCAAAGATCTCGGAAATGCACAGAGGCCTGACAAAAATACTTTACAGCATAGAAAATGAAGGCCTCGAGTTCAAAAACCGTAAAAAAGTGCTTGAAAGGCTTGAAAGCCGTCAGATAGATTCTCTGGATGATCCATTACCTGAGGCAAAAGAAGCTTTAGAAAAACTAGAGGAAGAAGAAATCCTTGAAGGCAGAGACCTCCAGAAATTCCGTGAAGGCGTCAAAGGCCTTGAAAATTTTGAAGAGCTGAAAGATGAAGTCACAGAGTTTGAAAATCAGATAGAAGATGTCGAGGACGGTCTTGAAGGCCTTGAGATCGGGGAGAAAAAAGATGAACTTAGACAGAGAAAGAAGAGGCTTGAAGACGACCTTGAGGAGAAGAAAGATGAGGTAAGAAGTCTTGAGGAGACCCGGAACGAGAAAGAGCTTGAATTTGACCGTAGGATCAGAGAGCTTCAGCACTTCCTGAACTCTGTGATGAGGGGGACAGTAATTGTAGAAGAAGCCGGTGAAAAAGGTGAGGAAAAATGAGTGTCCTGGAAGATCTTGTAGAAACGTTCAGGCAGAGGCCCTGGAGAACTGTTTTTACGATACTCCTGATAATTTTCTGGATAGCTGTACCGCTTATATCCCAGTTATACTTCGACATGTCGGCGGTAAAGATCTCCTTTACAGTGACAGTGCTTTACTACGCTGGATGGAAACTCTACGAACTACAGACAGGTTAATCCTCTTCATCTTCAAGTTTACTGTAGACCCTGTAACTGTAGACAGTTCCTGCAACCGAAAGAACGACCGCAGGCCCGACAACAAACTCCAGAAGCATACCCGGGAATACAAGGCCTCCCAGTGAGAAAAAACCTGCGAACTTGAACCACGGAGCCAGTTTACTGTGTGTCCTGTCCCATACCTCATCTTTACTTAAAGTCCACGGCGTTCTCAGGCCTATGAACCAGTTTCTCTCTGCTTTCTCGAATACAAGGCCTATGACGTAGAAGATCCCTGCTACAGCAGGTACGACAGCTCTCGAGATATCGAAAGCCGATCCAGTATTCCACAGCACAATCAAGGCCTGTATATACGTGATGAAAGCGATTATCGCCACTGACAGCCATTCAAAAACAGGTTTGAAGTTCTCTATATTATCTTTCAACGGATCTACCGCGGGAAGAATCTTGAACAGCGATAGAACAGCGATAGAGACCAGAGGTAAAACTGCAAGGCCTGGAAGCTTCTCCATAGTCCTGTCAGGCTGGTTCGACGAGTCGAAATGCGTCGCGACGTCGCCTTCCACCTGTAAGTATCCGTGAAGGGAAACTCCCAGCATCAGCACTAAGAGGCCTATCGATGCATAATCAGATTTTTCCAGGTTCACAGACACAAATTCGATTTTCTGCTATTATACCTTTCCTTTTTTCTGAAGGCCTTCAGATCCGGGAAAGATGATTTATAGCAAAAGTTCAAAAACAGGTCTTATGCCCGGTAAAATGTTTATAGAAGGAGAAGACGTAAACCTACGGACTATCGAAGAGGAAGATGCACAGTTCCTGAGAAACGGTGTGAACCATCCCGAAGTCCGCATCCATATGGGAAACAGAAGGCCTCAGAACCTTGAAAACGAAAAAGACTTTATCGAAAACGCGGTACAGGACGAAGACGATGTAAACCTGCTTATCTGTAAAGAAGACGAAGCCATGGGCATCATATCACTGAAACAGAAAGACAAGGCCTCAAAACTAGGAGAGATCGGTATCTGGCTCCACCCTGACTACCACGGGAACGGCTACGGAACCGAGGCCTCAAAACTAGTCGTAGAGCACGGCTTCGAACAGTTGAACTATCACAAACTTTACGCCCGTGCTCACAGCGACAATGAGGCCTCAAAAAGCATCTGGAGGAAACACGGTTTCCAGAAGGAAGGAGAATTTAAAGACCACGTGTATACTGAAGGAGAGTACAGAGACGTAGTCTATTACGGCCTACTGGAGGAGGACAGATTATGAAACAGACAAAATTCCTTGAAAAAGAAGACGTCGTCCTGAGGCCTGTAGAAAAGGATGACGCAGAATTTCTTCAGGAAACAGTGCTTGAACCCGAAGTTAGGAACACAATTGGGCGTGCTCCAAAGCCGACAAGCATCGAGGAACAGAAAGACTGGATAGAGAAAAACAGGAAAGACGATGACCTGGCACAGTTCCTCATAGAGTACAAAGGAGAAAAAGCCGGTAACATGACACTTCACGGACTTGAAACTGATTACAGGAGAGGAGAATTCGGCATATCCATATATCCGGACTTCCAGGGCAAAGGAATAGGTACTAAATCAGTAAAACTGATAGTAAAATATGCCTTCGAAACACTGAACCTCCACAAAGTAAAAGGAGGCTATCTGGAACACAACTCGGCATCAAAAAGAGTCATGGAAAAAGCAGGATTCAGGGAAGAGGGAACTGGAAGAGACTTCAAATACGTCGACGGAGAATGGAAAGACGTTATCTGGATGAGCATCCTCGAGGACGAATACCATGAATGAAGAACCTGTTCTCCCAGAAAAACTTGAAAAAGGAGACAAGGTAGCGGTAATCGCGGTCTCATCCGGGATAAAAAATCGGTTCCCGGCAGCTTTCGAAAAAGGCCTTGAAGTCCTCAGAGAAAGATTTGAACTGGAACCTGTGACATACCCCAGTGCTGAAAGAGATACCGAATACCTCAACCAGCATCCAGAGGAGAAAGCCGAGGAACTTATGGAAGCGTTCGAAGATCCGGAGATTAAAGGCGTCGTAGCTGTAACAGGCGGTGACGAGCAGCTCAGAGTCCTGAAACACCTGGAACAGGAAAGACTGAAGCAGAACCCGACACGTTTCTACGGAATAAGCGACAACACCAATCTACACGTCTATCTTAACCAGTTAGGTCTTCAAAGCTTCTACGGAGGCCAGTTAGTCAGCGACCTGATGGCACAGGAAGAAATCGCAGACTACACCTTCAAGCACCTGGAGAAGGCCTTTTTCAGCGACTCACTGGGAAAGATCAGGGCCTCGGAAGAATTCAGTGACGATTTCGTTGATCTAACCAGGGATAAGATTGTCGATAACAGGGAAAAATTTGAGAACCCTGGCTGGGAGTTCTGGAACTTTGAAAACGAGGTCTCCGGCCGTCTTTTCGGTGGCTGCCTCGAGATAATCTACTGGATGCTTGCCTCGGGAAAGATAGATACAGATAAACTTGAGGGAAAGATTCTGGCACTTGAGGCATCGGAAGCTCCTTCAGAGACAGAGGTCAAGAGATGGCTGATGTGCATGGGTGAAAGAGGTTTCCTGCAGAAGTTCGAAGCCATCATCGTTGGAAGGCCTGTCAGAGAGCCTCTTCACGGCGAGGAAAAAACTTTGGAGGAAAAAGAAGAGTATCACAGCAGGTTCAAGGAAAGAATTAGGAAAGAAATCCATCGATACTGCCCGGATACCCCAGTGGTCTTCGATATGGATTTCGGGCATACAGATCCGAAGATTCCTCTTCAACTCGGCGGCAAAATCTGTTTAAGGCCTGAAAAAGAAGCTGTAGAATTCAGTTAGATGAGAATCCGGCATGCCAACGTCGATGACGTAGAAAAGATACAGGACATCGCCATGGAGACATGGCTCGATACATACAAAGACATAATCGACGAAAACACTATCAGAGAGATCGTAGAAAGCTGGTATGACAAAGAGGACCTTGTTCAACAGGTAAAAGATCCTGTCTTCTTCGTAGCAGAAGATGATGAAGGCCTGACAGGCTATGTGCATGCTTCGGTGAGGAAAGAAAAATCTCACCTTCACAGACTGTACGTAAGACCTGAAAGCCAGGGCAAAGGCAAAGGGGGAAAACTATACGATAGAGCAGAGCAGGAGATCACTGATTCTGGAGCTGAAAGGATAGAACTTGAAGTTATGGCAGAGAACAGTAAAGGCCTTGGTTTCTACAGATCCAGAGGTTTTACAGAGGACAAGGAAGAAACTGTGGTCCTGAACGGTAAGAAAATCGTCCAAAAAGTCCTTTTCAAGCCTCTCTAACACCTGGGCTTTCAGCCTCTCCTTTCATCAACGGGAGAAAAATGTTTTTGAAGAGATAATTGAAAAAGGCTTGATTTTTTCGGGTTTCCATAACTGTTTTGTACTGGCGAACAGGTTTTAAGCTTACAGTTCAAAATTTTTTCCATGTCAGTTTTAGCTTATGTCGCGGGAGGTATAGTCGTTCTTGTCGCTCTGATAAGTATTTACTATTACAACAGGATGGTGAAGCTGGAAAACCGTGTGGACAATGCATGGGCGCAGATAGATGTCCAGCTTAAGAAACGTGCCGATTTAGTGCCTAATCTTATGGAGACGGTCGAGGGATACATGGAGCACGAAAGAGAAGTAATGGATCAGGTCTCAGAGTCCAGGGAGAAAATGATGAACGCACAGAGCCAGGAAGAGGAGGTCCAGGCTGGAAATGACATGGGAAAGGCTCTCAAATCACTGTTCGCCGTCGCAGAGGACTACCCCGATCTGAAGGCGTCGCAGAATTTCTCCGAGCTTCAGCAGGAACTATCAAGTATTGAGAACAAGATTGCCTACGCACGCCAACACTACAATGACTCAGTCATGACATTTAACAACGCGATCGAGACCTTCCCGGCTGTTTTATTCGCCAACATCTTCGGCAAACAGGAGAAAGATCAGCTTGAGATCGAGACAGCAGATAAAGAGCTTCCAGAAGTAGATTTCTCCAGCGATGAGTAAAGAGGAGGTGAAAGGCCTATGATGCTGGAAGATCAGATTAAATGGAACCGGCGTAAAAGCTATGCATTACTCTTCATAGTTCCACTAATCCTTCTGGCGGTTATATTCGTCTTTGGAAGAGTTTTCGTACCGAGAATCAGCCCTTTCCTTATTCTCGCAGCTGGATCAGGTATATCAGTTCTGTACGTGCTTTTCTCCTATTTCAAGAGCGATGAAATGATACTTGAGGTTGTGGGCGCAAAAGAAGCTTCCGAACAGGAGTACAGCCAGCTTCATGATTTAATGGAAGGCCTTACTATCTCTTCCGGTATGTCCAAGCCTGATCTCTACATACAGGAAGATGACAGGATCAACGCGTTCGCAACCGGTAGAAAACCAGAGGACGGGAAAGTCTGTGTGACAACCGGTGCACTGGAGAAACTGGACGAAGACGAACTCGAAGGAGTCCTGGCCCACGAACTCTCACACATCAAAAACCAGGATATCATGTTCATGACAGTCGCAGTCGCACTGATCGGAGTCATCAGCATCATCAGCGAACTACTGCTCCACAGCATGTTCTTCGGAGTAGACGATGATGCACCACCATGGGCAATGGCAGCAGGCCTTTTACTCGCAATCCTCGCACCTATATCAGCGAGAATGGTACAGCTTGCCATGTCAAGAAAAAGAGAATACCTGGCCGATGCTTCAGGCGCACAGATGACACGCTACCCGGAAGGCCTCGCATCAGCACTGGAAAAAATCCAGAACCAGAAAAACCCGAAGATGGATGTGAACAAAGCCGTCTCGCACCTGTACTTCTCAAATCCCTTCAAAAACAAGGCCTCTTTCTTCTCAACGCATCCACCGCTGGAGGAAAGAGTTGAAAGACTCCGCAACATGTAAAAAAATTTTAGCTGAGGTTCTCTCTCAGGAGTCCCTGTGTGTATGCTCCCAGTAACATTCCTGCTATCGCCAAAAGAGCAGGAAAGTTCCCTATACCGATACTTGCGTATGCTGCTCCGGGACAGATCCCTGAAATACCCCATCCTACGCCGAATACGATACCGCCGAAGACTACTCTTCTATCAAGGTCTTTAACGCGTTTTCCCAGTTTTTGACCTGTTATCAGAGCCTCTATGTTTCTCCTTACTGCGATTTCGAATAGAAGGCCTACTGAAACAGCTCCTGTAAGCAGGAAAGCCAGTAACCCTAGGTCCTTGAGCTGGAGGAAGTTCAGAACTACTTCAGGCCTTGCCATCTGGCTCAGGGCCAGTCCCAGGCCGAAAAGCATTCCGCCGGTGATGTAGACTGCGTTCAGCTTCCGGCTTTTTTTCATGGAGTTACCCCCAGTGCCTGTACGGTCAGTGCTGTGATGATTGCGGTGAAGAGGAAGAAAACAAAGTTGACTATCGAGGCCTTTGACAGCGATCCTATCCCGTTCATACCGTGTCCTGAGGTACAGCCTTTGCCGAACCTCGTGCCGAAGCCTACAAGTATTCCGCCTACGAGAAGCCTCCATAGACTTACATCTGTCCTCCAGAGGCCTTCCTGGTAAAAAACTGCGTAGAGAGAAGCACCGAGAACGATTCCTGCGGTGAAGAGAATCCTCCAGACCCTGGAACTTTCCCTGAAAACCTCTCTATCGGATACAAAAGAGATTGCTGTTTCAAGAAAGGTCGAAGCACCAGGTATTCTAGAGGAAATGATATAGATCAGGGCTATACCCGAAGCCAGAAGCAAAGCTCCGGTCACATACCTGTAAAGGCCCAGAGGGAACAGAGATTCAATCATGTATCAAAACCTGGATCCAGGTAAAAATAGTGACTCGCCGAATAAAAAACCGGATAAAGGCCTCTGACCTGAGATAAAGTTTTAATCTATCCACGGACAGAAAAATGTCAGGAGAGAAAAGCATAGACCAGATCGAGTACAGAGAAACCAGTTAGCTGAGGCCTCTACAATTGTTTTTTAACACTTTCAGTTCAACAAAGTTATCAGTGAATATAGAAGATATCACAGATGAAATCCTGGAGGAAACGGATTACCTGGAATCAGCGACAACCGGTTACCCACGCTACACCGAAGATGAGGCCTTGAACGCTGCGGAGGCCCTAGAAAGCAGTGAAGACATCCAGATGCTGGAAGAACTCGGGAATGGAAAAGGCCTCTATGACATCTACACCGAAGGTATAGGACAGAACCTTGACAGGTTGGATGATGCAGAGCTGATTGAACGGCCTGAAACAGGACAGGAATTTGTAAAACTTACACGTCTTTCACAGACCTACTTGCAGTACTACAGGAAGGTTCAAAGACTGGACAACTCTTTAGAACCCGCTCAACAGTAAACTACCGCCAGCGATTCCTTTCATCCGCTGAAACCTCTTTCACCGCGTGAAGGATAAACCGATTCCCTGTCAACACCAACGTAAAGGCCTATCACATCCCTCAGATATCTCTGCTCCCCGGACTCATCAAGTATTTCAGCCTCCTCATCCAGCGTCATCCTCAAACCCGAGGCCTCATTCTCCACCTGGGAAACATTTTCCAGAGAAGGACTGTTCCTGTTAAGATAATCAACCATTTCATCGACAGAATCCGGCATTTTGACGACAGAATCTGTCCTGTAATTAACATCTATACTCCCATCAGGCCTTCCAGAAACACTGATCCTTCCTTTATCGCCTTCATACTCCGCCCGGAGATCCCACCAAGAATCACCGGCAGAGACATCAAAATCCCAGCCATAACTCACAACCTGGCGGGCCTCCTCATGAATACTGGAAAAACTTTGGACCATATCACCACGAAGACCTACCGCATCATCAACACCCATATCAACATCATACAAATCAAGGCCTACCTTCTCTCCCTGAAACAGATCATCTCCTCTGAACATAAGTAAAGAATAGGCCTGAAAATTTACAAACCAATTTCAAAAATTCTAGCTACCAACAATCTCTTTCTACTATTTCAACAAATTCATTATACTTTGGAGTAATCAGTAAATATGAGCAATTCCGAAGATAACTTTTGGAAAAAAGCTATCGGAGCAGCCGGTTTAGGAGGACTAGCTTATCTATTGTCTACACAGAAATGTCAAAGTTGTGGAAAGAGAAATCCTAATGAAAATAATAGGTGTTCTAACTGTGGTGCCTGGCTGTGATGAGCTACATCAAAGAAGTCCTACAGATATCTGATGTGGAATTCTGGAAGGAAATAAAGGCGAACTGGAATCATGGGAGCATGAAAGATCAGATGTTTTTCTGCCTTTTTCTAGTTCCTTTGTTAGGATTTCTAATATTTTACGAAAATAGTTTGACGAAAGTGCAGGCTTATTTCACCGGAGGAATTCTGACGGTTATTTTCATCTCAATTTTGAACACCTGGGCTTTTGCCAAGGTAGAATATGAAAAAAGAAATTATCGATGTCCTAATTGTGGAAATCCAATGGAGCATAGGTTAACTGAGGACCACAATTGCCAATCGAAGCAATCAAAATCTGGCGTGTCCTAACTCTCCCTCTAGTTGTTCAACTCTTTTCTCTAACCTCCGTATTTTATCCTCTAACTTGTCAACCTGAGACTCCAGGGGATCAAAATTATTACTACCGAAACTTCCGAAGACCTCATCTTTAGTGTTCTCAACTTCACTCTGAGTTCTCTCAACCTCTACTTTAGTACTTTGAACCTCACTCCTAGTTTGACCAATTTCGTCTTTGGCATCTTCAATCTCTTCATAAGCTTCTTCAATTTCCTCCTCTCTTCTCTCTATCTCATCTTGTACATGCATGATGTCATTTTTAGTAAATCCAATACTCTTTTCTGTAAGATAAACTCCTAAAATATCAAGTAATGTCCCTAAGGTAAACAGGAATCCTCCAATAACCATCTTATTAGGAAAAAACCCAACGGTTGAGATTGCAATCAAAAGCGTACCCGTCACGAAAAAGCCTTTCTTGAAAGGAATTATCTTTTCCCAGGTACTCCTTTCAACTTTATTATTCATCTGAACGTATAAAGAAATGCTACAGGAACCTTTTAGTTTTTAATCTCAATTTCATAGGATTTTATCGAACGGATCATCGTCGTCATCTTCGAGATACGAGTCCAGTTCAATGTTTTTCTCGATTTTCCTTTCGTTTCCTCCACTCTTGAGACCTCCAGAATCAAATCCGAAGTCCATCGGGCGACTGTCCTCAAGAGTGACAGAACCATCCTTAACCTGTACAGTCAGGTCCGGTTCAGGCCTTCCATTGAACTCTCGGACTGTCGGCACGTAGACACTTCCTCTCTCCTCATAACCGGATCTAGCATCAACTTCCGGTGCCTGAGCATCTACCACGGGAGGTGTGACACCGAAGCTGTCCCAGGTGTTGAGATCGATTTCTACATCTCCTTCCCAGACCTGGATAGTTCCACGAAGCTCGGGATCCTCAACGGTAACTGAGCCATCGGGAACCTTGACATAGACCTCATTATCCCTCTGAACTTTTGAATCTCCCAATAGAGATACCCGTAAAATTCCTTCATCCTGCTCCGCTCTCGGAACAGCTTGGAAATCCTGATCGCTTTTATCTTCAACAAAGGTAAGATCTCCATGTGCAGTAATATCAGTTAACTCCTCTTCAACAAGATCAGGATACTTCTCACCACTGCTGATGTAACCCATTCCGCCACGAACATTTATCGCATCCTCAACCCGCTGTCTGCGGTCTTCGAAACGATCTCTGACAGAATCGCGAAGCTCCTGCTCTTCCACATCTCTTCCCAGGGCCTCGGCCTTCAACAACTCCAGCTCAACCCTGTTATCAACTTTTTCATCAAGATCAGAAGGCCTCCTATCCTGAAGCTCCTGATAACGCTCAAAATAATCATTTCCACGAGCCTCATCCGCATCCTTCAAAGCCTCCTCCATTCTCTGTTGCTCCATCTTACCGCGGAAACGACCATACATCAATTTTTCAAGGCCTGAAACACGCTCATCTAATACACCTCCGTCAAAGAAATCCTCGGCTTCCTGCCACTCCTGATACTCATCCATATCCACGAAATCCGGCTCCTCCAAGGCCTCACCAGTCAAGATATCTCTTACCTGCCTAATAGTCTTGTAAGCGGCAGCATCACCATTTTTAGCATCAGGATGATAACGGCCCATCAAATCGCGGGCGGCATTACGAACCTGATCCTCAGAGGCCTCATAGTCAAGCCCCAACATATCATACAGATCCTCCTCATCCTCAGCACCCATAAAATCTCCAGTAAAAGTTATCGCGTTATGCTGAGGAACCAGATCAGTCATATTCACGAATTAGTGACAAAAAATTAAATATTTCTTGAAGAACTCAAGAGATACATTAGTCCAGAGGAACTGATAGTTTACTTTCTGACCTTCTCTATCTCAACCTGCTCCTCACCATGTCTCTCCAGGTATTTTTCTGCGATATCCTCCCAGCTCTCCTCAAGTTTGTTCCAGGTCTCCCAGAAATCCCATTCTATGTACTCCACTCTTGTAGGAGGCCTTTCATAGAACTTGTCAAAGTGAATTCCGTTATGTTCTTCCTTATAATCTACTCTTGCTACATTGATCTTTTCCTCATCTCCATTTCTGTCGTAACTTCTGAAAAAAATATTGATGGAGTAATCATCAGGATTATCCTCTGGCGGCTTCCGAGGCCTCCAGAAAATCTTCTTATCTAGAACCTCTCCAAGCTCGAAAGAGTTTCCTGCCACGCATGTTTTCCAGGGAACAAGATTTTAAAGTGTTCGCATCAAGTGTTAACGTGTTGTATGGTCCACCCGGGACTCGAACCCGGGACTGGGCTTTGCACCCCTCCCAGGTGAAAATCAAGATGAAAACTAAGAGCACGAAGCCAGAAGAATCGCCCAGTTTCGAGGACTACAACGATTTTATGAAGTTCCTCACAAAGTCGGGAGTAGAAGATATACTTGTACTGAAAAGAGACACCTTCAGAGACGTAACCACGCCGAAAAGGACAGAAATAATCGAAACGATCCAGAAAGAAGAAATCTCTTCAATCAGAGACCTCTCAAGAAAACTTGACAGAAAAGTCAGCGCAGTACACAAAGACCTTGAAGTACTCTACGAAAGCAACGTCATCGACTTCAGAAAGGAAAAAGAAAGCAAGATACCAGAAATAAAACACCAAAATATTCTACCAGAACCGCTCGTCTACAACGACTGAAACCCAAAAAAATGAACACATGTGCACAGGCTGTACCGCCAATGGGATAAACTAGAAAGCCTCCTGTTTCTGCTCCGAGTTATCATTTGACTCTCTTATTGCCCTGACAGTAAATAGTACAGGTTTAAACAGAAGTTTGAGTTTCCTTCTACGCTCTCTTTTTCTCTCCTCAGCCTTTTTACCTAACTGATATCCAATAAACAACTTCCCCAATCCCATAAAGAGGAAATTTTGCTAAAATGTTAAATCGCTAAGTTCTGTAGATGGCCTTCATAACTCTGACAAGCATGGCCAAAACCATCATAATCTAATTTCGAGCCTTTGGCTGTTCTAAACATCGGAGCCTTGGACCAGATTCGCCCTGGTTCTCAAGTTCAATAACACAATACACAGATGGTCCACCCGGGACTCGAACCCGGGACCACCGCCTCTCTTAGGCAGACGAGCTGAGCTCGTCACAGCCCGTGATAAAACGGGTCTGTATTGCCAACTGCTGCTGGCAGTTGAGGCAGTCACACAGGCCTTTTTTCAGGCAAGTTTTTTCTGTGTGAATGTCCGTATAAGGACGGCGCTCTAACCACTGAGCTAGTGGACCCAACGAAGATTCGTTGGAGTGATCAGAACGCTCGCTGACGCGAACGTACTTCGTAACCAGTTGCAGTCGGAGGCCTTGTGGGCCTTGTTCATCCTGCGTATCTACGGTTTAAAGGTGTAATTTGAAAAAGGCTTTTATTTTCAGTGCTGGAGTGTTTGAGGCCTTTTGACTGTGATATCGAGTTCTTTGAGTTTTTTATCTAGGTGCTGGTTGAGTTTTCCTATGTCTTCGGGTCTGTGGCTGTCTGTTCCCGCTGTGAAGGTTATGCCTTTCTCGATGAGTATTTCACGGAATTCTTTGGTCGGGTGTATTTCTTCGAGGCCTTGAAGTGCTCTTCCTGCGTTGATTTCTGGAATGGTTTTTGAGTGTTTGAAGGCTTCTGCGATCTGTTCGTAGTCTTCTTTGTCGGCGAATCCCTGGAACTGTGGGTTGCGTTCGAAGACGTCGATGTGTGAGGCGATGTCGAACATTTCGGATTGGATGAGTTTTTCGAGTTTCTCGAAGTATTTTTTCACTAGTTTTCTCCTGCTTTTCTTTGTCTTGTTTCTGAAGTAGTCTCTGATATGGACGTTCGTGTTTTCCAGGTTGTGTACGCTTCCGAGGCTGTAGTCGAAGTTTTTCTTGTCCAGGAATTTCCTGATGTTTTTCTCGTCTCTCGGATCGTAGTCCATCTCTACGGCGGAGTAGATGGTGATTTCTTTTCTTTCCCTGAGTTTTTCTATGGCAGTTTCTCTTCTTTCACAGGTCATGTCCAGGTTGAATCCGTTGTTGTATTTGACCTGTTTCATCGCTTTTCTCTGTGAGACGTTGGCATGATCAGAGAAACCGATTTCTTCAAGGCCTGCTTCTTCGGCTGCTGAGGCCATCATGTGCATTAAGCTTCCGTCGCTGTAGGTTGTATGAGTATGTAAGTCGAACTCCATATCTTTGGTTGAGGCCTCTTCTGTTTTGTTTCCACCGGTTTCTGTTATACTTTTAAGCTTTCCAGAGGCATTGTTCTGTATAAACTAAAGAGGTTTCTCAAATGACGAAAATTACGAATTTTCTTGACACAGAAAACAGAGGTGTTTTCGAGTAATGCAGATGACTAATCAGCAACAGCAGCAGTACGACCGTGGGGCAACGATTTTCTCTCCTGATGGACGTTTGTTCCAGGTTGAGTACGCTAAAGAAGCAGTTAAAAAAGGTGCTACAGCTCTAGGAGTGGTCTACGAGGACGGAGTGGTTCTTGCAGCTACACGGAATATTCCAGATCTCCAGGTCAGGAATCCTGAGAAAGTTTTCAAGATAGACAGTCATATCGGAGTCGCGACCTCAGGCCTTGTAGCAGACGGCAGAACACTTGTAGAAGAAGCGAGGAATGAAGCACAGAAGCATATGATGACTTACGATGAGGATATCCCTACTCCTGTGCTTGCGAAGTTCATCGCTGACAGATGTCAGCAGTTCACTCAGTACGGAGGAGTCAGGCCTTACGGTCTCTCCACGATCTCCGGCGGTGTCAAGGACGGAGTTTCCAAGGTCTACCATACTGATCCTTCTGGAACTCTCTCAGAATGGAAGGCTATCGCCATCGGTAAAGGCGGAGATGAAGCCAAGGAACACCTGGAGGAGAACTGGGAGGAAGGCCTCTCAGAGGAAGATGCAATGGAGCTTGCTGTTGAAGCCCTGGAGAAGGGAGAGGAAGACATCGGTACAGAAAACGTTGAAATGTCTGTAGTCGATGAGGAATCTCTTTTCAGGCGTGTCAGCCCTGAAGATCTTGAAGACCTGAGTGTCGACCTCTAGACCAACAGGTTTCTTATTCACATATTTTCCTTTTAATTAATAGATGATAGAAGACCTTCTCATAGCTTCAGGCCTTCTTATAACTGCCTATCTTGCCTGGGAGTTCCAGAAAGGATGGATCGGAAACGAGTACCGGTCAACTACCTTTCTGAAGCTGAACAGGAAAAAGACCACCCTGGTGTTCGGACTGGCGTTCCTCGGTTCACTATCGGTTTTCGCAGGAACAGTCTTCACAGGGCTTGGAAAAGAAGTTATGAGAAGTTTTGCATTCGATACAGGCCTCCTGTTTTACATGCTGTTTTTCTTCCTTTTGAACAGGCTTGCAGGAGGTGGTAGAAAATGGCTTCGATGACAGGAGCGTACATGACAGTACCTCTTGTATTGCTTTCAGGCCTTTTCATCTTTCAGATAATAAGGTGCCAGCAGAAAAGCTATGCAAGGCTCTCCTTCAAGGCCTTTGATGTACGTGTTTCTTTCCAGTTGATAATGCTGGCTTTCGTGATCCTTTCGTTTTCCAGAGTTCCTGATTTACTTGGGTTTTCACAGCTAAATGTTACTGTTTCGATAACTGTAGGAAGCACTGCTACTGTGCTTTTGACCGTCGCCTTCTTAATTCTGAATGCGGTGGTTTACGGACCGGGTAATCCTCTTTACTACCGTTTGCCGAGCAATTTCTTCGGTGACAGGGAGAGATATATCCACAGGGATTGACAGGATAACAGGTTTAAAGAAAAAGGCCTTTTCTTAGGTTATGGATACTTCTGATGCGATCAAGGTCAGGTACCAGGATTATGAGATACTTGTTGAGCCGGACCTGGCGAAGGAGGCCAAGCTCGAGGGTAAAGACCACAGTATTCAGAGACTGCTGTTTGTCCAGGAGGTCTTTGAGGACGCAGGTGACGGTAAGAGAGCTTCTGCTCAAGACCTGGAGGATGATTTCGGGACCAGACAGATCATGGAGGCTGCCGAGGAGATCTTCGAGAAAGGAGATATGCAGTTGACGACGGAACAGAAAAAGGAGATGAGAGAGGACAAACATAAACAGATCGTCAGCATGATCGCCCGCAGAGCCCAGGATCCGAAGACAGGTAACCCACACCCACCGGAAAGAGTGCAGAACGCATTGGAAGAAGCAGGTTTCAACGCAGACGCCATGAAAGACGTCGAAGAACAGTTCGACGAGGCCATCGACGAGATAAGGCCTATCATCCCTGTCTCTCTTGACGAAAAACAGGTCGCGATAAAGATACCGAGTGAAAAAGCTGGAAAGGCCTACGACAAGATACAGAGTACCGCAGAGGTTCTCGAGGAGCAATGGGGCAACGAGTACTTCTTTGCAAAAATCAAGGTTCCCGCGGGCGTTCTGACAGAGCTGATGGAGGATATCCAGGAGATCACAGGCGGGGAAAGCGAGGTAACAGAGACGTGAGCACCTCACTGGTCTACCCGGAAAACAGTTACAGGGACGATCTGGAGATGATAGAAGAAGAACTCGGTGACAGAAGAATCGCCGGGGCAACAAGCACAGAGTTCCATGATGTAAAGCTTAGATGGAGCACAGGCCTTGAAGAAGACGAAGTTATGGCACAGCTAGAAGATTTAGGCCTTGAACAGGAGGCTCTCGGCGCCCGACTGGAAAACGGTGCCCTGGTTAATTATTCAGATGGATGTGTTCAGTACTCCTCTCCTGAAGGAGATATCTCTCTTCTGCCAGAGGTCCTGGACTCTTCCATGGAGGAAAATGTTTACGGAGCAAGTTTTGCTGAAGGCCTTTCAGAACAGTATCGCTGGCTGGAAAATTAACTCTCGGATAAAGTTGAGGGGGAGAAATTCGGAGTTTTCTGGACTCGTAGAAAATCTGGGATCTTCGAATACTAAGGAAGTTGAGGCGGTTATAAAAAGTTTCGGCCCGGCTTTGTTTTTACAAACAGCCATTTTCTAGTTTGAACGAAGTTTGAGGTAATACAATTTATGTCACGTGTGAAAGAAGAAGATGACCTTGTAACTCCAGGAGATATGATAACTGATGCAGACGCTCTGTCTGCGACTTCTGGTGCTTACGAAGAAAATAATAAAATCTATTCAAAACACCTGGGAACTGTCCATTTCAATGGCCAGGAAGTTGAGGTAAGGCCTATGTCCGGTCGTTACATGCCTGAGGAAGGTGATACGATCATCGGAGAGGTCACGAGAGTCAGTTACTCTCGCTGGACTGTCGAGTTCAACTCTGCTTATGAAGGCAGTTTGAACATTGCTGATGCAACGGATGAGTACGTCGATCTTGATGAAGACGATCTTTCTGACTTCTTTGAGGTTGGAGATGCTGTCGTGATCAAGGTTAAGTCCGTTACTGATGGCATGGACGTCGATCTTTCTATGAAAGATAAGAGATGTCGCAAGCTTGAAGGAGGACGTGTGATCGGGATTGCACCTTCCAAAGTTCCCCGTGTAATCGGTAAGAAGGGAACCATGGTTAAACAGATCAACGAGAAGACCAACTGCAACATCATTGTCGGCCAGAACGGACAGGTCTGGATCTCGGGCGACAAAGCCAATCTTGCAGCGAGAGCTGTCAAAAAAGTAGAAAGAGAAGCCCACACAGAAAACCTGACTGACAGAATAAGTGAATGGCTTGAAGAAGAACTAGAGGGTGAAAAGTAAAATGACAAGTTCAGATGAAGATATCGAATGGTTCGATGATGAAGGAAAACGTGTCGATGGAAGAGAGAAAGACGAACTAAGAGAGACAGAGATGGAAGTCGATGTCCTAACTGAAGCAGACGGATCCGCAATGGTCGAAGTCGGCAACACCAGAGTAGTTGCATCCGTCTTCGGACCTCAGGAGCTTCACCCAAAACACCTTCAGGAAAGTGACCGTGCTGTAATCAAGATGCGTTACAACATGGCACCTTTCTCTGTTGACGACAGGATGAGCCCTGGACCGAACAGAAGAGCAAAAGAGATAGGCCTTGTAGCCAAAAAGGCCCTGGAACCAGCTATCGAGATGGAGAAATTCCCGACCGCAGGAATCGATATCTCGATGGAAGTAATGGAATCCGACGGAGGAACAAGAGTAACAGGTATCACAGCAGCAGCTCTTGCACTCGCCGACGCAGGCATCCCTATGAAAGGAATGGTTTCCTCGACAGCAGCAGGAGTAGTAGACGAGACACCTGTCCTCGACGTTAACGGAAAAGAAGACAAGGAAGGGAACGCAGACATCCCTATCGCACTCATCAACTACGACGAGGACGGCGAACACGTCGGTGAAGAGATCACTCTGGTCCAGATGGACGGAGACCTCACACAGGAACAGGTAGAGGACTGCATCAAACTTGCGAAGGACGGATGCAGACAGCTACACGAAATGCAGCAGGAAGCAATGCTTGAAAAATACAGAGAACTCAGAGGAGGTGATTTCTAATGAAACTTAATCAAAAGACAATCCGCGAAATGGCGGAAGACGGAGAAAGACTCGACGGCAGAGGCCTCAAAGAGATGAGAGACGTCAAAGTCGAGACAGATTACATCAATGAAACTTCAGAAGGTTCAGCACTTGTAGAAATCGGAGACACGAAAGTCCTTGTAGGCCTTTCAGTCGAGATAGAGGAACCTTACAGCGACAGGCCTGGAAAGGGAACAATCGTTACGAACGCAGAGCTTGCTCCTATGGCTCGGCGTGACTACGAGTCAGGTCCTCCACAGGAAGACGGAGTCGAACTCGCAAGAGTAGTCGACAGAGGAATCAGAGAGGCTGAAGCTATCGACCTTGAAGACCTCTGTATGGTAGAGGGAGAGAAGGTCTACACAGTCTTCATCGATGCCCACGTCCTGAACGACGATGGGAATCTGATCGATGCGACATCCTTAGCTGCTATGGCAGCACTCAAGTCCGGATACCTTCCAGCTTATGACGAAGAAGCAGGAGAGCTCAACAGAGATGAGAAATGGAAGGACTTCGATCTTCAGTGTGAACCAGTCACAGTTACCGGCCACAAGATCGGCGACACAGTCATGTGGGATGTCACAGGGGAAGAAGAGAAGGCCCTCGACGCTCGCCTGACAGTTGCGAAGAAAAAAGATGGAAACATCGTCGCAATGCAGAAGGGAGAGACTCAGCCTTTCACAGCTGACGAGATGTCCCAGATTATGTCGACAGCGGACGAGAAAATCCAGAAATTCCGTGAAATCCTCGAAGCAGAGGTAGGGGAATAAAAAATCTTCCCCTCCATATGCTTCTTAATAACTATCTTAACAGGTGAATAAAAAATGCCACGAGATAACAAGTCAGCGAAAAGATTCGGCTCCCGTTACGGAAGCAGAATCAGGAAGAACGTAGACGAAGCAGAAGACAGAGAAGACGTAGAATGCCCGGAATGCGGATCAGGAAAAGTAGAGAGAAACGCAGCAGGAATCTGGGAATGCAGAAAATGCGGACAGAAAACCGCAGGCGGAGCCTACAACATGGACACAGGCGCACAGGAACAGATGAAAAAAGCCCTAGAACTAGGCGAAGAAGAGCTAGAAGAACTCGAAGAAGCCAAAGAACAGATTGAGGCATAAAAAATGAGTTACGTATGCGTCAACTGCGAACAAGAAGTAGAGATCGACCCTGTAGAAGAAAAAGTAATCTGTCCAAAATGCAGTCACAGAGTCCTCCTCAAGAAGAGGCCTGACGACCCAGACACCGTACAAGCGGTATGAACTCAACAGTCGAGATAGACGCAGAAAATCCAGGGGAACTGCAAAAAATCCTCGAACCATCACTCTCCTCAGATAACACAGTCCAGTACGAATTAAACGCGGGAAAGGAGAAAATCAAGATCAAAGTTGACACAGAAGGCCTAGGGCCTTTAAGAGGTTGCACTGACACAGTTTTCAGGTTAGCAACGCTCGCCAAAAAATTATGCTAGAAGGTGAATAAAATTATGTCAGAAGAACAAGACGCACAGCAGCTTATGATGCAGATGCAGCAAACCCAGCAACAGATGCAGGAAATCGCACAGCAGAAAGAACAGACAGAAAACGAGATTCAGGGCGTAAAGAAGGCCCTGAACGAACTTGAGAGATCTGACGGAGACGAAGTTTACCGTCAGGTAGGCGAGATCATGGTTGCCCGTGAAAGAGAAGAGCTCGAAGACGAGCTTGAGGAAAGACAGGAAGATCTCGAGGTCCGTATGGAAGGCCTTGAGAAGAAAGAAAAGCAGCTTGAGGAAAAGATCAAAGAATCTCAGAGTCAGTTCTCTCAAGGCATGGAGTAAAGAGGTCGATGCTCCATGACTTCGGTTCCTTCGGTCGTGCAGAGAATGCGTGATCAAGCGGAGAAGGACGCAGTTCCTTCAAACGTCGCTGAAATGCTTGAGAAGGCAGCTCAGGAGTTAGAGGATGAGGACAGGGATCTCTCGGTCCGTGTCAACTCAGCTTCTTCAATCCTTGATGAGATAAGCAACGATCCGAACATCAGACAGCATACCAGGACAGAGATCTGGAACCTTGCTTCAAAGGTTGAAAGCCTGGACTGACAAAGCTTTTTCACATCTACTTTTTCCAGTTTTCAACTCTTCTCACGTGTTTACCCGTTCTTCCCTGCTCTCCCACTGGTAAGCTATAAAAAAATCAGTTCCCTCTTATTAACCAAGAGGTAACCAAAACTATGGCACTGGGGTTTCTAAAAAAAGATGGAGAAGATTCAGAAGACAACGAAATGATCGAAGACGAGTTCGTGGAACTTGACGCAGAGGTTTCCGAAAGAGAAAAGAAAGTGGTCGTCAGAGCGGAGACACTGAAAGAATTCGACGACGTAGAAAACGTCCAGGAACACCTGAGGAACGAACACATCGTATGGGTAAATATCAAGCCCCTGAAAAACAGAGACATGTCAAAACTCAAAAGAGCCGTCAAAAGACTGAAGAAAACAGTCAAAGCAGTCGACGGAGACGTCGCAGGCGTAGACGAAGACTGGGTAGTCGTAACCCCAAGCTACGCAAAGATCGAAAGAACAAGCGAAAAAATCAACGGCGAATAAAGAGTGAAAAAAGGCCTGTAGAAGGCCTTATCAAAACATATTTTTTCCCATTTATCCCAGTTCGTTGCTGACCTTTGTCTCAAGTTTCTCCAGCCTGTCAAGCATATCCTGGCCTCCGAAACGAACAAATTTCTCAACGCATCCACGGCAGTAAACCTCATCATCGAACTCCAAGGCGTTTTCAGGTATCTTCTGTTCATCCCCGCCGAATTTTTCCTCAGGATCTTTTCCGCCAAAATTCAGTATGTCCCCGCAGTTCGAACACTTTACCTCATAGACCATGATTAGACAGAGAAGCACTGAAACTTAACTCTAACCCCTAAAAACCTGAAAACACAACTGGAACAACAATGAAGAAAAAACTACAGGGCCTTCTACTCCTCACAGTTATCGCCAGCGGATGCAACGTCAACACAGCCAGCCCAGCGACAGAGACGAAAACTAAAGTTACCGATGTAATCGACGGAGACACCGTAGAAATAAACCTCAACGGTACTGTAGAAAAAGTCAGACTGCTCGGAGTCGACACGCCCGAAGTACACGTCAAGGTAAAACCCGGGAAATACAGAGACATACCGGACACCGAAAGAACAAGAAAATGCCTCAGAAAATGGGGAGAAAAGGCCTCACAGTACGCCAAAAACAAGCTTTCAGGGAAAAACGTGGAGTTCAAGACAGACCCCCTCAGCGATACACGCGGAAACTACGGACGAATACTCGGATACGTAAAAACCAACGACACAAACTTCAACCACAGACTGGTGGAAAAAGGCCTCGCCCAGGTCTACGAATCAGACTTCTCCCAGCTAGAAAGATTCCAAAAAGCGGAGAAAGAAGCCCAGGAACAGTTGAAAGGCCTCTGGCAATGCAGAAGCTACGAAGTACAGAACCTGACAGTTGAACAGAAATGAAGAGAAATCCTGCGGTTCTGTGTTCCCTGATTTAAGATTTTGTCGATCATTATCTGTGTATGGAAGACAAATACGATGTCGCTGTGGTCGGTGCTGGACCAGCAGGCCTTGAAGCGGCAAGGACTGTGGCTTCACGTGGCTGGGATGTTGCTGTACTTGAATCTGAGGGCGAAGAGGAGTATCCTGCGCAGAGCAATAAGTCTACGGCAGGGACCTTCCCGCGTATGATGGGCAGTTACAACATTCCCGGCGATGTGGTAATGCATAATACTGACAGCGTTTTACTTGAGTCTCCCGACGATTTCTACAGGCAGGCACGGACTGGATCAGTCCTTGATTTCGGCGAGTTCAAAGAGTACATGATGGATGAGGCTGTTGAAGCAGGTGCCGAGGCCTTCTACAGTTCACGTGTCAACGCTCCTGTTGTTGAAGACGGTAGTATCCAGGGCGTAAAGTACAGCGGTGACGAAGAACTCTATGCGGATATCGTTATCGATGCCGCAGGTCCTGGTGCACCGATCGCCCAGGATGATGATATCGGGTTCATCGACTTGGAGCCTGGTAACAGGGCTGTGGGATGGGAGTACCTGCTTGAAGGATTGGAACCTGATGCGGAAGGTTTCGCCGATCTCACCGATTCAATGATGCTGAGACTTGACCACGATATCGCTCCCGGCGGCTACTCCTGGATCTTCCATACTGGAGAGGATCAGGCAAAGGTAGGCCTCTGCTACATCGACAACGAGACGCACAGAGAGTACCGGGGAGACGATTTCAATATACTAGATAGCCTGGAAGAATGGATAGTCGACGATCCAAGGTTCCCGGAAATCAAGGACAGAGAAGACATTGATCCCGTGGAGAGACATCAGGGCTCGGCGCACATCCAGATACCTGAAAGCGTGAGCAACGAAGGAGTGATGGGTGTCGGAGACACGGTTTCGACTGTCGACCCTCTCTGGGGCGAAGGAATCGATACAGGGATGAAGTCAGGCGAACAGGCAGGTATAACCGCATTGGAGGCGCTCGGACAGGGAAGACACGGCGGAGAGCCGGATACCTCAGAGAAAATGATGCAGAGATACGACCGGAGATGGAGAGAAAAAGTAGCTCCAAACAGATGGAAAAGAGACTTCATGACACATCTGATCTACAACGCGGAAAACGAACGTTACAACACACTAATGCAACAGCTCAAGGAGAAGGAAGGTGACTCACTCAGAAAACTAAACGAGGGAAAGGCCAGAGAGATAATCGACATAGCCCGGCTCGAAGACCTGCCAGGCCTCGCAAAAGTCACAAAGGACAAGATACCAGAACATCCTGTAATAAGAAAATTCAAGGACTGACAGGAGAAAACCGCAAACCCTGTTAAGAATTCAACCACATAACTCAGACAGAATGGGTCTCGGAGAATACAGCTGGAGCCAGGAAGACATAGACGCTGGAAAATACGTCGGAAAGTACGTCACCCACGACTGGATAAACAAGAAAAACATAGTACAACAGGTCGAAAACCCCGATACAGACCTGGAACTGGGAGAACACACTCTGGAATACGACGGAGAGAAAATGGACGTCGAACTGGTCGCCAACAACCGCTGGGCCGCCCTCCTGTACGATGAAACATTCGACGAAAAACTCGGAGACCAGAGACTCGAAGAAGTCATCACCTACTTCCTCACACCGGAACCCTGGAAACCCAGCTCCAACATACACCCGGAATAACTCCCAGATAAAATTTCAGGAAAGGCCTTATAATTTACTCTCCAGTAACTGCCTATGAGCTTTATAGACCTCCCTGGAAAGGCCGAGGCCCTGAAAGATGACTGGAGACCTCTTGAAAACGCCGACAACGGGATGGGCGATACAGTCGGGATGATCAGCGAATACCTGGAAGAAGGCCTGGAGGAAAGAGCACAGGAGATGACCCTAGACTACCCGATGGAAAGAGCAGAATACGACATACTCGTGAACCCGGATAAAGAAGTCGCAGTAATGTACGGAGAATTCTACAAGAACAGCTGGATACCTCTAATAGGAGCTGACGTATGGCTATGTGAAAAAACCAACAGCTCCGACCACAGGGGAAGGACCGCGGGAAAAAGAGAGTACAGGGCACCGACCAGAGGAGGAGAAACACTGATAGACGAGACCAGTCTTAGAGCACACGCAGACTACCTCGACGAACAGACCTGAAAAAAGCGAATAAATCATTTGAGGCCTCAAAAAAATTTCGAGTGGAACTGGAAACCATCCTGGAAAACACGAGGGAAGAACTATCCCAGGCTGTCAAAGACCCTGAAAGATACGATTTTAGGGAAAGGCCTCCATACAAAATACCTGTCCACCCGGAACCTGAAAAAATGGCCTCAGCAACCATAGACCTCGAGAACCAGAACGTCAAAGTAAGATACGAAGACCAGAAACCCAGGGAAAACTACACCTGCGTCAAGCACGACCCGATCAACAAAGTTGCGATAGTCGAAGGCGATACAGTCCACGACTACAGAGACACCAAAATCTGTTCCACCATGTACTACCTCATAGACGGAGAAAACACCTGGAGACACACAGACACCGGATACGAAAAATCCCTACAGACAAGACCCCAGGAAGTAGCCCAGAACTTCGAGCAACTCTACAGACAGGCACTGAGAGAAGACAAAAAAGAAAACTTCACACAGGAAACACGTGACCAAGGCCTCGAACCCGTACCACCACCAGAAAAAGACGAAATGTTTCCAGAATAAAACCTCTTCCAGTTTTAGAAGAAAAGGCCTTGACCCGGAAAAAGTATTTAATACTCAGTTAACAAATTTTTCACTGCCTATGACGCTAGAGGAAAGAATTGACCAACGTTACGAAGACAGCAAGCCCCTGAGAAAAGTTGACAGAGGAATGGGAAAGACAGCAGAAGCCGCTGAGTCAGAACTTGTGAAAGAGATCAACGAATACGCTGAAGAACTGGGAATCGACACAGATCTGAACAAGGTGGACACTCATTCAAGATTTTCACAATCCAACAACGAAGCAGTACTCTACGGAGAAACATACGGCGGAATCCACAGATGGGTCGGAGAAACAACAGCATTCCTCTACGACAACGACTCAGCACAGGCAGCATCATACAAAGACCCAAACGGTCCAGCAGTAAGACTCGGAAACGGCGACATCAACATCAACGAAGAACACCTCAGAGCAACCGGAGACTGGCTGAAAAACAGAGGAAAAAGCCACCTCGAACCACAGAGAGCCAGCTAGAAGAAAGGCCTAGACAACAGAAATCTTCTCAGAAATCAAACTCCCGATACCATCCTCAAGTTTTGAGGCCTTTACACCTGAATAGTTCTTGCGGAATTATCTCGATGAGAGGCCTGAAGATATTGATTTACCTAGGGAGTTTGAGGAGTTGAAAGGTTCTGCCAGGGAGCTATCTAAAGAGGAGAAGGAGAGGAAGGCAGAGGAAGTTGAGGATATGTCCAGTGAAGAAATCAGAGAGGTTTTCGGCCCGGTTTAAGAAAATATTTAATCGTTTAAGGAAAAGCTTAAACATTTAAGTTTTTCCTCATAATATTGGTGTATGGCGGAGAGGTTTGTGGATTTGCTGGGTAAGGAGTACCGGGGTCAGGTTCTGGAGTTTCTGAGGGATAGTCCTGATCAGATGTTTACTATTAATGAGGTTGCTGAAAGTGTTGATGGTTCTTATCCTGCTGTAAGGGATTTTATCCGGGAGTTGGAGGATCTTGATTTAGTGAAGATTAGGAAGAAAGGTAGTTCTTATCTCGTAGAGTTTAACCAAGATTCGCGTTATTTCGATACTGTCGATTCTATCTTTCAGGTAGAGGTTAATCCATTGTTCACAGCTGCTGACGAGTTTGTTCATGATCTTATGGAGTCGGATGAGCTAGAGGAGAAGACTTTAAGCGTTGTTCTGTTTGGGAGTGTGGCGAGAGGTACAGCAGATGCAAATTCGGATATAGATGTTTTTTTCCTTGTTGAGGACGGCGTTGATACCGATTATTTCAAGAATCTGGTGATTCAGAAGGCGAGGAACCGTGAGTACGAGATTGTTCCTGTTGTTGAACCCGTAAATGAGTTCCTGGAAAACTACAGAGAGCGTAAAAGATTTGAGGAAAATTTGATGAGAGATTCAGAGCTTCTGTACGGTGATTCTTTAGATGAAAAGGTCGACTGAATCGATAATTGAGGCGGAGGCCTATGTGAGAGCAGCGGAACTCGTCAGAGAGAAGATTCTGGATCAAGACGAGAAGATCTGGAATCCTGTTGTAGTGAACTGTATCATGGCGATGATCAAATGTAATGACGCCTTGATGCTGGAAAATCAGGGTCACACGAACAAGGATCATTCGAAGACTGCGAACGAGTTGCAGGAGATGTACGAAGAAAGAATGATCTCACAGGACTTCAAGTCCAACATTAATTCAGTTAGAAACTGGGTTGTAGACAAGAAAACTGAGATCCAGTACAGGAACGCAAAAGTATCCATGAGCGACGCCGACAAGGCCTTAAAGTCAGCCAAAAGATTCCTTGAAAAGACCAAAGAAGAACTTGACGCAGAACAGTGAGAAATACCGCCAGGAACACTTTTAGCATGAGCTCTGGAATCATTTTCTCACCCATTAAGCTAGTCTCCAAACTTGGTAAAACTCCCTCAGCTTACGATAAAAACTCCTGTGACAAGTAGGCCTATGAGAGATTCTGTGTTCTTGACTACTGTTTCATTACAACTTATTAGTTTTGAGGCCTGTTTTGTAGGTGATGTCTTCTCAGAGCGGGGATGATTCAGAGGCACGGGGTAAAGAAGTTATTGAGTGGAGTGAGAATGTTGAGGATCATACTCTTGCTGTTCTTGAGGGTGATCTTGAGGAGGATCCTGATGCGGATGTCGAATTGAGTGATCTTGATGGTCGTGAAGGTGTTGCGAAGGCTAACACGGAGAGGTATGTTACTGATTTCCAGGAGGAGTTCGAGTTCAGAGGTTCTACTGTATATCTGAATGTTGAGAGGTCTGATGGTTTGAATACTGTTGAGTACTGGAGCGATGATCCCGGTGTCCTGGATGATTTCGATGAGTTCCTGGAGCAGAGGGTGAGAGATGTAGAACAGCAACCTTACCTGGAACCTTACAAGTTTGAAAACGTTCCTAGCGACGAAATAGCTGAACTTGTTACGGTTTACAGAGACGAGTTCGATCTAGAAGGACCTCTTCCAAGGGGTAGAAACGGCCAGCCAAGGATGCATATGCAGAGAGTGACAGATATAAGAGATACCAGCGAATACAGAAAGGACTCTACTGAAGACGAAAAAGGCCTGAACGCCCAGCACAGGATTCCAGGAGATGCCAAATACGTTATAGAAGGTGTTGAAAACGGCGATAAACAGGTTGAAGGAAAACTTGTGATAAGGCCTCAGAAGCATGATCTCGGACTTTACACTGTAAAGTTTGACGGAGAAAACGCTGAGTCACAGGCATACATGGTTAACACCGGGCTTAAAGCGATCGACCCGGACGAAAGAGACAGCTTCCCGATATAATAGCTGGTTTTTACATGATAGCCTGAAGTAAAAAATTCTCAATTATCAGCACTGTTCCTGTTATCAGTGTTGCCGCGAAGAAGTTGAGTAGTCCGTATTTTACCAGGTCTGTTCTCTTCGGAATCTCTACACTGTTTTCTCTCGCTCTGTTTTCCTGTCTCATCCTGTTGGACCAGATAAACCGGAGGAGAAACGGCATGTGAGGCCTTTAGGTAGGCCTTCTTTTTTTAGTTGAGTCTGTTTGCGTCGAGGTTTTGTGGTGCGGATGTGTCGATGTTGAGGATTTTGTGGAGCGCGCTTGCGAGTGAGAAGCATTTGCTTTTTTCTCCGTGGTTGGTCAGGATTTTGTTGGGTGTTGAGCGCAGGTTTTTGGAAAAGTTGATGATCTGCTGTCTGTCGCTGTGTGCGGAGAATCCTGATACTGTGTAGGTGTCCAGGTTGACATCTATTCTTTCTCCGTTGATTTCTGCGGTGTCGGCTCCGTCCTGGATTTTTCTTCCCAGGCTTCCGTCGAACTGGTATCCTACGAAGATCATTGTGTTTTTCTTGTCTTCGGCAAGGTTTTCGAGGTATGATAGTACAGGTCCGCCGGTCAGTGATCCTGAGGTGGTGAGGATGATGCCTGGTCCGCTTTCGTAGACTTCTTCGCGTTCTCTGTGGCTGCCGATTGTGTCTATGTTGTCCTGGAGGAAAGGAGAGTTTTCTTTCTCGAATACTTTCTTCTGGACTTTTTTCGATAGGAACTCTGGATAGGCTGTGTGTAATGCGTTAACATCCCGGATCATTCCGTCGATGTATACCGGGTAGTTGAAGTAGTCTCTGTCCATTTCATCTGCGAGAAGGCCTAGGACTTCCTGGCTTCTTCCTACTGCGAAGACGGGGACGATGACTTTTCCTCCTTTTTTCAGGGTCTGTTTGACTTTGGAGAGGAATTTCTTGTTTGCTTCGTCTCTGTCTGTCTGTTCGTCGTCTCTTCCACCGTACGTTGATTCTGTTATCATCGTTTCAACGCGCTGGAAGTTTGTATCTGCTTCTCTCAGCATCTCAGTCGAGTCGTAGTTGTAGTCTCCTGTGTAGAGGATGTTGTGGAGGCCTTCTCCGACGTGGAGGTGGACAAGACTTGATCCGATGATGTGACCTGCGTTTTTCAGTGTCAGACGCATGTCAGGTGTGATATCCGTGACTTCGCCGTAGTCCGGTGTGATTGTTCTCTTAACTGCTTTCTTTATAGCTGATGAATCGTACGGTGCGTCCTGTCCCTGGCTATGTGCCAGTCCGATGTAGTCGAGGGCCAACATGATCATCAGGTCTCTGGTGGGCTTTGTACAGTAAAGCGGGCCGTCGTATCCCATCTTGTAAAGATACGGGATCATTCCGAGGTGGTCCATGTGTGCATGGCTCAGGATAACGGCGTCCAGATCACGTAGATCAAGTTCCGGAGCGTTCAGGTAAGGGAAGTTTTCCTGTGTCCCCGGTTTAGCTGAAGGATCTATACCTGCATCCATCAGTACGTTTGATTCCTCTGTCTGTACAAGGAAACAGCTTCTTCCGACCTGGCGACAGCCTCCAAGGCCTGAAATCCTTACCCATTCGTCTCCCACTCCTTTATCCAGCCTGATCTTTTTCCCGACATCATGGAGAAAGTCCTTCCTGAACTCCGGATCCTCCACCGTTAACTCACGCGCACGGTCGACAACTTTAGACTGGATCGCGGGAACTCTTTCCACCTGAGGAGACCAGAGAGTACTTTCCCTGATCTCGTCTAGGCCTGAACCATTGTTTCCTATGACTTCTCCCGGCTTCTCTGCTCTAATTATCATTTTTCCAAGACTTGGCTGCATAATAACTTCATCAAGGCCTGCTTCCTCACTTACAATGTCTTTAACTGCTTTCTTTGCCTTTTCCGCTTCGTGGAAAAGTTTTGCTGAAGGCCTTACCTCTACTCTTTTCTTGAGGTCTGAGACTATTCTTTTTACTGTTTCTGAATGGTTGAGGAAAAAGTCTTTGCTGTCCGTGTAGATGACTATGTCTGATCCTTCGAATCTGATGTCGGATACGCTTGCATCTGACGGTATGTACTTTTTTACGTCGTCTAGTTCTTCCATAATATCGTTCTCTTGTGTTTAGCTGTAAAGTATCGTGTTGAACTGTTGAGATAGGAAAATTAGGGGGAGAAGAAAGGGAAGTAAGGATATCAGTTTATTTGAGAACTGATTCTACTTCTTTCTCCTCGAGTACGCTGTAGCCGTCTTCTGTGATCTCTGCGACCATGATTCCGTTTCCGGAAGCTGTGTCTCTTTCCATCGCGGCCTGTACAGCACGTGAAGCGATCTTTCTTCCTTCTCCGTGGTCAAGATCGTCTTCGTAGTTGTCCTCGAGGACTCCGAACGCCATCTGGCTTCCGGAACCTGTCGCTGTGAAGCCTTCGCCGTGAGGCATAAGGCCTCCTGCAGGGTCAAGGCTGTAGAGAACTCCTTCTCCATTCTCCTTGAGGCCTCCGAGGATGAACTGGTTCATGAAAGGCATCATCTTGTTGCCGTGAAGAATGTTCGAAAGCAGTGTTCCTGCTCCTTTAACGGAAAGTTCCTTTGTCTCAAGCTTGTGGAGTTTCAACTGAGATTTCATGATCCTGACGATCTTCTGGGCATCGCCAACGCTTCCAGCAATCGTAAGGCCTAGATTGTCATCCAGCCTGTAGATCTTTTTCGCATGCTTGTTACTTACCAGGCGTCCTCCCAGAGCAGCTCTTTTATCCGCTGCCAGGATGACACCGTCTTCCGTAGTAAGGCCTATAGTAGTAGTACCGGTTTCAAACTCTTCCATCTCCTTTTTCATCTGCATTTGTTCATTCTGCATAATAGTATCACGCTCTCCAGAAAAATCTGTGAGCCAAAAAAATCCAACTCCTGTAGAACAAAAAGGCCTCTTCAACTTTAAATAGGTGACTTCTCAATGCTCGAACTTCCCGACCCGGGACTGGACCGCCTTGAAAACCTCCTCTCTATCAACTGTCTGTAAGACACCGTCTTCAACCACCTTTTCACCATTCACGTAGACTTCTGAGACATCGCCGTCAAAACTGTAGACAAGGTTAGAAACGACTCCTCTGGCCCGGTAGAAAGGCCTCATTGAGGGCTGTTTCAGATCGATTGTAACCAGGTCTGCTTTCTTTCCTTCCTCTATGCTTCCTACCCTGTCGTCGATGTTCAGGGCCTTGGCTCCCTTGATCGTCATCATGTCAAAGATTTCCTGCTCTGTAAGTGCCTCGGGATCCTGTTCCTTGTGGATCAGGGCGGAGAGTTTGGCCTCGTCAAAAATGTTCAAACTGTTGTTTGAGGCAGGTCCGTCTGTTCCAAGGCCTATGTCGAGGCCTCTTTCCTCAAGTTCTATTATGTCTGCGCGTCCGCTTCCCAGTTTCATGTTCGCTGCGGGGTTGTGTGCGAGGCCTGTCTTGGTCCTCTGTAGTCTCAGCATGTCGTCTTCTGTGAGGTGTGTTCCGTGGGCTGCGATGACTTTTTCGTCCAGTATTCCGAGTTCGTCGAGGTACTCTGTCGGTGTCATACCTCTTTCCTCGAGCATGTCATTGTTCTCCTTCTCTGTCTCCGAGAGATGGATGTGGTAAAGTGTATCGTATTTTTCCGCTAATTCCTTAGCATTGAGTAAGAGATCTTCAGAACATGTATATACGGAGTGAGGAGCTACTCCAATATCGATCGTATCGTGGCCTGCGTATTCTCTGATCAGGTCTTCAGCCCCATACATATCTGCTTTATCCTCTATATCGGTGAGGCCTTTCGAGAGAACTGCTCTTATCCCTGTATCCTCTACTGCGTCGGCGACACTTTCCATATGGAAGTACATGTCGTTGAAGGTTGTCGTACCTGTCTCCAGCATCTCTATCGATGCTAGAACTGTTCCGAGATATGCGTCGGTCTCCTCGATATCCTCTTCCGCCGGGAAAATATAGCTTTCCAGCCATTCCTGGAGATTCGTGTTGTCCGAGATCCCGCGTAACAGAGTCATGGAAGAATGGGTGTGTGCGTTGACAAGGCCTGGAATCACGACTTTTTCCGAGCAGTCGATTACCTCTTCCGGGTTGATGAAGTCTGTGAGGCCTCTTCCGATCTCGTAGATCTTGTCTTCGTGTATGAGAACGTCGACGTGTTCCTTTATCTCCCTTTCTTCATTCTGGGTTACGAGGAACCTCACGTTTTTGAGCAACTTCATAACAAAGGTCGGGGGACTGAACTTTAATAGGGTCTTGGCAGTCAAGCCTGGAGGCCTCAGGTGGTCTATGCGTTTCCTTTAAATTAGTTGTTGAACTAGGGTTAAAGTATGCGCCATGCATCAACCAAGGGTGGACGCGTTCTACCCGGGAAGGTACGCATCTAAGTTTTCAAAACCTGTAGTTAATACTGAATTCTTCTCTGAGTGGTACTGAATGTCAGCTGACAGCAGTGAGGGCCTTGTGTACAGTGAGGTTCTTGAAGAGTTTACCGAGGATTTTGCCTCGAACTTTGAGGATAACACTGCTCCGACGGGAATGGGGATAGAGTCAGAGATCCCTAATGTCAGAGCAGAGGACGGTATCATGCCGCTCGCCGACCAGTATCAGGGCATTATCAGTGAAGGCCTCTGGGAAAGTATTGAGGAGGAACTTGAGGAAAACGTTGAGGGATACGGCGAGGACTTCAGCTTCGAGTTCGAAGGAGTCAAGGAGAAAGGCCATTTCGAGGATATGCCAGCAGAGATGAATATCGGGATCGCTGAAAGCCCGGATGAAGTGATTGATACCCCTGCGGTTGACTGGGAGATAGGGCCTCAGATCGAGAACGATTCAGGTGCTTTTCAGATCGATGGAACCGGTAATTTCGGTACTCTTCTTGATGTACTTGAATCTGTGAAAGCAGGTACCCGGAAGTACATGGCCCAGAATCATCCAGAGATTGTTCCTGCGGATCAGGGCCTTACAAGACAGTTCCGTGAACCAGGAGAGGTTCCTGACGAGGTCGAAAGACTTGATGGTGAAGGCCAGAGAGATGTAGTCAAAAGAGGTGTAGGACAGGATTATGGCCGGGATGAGGCCCTGGAGTTTATCGAAAATTTCTACGATCATTTCAGTTCTATCGAGTACTGTGCGGATTATATCGGTACTATCTTCGGCCCTCAGATAATGGAGAACATGTTTGGAGGTTCGACGCAGCTTACGTCAGGCCTCTGGCATGAAGGTGATGAAGAGATAGATCTTGATGAGCGGGTCAGCGAGGAGATGGCGTACAGGATTATATTCGAAGCAGGTTTCGACGCGCTCGCATCTAACGTCTACGAAGAAGAGGAAGGAATACCTGAGAGAAAGGTAGGAGTGAACCAGGATTACTGGGAGGCCTCGGCCTATGCTCAGCATTTCCTTGACGATGCGGATGTCGATGAGGATGCTCTTGGCCGCACAGGAACTCCATGGGAAATGATCCAGACAGTGGTTGAAGAGGATGAATCCTTCCAGGCGATGGTTGATCATTACATGACAGAGCACAACATGGCCTGGATAACACCTCCGGAGGAAGAACACGTAGAGTTCGAGGATGGAACTCCTGAAGGATTCGATTACGAAAGTGTTGCCTTGCTTGCTGTAGACCCTGATAATCCAAAGACTCCGAGAGAATACATCGAAGACGATGAGGTAAAGTTCTCCAAAGTCGTCAGCGATGAGGAAGGAGGCTTTGAAAAGGTCACCGGAACAGTTGATCTCTCCAGCATGGACGAGGAATCAGCAAAGCAGTATCACAAGGCCAACTTCTCCCAGGTTCATATCGGAGGGATGCACCACGATGTAAGGCCTAAATTTAGCACTGGAGGTTTCGAGTACAGGAATGCACGCCAGAACTACGATGCCGAGCCTAGCGTTGCGATCGCCAAGGCCTCAGTTATGCCTCACGGAGATAAAATCGTAGACGTGATGCAGGATTACGGTATTGATCCTATGGATCCTGAGACTGTTCCCGACTACGATGACAAAGAGGCCTGGACTGAGATCTTCAGCGAGGTATACGATGATGAAGTAGTAGAGACTGCTGAAGAGATGGCACCGGCTTACGTGGACGAGTTCCAGACCTATGTACAGAAAAGGCTTTCAGATCCCTCGGAAATCATGAGCGGTATCGACCAGACAAAGGTATGAGGCCTCCAGGCCTCTCCCAACCCCTGGTTTCTCCCCCGGAGCCTAGAAACCTTTAAAAACGTTAAAGGCCGAAGTAAGTTTAAGATGTCACTGACTGACCACGAAAACATTTCAGCAGATGGTTTGGTCAGTCTTATCGCTATCATTATTATCTCAATTATTGTATAGAGAGGCCTAACCCCTGAAACGGAGTGTAGAAGCGGGACGGGCCTCAGAGGAAAAATTAACTTAGTCCAGTTTCTACGCTCCACCAGAACAACTCGGTGGAACAAAAAGTATGTCGGCAAGCACTAAACAAACGCAGCAAAACGTGAAACAGTCCCTCAGCTCTACCTGGGACCAAAACCATAGAGAAAACAGCATCTACAACGTCGGAGCAGAGGTAGAGGACCTCCTCTTCCACAGGAACAGGGAACCGGTGGACAACCAGATCACGGAGAGAGTTCTCAGGAATATCGTGGAGAAAGAGGATGCTGAGGCCAAGGAACAGGTTATCGACGGCGAAAAAAGACTTCTTGGCACGAAATTAGAAGATAAAAGATTCCAGAAACACGAGGACTTCGCTGCGGAGATAGATACTGATTACCATCCTGCTCAAAGCGAGATCGCAACCGAGGTATTCCAGAACCCTGCCGACATGGCCTTCAGGACAGAGAACCTCCGCTACCTGAGAGACAGGAACCTTCCCGACAAAGTATCAAGCCACAAAATCGGAATGTTCCCGGACATGTCACTGCTACAAAAAGATCCTGAACACCTGGCAAGGCCTAAAAAGCGTTACAAAGGCCTTAGTTCCAGGCACGGAGAGGCCTTCGGCTCGATGGGATGGATCGGTGCCACACAGTTGAATACAGGAAGCCCGGCAGGTGAGGAGATGAGGACGGAAGAGTTTTTCCACAGCTTCTTTGACGGAGGAGAACAGCCTTCAATGCTTGATGTAGTCCCGGCTGTAGATCCTCTGTTCGCCTCGGATCCTGTCTTCGAAAAAAACGATGATTTATATGAGACGGTCGCGGAAGGCGGAAGAGACATGGTTTATGACCTGTTCGTCTCTAAATCTCCTGCAGTTTTAAGAAGAGGTACAGAACGCTGGGGAGATGTACTCGACGAAGCCCTGCCGACCAACGAAAACTACGGATACATAGAAGATTTGAGAGGCCTCGAAGATCAGGAAGACTACCTTGATATGGCTATGGAAAGGCCTATGATTCTTTCACCGGAGATAGATGCTTCAGATGTCGAAGTACTTGATCCTGAGACCCGTGAACCGGTCGGGAGCTTCGAAGACGTATACGGCGAGGATTCTACATGGGTGATGCCAGGCCTCTCAGAGGTTGAGGAGTCAACAGTCACTTTCGAGCAGTTCCTGGAGGACGAGATGTACCTGGGAGAAGTTCTTGTAGATGGAGAGATGAAGCCGGTGAAAGTCGATCACAGCGACATGGAAGATGAGGAATTCACCGAGCTGGCAGGCCTCGGTCCTGAAGACGGAGCAGGTTACTTCAATTTCCACAACACTTTTGTCAGGCCTGATGTGGCTCCGAAGAACAACGGAGTCGTCGAGTTCCGTTCTTTCTCCAACAGCGACAGGAGCTACGAGGCCTTGCTGACCCAGAACAGTTTGATGCATGTCTACCAGGATGTGCAGGAGCTTTTCGCAGGTCATGGTTTGACAAGTGATAATTCCCTGGAGTTCCGTGAGGATGCGAAGCGTAGAGGCCTTGATGCCGAGCTTCCTTCGGGAAGTACGGTTCAGAGCGTATATGAGAATGAGCTTGTGGATGTTCTATCTGAAGGTGTCAGGGAGAGCTTTTCCGGCGAGACTCCTTACTCCATGGAGGTTGTACTTGAAGGCGCGGATAGTTACGATGACTTCGGCGATTATCTTCAAACAGAGTTCAACGATCTCTCCGATTTCGCCGAGTATACCGCGGTCGCGTTCGAAACCGGTGTAAGGCCTGAACCCGGCGAATATTCAGGTGAAGAGCACCGTGAAGAACAGGAGAAGTTCGTGGACTGGTTTGTAGATACCTACAGAGAAACCATGCATGAGTACCTGGAAGATGAGTTCAAAGGAGACAGCTACGACACGAGAAACTTCCAGACAGAGTCGAAGAAGCTTGAAAAAGCTGTTAACGAGGGAGGCCTCAAGAAGATGCTTGAAGTCACAGCAAGGCCTGAAACCGGAGAGGCAAGATAGGATGAAGACAGAAGAACTGGCAAAAGAACTGATGAAGTACGAGACAGTTTCACCAATCGAAAACCCGGATGCATTCCAGTTCCTGAAAGGAGTACTGGAGGACGAGGGAATAAACGCAGAGATCAGGGAGATAAACGGCGTCTACAACCTTGTAGCAGAGACCGGAGATCCTGAAGCAGAAGAATCAGTCTGTCTCAACGGCCACATGGACGTAGTGGAACCAGAGGGAGAATGGAGCATCACAGAACCGTTTGAACCCGTAGAGGAAAACGGAAAGCTCTACGGCAGGGGAGCAGCCGATATGAAAGGTGCGCTAGCCGCCCAGACCAAGGCCTTCATCGATCTACACCGCGACAGCGAGTTCAACGGCCGGGCAGTACTGATGGCAGTAGGAGACGAAGAGATCGGAGGATTCGACGGCTCCAAGGTACTGGCAAACGAATACAGCGAAAAAGGAAAGGGCTTCGACCATGTGATAGTCGGAGAACCAACAGACCTGGACTTACAGGTCGGAACAAGAGGCCTGTTCTGGGCAAACGTCTACCTGAAAGGAGAATCTGTTCATGCGACAAGGCCTCACCTCGCAGAGACGAATACAATGGAAAAACTGCCTGAAGCCCTGAAAAGACTGGGGAACCTGGAGATGAGCTTTGAAAACGATGGCCCTCTGCCTGATCCTTCCTCAGAGGTTACGATAGTCGAGTCAACCGATACCTACAACAGTATCCCTGCCGAGGTCAAGATAGGCATGGATTTAAGGTATCTTCCAGGACAGAAAGTTGATGAAGTAGTCGAAGATATAGAAAACAGTCTTGAAGGCCTTGAAGTCGATGTCGAAGTTGAAGTTGAACAGGATCACGGCGGAGACTTCAAATTAGAGGATGAAAAGTTCAGAAACACTGCTTTCAATGTTCTAATAGAGGTCAGAGGTGAAGAACCGGAGCAGATTACTTCTGGAGGTGCCTCAGATGGGCGTTTCTTCTCGAACAATGGAACACCGTTCATAGAGCTGGGTGTCAACCAGGAATCAGTCCACGGCGAAAACGAGTACTGTACAGTAGATAACCTGAAGAAACTGAGAAAGGCCTACTTCGATATCAGTAAAAGAATGGCGGGGTAAAAAATTTGTCTATCTCAGGCCTCTAGCTTTTTTTGCTTTCTGTTTAAAAAGTTTCGCGGATATCTTCTTGTTATAAAACGAGGGAGGTTTTTGGATTTATGAAATTTTCAGATTTGACTATTTCGGAAAGTACAGTTTCTAGACTTGAGGAAAACGGTATTACAGAGCCTACAGAGGTTCAGGAAAAGGCCATTCCAGAGGTTTTGAACGGGAAGGATCTTCTTGTGGAATCGGAGACAGGTTCAGGGAAGACTCTTGCGTTTTCACTGCCTATGATCGAAAATCTTGACCATGAAAGCGGTGAGACAGAGGCCCTGGTACTTTCACCGACGCGTGAGCTGGCTAAACAGATCACCGCGGAGATAGAGATGGCTTCGGACAGTATCGATGCTGTCACGATTTATGGAGGCGTTGATTACGAGCCTCAGATCCAGGGTGCGAAGGAAGCGAATATAATCGTAGGTACGCCGGGAAGAGTCCTTGATCTGTTACAGCAGGGAAAGATTGATGTCTCGGATGTCGAATACTTCGTTCTTGACGAGGCAGACAGGATGCTGGACATGGGTTTCCAGGACGAACTGGAAGCCATCATTGACTTCCTGCCTGGGAAAAGAAAAAATCTACTGTTCGGAGCTACTATCCCGAGAGCACTGAAGAGAATGTGTGACAAATACAGTATAGATCCGGAGATCATCCGTATCGAGCCAGGAGAACATACCGCAGAGCTTGAAGAGGCCTATATCAACGTCAAAAACAATAACAAGCTTTCCTACCTCTACACCTTCCTGAAAAAGAAAGATAGAGACCTGGCTATCGTCTTCTGCCAGACCAAGAACACGACACGCTGGTTAGCGGACAAACTGAGAAAAAACGGTATCAATGCACAGGAGATGAACGGCGACATGAGCCAGAACCAGAGAGAACAGACTCTGGAAAAATTCGAGAACTCAGGTACATCCCAGGATTCATCCAGCGAAGAGATAAAAGTCATCGTCGCAACAGACGTCGCAGCACGAGGAATCGACGTAGACGATGTAACACACGTCTTCAACTACGACGTACCTGACACAGCAGACACGTACACCCATAGAATCGGAAGAGCCGGACGCCAGGGAAGAGAAGGAGAAGCAATCACACTCCTCGAGCCAGAAGACCACCAGAAGTTCAGGAAACTGAAACAGGAACATTCCGTACCCAGGATCGACGAAAAACCAGACCTCCTGGACGCAAAAGTATAGCTAACAGCATAATTCCTTCCTTATTCAAAGGCCTGAAAAATCTTCGAAACCTGCTACAAACTCCACTGAAGGCCTGAAATCCTGTTTTCTGCTGTCCTCAAGCACAAAGCTCAGCGAGTAATCTGAACTATCTCCGGAGAACTCGGTGATCACTTCCAGATAGTTATCGACTTCGCCAGGGTCACTCTCGTGGATCTCCATGATATTTTCCCTCTTGAACTGATAGCCTTTCTCCTCGAGAGTTCTCAAGGCCTTTTTGTGGAACTCGTCACTTCTGTAGCTTTCCGCCAGGTCGTTTTCAAAGGTATCTGCCAGAATGTAGATATCAGTGTTCACGGTGATTTCAGCTCCAGATTTGTTTTAGCAGCTCTAAAGAGGCCCTTCATAACTGTCAGTGAATCCTGGGTAAAAGCTGATACTGCGGTCATTATCAACTTTCTGTAGGACAGATCAAGCACTGGACTCATAGCTCAACCCTGTGCCGGAGAGTAAAGTGCCACTGAAGGCCTGTAACCGGGTTTTTCTTTCTCCTCTTTGGGAGAAGGCTTCCACCAGAAATCTATATCAGGATTTAAATCCGCTTCAAGGCCTGAGAACTGTTCTCTGATTTCCTGTTCGGAACCAGGCTCCGAGACCATCTCCAAGTAGGCCTCATCCTTCAGAAATTTCTCTATGCCTCCGTAGAAGCTTTCTCCACCCACAACGTCGAAAACATTGTTAGTATAAACAGCGTCCGCCCCAGAAAGATTTTGTTCTCTGAAATCTCCGATGACCTGGTTGTCAGGTCTTTCCGTGTTGAAACCGATTTCGTCTATAACACCTGGATAAAAATCCTTCCAGGCAAAACCTATCTCCGAAAAATCCGGGATCTCGTCAAAACCTGTCTCAGGCCTTCCTGCGTACTCTCTATGTTTTTCAAGAACTTCTCCAGGCACTTTTCCATCCTCTACGAAGTTGGGGATCCCGGTTCCTGGATCGTCGATGCCTAAAAATTCTTTCAGTTCATCAGTGCTTTTCCCTGGCCCAGGCCTTGAAAGGTAATCTCCCGCAAAATTCTGGAGGTAAGATGTCCTGGGATTGACTTCTACAGTCGTGACCTCTGCCTCAGGATACCTGTCCTTTAGCCACCAGCCGACCAGGTCAGAGCCTACAGTAACGATATGTGCATCCTCCGGTTCAAGGCCTTCCCCCTCAAATCTTTCAGCCACTGCCTCAAAATAAGGCAGATGCACATTCCCTGAAGGATAAGCCAGTTGATAGACATCATTCCCCCACTCCATTCTTACCACTTAATTTGTTATGACAGTTAAACAACAATATATTTGTTTTGGTGTATAAGGCCTTTTCTGGTTAAGAAGTTGGCTAGAAAAGTTTCGGAAGTACTTTCTTTGGCTGTATGTTTTAGAAACGATCACATTAAATGTTTGAACGTGTGGTTGGATGGAGTTTCGAGAACTGGATAATCTTTTGCTCTATGAATTTTTGAAGAACTTTGCTCTTTCTCTGATAGGGGTTTTCATCCCTGTTTATATTGTTTCGCAGGGCTTTGGGTTGCTTCCTGCTGCTCTTTTCATAGTTATCTCAGGCCTCACGGGAACGGTCCTTTCTTATCCTGTTTCCAGGTTGATAGCGAGAATTGGTTTCAAGCATAGTTTAGCTGCGTCCTATCTTTTCCTTATTCCTGGTCTTGTAGTTATAAGATGGTTTGAGCTTTCTCTTGCGGTTATCGTTGCGTCTTCTTTGCTGTATAATGTTGGAAGGTTGCTGCATAATATCAGTATGAACTCGGAGTTTGCCGTGGATTCAGACGGAGATAGGAGAGCAAGTGATTCAGGTAAGATGTTGAGTTTGCCAAGTATCTCCAGAATCATAGCTCCTCTGACAGGAGGATTAATCTTCGCAGGATTAGGTTTCGGCGAATTAATGGCTGTGACAATTTTCATCTTGTTTCTCTCTGTAATTCCTTTAATTCGTTCCAGAGATCACAGAGACGCTCTGGATTATGATTTCGGAGAACTTCTGAACAAGGAAATCAAGAAAACTATACCGCTATTCACTGCTAGGGGTATTCAGGGGGCTACAGCAGTAAGTATTTTCGGACTCTTTGTCTACATGGTAATCGGAGGCTCAGTGGATGTAGGAGGAGCAAGAGCTCTGGATAGCCTAGGATTTGTTCTGACAGGATTGCTTGTAGGACATCTCTCATCTAAAATTGACAAAGATAAATTCGTACTAGTAGGATGTTCAGGTGCAGCCTTCATGTATCTACTGAGAGGTTTCCTGGTATCACCTCTCCAGGTTTTCCTGGTCTCATTTGTAAGCGGAATTTTCTTTCAGGTATACCACGTCCCGGTCTTCTCAAGTTTCGCTGACGAAGCAGAAAGAACCGAAATCCTGGAATTCTACACTCTCAAAAGAATTTTCTCATCTCTCGGAAACATTCTCGCTGTAACGACACTAGTCCTGTTCTTCTTTTTATACGATCTCAGAACAGGTTTCATAGCCAGCTTCACACTTGGAAGTATAGCAACGCTCCTAATGGCGGTAATTTACCGATCAGAAAAAGAACTGAATTAGTCCAACAAAATCTTCTTCAACCCCAGAGACGAGGTTGAAAGACGTAAATAGGGCCTTGAAGAAGTAAAGAAGAACTACGTTAGTAGTTTTTTGCGAAGTAGGCCCAGCGTTCTGCGTTTTCGCCGCAGACTGCGCATTCTCCGTCGATATGTTTGTCTGAGGCCTGGATGGATGCGGGTTTACTGTCTTCTCTGAATGGTAGGACGACGATCTCTGCGGATACTTCTTCTTTGATCTCGTCTTCGCATTTTTCTTTTCCGCACCAGCGGGTTTTGACGTATCCACGGTTTTTTCCAATGGTGGCGAGGATTTCCTGTTTGGATTCTGCTTCTCGGATGTTTTCCTTCAGATATTTTTCTAGTTCGGTGTAGAGGCCTTTCTGGATCTCTTCCAGTCTTTCTTCCGCTTCTTCTATGAATTCTTCGCGGTTGATGCCCATTTCTTTCTCGCTGTTGTCTCTTCTGACGGTTGTGACTGTTTCGTCTTCGACTTCGTTAGGCCCTACTTCGATACGCAGTGGTACTCCTTTCAGCTCCCATTCGTTGAACTTGTATCCTGGTGTCCTGTGATCCCGGTCATCTAATTCTACTCTGAGGCCTTTCTGTTCGAGTTTTTCTGAAACTTTTTCTGCGTATTCCATGACTTTTTCCCTGTTGTCTTCCTGGTAGATAGGTACGATGACTGTTTGTACCGGTGCGATGGAAGGAGGCAATCTAAGGCCGTCATTGTCTCCGTGTGCCATGATCAAGGCCCCGATTGTTCTCGTGGAGAGGCCCCATGACGTGGTCCAGCAGGTCTGAGTGTTCGAGTCCTCATCCTCGAACTCTATTTCGAAGGCCTCGGCGAAGTGCTGGCCTAGCTGGTGTGAAGTTCCTGACTGGATGCTTTTTCCGTCCGGCATCAGGGTTTCGATCGTTGTAGTGTATTTTGCGCCAGGGAACTTGTCGTGTTCCGGTTTATAGCCTAGGATGGAGGGGATCGCCAGGTGGTCCTCAATAATTTCTCTGTACTGATCCAGTCTCAGCATTGTTTCCTCGTCAGCTGATTCTTCTGTGGCGTGTGCCGTGTGTCCTTCCTGCCAGAGGAATTCTCTGGTTCTCAGGAAAGGCCTTGTGTCAGTTGCTTCCCAGCGTACAACGTTCGCCCACTGGTTGACGCGGAAAGGCAGGTCACGGTGTGAGCGAATCTCGTCGGCCATGTACGGTGCGATCACGCTTTCGGATGTAGGCCTTACTGCGATCTTTTCTTCCAGTTCTTCGTCTCCTCCATGTGTGACCCATGCGACTTCCGGGTCGAAGCCTTCTACAATGTCCTCTTCTTTGGCCAGTGTAGATTCTCTTATGAAAAGTGGGAAGTAGGCGTTTTCCACTCCGGTGTCTTCTATTTTTTCGTTGAACTCCTCTTTGATTGATTCCCAAAGTTTCATCCCGTAGGGCTTGATGATCATACAGCCCTTGACCTCAGCGTATTTTGCCAGTTCTGCCTTTTTGACGACCTGTGTGTACCATTCCGATGGTTTCTTGTCTTTCCTGACCGTTATACCTAGTTCCTGTGTCATTCGTAAAACACCTTGTGTTCTTCTATATCAAGCAAATCTGTGTTTCGAATCATGTTTAATACCTCTATAGAATGTGAAAGGCCTGAGAAATGTTTTGAAGGTTTTGAAAGAAATACCCTGCTCGCTTGAGCTATGGTTTTTAGAAGATGCTTTGTGTCTATGATTCAGGAGGGACGCAGGATTCTGTGAAAATTTCTTCTTGAGCAGTTTTTCCCTGTTGAGAAAGCTGCGGAATACATACACCTTTCATTGTGTAGAGTTTTTTAGAGGCCTGATTTTTTATATTCGCTGGTTGAGGCCTTTATTTGGCTCCTCTGGTTATCTGGCCGTATTTCATTAGGCCTACGAAGATGGCTCCTCCTATGGCGTTTCCTATGGTTGAAAGTGATAGGAATTTGAGGTAGTCGATTGTCGTGACGTTGCTGGTTGTGAAAAGTCCCATCAGGACTTCTACGTTTCCTGCTATGCTGTGTGGTAGGTGGAGCATTCCGATGGTTGCTGTGACCATCCAGATAAAGAATACTCTTCCGATCGTGTTTTCTGCTGATGTTACGAGCCAGGCCAGTAGGCCCATTAGCCAGCCTGCGAATATTCCGGCTGCTAGAAGCCAGTGGACGGGATGGCTGACAAGTTTGTGGGCGATCGTTCCGAAGGCTTCGGGTGTTATGACTCCGAGGCCTGGCATTAAAAGTACTGCGAGGCCTGTGAAAAAGATTCCTCCGATTATGTTTCCTGCGTAGACTATTCCCCAGAGTCTTCCCAGTTTCTTTATTGGGGCTTTTCCGTCGATGACCGGCATCACTGCGAGGGTAGTGTGTTCTGTGAATAGTTCCGATCTTCCCAGTATGACGAATATGAATCCGACCGAGTAGGCGGATGCGAGAAGTAGTTCTGTCGACAGGTCGCCGTAGCTTCCGGCGGAGAGAGTAAGTATCACTCCCATAAGTAATGGTCCGAACCCTATGTCGAGGCCTGCTGAGATGCTGGAGAGGAATAGGCCTTCTCTTTCCCTATTGATCTCGTGGGTTCCTTTCTCAATCATGGATTCGAGGATCTCTCCTGCTGGCTTCATACTTCTGTTTTTCTGCCGTATTTTTTAGAATCTCACCTCTCCTTTTCTGAACGGATATACCTGAGGACACAGATTGAGTTTTTATATGTTTGTATAGGGTGGTTACAACGTGACCCTGCCTAAGAGTTCTTTGAGGAGTGGTTTGAATTATATCTCTGCACGTCTTGATCACAGCGGAGAGGCCTACTTACTGGATGCTGGAAGGGATAGTATCCATTCAGAGCCTGTTGTTTTTGTTTCATGGCCTGATGAGAGTTCTGTGGAAGGCGGTTCTTTTATCGAGACTTTATTTGATCCGGAGCATATGGCAAGAAATTACACTCCGGATGAGAATATGCGTGTGGCTTATGATGACGGTTTTGAGGATTTTTCTGGAGATGTGGAAGGCACGTTGAGGGAAGTGGATTTCTACAGTATAGGCAGGGATAGAAGATTAGAGTTTAGAGAAGGAAAGGAATCGGCCTACAGGCCTGACGATGAGGCCCTGGGCCAGCTTTATGATCAGCTTAGTTGAGGAAATCGTAGTCGGTGACTTCTGTAGCTACCTCGACCAGTTCCATGTCAGCCTGTTGTTCCTGTCCTTCGTGATGCCTGGAACCGGTTTTGTAGGCGAGGCCTGTCGATACTTCCGGTTTGTTGTTGCTGTCCTGGAGCAGGACTGCGCCCATTATGTAGCCTGCTGATGTGGCAAATTCTCTGTTGTAGCTGTTCATTCCCAGGTCTATCTTGTCTGCGCCCATTTTCTCTGAAGCACCGTACGTAATGCTGGCATTTCCCAGGGATTTGTTTTTCTTGCTTCTGAACGTGAAATCTGTGGGAGTCTTATCTTCGCCTTCAAGTATGTCATAGGCGTCTTCGGCGGAGTTCACCAGTGCATGAGCAGCTTCCTCCTTGTCGGAAGTGCTTTCAGCTGTCTCGAGGCCTTCTATAAGGATACCTTCTACTCTAGCCTCCTCCGAGCTGTAATCTTCTTCAAATATTTCGTCGAAGGCCTCGTATCCAAGCATGGTCTCTGTGCTTTTTTCCTGGCCTTCGTAGACTCTCTCAGTGACGCCGTCCCAGGAGTCGATCTCTGCGAACTGGGTTCCGTCGTCCTCTCCGAAAGATACTCTTCCGCCGTTCCCATGCATATCATGAACTCTGAATCCATCTCCTATATCCTCTACCTCGTAATCAGAGGGAACCGCCGACTCGATATCCTCTACTGTAATTCCCATACAGAACATTACTCATACTCCTATTTATAACTTAAGGGTAACAACACTGGAGATCTTTTTCTTGATAGAAAATCCCGGGAAAATTTCAGAGATCAAGCTGTTCCTCTAGCTTTCTCAGCTTCCAAGGCCTCAAACCTATGAACTTGTCGTTCCCATCGCCGTACCTGTCCTGGAAACAGCCCTGTCTCTGAATATCTGTCTCCTGTTTCCTGATCTCTACAATGTTTTTCTGAACTAGCTGTTTAATAAATTTTTCTTCCTCGCCGGGATCAAACTCTTCAAGAACATCTGTTCTCTGACTCAGGCCTTTCTTCGGCAAAGCCAGGGCCTTTTTCTCAAGGATTCTCCGCCATTTCTCCCCGTGAAGTTCTTTCGCCCGTGCTACAAGACCCTGTATGTATCTGGCTTCCTCTGCTGTAAGCTTCACGGTTTCAAGTCAACCTCCCCGATATTCATCAATTTTTCCTTCTTCTCAACTTTCATCCCTGTACTCTCTGAATACCTGATCTTCGACGTTTTTTATATGTTTCAGGGCTTCTCTGTAAGTCTCTGCATCTGGATCGATTAGGTCCTGGAGATTTTTATCGCCTTTGTACCTTTTGGCAGCCTCTTTTGCGAGAACAGAGTTTCTGTTATCTCTGTAGTCGTCTGCTTTCCCGCAGAGGTCATCTCTGACTTCATTGTCTTCAATAGCCTCTAGATAGCCTATCTCCTGGTTCAGGTCAAGTTTTTCGTCAGGTAAGAACTCTTCGTATTTCTGCCTGGCCTCTTCGTATGCCTTCCTTGAATCAGCAAGCTCTCTCAGCTCTAACTCTGTGGTATTCAGCTCCTCGAATTTTGACTCGGCTTTTCTCGCGACGAACTCTTCGTAAAGGATCTGATCCCACGGATCTCCGTCAGGCAACTCCGCATCAGAACCTGATTGCATCAAGATACCGTGAACGGATTCATGCGCCAGGCTGGAAAGCGGAGCATCCCTGAAGGCCTCAAGAACCACCTCACCGTTTTCCGTTCCGGCAGCAGCATGAGTTCCACCGCCGACAGTGTTAGAGTTCTCACCTCTCACATATCTATCAAAGGCCTCGTCCAGAGAAAAGCCCAGCTCTCTTTCAATCTCTCTGAGGCCTCTATCGGAAGCCTCTAGTTCGGATGTAACAGGGCCTCTTTCTGTCTTCTGTTCAAATTCCTGTTCTTCTCTGTCGTAGTTTTCCCAGATTCCGGCACTCATGTTTGTTACTTTCTCATGACAACGTAAAAGGTTTTTGGTTTATTTTTTAACTCTGAAAGGCGGAAGTTTTTCTATGGATGAAGTACTGGAATGTGGAGCGTGTGGAGAGGTTTTCTCCAGCGAAGAAACTCTGAGGAAGCATGCGGATTTTCAGCATGGTAACAAGAACGTTGAGATCAAGGATGGAAGAGCCGGTGAAGGCCTTCTGTCAAAGATTTCAGGTAAGATCAGAGGAGGATAGGAGAGAAATTGGAGGAGGGGAAAAGTTTTCCTCTCCGCCAGGCCTTTTTTTCTTGTAGTTTCTTCTTTTTTTATCTTGGAAGGTTCCACATGAATGTTTTTGCCATTTGTTCGAGCTTGGAGCTTTCTCCTCCTGGCATTGCTGACATGAGGCCCATGTGGCTGACATCGTCTTCGTCTTCTTCCTCGTATTCCTTCCAGTATTTCTGGAGCCTGTTGTGGACCGTTGAGACCTCTTCTTTCCGGTTTTTGACTCCGCAGGTGTTTCCTACTCCGATGACTGCTACTTCGCCGTCGAACTTTTCTGCGATTTCCTTGACTTTTTCGACAGCTGGTTTGTAGGCCTCGTAGATCTCTTTTTTCATAGGTTTGCTTGCTTCTGGTGCTGACTGTTTGATGACTACTCCTTCCAGTGGGACGTCTTGGTTGACTGCTGCTTCCTCGATCTTGGATTTTTCTACTCCTGGTCCGCCCATCATGACGCCTACTCCTTCGTTTACTGTTCCGGTTTCCTCTCCTTCGAATTTTGAGGCTGCGTCTACTGTGATGATGGCTTCCAGATCGTTTTCGTCCGCCAGGTCATCAATTGCGTTGCCGTATTTTCCTAGGCGTGCTCCAGGGCCTCTGGATTTGAGGACGTGGACTGTCTGGTCGTTGATCTGTTCTTCGCTGTGGATTATGTCGTCTGCGACTTCTTCTGGTTCTTGTTCGATAAGTTTTGCAGCTACCAGTGGTCCGATTGCGTCTCCGATCGGTGCTTCATCGGTGAATGCTCTTGTTGCTCCTTTCTGGGCTTCTGCGAGTTCTGTGTAGATCGGGATCATCATCTGGGTGATACCGATCAACTGGAAGTTACCTGTCTTTGTAACGAGTTCTTTGAAATGTCTCATCACTTTGAAGATCTGCTGTGTGCCCATGACTCCTTTGAAAGCCATGTTCAGGTTTGCAAGCTTTTCTTCATCTTCTGTATCCGCGTTTCTTCTGACAAATCTCTTGAATTTGTCTTCGGAGGCGTCAAGAACGTTTTCCAGTCTGCCGACCATTCCAGCGGGGTCAAGGCCTGTAGGCTCGGAGATCTGGAAGTTCTTCATGGATCTGAACTTTTCGTTGAAGGCCTCATCTGCGTCTGGATTCAGTTTGTCGAGGAACATTGCTTTGGTATCGTTGTGGAATGCTTCCAGGTCAAGAAGTGCTGAATCCAGTTTCTTTGTGACCTGCCAGATCATCAGTCGGGGTCCGAAAATTATCAGTGCGGGGAAAATCAGGAATGATAGAATCATAGCTATTTGATAGATCTGGGTTAGTATACCTCCTCCGTCCGAAGCCATTAAGCCGAATACCATGTTTCGAAAATAAGTATCTACATTTTTAACTCCTCAAGAAAAGCACTCGAAAGTATCTGTAAGAGTAAAACAGTAGATGAAAGGCCTTCAGTTCTCGAGATTCTTGATTTCTCCTATCAACCTGTCGAATTCTTTGTCTGTGGGGGAAGCTCTCATGATAAGTTCCATGATTTTTCCGTCATTGATGAAACCTTTCAAGGCCTTTTTCTGTTCTTTTCCGAGGGCCTTGGATTTTCCGTGTGATAGTTCGTGAAGCATTATTGCTGTCGCATGACTCTGGTTCAGAGAGCTGTAGCCAGGGACTTCTATATGTACTACAGCGTCGCATAGGTTAAGTTCTTCGTTTGAGAGGCCTGAGCTTTCTCTTCCTATCATTAAAGAAGTGTTTTTACGTGGCTGGAACTGTTTGACCGGAAGGCCTCTGCCTGGTTTGGTACCTATTACCTGTTCAAGGTTTTTCACTGCTTGTTCTGCTGTGTCGTATATTTTTGTGTTCCTGAGTTTTTCCTGTGCGTTTGTGGCTGTTTTTCTGGCCTCTTCCAGCTGGAACTTTGGTTTGACTATTCTTAGCTCTGCGTCGTAGTTATCTGCTAGTCTTGCGATGAATCCAGTGTTTTCCGGGATCTCTGGTTCCACGAGTATAAGTGCCTTCATACATCTTCTGCCTGTTTACAACTTTTTCAGTAGAGAAACAAAGGGTTTTTCAGTTGCCAAATGTGGTCTGGCCGGCTTCTACAAGGCTGATGTTTCCTTTCAGTTTCAGAGTCTTTTCGTCCGGGTTGGCGGTGATGTTTCCACTGAAGGATTCGATGCTGACAGATGTGTTGGTCTCCTGGATTCCGGAGGAAGAGTTTGTAGCTTCAAGGTCGACGTTCGCTCTCCTGAAGTCCATTGCAACTCTTTCAACTCCCATGATATCTACCTCTGACGTGTTGAGATCTGTTTCCAGCCTGAAGTTCCTTGCGACCTGTACGCCGTTCGATGTGAATCCTTCAGCCGATCCTGAAACCTTGCTTCCGTTCCCGATCCTGAGATTTCCTTCAAAGTTTTTGAACTCTATGTCGTTTTCCGACTGGATGTCGACGTCTTCGGAGAGGTACTGTGTGAGGCCTTGGATGGTCATGTTGCCGTTTGTCTGTACTGTGGCGTTGTCTGTAAGAACTTTTATCTCTGCTGTGACTCCTGTCTCCGGCTCAGGATTTTCCTGTGAGAAGAAATCCGGTACAAGGCCTCCTGCGTTCATTACTATGAATACTGCTGCCAGAGTGGTGAATACTGCTGCGAGAATTTTCAGGTCCATTGTTTCCAGTTTTGTTGTTTCTTTGGTATAAAGGTTTTATTCATCTTCTTCATCGTCTTTCACGTTGTCCAGTACTACTTCTTTTGTGGACTGTTCATCCTGTCTCTGGTCTTTCTCCTTTTTCTGTTCGTTTTTCCTCGCCTTTTGATGGTGGCTCCAGAGTTTTTTGAATGGATAGATCAGGGCCTTGGCCAGCTTTATCGGTATCTCTGCCAGTGTGGTTCCAGCTCTGTAAAGGGATATAGCGAAGCTGTAGACCATGTAGAGTGTGGCTCCGAGGAATGCGAACAGCAGGAGTTCATCTATCTTGAACCCTGTCATTGATCCTCCGGAGAACAGGTATGTGAGGCCTGCGTAGAAAGCTCCTGACAGTGCTGCTACCGTCACTGTCTCGAATACTTTTTCCATGATCTTGTATGCGACGACCAGTACTGCTATCAAGAGGCCTATGAGTATGATGCTTGTCGCGCCTTGAGGCAGTGACTGTACTGCTTCTGGTATCATTCTTCGTCCCCTAGAATCCCGTAGAGTGGGTCTCCTTCTTCAGGTATGTAGCTTTCATAAAATACGAATCCTGCGATCCCCAGTACTACAAGGAATATCGCGATCGGGATGATCGGCAGGCCTCCATCACTGTTTTCCTGGTTGGAACCTGTTCCAGAGTTTTCTGATCCGCCTGAATCAGGGTCATCGGATTCTCCTGTACCTCCTTCATTGCTTGGAGGATCATCCTGTTCCTGGTCATCGTCCGAACCATCGTCTGAGTTGTCCTGGTTCGAGACCCAGTCCAGTCTGTTCTGTCCTTCCTGGTAAAGATTTTTCGCAGTCATGTAGTTACCTTCACTCCAGTTCTGTTCAATGTCTTCTACAGAGTCCGAGACCTCACTGAGTGTGCGTGTAAGATTGCTTCCTCTTACAGGCCTGAGATCCTCGATCCGGCTCTCAAGCTCCGAAGTTTTTGCAGAGTAATTCTCCACAGTAGAAGCGTTAACACTGATAACAGAGCTTACAAGGCCTTCAGATGTGTTACCGGATATATTTACCTGGCCTTCCTCCGTTGTTATGTTTTCAAATTCAAGGCCTACAGTTTCCGTATCTCCTCCACTGATGTTCAGATCTGAAACGTTCAGGCCTGTACTGAACTCTGAAGAACTGGCCTCAACGTTTTGAACTTCTATGTTGCCATTGTTCTGGATATCAAGTTCCTGCACTCTGTCGGTTTCTGACGGGACTGTTCCCAGGTCCAGGTTTGAAGCCGTTACAAGGCCTTTCTCATCGTTTTGTTCAAATGTTGTTTCCAGACTGGTGTTGAAAACTAGGCTTGAGGACGAGTTATCTGGTTCGAACTCTATGTTTCCTGTGTAGTTTCCTGCTTCGTCAACAGTGTAGTTGATCTGTACCTGGAGTTCGTCTTCAACTGTGTAGAGATCTCTTACTTCTACGAGGTCTGAAATGTTTCCGGTTACTTCTGTGGTCAGGTTTGTCGCGTTTCCGTCCTCTGCGTTGTTCTGGAAGATCACTTCCTCCGTGTAGTTCCCTCTGCTGTCTGCTGTGACGTTGACCCATTTCCCGGTTAAACTGCAGACGTCTCCTGCGCTGAACTGGCAGGATCTTACATCGATTCCGAGATCAACAGTCCTGTTATAGCCGGTCTCAGCGTCGGTAAAGTTCACATGTCCTTCAACGGCCTCGAAAGCACTCAGATTGACCGCGACAGTGATATTTTCAACCGGATCGGAGATACTCACTGATTCGCTTATATTAACCTGATCGCCAAGGCCTTCAGAGACGTTGGTGTTCAGGGTTATCTCGCTTCCGACAAGATTTTCAACAGTCATGTTGAACTCCTCGTATTCTTCCTCTTCTTTCTCAAAAACAGTATCGTTTACAGCAAAGGTCTGCTCAGAACTCGAGACCGAGAAGCCGGAATCTGCTTCCCTGACCTCTCCGTAGATATCCGAGGCCATTATGTCCAGGTTCCATCTGCCTGTGGAGGCCTGTTCAGGGATCATTATCTCTTCTTCAAAGGCCATTTCCTGGTCGTCAAAGGTCAGGTTGGAAAGGTTGTAGCTTCCGAACGTATTTGCTTCTGAGTCTGTCACGTTGACTTCAACTGTTTCGATCCTGGATTCACTCCATGGAGTGAGAGATTTCGGTTTCACAGTCTGGATGGAGAGATCGTAGGCCTGACCCTGTACAGTGCTTCTTGTCCCTGTATGGATGACTTCCAGAGGAGTGTAGTCTACAGGGAAGACATCTACGTGATTTCTGTCGTTTCTGGTGACGTTGAACTTTATTGTGATTTCTTTATCGTAGGCTGACGTGTTTATATCAGGTATTTCGATCTCGGAGGTGTAGAGGCCTTCCTGGTTCTGGTCCATTGTTTTCTCAAAGTAATTTTCAAGTTCGTTGGATGAACGGTTTCTCCTGTAGCCTGAGACCGTTACGTTATCGGCTTCTGCGCCTGTGACATTGTAAACTGCTTCAAATGTGGCTCCTGGTTCACATTCTGCTGCCTGAATATCCTGTCCGCTTTCAACAGTTTCACATCCCTGGATATTCCTCAAGTCTTGAACCTTGCCTTTAAGCTCTCTTACAGTCTCTATGAATGTGGTAGTAGCTCCGTAAGAGTTTTCATAATTTTTCGAACGGTTCTGTGCGATTATACTCATCATGTACTCGCTTTCATAGCTTTCAGGGACGGGAACAGAGGCTCTGTAGAGTTTTTCTGTCTCGTTGTAGGTGAAATCTACTCCGTGCTGAGACTCCGAACTGTTCTTGAAGAATGCGTCGACATCGCTGTCGTTCACGTTCTCGGAACTACCTCTCATAGTAACGTTAACTGACATGTTTACCTCATTGCCCGGTACCACCTTGGAAGGAATTTCATCCTGAAGTTCGACCGTATAGTTGCCAATTTTGACTGAAGCAGTATCGTTCTGCCATCCACCGGAGTCTGTTCCGGTATTTGGATTTCTGTTTCCCTGTGCCTCGAAGAGAATCTCGGCTTTGTTACCGGAGATGCCGTGTTTGGACTGATCGGCCTCGAACTCCGCATACCAGTAAGCTCCGCTGAAATGCGTCATGTTCTCAGAGGAACCATCAGATTTGTTGTAAGTATAGATTACATCAGAAGCATCAGTTATATCCGACGGAAGAATAGGATCGCCCTGTTCATCCGTCAACTCGACGAAAATGATGGAGTTCTGACCCTCTGAAAAGAATATAGAGCTGCCGTCAGTATTCGTATGATCTGAAACAGTTAAATTCCATTCCGCAGCAGCAGGCGAAACAAGAACAGTCAAAAACACTAGAGTAAGCAACAGTTTTTTACCAGAACCAATTCCGTTCATAAATAAATAGTGAAGGCCTTTCCTTAAAAAATCTATTCGAAACTAGTCGAACTTCAAAAGCTTCAGCTCTTCGAACCAGATGTTTTTCTCCTCAACAAATACAAAGTCGAAACGGTCCAGAGCTTGCAGATCAGCACGTGAACTCACTAGGACGAGTGAATAACCGTCAGGCCTCAGGTAACCGGAGATGTCTTCAAGGAACTTTTCTGTAACCTCTGTGCCTTTATCGCCGCCCCGCCAGATCTCTTCATCGCCTAGGCCTTCCTCACCGGGAAGATAAGGCGGATTGAAGACAACAACGTCAAACTCTTCTTCAATGTTTTTGAAAAGATCGGATTTCAAAAAGTTTATCCGGTTCTCAAGGCCTTTTTCTCTTGCTTTGTCCTTTGCGTATTCCAGGGCTTCAGGATTGATGTCTACAGCGGTTACTTCGGCTCCTTTCTCTGCAGCTTTGAGTGCTATCTTGCCGTTGCCTGTTCCCATGTCGAGGAACTTTTTTCCTTCCAGCTCAAGGCCTTTTATGTGTTCAAGTATGAGGTATGTGTCTTCTCCGGGTGTATAGACTGTCACTGCATCGATGCTTTCAGGAATGAGACATATAGAGGGTTTGGGTCCGCGAATCTTGATGTAAACTCTGGGTGTGCCTGTGTACCGATGTAGTAATCGTTTTCAGGTAGCTCTATGTACTCTACCAGGTCTTTTTCCTTGTTCTTACCTGAAATTTTGAGGCCTTTGTCTTCGAGCTGTTCTATGTAGTTGTTGTTGACTTCGTACCTGTGTCTGTGTCTCTCCGCTACTTCTTTTTTTCCGTAAATTTCTTGGACCTGGCCTTCGACTTCTGCTGTATAGGATCCGAGTCTCATGGTCCCTCCCATTTCTTCGAGGTCTTTCTGCTCCGGCATCTCGTCGATTACAAGATGTTCCTCGTCTTCAGCGAACTCTGCGGAGGTTGCGTTAAGGCCTAAAACGTTTTTGGCGTATTCGATGGTCATGAGCTGTAAACCGTAGCATAGGCCTAGTATTGGGACGTTATTTTCTCTGCAGTATCTTGCTGTCTCTATCTTGCCTTCTACGCCTCTCTTGCCGAATCCTCCAGGGATTATGACGCCGTCAAGTCCTTAAGTTCTTGTTCAGGGTTGAAGTCTTCTGTTCCGATCTGTTCTATCTCTACGCCTCCTCCGTTCTCGGCTGCTGCGTGTTCCAGGGCTGCTTCTACGGAGACGTAGCTGTCGTCCATATCAGTGTATTTTCCGCATATCGCAATTTTTGCCACAGGTTCTTTTTTCAGGTTCTGGACTCTCTTTCTCCAGTCCTTCATCCCATTGTCTCTTTCGGGAAGGCCTAGTTTGTCTGCGACAATTTCGTCGGCGTTTTGCTCGTCGAATAGAAGCGGTAGTTCGTATACCTGCTCAATATTTGGATCAGAGATCACAGCTTCTTCCGGGACATCGCAGAAGAGTGAAATCTTTTCGACAGTTTCTTCGTCCAGTTCTTCCTCGCTTCTTCCGACTAACATGTCCGGTGCAAGGCCTGTCTCTCTCAGTTCTTTGACTGAGTGCTGTGTCGGCTTTGTTTTTTGCTCTCCAGTGGTTTCTAGGAAAGGCACGATTGTTGCATGGATGTGGAACGTGTCTTCCTCCGGTAATTCGTTTCTGAGTTGTCTTACTGCTTCCAGGTACAGCATGTTTTCGATGTCGCCGACTGTTCCGCCGATCTCTACTGCGACGATGTCAGCATTTTTTTCCTGGACAGATTTTTTCCATGAGGCCTTTATCTCGTCTGTTACGTGCGGTACCATTTGGACAGTCTTCCCGAGGTAGTCTCCTTCTCTTTCTTTGTCAATGACTTTCTGGAAGATCTTTCCTGATGTGAGGTTCCAGTCTCCTTCACCTGTTGTATCGAGAAATCTTTCGTAATGGCCGAAATCCATGTCGACTTCTGTTCCGTCGTCGAGGACGAAGACTTCTCCGTGTTCATGCGGGTTCATGGTCCCTGGGTCAACGTTCAGGTAGCCGTCACATTTGAGCGGGACGATTTTCTGACCTCTTTCCTGAAGTAGTTTTGAGATAGAAGCTGAGATAAGGCCTTTTCCCAGGCCTGAGAGAACCCCTCCTGTTACGAATATCCACTTCGGCATAATTTATTGGGAGAGGTGTTGGTTAAATAACTTTTTTCAGCCGAAAAGTGTGTTCACGACTGTGCCCACTATCTGTTCCATGAGGCCTTTTTCTACTTTTTCATCGGTGATCTGGTCTGAGTCTTCTCCTCCGTACGTGAATTTCTGGTTGTCTCCTTCTCCGTTTTGTGATTCGTTGGCTGTGCTGTTGGAGGAACTGTCTTCTTCTCCTCCGAAGTCGAACAGGTTGATCTCTATGCTCAGTGCTGCTCCACTGGCGGTAAGCATTAGGACTGCGAGAACAACAGTAGCTGCTTTCTTTGAATTCATTATGAATCATTTACCTCTTTGCTTATTTTAAACTTCCGGGAAATTCCTGTTTGAAGGCCTCGGCTACTTCGTTAAGTTGTCTTATCTCGAGTTGGACAGGCCTTTTTTCGGAGTGAGGTAGCTGGTCTCTGAATTTTTTTGCTTCGTCTTTGGATATGTTGAGGATGTGTCTTGCGTCTACGAAGGCGTTTCTGGTTTTTTTTCTCTTGTTGGTGAACAAGGCCTTTGTAACGTGGAAAAGTGTTTCAGGTTTTTTTACACCGTGTCTGTCCTGGTTCGGGTAGAGTTTCAGGATGGATGTTGTGACTTCTGGTTCCGGATGGTAGCTTCGTGAGGAAACGTCTCTCAGTTTAACAGGTAGAAAGTAGTAGTTTGTTTTTATTGTTATTTCCGTGTACTGGTTATCTCCTGGCTCTGACAGGACTTTCTCCGCCAGTTCTTTCTGGACGATAACCGAGCTCTGGATCTGTTTTTTCCCCAGTCTTTCGATAGTGTCTGTCGCGATGTGGAAAGGAAGATTGGAGACACATCTTGTCACTTCATCCGGTATATCGTACTCGTTGAAGTCTTCGTTGAGAACTTCGACATTGGAGGCCTCGAATTTTTTCTTTAGATGAGTGTAGAGCTTGGTATCTGTTTCAAGAGCATAGACTTTCTCTGCTTTCTCCGCCAGTTTTTCAGTTATAACTCCTGTGCCAGCTCCGATCTCCAGGACCACTTCGTCCTCTATTTCTCCGGCCTGGACTAAGGCCTTGATGGTTGGCTCCGAGTTAAGAAAGTTCTGGCCTTTTACAGGCTTTATTCCGAGCTCTTCCAGTTTTTCCCGGGTTTTCATGACATGAGAAGTTTTCTCTTTGTCTCGCCCTGAAGCTCCTGTTTGATCCTTTTCACGATAGTTTCCCTGGGATCAGGGATGGATGGAACTCTTTCCTTGATCTCTTTAAAGTTTTCGAAGTCGCCCTGTTCTCTTTCATCGATCAGTTTTTGCATATGTTTTGATCCGATGCCTGGAAGAAGCTCGAAAGCGTGTCTTCTCGGGGTTACAGGCGTTGCTTCGTTGAAGAATTTTACGAAGCGGTCCTCGTTTTCGTCGACGAGTGCGTCAAGTACGTATTTCAGTTCTGACTTTGCACTGCCTGTCAGGTCGTCGTATCCGATTCTTTCCTTGATGAACTGGACTTTGTCTCTTTCACCGTCTCCGATGTAAAGTTCTTCGCCTCCTTTAGGCCTTTTCTCTTCACGCATCACGACCTCTAGGAGGTTGAAGTTTTCAGTACCTATTACCTGAGCAACTCTTTGCTCGCTGCCACCGGACTTCCCGTGCTCCAGAAAGTCCAGAACCTTCACGTATTCATCTTTATCGCTCATAATATCACATTATTTGTAGTTTTATCTTTTTCAGTACCAAGGCCTTCAGAATAAGGAGGCCTCGGTGAAGAAAATGAGGGAATCCTTATGTTAAAAGTCTTCCGGGAAAGGCCTTTATTCTTCTACCTCGATGCTCTGGCTGATCTCTAGGATGTCTTCAATGTCGGAGTCTTCGAGTTTGACTCTTTCCTTGGAGAAAAGGGATCTTACCGTGGACTCGTGTTTGGGAACTGTCTCGAGCAGTTTGAAGATATGTTTGTCCTTCAGGGCCTCGATCTCTGAGAATTCGTCGTGAAGCTCTGATAGCGTGTCCAGGTCATGGATTTTTGTGTGTCTGGAGAGGTTTTCCAGTGCGATTTTCTGTTCGTGGGTAAGATCTTCTTCCTCTCTTTCTTCAAGTAGATTCAGGGCCTCGACAGGGTATGCGTATTCTTCGTCCTTTATTTCCATTCTTTATGCACCTTTACTCTCTTTTCTGGAGGTGTACTGGAGGAACCTGAAGCTGTTTCTCAGTGTCTCCGTCCATGAACTTGACCTCGTAGGACTGTCCTCTTTTTCCTGTGACCGTGACTGTTTCTCCGTGGAATCTCATGTGAGGCCTTCCGTCCTGTACGCTTGGCTCGACCTTGATGAGAGCTTTTTCTCCTTCTTCGAAGTCCTTGATCTTTTCGTTAACTGTAGTCTTGCTTCTCGGACTGCTTGAAAGCTTGCTCCTCGCTCCATGCTGAGGTCCTCTACTTTTCTCTGCCATACTAATTTTTCACCTTATAATACGGTTAACGACTCAAAACTTTTTAAATAATGAAGTCAGCTACCGGTGGAGTCACCGGATTTTTTACTTGTCAATTCCTATGACATCGAGCTGGGTGCATTCAGATTCTGTGCCCAGAAGGCCTTTCACGGATGGTACTGTACGTCCTTCGTCACTGTGGATAAGCTCTTTGATGTATGTACCGGCCTCAGCCTTTACTTCCAGGATGAGATGGTGTTCGTCTTCGTATTCCCAGTCAGTTTCAAGTACTTCTCTGACCCTGGTTTTCTCGGCTCTGCGGTGTTCTACTCTTTCAGGAGTGTCCTGTTCGACTTCGCCGAGAAGGCCTTCAAGTTTCTCAAGGTCTTTTTCTGTGATCCTGTCTTCTGTCTTGATTTTTGCTCTATAGGTTTTGTTGGCGTGTTTCTGTTTGATCTCCGCTGGCTTGTCGCTGTGGGTGAACTGGAGGTCGAATACCTCGATTTTGTCCGTGGCTTCGTTTACTTCTCTCTGTAGTTTTTTCAGATCCAGATCTCTGTTCAGAGGTTCGATCAGCTCGAGTACGAATTCTCTCTTTCCCAGGCATTTGACGTTGATGTCTTCCCTTCCTGCTCCGTGGAACTTGGCTTCGATTCCTTTAGTTTCCCGGATGAACGGTTCCTGAATTTCTTGTTGTACGCTTGTCGGGTACTGGTATCCTGTCCAGTCACATTCGTCACAGCCTGAGCCACGACAGTTGTTGCAAGGCCATTCAGTCTGCGGTATCTCTCTGGAATATTTGTTGTATTTTCCATAGATAAGCAACGAGTTGACCTGTAGCTCGACACGGTCCTTACCGTCTCTCATATCGATAACTGCCATGATATCGGCGCGTTCAAAGTCTACTTCAAGGCCTGTTCTTTCCTCTATCTTCTTTCCTATGAGACGTGAGAGTTCTGTCTTTAGAGGCTCCGTCCATTCTACCCCTGTTTCCTCCCATAGTTCTTCCTCTTTCTTTACTGCCTGCTGCGGAGGCCTTATACCTATCAGGAAAGTGTTTAGCTCGTATCTCTCGAAGGAGTCGATCACCATATCGGTGTAGTGATCCAGTCTGGTGAAGACCCCCTGACAGTATTCACATTCTCCCCCGGTTTCTGCGTATTCAGGTATATTCTCTCTGACGAAGTCGTTTTCGTCCAGTTCTTCTTTTTCCCTGATTATAGCTCCTCTCTCATAGTTTTCCAGTCCATGACCTAGCTGTGCGAACTGGCGGCCAAGACAGTGGTCACAGATATCTTTTTCAAGTAAAATTTCTCTCTTCTTCTCTTCCGAAAGCATAGAAACACAAATGTAAATGAACTTTTTAAGACCGACCAGTACCTTCCAGCATCCGGATAATCCTCTCGCCCGAAGAATTCTGAGGCCTCACAAAGCTTTGTTCAAGTCTTTCAGCACGCTGATCAAAGGCCTTACTGTCACTCGCCTTCTTCGCATACTTCAAAGGAGTATCCCTGCCCAGGAAAAGAGAAGATTTGATCTCAGACGCCAGGACAGCTGCCGAACTATTGTAGGCCTCTCTTGCGTTCTCGATAGCGTACTGGAGTTCTCTCCTCCGTGTCTCAACTTCTCCATTTTCCTCATCGAAGTCTTCAAATACGGAATTCATCACTACTTCGGCTTCGAACTTTTCAGGAAGATCATCCAGAGCTTTTTCCATAGAGATAAACGCTTCGTAGGCTTCAGGCCATATACTGCCTACTGCTTTCGCCGGGTCCGTGTATGAGGCCTTGGAGTTTTCAAGTGTATTCACTGCGTCCTGAAAGCTCTTAATTTTTCTGTAGGCTTCTTCTATTTCTGCGTACTCCGGTGCTAGCCTCAGATCCTGGTTTGAGAACTCGCTGAGATCTTCCAGGTCTTCTGGTAATCTGTAGGAACTGTATTTTCTCTGCACAGACGTATTTTACTTCTACCTGCCTGTTAAAACTTTTTACCTGATCTGGAAGGTTTCCTCTTTCTTAACCCTCAGGTCTTTATCTGTTTTCTCTATTATCTGGGCTTTGAGGCCTTTTTCAGGAACTATTTTTGCCATAGTGGGGTTTCCTGGCTTTGCTGTTCCTCCGCCGACTCCTGTACAGCTTCCCGGGTTTACAAGGATTTTCCCGTCTTCTTCGACTATTTCTTCTTTGTGTGAGTGGCCGTGGAAAAGTATGTCGCAGGAAAGAGTTTCAGCTGTCTTGACAAGCGTAGGATGATGGCCTCTGGGCGTGATACCCGATCCGTGGTACGCTCCAAATTTGAGGCCTTGTTTTTCGAATGTTTCTGAGGGTTCGAGGTCCATCCTGTCGCAGTTTCCCTTTACAGCTACAACTTCACCGTATTTTTCTATTTTTTCTTTGAAATCTTTGCTTACGATGTCTCCGCAGTGGACTATGGTTTCTGCTTCGTTTAAGATACTGTAAAATTTTTCTGGGATATCCTGGGCTCTCTTGGGTATGTGAGAGTCAGATATAACTGCTATCATATATTCATCCAGCTATGAAACAATTTTAAATCAGTGTTCACTAGAGTATAAGGTAGGGAGGAGCGGGGAGACCTAAAGAGGTTTTCCTCATTGAAAAGCAGATACGCCGAGAAAATTTACCGGAAGATTTTGTTAGCGGTTTTAGGGACGACCAGAGGCCTCTACAGGCTGAACATTAATTTTCCTTCCCGTTGGAAAGGCCTTTTTGATACTTTACAGGTTTCCAGTGGTCTTGCTTATTCTACGCTTTCTTCGTTTGATGAAGAGGTTGATGAGGAGGTTCAGGAGTGGGAGACCCGTTTTGAGAGAAGTTTTGGGGATAAAAAGTTTTACAGTGAGGAAGAACTGGATAGGATCAGTGAGGAGTTTTCCAGGATAGATGTGAGGTAGTGAGGCCTGTTTTTTAGAAGCCGAGGTTTTTCATCATGTCCTGCATGCCGCCGCCTCTTTTCATAGATCCTTTGTCGAACTTGTCCACCATGTTTCTTGTCTGTCGGTAGTGTTTGAGGAGTTCGCGGACCTCGTTGTTTGATGTTCCTGATCCCTGTGCTATTCTTTCGACACGGGATTTTTTGATGATGTCTGGGTCGTTTTTCTCTTCCGGAGTCATGGAGGTTATTATGATGTTGTAGGATTCGATTTTTCCTTCTGTCATGTCAGACATGTTGTCAGGTATCTGGCTTGATGAGAAAGGTAGCTGGTCCATTAGGTCGTCCATCATACCGCTTCCTGTGACCTGTTCCATCTGCTGCTGGAAGTCTTCCAGAGTGAAATCGCCTTCCAGGATTTCCTCAGGGTCTGTATCCATCTCCTCGATCTTTTCAAGAAGGGACTCCAGATCTGGCTGTCCGATCATATCGGAGACAAACTCTACAGGGTCGTAGATTTCCAGATCGCCCATCTCCTCTCCTGTACCTATGAAAGTAACTTCAGAGCCGGAGTGTTCACAAGCTACCAGTGCGCCTCCTCCTTTAGCGGATGAGTCCATCTTGGTAACGATGACGCCGTTGATACCTACAGCTTCATCAAAGCTCTGGGCCTGATCCTTCGCAGACTGGCCGATATCCGCCGGTATAACCAGGTATTTGTTATCAGGCTTGAAGATATCAGCGATCTCCGCCAGTTCCTGTTTAAGATCATTGTTCAAAGAGTTACGGCCGGCCGAGTCAACGATTCTTACATCAACGTCGTCCAGGGCCTCCATACCCTCGGCTACAACCCGGACAGGATCTTCAGCGTCTTTTTCACCGTAGAAAGAAGCACCTGCGTCTTCCGCAACCTGCTTGAGCTGTTCGAAAGCAGCAGGCCTGTCAGTATCCGCTGCGATAACCCCTACTTTGAGGCCTCTCTTCCTGTAGAAATCTGATAGCTTGCCTGTTGTAGTAGTCTTTCCTGCTCCGTAGAGACCGGATAGAAGGATGTCCTGAGCCTCTATCTCGACCTCTGCCTCTTCTCCAAGAAGCTCCTCAAGTTTGCTGTAAACTATCTCGAGAACGTGTTCTTTCCGTGTAAGGCCTGAAGGGATATCGTCCTGAAGTGCTTCTTCTCTTATCTCATCGCTGAGGTCGGATACAAGGCCTACGTCGACGTCTGCTTTGATGAGGTCTCTCTGTATGTCTTTGACAAGTTCCTCGACTGCTTCTTCGTCAGCTACGCTTCTGCCTGAGAACTTCTGGATGGAGTCCTTGATTTTGTCAAACATGATTATCACTTCATCTTGAAGGGTTAAAAATCAGGTGCTGGCCTGGGATAAGAGCGATGTCGTGCATGGCTCAATGCGTGTCTCGAAGGCCTGAACAGGCCTTCTGCTCCAGAAGATCAGATTAGCTGATCTTCGGTATCTCCGCATCCGGAGTGGTTATCCACCGATGTTCCAGTACATGTAGATTGACATTGCGGATGCTGCGCCGATGAATAGCATTCCGAATCCGAATGTGGAGGCGTCTGGCAGAGGATTTCCCTGGTATGTCCAGTATGTGAATCCGAGGCCTGCTATCATTAATGCTGCCATGAACGGGTTTTTGAAGAAGGCCAGGAGGTTCCAGAGGCTTTCCCAGCCTATCATTGAGAAGAAGAACCACGATAGTATGAACAGGACGATGAGGCCTGATTCTATCTGGGTGAGTTCGTAGGCCTGGTAGGCCAGGTATCCTGCGAGGCCTCCTACTGCTGATAGGATGAGAGCGGTTTTCGGGTTCATTTGTTTAGGTTTGAGTGGTTAAAGAGATAAAAGGTTTTCAGGTCCTTTCCTTGTTGCGATGGAGTTTTCGCTTAAGAGAGTGGGAGACATGAATCTGCACCATTTTGAATCCAGGACAGATTCACCTATTCAGCTGGTCTTCACTCCCGGTGTTCTCGGTCCTGAGGTCTGGGGGCATCAGATCCGTTATTTCTCGAAAAGATTTGATACTACAGCGTATAATACTACTTTCAGCAACAGAGGTTTTGATGATCAGATGAAGGCCTTGGAGACTGTTATCTCCCAGGAAGATGTGGAGAATGCTGTTTTGATCGGTCAGGGACCTGGTAATTCATTGATTCAGGCCTTTGAGGAGGATGAAGATGTTGTTGGAACGGTTTTGACCAGTGTTCAGGATGATTACAGGTCTGTTCCGCGTGAACTTTACGGTATTGGTAAGAAGCTTGGCTGTATGGAGCCGAAGCTTGTGAAGAAGTTTTTCTTTTCCGATATCACGGATTATAATGTTGTTAAGAACTTTGTGGAAGACCTGGATCTTGTGGAGTACGGGGATTACAGGAGTTTTGTCGAGAACTACAGTATCAGGACTCCTGTAAAACAGTCGATGATTATCCATGCTACAGAGGACAGGTTCTCGGACAGACAGTGTGCAAGAGATGTTGAAGGCGCCAACCTCAGCGTTATCGACGCAGGTACCTTCAGTTTCTACGAGAAGCCACAGGAATATAACAAAGCCCTGCATGATTTTCTTGTAGGTGTTGAGAGGCTTGTTGAGGAGCGTGAGGTCTACAGGGCTGCTTCGGAGAACAGGTCCCTTAAAGAGTTTGAGGCCGAGGAAGATGATAGAAAGGTGAAAGTTCGGAATGATAGCAGGCCTGATCTTGAAGGATAGTATCGAAGAGGAGTCTCAAATCGCTTTTATGGATGAAGAAGTCAAGACTTTTTCTGTAAACGAAAACTCTGAGCTCGTCGAACTGATAAAGGAGTACGAGCCAGAGCTTGTAGCAGCGAATGTAGGCCTTGAACAGGGTAAGGAAGAGCTCACGAAGCAGGAGCAGGAGCTTCAGGATGAAGGATTTATCTTCACGCCGAACTCTCACCGGGAGAAGGTTGTGAAGAGACTGGAGACCTTGAAGGCTCAGATCGTTCATCAGACAGGCCTTCAGCCAGAGTTTATCAGGTTTGAGCCTCAGATCTCGGCCGAGGAGCTGGCTATCGATGGAGACAGGGCCTTAGAGAGTTATGGTGTCGATTCCTCTGATATTGATTCGGTTGAGGCCTTTGATGCGGTTGTCGGTGCTGTTACGGCTCGTTTCTATCAGGAGAACCAGCACTGGGATCTCGGTGTTGTAGTGCCTGAGGCGGTTAGAGAGAAGGATGGGACGGAGTCTGAGAAGGAGCTTGATCCGAGAGCAGAGGAGTGACCTAAAAACTTATAAGGTTTTTACGATGAATAGGTAAATACAGGTTGTTAAAATTATGGGAATGGAAAAATTTTACAGCACGGTCCGCAGCAAGCTAGGCTTGGAAAAAGAGGAGATGAAAGAAGAGTTGAAGGAAGAAGTTACTGAAGAGCTTAGACAGGAGCTTGGGCAGGAGATCTCCTACATTGAGGCCCAGATGAAAGAATACGAACAGCTCGTAGCAGAGGTAAATCATCTTCTCTCTACGATGAGGAAGGAACGCGTCCAGAAAAGATCGAACGGTAACCAGATCAAGATGGACGATTTCAGCGAAGACATGGAACCTCTCAAGTCAAAGCTGAGGAAGCTTGAGGAATCCATGCAGAAGCGTCTGGACGATCAGACAGCTTACAGCTAGAGAAGGCCTCCTCCATTTCATGGTTTATTTTTACCTCTAAGTGTATCCTCTGGCATATACGATTTTTTGTAACTATTTATTAAGTTGTGCTGAGGTAATTAGTCTCTGATCAATGTCTAGAAGAAGCCATCCTGCTCTTAGTAGTTCTAAAAGTGTTTCCAGGGAAGATGCAGAGATACTGAAGAACTCGAGGAGGAGAGGTATTATCAAGGCCTTGAGCAGTGATACAGGTATGCTTGATTCTCTGGTAGGCCTTTTCCTGGAACAGGAAAATGATTCTGAGCCTGTAGGTAAGAGAGATTTATCGGATCAGGTCGCTGCATGGGAACAGGGAGTTCCCCTGGATGAGATATCTTACAAAAAATTGAAGAGTGTCTACGCTACCATACATCAGCATCATCTGGATATCCTTGATGAAGAGGATTTGATAAACCGTTATCCTCATGAAGGGCTTGTAGAACCTCTACCCGGTGTAGATGATTATACGGAACTGATCGAGGACAGGCCTCACAAGGAAAGTGCTTTTCCGGGAGCGGATGACTCTCGGAACACAGATTCTGTTTTGACCACAGATGAGGCCTATGATGCCCTCAGTAATGGGCGGCGCAGGCAAACCCTTAGCTATATGGGTAATAGCAGGGACGTAAAATTTTCTGTCGGGGAATTATCAGAGCACTTGGCCAGGTTAGAACAACCTGATGGAGATTCTATAACGTCTGGAGAACGGAAAGCAGCTTACGTAGGCCTTGCGCAGTGTCACCTGCCGATGCTGGATGAAACAGAGGTAATAGATTACGATGATAACAGGAAAAATGTAAGGAGAGGAAGACACTTCGAAGATGTAACAAGTTATCTGCCGGCGGACTCAGAGTCTATCTCAGACCCTGGAGTGAGGAAAGCCAAGGCCTTGGGAGTTTTACCTCTTTTCTAGTCCAGTATCTGATCTACGAACTCTTCCCTGTCGAATTCTTCAATATCGCTGTAGTCCTGTCCCGTTCCAATGTATGCGACAGGTTTCCCGCTTCTTTCACTGATCGAGATAATGGCTCCTCCGCTCTCATCGACATCCAGTTTGGTGACGATAACTGCGTCAAACATTCCTTCGTAGGCCTCTGCCTGTTCAAGCACGTCATTTCCGGCCAGGGCGTCTACTACCAGGAAACTGATATCTGGTTCGTTGACCCGGACCATTTTCTCCAGTTCTCCCATCAGGTTATCATCACTGTGGCTTCTACCTGCTGTATCAATTATAGCGATCTTATCCTCGTTCTGTGCATGTTCCACGGCGTCGTATGCGACTGCTGCCGGGTCAGATTCGTATTCATGGCTGATAACTTTCGCACCGATGTTACTGCCGTGTTCCTCAAGCTGTTCTATCGAAGCAGCTCTGAAAGTGTCTCCAGCTCCGAGAACTACTTCCATACCCATGTCTTCAAACATGTCTCCGAGTTTACCGGCTGTAGTGGTCTTACCGGAGCCGTTGAAACCCATGAGAAACATTACAGGAGGTTCAGAGGCCTCATCCAGTGCATGTGCCAGGTCAAAGCTGTCATCAAGCAGTTCAAGCAGTACTTCCCGGACAGCTTCTTCAACTTTTTCCTCAGCTTTTCCTCTTTTTACTTCACGGCCTCTCAAGGTCTCAAGAAGCTCTTCTTCTATGGCCTCGGCAGCTTCAAGCGAGACATTGTTTTTCAAAAGCCTTAGCCGGAGATTTTCGAGTAAAGGGTTCAGGGTTTCCTCATCAAGTTCTTCCTCGGCTATAGCTGATTTTACATCGTCCGAAAAATCCTTTACCGAGTCCTTGAAGTTATTGAGAATTGTTGGTCACCCTGTGAGGCCTTTTTGTAGAAGAAAGAGGTTTGATAGAGAGGCCTTCTTTTTTTATTCTTCTTTTTCTTCCATTGCCTGTTGCTGGAGCTGTTGCTGTAGGCCTTGCATTTCTTCCTGTAGTTCCTGTAGTTGCGTCTGTAGTTCTTCTTTTGTTGCTTTGAGTTCTTCTTTCTGCATTGTGAGGATGTCTGTTGCTTCTTCTGTTTCTCTTTTTTCGAAGGTTTCTCCTCCGATGTTTGTGACTACTTTGGTTGTTTCTTTGATTTCTGCGAGTGCGTATGTTCCTGCTCCGATTGGTGCGAGGATTTCTTTTCCTTCTTCGATGTCTGCGAGGTCTTTTACTGCTTCTGAGGATTCCTGTACTTTTTCTATGCTCTGGTCGACTTGTTCTACGTATTCCTGGATTTGCTGCATTTGTTTTTGGATTTGCTGGTATTGCTGCATCTTCTGCTGGTCTTGTGGCATTTCTAGATCTCCTCTGTGTTTTTGATCTCTACTTTGGATCTGCTGATGTTTTGTTCGCTTGTCAGCTGTGAGTAGAGTTTGTCCTGTGCGTGTTTTTCTGATTCTGCTTCGATCTCTCTGGTGAATGGCTGTTCTTCGATCCCGAGTTTTACTCTGCCGGAGAACTTGAATTCTGTCATATTATAGTCGGAAGTTACGAAATTTTTAAACCCTGCGTAATGTCAATCGTATTTTTCGACGATTTCCATAGGATCTTCATTGTTCTGCGCCATCTCGACTACCATGTCTTCATCGCTGTAGTACTGTGCGATGATCTTTCCTACCTGTTCTACATCTGTTATGTCGTGGTCCACGAGCCATTGCAGGACTTCCTGTTTTTTTTCTACGTTGTCGAATATTTCTCCACGGCTCATTCCTGTATGGAGTTTTAGTTTCTCAACGATCTCTGTGGATTCTCTCTCCTTGTTGATCTCGTCTTCTTCCGAGTCCCAAGCGTAGATGACGTTGGCTCCAAGCTCCGTCTCTCCTCCTCGTTTGTAACCTGATTTGGTGACTTCTGCTACCTGGAATACTCTTCTGAAGTTTCTTCTGCGTTCACGGAACATGACCACGTTAACGTCTACTGATTTAACCATCTGCTCCGCTACATCGATAGGCGGATTTAAAAGACGCTGAACTGTCTGTTCTGCTGTATCAGCGTGGATTGTGGAGTATACTGAGTGTCCTGTGTGCATCGCCTCGAAGAGGACTTCTGCCTGGCGCTTTTTACGGATCTCTCCGACCAGGATACGGTCAGGACGCATACGAAGCGAGTTAACAAGCAGATCAAGCATCGAAATCTCTCCTTTACCTTCAGGGTTTGCCTCTCTCGTCGTAAGAGGCACCCAGTGAAGGAACTCCGGAAGCTGTACTTCTCTTGTATCCTCGATGGATATGATCCTCTGACTGGGAGGAATGAAAGGCATCAAGATGTTCAGAAGGCTTGTCTTACCAGCTCCTGTACCTCCTGATACAAGTACTGAAAGCTCGTACTGCAGACAGAGCCAGAGGAACGCAGCGACTTCTTTGTTAATAGTACCGTTTTTGATAAAATCTATGACTGTCCACGGATCACGGGCGAACTTACGGATCGTGATAGTGTTACCGTGGGTAGAAATCGGCTGAATGGTGGAGTTAACACGATCTCCACTGGGAAGATGTGCGTCCAGAAGCGGATCCAGGGAGGAAATGTTTTTACCGACACGACGGGCAATTTCCGACGAGTAATTGTAGATCTCTTCTTCGTTCTCAAAAGTAAGGTTTGACTTCAGCCAGCCGTGCTCCTGGTGATAGACCCACGTCGGCTCATCCGCAGAGTTGATAACAAGTTCCTCAAGCCTGGGATCATTCAAAAGGATCTCGACATCACCAAGCCCGACCATGTCATGAATCAAATTCCCGATAAGAATCTCCTTCGCACGCTCATCGGAATCAGGCAAAAGATCATCCAACTGCTTCTCAACCTCCTCACTGAACTTTCTCTTAACAGTCTCAATCTCATCAGAATCCGTAAACTCCTCTCTCGTCAACTCCACATTCTCAATAACACGCTTCCTAATATTATCCACAAAGGCCTCCGTACCCAGACTGATCTGAGGCCTGTTAATAAAGTAAATCGGGACGTACTCATCGTCCTTATCTCCAATCATGATTTTAGCTGGAACCTGATCCGCATCAACCTTGTAACTCTGATTTACCTCATCCAGAGTGCTTTCCCCGTACTCGACCTCCTCATGGTCTTCTTCAGGGATATCCTCATGATCATCCTCGACCTCGATCTCGTTCTTACCGCCTTCAATCTCAACCTCCTCAGGAATATCTTCCCCCTCAAGGCCTTCTTCCTCTTCATCTTCTGAGGCCTCTTCGTCTTCTTCAGTTCCCTCTGACATCGAACCTGTTTCTATTATAGATGAACCCGAACCTTCATCGGAGCCTTCCTCATCCTCTTCATCTTCGTCCTCATAGTCCTCTGACTCAACGAGCTGGAAATCATCTCCAGAACCATCTCCAGAATCATCTCCGGAGTTTTCTCCATCAGATTCCTGGATTTCATCGTCTTCAGAGGCCTGTTCTATCGCTGCCAGGTTCTTCTCGATCTCGTCCTCTATGTCCATGGAACCATCTTCTGAGGCCTCTTTTTCACCGCCTGAAGCTCCCTGATCCTCTGCTTGTTCGTCCATCATACCGCTTTCTATCAGAGAATCGTCTTCTTCACTCATCGTCTATCTTACCTCTGAGAAACTCTTTCATAGTTTTACGGTCCTTGTGGCTTTCCTCGAACTCGAGCAAGGCCTTGTAATCCGGGTCCTCAAGTTCCTCGATCCTGAACTCCGCAGCTTTCTCTATATTATCGTTCAAGATCTCTCCATAATCTCTATCACCGCTTTCTTCGCCAAGATTTTTCTCTGAGGCCTGGGTATCTTCGTTTTTTTCCTCAGTACTTTCTTCTTTTTCTGTGCTTTCGTCTTCTTTCCCTTCAGTATCTTCTACACTTCCTCTCCCACTGTCAGAGTCTTTATCAGAATTTTTTTCGTGCATCGAACCGCTCTCGATTATGGAGGAACCGTGATCCTGCGAATCATTTTTTCCAGAGCTTTCCTGTTCGGAACCGGCTTCCGAGGCCTCTTCGCTGTTATTTTCTTCGTCCATGGATGGACTTTCGATTGTACTGGAGCCTGGGGATTCTTCTGAGGCCTCCTCACTCTCCGTTGAATCTTTATCTGGGGCTTTATCCGGGGGATTCTCCTCCATTACCTCCTGTACTTTATCCTGTTTTGAGGTTTTTTCACTGCTTTTTTCTTTGTCTGGGGTTTCCTGTGTGTTTTCCGCCCCGTGTTTTTTGTCTGTATTTTGTTCTTCTGTCTCCTGTTCAGGCCTTTCCTCTTTTTCCTGGGTTTCTTCCTCTTTGCTTTCTTTTTCTTCTTTTGAGCCTGTGAGTGGGTTGGGCGGTAATTTAAACGGTATTTTTGAGGTGATTTTTCCAAATCTGGTTTTTTCCTCGTTTTTTTCGTCTTGTTTTTTCTCTTTTTCTTTTTCTCTAAGTTCCTTTTTTTTCTCCTGTATTTTTTTGTCTTCTATTTTCTCTATTTTGTCGTGGAGGTTTTGGAAGGCCTTTACTTTTTTTCTGACCTGTTGTTCTTCGTGTTCGAAGTCTATTTCCTGTTCTGCTTCGTCGACTTCTTCCATGACTTCGTCGATTTCTTCGAGAAGCTGGAATGTGTCCTGTGTGACCTGATCGTTTTCTAGGTCTTCTATATGTTTTTCCAGTCTTTTTTCCAGGCTGTGAAGCTGGCTAATCCTTTCTTTTATCGAGTTGTATTTTTCTTCCTGGGCTTCCATATCCATCGCGGTTTTCTGTAGCTCGTCTCTGAGTTTTGATACGCTCTGGCTTTTCTCTCTTGCGTGGTCCTCAATTTTCTGTGTTTTGTCCTCTATATTGCTGTGAAGTTGCTGTCTCCTGTCTTTCATTTCTTCGACATGTTCTTCGTCGTATATCAGGACTAGGCCAGATCTTACAGTGTAGTCTTTGTCTATAAGGCCTTCTTGTTCGAGTGCATCTGCCCATTCTTTGACTCTGTCTTGTTTGACACCTATTTCCTGGGATATCTCTGATACTGAGGCCTTCTGGTTCTCTGCGAGGTAGTTTAGAACGGTGTCTACTCCTGTTTCGATGATAAGGTTTTGCCAGTTATCTGACATTTAGACAGTATAGTTTTAACTAGGACTGGTTTTAAAGACTATTATGTACCTCGTTCTGTCCCATGTACTGGCGTTCTGTGCCCTGTGCATCAGTTCGTTTTATGACGTGTTCTCCGAGAAAGGAGATGTACCGGATCTTCCAGCTTTCGTAGCGATAGGAGCAGGAATCATACTTCACGCTATCTATGCGTTCCAGGCCTGGAGTGTAGAGCCTTTTCTCTGGATGATAGGGACAGGCCTTGCCTTTTCTGCTTATGGCTGGATGGCTTACTGGAAAGGCCTGTGGGGTGGAGCGGATGCCATGGGAGTGACAGTCCTTGGTTTTGCAGCGCCTTATGCGGTTTCAGGGCCTGGGTTGATCTATCCTGTTAACTTGTTTGTAAATATAATGATTGTAGGCCTTGTCTATACTGTAGGATTCGCTTTTTACAGAGCTGTCCGGTCTGAAGGTTTCTTCGAACGTACGAGGGATAGAATACTGGAGGATAAAAGGAGAATTCCTGTTGAGGTTGTGGCCGCAGGCCTTTTCTCGTTGTATGCAGGAACCGTGGATTTGAACCCTTATCTGTATTTTTTGGCTTTGGTCTTCATAATCTTTCTCTACAGATTTCTCAAGGTCCTGGAGGATTCGGAGATGACTAAAACAGTTTCTGTGGAGGATCTGGAGGGAGGAGAGGTTGTTGCTGAACAGGGAGATATCATTGAAGGTATTTCAGAGGAAGAGATTGAGGAGCTGGAAGTGGAGAAGGTAGAGGTACAGGAAGGTATCCGTTTTATGCCAGTGTTCCCTGTAGCCTTGTTGATGACAGATGTTTTCGGGGCTGGAGTCTTCCTCCTGTTACAGATATTCTAGTACGGTTTTGGAAAAAATGTTTTCAGCTTTGAAACAGGCTCGTCGATATACTGGAGTTTTTCGAACCAGAGTATCCAGAGGGCCAGTACGAGGCCTGTAAGACTCCATTTCCATAATGTATCATGGATTATCTGGAAGGAAATGATTCCTGTGTGGCTTAGATAGATAGTTGTCACTATCCGTACGATATTGGCCAGGAATAACAGGGCTGTACCTGCGAAGATGTATTTCAGGTTTTTCCTGTATTTTTCTGTTGATGCGAAGACAAGAGCAGTGAACGCCGTCATGGATTTCCAGCCCAGGCAGTCCTGGGTGATAATATAATGGACGCCGTCCGTGACCACTTTTATCCCTGAAACGGTGAATGAGGCTTTCATCAGCGGATCAACTATAACTGCTACGATCTGGGCGAGAAATGCCTGTGCAGAGGTAGTATCTGGATAGATGAAAAGTATAGCTTGGAAGATCAGGCCTGCGAACAGGAGTTTGAAGGTAAATTTGAGGCCTTCGAACAGTTTTTTCTGTTGTTTGTTCATTTCTTTCCTGTCAAAGGCCTTTTCCGGGTTCATCGTGATTCTTTGTATTCTTCGATGATTTCTTCGAAGTTTTCCGCTGTGTCGGGGAAGTCTTCAGCGATGTAGTGGTCTTTTAGCTCTATGCCTTTGATCTCCTCTATTTTGTGGATGTTGAATCCTCTTTTTCTCAGTCTTTCCTTTATCTCGTCTGATCTGGTTACGGATCTTTCAGGGACTTCTTCGCTTCTGCCGTTTATGATAGGGATGATTTCTGCGCCGTCTTTGAGTTTTGAAATGGCTTTTTTGTACTGTTTTTCTCTTATCTCTGCGTTTTTCAGTTCTTCTTCGAGTTCCTGTATTTCACTGTTTTTCTCATTTATTATGCCTTCTCTCTTGCTTATCTCCTGGTCCTTAACTATTTTATCTCTCTTGCCTTCTTTCAGGTCTTCGTATTTACTTCTTAACTGTTTTTTACCCTGTTTTTCCTCGCCTAGCTCTGATTTCAGGGCCTTTACCTGGTCTTCAAGGTTTCTGACTTTTGTTCTGAGTCTCTCTTTTTCCCGGTCTTTTTCTGCCTGAGAGGCCTTGTTGTTTTCCTGGGTAATATCGGTGTTTTCTTCTTCTTTTTCGGTTTTTTCAGGTTTCAGGGGCCTGTCTGAGAAGTATCTTTTTGCTATTTCAGGCCTTTCGGTTTCAAGTCTGTCGTTGTATTTTTCTATCTTTCTTATCTCGCGTTGAAGGTTTTTGTATGCGTGTACTGCGGATGCTACTGCGTCTTTCTCGTGAGAATTGGATCCTTTGCCTAGCTGTTTTTTTCTCTGTGAGTCAAGATCTTGGTCTGGTTCGAAAATTTTTGCTCCGAGCGATGTTCTGATGTCTTCTACTGTGGAAGGCGTCTTCCCTTTGTCGGAGGCGATTACGACAGGTTTTCCGACTTTGACTATTCTTTCTATGATTTCGCTGGGTGGGAAGTTTTTTCCGCTTTCCAGTAGCTGTATTTTTCCGTCGAGGTCGAGTGCTGCGACTGCGGATGTGCTTCCGGGGTCTATTCCGATTATCAGGGCTTTTTTTGGTTTATTCATACTTTTTTTCTGCGAGTTCCCGTATTGAACGTGCTTTTTTGTCGCCGATGCCTTCCACTTCTTTGAGCTCTTCTTCATTAGCTGTGAGTACTTTTTGGATTGTTCCGAACTCTTTCAGGAGTCTTCTCGCTATCTTTGTGTTGACGTCTGGGAGGCCTGCGACGACGAATTCCTGGAGTTCTTTCTCCGTTTTCGGGCTTTTTCCTCCTCTTACTGCTACTTCTTTCTCGTTTTCTTCCTGTTCTCTTTTAGCTAGGCTTTCGAGGAGTTCGGCTGTTCCTTTGATTTCGTTGCTCCAGAGTATGCTTACGCTGTGATCGATGGCGATGGATGCGAGGGCGCCTCTTATGGCGTTGGGATGTATGTCTCTATGCGAGTACAGGTCTTTTCCCTCTATGATGAGGACCGGGTTCTCGAACTGGTGGAGGCTCTGGATCTGGTCGAATACTCTGTTGTCGATTATAGAGTCTACGAAATCCTTTGCTTCTTTCCTCTCGATCGCTGTTCTCTCTGATACCAGGAAGTCTGCGACGTCAAGACGTTTTTTCTTTACGATGGCGTCCATGCGGGAGAGTTCTTTCGAGACCTTGTTCTCACGGTCATCGGCGTAGACCACAAGTTCCTCTTCTTCTGTAGGATCAGCAATTTTTTCATCCTCTTCTTCGCTTTCTTCTGAGGCCTTCTCATCGTCGAATCCGTCAGCTAGTGTTTTCTGACCGTTTTTATCTTCTTTCTCTTTTTCAGCTGCCATTTCCGAGGTTTCTCCCTTGAGTTCATTTAGTACTTTCTTCATTTTCTTCTTTTTGTGGTGTGCACTCCAGTAGTATCCTTCGTCACGAGTGTTTTCCGCGATCAAGACAATGACTTTACCGCTTTCCTGACGGCCTGTACGCCCAGCTCGCTGGATATCACGGATTCCTGAAGGCACAGGTTCGTAGAAAACGACGTAGTCTACAGCGGGGATGTCGAGGCCTTCTTCACCGATGCTTGTAGAAACTAAAACATCGTATTTGCCGTCTTCGAAGGCCTGAAGTACTTTTGCCTGTTTGTTCTGTGTCATTCCGTCGTCTCCCTGCTGGCCTATGAATTTGACTGCGTTATGGCCCTGGGTGTTAAGTTCTTTGACTATTGCGTCGCATGAGGAGCGGTACTCGGTGAAGATCATTGCTTTTTCGTTTTCTTCTTTTTTGCCGATTATTTTCCGTAGTTTATCGATTTTTGGGTGTTCTTCTCCTTTTTTCTTCAGGTGTTCGGTCATTCCGCGGGCTTTGGAGAATTTGTCGTGGTCTACAGCTCTCTTGGCTGCTTTCGAGTCATCGTTTTCGAGGCCTCTCATGTAGTTGTAGGCCTGGCTTACTCCCTGGGTTTCCAGAAGTTCCAGGGCCTGGGAAATTTTTAATGCGGTTGCGACCCTGCTTATGGCTGAGTAAAGTTTTGGGTCATCTGAGTTTGATAGTTTGGAGCCGAGTTCTCCTCTCAGGTTCAGCAGGTCTGTTTTCTGCACGTTGTTCAGGGAGTTTATCTGATCCAGTCTTTTCAGTTCTTTGAGCTGTTCTCTTTTTGCGTCTTCCAGATGGTTTTTTGCGGTTTTGAATCTGTCGTCCAGTGAGACGTATTTCCAGTCCACTTCTTTATCCTGTATGTATGGTTCGACATCAGGGTCGTCTTCGGTTCTGACCTCGAAGTTATTGATCTCCAGGTTGTTTGCGACCTCCATGATTTTTTCCTTGTCGCCGCCTGGTGAAGCTGTCAGGGCCAGTTTCTGATTGTTCATTTTTTCACTGATGAAGACATAGCTGTATTCTCCTGTGGCTCTGTGGGCCTCGTCGAAGATGGTTAATGCGAAGTCCTGTACAGGTATTTCTCCTGCGATTATATCGTTTTCCACGACTTGAGGTGTTCCGAAAAAGATTTTTTTCTCTCTCCAGAGTTCGTATCTTTTGTCAGGCCTTGTATCTCCTGTCATCACCTGCATATCTTCTTTGTCGACGTTCAGCAGTCCGTTGAATTCTTCGAGGTGTTGTTCGACCAGCGGTTTCGTAGGTGCCATGAAGAGGACTTTGCCGTTTTTCAGTTTCTGGGATGCGACCATCGCTGCTATAACTGTTTTTCCAAGGCCTGTGGGCAGGACTACCAGTGTGTTCTTGTTTGATGCTGATGCTGCGATGACTTCCTGGTAGGCTCTGGATTCCAGTACATCGGTTTTGAGAAGCTGTGTCACAGAAAATTTACAGGGTTGAAATTTGATAAACTGACTGGGGAGAGGCCTTTCAGCGTTTGGATCTGTTTTTCATGTCTGGAGGCCGAATTTGTCTCTTTCAGGGGGTTCGAGGAATTTGATTATCTGGAAGCCTGTTCCTATGACTGTGAGTGAGAGTATGGCTGACTGCAGGGTTATCTGGTTTACTGGCATCCCTGATTTGATTATGACTGTGGCGACATAGGCCAGGGAGTAGACCATTCCTGATGATGAGGCCAGGAATGCGACTGTCGAGTTCCATTTGTGGAAGAAGTTGAGGTAGCCTGTTAGGAGGCCTACTCCTATCAGGAAGTAGGTGACTGTTTTCTCGATAGGGCCTGTGATGTTGGATGTTAGAAGCAGTGTGAGGCCTGTGCTTATCCAGATGACAGAGTTGGAGACGGATGAGTTCCATCCCAGGCTCTCGTGTTTGTGTTTTCCGAAGTACAGTTCAAGTACGATTCCTCCGAGGATGAGAGGCAGGAGTGTAGGTATCATCTCCGGAGTATTTATCGGCGCTAGGAATATCTGTTCCACTCCGAGGATTATTTCTTCACTGAAGTAGTCAGTAATCTGCATATTCTGAGGCCTCTATCACTAGTTAAATAGAAATTGGTTGATAAATTCCCTGTTCAGAGGCCTTTTCTTTTTATTCGTCGAAGGCGTCTGGTGTTCCTCCTGCGTGCCAGCTTCTTCTGGGCCTCATCTGGATGGGGAATACTCTCTCCGAGTTGTCGTCCAGCATGAGTCCTGTTCCAGGCCTGTCAGGAAGCGCGTCGATGTAGTGGCCGATGTCATGTCTCATGTAGCTCTGCATGATTTCTCCCAGGGCCTGGATGTCTTCCTTCGCTGTCAATCTGTGGGAGAGGATTACATCGCACTGAGATAATGCGTTTGAGTTGAGTTTTGCCGGTTGCTGTGTACATAAGGCTAGTGAGACTCCTGGTTCTCTTCCGATCTTTACCCATCTTAGAAGAGGTTTGGTGGCTGGAGTCCTTCCGTTATTCGGTATAAACTGGTGGGCTTCGTCGATAAGCATCCAGACGATAGGCATCTCGTTTTCCGATATTCCCTGCATTTCGTCAAGTTCTTCCATCCTTCTGGCTGCCATTCTCTGCTGTAGTACTCTTTTCGCTAGAAGGCCTACTACCAGGCTTCTTACTGACCATCCTGAGCTCATCTCTCCGAAGACTGACATGTCGATGATCGAGATCTCTCCTCTTGTCATAAAATCGTCGATTGTGCTTTCCTCGCCAAAGATTCCCCAGTCCTTCGCGTTCTGGAAACGGTTTTCCAGTGCTCTGCGTGTATCTTTGTCGAAATCAAACTTGTCGAGGGATTTGATCATCATGTTGAGTGTGTAGTCGTTTCCGAACTTGTCGTCCATTTTCGTGACTACTCTCTCCAGAAGGATACCGATCTTGGAGTTAAGCTCGAGGTTGAAGGCCATTGACCATTCAGTTGCGGAAAGCTCTGCCGGATTCAGTGTAAATGTTTTATCGTACGGCATGTCTTTTTGCTCGAAACTTTCCGTCTTGCCTTCGGGAATGAAGATATTGATGTCGTATCCTTTCGGTTTTAGATCCCATTGCTCCAGCATCGTCGCCGCCCTGTCATTAGGCCTTTTCATGGACCAGTAGATGCCCATAGGATCGACCAAGATAGTAGAAAGGTTATCAGAGATATCTGCATCATGTATCTCCTCTGCTATAGTTCCGAGAGAGTAGCTTTTTCCTGTTCCTCTCTTGCCGAAAACTCCCATGACGTGAGGCGTGGCGATGTCAAAGTTTATCGGGTTTGCAGCGTGTGCTTCCTCGTTTTCACCGACCAGATGTCTGCCGATCTCGCCGGTTCCTTTCATCCCGTACTTTTCTTCCAGATCCTCGCCTCTTCCGACACTGATCTTCGGCATAAAGATTCAAGTGCAAGGCCTGAATATAAAAACTGGTCAAAAAATGGGTCTTCACATAGTCAGGGCGATCATGACGATTGTGAGCCCTGTCATCAGCAGCCAGGAGAAACCGCTCCAGCGTAGAATGGTTGCTCCGTCAAGTGGGTCTGTAGGAATCTTTTCGTAATCGAAAGGCATCAGTTGGAATAATGTGAATGCTGCTATCGCCTGGGCCATCTGCGGTAGGGACAGGGCCATTGCTCCGGCCCATCCTGTCCAGAGGCCTATTATTCCGGCGGATGAAAGCCAGTACTGTCTTTTCATCCACATTGCGTCGATGCTTTTGCCCCATTGCTCGTATCTTTCGCCTGAAAAATCGCTGTAGATCGGGAACATAAGTAGAAGGGAGAAATCGCTGACAACTGAGAATACAGCTGCAGCCAGTGTCACAGTAGCTCCTTCCCTGGAGACCTTGAGATTGACGTAGGATTCCATCCAGTGAGCTACAGTCCTCTGACCTGCCTCCCTCAGAGTCATGACTGTGATACCTGCCAGCATGTAGAAAGCAAGATTTTCGAACGTGAAAACCCCTGTAAAAGCACTGAAGGCTACACCAGTAACTGCCGAACCTATCAAAAAGTTCTTTACATCAGAGGTATCGATCGCAGCTTCCTCGGCCATCAAATAAGAATTAAGGCCTCTGGTTTAAAGAACTATTTCAGGCCCCGGATTCGACGAACATTTCCATCATGTTTTCAGTCAGGTCATAGTCCTCGGAATCACGGAAAATCTCCGGGAAATTTCTTATCTCATCCAAGTGAAGACCGGTCTCGCCTTCTTCATAGGCCTCACGCACTCTGGTCCAAGGCACCATGTAGGCCTTGCGCGCTTTCCCTCTTCCGCGTTTGAATTCGACTGCCAGGAAACCGTTTCTACCGCTTCTGTCGATAAAATCGCTGATACGTTCGACCTGGTGGGCTCCGTTACTCTGAGAGAAGTGCTGTGAGAAGTAGAGCTTGTTGGTGGAGTCAGTTTTGACGGATTTGTTCTCGATCGCGATATAAAAGGTTTCATGCTTTGAATCAACCAGTACGTCGCATAGCTGGGAAGAAAATCTGTGCTGTTTCTTCCTGTGAGCGATTCCGTTGATCTCCTCATCTTCAAAGAAGTTGTTGAACGAGTTAACCAACGCACGCTCAAAGTCAGTCATAAGAAACAATATGCCGCTACATCAATAAAAAATAATCCCTCACCTCTAGAAACTGTTGAGGCCCTTCTGTTTAGGCCTGTCCAGTACTTTCCCTGATGTCAGGGCTAACGCGATTCTGCCGTTTCCTACAATCTGGCCTTTCACAGCCTCAAGTTCTCCCTCGAAAAGGCCTTTTCTTCGAAAATCTCCTTCAAGGTTCGGATAGATGGTTAAAGCGTTGACATCGACTATTTCTCCTTCCAGTTCTTTTTCTTCCATGGTTTCCCGGAGTTTTTCCGGGCTTGAGGCCTGTGAGGTTTTCTTCTCTTTTCTTACTCTTTCTGTCAGGCCGTTGCTGGATATTCTGTCCTCGTTTTCCAGGGCGACTTTGGATGTGAGGCCTTCAAGTATCTCGGCTGCGTAGTCTGCTCCCTGTTCTACCCAGCGTTTTGGCACGTTCTTGCTTCTTGTTACTCCGACCTTTACTTCTCCTGAGATCTGGGCGAGGTAGACGGAGAACTCGCCGTCTAGATCGTTTTGTGTGTCTCCTCTGACGTATCCGGAGTAGATGTCTTTTCCCCTGCATTCAGGGCACTGTGATCCTTTCTCCAGCTTTCGAAACCCTGGGCATTTCGCTCTTTCACCGGGAGCTGGTGCGTAACCTGTGCATCTTCTCTCACCTGTTATCTCGAAAGAAAATTTTCTGCCTGGAGAAAGCTGCAGGTGTTCAAATCCTTCACGTGTCGCAAGCAAGAGTGAGGCCTTCCATCCTTTCTTTTTTTCTTCCCACTGAGTTTTTACTATGGATTTCTTCATTCGACCTCACATTTGAGCTCTTTCTTGTGCGCTGCCCCGACGAAAACTGCTATGTCATCATCAGGGTTTTTTTCCCTGTACTCTTTCAAGGCCTCGGTCATATGAATGTTTCTGTCATCCACTAAGGCCTTGTAGATTCCTGGAAAACTTTCTCTGAACTTCTGGAGCATGTAGGCCACTTTTTTATCCTCCGGGATCTTGGAGACGTCAAAACTTTCTCCCGGTAGAACGAAGCTGGCCATGAGGCCTGCGACCGCTTTTACTCTTTCTTTCCTTCTCGTGTTCATCAGGTTCTGGACTGTCATCCTGATGTCCTGATCTATCAGTATGACATCCGCGCCCTCGTACCTTGCTTTTTCGTAGGCGTAAAGCATCTCTGTCCCGGGCATGACTCCGGTCTTTTTCCCGATGTAGGCCTGGAACTTCTGTATAATCTTCATGAATATTGGGCCTTGAGAATCAGTCTGTCCCTGCTGAATCATGGCTTCAAGCCTGACAGGATCAAGCTCCAGAGCGACTACATCAGGATCTAGCTCCTTGAAGGCCTCATCGATTACATCAAAACTTTCTCTTGAAACATGCGAAGTCCCATATACCTTGATCATCGGCAATACAGAATTTGTGATGGAATCGTTAAAAGAAAACCGATGGAGAGATGTAAAAACCAGCGGGTTCCCGTGGCTGGACGACTTTCAACGGCGGCGAATCCACGGACAGTCTCAGGTCCGCCACCCCCCGAACATGCAACCGACTGCTTAGTGCTGCTCCCGTCAAGGCCTGACACAGTTCACAACCTGCTGCATCCCGGAGGACGGACCATCAACAACTGAACCGAGGGGCCTAACCACTGGAAGACCGCCTCGCCACGGTTTTCGGCTCACTGCATATAGAGGATTTCAGGTTACAGGCAACCCCGAATCGCCCAGCCTACCCATAACAAAGGCCTTGAATTGGAAAGGTTAAAAACAGGAGGGGAAAATATTAGAGACCTGAAGGATCCACCTGATCCTGCCGAAAGGATGCAACAATTCTATACTGGCAGTCTCTGTCTTATTTCTGATAGTACGTTTTCTGGTATGAGGCCTATGGTGGTGATGGCGAAGATTACTGTCAGGAGCAGTGGTTTGAAGTTGATGAATGATTTGAGTTCTGAGCCGATGAATAGGCTTCCGGTGTAGAGTGAGAAGGTTCCTGATACGAAGAAGGCAAGTAGTGTTACTATGAGGCCTTGTACTCGTTCTCTGTCGAGTATGAGGTAGTATGTAAGTGCTGAGGCGAGGAATGACAGGTAGAATACCTGGTTGCCTTTGAGGCCTGTAGAGCCTAGTAGTAGTGTGAAGACGAGTATTATTACTGTTAGGAATCCTTTTTTCTTCAGTTTTTCGTTATCTTTGATCCAGATGTCTTCCATCATTTTCATCAGAAAGGGTCTTGTGTTTATTGTTCTTGTCGCCGTGGTTTAAGGCCTTTCCCTAGAGTTCGAATTCCATGCCTTGTTCTGCGACTCCGAATCCTCTTTCCTGTATTTCCTGTCTTTCATCTGTGTCTTTTCTCAGGGCTGGATTGGTGTGGTTGATGTGTGTAAAGTAGATATCTGTGTCCCAGCCTTCTGCCAGGTGCATGGTCTCTTTCATGACAGGATGAGGTACTTCCTCGTATCTTTCGATCTCTTCCTCACTCCAGAATGTTCCATCGACTATCGCGATGTCGGCTTGCTGCATCAGGTTCAGGGTTTTCTCCGTCCATTCGTGGATGTCAGCGATGTAGAAAAGCTTTTTTTCCTCGCCGTGAATCATGAAGCTCAAAGTATCAGTGTTCACACGGTTGTGCCTGGCTTCAAAGGCCTCTATCCTACCTCCCTGGATATCAACTTCGTCCTCATCGTTGAAACTCATTATCTCAACGTTACCTTTATCGACGAGAAGCCTGAAAGGATCGTTCTTCCTGATATAATCCTCTGTCTTATCGGAAACATAGAGCGGGAGATCTGTCTTGTTCGCTCCCTCCTCTCCGAACTGAAGAAGGCCTGTTATATGCCCCAGATGCCCGTGACTGATGAAAACACCGTCCAGGTAATCTGCTTTCACCTGGTAACGGACGTCAGGAGTCGCATCAACAAGATACCTGAAGCTGTCCTCCTCCTCACTATCTTTCAACAGGATAGACGCGTTCCTCTTCGCCTCCTCAGGGTTTTCACGCGCCGCCTCACAGACATCACAGCCACACTCAAGATGCGGAACACCACCGTCCTGAGTACTGCCAAGCACTTCTATCTTCATAATTTTAGAATCCCCTTATACCCTCACGATTAAACCCCGAATATTAAAAAGGCGAAACAGTCCCCAAGGCCTTGATTTAAAACTTCTAACCCCTAACTCGAAAAACACATAACATATGTTAAAGGCCTTTAAACCGGTCAGGCAAAAACACCTCAACTACCGGAAAAAGCCCAGTTTTTCCAATGCCGGGTTGGCAGAGGAGTCATGCAGCGGCCTGCAAGGCCTCAAGTCCCTCTGGGACGAGGATTGAGAAGCGTTCAGCTTCAAGTGAGATAGCCGCCTACCTGGGTGCAAATCCCAGACCCGGCTTTTTCCCATTCCAATTCTCACGGACAATAAAGTAATTCAGAGGGAAAGGCCTCAGCGTGCTTGATGTTGGAAATTCCAACGTTTTGAGGCCTTGATAAGTTCTGGAATGGGGTTAGTTTTCTTCTATGATTATTGGGTATTCGCTGCCGTCGTTTTCTATCGTGTAGTTGTCCAGTGAGTCGTTTGGTGCTCTTTTGACTGCTTTCTTGAAGTTTCTCTTGATGTGGCCTCCTCTGGCGCTTCCTATATGTGTGTTTTCTTTTATGATTGCTCTTCCGTCTTGATCTATCCTGCTGGTGACGGCGTTGTAGTAAGGCCTCAGTTTCTCGAACTTGGAGTCTTTGGTCTCTATATCTTCTTCAGTTGTTTTTTCCTTCCAGAGCTGTTCTCTGGTCTCATGGTAGAGCTTATCCATAAGTTCTGCTCTCTTCTCCAGGTCTGAACTGCCCCAGTAACTTGGCTCCATTTCTCCGCCGACTTCGATTGCTCTGACATCTTCATCGTTCTTGTCATACCTGAAGACGTAGGTATTTCTCCCAACCTCCTGCGTGAACGTCGTAGAGCCTTCAAATGAGCTTCTTATATCGTACCGGGATTCTTTGCCGTCAGAATCGATAAGAACGGTCTCTCCCGTAACAGAGTTCATCCTAACCTCCTGTATATCGATCTCAAGGCCTTCAACTTCTATCTTTTCCAGATTTTCGTCTTCATACCAGTCTGTCCCTGTCTCCTGTAGCCTGTAGGTCGAGCCATGGCTCTCAGAACTTTCTCTACGGTCCTTGGAATAGACCAGGTCAAAACCTTCAACTTCGTCAATTTCCTCTCCTTCAAGCCGGTCCGCAAGCTCCTCTAATTCAAGGCCTCCCTCAAGTTCCTGTCTGGAGCGTTCTGGGCTGAGAAGATTAGTCATATAACAGCGAAAGCCCCGTAAAAGAAAACTGAAGAATCCTCCACTGGTTTTGCCATCGATTACAATTTTGTGAACTCATTTATAAAAACTTCAGGCCGAAAAGTGCTTTATGCCGGACGATGGTTCCGGAGATACACCTTTCGACAGGATTTTCGATTCTTACAGAGTTACAGGCCTCGAAGACAGCTACAGAATGGAGGCCTCCGATCTGAACAGCCAGTTCAACCTTATCGATGATTACCTTTCAAAAGGAGGAAAAACCCGTGTAGAACTGGCGGAGACAGGCTTCCAGAACTATCACCGGAAAGGATATCTTTCAGAAAGCGATGAAGTAATCGTATACGCAGAAGTTGATACAGAACCCAGGAGAGTTTCACTAAACGAACTGACAGACGTTGTACTGGGTAAAAGACATAGATCCGAGAGTAAAAGGCCTCCTGCCGTACCTGTAGAGTTCACTGACGTACAGGAGCCTTACAGCAACTTCGATCTGTTTATGCCTTCCCATGAGGCCTTTGAGATGGAGCTGAGAAGGTCGATCGACTGAAGGTTTTTCAACTCAGTTAATCTTTCTGAAGACAAAAAAGTTTGAGCAGGTCAGTTCTGAGGAATCCAGGTTCGATTTTTGGAAAGGCATGGAAGAGGATTTGAATGTCGATGTCGTCAATTAGAAAAAGACTGATGTAGAAAATGTTTCCATGGGAGAATCTTCTGAAGACAGGGAAAGTTCGAAACAAAAAAGTTTTCGTACGGTTGTAAAGGCCTTGATCACTGATAGAGGTGAAATCTTGATCGGTAAAAAAGAACAGGAAAAAGGCCATCCGATCTCAGGGGAATGGCATATCCTCGGAGGCCACCTGGAACACGGAGAAAAGATAGAGGAAGCGGTGAAACGGGAAGTAAAGGAGGAGACAGGCCTTGTAGTGGATGTTCACCAGGCCGTGGATATAATGAGTTTTTCCTGGGAAGAAGGCGAAAAAGATTCTTTACAGATTGTTTTCCACTGCGTGGCAGATTCACATGATCCAGAGGCCCTGGATGATCTTGAAGAGGTGAAATGGGTGAAACCTGATGAGATCACAGAGTACGTCCACAGCGAGGAAGCTGAGAGACTCGAACAGCGGGAGGATCAGGCCCAGTTCCTGGAAAAAATGCAGAAAATGCCCTCCGCATAATTAAAAAATGGTAGAAACTGAGGGAAAAGTAGCGATCGGAATCATCAGGAACCAGGGAAAATACCTGGTGATGAAACGCTCCGAACAGACCTCAAGCTCAGGCCTCTGGACCTTTCCCGGCGGAAAAATAGAGGAAGACGAATCCGTCAAGGAAGCCGCAAAACGGGAAATCAGGGAAGAAACAGGCCTTGAAACAGAAGTTCTCAGAACCGGGGAAAGCTACACGAATAAAGGAGAGCTAGGCCTCTGGAAAATCTTCCCAGTACTGATGGAATCCGATACGCGGAACGTCGAGATGAACCATGAACACTCAGAACACAGATGGATAGACCCTAAGGAGCTTGAAGGCCTTGAGACACTTGGAGAAATCCAGGCGCCGGAGAAACTGGGCCTGAGATAGGAAGGCCTTTCTTATTTAAAAATCCAGCCGTTGTTTTTCTTGTATGAGCAGTGAGTGTTTTTGTCCGTGTCACTGAAAGTTTGATTTTCTCAGTTTTTACGCTGCTCATGGTTGAAGGTGAAGTTCCATGGTTCTGAAACTGTACAATACTCTGGAGCGCGAGAAACAGGAATTTAAACCGAAGGAAAAAGGAAAGGTAAAGTTCTACAGCTGTGGACAGACAATCTACGATGACTTACACGTAGGAAACGCCCGTGCATACGTTGTCTGGGATACTCTAAGAAGATACCTTGAGTACAAAGGTTATACGGTAAGACATGTACAGAACATCACTGATGTCGGCCACTTAACCGATGATGGGGATCAGGGAGAGGATAAAGTCGAGAAACGGGCGAAAAAATTAGGCCTTGAACCCATGGAGCTGGTTGAAGACCAGATCAAACGTTATTTCGAAGATACGAGAGCGGTGAACGTGGAGAGACAGGATATAATGCCCCGGGCCACCGGTCATATCAACGAGATGATAGAGTACGTCCAGGAGATTTACGACAACGGTTACGCCTACGAAAAAGATGGAAACATCTACTTCGACGTCGAAAAATTCTCGGAGGATTATCCGTACGGCGAGATGGCGAAGAAAGACCTGGAACAGTTGAAAGAGGAAGCCAGAAGCCGTGTCGAACCGGATGAGAAAAAAACGAATCAGTTTGACTTCGCTCTCTGGCTGAACTCTGAAGGCTCTGAACATCTCATGGAATGGACAGCAGACTTCCAGATCGGCGGAGAATTACTGGAAAGCAAGGGTTATCCTGGCTGGCACATCGAATGTTCTGTCATGTCCCAGAAATACCTGGGCGACGAATTCGACATCCACGCAGGAGGAAAAGACCACATCTTCCCCCATCATCCGAATGAGCGCGCCCAGGCCTTCGCAGCATCAGGAGACGGTCAAGCACGTTACTGGCTCCACAACGAATTCATCCAGGTAGAAGGAGAGAAAATGTCCAAATCCGAAGGAAACTTCTACACAGTAAAAGAACTACTGGACGAAGGATTCAACGGAAACACGATAAGACTCTACCTGATAAGCTCACACTACAGAAGCGAAACAGACTTCTCCATGGAAGGCCTCGAAAAAGCGGAAAAAGAACTCACCAGGATCAAAAGAACTCTACAGAAGATAGAAAAATTCTCCAGCTCAGGCGCAACAATCCTGGACGAAGAATGCGACGAATTCCTGAAAAAATTCGAATCCGCAATGGACGACGACCTCAACACCGCAAGAGCAAAACAGATCCTCATGAAATTCGTCAACGACATCAACTCAGAAATCGAAAGATACGAAGACGGAAGCCTCGACAAAGCACGCGACTACATCCTCGAAGGCCTCCAACTTCTCGGAGTAGAGCTTGAAGAAAATGAGAAAGAAGAAGGCCTTGTCAAATCAATGCTAGAACTCAGAAAAGACGCAAGAAACCGGGAAGACTACGAAACCAGCGACTTCATCCGCGACCAGCTTGAAGGCCTCGGCTTCGAAGTAGAAGACACCGAAAAAGGAGCTATCTGGGTGGAAAAAAGCTAACAACTAGTCCGAAATTAGATCAAATAGTTAAGATTTGAACCAGCAGAGGTATGATTGAAGAATGTGAACTACATAAGGTGCTCTATCCGCTAGTGACCTTTTCAACAGTTCTAAAGTTCAATTGAAAGCTGGTTGTCTGCTAGCTTCTTCGCAAGGTCATGCTTGAGTTCTAATACTTCTAAAGTTCAATTGAAAGTGTTTTAGAACCTTTAGACAATGCTACATGGATATCGTTCTAATACTTCTAAAGTTCAATTGAAAGTAGGCAAGAAATGGGTGGAAACGGTCGTAATTTACCGTTCTAATACTTCTAAAGTTCAATTGAAAGTTATCATCGTGACAAGCATTCCTGGAGATTCGCGTGGTTCTAATACTTCTAAAGTTCAATTGAAAGTGATGTCAAGGTAAGGGAAAGTAGCCATGGAGACATGTTCTAATACTTCTAAAGTTCAATTGAAAGGCCTGAATCATTCCGCAACGGCCTCCTTAACACGTCTGTTCTAATACTTCTAAAGTTCAATTGAAAGCTAGTCGGATCTCCCTCTTCTCCAAAGTCAGGCCTGGTTCTAATACTTCTAAAGTTCAATTGAAAGCATGAGCTGGGAAGGCGGACGCAGCCGTATTCGGCAGTTCTAATACTTCTAAAGTTCAATTGAAAGAGCAGTATCAGCAGCTAAAAAAACTGAACGAACAGCTGTTCTAATACTTCTAAAGTTCAATTGAAAGAGGCCTTAGCTCAGATGGCAGCTCATCCTGACCTCGGTTCTAATACTTCTAAAGTTCAATTGAAAGACCTGATCCGTTGTATTCCAGAGCGTTGTAGAATTCGTTCTAATACTTCTAAAGTTCAATTGAAAGATTTCAGGTTTTCAGGGTTCTCAGCTCTTGTACCTGGTTCTAATACTTCTAAAGTTCAATTGAAAGCGGTTAGCGGTCGAGGAAGTGGAAGAGCCCAGTGTGTGTTCTAATACTTCTAAAGTTCAATTGAAAGTTATCTTCTTCGATGAGGCGAAGACGATTTTCTCAGGTTCTAATACTTCTAAAGTTCAATTGAAAGTTGATAGCGATGAGGATGATGGAAGGTTTCAACCAGGTTCTAATACTTCTAAAGTTCAATTGAAAGAGTCACGGGCCTCAGCCATCGCATGCTTCCCATAGTCGTTCTAATACTTCTAAAGTTCAATTGAAAGTAATTTTATCAGTACCTGCTTCAGCAATAGCAGCATGTTCTAATACTTCTAAAGTTCAATTGAAAGCCACCTGAGAACTCATACCGTGAACTGTCAGAGTCCCGTTCTAATACTTCTAAAGTTCAATTGAAAGGCCCCGATCGGCATAGTGATCTGGAGCTACCTGCTCTAGTTCTAATACTTCTAAAGTTCAATTGAAAGGACTGGATCAGCCAGTAGTCCGAGGATGCTGTATGAGTTCTAATACTTCTAAAGTTCAATTGAAAGTCAAGCTCCGGCCATTTCCCTTATCCTTCTGTGCAAGTTCTAATACTTCTAAAGTTCAATTGAAAGTCGTTGAAAAAGATTGAAGAAGGCGAATTCTTTCCCAGTTCTAATACTTCTAAAGTTCAATTGAAAGCCGGCCATATTTTGGGTTATATGGCGCTATATCAGTTGTTTAGTGTTGAGGTTTTTGTACCTTTGGAGGTAATGTAGGTTGTTTATAAGGATAGTTAGAAAGAGGTCAGAGTACTTGACTTGAGCTTCCTTTTTCTTCGCCTATTACTTCACGTTCTATGTACTTTTGGTTGCCCATCTGATAAATAATTACCGAATCACCGATATCAGTGATTTCTTCGAGGTAATCTTTGATTTCTCTCAGTTCTCCTTCTGTTAGTTCTCCCTCAAAGACTGAGTTCTGGACCCAGTGCATTCTGGCTCTGAGGAACTTGAGTACTTTTCTGTTCTTTTCCTGTGCCACATCGTATACAGCGACTACAAACAACTTCAGTCAGCTCGATAAGGCTTGTACTCTTTGTCATCAAGTACATGTTTGATGATTTTGTAAGCCTCTAATCTGAACATTCTCTGATAGGAGACTTTTCGCTCCAGTTTTTCATTGTAAATTGTCTGTTCGAGTCTTTCCTCGAACTCGGCCACAAATTTCTTCCTGCCTTTATCGTTCAGGAGACAGCCGTCAAGATCCTTATCAAAGTGCTTATCCGGTTTCAACTCCTGCTTGTTCACGAGTTTGAAAAGCGTCTTGTCAACTATTACCGGCTTAAATATCTCGCTTAAATCCAGGCTTAGAGAAAATCGTCTTTCCCGTGGCTCGTGCAGATAGGAGATTGTCGGATTCAGCTGGGTTCTATAGATCTCATTCAGTATTGAAGAGTAGAGCATCGAATTCCCGAAGGAGATCATGGCGTTGACTTCATTGTCCGGCGGCTGCTTGACTCTTTTCGTGAAAACAAAGCTATCCCTTAAAATTTTGTTAAATGTGGAGTAATAGCTTCTTCTTATACTCCCTTCTATACCTAAGATATCCTCTGCTGTATCGACTTTTTCTGTGCCTTCACGCAGATTCTCTATCTCTGATATTTGTTCTTCAACATCTTTTCCTTTATTCCGGTAGTACCGCAGATTTTGAAGCATATTGTAGGAGGATCCTTCAACGAACTTCTGAGCTAGCTCCAACCTTTTCTGCGAATTGTTATAGTACTCTGATTGATTTACAACTACAAGGCCTGAGTTTAGGAACTCTTTTGGATAGAAGCTTCCGCGGTAGTCGCCGTACCAGCCGTAGTAGTGGGCCAGAGTCTCCTGTTTCCCAAGGAATTCAAAGAAACGTGTATTAAAATCTAGCTGTCCCATAAGGTGAAGCGAGTTACAGTTTTTCACAGGGATCTTCTTTTTCTCACCCTCCTTAGTTTCCAATTGTATAGTATTGTCTTTTCTCTTTAGTTCGCCATTCGTAGTCACATAATAGTTCTTCTTCATGATATTTCACTTCAAATCTGGAAAAAGTCTCTGTAAGTAGCGTTTTTCGGCAGGTTTTCAAGATCAGCATCCGGAGGAGTATCCCTAGTGATTATGTCTCTGATTTCCTCCACTATTTCCTCAATCTCTTCTTCGTCCTCTTCTGTCAGTTCAATAGTCTTGGTCTTCTTCTCTTCCGGAATCTTCAGCTCGCCTTTCATCTCCATATCTTTCTTAGTCTTCAGATACCAGAGATAATATTTTAGTTGCATTACTGCTGGTTTCTTGAGTGTAGAGGATTTCTTCACCTCATAAATCTTGCTTTTCCCCTCAATAATATCGACCGCTATAGTTCCATCGATCAAAACATTCCTCGTATTTTTTCTTGAGTAACTGGAGTCTTGAATCTGGTTGCCGATATCGATATTGCTGTCATCGTAGTTCATGTTGATGTTGTTAGCGAAGTACCAGAGCTCCTTCTTCGAAACATAGTAATACTGGATCATCACGCCCGTAACTTTCGGCTTATCCCGCGTGTCGATAAACTCCGTCATAGAATCCTTTGCTCCACCTTGGATTCCGGTATCTGGAAACCTGTAACCTGGTGATACCAGTCGTCCTCACTTTCACCGATTTTCTCTCTTATAATCTCTCGGAAGTTGTCCGAAAAATCCGTTTCCGGAAGGCCTGAAAGTTTCTCTTCATCACCGTAAATCCTTGCATTTACTATATAGCTGTGGAACTCTGACTTTAATTCCTGCATCTGCTTCCGTCTCTCGAAATACGGTTTACTGTATATCTCTAACACGGTCTGATAGATTTTCTCTGAACCTTCTGCGTGAACGAAAACAGGCACCGACTGGATATTCTCTATCAAGCTAACATCAATATTTGAGAAGTTCAATTCTCTAACATTCTTCAGTAAGTCCTCATGATCCTGATTCTTCCTCTCATTAACGATTTCAAAGTATCTTTCAACTGCCTGCCTGTTGAAATCTGCTTCCGAGACTCTGCCGGAAAACTCTTCTATAACTTCCTCTGTAAAACTGATTAAACCGCTGTCAGAATCTCCAGTGTAGACATAATTGCAGAGAGCCTTTCCATACTCGTCTTCAAGCTTTACAACCTTGACAAGGCCTTTGTCGCTGGAATCCTCCCTGTTACATCTTCCCGCTGTCTGGACGATAGAGTCCAGAGGAGCAAAATCTCGCCATACTTTATCCATATCGATATCTACGCCTGCCTCAATAAGCTGAGTAGTCACAACCAACACAGGCTCATCTGAATCCTTGATCTCCTGAATCCGCTCATCCCTGTGCTTCGGAAGTATATCAGTCGACAGGAAAATAATCTCTCTATCAACTTTCTCAACAAGCTCCTGATAAAGCTGTTTGGCAGAGTTCTTGGTATTCATAACCGTCATCAAATCTTTCTCAGATTCAGCTTCCTCTCCTATTTCTCCAGCCAGCTCGGATAAATCATTCAGGCGTAAATCGAACTCGTAATCCACGCGATCAAACTTCTCAAAGTACGCTTCTTTTTTCTCCTCTGGAATGGCCTCTTTGCTTTCTTCCTTCTCTATCAGCTCTGGCTGGGTAGCCGTCATCAAAACTATTTTAGAATTAAATTTTTCTGCCAGGATTTTGAAGGCCTCTTCCACAGGTTTCCAGTACTTGATCGGCAGTGACTGTATCTCGTCTAGCAAGATTATAGAATTCGCAATCTTATGGAACTTCCGGGCCTGAGAATTTTCTGTGGAGAATAAGGTCTCGAAGAACTGGACGAAAGTAGTATTCACGACTTCAGAGTTCCAGCCCTCAGTCAAAAGAATGGGATTGCTAGGATTTTTCTCTTCCTCCTCTTCCCTCTCCTCATCAGACATATTCTCTGCATAACCCGGTGATAGATGATCATGGCGAAGCAAAAGCTCAGGCCTTGAATCGTATTCTCCTTCCTCGTTTTCTTCAAGCAAACCCGAATTCCCCAGTACATTTTCAACTACATCATGGTTCTGATCGATTATACTGAGGAACGGAAGAGAGTAAATAATCCTTGGAGGCCTCTCATACTCTTCTTTCTCGGACATTTCTTGTCTCATCTGCAATGCCATGTTGAACGCTGTCAAAGTCTTCCCCGCTCCTGTCGGCAGAGTCAAGGTCATCAAATCCTCATCCAAATCTATCGATTCCTCAGCCAGCTCAAAGGCCTCCTGTCTGATCTCATTAATTCTAGACTCAGGATCATCCCACCCCTTATCGCTCTTGTACTTTTTCACCATGTCTGCTGGTAGTTCTTTGTGATCTCCGACTGAAGGCCATTCTTCGTAGTCGAACCGTGCTGTATCCATCTTATCGGCGTCAAGAAGCACAGAGTAACAGAAAAGGGTTAGGAAGAAACTCTCTGGTTTACTACCAAACCGGTCTTTAGTATTTTTTAGGCTTGTGACATCTATTTCGTCGAATATTTGCTCGCCTTGGACTTGTTCCTTGAATCCTTTAATATAATCTATTTGCCAAGTTTGGTATATTTCATTCAGATCATCGCCTAATTTTTTCACCTGTTTTTTGAGTATTCTTTTGGATTTTTTGTCTGTCTTCTTTTTGATCTGGCTTTCATGGTGGCCAAACAGGTTTTCTAAGTCTCCGTGGTGTTTTAGAACGATAAGCCATCCTAGTAACTGCATTTTTTCCGAAAATCCTTCTTGTTTCAAAACGTGGTATGTGTAGTAGGCCGAAATTAGGGAATGTTGTTTATCTTCTGGGTCAACCTGCTTATCAGTAGTCAGATAGTCCTGAAAGTATGTAGTGCCTTTCCCGAAATCGTGGCATTGTCCGAGGATCGTACAGAAAGATTTCAGATCCTCATCAATATCTAATTTTTTCTCTTCAATAATCTTCTCAGACTTTCTACTGACGCTCTCAAGATGTTCTTCCAGTTTTTGCCTTTCTGGCTCCGTATGAGCGATCAGTTTCATTCTAGAAACTTTATTTTATGTCCGTTTTCCAGTTGGTAGTATTGGCCTTCATTTTGATGAACAGAGTAGTCATTGTCCTCTTCAGTATCGTTATTCTGAGATTTGAGCGTTTCAACATACATTATATCGGAGAATTTCTGAACTTCTCTTTCCTGATTCATGAACATTGAGACACTTTCCTTTGCGTATTTTTTACCCTCCTCAAACTGTACGCTAGAGTTTTCCAGAGGTATCACGCTATCAATATCTGCTTCGCCTTCTTTTTCCTCAAGTTCTTGCTTTCCTATATACTCGTATCGAGCTATATTTTCAGATATGCCGAGGTAGGGAGTGTAAAATGATTTTTCTTCCTCTAGAACATTTTCAGGTGATTCAAGTTTATTGCTTCTGAAATAGATCACATATTGAGGCTTTCTGATCATCTCAAAAGGAACTTGATTTTTCTCCAGTTTCTCTGGCGGTATACCCAGTTTGATAATTCTCTCTGTTTCATCTTTCATTTTAAGCAGGTTGATGTTTATAGTCTGTTTCTCAGTTTCCTCTCTAGGTTGGTTTAGTACTGCAATATCAGAATTTTCCTGTGAGAAAACTTCTTGATAGCTATTTTCACCTTTCCTTGGGAGACCAAAAATTGCTCCTAGAAGTCCTGCTACAGCCGTCCTCGGCGGAACACCGTGAGTTAAGGGGGAAGAAGTGGAGAAGTTTTTACGGAAATGGCCGTAATCTGCCTCCACTTTTATCCCGTAGACAATCTCGGCCATTCTTTATTCCAGTTCTAAAGATTCTATGTCGATTTTGTCACTTTCTAGAGAAGGTTCTTCGGAGAACTCAGTGTATACAGCTTCTATCTTATCCGAATGCTTCTCTAACTCCTTCCTCAGCTCGGATAGATCAAGCTCCAAATCACTGAACTTCCTGATCTCCTTATCCTTCTTCTCCGATTTCTTCTCGACTTTGTGATCTAGGCCTCCAATGTGGTAGTTATCTTCATTGTACTCTACGATGATCAGTGCTTGTGGCTTGTGCGCCATTTTGGAATGAGTAATAAGAGACTTTGTTCCGTTCCATAATCCGTCGGCCAGCGTATGTACATCTTCTCGAGTAAGTTCTGTGTGTTCTGCTGCGTTTTCATTCACCAGGCCGTAGAATTTAATCAGAGAGTACGGAAGATCGTAGCGGTCTGCAAATGTTCCCTGCTCCTGATCGCCATCGGAAGGGATTGACACAGATTGCTGGATATATCTTCTGTCAACTTTATGCATTGACCTCCCCATCTTAAACTGTGTCGGCCCTGTAAGTGCGAAAGAACGTTTTTTCACGCTGATAGTGGCTCCGAATAGTCTGATATCAACGAACTTGGATATCAACTCATCTCGGATATCTGATTTTGAAGGCTCATTCTTTGTGATCTTCTGATCTATCGCCTTCTCCACCATCTCCTTTCTGCTTCTAAGCTTACCATCTTCTTTCTCGGAGGCCTTTACAAAAATATTATGTCCTTGACTGTCGAGATAATCTCTTACTGTTCGTTTCAGGCGTACATCCGTTACTATGTTCTCTTCCGTAGTGTCGTCTATTCGTGGCCTGTTCTCTTCGAGAGGGTCTCCGTTAGGGTTTCCTTCCTCCACGTCGTAGAGGAAGATGATTTCGAATCTGTTGTCGATTTGCGAGTCGTCGTCTTCTTTGAGTTCTGTCATTAGTTGTCACCTTCTGTAGAGTTGTTCTTGAAAACCTGGTTTAAGCTCATACCAAGAGTGAAGAAGTAGCTGATATCGTCATCTGAGATCTGCCAGCTATCCTCCTCAGCTAGGAGAAGATAATGGGCCACAGTTTCTCTGAGACCTGTATAAGAAACGTTCTTTTCCGTTTTGCTGTCGTAGATCTCTAAAGTCCTTGAGGCTTCCGTGAATATGTATTCAAGTTTCTCCTTATCGAGTCGGAGATTGGCCAGTTTCTTCCGGAAAGGTGCTTTTTTAGTACCTGAATCATCTGAGTCGCTGTATCTCTGCCTCCATTGAACCTGCATCAGATTCTGTGCGAGCACGCCCTCAAGGAAAGCTGCTTTTTTAGCAGGAGAATCAAATGAGTTCGAATGTTCATCAAAGAATTTTTTGATGTTTTCGTCTTCTTCTGTTTCGAGGTCTTCCATAATTTGGTTGAAGTCTTTCATAGTACTATTTTCGTCAAGTAAATCGTTTTTCCTAAGGAATTCTAGGAAAAAGAATGATTTGATCATATAATGAGGGTAATTTTTCTCATCAGGGTTTCTGAATCTAGACATGCCTTCATCAACAAAGATACTGACTAAATCTTCCCTTTTAACTTTATCTCCTTTTAGAATCTTTGAGGTTAGATCCATGGCCTTGTTGAAGAAGTCTTTAGGCTCATTTTTCTCAGGATTGGGCCTAGGCAACACGTTCAAGATCAAAGAGTCTAATTCCCTAGGAACTGTGTAATCTCCTTTAAAATGAGGATTAAATTCATCAGATAATCTGTCAATACTATCTTCTAAATCACTGATGTGTGAAGGTGCAACATCCTTGATTTCTTTTTTGATTTTCTCGGAGTTTTGTTTTGTCTTGAAGAATATGAATTCAAGATTTACAGGGGCTTCAAGATCATCAACATTTCTGTAAAATCTTTCAGCCTCTAAGAGGCTTCCCTCAGTACTTTCTGTATCTTGACCGACCAAGTCTAGAAAATTGTCGCTTACTTCTCCCAAGAATTCTGGGATTACATAATACTGTACATTATCTCCTACATAGTAACTGAAATCTTGCTCCTTCACAAACAGACTTCCCATAGCTATCCTCTCAGAGCAATTCTCACAGACCGGTAAGTTTTTCCAGGAATCTGACCTTTCGAAAGATGGTGCATACCGTGCATTATCAATTGTGTAAAATTTGAAGGGGAATGAATAACCGTAAACCTTCTTCCTCTCCCTGCAAACAGCGCATAATTCATCCTCCGAGCTACTCTCACCGTGAGTGGTTGTATAGTGCCAGCTCTCTTTCACGTTTTTCTTTAGAGCTTTCTTCAATTGTCCAATCTCAACCGGAAACTTGAGTTCGCCATTCTCCCTATAAACTACCGACAGCACATGATTAGGCCCTTTATCTAGAACATTTCTTTTCTCAGCAACATGTCCCTTAATCTCTTCTTCATTATCTAGATATTCTTCCCTAGTATTCGCAATTAAGTCGAACTCATCACGATCGTCACAGAAGCCATAACCAAACAGTCTATTAGGTCTTCCTTCGTAATGACTTTTGGTATTCTGAGTAATCTTTGTTGAAGGACCCCAATCACCGCCTCTAGAAGTCCCCTTCTTATACAAAACATCAATTTCATTACCTTTCAAGTCCATTCTGATAACATCATTGAATTCTAAACTATCGCCTTCTTTATCAAAAACTACTGCAACGATACTCGAACTTTCCTCACTTTCATCATCTCGGACTTGATCCTCAACCCATCTTTTTAGCTGATAAGTATCTGTAAAAGCCTCAATATTCTCTCTTTCGGAGTCTAAATAATCGCCAAGCATTTTCAACTGTTGCAGCATTTTTAGTCGTTCACCTTGTTCATGAATCCGAATCCTGTGGCGTTTAGTTCTCCGAGGCCTGAGTCGTAGGCCATCTGGATCAATCGGTACATCTCTCTGTTATGGCATTCGTATTCGAGCTCCCATGTCGTGCCGACTACGGTATCTGTTCCTTCCGCGTATTTCAACGGTACTGCTACTTCTTTCCGCGGGGTGTAACCTGTGAAGTAAGGTCTATCCGGTGGCTCACGGTTGTAGTATGTCTCATATTTGTGCGCAAGGTTTTCCTCTATCCTGTCAATAAAGGCCTGTGAATCATGTTTCATCTTCCAGTAGATCTGCTGATGGTTGCCTTCAATACCGTACTCGGCGGCTTTCTCTTTCGCTATCCTGACAACTATCGGTGTGCCTGTAATCATCTTTCCCTTTTCTCCAGGATCTACTGAAATCTTGGAAGTATCTTTTATCGAGTACTGCTGTTCCCCAAACTCCAGCCTATCATTCTTTTCAGAAACTTCTGCAAACTTCTCCACAATCTTCCTATTGCTGCTGGCCAAGATAAAAGTCCGATTATCCCCCTGTTTAATGTCTTCGGGAGGGAAAACATTTGAGAAACTGAAAAACTTGAAAGGCCTGTTATCATGCACGTCCTCTAATCCTGCCTCCTCAAGTTTTCTATAGACTGCTCCCTGTAGGTCAACGTGATAGGACGGATTATAGGCCTGGTCTTTTAGAGAACTAAGTTTTAGTAGAACTCTCATGGAAATGGTGTGAATTCTGTCTCTTTTATCTCTGTTGGCTAGAGAAATAAAAACGCAGAATAACAGGATTGGAAAGTTTAAGGCCTTTTTGTTTTATTCTTGGCTTTCGAGTTCTTTTTTCTTTTGTTGTTTGCGGTCTGGTTGTTCTTCGAAGATTTCTTTGGCTCTGTCGTCGCTTATGCCGAGCATTTCTTTGGCCTTTTGTTTCTGTTCTTCTGCTGCGTCCTTGTTCGGTCCCATGTATGTTACTATAGGTCTTTCTTTTTTTAACGATTTGTTTCTGGGAGGCCTGGATTAGAGGAAAGAGGTTGGAAAAAGGCGATGAGGGAAATGAAAGAGTATGAGGTTGAAGGGCCTTTTTTTATTCGACGAGTTGTGTGAAGTTTTCTTTGAATTTTTTGTAGTGTTTGAGTTTCATGGAGGCGCCGGCTGCTTTGCGGTGTCCTCCTGCTTCTGCGCCTTCTTTTTTTGCTTCCTGGGGTAAGGCCTTTTGAAGTAGGTTTCCGAGGTCTGCTCTTCCTGATTGGCAGCGGGCTGAGATGTTGATTTTTTCGTCTTTCTGGATGACCAGGTGGATCCAGTCCGGTGTTTTTGTGGACATGTTGGTGGCTATGCTACTTGTGATGTGGAAGTCGCTGTCGAGTTCGAAGAAGATGATTCTTTTTTCTCTGTTGATTTCTCTGTCTTCTTCGTAGTCTTCCATCATTTTGTTGAACTCGTCCTGCATTTCGAGGTAGACTTCGTAGACCTGTCTGTAGGCTTCCTGTGCCTCGAGTTCTTTTAGGTCTTTTGAGTTCATCAGGGCTTCGTATGCAAGCTGTGCGAAGTGTTTTGAGTCTCTGTAAGGCTTGATGTTCAGTACTGAGGAGTATCTGCCGTATTCACAGTTTTTCGCAAGCTGATGCTGGTTAAGATCTTCAGGCAGGTATTTTTCGTATTTGTCCTCCAGTTCTTCGAAGAGTTCAGGACATGAATCGACTCCGAAGTCCTGTATGACTCCGAGGCCTGCTATCCACCGCAGTTGTTCATGGAGACCGAAGTGATCTGCTATATCCAGGCAGATCTTCGAACATGGTACGTAGACATCTGCGTTCTCCTCTCTGGGATTGACAAAAGGGATGTTATCTGGTACTCTTCCAAAGCTGTGATGATCTACCACCAGGATTTCAAGGTCGTACTCTTCTCTGAGGCCTTCAAGCTCATCTGCTTTCAGGTTAAAGTCAAGCACCACGAGGATATCCTTCTGCTCCAGCTTCTCTCTATCAGCTTCTTCGAGATGGTAAGCTCTTTCCTCAGGGATCGTTACGAGATCTGCTTCCCGTCCTCTCTCTTTTTCAAGTATCTTTGAGATGATCACGGCACTTGAAGTCCCGTCCATATCCCAGTGATGGATGATTTCGACTTGGTCTTGCTCCGAAACATTCCGGAGAAAATCTAGTGCAGGGTCTAAGTTTTCCTGTTCCATACATAATCACGGTTCAGCGAATGTTTTTAACCGACCGGTCTCAAAGAAAAAGACCTGTCTAGGCCTTCGGCTCTGAGAACCGGAAAATGGTTTTGAACTCTCTGAACTCGACCTCGCCTCCGTATTCAAGGTCTTCACCGCTGAAACCAACTGACTCAACGTTCACCCTGCTCTCGATCATATCCGAATACTTCTCCAGGACATCGGACTCGCCTTCAAACGAAAGCCCAACGCTGTCCTCTACTTCAAGGCCTTCATCCTTCCTCTTTTGCTGGATGGCACGGATAACCTCCGCTACAAAGGCCTCTTCCTCGATCTTCTCAGTCATGATCAAGTCAAGGTACAGGTTGCCTCTGGAGAACTCGAGCTGGCTGACTCCTTCCGTTGTCTCCTGCCTGATCTCGACATCATCTTCTGTGACATCGTAGCCGTCGATCTCGATCTCTCCAAGCTCCTGGAGCTGTTTCACCTGGTCTGTGTCAAGCTCCTCGATCAGATCAGCGACTTTCTCCGCATCACCGCCGAACTTGGGGCCAAGCTCCGGATAACTCGGCTCCGCTACAGGCTTCGAGGCTACTTCACCGTACTCAACGGATTTGACGTTCGCCATATCTTCGATCAACGGTTTAAAGGCCTCAAGCTCATCCTCAAGGCCTTCAGCAGATACAATCAGTCTCTGGGCCGGCCAGCGAAGGTTGTACTCTTCTTTGTCTCTGATCTTGTTCGCTTTCTCGACTATTTCTCTGGCTATCTCCATCTTTTCCTCAAGGCCTTCGTCCATCATTTCTTCATCTGGTTCAGGGTATGGTTCCATGTGTACTGATTCTTCCTGGCCCTGGATATCGTGATAGACCTTTTCCGTTACGAAAGGTGCGAAAGGCGCGAGCAAAAAGTTCACACGCTCGATAACCGAGGCCAGAGTCCATTTCGCTGCCTCGTCGCCGTTCTTGACTCTTTCACGGACCTTCTTGATATACCAGCGAGAGATATCCTCCAGTATGAAATCCTCGATATCCCTCGTTATCTCATGGAAAAAGGCCTCATCCATTTTCTCCGGTGCTTCCGCGTTCAGAGAGTTGGCCTTGGAGAGTATCCACCTGTCCTCTACCTCAAGTTTTTCAGGCCTCTCCACTTCTCCTTCAAGATAGGTATCAAGGAACTCTTTAGTGTTCCAGTACACTGAGAAGAGCCTGTAAATCTCATTTTCTATCTCGTCTTCATCATAGTTCTTCTGCTCCCACGCAGGCGCAAGACGAAGCTGGTAGAACCTTGGAAGATCCGCACCGAACTTCTCGACCTGTTCAGCCGGATCCACAACGTTTCCAAGCGACTTGGACATCTTCTCGCCTTCCGCATCAAGAACGTAGCCCTGGAACAGTACTTTCTCGTAAGGAGCCTCGTCGAACCCAAGGATTCCTGTAAACATGAGCGAGTAGAACCATCCCCGGATCTGATCTGAAGCTTCAGTAATGAAGTCCATCGGCCACATGTCCTCGAACGGTTTTTCTTCAAACGGGTAATGCAGGGAAGCGAACGGAGCGATACCCGAGTCAAACCAGACATCGAAGATATCTGGAATTCTTTCATATTCTCCGCCGCAGCCACATTCCCAGGAAATATCATCCACGACGTGTTTGTGAGGGTCGAACTCTTCTGGTAACTCTCCGATTTTTTCCTCAAGCTGTTCGAAGCTCCCGATTATCTCCTTTTCGCCACACTCATCACAGATCCAGATTGGGATCGGGATTCCCCAGTAGTTCTGCCTGGAAATACACCAGTCAGGGCTTTCTGAGACAAAGTTATGGAAACGCTTCTGCGCCGACTCAGGAATCCAGTCCACTGTTTCGTTTTCCTCCAACATCCTCTGTTTAACCTCTTCATTTTCGATGAACCACTGATCTGCGGCTCTGTAAATCAGTTCTGTTTTACAGCGCCAGCAGTGAGGATACTCGTGCTTGAATTTCTCGTTGTAGAAAAGAAGGCCTTTCTCATCCAGAAGATCGACTATCTCCGGATCAACGTCTAAAACATTTTCACCTTCAAGTTCTCCTGCTTCCTCGGTGTAGTATCCTTCGCTGTCGAGCGGTGAGAAAACCGGTAGTCCGAGAGGCCTTGTCTCCTCGTAATCTTCCGGTCCATGCCCTGTCGCCGCATGGACGAGGCCTGTACCGTCTTCCAGTGTTACAAGCTCTTCGGAGTTGTGGACTCGGTGTACTCCGTTCTCCTCGTCCAGTTCCTGCTGTCTTGGAATCTCGTCGATAAAAGGAGTCCTGTATTTGAGGCCTTTCAGGTCTGAACCGATCATGGTTCGTTCGATTGTGTAGTCCTCTTCCTCTAGGCCTTTCTTGGCCATGACTCGCTCTACGAGCTGTTCTGCTATAATTAGTTTTTCTTCTTCGGCTTCTACTACTGCGTACTGGTAGTCTGGGTGTGTAAAGACTGCCATGTTTGATGGGATGGTCCATGGGGTTGTGGTCCAGATTACAAGTTTTTCCTCCCGGTTTTCCAGCGGGAATTTTGCGAATACTGCGATATCCTCGATTTCCTGGTATTCATCCGTTACCTCGTATCCTGAAAGAGAAGTTTGACAGCGAGGACACCAGTGAATCGGCTTCCTACCCTCGTAGAGAAGGTCCTGTTCATCCGTCTTCTCCAGAAGCCACCAGGCTGTCTCGATGTATTCTTTATCGAAGGTCATGTAAGGATCTTCAAAGTCCTGCCAGATAGCCAGATCTTCCATGACTGTCTGCCAGTCGTCCTTTGCCGAAGTAGCTCTTTTTTTACATTCTTCGATGAACTTTTTCGCGGAAATCGAGTCTCCAATCTCGTTTTTATCCTCGATTCCAAGATGTTCTTCCGTCGCCAACTCATTCGGAAGTCCGTGTGTGTCGAATCCTGCCTGATCGTGTACGTCATAACCTTGCATCTGCTTGAAGCGGAGCATCACGTCCTTGATAACTTTTCCCTGCATGTGCCCGACGTGCGGAGAACCGTTCAGGTACGGAGGTCCGTCGATAAGGAAGAAAGGCTCGTTTCCCTCCGTTGATTCACGTACTTTCTGTTTTATGTTGTTGTCTTTCCAGTGTTGAGAAACTTCTGTTTCCAGTTTTTCTGGACTGTAATCGGTCATATAGTAGCATCGGACTCTGAAAGTTAAAAGAATTTACTGGAGGGCCTAGAAAGTTCTTTCTCACGAACCGTTAATTCCTATATGTTGGTCATAGGTACAGAATAGATTTCAGAGTCATCATCTGTACTTCTCAGCAACATGTATTCTCCATCTTCCCGATCAACTGTTCCAAGCTGTGTGTATCCAGGTATTACTTCTTCCTGCTCCTCCTGGCCATCATTCTGGTCTTCACCGTAGTCCTGAGGCTCAACTTCAGGCAGAGCCATTTCCTGATTGCTGAAGCTTCCGTCAAGATAAGCGCCGATGACAGCTGCTGCAAGGCCTTTTCCTGCTGTTCCAAGGTTTGCTCCGTACTCTGGGTTCTGGTCTATCTGTTCGTTGGTGGAGTCGAGGAATCCGTATACTGCGTCCATACCGTCCCCTTCTCCGTTTTCAAGGCCTTCGACCGCTCCTCCTAGAGAGTTTTTTATATCGTCGCTGTTGTTTTTGGCGAGTTTGTAGCCTGCGTAAAGGGCTGTTGCTCCGCCTATCCATTTTACTGGTTTGCCGATGGCAGAACTAAGATAGCCCATGTTTACTTCATGGTGACAAAAATACTTAAGTTTGTGTTTGTTTGATTAGAAGATTATTTCCATTCGAAGCTTTTTCCCTGGTGTTTGGGTTCTATGTTTTCTTCTTTTTCCTTTTCCTGGGTTTCTTCTTCTGTATCTGTTTGTTCGGTCTGTTCCTGTTCTTCCCTGTATTTCTGGCTTTCTGGGTGTGGTTCGACTGGCTGTCCGAATTCTACATCTACTGAGTCCATCTGGCCCTGAAGTTCTTCTAGTTTGTCAGCGAGTTCTTCTCTGTGCTGGAATATTGCTCCTGTAGGTGTTCCGGCGTTTTCATCTTCCTCGAACCTGGGGAAGACTGAGATATATGCGTGGTCAAGCATCTGGCCTCCTGCCTCGTCTATGTTTATCGTCACAGAGGCTCCGTCCGCTCCGAGGCCTTTCTTAGCTTTGACGATGACCTCTCTGACAAGGCTCATCGCCTCGTCGTATTCCTGTGGCGTGTAATCCATTATGCTTTCTTTGTGTTCTTTAGGTACGATCTGTGTATGGCCTTTAGCTCTCGGCTGTACCTCTAGCCAGGCATAGAAGTTTTCTGTTTCGCCTATGATCATCAACTGTTGAGGGTTGTCTATCAACTGGCAGTAGACGCATTGATCTCCCTGTGGAGGCATGAAAAACGTTTTGAGGCCTCAGGATTTTATAGCTTTTTTCTGATCCACGAAGAAAGATTACTGAGAGGAAAATAGAAGATAGAAATGTGTTTGGAAAAGCCTTTTTTTACATCGGAGGCATGTCGTCTTCTGGAGGTGGTCCTCCGCCGAGGCCTCCATTTTGAGGTTCTCCCATCATGGGATCTCCGCCGGGTTCGTCCTGAACCTCTTCCATCAGATCGCGGATCTCCTCGATCAGCTGGTTAAGTTTTCTCTCGGAGTCAGGGTCCTGAAGCTGCTGTTCTAGCTCGCTGACCTTGGCTTTCAGTTCATGGGCCTTTTTCCCTGTTTCGCCGAAGGTTTCGAGCGTCATTTCCGCAGAGTCAAGGACTGCCTCCGCCTCCTCTTTCTTCTGACTTATCGACATACAAAGACTTCACCCATCAGAGTATTTATAAACATTATCATTGAGGGATAGGTAACAACTATAGAGTTATCTCTTCGGAAGAATCCAGGGCCTTCTCCACGAGTTCATCGACGTTTACCGCCTTTCTGAGGTTCTCAAGCCTTTCCTTATCAAGAACTGTGGCCGGGTTTTCAGGGGAGAGTGATCGACATGCAGAGTTTATCTCCGCTTCTTCGAAAGTACCTATTTTCCTTGCCTCCTCCGAGATCGAGTTTTTATCTCTTGTGAGCAGAGGCCTCATAACAGGTTTATCGATGCTTGAAGATGTCAGCTCCATGTTAGAGGACGTCTGGGAGGATTTCTGCCCCAGTGATTCTCCAGTGACGAGGCCTTCCATGCTTTTTTCCTCCGCGATCTTCTCCGCTACTCTGAACATTATCTCCCTGTGAATTACCATCCTGCCTCTCTCTACTTCCATAAGTTCCCTGTTTATTTTTTCCATATCGACGATAATGGCTTTCCACTTCTTTGATGGATGGAACTTCTCCAGTTTTTTTGCTGAGGCCTTGAAACGCATCAGGTGATCCTCCGCTGACATGGGTTTGTTGTAGAAGTAGATCGGCAGGATATCAGCTCCTCTTGTCATCATCTGGTAGGCAGCTACCGGCGAATCTATGCCTCCGCTTATTAAAGCTCCGTAAGATCCCTGAGTAGCTGCTGGAAATCCTCCAGGGCCTTCAAGTTTTTCTGTGAATATGTAGGCCTTGTCCTGTCTTATGTCGACGCCGAGCCATGTCTCAGGCTGGTCTAGGTCTACTTCTGCGTCTTTAACTTGCTGTACGTGTGCTCCTATTTTCTTTGCTATTTCCGGTGTTTTGAGGTCTGTGTTTCCTGTGTTCGGGTTTACGCCAAAAGTTTTTCCGTACTTGAATTTTTCTGAGGCCTGTTTTATACTTTCTATGTTGGGTTCTGCTTTCTCTGCGGGCGAGACAGTTTTGACGCCAGGGATTTTTGCCAGGATCTTGGCTGTTTTCTCCGCTTCTTCTGTGTGTGCTACTATTCTTCCCTGTCTCTGTGAAACTTTGTCGTATTTGAGGCCTTCGTGTTCTATTCTTTCCTCTATTCTCTGTCTGAGGGTCTGTACCATTTTTTTCTGGACGGCGTTGGATTTGGTTCCTATCTCCCCGTATCTTACAACTGCGGTGTTCATACCATTCTACCTGGCTCTATCTTCCTGTATTCCTCCGGCATTGTCAGTTCCATGTAGGCCTCTGCTCTTTCCTTTGAGTTGGTTCCTTGTACGATTGCGAGTCTGTCTCCCTGACGTATCTCTTTTTGTCTGTCAAATTCTTCTCCGTTGAGAAGTACTGTTGTGTTTCCGCAGTAACTGTTTTCCGGCATCTCTATACAGGTCTGGTTCTCCCTTTCTATAGAGATGTTTACGGTATCAAGGAAGTCTCCCCAGCTGATGCCTTCTGCATGTTTATGAACGATCCTGCTCCTGTTATTTTCCAGATGGACGTCCCTGTCCTGTAACTGGAAGCGGTCTGCTCTAAGATTCAGAGGCGTTTTGTTCACCTCCATGTAAAACAGTGCGTGTTCGTGCGTTTCTCCCTCCTGAAGGCCTTTCTCTACTATGTCTGTGTTAAGTGTTATGCCTGCTGTCAGGCCTAGGATTATCGATGTGATTATGACTGTTACGGTGTATTTCCGCCTGTTCATGAGTAAGTGTTAGAATAGAAAAGATAAAAATCTGGAAAACGTAGTTTTGAAGAGTTCTACTCTGTGATCTCTCCGAAAGCGAATTTTCTGCCGACTGAAGTGATCTCTACATCGTACTTCTGATCGACTTCTCCGCCTGGAACGAAGACAACGAATCCTTCGACTCTTGCGATGCCGTCTCCCTTGCTTCCAAGGTCTTCGATCTCAAGTTCTACAACATCTCCCTCTGATACAGGTTTGTCGTAGTCCTCATCATCGCCAGAATCCTCCTGATCCTGATTTTCCTCTGCTTCTTGGGTTTCTTCCGTAGATTCCCCTTCAACTTCCTGAGCTTCAGTCTCTTCCTCAAAAACTTCTTCCTCTTCAGGCTCGGATTCCTCTACTTCCTCGGTTTCGTCAACTTCTTGAACCATATGATCTTCATAATCGTCTGACATGAAATAATACACCTTCTACAAGTATAACAAAAACTTAGATGAGAACTTTAAAAAGAGAGAGGTTACCTCACCGCAACAATACCACAAAGGAAAATTACACACCTGCGTCCCTAGGCCTTCCCGTTCCGATTTTATCCAATAACTGGAAATCTCACTCGCCTCTATCTTTTTCGCCAGGTTCTGTAACTTACTGATGTTATCAAAGAGATCCAGAAGTGTACAGCCTTCTATGTAGAACTATGAGGCCTTTGATTGTGGTCTGTAGCTTAGAAGTGCCAGTGCTATAACGGTCAGGAATAATGTGAGGGACATCCACGGTATTGTAACGAATCCGAACTCCTGTACCTGTACGGAGCTGCATGAGACTGCTGTGGAACAGGAACCTGTCGATAACTGTGACATCTGTACTATATAATGATAGATTGAGACAGGTAGACCCAGCACTGCCAGAGAAATCACATAGTCAGCTACATCATCCCTATCCATGAAAAGTGAGACACCGAGAATAACTGGCAGAGGGAAAATCAGTATCCTCTGATACCAGCAGAACTCACACGCAGGTATCTCAAGGACTTCAGACATGTAGAGACTTCCAAGCACCGATACAGAAGTAAGTAAAAATGCCAGCTCCTCGAACCCAGCTGTAAAGAAGTCAAAGGCCTCAGAAATCCTCTTTTCAGCCTCTTCAAAACCTGTTAACCTTTTAAACAGGTATAAAAGGCCTAGAGCCAGTAAAAATGCGTTAAGGACCAGTATACCTGCGGCCAGGACTTTTACTATCATGGTTGAGTTTTTATTTTTTCCTGTTTTTATATACGCTCTTGAACTAATTTTTCAATGTCTACCTGTTTTTCTTTAATTAGCTTTACAAATGGGGCAAGACAATCACTTAACAGGATAATTTATGTCAAGTAAAGAAGAAAAGTTGAACGAGCCACTGGACGATCTCGATAGTGTCCAGGGGATCAAAGGAGCAGCAGTGGTACGAAGAGACGGTCTGTTAATAGCTTCCAACCTTGGCCAGGACATTGATGATGACCAGGTTGGTGCAATGACGGCTTCTACTGTCGGTTCTGGTGAGACAGCTAGTGAAGCATTGAACATGGGAGACGTGGACGAAGTAAGTATAGAAGCAGCTAACGGAAAACTTATCGCCACAGGTGCAGGAGACGAAGGAATACTCGCAATACTAACAGAAAGCGACGTCAACATGGGCCTAGTAAAAGTAGAAATGAAAGATGCCACAGAAAAAATCAAAAAGGTGCTTTAAATGGACTACGAAGAAGTAGCCCGGGAGATAATCGGAAAACAGGAAGATACCATCGGCATGATCGCAACAAGAAAAGCCGAACAGGTCGAAAACATCGAGGTAGACGGAGAAGAAATCGTTTTCAAGGAAGAAGCGACTATCGAAGATATCAAGGCCTTGATGGAACAGTTCAAGAAGATCCAGGGCCAGGGAGCTGTAGGAATCGCAAGAAAAGCAGTTTCAGGCCTTGAAGACGATATCGATATAAATCTACCGGAGGAACTTCAGCCGGACTCAGAGTAAAAAAGAGAAAAAAGAATTTTTTTCAAGGCCTTCTTAACCGTTTTCGAACTTTCCTCTAACTCAGCTTATCCTCCATCTCCCCAATTCTTTGAAACAGAAAAATATCCGGGACTCAGGCCTGTTTCGGTGGAGAAAATAAAAACAGGCATATGTAATATATCTATATAAAGCCTGAAGGCAAGCTGGATGTTAACCCTGATGCGTTCCTTCATTAATCTCTAGCTGCTCTTCTAGGAGGTTTTCTGGAAAGTATAGCAGTTTCAGGCCTTTCAGTTCCCCTGTTCCTGGGCTTCGGTACTTTAACGGGTTCTCTGGCTGTTTTCCTGTATTACAGGCAGAAAGGAGATAGCTGGATGTGTTCGGGGATGCATCTTTTCGCCGCAGCTTTTGTTCCGGTTCTGGCTCTAAGCTTTGGAGTTTTGACCAAGATAGCAGAGATTTTCGTGAAATAATTTTTCTGCCCACAGAAAATCTGGAATACTTCAAGGTTATCTTATCGGTCCGGAAGGCCTGTCTCTAAGAGGGGAAAAAGTGTAGAAAGCAGGGCCTGGAATAAAGTTTTTTTGGAGAGTACGGATGGTTCGCCGGCGCTCGGATTTGAACCGAGGAGGGACGGGTATGTCCCAGCAGATCTCGAATCTGCCGCAATCAGCCAGACTCTGCCACGCCGGCTAGGCCTTGTGTTTTTACAAGGAGTTGTGTAATCGTTAAAAGCGGTTTGTTTTCAGCGGTTAACTGTATAAGGTTTTCCGATGTGATAGGTTTTTACGATGGAGTTCAACTCTGTAGTTTTTGATATGGACGGGGTGATTTTAAACTCGCTTGTCGATCGTGAGGGCTGGAAGTACGAGGCTGTGAACAAGGCCTTGAAGAGCGAGGGCGTTGACCCTGAGAGCCTGGATAGGGAGAAGAAGGATTCTCTTCTGGGAGATCAGGGTTATGCTGACTGTGTCAGTACTTCTAAAGAGGTTGGAGTTAATCCGCGGAAGGTATGGACCGAGGTAGCAGAAAAGACAACTCTGGCACGTGAGAAACAGCTTGAGAACGGCCAGTTCGAGCTTTACGAAGGTGCGAGAGAGAGTATCAGGGCTCTGCATGACAGAGATATTAAGATGGGTATCATCAGCAATGCTCCTGAAATGGCTGTCGAGCTGACAATCGAACACTTCGACTTAAAGCGGTTTTTCAAGTTTTACGCAGGAGTGAGAAACTTCGAGGACCTGAGAGCGCGCAAGCCTCATCCTAACCATCTGGAGATGGCGAAGGCTGAACTAAAACGTGATCCGTTCGTATACATCGGTGACCACAGAAGCGATCTTGTCGCAGCTCAGCGTGCTAACATGAGTTCTATCTGGGTGAAGAGGAATAAGGCCTCGATGGACGTGGACCCAGATTTCACTGTCAAAGATATTTCAAGAATCAGGGAGATCGTACTGGAAAACACGTGATTGTTGTCATCGAATAGTGTAAAAAGTTTTACTGTATTATTTACTGTTATATGTCTGCATCATCTGAAAGCCAGGGTTCTGCAAATCTACCGGAGCTCTTCCAAGGCCTGAGAAGGAGTCCAGAGGAAGATGAAAGCTCTGACGACGCAGATTCAGAGGAGGATTCCAAGACTGAGGAGCTGGAGATCTATGATTTTGCAGAGGAGACAGATTATTCGACTGGCGATCTGAGGCCTGCTTATGATGTTCTTGAGGGAAGTTACTGGATCGATGAGGAGAACGAAAACGTTGTCGTTGCCGACTCCTCCTGGAACCAGATTGAGGAGATCCTGGAACAGGAGGCCTCAGAAGAGACAGATGAGGACGGAGGTTGGTATGACCGTGTCAGCAGTTACCTTATGGATCACGACCAGAAGTACGTGGGGGGAGGCCTGATCGGTATGGGTTCAGGCCTTTTATCCGGAGCTTTGGGTTACGGCCTTGCTGCGGATGTTCTACTGACAGGAGGTGCCGGAGCCTTTGGCTGGGGCCTGGGAGGAATGATCGGTGAGTACTTTTTTGGCGAAGAAGAGAAAGAAGAGTCGGAGGACGATGCAGGTTACGACAGCGAGTTAGCAGAGTACTCGGACTGGGATGTAGAGGTCCTCAAAATGCGGGAGTGCGGAGAGGCACTCAGGAAACAGAGGCAGGAAAATCGGTGGGCCTGATGTTTGTTCTTAAAAACTTCACTTTTTCATTCAGTTTTTATGACAGATGAAACCTGTAGTAAGTGCGACCAGGATGCGGTTATAAACAGAGAATACGAGGGCCGTAGCCTCTGCAGGAAACATTTCAGTATAGACGTGAACAAGCAGGTGAAACAGACCGTTAGAGAGGGAGACCTCGTTAACTCCGGCGATACAATCGCTGTAGGCCTCTCAGGAGGGAAGGACTCGGCCGTCCTTCTCGAACAGTTGGTGGATATATTCGGCGAGAGGCCTGATATCGAGATCGTCGGCGTCTCAGTGCATGAAGGTATCGATGAGTACAGGGATGAGTCTATATCTGCTGCTGAAGAACTCTGCGATGATCTAGGTGTAGAATTACATGTCGGAAGGTACGAGGACTACTACGACCTGAAAATGGATGATGTGGCGGATGCTGGAGCGCGCGGAAACTGTACTTACTGCGGGATCTTCCGCAGAGACCTTCTCAACAAGTTATGCCGTGAAGTGGATGCAGACAAGATGGCTATAGGCCATAACTTGGATGATGAAGCCCAAAGCATCATGATGAACCATATCAAAGGCGATATGAAACGGCTGTCACGTATAGGGCCTAAAGACGATCCAGCAGATCACGAGATGTTCGTCGAGAGGATAAAGCCTCTGCGTGATGTGATGGAAAAGGAGATAGCATTGTACTCTCGTATCCATGACCTTGGGGTTATCGATAGATGTCCACACGTACAGGAATCGACTTTGAGGCCTATGGTAAAGAGCTTTCTGAATAAGCTGGAGTCCCAGATGCCTGGAATTAAGTATTCGATCGTTTCACAGGGAAGAGAGATTTCAGACATGGTCGAGGAGGAGATCGACTGGGAACAGGAGGATTCGATCCAGAGATGTGAAAGATGCGGGGAACCATGTTCTGGAGGCGTCTGCAGGAAATGCCAGCTCTTGAAAGATATCAAAAAGGCTGCTGATGAGTCAGAGGACCACGATTTCGAATACAAAGAGGAGAAAGAGACTATCTGACTGCTCTGAAGTTTTCCAGCGAGTTTCTTACCAGGTAATCCTTCTTTTCCTCATGTTCTGGGGCCTCAGAGATTTCTTCGCGAAGCCTTCTTTGGAGGCCTTCTAGCTGTATTTCCTCTGCCATCTCCTCGATTTTTCTCTCAAAGCTTTCTTCATCGAAATCCCAGTTGAAATGGCCGTAGACCTCTTCAGCATAATCTCTGGCCTGTTTGAAGGCCTTTTCTGCCTGTACGCCTGTTTTGTCGAAGTCTATCGGTGCGCCAGAGTTTTCAGTCACTACGATGTTTGGAGGGATGTCTGAGTCTCCGAGAAAGTACTTGAGGCCTATCGCCCTGTCTACTTTTTCCTTCTCTCCTTCAAGTTCATAGCCCAGAACGTGTTTCGCCATTTTATATGCGGAACTTGCGCGGTAATCGTTGCTTGGGACACCAGGCACTTCCTCAATAAGGATTTTACCGTCTTCCCGGTCGTAGAGTACGTCAGGGCCTTCGACGTTCAGTTCATCTATCAGGACTTCAGCCATCAAAGCTCCTGAAACATTTACAGCCGGGTTATCTTCATCCTGGACGTAGAAGGCCTTTGAACCGATGAAGCCGACTTCTGTGTGTCTGGAATATTTTCCAGGCTCTATCAGCTTTCCTTCAGTATATTCATGTATGCTCTGGAGGCCTCTGAGATCGCGGTAGCTGGGAGTGTAGTCAAAATCTTTTTCCAGGCCTTCTGCTGTTATGTGTGTTTCAGCTGTCACCGGTTACGTTGTTTGAGTGAACCTTTTTGTGGCTTCTTAGTTAGGAGGTGTTAGAGTTTTAAAGAAGAAGGTATTACCTTGTATTATCCGATATTCATGAAAGCTATTGTTCTTGCCGGCGGTCATGCTACACGTCTCTGGCCTATTACTAAAAACCGTGCCAAGCCTCTGCTTCCTCTCGGGGAAAGGCCTATCATTGATTATATCATCGATGATATGGACGATGTTGATGATATTATAATCTCTACTAATGAGAAGTTTGCCGGCGACTTCGAGGATTACATAGATAATTACGACCGGGATAATGTCCGTGTTGTTGTCGAGGAACAGGACTCCGAGGAGGAAAAACCGGGTACTATCGGTGCCATAATCAAACTGCTTGATAAGGAGGGTATTGAGGACGATCTTGTTGTAATTGGCGGGGATAATTACTACAGCTTTGATATAGCTGACTTCATCGATTTTGCACAGGAGAAGGAGTCGCCTGCGAACGTTGTCTACGATGTTGAGGATAAGGATATGGCGACGAGTTTCGGTATTGTGGATACTGAAGGAGATGAGATCACAGGTTTTGAGGAGAAACCTGATGTACCGCCTTCGACGCTTGCTTCGACTGCGTGTTACTTTTTCCCGGAGGATGAGGTTTCGCTGTTCCACGAGTATGAAGACTATTTCAAACAGACTGATGTTCCTGCGGAGCAGTACCTTGATGAGCCAGGAAGACTGATCGAATGGGCGCACGAACAGACTCCGATGTATGCGTTCAGCTTCACTGGCGACTGGTTCGACATCGGAACACCGGAAGGCTATATCAGTGCAATGGATGAACTAATGGACACCGACATCGTAAACGGGAAAACAGAGGACTCCAGGATCGGAAAAAACGTCTTCATAATGGAAGGTGCAGAAATCGAAAACTCAACTGTGAAAAACTCTATCATCTTCCCGGAGGCAGAGATCAAGGACTCAGAGATCAGAAGCTCGATCATAGACTGCGATACGGACATAAGGGACACAGAGCTAAACGACGCCATCATCGGCAAACACACCTCCCTCTGAAAAGGCCTCCACACCGTATTCCTTATTTTTGTTCAGGACCGACAGGCTCCGGCGCCAGCTCCTCCGCAAACTCCTCAGCATCCTCGTACTCATCTTCATAATCGTCTTCAAAATCCTCCACAGCCCTGTCAGGCAGGAAATCCTCATCCAAATCCACAGCACCGTAGCCATCCTGATACTGCTCGAAATCCAGCTCCTCTACCTCAACCTCGTCAAGGCCTTCGTAAAGATCCCCCAGATACTGATCCGCAACCTCCTTACCATAGACCTCCGCACCTTCACCTGATACAGCGATGGAGTAATCTTCACCCAGGAACTCGCCGTACTCGAAGTAAAGGCCTTCCTCAGCTTCTACACCGTAGATCTCTCTACCTGCGTCTTCGTCTATAACATCTCTTCTGAACTCCTCTATCTCGCCCGCTAACTCGCTTTCCGGGTCAAGGCCTTTATTCCTCCATCTGTCGCGAGTATCTCTTGTCTCATATCTCCTGAAATAATCTCCTACGTTCGAATCGTTCAGCTCCGCCGCCAGGGCCTGGACTATACCTTCGGTTGAGTCTATACCTCCATAGCTGAAAGCTGTCACCAGATCATCTTCAAACTCTTTGCTGATCCCTTTCCTGTATCTGAGTTCTGGCATCAAACGATCCTTGCCTTCCAGTCCATGCATTGATTCATGGAAAAGAACCTCGTCCTGTTTCCCCGGATCTAGATAGAAAAAAGTATCGTTCAGCTTCAGCAAGGCCTCCGGTTCTTCATCTATAAGTTCTCCTATCATCAGCTGGTAGTCATCGAACTTTGTCGCAGCCGGAACATTTGTTGGAAGCGAAGAATCTGTCTCGATCCTGTCAAAGGCCTCTGATACGTTAAGACCTGCTTTTTGTTCAAGTTCTTCGAGCCTGTCCCAGGTTTTCTGCTCTCTTTCCTTGCTTTTACCAGGAGCTACAGACATTTTATCGGGCCTCTCTGTCTATCATTTTTTCTGCGTAACGTGCCATGACGTCGGTTTCAATGTTTACATGATCGCCTTCCTTCTTCTCTGAGAAATTGGTTTTCTTCCAGGTCTCCGGTATTACTGTGACCGAGAAACTTTTCTCCGTGACTTCTGTCAGTGTCAAACTTATGCCCTCGACGGCGATGAAACCTTTGTTTACAACATAGTTTTCAAGGCCTTCTGGCATGGAAAATGTCATGTTCCAGCCTTTCTCAAGCTCCTCTATATTTTTTACTTCGACACAGGCCTCCACATGACCCTGGACGACATGGCCTCCCATACGGTCCTCCGCTTTCAAAGCTTTTTCCAGGTTAACCTTCTGCCCCTTTGACAGGTTTGAGAACCAGGTCTTTTCCAGTGTCTCTTCTGCGAGGAAAAACTCTGCTCTGGTCTCTGTAAAACTTTCTACCGTCAGGCATACTCCTGACACGTTTATCGAGTCTCCTATCCTGTCCTCGTCAAAGAAGGTTCCTGCCTCTATAACTATCCTGAGGCCTTCTCCGGCTTCCCTGAGTTCTGCTATTTTCCCTGTTGCCTGTACAAGGCCTGTGAACATAGAAAAGTTTTTTGAGCCAATTTTTTTATCAGCAGTACCTTTTTTCAACAGAGGCCTCTAACCTGTTTTCATTATGGAAGATGCTGCGGATAAGGCCTCAGATTTCTACATGGATCTGTTTACTTTTGAATGGCAGAAACTGGTTTTACCTTTCCTCATGGTTTTGATACTTTCTGCCAGTGCTTTCTCCACCATAGATCTTAAACAGGGAGACAGAAGCAGCAAGATCGTCGAGTTAAGCATCGAAACCACTTCAAACCTTTCCGAGGCCTCCATAAGGACCACATACTTCAACGATACAGTTAACCGATCTTTTGAAAATCTTTCACGTGAGATAGATGACAGAGCCGACAAAAGGATGAAAGAACTGACCTCAGGCAGTTACAGGTATAAGCTCTCTATCGCAGGTCTTCAAAACCTAGGATTCTTCCCTTACACTCCGGAACATAAGATTCCTCTACGTATGTCGGAGAAAGATTACCTGACAGCTCTGGCAGAAATTAAATACAGGCGGGAACAGTCCAAGCTCCTGTGGGAAAGGCTTAACTCCTCTGAAAACATTACTCTGGAAGAGTTCGAGTCTGAGTTTGACCGTATAGAAAATGTTGACTGGAAAAGCGAAGAGGTCAAGGCCTACCTGAGAAATTACTCCCGGCCGGAGGAATCAGTTGGATTCGAAAGCAAAGAACTTACCCGGGATGCGAGACAGAAGGTTATCGACGAGGAATTCGACCAGCTTTCGTTCACAGATTATATACCGGGATTAATTGCTACGTTCATGATCTATTTCGTGGTCAGTGCTGTAGCAGTTGAGTCAGTAAGAAAAGCTGTAAGACAGTTCAAGGCCTCCAGAGAAAGAAGAGAGGTTAAAGCCTCTGGAAAAGGCGAGGACTCGAAGAATGAAGAAAAAGCTGAAGAAAACAAAGAAGACAAGAGATAGATTTTTCCAAATCCATGGATCTGAAAACGGGTTTTCTGGCCTCGAAGGATTTTCTGAAAAGGGCTTTGAGGCCTGATGACTTCGAAAAGTTTGTTCTACCTGTTCTGATGTCGCTTCTTCTAATCCTCGGTGTTTACTCAACCTTCGATCTTCAGAGTAGCTACGGACAGAGATCGCTGAACTTCACCCTTGAGAGTCTGACCGAGAGACAGATCCTCCAGGTCCAGGACAGAAAATTTCCAGAGACAATGGACAGGCCTCTTGAAACTGCTCTGAGCGAGAAAGACACAGAGTTAAGAAACGAGATCAACAGTATGAGGTCAAAACCGCTGTTTATGGCGAAAGGCCTTCTTTCCCGCATGATCTTTGATAGCGGAGTTTTTCCACTGATCCCTGACAGGATGCTGGCTCCCTGGAACCCTGAAAAAAGCTATGTCCGGGCTTTAGGCCTTCTCAGGTTCAGGACGGACAGGATCTCGGAGCTAGCCGAGAAAGACGATAATTACAGTTATTCCGAATTCCAGGCAGATGTCGGAGAAATCCGTTCAGTAAGCTTTGAAGACGAAGAAGTTAGGGCCTTCCTGGAAAACTCCAGTTCTGGGACCGGTGTTACCCTTAGCTTTATGGATGACGTGTCTCCGGAACAGGTTATGTCCGACGGCATTGATTCTGTCAGTTTCCGGGATTTCCTGCCTTCTTTCCTCGCTACCTTCCTGATCTACTACATTCTTGGAGCTGTATCCGTCCAGGGTAACAAAGAGCTTGTCAACAAAATCTTTGGAGACGACCGGGAAAGGCCTGTCCAGTGAATTTTTTGAATTGAATGGGAAAAGGGAGAATATGTGGGAGAGGGGAGGGATGGAGTGTATAAAAACAGTCCGGCAACGTCCTGTGAATCCCGCCGCAAGGCAGTACGACACAGATCGATGGAGGACTTAACTTCCGTGTTCGGAATGGGTACGGGTGTTGCCCCTCCTCTTTGGTCGCCGGTAACCACAAAACATGGTGTAAGTTTTAAATACCTATAGCAGACGTGATTTTCAGATTCACAGGTTATTTATTAGACCAGCCCAAAAATCGTGCTATATGAGTTCACTGGGTGGAGGCGGAGGCCTCAGGGAAAAAATCGAAGGTTCTACCATCGTTGACCTTCTTACAGTAACGGTTCTTGCCATGGATTTCTGGCTTCTGAGAAACGCAGGCCTCGGCGGATTCAACTCGCCCTCCTCATTGTTAACGATTTCGATGAGCGGACAGGTAATCGCAGCACAGCTTACAGGCCTTCTGCTCGTGATCTACATTGTTGAAGCAGTTATCGACAGTTCTTCACATTAACTGTTTGCCGAGACATATTTTATCTCGTATATCTCCAGGAAAGCTCTATTCTCCAGAAATTTATCCAGATATAACTGTCCTGGAATATTGTTCCAGGCCTTTAAACTGGTTAAACCAAATATTACAGCTTTCAAACTCTTTTTTACTGTATTAATCCATTATAAAGAGTTTACACAAATATTAGTTATCAGCAAAGACGCTGAAATAGCTTCTGGAGGAAGCAGAAGCCTTGAAATTGAATGAAGTTGGTAAAACCCGGATTGAAGCCTCTTCGAGGCCTTGAACCGTTTCGGTCCAGGGGCAAGGACCTCTATGGAGGATCTGGTTTCGGGTAGGCCTGATATAGCTTCAGCTCTGTGATACTGTGAGCTGGGTTACAGGCGGTAAAGCTAGGGATAATTGTATCCAGGCGTTCTTAAATGCGTCTGGAGTTTCAAAACCGCTTATAGAAAATTATTTGAGGTGATTTAGAATGAATAGACGTATTTTGGCATCATTTATGGTAATAGGCCTTGTGGCTGCCGGTGCTGGATTGAGCACGACCGCTCTGTTTAATGATACAGAGACAAGTGCAGATAACCAGTTTACGGCAGGTGAGCTTGATCTCAGGGTTGACTGGGAGGAGAGCTACAATGGCGAACATGTTGAGACTCAGGAGTTGACCAATGATCCTGGCACGATCTTCGACTTTGAGGATCTGAAGCCAGGTGATTACGGTGAGGCGACTGTGAGCCTTCATCTTGAGGATAATCCTGGCTGGATCTGGATGAAGTTGAACCAGACCTCCAACTGGGATAATGCATGTACAGAACCTGAGCATAATGCTGAGGGTACATGTGGAAGTGAAGGAGAACTTGATGAGGAACTTGAGTTCACGATCTGGAGCGACGATGGAGACAATGAGCTTCAGGAGGATGAGAAAGTGATCTTTGAAGGAACAGCAGAGGAACTTGAAGAAAAGAGCACTTCAGAGGGAATCCTTCTAGATGGAAACTCTTCCACTGAAGAGACAGAGCCTTTCCCAGGCGCAGAGACAGGTTATATCGGAGTTAAGTGGAATTTACCTCTTGATACAGGAAACAGGATCCAGGGAGACTCTGTATCCTACGATGTGACCTTCTACACAGAGCAGAGAAGGCACAACGACAATCCAGAGAATCCGTGGAGTGACGAACCAGAAGAGAAGCCTGGTGACGGAAATGAGTCTGACGGAGAGAAAAAGAATGAGTCAGAAAGTTTCTACCAGGTTGATCTTGTAGGCGGAGATCCTATAGAGAACCTCTCTGAGTCCACATATCACTCTGAGGGAAGGATGCAGAGATACATCCACGGGAAGCCGGGAGACGCTATCTCCAAGGAGAGCGAATCCGATCAGGTCAAGACAGGGACAGGAAGCGTAGACTGCGTGGACAGCGAGCCATTCACAGTCAACAAGAAACAAGACACAGCGACAGTAGAGTTTGAAGTCCTGAACAAGACACCAGAATGTGGAACAGGGACAGAGCTATCGCTAGTAAGCTACGAGAAACCATACCCTGGCTGGATCGCGGAGAGAGCAGGAGAACAGGAAATCTTCGATAGCACAAACCACCGATTTGATCCAGGAAACCATTCGCTAACCGTCGCAATCCCAGATATCAACAACGAAACATCTGAGGATTCCGAGGAAGAACCTAAGGACTCTGACGGAGATGAATCTGAAGGTTCCGATGCCTATGTAGCGACCCAGGGATCAGAGACTGTTGAGATCAGCCCTCTCAAAGGCAACATGACAGTCCAGGAACTCTACGATTACAGGCTTCCATCACGTTTTGACAACGAGGTCGATAACGAGGCCTTGAACGGAGCTACTTATCCTGAGGATGGGCCTTACTATGGTTCAGCCGGTACCGGTAATCTTCAACAGGCTGATACTTCCATCATGTTCCTCTACGATGGGCCTAATGGCCTGAGTTTCGTAGTGGTACATGAGGGAGGTGCTTCTGACGACGGAGGTTCAGCAACCTTTGAGATCTCTAACCTTTCCGAGTCAGGTCAGTGGGTAGTGAAAGACGATCTCTACTTCAGAGATGACGGACAGAAAGCGAACAGTAACTACGACATCTGGGACGTCAACTCCAGCACCCATACCATTGACTGGACATGGGGCGGAGGAGGTGAAGACGGAGGTGCTTTCCAGCCAGTTGGAGAGGACTTCAGCTTCACAATTGACCCAGCCTTCAACGAAGAATCTGAACTCTACGAACAGTTCTACAACGGAGATGTTGAAGACTGGCAGGTCCTTTCAGGAGACATGAACAACCCTGAAAGAACTTCACTCAACCTTACACAGGAAGTAACGGTTGAAGCTCAGTAAAAATTCATTTCAAGAAGGTAAAGGAGGAGAAAAAACTCCTCCCCACTCCTTCTCACATTTTTTTGAACAGAGGACGGGAAAGATGAAAAAGAAAAACACGGCAATCTGGATCGCAGTACTAATCCTTCTGACACCTTTCATAGCCTACGGATTAGGGCCTTACACAGACCTCTACGATTCCTTCACTGTTTCATCAGGCTCCATGGAGCCCGACATCCCTGAAAACGCTGTAATATTCACACAGCCGGTAAGGCCTGAAGAGATCAGTAGAAACGATGTAATCACTTTCAGAGATACTTCTGATCTTTATACTACGCACAGAGTAGTAGATGTAGTCTCCAGTGAGGAAGGCCTCAGGTTCCAGACTAAAGGCGATGCTAACGAAGATGCTGATCCAGGCCTTGTTGAAGAGGAAGAAGTTGTTGGAAAAGTTTTCCTGTCTATACCATTCATAGGGGGTATCATCTATTTTGCCAGAACTCCTACAGGTATTTTCCTGATGATCGGGCTGCCTGCTTTAGGCCTTTTACTGTGGGAATTATACGTTTTCATACGGGAAGTCAGTGATTTTTCATAGGTACTGTAGTATATCTGTTTTTCTGCAACAATGGGTATTTGTTCACAGGAATAACTGTATCCATGGATATCGATTACGATGATTCAGCCAAGTTTCCAGTGAGGGAGCTTGGCCTGGCGTATCTGGACAGGGCTACTGATATCCACCCTCACACAAATTATACTGACGGAACTCAGGGCGTCCAGGATTCTATAGAGGAGGCCAGAAGCCACGGTTTATGGGAGAAAGGTGCCATCGAACACGCTAACCGTATTGATGAAGATATAGTGCATGTTACAGGTTTTCTGACAGATTTCAGCGACAATAAACAGGTCTACAGCTCCAGAGATGTCTTCCCGCTAAAGTACGAAAACTTAGAGGAGATTGCCGGAGATGACATGGATACCACGTTGCTGAACGATGCGGACAGGGAAAAACTAGGTGAAGATGTAGAGACTCTTAATAATATCCAGGAACGTGGTGAGGCCTCTTACGAGGATCTGGTGAATTACAAGATGGTTATACCTCACGGCGTGGAACTTGACTATAACCCTGCTATAGAGCCAGTCGTAAACGGAGACGAGAGGGAAGCGGTCGAGAGCTACGAACAGGAGATCCTGGATTTCCTCAGGGATGCAGAAAGCCTTAACTCCGGGTTTAACTATGCTTTATTAAGTTCTCACTATGTCAATACTCCTTTCAGGCCTAGATACGTGAAAAAAGAAGGGCTTTTCGAGGACATGAGTTTGGATGAGAGAAAAGAGGTCCTTGAGGCCTACAGGGATAAAGAGATCTACAAGATCGATTCTCTAGCAGAGAAGATGGGTAAAATGGAGGTTCCTGCGGTCTCTGGCGAGCTGATGAGGCCTGAAGAGATGGATGAACTTGAAGAGTTTATCTACGGCCAGGAGGCTGCTGTAGAAAGTGCTGTCAGCGAACAGGTGAGTAATGAACAGATCAGGGAACTGACTGATGAGTCACTGGATATTGAGAGGCCTGGTGTACTGGCTGTGGGAGCACATCCTACTCTGATCGAGAGAAACGAGGAGTTGATGGATGTGTTCCGTGAGGATGAAGGCCTTGATACCAGGGAGGATATCCGGGATGAACTTGAGTCTTTTATGTATGATACAGCTCTGGAAGGCCTTGATGGTACTGATCTTTCATCTGTTCTGGATGAGACTGTCTCGACCGGGGATGTGGATGAGGTGCTTTCGGAAGAGGATTTCCAGGCGATTTATCCTGCTGAAAGCCTACTTGATTTTTACAGTCCTATGGTGGATGCTGCGGACAGACAGGATAATTTCATCTTTGAGGTAAACGGTAAGGGAGTGGAGAGGCAGGTACCTTCTGTTTTCTGGTACATGCTTGATGAGAAAGTTTTCGGTTCCGACGCTCACAGGCCTATGGAACAGCCAGAAAGAAGCCAGATTTACTCTGAATCAGATCTTCCCGGCCACACGGTTTTACTGAGCGAAAAATGGCTGGAACAGCTAGAGGACAGAGAAGAAGCATCGGGCGAAGACCTGGATAAAGAAATTTCAAGAGATCGAGCCACGGTCTAGGAAGTACAGAAAATCTTTCTTAAGACAGACTGCTTATAATCTAAAGTTATATTATTCCTAAACACCGGAAAAAAGTTTATATTACTGCTTTCTGTATTTTTACGTGTAATGAACCTGAAGAAGTATTTTCTTAACGAGAAGCCTGCTGAGACTCTTGTTATGATCAACAAATCTGACCAAGAAGTATTCAACTCACTGATTTCTCGCAAAATCGATACTACCTACTCCCATACTGTGGAAATAGTACAGACCCTGGAGAAAGAAGGACTTATAGAGACAGAGAAAGCCGGAAGGAAAAAAGTCTCCACTCTTACCAGCAAAGGCAGGGAATGCGCAGAAGCACTTGAGGATTTCCTAGAGGCAATAGATTCATCAGGAAAGGAAAAAGAGGTAAAGGCCTAATCCTCCATGTAATCTATTCCCTTCTCAAGAAATGCTGACTTGGCTTCTGCCCACTGTATACCAGGATAAAACTCGATTAACTCTTCGTAAAGATTAATCTGCCACCTGCTGTAGGAGAAAACATCTTCCTGAAGGTCTTCAGGATCTATCCTCGGTATCTCCTCTTCACTGACAGTGTAAAATGCAAGACCTAATCTATAGGCCTTTGAAACCACTTCGCTGACTTCTTCACCTGTTTCCTCCGAGTAATGGCTGATTCTTTTCACCAGGCCTTGTTTTATGAGGCCTGTATCTTTGACTCTATCCTTTCTATCTCTCATGGCTACATAAGGGAATCCAAAGAGGTTTAAACCATTTCAAAGGCTCATATAGAAAGGTCATGCTCCGTGTTTGTTTGTGTATGTTTGGGAAGTTTTGCGTTTATCTGGGGTCATAGGGTATTATTTATCCTTGTGTAGAATTTTGGATTCATGGGAGAGTATACTACTAATATTGGAATCAAGAATGGGCTGTACGAGAGGCTTAAGGAGCGTAAAAGTCCTGGCCAGAGTTTTTCCGGTGTTATAGAGGAAGTACTGATGAAGGCGGAGAAGTACGATAAACTTGAGGAAAAATAGAGATCAGGAATCGTCGAGGAAAAAATAGTAGGAAAATTTAATGGAGGAATTCGTTTTTCTTTACTCTGATCCAGCCTTTGAGGCCTTTTATCATCAGTGTGAATCCTATTATTATCAGGAATTTACTGAGTAGACGGGAGATCCCGGACTTTTTCCTGTTTTTTCCTGATTTACGTCTGAGAGATTTTTTCATACAGTTCTTCCACCAACTAATCTATGACTTTCCAGGGTATAATCTATTTTCTGTTGGTAGAAGAAGGTGTTGATGCACATGTATCCGCGTACATAGTAGAGATAGGGTTATCTGTGTTCAGAGGGTGTTGTCGCTTAGCTTTGAGCCCTGACTGCTTAGTGAGAGGCCTTCGCTTGCTCCTTCCTCCTCTTCCTCGAACATTTCCAGCATTTCGATGAACAGGTCTGCGTATCTTTCTCCTTTCTCTGTTAAAGTGAGAATTTTTTTCCTTCCCTGTTTTTCGCTCTTTATCAGGCCTTCGTCTTCGAGCTGGGAGATTATCTTGACGGCGTGGGCGTAGGTGGTGTCGATTTTGCGGGAGATTATGCTTCCATAGATCTCTTTGCGTGATTTCCTGATTGTGACCAGGGTCATCACTGGTTTTTCGTTTAGAAAGATTTCTTTCATTTTTTGGTTCACCTTTTATTGTTGGGTCTTGTTGAGCAGTTCTGTTGCCGTTTCCATTCCTAGTTCCTCTGTATTGTCCTCGTGTTCCAGTTCTGTACCTAGAGAGATGCTGAAGATATTCTCCGCGCCGTGTTTTTTTAGCTGGTTTGCTCCGTGGAGCATCGAAATGCCGCTGATAACTATATTGTCTACCAGTATCACATTTTTACCTTCGACATCTTCCGTCACCTCTATGGAGTCCTCCAGGTTCAGTACTTTCTCCTTCTCGCTGTTGACCACATGGTTCTCCTTGACAGATTTAGTCCTCCTCAGAACCTGTTCAGTAGAGATACCTGTATCACCGGAGACCTCTAACAGAAGATTCCTCATGTTCGGATTCACCTCACCCTCAGAATGAGTAGGATACAACGTGATCAAGTCCCATTCTACATCATCCTCCATGAACAGCGACTCAAACACTTCTAGAAGGCCTTCCCTGAACTCTTTCTCTATCTCCTGATCTCCGTAACTGTAAAACCAGGCCTGTTTCCGGGAGAAATCATCCTCTCCATGTGAGTGCTGATCATAGTAATCCAGCGCCACTAGCGGAACGCTCTCCTGAAAGTACCGAGACTCAAGTTTTCTGAACTTTGGCATTGTCATCAACTATGAATTAACTGAAAGCCTATTTAACTAAATATATCGTAAATATCACCTATATGCTCCAGCACAGGTTTAAGGCCTTATGTGATACATTGTAAAGTTTCTGGAAGCGTTTGAAACTCTCTGGTTTATGTTACTGTTCTCTGGTTTTGTTTGGAGACATATCCATCTTCTACAGAAGCTACAAACCTTGGTTTTCTGATTTCATGCACTTCATCAGCCAGGTCTGAAAGTTTCTCCTGAACATGCCTGGACATAAACGGAGTGGCAACCGTAGAATGATCTATACCTTTTTTCATACATGCTCCGAGGGAAGCTGACGTCCTTGCACCAGAAGATATCCCGTCAGTAACAAGCAAAATATTCTCCCCCTTCAGATCACGTCTCTCAACTCTATCCAGGGCCTTTACCTGTCCAGCCAGTTTTCTGCGGGCCTTTTCGGCCATCCTCTGTACTTTTCCTCTATCTATGGTGAATTCCTCTATGACGCGGTCTTCAAGCCAGATGGTGCCTTCCTGTGCTACTGCGCCAAAAACAGGGCCTTTTTCTCCTGCCTTAAGTTTTTTCGACATCACTGCAGTGTGTGGAAGGCCTAGTTCCTTTGATACTTTCTCTGCTACTTTGAGGCCTGATCTTGTAGACGCGACTACTGTGTCTGCTTTTGTACCGGTTTTTTCAAGTGATCTTGCAAGGATTTTTCCAGCTTCCTTTCTGTTCTTGAACATATTATTAGTTATAGATTCTCTGCTTAAACGTGATATTACAGGCCTATAGGTGTGTTAAAGAAAGTGTGTGATTTCTTCTGATTTTATTTATGAGTGTTTTACTGTAATTGTTTCTGTGTAAATCTGATTTTAATCAAGGGATACGTTCTAGTAGAATATAATGACTGAAAATAAACAGCAGGATCTGAACAGGTTTACTGGAGGAAGCGAATTCCCTAGTGAGGTGAGGTCAGTGAGCGAGGATGTTTCACAGGCTATCGATCGGATTGAACGTGTAAGCGATGATTTTGACTGGTCTGTCGACCGCGATGGAAAGTACGGTGAGATATATGACCAGATCCTGGAAGAAGGTGGAACTGAGCTGGAGGCGAATATAGTTTCAGGCGCAGTGAAGCTTCTGGATGTTCTCGATGAGAGAGGTATAGACCTTGAGGGAAAAGATATTTTCAGGACAACTGACTGGGACGGAGTCGTGAACGCTCTTGAAGGAGAAGAACATGAAGGAATCTACCCTGGAGTCATGGAGGCGAAAAGGACTTATCCTGCAGCAGGTAATGAAGCAGGTGAAGCAGTTATAACGGCGAGAGGCCTTGATTACATCCGGCATAATGCCAGGGACATCCTTGGATGGCGTGACGATCTTACTCTGGCTGCGGAAAACGGCAACGTTATCGAGTACGATGACAGTGTTTTTGTCAGGGACATGGACGGTTACAAAAAGGAGGATATTTCACCGCTGACCACAAGGCCTTTATCTAATTTCCAGCAGCTCCTGAGAAGACAGGCTGCGGAAAACGACCTCAAGCTTATCTTCGGTAAAAGTATCTCTCCTGCACGTCTGACCGTGAGCGTCGAAGAAGTGGACAGGACAGGCCTTCGAGGAGATGGTTTCTATGCACAGAACTTTGAGGACGATCCTGAGGACTTGAGGAAGCAGTTTGAGAACGTTGCTCGATCTTTCGGGTATCCCAAGCCCCGTATCATGGATCTTGACGGTGAAGAAGAGTTTATGGATAATCCCTGGTTCGATGAGGCAAATCCTATCGTAATGGACGGAGATCGCTTCATCTACCCGGACAACGACAACGCCAACGAGATCATCAGTGAAACACTGAAAAAACAGATGCCTTACCAGGAGCTAAGATACAGCACTCACGACGACCGAGATGATCTCCTGGTACTCCAGCACGACCGCTCATCCCGTGATATCGGTCTAGACGAGGCCTTGAACTGTCTTGAGAGAGCTGCATACTTGAGCGAGGTCACCAGAGGAGATAACATCGAGATAGAGGAGAACGAAGACGGCTGGATCGATGCGTATATAGGCCTTGACTCCGAAATGCCGGTGAAAGAGCTTGCTGCACACAAGATCGCAGACCTGAACTACAGTTCAGACGGAGATGACAACTCGGTGATATTCCATATGGACGACAAAAAAACAGGAGTTATGAGAGGCCTCAACACCATACCATTCGTGAAACAGGGACACGGCGGAGATCAGTACGTACAGGACCAGGATATCAGCCATGTGGAAGCAAATGCCTTCCCAGACTTTTACCTGGCAGTTACAGAGGCCTTGAACCGGTATGAAGACCTGGAAAGCATGCCAGACCGGTAGAGAAAAAAGAAAACATATAGATGCAGACCAGTGAATAGATCTGTTGATTGAAAAAGACCCATCCATTATGTTTGAACAATTTTATCGCCGGAGAGGACTCTATATTCGATAAGATATTCTCTACTATAATAATAGTTTATTTAGTAGAGATATAACTGGTTTAGTAATGGACCGGGGAATACTGAACTTGGAGACATCTGGAAGGGATCAAAATCTGTGGAAAGCTGTGGAGGGAGTGTAGCTATGAACGCAAACGCCAAAGATTTCGAAGTTGAGCTAATGAACGAGGACATACAGGAAGAAGTACCTGTTTCCGGCGGATTGAAGCTTATTACTGCGATTTAAAACCTCATATTTACTTTATATTATTAAGTGGAGGAGTTTTCCAAAAAAGAAAATTATATCGTTCCATATTCCACGGAGTATAACAATTCCTATTACCTCATAAGGCCTACTGTATAACAGAAAGCACCATGAAGACCACAAAGACTATTCTAGTAGTTCTTGTACTTGCTATAGCCCCAGTACTGTTTTTCACAGCCGGTAACGGAATTCTGGACAGCAGTAAAGAAGATCACAGTATACAGGGAAGAGAGACTACAAATTTAACAGAGAACAGAGATGAAGACAGAGGAGAGAAGAACCGCTCCAACAGGCAAAATAATACTTCAGAAACACTGAACGACGATCCCAGCACAGAGATAGATCTTCTGAAAGAGGAAAGAATAAAACCTGTAAAACAGGAGAAAACCGCTCAAAAGGCCTTGGACAGCTTCATGGAAAATAGTTCGGAAGCAGCGAAGAAGTTTATTCATCCGGGTACCAGCAGCGTATTCATACTTGAAAGCACCGATTCCAAAATACTTACTTTCGTCCAGACCAGCGAGGAAAAGACCAAAATCAACCTGACAGTAGAAGGCCTTGATGGAGAAGCTATCAGAGGAAAACGTTTTATCAGCCAGAGAAGCGGAGAAGATTCCTTCGATATTTCAGTGAACCTCACAGCTAGCGAGATCGAAGTAATCGGTTTCAGACTTAACGACTCTGTAAACGTGAAGCTTGAGCAGGAACTTCCTGACAGTATGAAATGGCAGCTGATCTCGGGACCTGTAAAAAATTTGAAAGTCGTGAAACTGGACGATGAGAGGCCTTTAACCATCAGGCCTGACTGATAGATCTAGAAAGTATCCAGAAGCTCTTTTGCACGGCCCTCTGGAATCCTGGAGGAGACTAACTCATCCATATAGAAACCGCATCCGAAAACCTTTCCTTCATAGACCAGGGCTACATAACCTTTCTGCTCCATCACTCTCTCGATCATATCTCCTCTAAGCAGATCTCTGAACTCTTTCTCAGTTGTCTCAACCCTGTTTTCCCTGATACTGTCTCCGAGCAGTTGAAGCAGGTACGTAGTCGGCTTCAGGCCTATATCCATAAACCTGACTGCTCTGATACCTGAAGTCTCGAACTCAAGGCCTGACTTTTCTTCAGGTGAAAGCCAGATATCGCCCGAAACCTCTCTGAGGCCGAGGCCTTCCAGTTCTTCTTTCTTTACTCCAAATCTTTCCTTCAGGTATTCTCTGGCTTCCTCCGGTCTAGTTTCTGAAGTCGATGAAGTCGGAGATTTCACCTGGTCAGATGAACTCTCAGAGTTAACGAATCTTGCAACGAAGATCACCCCTGAATTAATGTGGTGAGGATAGATACGGACCGCTTTCCTGACATCTTCACTGTAACTTCTTCCTTCAAAGCTCTGGACGCCTTCAGCGTGTTCGACACCCGGTTCAAAGCTCTCGAGGTCAAGGCCTTCGCTCAGTCCGTGTTCGATCACTTCCTCGTTCTCCTTCGGGTTGATAGTGCATGTGGAATAGACTATAACTCCGTCTTCTTTCAGCAATTCCTTTGCTTTCGACAGTAACTGTTTCTGAAGCTTTGCAAGGCCTTCAATCTCGTCTTCAGGCGCTGATTTAAAGTTTCTGTAAAACCTGTCTCCCTCTCCGCTGCATGGAGCATCTACCAGGATCCTGTCGAATTTTTCATCCTCGGGAATCCTTCTTCCATCATAATTCGTCGCTTCTACAACCGCTGAGCCAGTTCTGTAGACGTTGGCGTGAAGGCTTTTCATCCTCTGACCGGACTCATCGTTCGCGACGACAAGGCCTTTATTGTCCATTCTATCCGCTATCTGAGTTGCTTTACCGCCTGGTGCTGCGCACATATCCAGGACTTTTTCACCGGGCTGAGGATCTAACGCTTTGACCGGGAGTGATGCGGATTCTTCCTGTACATAGTACTGTCCTCTCCAGTGAAGCGAGGTCTTGCCCGGTGTCTCCGTATCTTTCAGCCTGTAGATCTTTTCATTCCAGTCAGCTTTTTCTACATGTTCGAAACTTTCACTCAACTTCTCTTCAAAGTCTTCTGAGGCCTTCAAGTCGTTTCTTCTCGCGACGTTCAAGGGATAAGAGTCCTTCTCCTCTTTGAAAGCTTCCCAGTCATCGATCAGGTTTTTGTAACGTTCCATGGAAAAGTTTTTCCTCGACAAGTTTTTTAGTTGGGATCTGTAGTTCCCGAGGTTCAGATCAGCGGTTGTCTTTTTGACTCTTGTCCAACAATGTATGATCGATGAGCAGCGAGTCTCTGGACCTAAACGATGACGGCAACTACGTCAAGAGATATACTGATACTTTGAGTCCTATCCGCCAGCAGTTCAGCGATTTCAGCCTGGGAGATCCTGTACCTCCTGGAAAAGAGGAAAGAGTGAGAAACGAGGTATCAGCGACAGAGGCCTTCAAGGAGATGTATATAGCACATCCAGAAGCACTTGATTACAGCGAGAAGGATGGAGAAGTCGTCCACGAAACTATAGAAGATGCAGAGACCGTCAAACATCTCCTGGAAAACTCCGGCGAGAAAAAGGCCTCAGAACTGGGAGAGCAGATGGGACATCTGATGGCGGATATCCACCGGTTTGCGGCTCATGGAGACGCAGAGCTTGACAACTTCCTCTACAGGGACGGACAGATATTCTCTATCGACCACGAGTTCTACGAAGAGGATCCTGAACAGGAAAAAGTCAGGGAGGACATCAGACTGATGGAATCAGATGTCAGGACCCTTGAAACACCGAAGTACAGCTCATTCATCACAAGCTTCAGAGAGGCCTACAGAGAGGAACTGAGAACAGGAGAACAGATTGAAAGACCTGTAGAATCCACGCCTAACGGCAACCAGTACCCGGAGATAGAAGGCCTTGAAGAACCTATCCAGATTGTCGAAGGCCTCTCAAGAACGAGAAAAAAGCATGAAGAAGTGGACAAAGACCTTTTAGTGGAGAGATCTCTGAACCTGATAAAGAACAGCCTGAAAAAAGTATAGAGTTTAGAAGTCAGTGAACTTTTTCTGACCTGACTCTTCTTTCCCGAAGGCCTTTCTCAAATCTTTTTCCAGTTCAGGGCCTTTAGACCTGTCATAAAGTGCCGCTGCCGGATGGTACACGGGCATGATTTTCTGGCCTTCACGGGTAAAAATCCGGCCGTGAATCTTGCTGATACCCTTACCAGTATCTAGAACGTGTTTAGAAGGGAAATTACCCAGTGTTACGATCATCTCCGGATCTACATCCTCAAGCTCCTGCTGAAGCAGAGGTGCCCAGGCCTCTATCTCTTCTTTCTTCGGATCACGGTTGTCCGGAGGCCTTATCTTCACCAGGTTCGTGATATAGATATCACCTCTTTCTACATCAATATCTCTCAGTATATCGTTCATACGTTCTCCTGCACGACCTACGAAAGGTTCTCCCTGTTCGACTTCGTTCGCTCCCGGTGCTTCGCCGATAAAGACTACATCCGCGTCTTCAGGGCCTACGGAAGGCACGAAACGCTCTTCATCCATGTAGCTGGGATGCACAGTCTCGAAAAAATCCTCGTACTTTTTCCTGAAATCCATAGAAAAAAATATTTTTGAATTCTTTTTAACCTATCTAAAGGCCTCATCAAGGCCTTCAACAACATCATTGATGTAATCCTGTTCTACCTCTACATCGGACGAGCGACTTTCCTCTCCGTACACCTTGACTCTGAAACCTCTTTCACTATTTCTCTCTGAGACGAAGAATTCTCCGGGTTCAAGGCCTGAGTCAAGTATCTGTCGGTAAGCCTTTTCCGCTGTTTCAGTATCTATCATGCCTTCAAAGCTTCCTGGATACGATTCTTCGGATTCTGCCAGAGGACCTTCTCCAGAGATGAACACTTCATTTCTGGTAATGAAGCCGTGTTCTGCATCGACCCTGTACCTTGGACCTGTTCCCAGGTCGCTGAAATACTCGATCTCGAATCCTCTACCCATCGTACCAAAACGTTGTTACCCAAAAATTATAAAAACAATCTCTCCAGTTTGCCGCCATTATCTAGCTAGCACCCGGAACTACCCGGACAAGGCCTCGAAATGAAAGAGGTTCAGAAAGACGTTATAGTTCGGCCTATCACTTCTCAGAAAAAGTGAGGAGCTTCTGAAGAAGGCCTCTGGGATCGTCTCCGGTGAACAATAGGCGAGTTTAAATTATTGGCCAGTTCTATGGGGTTTATGGAGATGCCGGATTCTGTTGAGGGATACAGGCCTTCACGCCAGCAGCTTGCTGTTATCTGTTCAGGTATCGTGAGCATGGGACTGGAAATCTTGGCAGGTAGAGTGCTTGCACCGAATTTTGGTTCGACTATCTATACCTGGGGATCGATTATAGGTATCTCGATGCTGGCACTCAGCCTTGGATATCATAGAGGAGGCAAGAGCGCGAAGAAAGCAGATGAAGGCCATCTTGACAGCTTTCTTATCTATACAGCAGTCTATATCGTGTTCCTGACGGTTATAGGAGAACAGATACTAACTTTGACATCTGCACTGCCAATAGGAGCGAGGTACGCACCATTAATCCCGGTAACACTGCTTTTCGGGCCTCCGACCTATTTCCTCGGATTCATTAGCCCTTACGCAGTCCAGCTATCGAAAAAAGAGAACAAGGGAGAGGCCTCAGGTCATTTCTACGCAGTAGGGACAGCAGGAAGCATCCTGGGAGCATTCGGAACCACCTACCTGTTAATACCGAACTTCGCTGTAAACACGATCTACGTATTGTTTACGGCCATAACTCTTCTCCCGGTACTGAGAGGCCTTGGAAATCCGAAGACATATCTTTTACCTATTTTTGTTATCTCAGGCCTTCTTCTAAGCGGTTCTGTCTCTGTTCCAGGAAATACTGTTTACGAGGACAGTACTGCTTACCAGGAATTGCGTGTGGCGGATGAGGACGGTGTAAGGACTTTGTATCTGGATGGCCAGCCCCAGTCCTCCATGTATCTGGATAACAGAACCGGTTATCCCTGGGATTATCCCCGGTACTTTCACATCCCTTTCTTGATGCGTGAAGACATTGACAAAGTTCTTTTCATCGGCGGAGGAGGTTTTTCCGGCCCTAAAAAGTTCGCGGAGGACAATATCACAGTTCATGCTGTCGAAATTGATCCAGGAGTTATCAAAGCTGCAAAAAAGTATTTCAGCGTCTCAGAGTCACAGAACCTGAAGATCTACAACCAGGATGGACGTGAATTCCTGCAGAACTCCAACCACACATACGATGTGATCTACATGGACGCTTACAGGAAATCCAAAGTCCCGTTCCATTTAACGACAAAGGAATTCATGGAATTGACACACGAGAAAACCGATGAAAACGGCATAATATTTTCCAATACCATCTCAACGTCTTCAGGCCCCGGCTCAGACTTCTCAAGATCACAGTACAAAACGGTAGGAGAAGTCTACCAGTCAACCTACTACTTCCCGACCTCCAACACACGCCTAGCCCAGAACATAGAGATAATCGGCTCCAAAAACGAAAAAATGACAGAAAAAAAACTGAAAGAAAACAACAAGGCCTACAGAAAGATGAATCTATCCAGCGAAATAGAAAAACTGGAAAAACCGGAAACTGAAGGCCTTACAATCCTGAAAGATGACTATGCTCCCGTAGACAGTTTACTGGAACCATTAATAGGTAAAAAATACGTTGTAGAATAAAGAAACTCTTTTTCTAGATAAGCTTCGACAGCAGAGTCAGCAGAAAGTTTATCGCCCTGAATACCGCTTTCAGGAGTGCGAAAAGGCCTGTTATGATCCTTGCCTGTATGCTTGCCGATATCCTTCTGAATACATTCGGTTCCTCAATCTGTTCCTCATCCTCAGCCTCTTCCTTTTCCTCTTCACTTTTCTCTGGCAGAATAAATTTTCCGTCCTCATACCGTGCCTCCTCCGCAAAAAGAAACACCCGAGTTGAAATCGCCATAACAAAATCTTGGCTTCAAGGCCTTAGCGTTTATTACAGAAGGAAATAATCTATCAGGCAGGCCCGAAAATTACAGTAGAAAAAATATGTTGTATCCCGACTCCAGGATTTGAACCCGAAGCTCGCGGGACCGGAGCTTCTCACAAGCTTCAAATCCCATATGCGTTGACATCCCGACTCCAGGATTTGAACCTGGGACAATCCGCTCTACAGGCGGACGCTCTGCCAGCCTGAGCTAAGTCGGGTCTGCCGTCTTAGTCTCATTCAAGAACCGCTTTTGGGCTTCGCACTGAGCTAAGTCGGGTTTGAAGGCGCAGAAGTAGGCCTTCAGACTGTGTGTTCGTGGATTGTGTACGAACATTTAAGAGGGTTATCGGAGAAGAATTTTTGCTGTTCGCAGATGTATGGTTTACGGATTGAACTCTGTTGTGAACTGTCCGGTTTTCTTGAGTAGTTTTTCTCCTTCTTTAAGCTCTGCTTTCGGGAGTTCGACTCCGCCCTCTACCTCTACTTTAGGCCTTATTGTGTACTGGAGTACTCTCTGGTCGCCGGGTTCGAGGTCTTTTAGGCCCCAGGTTAGTTTGGTGCCGTCGTTTGTCTCCCTGACTGTAGGTGAGGCCATTTCGAAGTTTTTGTCGACTGATGCGATGTCTGGTACGAAATCTTCTACTTTGACGTCTCTGAAGGTTCTATCGGAGATGTTTTCTACTTCTATTGATATTTTGAGGCCTCCTGCTGTTTTCTCTGCTTTTTTTCTTATTTTGACTGTGTTCCTGAGTTTTCTGAGGCCTGCGAGTGCTATTATTATTCCGAGTAGTGCGGTTGCTGGCATCCAGTAGTTTGTCTGTCTCTGGACTGTGAATGATTCTCCGGGCTGTAGCTGTTCTGTGAAGTAGTATACTGTTTTTGAGGCCTCTTCTTTCTGTCTGTTCGGTTCTCTGTTGAATCCTGTTATCGGTGTGAGGTAGCTGGGTACTGATCTGTTCAGTGTGTGGTTTATAGGTGAGTTACCCTGGTTCTGTACGGTTACGGTTCCTGTTATCGTCGCCAGGTTGTTGGTGCTGGATGTGTTTCTTTTTATCTTCAGGATTTCTCCGATCGTGAAATCTGTTGAGGCCTTTTCTACTTTCTCTCCCTGGAGGATGAGAGAAGTGTTCAGTGTTTTCCGGTCAGGTTCTGCGTCGTTTTCTACCGGTAACTGGAAGGATAGTGTTCTTGTACCTCCTGGGAGGATCGGCGAGCTTGTCTTTTCTGTTGAATGGTTTTCGTATCCTGCCCTGAGTTTATAGTCTCTGAGAAGTGAGGAGGAAATGCTTCTTATCTTTGCCTCTCCTCTTACTGTTTCCCCGGGATCGTACGCTGTCCTGTTCAGATTTGTGTCTTCGAGTATGATTTTTCTGTCCCTATCTACTCTGAAAGAAGTCTTGATCTGGTGAGAATGCTGGGCTATCGATGAACGTGGATAAAGAGTGAAAGAATAGCTCTGGTCGAGTGCGTATTCTCCCGGACTGACGGTTATCTTGAATGAGTGATTCTCTCCCGGTTCAAGGCTTCGGGAGCTTTCGACGTAGAACCAGGAAGGTTTAGGAGTGAAGGATCCGACTTCAAAGGTTCCAGACTGAGACATATTATTCTGGATATCCACGTAGAAGACAGCCGGGTCCTCAGGCGAGGCTGAACGGTCCTCAACGTCAAGAGATGCTGGAAAAGCAACCGCCGAAGCTGAGAAAAATATCAGGAAAAGAAAGACCCAGGACTTCTTCATAACAACTATTTCTCGCCATAATATTTAAGATTAAAGAAATACTGAGGCTAGATCCCCATCGAAAGCCGGAGCAGAACCCGTAGACCTGTAGCCAGCCCGATCGAATAAAGCACGATAAGTGCCAGGGCCTTCATCCGTTCCTCTTCTATATCCTTCTCCAGCATATAGACCGCAAGGCCTATAATACCGGCTTTCAGGATTACTACACCGATTTCTCCGAAGACAGAGGTAAAGACCTGTGTCAACAGCTGTTTCTGCCGGTATCCCTGCGACAGGCTTACCATACTTGCTGCTCCGCCGAAAAACTGGCTGAAAGCGATCAAGACATATTCTTTCCTGCTGTAACTGTTTCTTCTCGTAACCAGATAGTAAATACCTGTCAGAACCGAGGCCAGTCCAATAGGTAACAGCAAAAGCAAAAGATTTGCTGCTCCAAGCAGAGTATAGACTGTCAGAGCGAGGAAAGGAGCCAGATAGATATAGCCCAGGTTCTTCAGAAGCTCTTCCCTTGTACAATCTGATTCTGAGGCCATTCTTGAGGACAGGAGAAGCGAGGCCAGGAAAAGTCCTGCTATCACGATATAAATTATCGGTGTGATGGCGAGAGGCCTTATTATGAAAGGTAACACGGCTGCATCTTCCAGGAAACGGAGAATTCCTCCAAGTAATATGAAAGGTATGGCACTTATCGCTGTCTGAGTTTTTAGCTGGATTTCTCTTTTGTTAAACTCTTTTCTTATCAGGAGGATAGCTGTTACCGCGATCAGGGCCCATGCGACAGTGTTGAACAGGTTGTATCCTGTGTGTGCTGTTACTCCGTTCCATACTGCTGTCTCTGCGTTTCTCGCATCCGCTATTACAGGGCCTGCCAGGTATTTCCATATGAACTCGAGCACAGATTTTCCTCCCTACACAGGTTTCTAGGTTCTCCAGCTGTTTAAACAGTTATGCTGTCAAAAAGGCCTTCAGCTTATTTATCTTAAACGTTTTTTGATAGCGATTGTCTGTATCTTTTTTCAGTAAAAAATTTTTCAACAGGCCTTTTTTACGCTGTAAGTTTCAGAGTTTTTGCATGAAGGTAGGTTGGTTCGATGCGGAGGGTGGGAGAAAAGTTATCTGGAGAAAAAGGACCTCAGTTTTGATATCCATTTCTTTGATGAATCTTTAACGCCTGAAAACAGGGAGAAGGCCTCTGAATACGATGTTGTATCGGTTTTTGTTGAATCCAGTGTGACGGAAAAAGTTTTGAAGGATTTCGAAGGCAGGATGGTTGCCTGTAGATCGACAGGATTTGATCACGTCGACACGGATTATGCTGCTTCAGAGGGTATTGCTGTATGTAATGTGCCGAAATACGGGGATAGTACTGTGGCTGAGCATACGTTTGGATTGATCCTGACGCTGAACAGGAAGATAAACAAGGCTATAGAAAAAGTAGAGGATGGAGACTTCAGCAATGAAGGCCTGAGAGGCTATGACCTGGCAGGAAAGAAGCTAGGTGTTGTCGGTACGGGCTCGATAGGAAAAAAGGTCATAGATATCGCCAACGGGTTTGATATGCAGGTTATAGCCTCAGATCCGTATCCTGACAGAGAAGCTGCCAGTGAGAAAGATTTCATGTATGTTTCGAGAAAAGATCTTGTCAAAAAGGCTGATATAGTCACTCTTCACTGTCCACTGACCGATGAAACCAAGCATCTTCTCTCAAAGGAAGAGTTCGATCTTATGGACGACACAGTCCTAGTGAACACGGCAAGAGGTAAACTAATAGATACTGAGGCCTTGATAGAAGGCCTTGATGATGGAGGTGTCAGATGTGCGGGTCTTGATGTGCTTGAGGCCGAGGGCTATGTGGAGGACGATGTCGAGGCCCTCTCACTGGAGGATCAGAAAGATATGGAGGTCGTACTGGAAGATCACCTGCTTATCGATAGAGATGACGTGGTCGTGACCCCTCACAACGGTTTCAACAGCGTAGAAGCCATGCAGAGGATCGCAGACGGTACTATCGAAAACATAGAAAAAGGGAAGAACATAGTGAACAGACCTGGAAAATAAAAAAAGAAGAAAAAATTTGCGGAGGCCTTTTTTAGTCCATATCGATGTCGAGTTTGTCGGCGATGTCGCTGTAGTTCTTTCTGACTGTGACTTCTGTGACTCCGACTTTCTCTGCGATCTCTTTCTGTGTCAGCTCCTTGTTTTCCACGCTGGATACGATGTAGAAAACTCCGGCGACGACAGATTTAGGACTTTTTCCGGCGAGAAGGCCTTCTCCTCTTGCCTCATCGATAATTCTTTTTGCGTGTGCCTGTTCCTGTCCGTTGAACCCTAGCTGTTCTCCGAATCTTGGTACGAAGTCTTCAGGTTTTGCCGGCTGGATAGGGATGTCCAGTTCTCTTGCTGCGTATCTGTAGGTTTTCCCAAGTTTTCTCTTTTTGGTTGAGATTGCTTCTGCGAATTCGTCCAGCGTCCTCGGTGTTCCCTGGTTTCTTGCTACGAGGAAGGTCAATGCTGCGACAAGGACTTCCAGGTTTCTTCCTTTTACGATTCCCTCTTCTCTGGACTTTTCAAGCAGGCGTGCTGCTTCCTCTGAGACTGATTCCGGTAGGCCTAGCTGTGAGACCAGTTTTTTCATCTCTGAGAGGCCTCTCTGTAGTAGTCTTTCCTTCGAGTTGCTTGTTCTGTTGTCCCATTTCTTCATCCTGTAGTATTGCTGTCTTTTGGAACCCTTGACGTTGTTAAGTTCTCCACTGCTTCCGATCTTGGTTTTGAGGCCTTTATCGGATTTTGTGAAGGTTATTGAGCTTCCGGACCTGGATTTCTTGTCTTTTTCTGCTGCGTCAAATGCTCTCCATTCCTCGGAGAAGTCGATACGGTCTTCGTCGATGATTGATCCGCATTCTGTACAGTATAGCTCTCCTTTGGCGGAGTCCTCTGAGAAGGTTGATGCTCCGCAGTTTGGACAGCGCGGCTTCTCGGACTGGGCCTGTTTTTGCTCTCTTTTCACCGGGATAGTTTCTTCCTTGGAGTTTGAAATACTAGTTTCTGAGTTCGAAGAATCCTCTTTTACGTCGGACATAGTAACACTAAAGACCAAAAATCTTTAAATAATTTTTGTATATACGTCAACAAAATTCTCTATTATCTAAACCAGGCTAGTGATGATGTGATTAAACTGGGACAGCAGAATAGAATAAAAATGATATGTACCTGAAGCGGGGGAAATTAGAACTCTGAAAGCCTGAAAAGGCCTTAAAGTTTATACTTCTGTGACGTTGACGGCCTTTGGCCCTCTGTCGCCTTCTTCCTGATCAAACTCGACTTCGTCGCCTTCTTCGACGTCGATGTCGCCGTCCTGATCGTCCTTATGGAAGAATACGTCATCATCCATTTCATCTGTCTCGATGAATCCGTAATTCTTCTGGTCGTGGAAGAACTTTACTGTTCCTTGCAAAATAAAACACCTCCTTTACAGTACATCTTTCGGAGGCAACTTTTATAATGGAAGTCATGTTACAGGACATATTTTCTGTTTTCAGCGAAAGGCCTCTAGTTCATTTCAAGATCTGAGGCCTTTTCCTCCTATTCGATCTCCAGTTCGAGAGATTCCTCGCCGTCTTCTTCGTCTCTCTCGACTTCTACTTCGAACTCTGCATCTCTATCTGTCTCAAGCTGTACCTTTTGATCTCCGCTTTCAAGCTCCAGTTTCTCTCCATTCTCCAGCTTATCCGCCACATTTCTCAGATATCCCGAGATCTCATCGGTGGACATCCTCTTCTCGAATTCAAGCAGTGTCTTTTCCATCGTTCCCAGGTAAATCATTAGTGAAAGAGGTTTAAGTCAATATCAGCACTCCTCTTTCACATCCTGCAATAACCAAAAGAGACCTCGAAATAAACCGCAGTTGCTTCATCCAGTTTTCAAGGCCCCGATTATTTCTGAAGTTACTGTCTTCCATCCTGCCTCTGGAATAACAGTGGCGCTAGATTAAATCTTTCTCGTCGAGTATTTATCTTTTGAAACATTATATGTAGGCTAGATGCGGATCAGATGGATTGCTTACTCCAGGGATAAACAGGATCTTATCTTCGTCCACGCCGAATCACACAGGGAAGCCATCGTGAAAGCTATGGACCGCGGTATAAGGCCTTCCCGCAGCAGTGATGTCAGGCCTCATGACGAAGATGCGGAGCTGATGGGCACCTCCGAGTTCAACGAGTTCATGTCATAGAAAAAACAGTAGATTTTCTTTGATCGCAGACTTTTTCATCACTTATACTGTCAGTGTGATTACTCCTGCTACAGCAGGCGATTCTATACAGGGCGAAAGCCTTATGGTATAAGTTAATACGGCGTTATTACCTGTTATGACGCACGATATTGATGATGTCGGGTTCAGTGCTCCAGCAGTTACAGAAAATGATATTTTCGAGTACGAGTTTGAGGGAGAAGGAACTACTGTACTCGCCTTTTTCCCGGGAGCTTTCACAAGCGTCTGTACGGAGGAGATGTGCGAGTTCAGAGATTCTCTATCAGAACTGAATGACCTTGGCGCGGAAGTTTTAGGGGTCAGCGTTGATACACCTTTCTCACTTAACGAGTTCAGAGAACAGTACAACCTGAACTTCAAACTGGTCAGCGACAACAGGAAAGAGATAATCGACCAGTACAACGTCAGAACAGATTTCCTGGAGATGGGATTCACAGGCCTTGCACAGAGAGCAATCTTCATAGTGAATGACGGAGAAGTCGTCTACAGCCAGGTGATGGATGACCCAGAGAATCTTCCTGATCTAGACGATCTCAGAGAAGCCCTGAAAGAGTTCTCAGAGTAAAGATAAGGCCTCTAAACGGTAAACAGAAAAAATTCAACCTGTTTTTTTAATCGGGAGGACTAAACCTAGTGTCATGGACTGGCACAGTAAATCCAGAGAAGAAATTTTCAGTCAGCTGGAAACAGATGAACAAGGCCTCAGCAGTGAAGAAGCAGAGAGAAGACTTGAAGAGTACGGCGAGAACCGTATAGAGGACGATGAATCGACTTCGATGCTCAGCATCTTTATCAGCCAGTTCCAGGATAACCTGATCTATCTTCTGATGCTGGCAGGCCTTCTTTCTATCGCTGTCGGTTTTCTGCCAGGCCAGGAGCCTAAATATACTGAGACCGGTATTATTTTCCTGATACTTTTTGCGAACGGCGTTTTCGGTTTTATACAGGATTACAGGGCGGAAAAGTCGATCGAGGCCTTGAAGAAGATGTCTTCGCCTAATTCAACTGTCAGGAGGGACGGTGAGAAGAAAGAAGTTGATTCAACCAGGCTTGTTCCCGGCGATGTAATCTATCTTGAGCAGGGGGATGCAGTTCCTGCCGACGCATGGCTTCTGGAGGCAGAGTCACTGGATACCGATGAGTCAGCTCTTACCGGTGAAAGCATCAATGTCCAGAAAGATACAGATGTCAGGGAAGAGGATACACCGGTCGCTGAAAGAGGTAATATGGTCTTCATGGATACTCATGTTGTCAAGGGACGTGGAAAGGCAGTTATCACAGACACAGGTATGGAGACCGAAGTAGGTGGTATAGCAGAAGAGATAGAGGAAGCAGATGAAAGCCAGACACCTTTCCAGGAGGAAGTAGATGTCATGGGCAAAAGAATAGGATACCTGGTTCTCGGAATCGTTTCCATCGTCGCAGTGATCCAGGTCGGACTGACAGGAGCAGGACCTATGACAATACTGCTCATGGCTATAGGCCTTTCAGTCGCAGCGATACCGGAATCCTTACCGGCTATCGTAACGCTTACACTCGCTCTAGGATCCAGAAAGTTACTGGCAAAAGACGCTCTGGTCAGAAGGCTTCCTGTGGTCGAAGCCCTGGGATCAGTTAACCATATCGTGACCGATAAAACCGGTACACTGACTGAAGGAATCATGACTGTGGAAAAACTTTACTTCCAGGGAGAGGAGTTCGATGTCACAGGAAAAGGCACCAGTACAGAAGGAGAGTTCAAAAAGGACGGATACGAGACAGATGAAAACTATTTAAGGCCTTTACTTGAATGCGGACTTTACTGCAACAACTCTGAGAGAAGAAACGACGATTCAGAGGAAAAGTTCAGAGGAGAGCCTACAGAGATAGCGTTGCTCGCTGCTGCCAAAAAAGCAGGCCTTGAGGACGGAAAAGAAAGAAAGAGAAGTATTCCTTTCTCAGCGAACCGGAAAAGAATGACAGTTATCAAAGAAGATTCAAAGGCCTATATGAAAGGTGCTCCAGAGATAGTACTCGACAGATGTACACATATACTTGTCGACGGAGAGAAAAAAGAGCTTACAGAGGAGAGGAAAGAGGATATACTTGAACGAAACCACGAGTATGCGAAGAAGGCCTTGAGAGTTCTTGGCTTTGCCAGGAAAGATGTCGAAGATATTGAGGCGGACGATGATAAGATCGAGAGCGGTATGACGTTTCTAGGCCTTCAATGCATGAAGGATCCGGCTCGTGAAGAGGTTAAAGGTGCTGTAGAGGAATGCAGGAATGCGGGGATCGGTGTGATCATGGCGACAGGAGATAACGTCGAGACTGCGAAGGCGATCGGCGAGGAGCTTGGCTTTGATCCTGAAGGTGCTGTGACTGGTAGAGAGATCGAGAAGATGAGCGACCAGGAACTGAGGGAGAAAGTGAAAGAACTCGAGATTTTCGCCCGTGTGACTCCGGAACACAAAGTGAGGATCTCTCAGGCCTTACAGGATCAGGGTTACAACGTTGCCATGACCGGTGACGGTGTAAACGATGCTCCAGCTCTGAAGAACTCGGACGTCGGCATTGCGATGGGTCAGAGGGGGACGGATGTGGCGAAAAAGAGTTCTGACATGGTTCTTCAGGACGATAACTTTGTTACGATAAGAGATGCGATCTCGGAGGGAAGAGCGATCTTCGATAACATCAGGAAGGTTACGAACCAGCTTCTTTCCACGAACTCTGGAGAAGTCATGTTTGTCTTCCTGGGAACATTGATAGGAGGCCTTTTCTTCCCCGAATACTTCTCGACCTCCGAATCAGTTGTACTGACTGCGGTGATGATCCTGTGGGTGAACTTTGCCAGTGACGGACCGCCGGCGATCGCCCTGGGCGAAGATCCGAAAGTAGAGGGTATAATGGATAGAGATCCGAGAGACCCCGACGAACCTATCCTGGACAAGAAGATCCTGGCCATGATCGCCTTCACAGGACCTCTGGCAGCTGCTACAATGCTCCCACTGTTCTTCCTGAACATCGAGAACTTCCTCCAGGCACAGACCATGCTGTTCATGGCACTGGCATTCTTCGAGATAATCATGTTCCAGATAATCAGAAGAGACTACGGCCTCAAACTAAGAGACAACAAATACCTCATAACCATGATAGGCCTCTCATCACTATCACACCTGGCATTACTCTACACACCGCTCTCAGGCCTCTTCGGAGTAACACCACTGGGCCTCGAAGCCTGGGCATACATCCTCACCGCACTCGGAGTATTCACCCTCGTAGAAGTAGGATACAGAAGAATCCTGTCAAGAAAATACGGCGACAGGAAAAAAGAATTCGACAAATTCTACGGATAAAAAAAGAAGGACCGGGATATAGAGAATCTGGGAACGATTACTATCAGAAGCAGATCAGTATAGGTGTGATTTTTCGTTCACTGAATTAATTGACCATCCTTTTTCTGCTGTCCAATTTAATTTGTTTACATTACAGTTTTCCTGATTTATTCTGTAACTGTTCTTGGCTGAGTGGTCCAGTATTCCCATTAAAGTGCTGCTTATTGTTCCTCCATGTGATATGATCACTACCTTTTCTCCTTCATTCTTCTCCTTGATACTGTTCAGGAACTCCGCTCCTCTTTCTTTTAATTCTTCCAGACTTTCTCCATCTTCTGGTTTCCACAGGTAATCTTCCGTTTCCGAATTGGATACCTCTTCTATCAACTCCTCAAATCTCTCTCCCTCAAATTTCGCTCTTGCGACCTCCTTCAGCTCCCCAGACTTTTCTACCTCTAAATCATGCGGTTCTGCAACAATTTCAGCAGTCTCTACAGCTCTCGTCATCGAACTAGAATATATTTTGCTAATATCTTCTTCGGCAAGTCTATCTCTGAGTTTTCGGGCCTGTTCCCTCCCTTCCTCATTAATTCTGGATTCCATCTGACCCTGAACTACGCCGTTTTCGTTATGTTCAGTCTTTCCATGCCTACAGAGAAAAAGCTCCATACCAAGAGGTTGGACAGAAAAAATTAAATCAGTGAATGGCATGACCCGGGTTTACATCGGGATCAAAGCATGTACGATTGGAAGTCTCCCAATTTTCTGGAGCCTCGAATTTGTAAATCTTAAGTCGAAAGTTTTATCATGGGATATAATGTAAGAACAGCTGAGCTCGATGATGTTGAGAGGATACAGGAGCTATCCGTTAAGCTTTCTGAATGGGAGGAAGAAGAGTTCGACTCTACCATCAATCCGGACTGGAACACAACAGAGGAAGCAACGGAATGGTTTGAGCAACGTGTCTACGAAGGTTTTGCATATGTTGCAGTTGATGAAGAAATAGTCGGATATCTGATAGGAGCAGTCAACGGCTCAGAAGAATACCGTGATGATCTAACAGTCGCCGAACTTGAATCCATGTATCTTCACCCCGACTATCGAGGAAAAGGAATTGGGACAGAACTAGCGGAAAAGTTCCAGCAGGACGCAGAAGAAAAAAGCGCCGACCGCCTTAGAGTAGAGGTAACCGCTGACAACCAGAACGGACGAGAATTCTACAAAGCACTAGGCCTCACAGACTACGCAGTAACAATGGAAAAAGAACTGTAACTCAGAAACTCTTCAACCCTGTTAATAGAGGCCGGAATACAGCAGTATTAAATCTGTAGTTTTTTCAATAATTACCTGTTTCCTTATGACTGACAAAGATGCTATTGACAACTATCTTGTGTGGGAGCTTTGCAAGGAACAAGGTATCCAGAAGATGATTATTCAGGGTTCTGCTGATGGAGAGGACTTGAAAGAATTTGTTGAAAAAGTCAAGCAGAAATACAATAAGAAGAATTATGACCGTAGTGAAAAGATGGGCAAGTTGCAGGAGTTGGATAGCAATCCTGAATATAGACGCAGAATTTTTGAAAGCTGCTCGTGGAGCAGGGAAAATGTAAAGCTAGAGGATTTGGGAACAACTTTGCCTCGTTTTGGAGGCTTACCTCCTGAAGTAATTTCAGGTTCACTTCCAGAAGTTGTACAGTTCGTTAGAAAAGCAGACCCAGAGGAATATCAGAGTGTAAAATACATAATGAGGTTAAAGGAAGTGCCTGAAGTCTTGAATGAATTTTTACCATGGGTAATTACTCCTGGCAAAAGGGAGAGCAAACGAGATAGGATGAATAGAGTACATGGTGAGAGGGATTGGGATATAGAGGATACTTGGGGAATGATTAATGATGGGAACCACCGTACAGTTGCTAAAGTCTTGACTAATGATTCAGACCAGATAGAGTGCTATGTAGGTCATCGACAAAGTCATTAGGAGCTAATTTAGCCTTGGCAGTTCCGAGATTCCTTAGAACTGTGGATATGCAACTGGCAGTTTTTGGAAGCCATGCAGAGCATGGCTTATGATTATAAAAACACTGAATTCCATTCGAATTCAGTTCGAACCAACTTTCTAAAGAAAATTGGTGACTTTCAGAAGTTTTGGCAGGACCCGGATTCGAAACTCGATAGAGTTTCTGCATCCCCAGAAAATCCTTCGGATTTTCGATGGATTTGAACTTGAAAACAAGTTTTCTGCTGCTTCAAATCACGGGTTGAAGCAGCGCTGAAAGCGATGGCAGGACCCGGATTTGAACCGGGGTCTGGCCGTCCCAAACGGCCAATGATAGTCCACTACACCATCCCGCCGTTACACTTTAATCTGGTTCGAAAACCTTTAATCAGGTTTTCTACGATGATCGAACTCTCACGAGTTCGGTTCATCTACACCATCCCGCCCTGCGTATTATGTTGGTCTTAGTTAAGTCTTTTAAACCAATATGTTAGGGCTGGAGGCCTTTACTGGTTTTTTCTATCTCCGGTTTTTGAATAGGTGAAGTGTTTTTTTATTCTGTGATACGTGTTTTTTTGCTGTGAGTTCTGATAGGATTGTTGAATTGGCTGGTCTTGAGGATGATCCGTCTATCCATGAGATTCGTGGCCGGATGGCGACTCTGCTTGATGTTTACGAGGGTTCTCGGGAGTTTGGAGGCCTTGCTCCGTTTCTGCATGTTTATCATGCTGTGACTTCCACTGTGGCTGATAGGAGGGTTGAAGGCGGTTTCTTTGATGATCCTGAGGCCTTGGAGAGTCTTGATGCTGCATTTGCCAGTCTTTATTTTGATCCTGTCAGGGGTTTTATTTCGAATGAGGAGATGAGGAGGCCTTGGAAGACATATTTTGAGTACTGTTCAGAGGGTGGGAGGCCTGTTATCAAGATGTTGCTGGGTATTAATGCGCATATTAATGCTGATCTGGCTCATGCTCTCTATCTTGAGGATTACGGTCGGAGGAGGGATTATGACCGGATCAATGGTATTTTGAAGAGCGAGCTTTCGAGTTCTATGCATTATCTTGCGAGGAAAGGTGATGCAGCAGGTTTACTGGGTCTTTTTGACAGGCCTCTGGCACACAGGGAGTTCAGGAAATTGATTGTGAACTGGAGGGAGCTTACATGGAGTAACTATCAGATGTTGGAGGCGGAAGGTTTCGAGGAGCACAGGGAAGAGCTTTACAGTCAGACTGAGCGGGTTGCGAAGGAGATCATTGAGCTTGAAGAAGGATTTGACTATCTTAATCTTTATTCTACTGTGAAAAAGGCGAACAGGCTTAAGGTGGAGCTTTGAAGGCCTTTTTCAGTGAAGTGTGCCTTCCCGGACTTTGTCGTCCCAGGCGAATAATGCGTATCCGATTTCAGCAGGGGAGAAGTTTTCCTTTTCTGCGATCTCTCTGATATGCTGGATCATGACTGTGTAGTCGTCGGCGTCGAAAGTTTCTTTCCTCTCATCTACATAGCCAAGTCTTTCAAGTGAAGCCCAGACACGGGTATCGATTACTGCGTGTTTCTCTGGATCCAGAGCAGCTATAAGGCAGGATGCGGTCGGGGCCTTGAATCCTTTCAGAGAGGAGATCAGGGCTATCATGGAAAAGTCATCGTCGAGTTCCAGGACGTTTTCCGTTACTTTCCGGCATCTTTCCTCAGAATTTTTTCTCACATGGTACGCGCTTCTAGTAGAGGATTCATAGGCGATCTCGTACAGCTGATCCTGTGTCAAATAACCCTGTTCGCGGTAATTTTCTCCGAACTCTTCCAAGGCCTCTGGTAGAAGGCCCTGTGTCTCTGAATAGTAGTCCAGCATCTCTTCAATGTCGAAGCTCATAGTTTAGTCCTCAGGACTGTGTCAGCTGCTTCCCTGACTTTTTCCACGTGTTTTTCAGGACTGTAGACTGCCATATTTACCAGCCTCCACTCCGCTTCTGTCAAGGCCTCTGGTATCGGCGAGTAATGTTTCATGTTCCGGACTCTGCCATCTTTCTTAACCTTGATATCCAGATGCTGGATCTCCGGCGTCCTGGGCCTGTCTGTGATAACTTTTTCTTCTCTGAGGCCTGCTTCTTTTGCTATCTCTTTTTCCAGTGTTTTTTCATCGATCTTTTGCTCCAGTTTTTCAAGCTGTTCCTGTGCCAGGTCGTCTATATCCCAGATAAGTGCTCTCTTGTACAGTTTCCTGTCTTTTATACGGGAGTAAATGTTTTTCGCTCTTCTTTTAGACTCCATCAGTTCGTTGTGGGCCTCATAGTCATCTAGCTTCATCATTTTTTCCACGTTATTACCTTGTTCTATGTAGCTTTCAATGCTTCTCTGAAGCATTTTTTCCGCGACCTTTGAGGCGTGATGAGTATAGACTGACTTCATCATGTGGAAGCGTGCGGTGAGAAGGCCTTCCAGGGCCTGAACTGCTTTATGGTTAAAGACAAGTCTACGTGAGTCGATCTCTGCGACCCTTATGATTGTTTCTGCGTCTATCGTTCCGTGTTCGACTCCTGTAAAGTATGCGTCTCTCTGGAGGTAATCCATACGGTCTGCGTCAATCTCTCCTGCTACAGCCTGTCCTATCTCCAGTTCTCCGTGAATAATTTTTTCTACCCTGTCTGTATCGACAGGTATTCTGTCCTCAAGTTTCCTGACTTTTCTGCAGGAAAGTTCTTCGTGGGAAAGGCCTTTCTGCTCCGCTACTACCTCTGATGCATGGCTGAAAGGTCCGTGTCCGGAATCGTGGAGAAGGCCTGCGATCCTGAGTTCCTGTCTTCTCTCATCGTTGAGGTTAAGGCTTTCTGAAAATTTTCCTGCAAGGTACATGACGCCAAGCGAGTGCTGGAACCTGGTGTGTGTTCCGCTGGGATATACCATGTTTGAGAGGCCTAACTGCTGGATTCTTCTGAGCCTCTGCATTTCCGGTGAGTCTACTATGCTTTGTTCTGCGTCGTTAAGATCTATGTATCCGTACAGCGGGTCTCTTACGTGTTTCATATTTCTTCGGCTTCTCCGTATCGATTGGCTGGGTTTTCTTTTATCTTTTCTGCGAGTTTTTCCGCGTTTTCCCTGGCTGCTTCCTGTATACGATCTTCAAAGGCCTGTTCACTTTCTTTCTGTTTTTCCACGATCAGTTTCTGGACCTTTTTCTTTTTCTCTATCTCTAAGTCCAGTACTTTCGATATGACCTCATTTACAAATCTTTGGTCTGTAGAGTCTATCAGGAGAAGGCATCCGGAGTTCCTGTCAAGAAGTTTTTCAAGTTTTAACGGTATCTCCAGTATTTCCTCTACTTTTTCTCTTTCGATCTCTCCAAAACTTTCTCTTAACTGTGCAGTTGCGTGTCTGGCCAGCTCTTTATCGCTGAGTTCTATCACTGCGACTTTATCCACTGATTTTCACCCTGTCGCCATCTTCAATGCCTAGACTGGCTCTCAGTTTTTCCGGCGCGATGATCTCTGCGACTTCATCTCCGTGATCTGCTCTGTCTATATCAAGTAATGCTGCTTCAAGGCCTTCTATCTTTACTTTGTAGAGTTCGAGGCCTCCATAGTCGTCTCCTTCGTATTCAAAGCTTTCTATTCTTTCTGCTTCTTTTTGTTCCCGGAGTTTTCTGTGTTTTTCTTTGTCTACTTCCAGGTTCAGTGTTCCGGGGAAAGGCCTGAAGCCTGTTTTTTTCTCTATTCTGTCCTTGTACGGCTTTAGGGAGAGGAATTTCTGGGCTTTTTTTGTTCCTTTTTCGACTTTTCCGGAGATTTTCATTTTCTAGGCCACGGACTGTTCTTTTTCGACGGCCTGTAAATTTTTTCTGCCCCATTCTGCCATTTCGCTGATGACTGATTCGAGGGCTTTTCCTTTCTCGGTCAGCCTGTACTTTACTCTGACAGGTTTTTCGCTTATTACTTCGCGTTCTATAAGGCCTTTTTCCTCCAGGTCATCGAGGCTTTCGGATAGTACTTTGCTGGATACTCCGTCTACTTCTTTTTTCAGGTCGTTGAATCCCATTTCTTCGATTTCGAGCAGTCTGTGGATGATTACGGGATGCCATTTTTTGGCTATTATAGATGCTGTCGCGGAGACCGGGCACCAGTCCTCACCGGCACACCATACTCCAAGTTTTTCCGTCATAAACAGTTTTTCCGCAGGAAACCTTATGTAACTTACTGCCGGTAACCGGGTTACCTGGGGTAATACGTGAGTACTGGGTAAGGTCGTGTTTATTAAGCGGGGGAAGGCCTTTACCTGTTATGACACTTTACGAGTTTTACGGAGCTTCATGTCCTCACTGTGAGGCGATGGAAGAAGATGTCGAAAAGGTCCAGGAAGAAGAGGATGTCGAGATTAAACAGCTGGAAGTCTGGAACGACAAAGAAAACGCTGAGAAGCAGAAAAAGTTTGACGACGGGAAATGTGGCGGAGTACCGTTTTTCTATAACACGGAGACAGAGGAATGGATCTGTGGCGAAGCCAAGTATGAAACCCTGAAGGCCTGGGCGACAGGCGAAGAAGCTTAGAGGAGGTGAATAATTTTGGGCGAAAACGAGGATGACAAGGTCTGTCGGGCTTGTGGAACCAGTTTTGACACTGACGAAGATCTTGAGGAGCATGAGGAAGAAAACCACAGCGACTGAGTAAATGGAAAAGGATAAACTTCTGAAGGCCTTGAGCGTTCTTGTTATAGGCCTTGCTGCGGGTTTTTTACTGAATTTTTCCCAGTCCGGTACTGTGGAAGATGGTACTGACTGGAGGAATGAGACTCTTCAGGATGTGAGTACGGGAGAAAAGTTCACTGTTTCAGGCCTTGAGAAGCCTGTTCTGGTGGAGACTTTTGCGGTCTGGTGTCCGACCTGTACCCGTCAGCAGGAGGAGATCAAAAAGCTTCACGAGAAGGAAGGTATCAGCTCTGTCTCTCTGGACGTGGATCCGAATGAGGAGGCCTCAAAGGTTCAGAACCATGTTCAGAAGAATAATTTCACGTGGCGGTATTCTATAGCTTCTTCAGGCCTTACAAGGAAACTTGTACAGCAGTACGGTTCTTCCATGGCTAATCCTCCTTCCACTCCTGTCGTATTGGTCTGTGAAAACGGCTCGAGAAAGCTTTCCGACGGCGTTAAAACTGCTGAAAAACTGGAGCAGGAGGTAGAGAAAGGCTGTTAGCATGATCTCGGATTTTTTAAGTTCATTCCTTCTAGGCCTTGCGACCCCTCTCACCGCAGCATGTGTGTTACCGCTTTACCCGGGCTTCATCTCGTACCTGACAAAGCAGTTAGACGGCTCGGAATCAAGAAAAACCTACGTATTTTTCGGAGGCCTGACCACGGCAGGAGTGATCAGTTTTATGCTCGTCCTGGGCCTCGTATTCACGACCTTGATACAGGCCTCGCTGACAGCAGTAACCCAGGTAGTATCGCCGATCGCGTTTGCAGTTCTAGGCCTTCTGAGCCTTCCGATGATCGCGGGAAAAAGCTTTGACAGCTTTCTACCTTCTCTGGATGCTCCAGGATTTGAAAACCCTCTGAAAAACGCTTTTGGTTTCGGTTTTTTCTTCGGAGCGATAGTGCTGCCCTGTAATCCGGGCTACATAGCTGTCTTCCTGGCAAGAGCGACATTGTTCAGTTCGCCGATCTCAGGCCTTCTGAACTTCCTTCTTTTCGGAGTAGGTATCGGATCTCCTCTGCTCGCGTTCTCACTGATCTCTTCCAGAAAAAGCAGTGAAGTGACAGGAATCCTGAAAAAGCACGAGAAAAGGATCAACCAGGCCTCAGGCCTTTTCATGCTGTCGATAAGTCTTTATTACCTTTTCTTTGTTTTCAACCTGTTTTCTCTCTAGTTTATTTCCAGACACGCTCGATGTATCCGGTTCTCCCGCTTCCACGTTTGTAGGCCCTGTACTGGTAAGTATTTTTCACTGAGTAGTTTTGTTGGGAGTCCTTCGCCCTGTAAAAGTCTGTGAAGTTTTTTACTTCGGTGACTATTTCTTCGTCGAATTTTCCGCTGTTGCTGAGGTTCTCCTTTGACTGTTTCGCCAGTCTGTACTGTCTTTCATCGTGTGCGTAGATAGCTGTAGTGTACTGGAAGCCCCTGTCCGCGAACTGGCCTCCAGGATCCGTGGGATCGATGCTACGCCAGTAGATATCAAGTAACTCTCTGTAATCGATCAGGCTGGGGTAGTACTCGACCATAACCGCTTCCCTGTGTTCTGTTTCACCGGAGGCTACAAGCCTGTACTCCGCTGTAGAGGCCTTACCATCGGTGAAACCGCTTACTGCTGATTCGATACCTTTTTCACCCTGGTAGACTTCCTCTATACACCAGAAACAACCTCCTGCGAACGTTGCTTTTTCCGGGGTCCTGTTCTCGACCTGTGAGCGCCATTCCTGGCTAGAACCGTTTTTATCCCCGTTTATGAACTCGGAGGCCTCCGGGGCGATAAAACCTGCGGTGACGCCTACTAGCAGTATGAGTAGAAGAGATCTGTTGAACTCCATTTTACAGAGTTAATTTCTCACGGCATGGATTTTAAGGTGATGCTTACGGAAAAGTTAGCCGGATCTTCAGGAGCCTAGAGGAATCTTGGGACCTTCCTCCAGTATTCTCTGTACTCATCACCGTATTCCTGGTCCAGCCATAGCTCCTCCGAAAAAACCATCATTATCAGCCAGAGGCCTGTGATAGAAGAAACCAGAACCGGTCGAAGGCTTCTGAGAAGTGCTACGATGCCTAAAAGTGTTATCAGGTTGCCTAGTACCTGTGGGTTTCTGCTGTACTGGTAGAGGCCTTCATCCACGAAACTTTTGTCGAGGCCTGATGTCTGTTTGAGGCTTAGCTGTTTGATTGCCTTCAAAGTAACTAATATGCCTCCGATGATGGCTGTAATAGATATGACGGAGTTTATTGTTATTGAGAAGTTTTGAAGGCCTTTGACTGTCATGTAGGTCAGCGATATCATGTTTGCTGTGGATAGTATCCAGTAAGTTATCCGTTTCCTGTTATTTTTTCCTGGAGGCCAGAACCTGAACTTTCTGCTGTAAACAGTTGCTGTCATCAGGCCCAGTAATAATGTTGAGCTGGTGAGGCCTGTATAAAATATGATCTGGTTTATTTCCACGTAAACATTTAGCTGTAGGGGATTTTATTTGTGGGAGGCCTTTTCTGCGAGTCTAGTTATGAACCGGTGTTGTTGAATAGACCGGTGTATTCTCCGTATCCCTGTTCCTCCAGCTTGTCAGCAGGTATGAACTCGAGTGCTGCACTGTTGAGGCAGTATCTGAGGCCTGTGGGCGTGTTTGGGTTTTCGAAGATGTGTCCCAGGTGGCTGTCTGCGTGTTTGCTTCTGACCTCTACTCTGTCTCCTACAGGCCCTGGATCTTTTTTCTCCACAACGTTTGAAGGTTCGAGCGGTCTGTAGAAGCTTGGCCATCCTGTCCCTGACTTGAATTTGGTCCTGCTGGAGAAAAGCGGTTCCCCGCTCACCACATCTACGTAGATGCCGGGTCTGTAGTTGTCGTAGAGTTCGTTTACGAACGGTTTTTCCGTACCCAGTTGCTGTGTCACGTAGTACTCTGTCTCTGAGAGATTTTCTATCTCTTCCTGGTAGCTTTCCTGTATCCATCTTTCATCACTCGGAGGATCTGAACTGAACCTCTCCTCCTGTACATTCAAGTCCTGAGTCCCTGTCATCCAGGCCAGACCGCTCGTAATATATCCTGAGAAAAACAGGCCTAGAAGGAGAAATGCAAGGCCTCCAAGCAAAAATCTGTTTCTCCTTTTCTTATCCATCTTGCTCACCTTCGAACTTTTCAAGTTCCATCTCCCAGTTCCATTTCCTGTGTTTCAACTTTTTTCCCTCCGGTTCGTATCCGTATTCTGATAAAAATTCTTTGACATCTTTTTTACCTCCAAAATCTCCTCTGAACCAGTAGAAAACCCTTGGAACGTACAAAACATCTTCTTCTACCTCGACTTCCTGGTTCAGATAGTTTTCAGTCGCTTTCTCCAGCTGTGAATCAATCTGATCCGACCTGTAAAAGTTTATCGGCGGACAGGCCTTCGCACCGCAGTTCAGAGCAAAATGTATTCTCGGATCCTCTTTTTCAACCCTGAACTTTTTCTCAAAACCTGAGGCCAGAGACCTTTTCAGATAACCAAAACCGAACGAAAGCTTCGAAGATCTGAGTATACCATGCTCTATACTGTTCAAACTCAGTTTCTTGCCTGCTACCTCGATATAACGCTTCATGAAGAACAGAGTTCTGACTCTGTACCTTGAAGGCCTTTTCTTCAGAAGTATCTGTGTGTAGGCATTGTAAATATTAAGCCAAAAAGCTTTCTTAACATTTTCAGTGTCAAGACTTCTTGAAAGCTCTGTTTCGCTCATTTCTGCGAGCTTCTTTCTTAATTCCTCTGTCTCTTCATCTTTCCCTGCCTTTTCAAGCAGTTGACGCGATATTTTTTCCTTATTCACTGTCTCGAACTTTTTCCGATTTTTTCTCTTTCTGCCCAGTTTAAGCTAGTTTTCCTACCTGATTGTACTGCGGATTGGTTAATATCTGTTTGGAGGCCTTTGTCGGTTTTCTGTGTTCTCGACGGAATTTTTGAATGAAGGATTTTTTTGGCTTTATCGTCTTTTCTAGGGTTTGATGTATCCGAATCCCTGGTCCTGAAGCTGTCCGAGTTCTGCTACTCCGGATGGTACGACTTCTACGCCGTCTATCAGGTCTTTTTGCTTCATTTTTGTTCCTTCTATGGAGTTTGCACAGGCCTTCATCTGTATGTCGTGTTTTTCTATCAGTTCTGTTATTTTTTCCTCGAAACTTCCCTCTTTTTTCATCATTGTTACTGCTGACGTGTTTGATACTGCATGTATCTCTGCTTCTGGCTCCTGTTCTCTCAGGTGTTTGATATTTCTCAGTGCTTTACGTACTTCGTTCGTCTGGATCTGGGAGAGATGAAAAGCAACTTTCATGTAACCTACTTTTTCAAAGCTGCATATTAAGGCCATACTGAGTTCGAGGTAACCTGTCTATCTGAATCAGAATCTGTATAAACCAGTCTTACGATTACTGTTTCATGAAAGAGTTTGACCTCATCGTAGTAGGATCTGGTTCAGGCCTTGACGTTGCCTCGGCGTTCACAAGCCGTGGGAAAGACGTCGCTGTCATCGAGCCAGGGCCTCTGGGCGGTACCTGCCTGAACAGGGGATGTATCCCCTCAAAGATGCTGATCCATCACGCGGATATCGCGGAGACAGTCCGGAGTTCCGAGAATTTTAACATCGACGCTAATATAAACGCAGTGGATTTCGAAGGCATTGTACATGAGGTCAACGGAAAAGTCGCCGAGGACTCGAAGAACATCGAGAAAAGCCTCAAAGACTCGGATAAACACACACTTTACAGGACAGAGGGAAAGTTCGTCGATGAAAAAGTAGTAGAAGTGAACGAAGCTCCTGCATCCGGCGGAGAAGTAGATGAAAAAATTACTGCGGAAAAAATACTTGTGGCAGCTGGTTCAAGGCCTTTAGTACCTCCTATTGATGGCCTTCGTGAAGATGTTTTTATGACAAGCGATGAGGCTCTAAGTCTAGATGAGAGGCCTGATAAGCTTGTGATTATCGGCGGAGGGTACATTGCTGCGGAGCTGGCGCATTTTTTCGGTTCTCTTGGAGTTGAGATAACGATAGTCGAGGCCCAGGATAGCCTGATTGCGAGAGCGGACGAGGATATCAGCGAGAGGTTTACAGAACTGTTCAGCGAGCGCCATGACGTGAATCTTGGTCTTAAAGCGACCAGGGTTGAAGATCTTGAGGATAAGGTCAAGGTCGTTGCAGAGGATAAGAAGGGTAATAAAGAGTCTTTCGCCGGTGACAGGCTTTTACTCGCTGTAGGCAGAAGGCCTAACACGGACAGAGTTGATGCGGAAAGTGGAGGCCTTGAACTGGATGAAGACGGTTTCCTGTTGACAGATGATAGGCTGGAGACGACTGTAGACGGAGTGTATGCCCTGGGCGATATTGCCGGTAATTTCATGTTCAAGCATTCGGCGAACTACGAGGCAGAGGTGGTTTACCAGAACCTGCTGACGGATGGAACTCATAGAGTTGATTACACTGCGATGCCGCACGCAGTCTTTTCCTCTCCGCAGATATCTGGTGTTGGAAAGACTGAGCAGGAGCTTGAGGCCTCTGACCAAGAGTTCGTCTCCGCGAGCTATGAGTACGGGAAGACCGGTATGGGCCTGGCTTTAAAGGAGGAGAACGGGTTTGTAAAGGTTCTTGCTGATCCTGAGACGGAGGAGATCCTTGGCTGTCATATTATGGGGCCTGAGGCCTCTGTTTTGATCCATGAAGTACTGGTTTCGATGAGAGAGGGGCGTGGAAAAGTTGATGATATCAAGGATACGATCCATATCCATCCTGCGTTGAACGAGGTTGTTCAAAGGGCTTTTAACCGGATCTAGCGGTCGAAGAATCTGCGTGCTTCGTCGTGGAACTCTGAAGCGTTTTGCTGGAAGGCTGCGTGTCTACCAGGTATGTAACGGGTTTCTGCGCCAATTTTCTGCGCTGTCTCAGATATTATGGGTTCTGGGAAGAAATCGTCGTTCCTGCCTCCTATGATCATTGTATCTGTTTCTATGTTTGAGGCCTTGACTGCGGTGTCGTGTTCCAGGCAGGCTTCTGCGCATTTTATCAGGTCTTCTTTTGGAGGTCTTGAAAATGTTTTCCACAGGTTTTTGCCTGTTAGCTGGTATAGAGGCTTTTTGAGGCCTGTGAATGTGTCTTTTGCGACTTCTCTGTAGAAACACCCTGTTCTGTCGTTTTCCAGAAGTTTTATCCAGTGGTTTACTTTTTTTCTACCGGTTTCTGCGAGTTTTGTGCCTGTGAATCCGAGCAGGAGTTTTTCTATTTTGTCTGTTTCTGTTGCGAGGTGCTGGGCTATCATTCCTCCCATTGATACTGTGAGGAGGTTGCATGGGCCTTCTTCGTCTATTATCTGTTTGTAGTGTCTGGCTATTTTTTCTGTGGTGATGTCTTTTTTGAGGCCTTGTTTTCTGGATGTTACTATGATCTGTCTGTCCTGTAGGCCTCTGAAGTGGTATTTGAGGTAGAGGGGGTAGTGGGTTGTACGGATCATTTCGTCGTTGAGGCCTGGGATCACCAGTATTTTTCTTTTACCGGTGTTTTTTCCCATTTTGACGTATTCGTATCCGTTTTTGTATTTCCCTGCCTCCATAATGTAAAGAGTTAAAATTGAGCCTTTGTATAACTTAACTTAGATGAACACTGTTAGTATCGCTCTCAGTTTTTTGCTTTCGGTTATGGGCCTGGGTATTGCAGCGTTTGCCTACAGGTTTCTGAAAGCTGTCAGAGATAACTCAGATAAGGCTATGGCTTCTTTCCAGTTGCATCCTAATGAGACTGTAAAGGAGTTCGAACTACTTCATTACGGCCTTATACTTGAGATGTTCGCTTTTGTGATATACGGTATTGGAGGCCTCCTGGGTGAAGTAGTCCTGCTGAACGCTGGAAGGGTCATGTCTGCAGGTTTTATACTGGCAGGGATTAAAATCTCTGTTGGATGGTGGAGGAGGTTTAACTGATGGCGGAGTTCACCATGATGATGGTAGAATCAGTTTTCGGATTTGTCGGAGCTGTGATGTTTCTGGCGATGGCGTATTATACGAGGAAGGCCTTGACTCATTTCAGGGATCACAGGGATGTCTCTCTTGTGAAGTTTTTCATCGATGAGAGAGGTGAGAAGGCTTTTATCCTGCTGTCGGTTACCGCACTGGTTTATGCGGTGGCGATGATGGTTACAGGCCTCGAGTTCATACTGGATAACGTGGTCCTGCTTGTGGCTTCCAGGGCCTTGATCCTCGGGGTTGCAGGTATGTTGCTTTACTTCCTGAGGGAGATCTTTCTTATCACGAAGAAGAACCCTGATGAGAAGTAGTTACAGTCTCTGGACCATTTCTTTCATCCTTTCTTTCATTTCTGACGCCATTCCGTCAAGTTCGGGGTTTCCTGTGACTGAAGCCAGTTCTTCTGGATCGATGACTTCGACAAACACTTTTCCAGAGTCTTCGTAGACTATGACGTTGCATGGCAGTAATGCTCCCATCGCTGTTTCCTCTTCTATGGCTTGATGTGCGATCTCCGGGTTACATGCACCCAGGATCCTGTACTTCCTGAAATCCTTGTCCAGTTTTTTCTTCAAAGTTTTCTGCACGTCTATATCAGTTAAAACTCCGAATCCTTCCTTTTCAAGCTCTTCTGTAACGTTTTCGATAGTCTTCTCAAAACCTGTATCCACCTGAGCCGAGATAGTGTAATCCATAAACCAGAAAAAGTATTTCCATATGTTAAACTCTTTGCCAACTTTCAGCTTTCCTTGAACAGGTACTCGAATTTCTCGCCTCTCACAACGGTAATGTCGTTTTTCACCTCTACACTCTCCGCGTTACCAGTCTCGAAATGATGCTTCGGCATAGAACCCTCCACAAAACCATCTTTTTCCAGGGTCAGAAAAGTCGAATGACTGAACCTGAGTTGAATTCTTTCCTCGCCTTCATCGATCATGCGGTCCGGGTAACTCGATTTCAACCGGGAGACAACTTTCTCCCAATCATCTTCAAAACTCATACAGTAATATCGTGCTCAGGCCTCATAAAAACAGTGATATCCCAGTCAACTGTTTTGATGAACCGCCAGGAATATACCGGCGGACTGACCTACAAACACCAGGAAAAGGCCTGAAAGAGATAGAACTTCCTGTCTCAAAGGGTAAAACATGGATATCAAGAAAACTGACAGGCCCAGAAGCGAGAAAAGGCCTGAAACCGTGTATCCTGTACCGTATGTTTCATCTTTCTTCCCGGTGTAGACCAGTGCGAGGCCTGGTAGGAGCATCCAGCCTAGAAGTGAGAACGCTGTAAGTACTTCGGTGTAAACTCCTGTAAGACCTAGTGCTCCGAACGCTGTTAAGGGGAGGCCCAGTGTTATGACTGTTTTCCAGGCCTTGAGGACTCCTTTGTTCATTTCTTTCCGGCCTGATACCAGGAAAAGTGCCATTAGAACCGCCATGATGACGTGGGCGATCAGAAGACCATTTTCAGGCATTTTCTGTGTACTTACTGCTGTTATGGCTGTGGTCCATGCGGCAGGGACCATGAGGCCTGGGCCGTACTGCCTGAAAGCTTTCAGCATAGCATCTGGGAATGCGGTTTTCTGTTTAATATATTTGAAGGCCTCTGAGTAACATCTTGGCATGGGATTGACGGATTCTCTCCTCAAGTTTGCTACAGGCCTTGTCGTAGGTACATTGGGAATTCATGTCGGAGCTATACTTGTTCTCGGGCAGTCAAGTATCGAGACCGCTGCGTTCACCGCGGTCGGAGGTGCTGCCGTCTGGTTCCTGGCCAGTCATTTCTTCGGCTGGGTGCCTTTCCTCGGTATAGTGCTGACGTTTATCGTCTGGCTGGCTTTTATCAACGGACAGTATCCTGGAGGCCTTACTGAGGCTGCGAAGATCGCTGGTATTGCATGGGTCGCTTCTGTAGTAGCCGATCAAATCCTCAAGGTTATAGGTATTAGAAACCCTGATACTGTCGGTGTACCAGAGGCCTGAAAGATTAGAATAGAGAATCCCTGTACTCTTCCAGGTTGTTCCTGACGTTGGCCTTTGCGTTTTCGTATCTTTCCGTATCTTTCTCCAGGATCTTTGCGTGGATCGGCGATGTGAACGTTGAGATTGCGTCCTCGTATAAGTCTATTTTCTCGCCGTATTCCTGTTTGAACCCGTGTCTGAAGGATTTGTAGGCCTCTGATTCGACCTGTTTTAGACTGGAGATCATGGTTATCATATCCATCTTTTTCTCCCAGGAAGAAGCATCTTCTGAGAAGTACTCTCCGTCTACAAAGCCAAGGCCTCTCTCGTTTATCATGAAGTTGTTAATCCTGAGATCGGTGAACGCGACATCTTTCTCGTGTAAATCCGCGAGGAAACCTCCTACCAGCTCACCTGCCTCATAGGCTTCGTCATCCGAGGCCTGGTTCAGGTACGTGTTCATATTTGTTCCGTCAAGCGTCTCGAACTCGACATACTCGTCCTGGACTCCGAGAATATCCGGGACTTCGATATCCATATCTTCCGTGTACTGTCTGAATGTTTCCTCATTCCTTATCCTGCTCTCCTGATCCTGGTACTCCAGGTTAAATGAGGGGATCCTGCCCAGCATCTGGACATACGCCATTTTAGGCCTTGCACAGAACTCCTTCAGAACAGTACCTGCCTGGGTTTCCACCAGCTCATTTGTCAGGCTTCCGCCGAGGCCTTCAGCCTCTGGACTACTCATCTCAGCCTCTACAAAATCTCTCGCGGACTGTTCCCCGTATTCAGGGCCTGCGAACTGCTCTCCGGGAACCTCTTCTCTCATCCTGCGGAGATCTTCAGGCGTATCCGGATCCTTCTCCACGTCGAGAAACATCTGTTCTCCGCCTTCCTCATTCTCCTCAAACGATACTCCCGTATCAGTTTCGGAATCCCGGTTTTCAGAACTCATGTATTATTTTTAGGACTCCAGAGTTATAAAATTTTTGTAACTTTTGGGTGACAAAAGTCTCTGGTTTTTTGTTTTAAATCTCTCCGTCGGTAATCTAAATTATGACGGAGGAAGTTGTGCTGGGCGGAGGCTGCTTCTGGTGTACGGAGGCCTCTTTCAAAGAGGTCTCGGGAGTGCTGGAAGTTACTTCAGGGTATGCCGGAGGACACGCAGAGAACCCGAGTTACAGGGAGGTATGTTCCGGTGACACAGGACATGCCGAAGTAGTAAGGATAGAGTACAGAGAGGAAAAAGTTTCTCTTGAAAAATTACTGGAACTTTTCTTCAGGATACACGACCCGACGACAGAAGATCGACAAGGCCCTGATGTGGGGAACCAGTACCGCTCGATAATCCTTTATCAGAATGAGGAGCAGAGGGAAAAAGTTGAGGCCTTCATCGAGGAGAAAGAAGACGAGTACGAAGATGAGATCGTGACTGAGGTCAAGAGTCTTGATAATTTTTACAGAGCTGAAGAGAGGCATCAGGATTACTTTGAGAAGAATCCTGAGAACGCTTACTGTACGATGCATGCAGAGCCGAAGGTGGAGAAGGCCCGTGAGATGAACTTGTAGAGGACAGAGAATTTTTTCCTGTGGTTCTTGATCGCCAGGGAAGATCTGAGAAAAGGTTAAAAGCAGGGATCGCTGAAAGTATTTACCGTGAATGAAGACGGGGAAGAGAAAGAGGAGATAGAAAAGATAAAGGAGGCCTCAAGGGAAGAAAACTCTGCTTCCAACAACTTCTACAGTTCTCTCAACGGTTTCCAGGGTTTCCTGAAGAGTTTCTCTGCCGGTCCCGGTCACTGGCTGAAAGAGGTATTTTTCGACAGGAAGGCCTTGCCTTTTTACTTTTTGCTTGGCGCTCTCTATGCCTCCAGTTTTCGTAAGCCGAACTTTCTGTTCCGTGACGGGGCATTCAACGAACAGCTGCTGGCAGGAAAGCTCCAGGCCTTTATCTCGGTATTTAATGAGTCTTTTGTCCTTGGATCGCCTGTGAGGTTGATCACGACTTTGTTTTTCATCGGGACGGTCTGGAGCATCTACCGGTTCTGGCTGAGAGATGTGAAGATGCTTGAGCAGAGTTATGGGTTGCTGAGAAGGATTTTGATAGTTCTTGTCGGTGTCTTAGTGCTTTACCGGCATGTGAGGCAGGGTTCGGTTCTGGAGCAGTTTTCACAGTGGATAGTCTTCGCTCTTGTACTTTACCTGGAACTGGCTATCTCGTGGTTCCTGATGAGGACAATCGATCACATAGACCTGAGTTCGGACCTTAAAAACTGGACTCTACGGCTTCTAGGCCTTCCAACCGTCTTCGCAGGTTCAACGATATCTCTGGGGGCCCAGCCACTGATAACTTTCTCCTATACGCCAGAACTCTACGGCAACAACGTTTTCCTCGCCGGTATCCTGGTGATGATACTTGGAGGATTCATGATCTACAGGAGCACGAGAAGACAGCCAGCACTGAAGATATGGTAGAAAAACCCACAAAAAAGAATCTGTGACCGCATTTGAGATCTGTGTTTTCCGGAGTGGAAGAGTGCTTAAATTAAACTCTGCCAAATATTTTCGTGATTGACAATGTAGAGTTCGAGACCCGCATATCTATAAGATATGCTTCGACTAAATTTTACCATGGTAGAATTCGAGACTATCGAGAAAGAAAGACGTGATTATGGAAACTTTCCGGGAGAAAAATTCATCGAGGTAAGCCGGAACAAGGCCATCCAGGACGACGGATCGGAGAACAGCTTTATCCAGATCGCCACCGGTTACTACAACGATGAAGAACCTCAGTACAAGAAAAGGTTCACAGTCCCGACTGACGATAAAGCAGTGGATCAGATCGTTGAAAAACTTCCCGAAATGTTCGAGAAAGAGAAAGAAAATCGCGAATCAGAGGAGTAAAAAATTACAGGCCTTACTGGAGGCCTCAACTTTTTTCCAGTGTTTTTTCACTGCATCATCTACTTCTTGAAACAGTCCAGTAGTCGGGTCCTGAAGGCCAGTTTTTTTATCCAGGGTTTCGAAAATTTTCTGTATGCACTGGATTCAGAAGAAAATGATGGATTATCATCACGGTTATTTCATGGGTGTAGGCCTTGGACTTTTCCTGTTCGGCTTTGCAGTACAGGTCTTTTTGCTTCCTGAAGGCCTGAGACCGGAGAGTTTCCAGCTACTGACTGTTATTGGAGCATTGTTACTGGGTTATGGGACAGGAAGATGTGACCAGAAGGCCTGTAACTAAAAAAGCGTGTGGTGCTGGATTCGAGTTTTTTTATTGGTTTCTGTGATGCCAGTAAAACAGTAGTCTGGAGAATATTTCGTCCAGGGCTATGGTGAGTGTTATTATGAGGCCTGAAAAGCTTCCTAGGACTGCTGAGGCCTTTTGTTCTAGTGTGTTGAAGGCTGGGCCTTCTGATAGAGCGGTTTCCAGGAGCAGGTCGGTCGAGGACATGAATCCTCGGCAGTAAGGTTGTTCTGTGAAGATGCATGGTCGGTAGAGCAGTCCGAGTGCCAGTGTTGAGATCATTGCCGATGTTGCGACCATGAGTTCTCCTTTCTCCCATTTTCCCTGGTATTTTTGCTCGAGGCTGTGTCTAAGCCGTGGGTAGAGGATCCTTGACCATATTGTCGCCAGTGAAACTGAGATTACAGTAGCTGCTGTGAGCAGTATCCAGGCTGAGATAGGGACGAGCTGTCTGACCGGGCCAGCGGTAGATAGAAGGCCGAAAAAGATAGGGGGAACGATAAAGCCTAGAACAGGTGCAGAAACGAAAATTAAGGCCTTTCTGAAGTGATTCATATCTAATTAGTTAAAGACGGAACTTGATAAGATTTTCCTGCGGAAGATTCTAGCTCACGGGAAAATAATCTTTTTGAACATCTAAATCCAGTTCTGTATTACAGGATGGCCCTAGTTTACCCTGAGATAACTTTCGCATATGTAATCAGTTTAATCGCTGGTATCTACGGCTTAGCTCTTTTAATATTTCTGAGGGAACTTAGGAAAAGGCCTGAAACAGTTATGGCACGTTTTAAACTTAACAGGGAGAAAACGACGACTGATTTCAGGAATATGCTGGCAGGTAATATCGTCCTGGCATTTTCCATGGTTTTACTGCTGGCAGCATCGATCAGTCAGAACGAGGCGATACTGAACATTTCCTACACGATCCAGATACTATCCTCCAGCGTAATAGTCTACACTATCTCAACATGGGTGAAAGAATATGCAGTTAAGTAATCCCCTGACTTTGCTAGCCGTTATAGGCCTCACAGCATTTGCCTTGGCCTCTTACTTCAATTACCAGGTATACAGAAGGCTTAAGAATGAGGGAGAGACCACGATAGAATATCTGTTGATCAGAAGTGAGATAAAAAAGGCCTTGGAACTGCTTGTAGCATCGATCCTGATTTTTCTGCTGTCAACGCTGGTAACAGTGCTCGCTATTGAAACTGAAAGAATTCTACTGTCGCAGATTATCAGAGCAGGGAGTGCAGTAATGTTTATCTCTTATACAGGATTCTTTGCGGTGCTGGCGATCTATACAAGGCCTGAGAAACTCGGAGGCCTTACGTAGAAAATTGAAAGTAGAGGCCTGTAATTAACGCAATTTTTGATCTAGATTTTGTCTACGTTGTCTTTGAGTGTTTCCATCTCTTTTGAGATTTTTCTGATTTCTTCTTTCATCTCTTTTTTCTGTTCTTTCAGTTTCTGAATATTGTTTTTCATGTCTTTTTTCTGTTCCTTGAGGGCTGTTTTTTTCTTCCTGAGCTTCTTCACTTTCTTCTTCAGTTTTTTGCCCTTGGTGTTGATCTTCTTTATTTTCTTTTTTTCATTGTTTTTTCTGTCTCTGAGCTGGCTGATCTCTTGTTGAAGGCCTTTTTTCTCTTCCCTGAGTTGTTTAACTTGTTTTTCTGCTTTCTCCTTTTCTTCCTTTGCTTCTACGGCCTGAGCGATTTTTTCATCCATCTTGTTGACTTTATCGAGTAACTGGCCGAAATCTTCGTCCGCTTCCAAATCTTCCAGATCATCAAGGCCTTCAGTTTCGCTGTTCGAATCTTCTGCATCTGTGTCGATTTCTTCTGTTTCATCTTCTATCTCCAGGTCTTCGTCATCGATTTCCAGATCTATATCTTCTTCCAGCTCTTCTAATTCATCGTCTTCGGATTCTGGTTCTCCGGTATCTTTATCTTCTGTTTCTTCACCCGGTTCACTGGTCTGTTCGTCTGCTTCAGTTTTTTGATCCTCGTTTTCCTCCTGTTTTTCTTCCTGTTTGTCTGTGTCGTTTGAGGCCTCTGTTTTTTCTTCGGAGTTTTCTTCAGAGGTTTCTGTTTTTTCTTCTGGTTGATCTGAGGCCTGTTTTTCTTGGTTGTTTTCGTTTTCAGGCGTTTCTTCTTTTTCTTTGTTTTTCTGTGTTTTTTCCTGTTGTTTGCTGTCCGTTTCGTCTTCTTGAGTGTTTTTGGCTTCTTCTACTTCTTGTTCTGTGTGTTCTTTCTTCTGGTGTAGCTTGAGGCCTTTTTTGCTGTTCATTTTTTTGTCGCATACCGGACAGGTGTAAGCCATATGTTATGCTGTGGGTGTGGTGGTTGAAAAAAGTTTACTGGTTTTCAAACTGTTTTTTCAGCATTTGCAGAAGTTCTGGTTCTTCGGCCTGCATCTGGGTTCTGTGGGCTTTTAGCTTGTGTTTGATAAGTTTTTTGTGGAGTGCGAATTTTTCTCTGCAGTATGGGCATTCCTGTAGTTCTTCGGAGTGTACGTCTTCTTTGTGTTTTTTTAGGGCGTTGCTTGATCTGAATGTTTTTCTGCAGTTATCGCATCTGAAAAGCTCTACATCTTCGTGATTTATTTTTTTGCCTTTGAAAATCTGTAGTATTTTGGCTTTGAGGAACTGGAGGATGCTTTTCTGGCCTTCTTCAAGTTCCAGTACGAAAAGTGACTGTTCAAGATTTGAGATCCTGTCCTTTATACCTGCGGAGTTGTCTTCCATATCCTGGTATATTTTCTCTATCTTCTGTTTCTGAATCTGTTTTTTCTTTACTGCTTCCAGTGACTCTCTGTTTTCTTTCACCTTCTGATCTATATCGGCCATCTTTTCGTGGACTTGTATAAACCTGTCAATAGTCTTTTCGTCTATGGAGTCCTGTACTTCAGAGTTCTCAGCTATTTCCCTGATTTCTTCCACATCGTAGTTGGATTTCAGCTCTTCTATCTGGTCTTCAAGGCTTTCAAGGCCTTCAATGTGTTCATAAACTGATTCAAGCTCTTGTTCTGTTACGAATCTGGTGTCCTCGTAGTCATCTATTTTTTCTATGGTGGCTTCTACTGCTGGAATCAGTCTCTGCATCTGTTTTTCTTTCTCCTCGACCGTGTTTTTGACTTCTTCAAAGTCCTGTTTTTCCGGCAGGTCGTTTACCTTGATCTGTACATCGTCGAAGAGTTTTCTTAGCTCGTGGAACCTGTCTGAGAGGCCTTCCTGTTGTTCTTCTATTCTTTCGACTTCTGAGACCTTTTCCTGCATTTCCAGGAACATGTCTTCTACTTTGTTGGAGTAGGAATCCATTTTTTGTTCCTTTTCCTTGGCTTTCTGTAGATCCGACCTGATCTCTTTTTTCATGTCCTTTATCTGGTCGAGGCCTTCGAAGTCGTTGACTGTGGATCTTAGTTCGGATAATTCGTCTCTCAGGCCTTTTATTTCGTCTCTTGTGCTTTCTAACTGGCCTTCTATTTTTTCTATTTTTGCGTCTCTTTCCTCTATCTTTTTTTCTACTTCTCTTGGCTCTATTTTTTCTACGAGGTCCAGTGCTTTGTCTGCTTCCTGTTCTATTTTTCCTATTTTTTTCTCGTTTGATCGGGAGTTTTCTTTTGTGCTTCCGAGCCTGTCGGAGATTGTGTCCAGTCTTTCGTTGAAGGAGTTTACCCGTTGGCTCATGCTTTCTACCTGTGTTATGGCCTTCTGGTTGTTGCTCTTCATGTCCTGGACTTTTTTGCTCAGTTCCTGTGGTACTTCTGAGTCTGTCTGGACTTCTTCAGTTTCTTCTTCGGATCCGTCTATGGCCTCTCCCAGTGCGTCGTATATCTCTCCGTGCTCGTTTTTCTTGTGCATCTTGAGGTCTCTTACAGAATCGAAACCTTCCTCTCCACAGTCTGCGCAGTTAAGTTGTTCTTTTTCGGACGGAGAGACTAGATCCATGGTTATCTTTTCTCCTCGTTGAAATATAAGCTTGTCACATGTCTATTTCGTCTTCCAGCTCATTATTTAGCTCCTCTAGGTAGGTGTCTACGAGGTTGAAGCTCATCTTTCTAAGGTTCTTCTTGGCGAGGTTCAGACGTGATCTGTAGTCAAATACGTCCTCTCCCATGTCATCCAGTACATCTATCATGTCCTCTATCTTATCGATTCTTCTGTTGTAATCTTCGAATTTCTCGAGTTTGTCGTCAGATATTTTTTCTGGACTGTGCTTTAGAGGCCTGAAGTCGACGAAGTAAGGCCTGCCGTGGTTGTAACTGGAGTTTTGTATCATTCCTGTTCCTGTGTTTGATTTTGTGACTCCCTGTGAGATGTGGTCGCCGTATTTTCTCTGTATTCTGTCCAGGTCTCCTTCGTATTCTGTTCTCATCTGTACCTGTGTGCCGATGTTGGCTCTTACTTCTTCTGGGAAGTCGCCTATGACCTGGGAGATAAGTAGCATTCCTATGCCCCATTTACGGAATTCACGGGCTCCTCTTTCTAATTGTTTGACTCCTTCTCCTGTTCCACCGAATTTTTCCAGTACTCTGTGTGCCTCGTCGTAGACTATGAGAGTTTGAAGTTGATCTGTTTCCTCAGGGTTGTATTCGAATATCTGTTTGATTGTGTCCGAAAGGTATTTTTCAAGTTCTTCGTTGTCCAGCTTATGCATTGAGAAAACATGTATGCTGCCCTCGTCTTCCCCGCTTCTAAGTACATCTGTGATGTCTACTGTATCCTGGTCTGCTTCTACAGCTCTGATGTTCCCGGTGTAGTCGCGGGTGTCGGATTCGCTCATGCCGAAGTCTCCGAAGAAGGCCTCCATCTGCTGGTCCTCGTTTTCCTCGAGGTATCCCGACCATTGGCCTGTTGGATCTAGCACTATGACATTTACTCCTTTTTCCAGTGCCTCTTCTGCGATAACCTCTGCTGCTACTGTTTTTCCTGCTCCTGTGGCTCCTGCTGCTAGACAGTGTGTTTTCAGGTCTTCAAGGTTGAGGAATGCTCTCTTGCCGATTTCCGAAAGCTGTCCGACGAAGGCTGTTCTTCCTGTTTCATCGGGTAGTTCTGCGTTGTCGACCTGTTCGTCAAATCTTTTCTTTTTCTCCTCTATTTTCTTCTTGCGGTAGTAGTAGTATCCTCCTGCAGAAGATAGTATTATGAGGATAAAGATTGAGAGCAGCCAGTATCTATTCTGGATTCCTACGGTTTGGCGGTCCAGTAAAGGTTTCTGTAAATCTACCTGTCCGACAGCAGTTGCTGATCTGTTACCTGGGATATTTGAGTATTCTACTGAGGCCCTGGCTTCATATGTCCCTAGTTCAGCGTCTTCAGGGATATTCATGCTGATTATTCTATCGATGGTGGTCTGAACAGCAAATGTCTGGGTTTTTTTGGCTATGACTTCATTGTCTGTTATGTCGACTATTTCTATTTTTGTTTCTGCGTCTACAGCTCTGGAGAATCCTTGGTTGCTGAAGGATATTTTGATTCTGGCCTGTTCTCCGGGCTGGAAGCTTTCTACCGTAGGTTCTATAGTAACATCAAGTAAGCGGTTTTCAGCACTTACTATATCTATGTTTATAGGCACAGATCTTTCGTTATTAGGTCCTTTTATCTGTATGAAGCCGCTGAACTTCTTCAATCTGGAATTGTTTGAAGCATTTACTGAGATTCTTACAGTTCTGAACTCTCCTGGTTCCATGGTAATGTTATTTTCCAGCGATACCAGCTCAGCTATATTATCTGTTTTCTCCAGTTGTATCTCTACGGTTTCATCTCTCGGATTCTGCAGCGAAATTGCAGTGGATTTGCGCTCACCAGGCTGTAAGGAAACTGTTACTTCGCTATTGCCTATTGCTAGGTCGTCTTGTGATTCGTTAAGTTGATCAGCTATCTCGTCCAGCGAGTCATCGTTAGATGAATCTGTATTACCTCCGAAAGGAGGTTCAAAGTTTCCTCCAGTACCTGAATCAGTGTTTGATCCTTCTGTATTCGAGGCGATATCCTCCAGAAGTGAATCAAGATCAGAAAGATCTGATAGTTCTGAGAGATCCCCTATTTCTCCTGTCAGGTTGACATTCAGGTTATTATCTGTAGATGAGGATTCATCCTCGACAAGTATGTATGAGGAAAAGCCTGAGATGTTGTTGACATAGAGGTTCTCCGAGTTCACATCTATGAATGTCTGATCGCCTGCCACTGCTTCATAACTTGACTGACAGGATTCAGCCTTTGAAAGATTGTATTGCTCGCATTTCAGGACCTGTAGGTTACCTTGGTAATCTATGCTGTTTTTCAGTTCTGAGTAATCGAAGGATAGGCTTCCTGATATATTTTCGAATGAATCTGAGATAACACCAAATCCTGAGAGATACTCCTGTTCGACATTAACTAGGTCGTCACTGATTTCTGCATCGAACTTTGGAGGACTGCTATTAATCATCTCGCCTGTGACAGAATCTACATTAGCAACCTTGTCATCATCAACCACGATCTCTGCTCTACTGTAGTTACCGCTCTTAATAGTCTGGTTGTAGCTATTGTTGACAGGCTCAACCGAATCAGATACTTCTCCTCCTTCATCTACAAGTCTGATCTCCGTCTGGTTCGAGGGTTCTCCAGCTTCTCCCTCTACATTTAGAGGCCTGAAAACACGGAAGTATTCGCTTCCTGATTGTCCTGTGTTGTCCTCTACATCGGTTGATTCAAAGCTCACATTGTAAAGGCCTTCTTCCTGGGTCTGTGCGAACTCTCCTTTCCAGGTTCTGCTTTCCTGTTCAGATAACGGTGTGGTATCATTTGGTGTCAGCTCAAGTTGTACGCTGTTTTGCCCAGGTGTGATTATGTTTGCAGTTACCTGTTCTCCTGTTATCTGGCTTTCGTCCTTGAGCGTTACTTCAATGCTGGAGTTCTCATTTTCCGTGACCGGTTCAGCTGTCAGATTTACGAATTCTGGAGGGGTTACATCTGCGTAGGATACTTCTGTTTTTTCCTCTATGCTTGAACGGAATTCTGTGGAAGTGGATGAGTATATGAAGGTATGTTTTATTCCGTCCTTTATGTCTGGGCTTTGGAACTCTGTTTCCCACATTTTTGTCGATGGATTGTAGTTTTCTGGGATGTCCAGCGTTTTTCCTGATGCTTCGAGCTTTATGTCGACTTCATTTCCTTGTCCAATGGTCTGGTCGGATCTTGTAAGGTTGAACCGGGCTTTTATGGTGTCTCCTGCGACCAGATCTTGTTTCCGGTTCTGGTAAGTGTTGTTGAATCTTATGTCCTGTACGAACAGTGTCATGTTTGCGATGTTGTGCTGATCTAGCTCCGTACTTGATGATGGATCTATGCTGAAGTTGTAGGGTTCGGTTCCCTTTGGATCTATCTGATCTGTATCCGATCTTACCTGGATATTCTTTGTCTCTCCTGGTTCTATGTTCTTCTCGAATGGGTCTGTGGAGTCCTCTCCCAGATAGAACTCGAAGTCTCTCGGATTGTCGATGGCAAGTGGTTCGAGAGGTACATTTCCTGTATTTTTGACAGAGAAGGTTGTGATATTCAGGTTGCCCTGATTGGCTGGTATGGTCTGGCTGTCGTTCTCTGGTTCGATTTCTACAGATCTCTGTTCTGGTACAACTACTGTGGTGCCGTTGAGCTGTTTATTCGTTCTCTCTGAGATTGCCTTGATCTGGATCTCTTCTGTGGTTGGTTGAAGGTATTCTGCCGCCGACATTTCGTAATTTACTGTTTTTGATTCTCCGCTGTCCAGGTCGAATCCGGTCTGACTGAAGCCTGTTATCCCAAGTTCGGAGTCACATCCTATACATTCAAACTGGATGTCCTCTAGCCTTGTGTTTCCAGCGGATTTGACTGTTAGGCTGCCGTTCTCTGTGGAGCCGTGAGGTATATTTACAGTCTGTGCTCCGGTTACATTCATCTTGATGTTGGCTGTGGCCGATGCAGTTAAAGTATTCTCTGTACCTGATACACTGCTTCCATCCGGGTTGTTCCAGGCAGGAGTGATACTGGCGAAGTAATCCGGGATAAACTCAGTGTTTGCAGCTGCAACAATCTCGGCATCAAAGGTCTTGTTCTCACGGGCCGATACATCTCCTATATTTATGAAAGTATCACGATCCGAAAAGTTGATTTTATCTACATCTGCAGCACGAGGATCTGTCTCATCTATTGAAAGAGTTAATGATACATCTTCAACATCAACACGGCCTCCCATAACATTCCCTGTCAATGTTTTGGTATCTCCCGAGTTTGCTGTAACATCATCCAGTTCTACACTGTCCTGTTCCATATCGAGCTGTATATTAGCTCTATCTCTTACAGTAAAGTTGTATTCATCGCTTGTCCTTCTGTTGCCGTTTTCATCTACTGCCTCAAATCTTACTCCGTAGGTATGGTCGTTTGATGGAAGATCTCTTCCAAGTTTGTCAGGCTTGATCTCGTCCGAGAAGTCTCCTTGTGGCGATTGAATATTGAAGTCATCGTTTCCTACCCTGATCTCCTTCTCTACATTATCTAGATACTTTGTTATAGTAATGTTCATCTGCTTGAGGCCTTCTGTGTTTGTCGTTCCTGCGTTGTCACTTACTGTTCCGTTTATCGTGATATTGTTGCCGTTACCTGTTATTTCGGGAATTTCTATATTGCTGAAGGTAGGGGCAGGGTCTTTAACCGTTCCTTCAACAGGTATGTTAATTTGCTGGGGGCTACATTCAGATGGGGCTGTACATTCTATGGAGATGTTAGCTGAGTAATTACTGGGGATGTCTGTTGCGTACTCTGTAGTATAACCTACGGTGGCTGGAGGAGAACTTATCTGGTATTCATAGTCTGAGAAGGAGTCGATCGTGGATGAGTAAGATTCAGATCCGTGATCTGGGACTTTGGATTCGTTACTGAAAAACAGGTTATCATCATCACCCTGTGAAATCTGGCTTTCTACATCCCAGGAAAGTTCACGGTTACCGGTGTTTTCCAGTGTCAGTTCAAATAGGTCTTCTCTTGAATCAAGTTCAAGTGTCCCTAGTTTTACAGGGTTCGAGGCATTGATCTCGTCTGGTATTTGCACCTCTTCATCCAGAGCCCTCAGATCAGGATCCCATTTGGGCGAGTCCTTTACTTCGACGGTGATGTTTGCTGAGTTTGTCTCGTCCGCATCGTCAGAGTAAGACTTCAAAAGCGTGGAATAATTGCCTGGAGGAGTACCTTCTGGTATCTGACCGTTCATCTCGAAGATGCTTACGGTATCTCCGGTACCTCTGTCGTATCCGCCATCTTTAGCCCTGAAGAATCCATCAATCCATGATTTGTTAAATCTGTCGCTGCTAACAGTCCATCCAATCCCTGTAGCAGTTCCTGTACCCTCGTTCTCTATCGTGAGGTTTGCGGCTCCGTCTGGCGATATGAAGTTTCCTGAAAAACCATCTTCATATGTCAGCGAAAGATTCTGCTGGAACAGAGGAAGCTTGCTGAGTGTCACAGAAAGTGTCACAGGATCAGAACTTCTCTTATTGAAGCCTCCCGAGGTATTAAATTCTGTGGAAATATTCAAGTTATAATCTGCCTGTGTAGAGGCCTCTGAAACATCTATTACGGCATCGACCTCTCTTGTTTCCCCGGCGCTGATGTTGTAGTACTGTTTTACTGTCCTCCAGTCTCTTCCCCCTCTGTCTTCCAGTATCTTATCGGTTTCGTTGGCTTTCGGAAGCTCTTCTCCAAACACTTTCAGGCCTCTGACTTCCGTGTTTCCTGTGTTGGTGACATTTATCGGAACGGTTTTGTTCAATCCGTTGTTAAGGGTGACTCCCTGTACTGGAATATCATTTTGAGGGACTGAAACCTCGATATCTGTGGAGTCCTCTACCTCTACCACAGTTGTGTTTCTTGCTCTGATACCGTCTTCATCTGTGGAGTTTATGTTTACTTCGAAGCTGCCCGTGTTTTCAGGGGCGTTGAGACTTGTACTGTAGAATCCGGATTCGTCAGTTGAAACTAGATCGGTTTCACCTGTCTCTTCCAGTTTGACCTCTACAGATGCATTTACTCTCTCATCAGATAGGCTCTGTCTTACAGTGCCGTTGAGTTCAAACTCTCTTCCGAGGCCTACTGTTTGATCGCTCTTGATTGCTGATACTGAGCCGTTGGTGACCTGTAGTTTTAGTTCCGGAGAGTTAAGCTCTCTTAGGCCTTGAGAATCTTTTGCGTTTAATTCGAAACTGTATTCTCCTTCAGCATCGTAGATCTCGGAGATGTTTTCCTGTAATTTCCAGACTTCCTGTTTGTTCAGGTCTCTTTCATAGGTGTTTCCTTCCGGTGTCTGGATGTAGGCCCACATTCTTTCTATAGGATTTCCGTGTGATTCCAGAGTGGTGTTTATCTGGAACCTGTCCTCTGGATCAACTGTTTTATCGCCGTTAGCGAGGTCTGTGATGTTGGAGGATGAGAATTTCAGGCTGGTAGTGACTGAGGTTTCGTTCAGGCCTTGAATTCCGTTGTTGTTGGTTACAAAGTATTCTATGTTTGATTCTCCGGAGAAGTCTGGTGCTGTGAAGGTTGTCTCAAAGGTTCCGTTTTCATCGACGGGTACTTCAGGTTCCGTGTTTTCTACGAGTACTTCTGTGTAGTTTATCTTTGCGTTGAATTTGCCGTTTTCTGTCTGGAAACTTGCTTTATTGGTTCCTGTACTGAGATTATCTAGCTTTTTGGTCTGGCTGTTTCCAGGAGTTATTCTTCCGGAGTAGTTGGCTTCCTGTTCGCCGTCTCCGTCTATATCGAGGCCTGGATCTTCAGTTGCGTATCTTCTTACCAGCCTCAGTTTTTCAATTATCGGTGCATCGGTGACATTGCTTTCCATCTGTACATTGAGGCGGAAGTCTTGGCTGTCCAGCATTGAGCCTGTGATTTCATATCTTGTCTGATCTTCGTCAAGCGGTATAGGATCTGAGTCTCCGCCTTCCGAGCTGATAACTTTTACCTCTGCACTCTGGTTCATGGTATCGGTTTCTGCCTCCAGGACGAGAGATTCTGTTCTTACCGTTTCAGAAAATGATTTGAGGCCTGTGGTCAGTTCCTGCTGCTCGTTTTTATCTCCTGCCCGGTTTCTCAGATTGAAGGGGTTAGCGGTCCTGCCGTAGATCCTTAGCTCGTCTATATCTCCTCTGAATCCGTTTCCTCCTATATCTGGTCTGTAGCCTATGTAGGCGTTGCCTGTGGTCAGATCTGGATCAGCTCCCAGAGTTATCTGATTGAAGTCTCCTCCCTGTCCCGTCGAAATCTCAAGGCTTCCATCCACAGAGTCGTACACCAATGTCACCATGTTCCATTTTCCGACATCTATGTTTCCGCTGTCGGTGCTAACATTACTGGTTGTACCGGAGATGTTGGTTTCAGCATAGACATTTCCTCCTTCAACGATCTGGACAGTCAAACTATCTTCAACTGCTAAGATAGTGTAGGGATCTCCGCTACCTGACCCGAGGTGACCTGAGGAAGAAGGCAGAGAATGAGGCCTGACCCATGCATTGATACTGAAGCTTCCTGTAGATGAAAAGATAGGTGAGGAGGATTTGAAGCCGTCAGTTCCGGAAAATCCTATGGAATCGGTGTTTAATATTCCTTCCTGTCCTAGCTGCGGAGAACCAACCGTTTGAAGACCTTGATCCCCGGCAGAGTCCGAGAGCGGTCCTGAAGAATCGTCCATTGCATAATAATGATTCAGATTCGAGCTGTTTTCTTTAAGATCGGAATTTGGGTATCCTAGTGAAAGTGTTCTGTTAGTGACATCGCTGTCTCTTTTGTTCGAGTGATCTGTGCCTGTCCTGCTCTGGAATGCGTCCCAGTCAGTAGCATTGCTCCAGATTGATTGCTCGTCAACTCCTGAGTACTGTCCATAGAAAGTTACTTCTGCGTTTTGAGGAGTCTGCGACCCGTTTACAGGTATATTTGCCTGGTCGCCGGTTCCGATGTTTTCCAGATTTATGCTTTCATTTATCCTGTTTTTTCCTTTCACGACATCCTCGTAGAGCAGGCTGATGTTTCCTGTATAGTCCTGGATAGATCTTCCTCCGTTGCCGTCACCGGTTATTATACTTACATTACCTGTAACATTGAATGTATCTCCTGGCTCGACTTTTTCCCTGTGACCGGGCTCTACCTCTATGTCTCTCACTTTGAAGCTGGATTCCTCTAGTTCTGTGTCCTCAAAGTTCGATGCATAGTCACTGGCTCCGTAATCCGCTTTGTAAAGGCCGTACTGTCCCTCCAAGAATTCCTGGACAGGCCTTGAACTACTCCATTTGATCTTCGGATCCTTCCTAGCCTTTAGATCGATACGGGAGAGTACAGGTGATCTGGAGGCATTTGATGTCTGGAAACTCAGGTTCAGTCTGAAAGTATCTGAATTGTTTTCAAGGCCTGAAACAGACCTGATCTGCGACCCCTGACTTAGATTTATTTCTTCGGACAACTCTTCAAACATGCCGTCCGAGTCCGGGTCGCTCTCGACCCTGACCTGTATTTCCTCTTGGTTAAGGCTTCCTTCAAAGTTCAGGAGCTTCAGTATATCTCTGATTTCTTTCTCTGTATTCAGTGTATCGGTCTGTATACTTCCCTGTCTTTTACTTAGCCTTTCAATCCTCTCCTCGGGTAATGAATGGTTGTAAATCCTCAGGTTGTCCATCTTTCCGTAGAAGGCCCTGCCTATGAATGTACCGGAGTCTCCTATCACCGGGTTTCTCTGGAACTGTGGTAAACCAAAGCTGTAAGTGCTTGATCCTGATCTTTCCCCGTCAACATAAATCGCCAGGTGGGTGCCGTTGTACATGCCTGTCAGGTGATGCCATTCACCGTCGTCTACAGATCTTGATCCACTCAGAATGACTCCATTCCCGCCGTTCTGGACTTCCAAGACCGGCACTCCCTCTTCTACTCTTAATTCAGGATTAATGTTATCTCCGCCATTGGAAGCTCTGGAGTATACTGCGCCGTTCTCTGATGTCTTGATCCATGTTGAGACTGTGAAATTGGAATTGAGGTTGAGTGCCGAGGAGTCCTCTATTTCAAGTGAGCCTCCGCCTAGTTCAGTTCCGTTGGTGGAGAAAACCCCTCCTGTGTTCCTGTTTACTGAGCCTGAGACTGTCGCATTATTCCCTTGACCTGATAAATCTCTTACAGGGCCGGATTCCCGTTCCATCGGCATATCAAGCACTAGATCATCGGATGGGTTTTCCTGAGGCCCTATCCTCAGTTTCTCTGCGGTGATTCCTCTCTGAAGATCAGCATGAGTTAGATGTGATGTTTTTCCAGAGTCCCAGTCGGCTTCCTTCTCTAGTTTATCACCCAATACATTCTCAGCACTGAGATTTAATCTTTTCCTGGAACCGTCAGGAAGCGTAATATTTGCATAGACATTTTTCACAAAGTTCAGGCTCTTCCTTGTCTCCACTGAAAAGTCTACATCTTGTCCAGGATCCACAAAACTGGTTTTCTCCAGTCCTGTGTCCTGATAACGCCTTTTCTTGGGAGAAACAGAAGAGCTGTTATCAACTCTTATTCTTGTCTTCAGGTTCTCTGTTCTCAACCTCGAGATACCCTCATCGTTGACTGAGAAGATTCTTACCTCTCTATCCCCGGCGTTCAGAGGCGAGGTAAAGTTTCCGATCACAAAGCCTCCCGAAGAATTAGTTACCCCGCTCCTGGCCTCTAACTGTCCGTCAGAGCCCCTGTACCTGATTTCTATTCTTTCATCTGTATAGTTTACCTTCTTCACTCCTCCTGAACCATCCTGAATGTACTTCTTCACTGAGCCCTGAACTGTAAAGTTCTCGTCCGGATCAACTCTTTTCGGATATGACTGGCTGAGGTTATATCTAAGGCCTCTTATCGATATATTAAAGGCCTCTGTGCTTTCCTTTCCGTTAAGGGTTGTATTCACTCTCAGGGTCTGGTTGCCTAGACTGTCTGTTGACTGTATCTTCGGAACCTCAAGAGTCAGGTTAAAGTATCCGTTACCGGATTCAGGTGTGACAGGTGAGTTTTCAGCTTCAGTTCCGTTGAAAAATACATTTACAGGGTTGTATGTCGAACCGTTCAGAGTTATCTTCTGTCCAGGGTTGACTATGGAGTCGTTTACTCCTGTCCAGCCCAGGGATCTGTTGTTTATATTGTATATATCATTGTCTTGCGGTGAGTCATCTATCCCTTCTTCGTTCTGAGTATTTAAGGTAAACCGCTTCAGGCCTACTGTAGGGTTTATCTGCTGGAAGAATGAGTATCCTCCTGAACTGTTAGTTACGACCTGGTTGGTATTCAGGTTCTGGCTTTGATTGAAGTAATTGAGCTCGATGCTCTGGTTATCATAGGGTAGACGGTTTGATCCTCTTGATCCGTCGTCCTCTTTATGAGATAGCTGGAGTTCGAGAAAGATAGATCTTCGCCGGGTTTGAGAAGGAAATCAGGTTGATTGTCTATTTCAATCTCTCTCAGGGAGATGTTCCACGATTCCTGTCTGATCTGGCCGTTCAACCTTGTCATTGCTTTCAAGGTATAGTTCCCGAGATTTTGTTCCTCCTCTATCTGAAGAGTTTTTACAGAAGTCTCGAAGTAGCCATCAGTTCCTGGAGTCACATTCAGCCTGGACTCAAACCCTCCTGTCCTGTTCTCGAGGTATACCTCAACGCGGTTGTGAGCTGTTCCGTTCAGGCCTATCTTCTGCCCAGGGTCCAGGATCGTGTCATTGATATCCATCAGAGATATATTTTTTCTTCCGAGGCCTTCTATGCCGTTGGCGTTTTCAGCTTCTGTCCGGTAATATTTTCTGCCTTTTGTGAAGGGTACATCAGCTGATAGAGAGGATCCTCCGGTACTGTTGGTAGTGAATGTTTGAGAGTATATTTCGTTTCCTGAACTGAGTACTGTCCAGTTTGCTTCTTCACCGGCATAATCTGTGGTCTCTGTTGCACCAGAGCCGTCTTCTTTTACAAGTTCAAGTATTGAATCAGCCTCCAGAATCTGTGAAGGTTTCAGTATGTAATCAGAGAACTGTTGAACCTGTATATTTCTGTGTGATATCTGAAATGTCTCTGTAATTGTGTTACCTGAGATTGTTGATGAAACCTCCATAGTGTAGTTCCCAAGATCTTCTTTTTCATTTATGTCAAGGCTGTTGACAGTTATGTTGTAAAAGCCGTCTGATGACCTTGGTTCTGTTTCACCTACCGCAGTTCCGTTAATCTTTACAGTTACGGTCGATGATGCTGTGCCGTTCACCTTGATAGGTTCTTCAGTGTTGACTATACTTTGATTGATGAATGCTGAGAACGCTATCTGGCTCTCGACGGTTCCCTTGGTTGATTCCTCTTCTTTTACCTGGTTAGAGTTCGCGTTTCCACCCCATCCATTGTTCGGTAAGTCGGATGATCCAGGTCCTGGATCCGCAGTTACGGAGAGGCTTTCATCTTTTATGGAGTATTCGTAGTAGACATGTCCTCCACCTCCACCTCCGCCGAATGCGTCCTGTCCGCGGTCTATCTTCTCCATGTAGGTTCCTCCATCAGCCCTGACTTCTCCGTCGCCGAAGATTCCTCCTGAAGAAATCCATATCGATCCTCCAGCTCCTCCACCCGGAGAGTACCCGGAAGAACCGAAGGAACCTCCTCCATCAAGTCCATTGGATAACACATTACCTGTGATGTTCACTTTGTTGCTTGCTACAAGCTTGATCGTTCCTCCACCGGATCCCATTCTGATATCATTCGGATTATTCTTCCTGTACTCGTCATTTGTCTCAATCCAGGCATCAGAATCTAGAGGATCCTGATCCGGGTCATCAAAATTCCCGTTGCCGTCCGTAGCATTCAGTATCTTCTGCCTCAGCTCACCGCCGTAATTGCCCGCTGAACCGTGACCTTCTTTATTGTCTACCCGAGAGAGTAGATATGTATCTATCTGTGCTCCTCCACCTGAACCGAAAGTACTGGGGTCCTCTGAAGTACCATAAGTATTCGAGTTATCAGATCCGTACCCACCACCGTGACCGTAGTACTCACCGTTTTTGTACGAACCTCCTTTTCCACCGTGACCTCCGCCTCCTGCACCGGTGTTACTGTTCCCGTCACCGGAGACTCCTCCTCCAGGCCCACCTCCGAAACAGAAACCATCTGATGAAGAACCAAAGTTACAACTTCCCGAATTGGAGCTGGCTGACTGCCATCCAAGGCCTGAAGCATCTAGCACACCGCCTTCTTCGACTCTTATATTATACGCAGAGATGTTGATGTTAGCATGTACCGCACCGCCAGATTTCACGATGAAATCTGCATCGTCCAGGGATACAGAGGCTCTTGGAGAATTACCTTCTTTCTTGTGATCGGTATAAAGCCTTCCTCCGGACTTAACAATAATATCAGAGTCTCCTGTTGTCTCTTCGCCTGTAATATCCTGAGAACTTGTAATATTGCAGCTATCTCCTCCTGTCAGACTTCCAGAATCACAGGAAATCGCAGAAACAGGGCTTGCAAATACCACAAAAACCAGGATAGTCGCTAAGATAAATTTAGGTCCAGAACCGGTATAACTATGGTAGTCTATCGTCAAAAAGGACATCCTCAACTGTATACTGAATCATGTATTATCGTTAATTAAAGTAATCCCTTGGTCCAGTTTAGGCCTTTTCTTCATATCAAAAACCGGAAAGTTATGAAAATAAAAAGGAATGCGGGTGGAAGAGACCTCACAAATAGACTGGCCTAGGTAAAGATAATAAATCAGAAGTCCGCTAAACAGTATAAGAGGTGTCCTGATAATCCAGTTGATCACTGCTCCCTTTTACCTGTTGATAATCCTGGCAGTGACGGCTATAGGCCTTGGATGCTTCAGAAAACCGGGAAAATATTTTTTGACCGCTGATTTACATGTGCTGATATTTCTGGAGAGGTTCAAGCTATACCTGTGGAAAAAGTATGAGTCACTTTACTGGAAGAGAAACGCCGATGTAGGCAGCCAGGAGCTGGGTTATCTAGAGGAAGTAAGCTCCTTGGAAAAGGAAAGAGAGGTCCTGAAATACAGGAAGGAGAAGCTTGAGAGGGAGATAGACCGGAGAAAAAAAGTTGCAGAAAGATACCGCACTGAGATAGAGGAAGCCAGTTTAATGATATCTGAGCTGGATAGGAAACTCCCTAGAGATTAGAAAGGCCTTGAATTATTCTTCCAGGTATTGATCCATGTTGTCATCTATGGCATCGATCTTTCTAGCCATTTTCCCTCTCTTCTCCTTGAGTTCTTTAATCTTACTCGTTACCTCTAATCTTTCATCAGTTAAACTCTCTATCTCCGAACTCAGTTCCTCTGTATCATTCTTAATCTTTCTCTTTCTCTCCTTCAAGGCCTTTATTTTCTCCTGACCTTCCTTCCTCCTATCCCTCTGAAGATCAACCTGCCTTTTAACAGCTTTTTTCTTAGCTCTTAACTTTTCAAGCTCGTCCTTCCTATCCTGCCTTGGCTTCTCTTCATTTATAGAATCTTCTAATCTTTTCTCTATATCATCCAGGATCTCAAGTTTTTCATCAACTTTATCCAGGCTGAAATCCGTATTCCTTTCTTCCTTAAAGAAATCTAAGAGTTCCTCTCTACCTTTTAGCCTTATCTCTGCATCCAGGAGATCTCCAGCAGAGTAATCCGACTTTTCAAAATCTTCTTTTACTTTACCAGGATCCCTGTCAAGAAACTTCCGCAAACCACTGTCCACATCAGCATGAGACTTGGACTGATGTATATGGAGGCCTCTCTCCGAGTCAAACTCCTGACCACAGAAATGACACTCCATAACCAACTATTCCCCAAGAGCCCATATAAAAATTCAGTTTCCCGGAAATCCTAAAAACTGGGGGAAAATTGCCTTCGGTAAATTTAACAGTATTCAGGTAGCCCCGAGAGGGATTTGAACCCTCGACCTGCTCCTTTCTTGCTTTGAGCACACTTTCAGTTGAAAGGTGCGGTAACCATGCGGTACAAGGGAGCTGCTCTAGCCAGGCTGAGCTATCGAGGCCTGTAAGTAAATGATTTGGTGGAGTTAACTGTTAAATATGGTGGGCTGTTGACCCGGTAAGGCCTTCCAGCTTCTTGACTTTTTCATACCGGGTTTTTCCTGAAGCAGTGATTTATGTAGGTGTTTGACGCTGTTGCACAGATTAGAGGATTTTTCTCCAGTTCTTCTTTTCCGGTCTAAGGAGGATTCCGAATTTTTTACCTCAACAGGCCCAGCTTAAGGAAGAGCACTTAAAACTTCGGCTGATACCAGGGTTAAAGAATCTCTGATGAAAAAGGCCTTGGACAGTTAATAATGGCCGAAGTTGAAGCATTTTTTGGATAAAAACTCCAGCAAATTTGAGTTTCCTGAAAAAAGAATTTGCTTCAGATAGCAGTAAACTTTGATCATTTCAAAAAAGAAGCAAAAGAGGTCGGAAACAGCACTTAATGCAGATGTTTGGAGACCTGAGCCAATCGCTGAAGAACAGGTTCTTAGATAATAAAGAAGATTTAGGAAGGAAAAAACTGACTAAATTTTGAGGTTAAACCGTTTCGAGTTCTTTCCCTTCGCTTCTCCATCCTGTGATTCCTTCTTTCAGGTTGTATGCTTCGAAGTTTTCTCTCTGTAGTAAGGCGGCGAATTTCTTGGATTTTCTGCCTCCTGGACAGACCAATAGTATTTTCTGGTTCTGGGCGAAAGGCTTTCCTGTTTCTATTAGTTCTTTGAGTTTTTCTTCGGGTATGTTAATGGAGCCTGGTATATGTGCCATCTGGTATGCTGGATTAGAGCGTGAGTCTACGATAATAGGTCTTTCTTCTTCTATCCATTCTTCTGCGTTCTCTACTGAAATTTCTGGGACTTGTTCAAGCTCTTCTTCCGTTAGTGTTTCTGTGCCTTCTCTTTTGTCTCCGCCGAAGATTTCTGGTTTTCTTTCCTTGATGTAGGAGCGGTAGTGTTCGAATCGGTCGCAGGCGAAGAATACCGCTGTTTTCTGCTCTTCTACTTCCTGGTCTATTTCGGAAAGCTTTCGTTTCAGCGCTACGAAGTTTGCTCCCGTGGTCGGACCTGCGAGAACCCCACATTCCCTGATAAGTGTCAGCATTCCTTCTAAGGCGTCTTTAGAGTCGATTACTGCTCTGTCGCTGTAGAGTTCTTTCTCGTAGAGGCCTACTTCCCACATTTCGTTTGCGGTTCTAATGCCTGGAATGAAGTCGTCCTGTGATGACACTATGCCTGTTACTTCGAGATCCGAATTCTCTTCCTTGAGCTTCTGTGCCACTCCTTTTGTACTGCCTGTTGTTCCTAGGCCTCCGAAAAGATAATCGACTTTCCCGAGGTCATCCAATATCTCCTGTCCTGTCTGCTCTCTATGAACCTTGGTGTTTTTTTGGTTAGTATACTGTCCTGCACGAAAGTATTCTTCGCCCTCTCTGTTCATTAAACGGTCAAGATGCGTCAACGGATCATCCGGGTCATTCGGGTCGGGGCACTCACTTTTACCTGGAAGTTCCTCTATTTCTGCTCCCATCATGATGAGTATGTCCTTGACCTCATCGACTTTGATACGGTTGGTAATGGTCTTAAAATCAAGTCCGTGCGTTCCTGCAATTCCCTGGATTGCTTTAGCCGTGTTTCCACTTGAGGACTCCAGAAGCGTCTGATTCTTTTCCTTGATTTCATCTATGTCGTCTCTGATTAGTTCCCAGGCTACACGGTCTTTGATTGAGCCGAAAGGACTGTGATACTCCAGCTTGACATAGACATCGATATTCTTCAGCCCTGTGACTTCTTTATCGAGTTTCAGCATCGGGGTTTCGCCGATCAGCTCCGTTATTGAATCAACTTTCATTTCTTCTTCGACCTTTAATGTTGGTAAGCTAATTTCATCAATGCTCTTGGATCATGTCCTTGGGTTGTATGTGGGTTGATATCATCTCCGTGAATCCCTAGTTGTCTTTCTATGCTATTTCTAAAGCTGTTTACATCATCATGTTCTGATTCCGGACCAATCCAAGCTGTGCTGCCCTCCAAAATTACCTCGTCTAGAGGTTCATTGGTTACTTGGTGATTCACTTGGAACCCAATTAAGGGTTCATTTCCTTCTGCCGAATCAAGATAGTCCTCTATTACTTCTTTATCATCTAGAGGGAACTCAATATCCGAAGAAACATCTTCAGGGTATCCTGGACCTACTAATGTCATTCTATTCAATTCAACATTAGGCACATAGTTGAGCTGTTTTTTCACAGCCCCGAGTCTTTCTAGATCATGGTTATCATATTCCAGATGAACATTACCGACTGGAACCGAGTCTCCGATATATAACTCAGATCCCTGAACTCTCTGGAGAAAGGTTTCTGGATTTTCAGTTTTCACAGAACTCTGTTCAGGATCTAGATATACTAGACCATCATTTATCTGGTTTTGAAAATATTCGTCTGTGTTTCCATATTCAAAGTTGAATTTCATTTTAGTATTTCTTCACCTGTGTAGAGGCTGTCTTTCTTCCAGTTGTTGTCGCCGTGAACCGCTACTTTGTCAGCGGGTTCGTGCTGGATGGTTCTGGACTCTCCGAAGTCCATATGGTATGCTGCGGTGTTCACGAAAACTACCAAGTCGTCTTCTTCTGGTTTTTCGTTGAGGAAGGTCTTGTGTTTGTAGATGAAGTCTGATTCCAGGCAGAGGTTGCCAACGAAATATACTCCGCCTTCAAGTTCTTCTCTGTCTTCGTCTCTATGGATGATGTATGGGTCTACCATCAATTCCCAGTTCTGCGGGTTGATGTTTGACTCGTTCATATCAAGTCCGACCAGTTTTTCTCCTTCAGCGTCTTCCTTTACGAAGTTTACTTTGCCGACTGTTATGCCTGCTAAGTCGAGTAATGCTCTTCCTGGCTCGATGTAAAGCTCTATCATATAGTCCCTGAGAAGGTCTCTGAACGTTCTCTCATAGCCTGGTATTTCCCTGGAAAGGAGTTTGCAGAGGTAGTCATCTTTGGCTGTTTCGTTGTAGTAGCTGTAAAGGTCGACTGAGCCTTTCACGCTCTGGTTTTCGGAACGCAGTCCGAAACTGTGGCTGTTCCAGGTTATTCCTTCTCTCTTACCTGCTACAGATTCCTGAATCGCTTCCAGGTATTCGCTCCATTCCTCTCCGCTCTCCAAGTAGTTTACTTTCATTCCGCCTCCGATATCCAGTATCTGCGTTTGGTATCCTGCTAAGTGGAACTCTTTCACCAGGTCGAAGATGTTCTGAAGAGCGATAGCCTTCTTCCGCATATTCGCAGTGTCCAGGTGAAACGCAAAGCCCTGGAAGTTCACTGAACCGTATTCATCGAGCTTTCGGATTATCTCTTCTTTCTTTTGTGTAGGTATTCCAAAACGTGAATGTTTCTGGATCGCTTTCCTGTCCGGTGGAACGAAGTTATTCAACCGGATCAGGACATCAGTTTCAGTATCAAACTGTTGGCTGTATTCTTCGACTTTTTCGAATTCTTCAAAGCTATCGATATGTAGTGTGGATCCGTGACGGACTGCCAAACGGAGAAATTTTCTGTTTTTCGGCCCCGTAGCGAGTATCTCTTTTCCCTTGAATCCTTCCGACAAAGCGTTTTTGAGTTCGTTTTCCGACGCCACATCTATCCCTATATCCTCTTTTCTGCCTTGAACAATCAGCGATTCTGATTTATTGGCCTTGTGGGCGAAGAATATTTTGCCCTCAATTCCGTGTTCATCAAAGACATCTCTGAATGCCTGAATATTTTTTGAAAAGTTTTCTGGCAGCATTATATTCAAAGGAGAGCCGAAGCCATCTGCCAGTTCTTTCAGCGTTTCTTCATCTTGAACGATTTTGTCTACTACTTTGTTGGTTTTCGGAGTCAGTTCCAGCATTATACTTCACTCCAAGAGAACTCTTCATCTATCTGGGTTTTGACATCCCCGCAGGCATCCTTAATATGCTGTTTCTCAGAGACCTTGCGGTGGATTTCCTTTAGTTTCTCAAGTCGTTTATCAGGCTCGACTTTTCGATCCTCTGAGGTTTCCGCTATCCCCTGGAAGACCTGTTTTTCATCCGAGTTCAGTAGATCCAAGCTTAACGGGTTGTGCTGTTGTCGTGCCATCTTGATTTCGGATTTTCTCGGCAGATAACCGATTATCTCCGAGTCGATGTTTTCTTCTAGGTATTCTCTGTCGTGCTTGCAGTCTACCTTGTTGCCGACCACAGCTACGTTCTCGAAAACCTCGGCCTCTTCTGAAAGCTCTTTATACTGTTCATAAACTTTGATTCCCTCGGGTGTAGGCTCAACTACCAGAACTATCAAATCAAACTGTGCATGGAGAGTATTAGCAAATGCGTCAGTCCCTGCTACCATATCAGATACGAGCCATTCATCCTCTTCCAGCTTCAAGTGCGACAGAATGTTTTCGAACGATGTCAGTGCGGTGTGGTAGCAGCTCGCTCCGATGCCTTCTTTCTCGTATGTTCCGATGTGCATAAACCAGTTATCGCCGTATTCGGTCGCTAACTCGCTAAGAATCTTGTTGTCTTCTTCCAGTTTGACAAAGTTTGAACCTCTTCCTGGTGGAGTGCTTTTCACGACATTTGACTGGTCTTCAATACGAGGATTATCGCCTTTCACATACTCTCTGACTTTCTTCGAGTTCTCCTCTTTTGATACTGCAAGCTCGGCTTCAAAATCTGCCTCTATCAGCTCTGCGAGATGCTGGTTTATGTCCGCATCTACTGCCAGCAACTGCTTATCCTGCTTTTTAAGGTAATCTATAAATAATGCGGTAAATGTTGATTTCCCGCTTCCGCCTTTTCCTACAAATGCTGTTCTCATGCTATCGCCTCTGCTGTTTCATACCAGTCGTTGGCTCTGTCTTGTATTCCTGCGGATTCGTAGGTTTGACCGATATGGCGGACGGTTTCGAGAACGTCTCTCCTGCTTGTATAGTCTGTTGCCTGTTCTGCCATCGAAGTGAACCATTCGTGGTAGTCTTCGGCATCTTGTTTGGATTCAAGTTCCTGAACTGTTTCTGCATCAAAGCTCTGAACTCCTTCTCTGAAACTTTCTACAGCTATCTGATAAGTATTTTCACCAAGTTCTGCTGTTTGTCCTGCTTCTAATACTTCTGCTCCGTGAACTGCCTGAGTAAGCGGCTGATCTTGGGCTACTTGGACGGCGTTAAGTCTTTGTTCGACATATCTTTCTGTTGCTTGTTCGAGTAGCTGGTCTTCTCCCCAGATTTCGTTTACTTCCTGTGCGACTTCGTATGCTCCGTCAGTAGCTTCAAATGACTCTGGGACTTCGCCACGGCGTTCATACATCGTTCTGACATCTTCCTGTCGTGCCTGTTCGAGGTTCTCCTCTGCAAGGGATAGCAGCCGACCTTGAAACCCCAGGAGCTAAAATCTGATTCTGTTCAGGTTCAACGGTTGAAAGAGCATCCTTGATTTCATCGTATACTTCGTCATCGTCCTCAATTACTGTGACACCTGGTTTAGAGCCTTCGCCATCCACTTCTCTTAACCTGACTTCACCGTCAACAAGGTCAAACACATTTCCTTCAGGAGTAAAACCTTTGCAACGAAGACCGTAATCTCCTACTGCGTCTTGAACCTGTTCTACGAACTCTTCTTCGTTTAGGTCTCTGTCAACGCTTACAGAGTATTTCTCTCCGTGCTGATGAGTATGTCCGTGATCGTGACTATGTTCGTCTTCTCCATGGTGGTCGCATCCACAGTCATCACTGTGGAAATCATTCATTCCAATCCCTGAGAAAACATCGATATGAGATGTCAGTAGCGAGGAATTCCAGTCATTTCGTTCGGAACTGATGGTCTGCCAGTCTGTCTCTCCAATACTGTAGACAGGTTTTTCAGGAGCAACATTCTGGAGATATTCATCTGCCTGCTCTATTTCATCTTCGTTTCCTTCTGTAAATGTGTATATTACTGCGTTTGATGAATTGATTGACCTATCGAGTCCATCCATAGCCTGTGTTGATTCTAATCTGTCGAGCGGTAGCAGCATCAAGTGGTTCTGAAGATCTACGCCTTCGAGTTCTGATACATTTCCTGCGGCTTCCCAGGGATCCGCGAAACCTGTAGGTTCGACAAGTAAATGGTCGGAATCTCTGATTGTATTCCAGTTTTCTTCCAGTGTTTTCTCAAGGTCTCCTTGCCCGTCACAGCCGATGCATACATCTGGTATGCCTGATTTGGATTCATCTTCTACGCTGTATTTGTCGGTATCGACCATCGCCCCGATGTCATTTGCGATCACATAGGGTTCGTCTCCTTGCTCCAGCATTCCTTCGACAAGTTGGTCGCCTAAAGTAGTTTTTCCTGCACCGAGCCGTCCTGTCAGTATAGTTGCGTCAACAGATTCGTCTTGAGTTCTTCTCATCATATCTTTGTTAAAGAATCTAAAGTTTTTTAATAATAAGAGTTAAGCTAGAAGTATAATCTTAATACTTAATGATAAATCTGAAACAGAAAACTATCAACGCCAACCATCGACTCTACGAGGCAGAACAAAATGCAAGACAAGAGCAAATACGGAACATAGAAATCAGAAAACTTAATCCGCACGAAGAAGTAATTAAAGAAAATCTGAAAAAAGTTCTAACATCTCTCAAAGTCGAAGAAAGACTGAAAGAACCGATAATCGTAGATAAAGAAACCAGAGTAATCCTTGACGGTCATCACAGAGTGAAAGCATTCGCTCTGCTTGGACTAAAGAAGATTCCCTGCAAACTTGTCGACTATAATTCAAACGAAATAACAGTTGAGTCGCGTCGGAATCGAAAGATAACCAAGGAAGAGGTTATAGAGAAAGGCCTCAGCGATGAGCTTTTCCCTCCGAAGACGTCAAAACACAAGATAGGTCGGAAAATTAACAATTCTTAATAAATTTCATATCACTTTGTAACAATATGAGCGTTGTAAGCGTATCACTAAACGACAAGCTGCTCGAAGACATTGACGATTTCATGGACGAACAAGGCTTCTCAGGTAGAAGTGAAGTGATGAGAACAGCTGTCAGAGCTTTACTCAGGGATAGAAAAGAAATATCAGGCCTTGAAGGAACAGTGGATGCTGTAATAATAGTGACGCACGAAGATGAAGATTCAGGAGAGATTGACGATATACAGCACGACTACCAGGAGACGATCAGGACTCAGCTTCACAATCACATGGACGAACACAAATGTTTAGAGGTTTTTATGCTTCACGGAGAAGCAGAAAAAGTCAAAGAGCTATACAACAAGTTCCAGGCATCGAGTAAGGTTGAACAGGCGAAAATAATCGTGCCTTGATTTTTTGACCATGAATTTACTAAATTTTTGATTAATGACCCCAATTTTGGTTTCGCGAAGGATTAACGGCTCTGACTGTGATTTTATATCCTGATTTGAGCAGTTTTTATCGCCTTTTAGATTCGGAGAAGCAGATTTATGGATCAAGAGTAGGCCTTTTCCGGATTTGATGGTAGAGGCCTTTCATTTTTCGGGGAATTGGATGATTTAGGCCTGTGGTGAGGTTATGTGTCTACGTCGTCTGGTAGTTCGTCGTCGTCTGGTCCTTGTTCTCTTTCTGCCTTGTCTTTGATGCGGTAGACGTTTGTTGAACGTGTGCATTCTGGGCATTCGATCCACCAGGGTCTTGAGCCAAGTTCCACGTCGTGTCTTTCGAACTCGTGCTGGCAGTAAGGACATGTTAGTTCGAAGAAGAAGTTTTCGTAGTCGTAGCTGAACATTTTGATGTGTCCAGTTTCTTCTCCTTCATCGTTTTCCACCTTTCTATTGGTTGCGTATTCGACGCGGTCGTAGTCTACGTCTTTTTCCATGGCTACTACACTAAGTATAACGGGGATGAATTAGTTTTAAGTTTTTCATCTATAAGGATTTTCCGAGTTCTGAAAGAAATTGTTTATGCGAGCATCTCCCTGTAAACCAGGTCCAGTTCTTCATCTGAGACCTCGATCTCTACCTGTTTAAGGCCTTCGATATCTCCGATAGCCTGTTCGATGTCTAAAAATTCCTTCGGTTCATCAGTTTTCAACTGTTTGATACCAGGATTGTACTCCCTGAGTTTTCTGAGATCCCATTTTCTGTCCGAGTTCAGAACTACAAGGTCGTATCCGTCCATCGTCGCCAGTAAGGCCTTTACTGCGTCTTCTCTGTCTTCGATCCTGATGTAGGCCTGTTCCTGGAGAGGTCTTCCTTTCAGGCCTTCTTTTGTCTCTCCTTCTACGGTGTATTCTTCGATTCCAGGGGTTTTTTCGAGGAATTCTGTGTTTTCTGCTTCGATTACTACTTTTTCTCCCTGTATCTGTGCGTTTCCTTTTCTTTTTTCCAGTTGTTCTTTCATTAACTGGATTTTTTCGGTGGGTTTGATTTCGATCTTCATGTTCTCTGTTTTTCGGTTAAAACCTTTTATTTGGGCGTTGACCAAACTATTGTGATGGGCTTTTTTGATCGGAATGATGACGATGAGCAGGTTGAGGAGGTAACTCTTTCAGTACCTGATGAAGACGAGGAAGAGGGACGGCTTAAGGATGAGGCAGAGGCCCGTCTGACCGGTGATAGTTCTTCAGAGTCTTCGGATTCAGATGATACTTCAGGAATGCTTCCCGGAATGGGATCTTCCTCTAGCTCTACAGGAAGCTCTGGCAAGTCTTCCGGCCGTTCGAGAAGCAGTGGAAAGAAAGAGTCCGTCAGCCTTGAAGATATTCACAGGCAGAACAAGCAGATTAAAAGCATACTGAAGGATATCAGGTCAGAGATCAAGGACGAAGGTGACATGAATGGGGTACTATGACAACGTGAAAGATTCTATAAGAGATGAAAACAGCGAAAAAGACAGCGGTGAAGAAGAGGCCTCAGGTTCAGGCAGTGATTCAAGCCCTGGTGCAGGAAACTTTGATACTTTGAGAGAAGCAGCCGAAGAGACAAAGGTAGAGGAAGATGAAGAGAGCGGAGACGATACACCGATTGAGATACTTGAAGAAGACGGTCTTAGACAGGAGGCGCCGTCGAATCAACGCACAGAGGCCTCGACGCAGAGACAGAAAAAAACACAGAAAAGATCTCAGCAGAGAACCAAGGAGAAACAGAGACGGCAGGGAAACTCTAATGAAGGCCTGAACAAGAGCGAAAATGTTTCACAGGCCTCTGAAGCCCAGAATGATTCTCGAACTGTTTCTGGAGATACCTCCGACTTGGAGGATAAACTGGATAAAATCATCGAGCAGAATGCTCGTATGATCGAGATACTGGAAGGCTTCGGGAACTAGAAGGCCTTAACTGCTTCTGGGGCTTTTAGCGTAGGAAAATCTCTTTTTTACTGGAGATTTTCGGTTTATTCTACTACTTCTACGCTTATTTTCTGTCGGCCTTCGTCTGTTGTTTCGACTTCTTCTCTGAGTGTGATCTCGAGTTCCAGTGTTCTCTGTTCGCTTCCCTGGTAGAAGTTAAGTGATAGGTCTGTGTCTTCTGTTGGCTCTATCTCTACTTCCTCCTTCCCTTTGAAGCTGAGGCCTACTTTGCCTTCTCTGATCTTCTGGGAGAAGTTTTCCAGGAAATTGGCGAGTTCATCGTTGTCAAAACTGAAATCAAGGTCGACTTCCTTGCTGGACATAGGATAAAAGGGGTAGTAAAAAGTTTTATTTTTGGTGCCTGTTCGTTACTCCTTGTTCATTAATTTCCGTGCCAGGAAGTGGTCTTTTTCGTTGAGTTCTCTGACTGCTTCGGTTGAGAACAGGTATGCTGTGCCCATAAGAAGTAGTCCTACATAGGCCTGCATTGTTTCAGGTGGCTGGTGGAAGTAAAACACTGAGATAACCATCATGAGGCCTGAGATGAATAATGTCATTGAGAGGCCCATTTCGGCTTCTGTGGATAGCTTTGGTAGGCCGAAACTGTCTCTTTCTGGTTCTGAGTTTGTTTCAGATTCAGGTTCTGATTCTTTATCTTCTGCCATAGGTAAGTATTATTGAAGGACCATTTAAATTTTATCTGTTTGCTCAGTCCAGGTCCTCTACATTTACATCGCTGTTACCTGGTTCAAAGGCTGACGGCAGGTGGATATGATATACTCCCTCGGATTTCTCGATGACAAGCGGCATCTCTTCCAGGAGACGTGAAACGTTGATATTGTATACTCCTTCTTCCTCAACGCTGATGGAGTCCAGATCGAACTCTAGCTTGATGTTGCCTTTTTCCTTGCTTCCCTCGGCTATCATGCTCTGGATATCTGTCTTGACCTCTTCTTTCTCTTCTTCAAGTTCTTCTTCAGAAAGCGATTCCTCGTTTTCGTACATGAACAGGGAGGAACCGCATTCACAGCCGTCTATAAGTTCATCGGAATCGTCTTCATATGTAAGACCGCAGTTCATGCATCTGTGTGGCATTCAAAACCTACCTCCATAACTTTTTTCCCGTCTAAAAATTCGAACAGCTTCTTCCGCTTTACCCTGGGAAGACTGTAGAAAACGTCTCATTTTTGCCTAGTTGCTTTCGTCTTCGAGTTTGGCGAGGAACGAAACAGTATCTTTCTCCTCTTTGATTTTCTCCATCACACGTGAGTTGCCAACGATCGTGAGGCCTCTTCTGTATTCCTCGTTAAGAAATTTCTGGTAGACCAGTCTCTTCGCCTTGTCTAACCGTGTATTTCCTGCGTCAAGGCCTAGAAACTCTACGCCTGGAAAGTCTTCGTCGACCTGTTCCATTGAACTCTGGATCAGTTCGCTTTTTTCTTCAGGTGTCCAGGCCTCTTCAAGTACAAGTACTGCGTTTTCCTGGACTTTTTCGAGTACTATGTCCAGTTTTTCGTTGAACTGCTGGTCTGTCAGTTTCTCCTTTGACAGGAACTCGATGGTGACTCCGTCCTCTCCCATTACGTTAACCTTTCAATTATTTCCTCATAAAGTTTGTCGATGTTTTCTCCTTCTTTCGCAGAGATTTCAAGCACTGGATGCTGTGGGAATGCGTCTCTGACTCTTTCCGGATCTGCATCCTCCAGATCTGTCTTGTTAGCCAGTACAAGGATCGGTATGTCTTTTGCTTCCAGGTTGCCGATGATCGTAACGTTTACCTGTGTGTATGGATCTTCTGTGGAGTCAAAGATTACGAGACATGCGTCTACATCGTCAAGATACTTGATAGCTTCTACTATGCCTTTTGTTGCTTCCTTGGCTCTTCCTTTTGCCTGTTCCTCTTCAAGACCGTGCTCTGTGAAGTCCTTGAAGTCTACATTCGTGGATATTCCAGGCATGTCCAGAAGGTTGAGATCCAGTGTTCTACCGTCCTCGGATTCTATTGTGACTTTCTCCTTTTTTTCAACGGCTCTGGTCTCGTGCGGTACTTCGGATACGTTGCTCATCTCCTCGCCTGTCAGGTCCTGGGAGATCTGGTTCGCTAACGTGGACTTGCCTGCGTTAGGAGGGCCGTAGATCCCTATCCCGATATCATCTTTTCCTGAACCACTGAACAAGTTGCTGATAAGTTTCCTGAGGCGAGATATCATTTTGACACCGCTCAATAATAAATCCGGAGACTAGATATAAAAACCATTTCATTGAAAGGCATGGATTAAATAAAAAAAGCGGTTCAAATCACAGATATGAGAACTGAAAAAGGAGTGGTCGTGGTAGCATACAAAGAAGTCAGGAGAAACCTCCGCTACCTCGTACTCAAAAGAACAAAGAACTGGGAAGGCTGGGAACTACCAAAAGGCCACCTCGAAAACGACAACTACAGAGAAACCGTCAAACTCGAACTAGGTGAGGAAACAGGCCTGGAAGAGGAAAAAATTGAAGAAGTACAGGAAATGGAAAAGAAGCTCGAATGGACCTTTGAAGACGACGGAGAAAATGTGAAACGGGAGTACAAGGCCTTTGTTGTGAAGATAGGTGAGGATGCTGTGGTCGATGTTTCCGGTAATCCTCATGATGAGCATGAGAACGGGTTTTTCCTGGATTACGAGGACGCTTCTTCGCTCTTGACCTATGATAATCAGAAAGAGCTTCTGGAACAGGGTAAGGAGAGCCTGGAGTAACTTATATGTTAAAAGGCCTTGATGCCGAGTATTTGTTTGTGATACTATGAGCAAGCCTGATGAACTTCTGGAGGTTTACCAGTTTGAACAGTGTCCTTACTGTTCGAAGGTCCGTAAACAGCTTACAGAGATGCAGATAGACTTTATCGCAAGACAGGTCGAACCGAACGGAGATCGTGAGAAGCCTGAGGAGTTGACCGGTGAGACACAGGTTCCAGTCCTGGTTGATCCTGACAATGACACAGTGATGAACGAGAGCGATGACATAATCCAGTATCTGGAAGAAACTTACGGAGAATAAATTCTTTCTCAAGGCCTTGAAAAAGGCCTGGTTCTTTTTTTACAGCACTTTTTTGACTTTGTCTACTGCGTCACTCATCTCTACTTTTACTAGGCCCATGTTGACGTCGCTTTCTGTTAGTATTGCGAGTATTCCTTCGTCTCCTGCTCCTGTGGCGATAAGTTTTCCGTTAGCTGCTTCTATACTTACTTCGTCCACGTCTCCCATGTTCAATGCTTCGCTGGCGGTTTCTCCTGATCCTACCGTGGATGCTGTCATCGCACCGACCTGATCGTCATCAATGTCCTGGCCAAGGTTGGATGCGATCAGTAAACCGTCTCTTCGTACCACTGCTGCTCCTTTAATCCCCTGGACACTGTCCAGATCATCCAGCGGCTCGTTCAACTTTTCCTCCTTACTTGACATTTTATAGGTTCACCCTGTAGAATCTGGTGGTACTCATCTATATTGTATTTACTTCTACTGTGGGTTTAAATATCCTAATCCTGTGGTGAGCAGTAAACAATTCAGGGGGTCCATATCAGTGTCTTTAGACTCGAGGGATGGAGTAAATCTGTCTTATCTACTTTTTGTACATGTAAGATTGGTCGATATATCTATTGGCTACTTTCTTCAGTGCTTCGAGAGCTACTATCGGAACTAAAGTCGCAGCTGTCAGGGTTTTCCATGTCTCAAGGCCTAGAGGCTGGTGGCCGAAGATGTTTGCTGTCGGCGGGAAATATACCAGAAGTACAAGCACCGGGATGAGGAAAAGTACAGAGCCTACAAGCCATCTGTTCTCGAAGAGGCCTACTTCTAGAACTGATTTATCCAGGGAGCGGTAGAAGTTGGCAGATATCATCATCAGTGTGATGGCTGCGAAGGTTGCTGTCTGAGCTACCCCGAGATTCTTCAAAGGGTCTGAGAGATAAAATACCGCGAAGGCTGAGAGACCCATGACTGTCGCCATTGAGCCGATGAGAAACAGATTTCTCCTGTGCATGATGCCTGCGGACGGGTTTCTTGGAGGCCTCTCCATTATTCCTTCTGTTCCCGGATCCATGCCCAACCCGATCGCTGGAATCTCCTCTTCGACAACGTTCAGGAAAAGGATCTGAACCGCAATTAGAGGAAGGTATTTGAAACCGAAGAATGCGATTCCAAGCGCAAGGACCACCAGTTCTGTGAAATTGATAGATATCAGGTAGGATGTGAATTTCTCGATGTTGTCGAAGATTCTCCTTCCATCCTTTACAGCAGAGACAATGGTCGCGAAGTTATCGTCTTCCAGTATAACATCGCTGGCCTCCTTCGTAACATCTGTACCTTTCTGACCCATGCTCACACCGATATCAGCCTTCTTCACTGCTGGAGCATCGTTTACACCGTCTCCGGTCATCGCCACTACCTCATCACCTTCCTCAAAGGCCTTTACGATCCTCAGCTTGTCCTTAGGATGGGTCCTTGCAAAGATATCGATGTCATCAACCATCAGCTCCAGTTCACGATCGCTCATATCCTGGACCTGTTCCCCGGTAACTACCTTCGGATCCTCTGAAAGACCTACATCCTTCCCGATAGCTCTGGCAGTCCTCGCATTGTCTCCTGTCACCATCTTCACATCGATACCTGCCTTCTCACATCTCTCAAGTGCTTCTTCAATTTCTTCTCTCGGAGGATCGATCATACCGGCAAGGCCTACAAAAGTCATCTCCTTTTCTACATTTTCCCTGTCGAAAGCTCCCTCAAGATCTTCTTTGAATGCGAAGCCAAGAACTCTCAAGGCCTCTCCCGCCATACTTTCGTTCTGTCTGATTATATCTTTTTTTCTTTCCTCTGTAAGCTTTTTTCTCTTTCCATCCTTCAGTACGTGACTGCATTTCTCCAGTACTACTTCTGGTGCGCCTTTCATGAAAGCGTAGTTCTCTCCGGTAACTGTTTCCTCACTTACTGTTGTCATACATTTTCTGTCGGATGTAAACATCAGTTCCTCTTTTCTCTGGAACTCTTCTTCCAGTTCTTCACGTTTCAGGCCTTCTTTTTCACCCATAACTGTGAGAGCTGCTTCTGTCGGTTCACCCTGTATTTTGTAGTTTCCTTCCTTGAGCATTAGGTATGAGTTGTTGCAGAGGACTGCTGTTATGTACATTCTTCTCAGTGCGTCGCTCTCCTGTATGTTGACATTTTCCCCGTCTCTCAGAAGATCTCCCTCCGGTACGTAGCCCGAGCCCTCGACGCTGTATTCTTGGCCGTCCGCATAAACTTTCTTTACCGTCATCTCATTCTTGGTGAGTGTCCCGGTCTTGTCCGTGCATATCGTTGTTGTAGATCCAAGGCTTTCCACTGCCAGCATCTTCTTCACGACCGCGTTCCTTTTCGCCATATTCTTCATACCGACAGAAAGAGTCAACGTGAGAGCCAGTGGGAGGCCTTCAGGTATCGATGCTACTGCAAGAGCCAGTGAGACTATCAGGATCTCTGTAAAAGGTGCTCCACGTACGAGGCCTAAACCCATGACTACAAAGGTTGCGAGGACAGCTACAGCTCCCAGCTGTTTTCCAAGGCGATCAACATTTTTCTGTAGAGGTGTTTTCTCCTCTTCCTGCTGTATATCGTCTGCGATACTTCCAAGCTCGGTGTTCATTCCTGTGGAAGTGACTTTGGCCTCTGCTCTTCCATAGGTCACGGTAGTGCCAGAATAGATTTCGTCTTCTGCGTCTTTGGAAACTGGTTTGCTTTCTCCTGTCAGTATAGCTTCGTCTACTTTGAGAGAGTTTGATTTGATCAGTTTTGCGTCAGCTGCTATCTTGTCGCCGACATCTATCTTCAGTATGTCCCCTGGAACGACTTTTTCACGTTCGATTTCCTTGATCTTTCCATCTCTGATGACCTTGACCTTGGGCTGGGTCATCTCTTCCAGTTTCTGCATCGCCTGTTCGGCTTTCCACTCCTGTACGAAACCCATAACTGCGATGAGGCCTATGATGGCGTTTACAAAGTAAAATTCCAGCATTTTTCCAGCGAAGACGGAGATAACCGCTGCTGCTACAAGTATCCAGATAAGAGAGCTTTTGAACTGTCTTTTGAAGATGCTCCATTTTGTGGTAGGATCTTTCTCCTCCAGTCTGTTGGGACCGTTCTCTTCCAGTCTTCTGTCTGCTTCCTCCTGACTGAGGCCTCTCGCCATTAAACAAGAATTAGATGAGATGGTTGAAAAGGTTTCTACCTGGAGAGGCCTTTATTTTTTCTAGAATTCAGAGAAAAACGTCTGGTCGTCTTTGGCAACTTAATCACCTGCTTCAGACTCGACTCGTGCAGTGGTTACGTATACGCTTGGCCGACCGAAGACTACTTCGTCCAGGAATGATACGACGTAGACAATACTCTGAAGTGCGAGATAGAACCAGAGTGTTACCGGTGCTAGATACTCTCTCCAGTCGTGGGAAAGCCCGTCACGGTAATCCTGTATGAAGACGCATCCTACTGCGAGAGCTGGTGCTGCGGCCAGTATTCTCCACAGAGATTGTTCAAATGGCAGGTAGGTACTGGTGTTGATACCGAAGTAAGCCAGAGCCAGTAGCGGGAAGGTAAAGGCGACGAATACCGGTACTAGTGCGTAAAAGAAGGTGAACGCCGAGTCAATACGTGCAGTTGGAGAAACATTTCTATTCCTCGGGAGTCGGGTCAGATACCTGAACGCAACCTGCATCCATCCACGTGCCCATCTTTTGCGCTGGCTCCACCACGACTGTAGTGTTGCAGGATTTTCCTCAAAGGTGATTATAGAGGGGTCAACACGCAGTTTCTTCCCGTACTGATGGATTTTGGAAGACATGTCAATGTCCTCAACTAGAACAGTCTCATCGAATTCACCTAGCTCATCGAACATTTTCTTACGGAAAAAGGCCTGGCCTCCGCCGAAGATAGTGAATCCTCCGAACAACTGTCTTGCGAAAAGATCTCCTTTTTCCGCAATATGTCTTTCTATTGTTGCGTGTAATGCCAGAAGCGAATCCTCCGCGTTATCACCGTAACAGCGGCCTTTGACACACCAGATATCTTCATCTCTCTGGAACCAGGCAACTGCACGTTTGATCGCATCAGGTTTGAAACGGTGATCTGCGTCAATACTGGCGATTATTTCTCCAGTCGCATGTCTGAGAGCATAATTAGTCGCCTTCGCCTTTCCACCTCCAGGCTCATCACGCCTGACGGCTACAAAACGATCACTATCTCTAGCAGCAGACTCACATATCTCCTCAGTATTATCGACCGAATCGGCCTCATAACAGAGTATAACCTCTAGCTTGTCATCATCATAACCCAGGGACTTACAGGCCTCAATCGTCTCCGGAAGCACAGCGGCTTCATTGTACGCAGGTATAACCACACTTACGCTCGGAAGTTCTGCCTCATCATCCAGTTCAGGAGTCCTAGGCCTGACAAAAGTAATCAAAGCGGAAAAAAGCGCACGACCGGTCAGGAAAAGTAATGCAACAAGCATCAAACTCGTCAATACACGAATCCATGAAGAAAAAACCAGTGCCGGTGCATAGAGAAAAGCTGAAATCAAAATTGCAGCTGAGATGTAACGAAGCCCGTACCAGAACGAGAACTGTTGACTCTCTGCTGTCTCAACTTCCATATTACACAACATTGAACAAAAGAAGTTTAATACAAAACCCTTACGAACCGAAAACCATCCAGCGACTCCAGAAAAATAGAACAAGAATAAAAGGCCTAAAAATCTCAGTAAAAAATCCTCACCGTCGGGAATGGGTAATGTGAAAAATTTCCCTGGTAAAAGTGATTCTTTATGGGGAGAAAGGTTGTATGGCACAGATATGATCTCAGGCTGAGAGATAACAAGGCCTTATCTGAAGCAGGTGAAGAAGCTGTGCCAGTCTATATTTTTGATCCTGAATGGCTGGAAAGTGAATTAGTCTCAGATTCGCGTATACAGTTTGTATTTGAATGTCTGAAAGATATTAATAGACAGTATCAGGTCAAGGACTCAAGGATAAGTCTCTTGTACGGTGATCCGGTTGAAGAACTGGAAAAGCTGAATGATAGAGGATATGATGTATATTTCAACAAGAACGCGAACCATTTCAGACAGGAAATGGAGGAAGAGGTCAGAAACAGGTTCCAGGGCTTTTCAGGAGACGGAGTTGTCAGAAACAAACCCGGTACACGGAGAAAATGGGATAACAATGCGAAAAAATATTTCAGAAGTAAACCGCCGAAGATCGCAGAAAGTTTTGATGACAATCCTGTACAGAATCAGGTATCTCTAGATGAAATAGGAGAAAAATACAGTGTTAGGCCTGAAAAGAAAAAATTCGGGCCAGGAGGCAGTGAAGAGGCTGGAAACCGCCTGAAAAGTTTTCTGGATAATATAGAAAAATATCCTTCCAGCATATCCTCTCCCATCAAGGCAGAGAAAAACACTTCACACCTATCCCCCTATATTCGATACGGATGTATAACCCGTAGACAGGCCTACAGACATGCAAAGTGGAGATCTAAAGACTCCGATCAAGCTGACAGATACAAGATGTTTATAGACCGGCTTTTCTGGCATCTGAACTTCAGTCAAAAAATTGAAGACAACCCGGAACTGTTCAAAGAAAGTGTTAATCCTGTCTTCCGGGATCTGCATAGAGATAAGAGAGATGAGAAAAAGATAGAGGCCTGGAAGGAAGGGAAGACCGGTTATCCTTTAGTAGATGCATCTATGAGAGCTCTAGTTAGGACTGGCTGGATCAACTTCCGGATGCGGGCTATGTGCGCCACATTTTTCTCTTACATACTGAAACAGTGGTGGAAAGAAGGCGCAGACTTTTTCTACAAACACCTGATAGACGCAGATGTCGCAATAAACTACTACCAATGGCAGATGCATTCAGGTCTTGTAGGAGTACATAAACACAGGATTTACAACCCGACAAAACAGGTAAAGGACAATGACCCCAGAGGAGAGTTCATCAAAAAATATGTACCGGAGCTACGTCCCCTCAGTCCGGAACAGATAGTAAAACCTTGGGAAATGTCCGAACAAGAACAGAGAAAGACAGGAGTAAAAATAGGGAAAAACTATCCAGAACCGATAGTTAACCACGAAGCCGAGACAAAGAAAGCCAGAAAATTCTTCAAAGCCAAGAAAGGATCAGCACACGCAGCATTCAAAGACGACGAACTCTGGAAAAAGGCCTCCCTGAGCCCAAGACATGACAGACAGAAAATACTGGAAAAGGCCTCCGAACAGAAAAGCCTGAAAGACTACTGAAAATAGGAAGAATACTCTGAACATGGGCTGGCTATTGGATAGGGTTTGGACCGGCCCAGATTTGAACTGGGGATCTCCACGTTTCTGAATTTTTTCCGTTGATGCGGATTATTTGCATCCTTCTCGGAGAGAAGGCGTGTTTGGATACCCGGCTAAGCAGGGTGTGTTTATCAGCGTGGCGCTCTAACCTGGCTAAGCTACCGGTCCTTGGTAAATGTTGTTCCTTCCTTAATACTTTTAAGAGGGTTGGAAAGGCCTTTTGTGGGTTCCCTGGTTGGGGAAAGAAAGAAGAAGGGAGTTGGCGTCCGGATTTTTCTGGTTTACTGTCCTGATTTGTAGAACAGGTAGAATCCGTAGCCTATGAAGAAATAGCTCATTAGGATGCCTCCGTGGTAGAAGATGTACCAGAAGCTGGGGTTTAGGCCTAGCATTTCTGGTTCGCCTCTGTGCCAGATGACGTGTGGTGTGGTTGTGAGCAGGAATACTCCGATTCCTGTGGCTATGAAGTAGAGGTATCTTGCTACCATTCCTCCGTATTGCTGTGCGGCTAGGTAGACGAACAGTATGGAGATGATTCCTGCTGGGAGCATAAGAAGTGTTACCGGTCCAATAGGTACTGGTGTTCCTAGCTCGTTTAGTGCTCCTGCAAGGATTGATAGGATCAGTGCAGATCCTATTACCGTGATGTCTTTTCTCTCCAGGTTCATTCTTTACCACTCTCGTAGAGTTGGTAGAATCCCCATGCTATGACGAAAAACGTCAGAGTGGTGGATGTATGAAGGAAGATTTCGACTGAATCCGCTCCAAACGGTCCGATCGTCTCCGGGCTTGCGATGTGGTAGTACAGGTGAGGCAAAATGTAAATCCCGTAATAACCTATACCCACAGCTGCTATCGACATAGCCCTGCCGATCTCTCCCCCTACCAGGTTCACACCTTTATACACGAAGTACAGAGATGCGAAAATGACAAGGGCATTGATAAGATCGACCACGGCCTCAACCTTGATAGGTAACTCCAGAATCATCGAGACCGTCGAGACAATCAGAAGCAAGACGAAGGCACCTAGGATTATACCGTAATCTTTTTTCTCTAAACCCATAAAGTGCTCTAAGAGTAAAATGAAGACTTCTGATATTTAATAGCTTCGGCAGAGAAAACAACGCCTGACAACGAAAAGAGTAAAAACATACGATAGAAGCCAGAGGCCCTGTAGATCCTCTTAAAAACAGCAGGCCTTCTCTGTCCCCCCTCCTTAACGTTTTCAGCGATCATTCCCGGATTTACTGCATCTTCAACTAGTTTTGTACCTGTCTAAAAGGTCTGAAAGATTTTTTCGTCTCTCTATTCTACTCCAACTCAACGGTAAGGCCTTTGATTTCCTTGGCTAGGATTGCTAGTTTGTGTAGAATTTTATGATGACTGAAGCATGGTTTCTGTCTGGTTCCACAGTTCAAAATGTAGGTGTGGATGGGCTCGACGGGATTTGAAGCGAAAATGCAAGATTTTCTTGGTCAATTCGCGTCTTAACCAGCACGAAGTGATGGGCTCGACGGGATTTGAACCCGCGACGACCGGCTTAAAAGGCCGGTGCTCTGCCAGGCTGAGCTACGAGCCCCGAGAACTTGTGAGAGTTCTATCATCAGAAGCCGCATTCGGCAGAGGCCTTCAGCGGCTTTTGAAATATAATTTTTTTAGACGGTTTCGTGGTCAAATGTTCCGTACTGGATGTTTTCTACTGCTTCGTACGGGATGAAGACTTTTTCGGCCTGGATTTCATGTGCCTGTTCGTCTTCGTTGATGATGAACGGCTGTGAGGCCTTTACTCCGTTATCTGTTCTTTCTACGTGTGTCTGTTCTTCGACCATGAAGTCGCCTGCTTTGCTGAGGATGATAATGGAGAATTCCATGTTTTTACTCTTTCCTCGGTTTGGCTGTGTTGAAGTCGTTTCTCTTCTTTGTTTTACCGAATCCGCATGATGCGCATTGGCCTTTCTGAAGGTGGTAGGCCTTTTCTCCGCATCTTCGGCATTTGCCGTGTGTTTTCTTGTTTCGTTTTCCTTTGTTAAGTCCCATTAGTCGAAACACCTGTATGTTTCTGGTAAGCTGAAAATCTGTGATTTTCGCATCAAGGTCACCTAGTTAGTTTTTTATTCTGGGCTGACGAAGAGGACGTTGTCTCCACGGACGAATAGTTTTCCGTAGTCTGTCTGTCCATCTTCTGTCTTGACTGAAGCGTCGTTCAGCCAGATGTTTAGGTGTTTGTCAAACGCCTGTAGCTCTCCGGATACTGTAGTATCTTTTCCTGAGTATCCCTTCAGCTTTACTAGAACGTTTCCTTGCTTTGAGTCATCGAGTACGTCAAAAGGCCTTCTGTTACTGTGGTTGTCAGACATTGAAATTAGGCACCTGTACATCTGAATACCTTGACAAGTATTATAAACCCTTCGAGATTGTCTGATTAAAGGCCTTTCAGAGAGTTTGTATCGGGTTGAAATGTTCTTTTTATAAAATTTGGTCGATTTTTTGATGTATGGCTGTTTGGCAAGATCGTTCACAGACTAAGAAGACAGGAGGGAAAACCCGCAGTTACAGAAAGTCCAGGAAGCATGATAAAGGAAACGAGTTCTCCGAACCCAGTGTCGGTGAGGAGAAACGTATCAAGAAGAGGACTCAGGGAGGACACGAGAAAAGCGTTCTCAAGCGTGCAGAGACGGTTAACGTTTCTGTGAACGGAGATGTGAAGAACGCAGAGATCGAATCTGTTGAAGATAATCCTGCGAACCCTAACTATGTTAGAAGAAGTCTTCTGACAAAGGGTGCTATCGTCCAGACTTCAGAGGGGAAGGCCCGCGTCACTTCAAGGCCTGGACAGGACGGAGTCGTCAACGCCAAGCTCGTAGAAGAGTAACGGTAGATCCTGCAGCATCTTTTTTACCTTTCGTTAACCCTGTTTTCTGTATGAACAAGGCCTCGAATCAAAACGCGTTCTACACCGTCTACCGTGGAGGTCTCGAAGATCTCTCCGAACTGGCTACAGAGTTTTGCCTCGGAGAGTACGGCGACAGATGCGAGTTCTACGAGGTCAGTATCCAGAGAACGCATCCGGATGATCATGTCTGGACTGTACACGAGTTTCCCAGCTTTGATTCCAGAGCTGTCCGGGCGATAAAACATCATCTGAAGGCCCGAAGAGATGTGGTGAAACTGGAGTTCGGTTCAGAACAGAGGCCTAACATGGAGATCAGGCTTTGCAAAGCCCGGAACACAAACGTCCTGGCACGTTACCTCTCGAAAGATGAAAGGGAAGGCCTTGATGAAGACGATCTTGTGGTTCTTGCTGTGAACTATGAGGAGCTAGGCAGTGAGGCTGAAAGGTTTATACAGAAAGTTGAAGGCCTTGAAAATAAAGAGTAGAGAAAAGAGAGGATGTTGGCAGTTTCACTCGTTTCTGTAACTTACTAGGTCTCTGATGTATGAGAACACTCTATCTGAGAGGCTCTCACTGTCGAACTCCACCGAGATCTGATGGCCGGTGTCGTCCATGAAATCAGATGCCATCAACTAATAACAGGACCTTAAACTTTATAAACGATGATGGCCTCACCGGATCTAATCGTTTTATAGGACTTCTAAGGCCTTGAGAGAAGTTTTTCTTTTCCCCATGATTTTTCAAAGGAGTAGAAGGCCTCTTGTGCCTGGATTCCTGGACTTATCCGTTGACTTCTGGGAAACTGGTGTCCAGGTATTCAGTTAGACATGTCTCAGGTTCAGCTGAAGAATATCTTCATCCGCCAGTTCATGCTCTGTTCCGACTTTCTGCTTCGGGAATTTTGAGCTTTCGCCAGTAACCTTTGCGTCCTTGAAACGATCTCTCATATCTCCTGGAAGCTCGTCAAGGGCTTCGCCGACGGTCGCACCTTCTGTCATTATGAGAGGATCTTTTTTATCTGGATCCTCGCCTTTCTCCTTCATGTAAACCCTGATCAGGCTGAGGCCTTCGAAGATCTGATCTTTTAACTCTTCAAGGCCTTTTCCTGTCTCTGCGGACATCAGTAGGTCGTATTTTCCCCCATATTCTTTTCTTTTTTCTTCAGTTAGCATGTCGGATTTGTTCACAGTTGTTATCGCCGGGACATATTTCCTGTTTCTCATCAGGCCGTCGATGAACCTGTCGAGATCCATCTGCTCTCTTATTATGACCTCCGCGTTTGTGTATCCTTTCTGGTGCATCAACTGCTTGATAGTCTCGTCCTCGATGTCCAGATCTACAGTTGTCGATATGTTGATACCTCCTTTGCCTTTTTTCTCTACCTTCATGTTGGGAGGACTTGTGTTAATTCTGATTCCTGCATCGTATAACTCGGATTTGATCTCATCCTCCCTCATCTCCTCAGGATCAAGTAAAATCACCACAAACTCTGCGTTTCTCACAACTGAGAGGACCTGTGTTCCACCTCCTCTACCATCGGCAGCACCTCCTATAAGGCCTGGTACGTCCAGTATCTGTATCTTGGCTCCCTTATGCTCCAGCATTCCAGGGTTAACATCAAGGGTTGTGAACTCGTACGCGCCGGTATCCGAGTCCGCGTTCGTCACCTGGTTGAGAAGTGTGCTTTTTCCTACGCTGGGGAATCCGACCAGTGCCACGGTTTTATCGCCTTTTTTCTTCACCGCATAACCGCTGGTCTCGCCAGTCCCTTTCTGCTTCTTCTGCTTCTCCTCCTTCAGATCCGCAATCTGGCCTTTGATACGGCCTCTCTCCGTCTCTGTCGCCTTATTCACCGGCGTCTTCTCCAGCTTATCCTCCAGTTCCTGAATCCTGTCGTCGATCCCCATACATCTGTGAAAAAGTCTTTCAGTTTCAAAAGTCTAGCGGAAAAGGCCTAAAGATCAGGAAATAGAGATAGAGAAATAAGAGAGAAAATTAGGTGATGAAGCTTTACTCGTCAGCTTCCTGTGCTTCGTCGGCCATCTCTATGTTGCCGTCTCTGCCTATGTTAAGCTGAATGTCTTCAGCCCATTCCCTGACGTATGCTCCTGTGATCTGGACCTCTGCTCCTTCCTCGATAGCTTCGATCTCTTCCTCCCACAGTGTCAGGTCGATCTCTCCTGTATCATCCTCGAAAACCGCGGTTACTATCTTCTTCTGGCCGTAACGTGTTGAAACGGCGCGTGGAGTTGGTAGTTCCTTGATTGTTCCTGTGATTTCGACATCATCTGCTTCTGGGTCAAGTTCCTCAACTGTCATTTCGGGCATCTATACCACTAAGAAAACCACAACTTGCTAATCTTAAAAGCTTTCCGCTAAAAGGCCTCACAGATCAACAGTTTAAAGCATCAAAAAACCATACAAGGACGTGAAACTTCCCTGGAACACCGATAAGGAAAAAAGAATACAGGAACTCGAAAAGAAAATTGAAGACCTTGAAGAGAAAAGACAGAAACTGGAGAACCAGTACCATGCAGAAAAAGACAGAAGATCCAAACTATCCAGAGAGAAACAGGAAGCAGAGGAAAAACTCAACAGGCTTAAAGACAAAGTAGAAGGCCTCAAAGGAGAAAAAGAACAGGAAGAAAGAGAGGAGCGGAAAGGCCTTGAAAGCATCGGCTTCGAACAGGCCTACCAGCTCATGGAAAAACTCTCCACACTGGAAGGTAGAAAAGAGGAGTTCGTAACCGTTTACTGTCCCGGAAAGTTTGAGGACTTTGACAGAAGAAAGGATCTAAAGAATTCTGTAGATAAAAAAGATTTTGAACATCTCTCAGGGAAAAAGAGTTTTACAGCTTTCATGGACGAGGACCTGGGTTCCTGGATGCTGGAGACAAGGCCTTTCTTCACTCAAAAACTGGAGATAGATGAAAATTTCGATGTTTCAGGCCTTCTAAGTTTTATCGAAGAGGAAAAGATCTGGGTTTTACTTTCTGCGGGAAACACGAAAATCTTCAGGGAGGAGCAGGGAAAATTTGAAGAGATCGAGGCCTTGAACTCCCGTATCGAGGAGAAGCATTCGAAAGGCGGTTTCTCGCAGGGCCGGTTTGAAAGGAAGCGTGAGGAGCAGATCAGGCAGTACATGGATGAGGTTAAGGATTTCGTTGAAGGCCTTGACGGCGAAGTCTTTTTACTGGGTGATCAGCGTTTCTGCGAGGAAGTCCCTGGTAAACGTCTGGGAGGCTTCGATCCGAACAGGGGAAGGCCTGACCAGTTCTACGGCTTCAGGCTGAAAAGGTTCTGAATTTTTTAACTCTGGCGTTGAGAAATTTCTTTTATGGATTATGGATCTGAAGAGGAGAAAATCCGTGACATCAATAGAAAATTGAGGGATTACTACGGGAGGCCTGAGCCTCCTCAAGATCTTTCCGGGATCGAATACTTGATTGAGACAATTTTATCCCAGAATACGAACGATGTGAACCGGGACAAGGCCTTTAATCAGTTGAAGGAGAAGTACGGCGATGACTGGGAGAAAGTGGAGAACGAAGACATCAATGAGTTAACAGATACTATCAGAGTCGCGGGCCTCGGTCCTACGAAGGCAGAGAGGATTCAGGAAAGCCTGAGGATAGTCCGTAAAGATAGCCGAAGCTCTGGAGATGTAGAAGAGTCTTCGAATCAGGGAGAATATGATCTAGAGTTCATCGAGGATATGAGTATTGAAGAGGGTAAGGCCTGGTTGACGGATATCCCTGGTATCGGGCCTAAGACCGCAGCTATCATCCTCTGTTTCTACTTCAGGAAGCCTGTGATGCCTGTTGATACACATGTTCATAGAATCTCGAAGCGTCTAGGCCTTATCCCGGAAAATGCTTCACGTACAGAGGCACATAGTCTCCTTGAGGAGAAAGTGCCTGATGATATTAAATACGAGTTTCACCGGCTTTTAATCGATCATGGGAGAGAACACTGCAAAGCCCGCAACCCGACCTGCGAGGAAGGCCCTATACCCGGGTACTGCAAGCATTACAGGAAGGTGGAAAACGGTGGTAAGGATCCAGATGAAGTCCCGTATTAGACATCTCTACGATCTTGGACGGCTTTACCTGCTTCCAGGAACCATACTGGCTGTGTACGCTGGCGTAGCCTCTTACTCCGAGCTGACACTGGCTAAATCAGTTAAGACATTCTTCGCAGCTCTTCTGCTAAACTTCGTGTTTTTCTCACCGAACGATGTCTTCGACAGAGAGACAGACCGGGAGAATGAGAGAAAAGGGACTATGTTCGAAGGCCTTGTAGAGAAAAAAGGATTTCCGGAGAGGATAGCAGCTGGAAGCGTTGTTTTAAGCTATTTAACTGCTATGATCTCCGGAGGATTTTTAGGCCTTTCGATAGCTGTCGTTACTACCGCGTCCGTTCTTTACTCGGTTCCTCCTGTCCGTCTGAAGACAAGGCCTCCATTTGATTCGTTGATCAATGGTATAGGCGTGTTTTTCATCTTTTCCACAGGTGTAGCCATCGCTGGCGGAGGTCTTTCGGATGTTATCTCCGGTGCTTATTGGTTCTCCGCAATAGGTGCAGGATTTCATGTAATGCTGGCTGCACCGGATATAGAGGCAGATAGAAAAGCCGGGATCAGGACTACAGCCATGATCCTGGGCTGGAAAGGCTCAGTAGTTTTCGCCCAGGGCATAATCCTTCTGTCACTGATCTTCGAGAACTGGAGCACTTTGACCAGAAACTTTTTACTCATCAACTTTTTCGGACTTTCTCTGATGTGGAAAAAACGGGGTAAGAAAAACACTGTAAGAATAATTTTTCTCGGAGGTCTCACCATGGTAGTTTACCTAGGTTATTATGCGTACAGTAGAGGCCTGATGTAGAAAAGGAAGAAATGAGAGTAGATGGAAGACCTTTTTTACTCGTCTTCGAGCTGGTCTTCTAGATCTTCGAGGCCTTCAGCGCCCTGTGCCTGCTGCTCCTGCATCTCTTCGACGATGTTCTGAGCTTCTTCGTTGATCTCGTCCTGATCGACGATGTCGTTCTCCTCAAGTACTGAGAGAAGAGCATGGACTGTAAGCTCTAGGTTGCCGAGTTTCTGCTGGAACATCTGCATGGCCTGCTGTGGGCCGACTTCTTCTGGTTGATCTGCCATAAATAATTCACCTCTAAATCAGATACACAGAATCGATTATCCCAATGCACCTGTAACAAGGTTAGTCTCCTGCAAACCTTTTAAAACAAGCAGATAGGAAAGAACAAGGAAAAGGCCTTAAACCGGTGTTCTGGCACCGCAGGCCTGACATTTCAGGATTTCTACTCCTTTCTCCTTTCGGATCTCGGTATCAGGCCTTTCACACTCCGGACAGAAAAGATATTCATCAGCGTAGTTATGGACTTTTTCATTGACTTTTCCTCTTCTGAACTCTCCGTTCAGTACGAGTTCGTCGCCTTCGATGTGTCCTGCTGTTCCAAGCTCGTTCTGGATGTAGTTGGACAGATGCTTTTCATCCCTGTTAAACCTCTCGACAAGGCCTTTGAATTCTTCGATGATGGTCTGGGAGCCTTCTTTCCTGGTCTTTATCTCCGGGATTTCAAACCTGTTCTCAGATCCTATATCCTCAGGTACTTCTTCCTGTCCTTTCTCCAGTAGGTCTTCGTAGTCGCTCATTTTTTGTTCACCTTAGTATTTCTGTGATTTACAGTTTCTTTATTTTGCCTGGCTGTGGTTCGTAGCAGGTTCCGTCGCTGAGGAGGCCGTTGATGGTGTCTTCGAGTTTGTCTTCTGGTTCGTCGATTCCGTCGACGATTTCTGAGTAGTCTGCGCCGTCTCCTTCGTCGAGGTCTTCTATTGCTTCGAGGACTTCTCTTTCGAGGTTTTCCATGTCCTGTTCTGTGCCTGCGTTGTCGAATGTTTCTCCGAAGCTCTGTAGCAGTGCGTCGATTTCGTCTTCGTCCAGCTTTCCTGCCATTTCTTTTTCGATTTCTTCCTGGTCTTTACCGCTTTCTTTTAGCTGTTTGACGGTTTCTCTCATCTGGCTCCATTGTTCGTCTGTTTTCTTTTTTCTGAGCTGGTGGAGGAGTTCTTTTTCGACTTCCGACTTCTTCAGTACTTCTCCGTCGAGGTAGATCTGTCCCTGGTATTCACGGACTTTTCCTACAACTTCAATGATGTCGCCGATCTCGTAGTCTTCCATGCGCTGTACTTCGTTGAAGAACTTGATCTGTGTAGTATCATTTCCGTCGTCGATAGTCAGGGAGCCGTATGTCTCATCATCGTTGATGAAGGAATCAACTACTGTTCCGACCAGTCTTGCGCGTGAGAGCCTTCTGCCTTCAACAGTTAAAAGGAAATTAGGCTCGAAACCCTCTCTCTGAAAGTATTTTCCTTTGTTGAGTTCATCAGTATCGGTCATTTTCGCGGTCTGTCTCTTCTGCTGAGGCATACTAGTTAATTGTTCGAAAAAACTTTAGTACGTGACTAAGGAAAAACTCTCCATGGTATCAGAAAAGCAGAAAACAGAACTGGGCGAAGCACTCATAGGCATCGGATTCGTCCAGGTAACTTTCTCACTCCCATTCATACCCCTGAACCCGTTTTCCTTACTGCTTTCGCCACTGGAACTACCTACCACACACGTACTCGCTGTTTCAGGAGTAACAGGTTTCATCCTGTTCCTGACAGGAGTCGAACTCTGGAAAAGAAACAGAACACACTGGAAAGATATCTAGATCTTCTGAACGTGGCCCTGCTGAGGCTCAAACAGCTCTCCTTCACGCTTCAGCTTCTCGATGATCTCCTCCGCCTTATCCTCAGATATACCTTCCCCATCAGCCCTCTCAAGCACTTCCTCGATCTCGGCAGAATCACCGTCAGCCAGCTCCTCTATAATATGCTTGATAGTCTGCAAACGATTCCTCTGGGAACTGGAAACACCTGACTCAATCATATCGATATCGAACTCACCAGTCTCCGGATCCATACCTACAAGCTTCAGAGAGTAAGTCAAAAGATCTATAGCTCTTTCAGCATCCTCAACAGTAACCTCATCCCTCAAATGCGCACGTGCAGAGGCCTCAGCAGTTCTCACTGTTGCCTCGAGCTGTCTCGCAGTTATAGGTACTCCTCCGCCTTCATCGTCGCCTTCCTGACGCATGGAAACGTAGAACTCCTGTATCTTGTCCGAGGCCTCTCTGCTAAGTTGAGGCCTTTTGTTCTTTTTTGCGAAGGCCACGTATTTCCTGAGTTTTTCGCCTGTGATATCGGGATTGGTCTCCTCTGGCTCGATGTGGTTCTGTAGGATCGCATCAGCCAGTTCTGTGTCCCTCTCTTTGTCCGGTTCATCCATGACCGGGAAGATAAAGTCGAACCTGGAAAGCAGTGTATCTCCGATGCTGATCTGTTCTGCGACAGGCTCATAGGGATCGAACCTTCCCAGTTTCGGGTTACCTGCTGCAAGTATGCTTGTTTCCGCGTTCAAAGTTGCCTGGATGTTGGCCTTCGAGACGGAGATCTGCTGTTGCTCCATCGCTTCGTGGAGGCTTGAACGGTCTTCCTTATCCATTTTGTCGATCTCGTCGATCGCTGCCATTCCTTTGTGTGCGAGGACAACTGCACCGGCTTCAAGCGAGAACTCGCCAGTAGATTCTTCCTTAACTACCGAGGCTGTAAGGCCTGCTCCTGTACTGCTTTTTCCTACGACATAGCGTCCTTTTGGAGCGATCTCTCCTGTGAACTTCAGTAGCTGGGACTTACCTGTTCCTGGCTCACCGATTAGTAGTATATGAAGGTCTCCACGGCTTTTGACACCGTCATCCCTCGTCTTCTTCACTCCTCCGAACATCTGGAGAGCAATAGCTTCCTTGATACGGTCATGACCGTATATGCTCGGTGCTATAGAATCATTTATCTGCTGAAATATATCCTCCCGCTCTGACATAGTTTTGATCTCGTCGATCTCTTCCTGGGAAAGTTCCAGCTGTTCGAACTCCTGCTGCGTCGGGTTAACGTGCGAGGCCTCCATGTAGATATCGTATTTTTTCGAATCTTTCTGTAGAGGCGTCTCCCTCATTACTCCTGTTACTTCGACGACGTTTCCGGGAACTACACGTTTCTGGAACTCTGGATCCACCAGATCTCCTTCAAGACGGACGGAAAGACTTGTAGGCTGTTCTGAACCTTCTCTCGACTCCGGGTTCTCCTCCAGGGTCACCACCTGGGTATCTGTCATTATTTTTTCCTGGACCTCGAATTTTTTCGATCCGCAGTCGCATTTGTAAGGCGATTTCAGCTTGGACGAGTCCTGTTCCTTCTCGTAAAGGTCTCCGCACTGAACGCATTCGAAGACGGCAGAAACCACTTCCGGCTTGACCTGTGAGGCCCTCTTGATCATTCCCTCGATAGGAATGAACCTTCCTATGTGCTCGGAACGCAGATTTTTCAGAAGAACAAACTCGTGTTCAGGGAAGTTGCTGAATCTGACAGTCAAATCCTCAGAGGTGACCTGTTCATGGACCTGAAGGCCTTCCTCAGCTGCCCCTATACCGTTTTCCGGTTTGTCGTGGAGGTAGTCTGTTACATCAGGGCTGAACATGTCAAGTTGCTGGTAGTCAACTACTATGGCATCGTCTCCGTCCTTGACCGCTTCCGATACCTCTGCATAGTAGCTCTCGGAGAAAAATTCCTCGAACTCGTTGACTGCCTCCCCGTAGTCCATAACTGTAAATCCGTCGCCAAATGATAAAAAGTGAAAACAATTCAGGTCAAAGGCCTTAACATGTCAGATAAAGAAGTGCTTTCAGAGGATGAGATAACGGAAAAACTGGGCGAACTGAGGATCTGGGGTGTTGAATCACTGGACCAGGACCGCCTTGTATGCAGAGTCGAGTTCGATAACTACCGGGATGCCGTTTTCTTCGCCAGCGGAGTCTTTTCTCTCGCCGAGAAACAGTTCCACCACCCAGAGGTCAAAGTAGAGTACGGAGCAGTATCCATAGACCTTTACACACATGACGCAGAAGGCCTTACCGAGAAAGACTTTGAACTCGCAGAAAAAATTGAGGAACTGGTCGGAGACACGGACTGGAGCTAGTTTTCAGGTCTTAGAAGGCTCAGTTCCTGCCACAGTAAATCAAGAGGGTAGGCCTCCCCTTCCCTGTACTGATCCAGGATTTCCTTCCTGTTTTCCTCTCTAAGCTGGAGGCCTTGAATTTCTTCTTTGTCCTTGAAATCTGTTTCAATTATGTCGTCTTCAAGCTCTTCCGTCTTCTTTTCCCCTAGTTCTCCTTTGAACACGAATACTATAGTTTCAGTGTTGTCTGCGTTGCTTGCTCCTTTGTAGAGGCCTATAAGGCCTGTGATCTCTGTTTTAAAGCCTGTTTCTTCGAGGACTTCTCTCTTGGCGGATTCTGTTACTTTTTCTCCTTCTTCGAGGCCTCCTCCGGGGAGGTCCCAGGTATTTTTTATGTGTTCTTTGGCTTCTTTGACCATCAGGATTTCTCCCTGTTCGTTTTCTATAATGGTTTTTGTTGCGGAGTAGAAAACTATGAGGCCTCGCCTTTGAGAGTTTAGAAATAGAAAAAATATGTGTGTGGAGCTATTCGAGTGCTCCGATGTCTTTGAGGTTCTCTTCCAGAACGCTGATGCCTTCTTTAACGTCTTCGTAAGTTTTTCCTCCTGTGCATACAAGGTTTCCTGAGGAAAACAGCAGGAATACTACTTCTGGTTCTTCAAGCCTGTATACGAGGCCTGGGAACTGCTCAGGTTCGTACTCTGTTCCTACGAGTTCGAATGCAATCCTGTTCAGGTTAAGTGTTCCTGGAAGCTGACTGCTTGCTACGATGTTCTGTACCGTCACTTCCGGTTTCACGTCGATTTCGACGTCTGCTTCTCTCAGCTCGTCGATGATCTTGTGTGTCGCTTCCTTTGCCTGTTCCGGACTTTTTGTACCGGTACAGACTACTTTTCCTGATCCGAACAGCAGGGCTGCTGCTTTAGGATCTTCCAGTCTGTAGACCAGGCCTGGGAACTGCTCAGGCTCGTATTCCGTGTTTTTGAGGTAGATCGCTATTCTGTCGAGAGGAAGCCTCTGGTTAAAAGTTGCAGAGGCGACCACGTTCTGAATTTCAATTTCGTCGTCTTCAACCATTTTTCTTTGTTCACCTTTTAATGAGTCGTTTAAATACTATATAACCGGTTTATAAAGGAACTCTTATAAAGATACTTATAAAGGAAAAGTTCCCGGGACGTGTGAAAAGGCGTTGAATACGGAGTTAGAGAGAATATAGGGAGATTTAAGAGGGCTTTACTTGGCCTTGTTCTTGTTAGCTGCCTGTGAAGGCCTTACCTTCTCTGCTCCTGTGCCTTTGTTGTCTTGGCCTCTGGAGCTTTTTGCTGCAGGAGTCAGGCCTTCTTCTGCCCTGTTTCTGTTTTCTGTGATCCAGTTAATATCATCGTCTGCCTGGATCGTTGGTTCTTCTGGGTCTACCATGATGACTTCGAACCATCTGCGGTTTCCGTCTTCCAGTACCCAGTAGCTGTCGAGAACTTCGAGGTTGGAGAAGTTTCTGGATGCTCTCTGTTCTGCGATTACCTGTTTGCTTTTCTTGCTTGAGTACCTATTCTGTCCTGCGTTTTTGGGCTTTCTTCCTGCTGTGAGGCGTTCTCTTTTGCTGCCTCCTTTGTCTATCTGTACTCTTACTACGCTGAATCCTTTCTTGGCTTTGTATCCCTGTGTTCTTGCCTTTGGGATTCTTGTCGGGTTGTCCACGTTCTTTATTTTTTCTTCCTGTCTCCATTCTACCAGTCTCTGCTTCCATATTTCGTCTAGGTTCTCTTTAGGCTGCTCGTACTGTTCACGTGCGTACTTGTAATAGGTCATATCTGGACAACTCGTACCATCAAGATGTCGGAAAAACATTATAAACCCTACCGAGATGTGCCCCAGTGATAACAAAACACATATAAGAGCTATTTGTCATTGTCTAGTTGTGATACCATGCATCCAGCAATCAAAATACTTGTAGGCGCGTTGATGGTCGTACTAGGAATATTCTCTCTAACACTGCCGGACTTCTTCCAGGCCTTTGTGAACCTTGTAAAGGGTGGAATAGGGCCTATCCTGATTCTGGTCGGAGCATTCATCATCTGGCTGGAAAGCGACGAATGGAAGATGAGAAGAAGCGAGCAAAAAGAAGAGAGAAACATGGGCGTACAGCAGCAGCTTCAGGAAGAAGTAAAAGAAAGAAAACAGGCCTCAAAAGAGGATGAGACAGAGGAAGCTGAAGACGATAAACACGCATGCCCACAGTGTGGAAAGGAATTCGACACAGAAAGAGGAATGAAGATCCACCAGGCCCAGAAACACGACTAACAACCTTCTGGAAAGGTTGGCCATCAGGAACCATGCGCTCAGTGGACCACTCACATTCTTCACTTATCTCTTCTCTTTTATCCTGTGTAGAGAATTATGGAGAAAACTAGTTCTGATCTTGGTAGAGGCCTTTTATTTTTTCCAGAGAATCTGCTTTTTCCTTGTCTTCCCGGAACTGTTTCATCCTCGGGAAACGCAGTGCGTAGCCCGATGAGTATGTAGGACTTTCTTGGATCTCTTCATACTCTGCTTCCACTATGACTTCAGGCCTTACATCGACTTTTCTTCCTTCTTCATTTGTTATCAAGGGCTTCAGTTTTTCTGTGATTTCTTGGAACTGTTCATCGGTGAGGCCTGTCGCCATTTTTCCGACTTCCAGGTATTCATTGTTTTCCTTGTCGTAACAGCCGAGGAAAAGACGTCCGAGCCAGTTGCTTCTTCTTCCCTCGCTCCATTTCGCGCCGACGATGGCGAGGTCCAGTGTCTCCATCACAGGCTTTAACTTGACCATGTATCCGACCCGGTTGCCGGGTTTGTACTCAGCTTCAAGATTCTTCATCATGATACCTTCGTGTCCGTCACTTAGAGAGGCCTGTTGCATCTCCTGTACACGCTCTGCCTCCAAGGTGATATCGTTATCAACTAACTTCATCTCTTCCTCCTGTTCGTTAACTACAGACTTGAGTTTTTCCCAGCGCTCGCTGTAAGGCCTCTGAAGGATCGGTTCATCCAGGTAAATCAGGTCGAAAGGCCTTACCTCGACAGGTATCTCTTCTTTGAGCTTCTGGATATCGTATTTTCTCTTTATCCTTTTCGATAGCCTCTGGAACGGTATCATACCGCCGTCCTCGGGGTCGTAACCGACGATCTCAGTATCAAGTATACAGTTATCTGATTCGATGTTCTCCTCCACTGCCTCAACCACGTCCGGGAACTGCTCCGTGACATCATCTAATCGGCGGGTGAAGACCTTGACCTCGCCCTCCTTCACATGTATCTGAGCTCTCATCCCATCGTACTTGTAATTGATAGATGCAGGTTCTCCGACCTCCTCAAACCCTTCCTCGATAGTATCGACGTTTTTCGCAAGCATTGATTTCACAGGCCTGTAAAGCTCAAGCTCAAGGGAGTTAACCTGTTCAAGGCCTTCACGACAAGCTTTTGCCACCTCCGCAAAGTCATTGGAGAAATCATATGCTTTCTGTATGTCTTCGAAGTGTTTTCCATCGAAGAAGGCCTCGGAAAGAGCGTCTCTAATTGTTCCTTCACCGACTCCGAGGCGTAGATTGTTTATGATTATCCTTGCGAGGTATTTTGCTTCTCTCGGTTCCGATGAGGAGATGAGGTCGGCCAGTTCCTTCTGTTTCTTGTCCTGGTTGACTGAGGAGTTGAGGCCTTCGCTTTCCATCTCTGCTACTTTCTGCATGCGTTCAAAGGTCTTCTGTACTGTTATTTCCTGACTCATAAGTCTTTGCTGTGTCTTTTTTTCGACCATCGTCTGTGCTGCGAGGCCTAGGTCTCCCTGTTCTTTCCATTCTTTTTCTACTTCTTTTTCGCTTCTTCCTGTGGCTTTTGATATTATCTTTACGAGCGTCTTTGAGGATACGCCTAAGTCCAGGTCTTTCCATGCGGGGAACGGTGTTCCTGTACACATCAGGACTACCTGAGGTAGCTGTTCTCCTGATTCCTCGAATAGTTCGGCCAGGATATCTGTCTTTTCCAGTGTCTTCTGTGTCTGGTCCAGTTTTTCGAAGGCCTCTGTGATTTTTGAGAATTCCATGTTAGTTGGTGGGTCTGAAAAAGGTTTAAACTGTATGGACCTAAATTACTGTTAGGAGGCGAATAGATGTCGACTTTTGATGATGTTAGAGGCCTTGCAAGTTTCAGTGAACCGAAAGACGAGACTATTCCTAGAAAAACTATGGGTAGCATCCTGGAGGCAGGTAGACACGCACCTTCACCAGGAAATGTCCAGAGTCTGGAGATGATAGTGGTCGAATCTGAGGATAAGCTTGACATGCTTGCTAAAAGCACCGGCGACCACCGTATCAGAGAAGCTCCGGCAACAGTTATCCTCATAGCAGATGTTGAGAGGATGAAACGCAGGATAGGGAAAGGAGCACGCGAAGCTGCCAACTCGGAGATCGCCTGCGCCGTACAGAACATGAGACTCGTGGCAAAGGAACACGACATCTACTCAGCCTGGGTCAGCGGATACGACGAACATACAGTCGCGGAGCAGTTCGAAATACCGGAAGGAAAAGTGCCTCTCGCAGCAGTAACATTTGCCTATACAGATAATCCAAACCCTCCTGAGGACAAGTTCGGCATGAACCAAATATGTTTCTACGACAGATATGATAACCAGATCGGAAGTTTCTTTGACAGCGTAGAGTGGAAAGGCCTCAGGGAGGAAAGAGAAGTCTATGGGAAAAAGGGCAGAGGCCTCATTGACAAGGCCAGAAGGAAACTTAGGAAGGTTTTATAAAAATTCATCGAATATTGTTTACTCATGAATAATAAAAGGAAGTTATTGTTTACTTCAAAACCCGGAAAAAGGTTTATAACTACCTTTACGTAACGGTTTAAATAGGAGAAGGTGCTAGAAAAATGGTTGCAAGTCAAGAGACTCTAGACAAGCTAGAAGACATCGGTCTGAACATGTACGAGAGGAAAATTTACTCCGCACTTCTTGGAAGAGGGGTTTCAACAGCCGGAGAACTCTCAGAGATGACCAATGTTCCACGTTCACGTGCCTACGATGTTCTAGAGTCACTAGCGGAGAAGGGCTTTGTCGTGATAAAGTCCTCCAAGCCGATGGAATACGTCAGTATCCCACCGGAGCAAGCTATCGAAAACATAAAGAAACAACATCAGAAAGATCTGGAGGAAAAACTGGACAAACTGGAAGACTTCAAGGACTCCGAAGCAGTAGAAGAGCTTGAAGGCCTTTACGACCAGGGAGTCGAGCTTGTAGATCCTGCAGAGATGTCAGGAAGCCTGAAAGGCAACCACCAGATCCATCAGCACATGGGAACCATGTTCCAGGATGCCGAGAAAAGCATCAAAATCATGACATCCGAAAAAGGCCTAAACGATATTTACGAGAATCATTCTGACCTTCTGAACGAAGCCGAGGATAAAGGCGTAAGTGTCCAGGTTCTAGCACCTGTAACAGACGAGAACCAGGAGGCCTTCGAAGCTTTGAGCGATGTAGCAGAGATCAGACATGTAGGAGATCTCGAGCAGAAACTGGAGGAAGTCAACGAATCTCCTGACGGAAGATTCGCGATCATCGACGATGAGGCCCTGACAATGGCTATGACGCATGATGAAGTTCATGCAACCCAGGATACTGCTTTCTGGTCAAAGAGCGATCACATGGCGGACAACATGCTTTCACCGATGTTCCACATGCTCTGGGATCACGCGGAGAAGCCAAGCGGTCCATCAGGCCCTGAGATGGAGTAAAAACTTTTTTTCTCATCCTCTCTTTTTCCTATACTGATTATTTCTGAACAGGGTAAAAATAGAAGAATTACAGGCCTAGTACCGTGCTGATAGAGGTGTCTGTACACCTGTTCCAAGGCCTAGATCAGCGAGAATGTTTCCTACTCCTGTGTTTGAGAGAAAGAGTGATAGTAGGCCTTCCGTCTGTCTTGTCTCAAGTTCTCTGAGCTGTAAGTCTTTGTTTGTAAGTTTTTCAGCAGATTCTACTGCCTGTGCTCTGCCTCCAAGACTGTCTACTAGGCTGAGGTTTCTGGCTTCTTGTCCGAGGAATATCTTGGCTGTCTGTACCTCTTCTATCTCTGCCTGTGTCAGGTTTCTGTTCTTATCGACCATGTCGATGAATTCGTCCTGTATGTCGACAGCCATATCCTGTAAAACTTCCTTATCCTGTTCTGTGGTGTTCGTGAACGGCGATCCTACCTGTTTGTATTTTCCTGCGCTGATGTTAACGTATTCTACACCTATTTTGTCCATAGCTCCTGAATACTCCAGATATGAGGAAGTTACTCCTATACTCCCTGTTATTGTAGCTGAGTCTGCGACGATCCTGTCACATCCCATCGCTATCATGTAGCCTCCGGAAGCAGAGATATCCCGGAAACGGCACACAGTAGGAACCTCTATATTATCTATAGCCCTCTTGATCTCTTTGGAAGCTACTACAGAGCCTCCTCCAGAGTTTATCTCGTACACCACAGCATCGTAACCACCATTTCTAACCTTCTGGTTCAGATCCCGGACCTGCTCAGGTGTGATACCGCTCGAAGCAAAACCTGAGGAAGTCGGCGTGATAGTACCTGAAAGCTTCAAAAGAGCTGCATCACCCGAAGTACTCTGGAAAAGGCCTCCAAGACCTAAAGCTGCTACAGAAGCCGTGAAAATTACGAAAAGCCCGAGAAAGCCTGCTAAAATCTTCAGCTTCGAATGTTTCATACAGTAAAGTTAGGCGGATATTTCCTTTTTAACTCTTCATATCCTCGACTAAAAGTATGTCGAAGTTAAAACAGCTCTCAAGAGAAATAATCAAGGAGATTGAAGCAGGAGAGATGGAAGAGAAACAGGAAGTAGAAAAAAGGAAAAAAGAGCTTTGCAGTGAACTAGGATTTTCAGGAATGCCAAAAAACTCGGACCTGCTGAAATTCGCTGAAGATGACGAAGAGAAGGCCCAGCACGTTCTCAAGACCAAACCGATGCGTACCATCTCTGGTATCGCAAACGTAGCGATAATGGCAAGGCCTGCGCCCTGCGGCGGAGGATGTATTTACTGTCCTAAAGGAGAGGACGCACCACAGAGCTACACCGGTAAGGAGCCAGCGACTAGGAGAGCGATCAGGAACGGCTACGACCCGTATGACCAGGTGGAGGACAGGCTCGGCCAGTACGAGAAAAACGGTCACAGCATCTCCAAGTCCAAGCTAATTATAATGGGAGGAACCTTTCCATTCCAGGACCCGGATTACCAGAAGAAGTTTTTGAAAAGAGCTTTCGACGGACTAAACGAATACGAAGACGGAGAAAAAGCTGAGACGCTTGAAGAGGCCCAGTTACAGAACGAGACCGCTGGGGTTAGAAACGTCGGAGTTACGTTCGAGACAAGGCCTGATATCGCCGAGACCAAACATATTGATAGAATCCTGGATATGGGAGGTACACGTGTAGAGATGGGAGTCCAGACAGTCTTCGACGAGACCCATGAAATAACTAACAGAGGCCACGGTATGGAACCGGTTATTGAAGCTACGAAGCGTTTGAAAAACGCAGGTTTCAAGGTAGCTTACCATTTGATGTTAGGCCTTCCTGGCGAGGAAAGAAAACATGATATCGAGAAGTTCCAGGAGGCCTTCTCTAATCCTGATTACCAGCCTGATGAGGTAAAGATCTATCCCTGTGAGGTTATCGAGGGTACAGAACTTTACAGACAGTACGAGGAGGGCGAGTTCGATCCTATTGACGACGATGAAGCTAAAGATAGGCTAAAGGAGGTCTTGAGGAATCATATGCCTCCTCACGTCCGTGTTAAGCGAGTCATGAGAGATATTCCTTCTACAGAAGTTGATGCAGGCCCTCAGCTAACAAACATGAGGCAGATGGCTCTCCAGGAGCTGGAGAAAGAAGGAGAACACTGTCGCTGTATCAGATGCAGAGAAGTAGGACATGTCAGAAGGAAGAGGGATGACACGCCTGAAGATGTAGAGCTTGTTGAACGCGATTACGAGGCCTCAGGAGGACACGAATACTTCCAGAGCTTTGAAGACACTGAGAAGGATATAATTCTAGGCTTCACAAGATTGAGAGCACCGCCAGAAAGCCATAGAGAGGAGATCGATGGTAATACTGTTTTAGTCCGACAGCTTAAGGTTCTCGGCTCCGCTACTGACTTCGGCGAAGAAGGTGAGGCCCAGCACCAGGGCTACGGTAAGAGACTTATGGAAAAAGCAGAAGAAAAGGCCTCAGAGCTAGGCAGAGATAAAGTGGTCGTCATCTCCGCTGTCGGCACGCGCGAGTACTACAGGAAGCTGGGTTATGAGCGTGAAGGGCCTTACATGGTCAAGAACCTGTAGATTTCTGAGCGAAGGTAAGAAAGTGGTGATACCCCCTCCCCAGGAGGCTCACCGATGATGCGGGAAAGAACTGTCTAATTCGAGTGTGTCTGCTTAAGTGTCTGCCATCTCTCAGAGAACTCGTCTTTCATCTGTTCAAGAGCTATACGCTCCTCATCTGTAAGCTCCTGAGATTCAACTATCTCTCTGTAAACTTTGTAAGGATGTGTAGGGACTTCCTCATCCATGTTCTGCTTAAAATCATCTTCAAACTTGTCCCTGTGTTTCTCTACTTTTTCTTCAAGAACGCCATCTTCTTCCCATTCATCGGCGAGCTTTTCCTTCGTACTTTTACCTAAATCCCAGAGGCTCGCCATAAAGGACTAACAGCCATTAAGTCTTATTAACCTTATCCCCCTCTCTTAGACTCTTAGGACAAAAAGAACCGATTTTGTGTCGTTTCCTTGACGTAAAAACAGTTTTAGCATCGATTAGACAGGTCTAAGAGATGGAAAGCTCTAGGCAAGAACAAAACGAAAACATGTAAAATTCCCCGAATACAAACCTTCTATAAGGCGATTACAGAGTGAACATTATCAATGTTTTGCTAGACAGCCTTAAGATGCTCAAGAGAAGGCCTCAACTTTTCCTCCCGAAACTGGCATCTGCACTGATAAGCTCGGCCTGGATAATACTTATATTTTCCATGCTGGAAGCAAGACAGCTCCAGCAACTTACAGCAGTCTACACGATAACTACACCGTTTATAGTACTGTTAGGAGTCTTCGTACCGCTGATGACTGCCGAAATGATAAGTAATCATGAAAGAAAAAACCTTCTCAGGTCCTCTTTCCTCAAGACAGCAAAAAACTGGAAAAAAGTACTGGGAGTAACCTTTTTGATGTTCATGGTAATATTCACGGTTTCCATACCCTCCATACTAGGCCTCACCGGATTCTGGCTCTTTGAAAACGCTTTGATAGGCCTAGCCGGGATCTCCGTATCCGTACTGATCCTGGTAGGCCTCAGCTTCCTGATATACTTTCTGCCGATCTCTGTTCTTGCAGAAGACAGTGTTATATCGGGAGTAAGAAGTTCAATGGATACTTCGCTGGAAAACAGGAGAGAGGTCTCTGTTCTAATGGCTTTCTCACTAGGCCTCTTCCTTCTAGCGTTTGGCTCCCAGGGCGTGACCAGAAACCTTGGTTTCACAGCATTTGTTTTTGGAAGAGTGCTTTCAGCGACGGTAACGACCTATACCTTTGTAGTAAGTCCTAAATACTACTTGAAAGAGAAAGATACTGAGTAAGAAAAGAACAAGGCCTTGGATGGAGAAAAGGAGGCGTTTAGGCCTCCAGTGTTTCTACGAGTTTTTCCGCTGCTTCGTCTGCTTTGCCTTCCCTGTTTTCGATGATCTGGAGATAGGCGCCTGTGAGGACTGATCCTGTGGCCGCCATTTCTCTGGCGACTTCCTGGTATTCCTCGATATCTTCAACGGATTCGTGTTCTCTGTCACGTCCTCCTTCCTGGCTTCTCTTAAAGATTGCTTCAGAGTCTGCTGTCAACATTACAAGCTTGTCAGGCATGAGATTTTCGATAGTCCATTTCGGAAGACCTGGAATATAGCCGAAGGGAGACTTGATGGTAGCGTGAGTATCTACGATGACGTTTCCATCCTCAGAATCTTCAACAATGGATTCCGCGGCCTTTTTCTGTATATCCTTGTATGTTTCGACATCAAGGTCTTTCATCTCGTCCCTGTGTTCGACTAGGCCTCGATCCTTGGCGGTTTCCACCATCCTGTCGCCATAATTGATTACTTCATACTCTTCGCCAGATTTTTCTGTCGCTTTTTCGAGTACTGTTGATTTTCCGACTCCTGAAAGGCCTACAACTATATTTACGCTACTCATTTTCCTTCACTTTCAGCTTCTCCGCCAAGTATTTTAACCATTCCTCGTCGTCAGGAACAGCCTCCGTGAACCGGAACTCGACTATCTTCTTCGCCACATGATCCGGTATACCCTTCTTCTCCAGTTCCTCGACTTCTCCTGAAAGAAAATCGTTCAGAAAGGCCTTCGCTTCCGTGTAGTCTCTGTCGATTTTAGCCCAGATCCTTTCATCTTCTATGAAAGTGTTCTCGTACTTCTCTGTAAACTGTTCGAGGTGTTCGACGCCGTGAAAGACTTTCGGACCTTTCTGCTTCCGGACTTCGGGAAGGGAGGCCTCAAGTTCGAGGAGGATGCGGGTTTTCTCCTCTCCGACGTGGAAACCGGTCTCGAAAATCCTGAACTGTTTTTCTTCCAGTACGTTTTCCAGGCGGCGAAGAGTTTTCCTCATCTGTGGATAGATCACGTCCTCTACCGCTTCAGGCCTCTCAAACTCCATAACCAGGAAGTCCGCTCTCCTGTCGATCTCCTGTTTTACCTCGAACTGGCTGATCTCTCTTTCCTCTTCCTGGAAGAATTTCATGCTAGGATCTCTGTTGAACTGCCAGAACCTGTGGATAACCCTGGAATAGTTCTGCGCACTCATCACCGAGGCGACATTCCTCTCCGGATCCACAGGATCGATGACCACAAAGCTTTCATCCGAAAACTTCTCTTTCAAGGCCTGAGGAAGGCCTCCCCCATGATGATTTTCAGGGTCTATTACCTCGTTTTCCCTCCAGTTCTCCGCTTCTTCCGCCAGTTCCTTGAAGCCTCCGAAGTGTGCGATCAGTATCTCACACAGGTAACCGGAGAAGGCCTGTACTTTGAGTGATGAGCCGTAGAGGCCTCCCGAGTCGAGGAACTTCTTCAGTATGACTGCGTCTTTTTTCTGTCTCTGGTTAAGGTTTTCTGAGGCCCATTTCGAGTGGTGTGGTGTTCTGTCGACCGCTGATTTGATGTTTTCGGGGCTTACTTTGTAGCAGGGGACGATTTCGACTTCGTGACCGTTTATTTGGCCTTTTGTGTATGGATGCTCTGCGTATTCGACCTGGTATTCGCCGTCAAAGTTTTCAAAGGCTTTTTTTCCGACTGTGAGGCCTTGCTGTTCTATTGTTTTTCTTTCAGTATCTCTGGGAAAGAGTACGAAAAGATCAATGTCTTTGTCGCCTGACATGCATGTACCTCGGCCTGTGCTTCCTGCGAAATGTGTTTCAAGGCCGTACTCTCCTTCTATAAACGCTGAGATTTTCTCGTATACGCTTCTGGCATCGCGGAGTTCTTTCTGCTCCGGGTAAACCTGTTCTATGATTTTTTCACGGACTCTTTCCCATTCCATAAAACTGTTTTTGTCCGGAAGCCGATATTAATCTTGGGAAAAAACGCTGAAATCTGAAGAATAATGAGCGAAAGAGTAGTGAGGCCTTTATAGAGGCCTCGGAGGAGTTTTTTAGTTGTTGAGGCCTTTAACCTGTTTGCGGTCGCCGATGACCCAGAACTCTATTTCTTCTCCTTCTCCTGCTGAGAGGTCGTCTGGGAGTTCCATTTCTTCGGTCTCGTATGTGTCCATGTCCATGACCTGTGCAATGTTTCCGTCTCTGGAGACTACCTGGCCGACTTTTTTGTCGACGTCAGGGCTCATCATCATTGCGTCGCCTGGCTTGGTGATATGTCTGTCCTTGTCATCGAATACTCCTCTCGCCTTGATCTTGTGCTTGGCACTTCCATGCTTTCCTGGAGAGGATTTGCTTGTTGATCGGACGATGCATGGCTCTCCGTCGATCATGATGTATGTTCCGTCGCTGACGTTGGATGCTTCCATTTGTGTCGGCATTGTTTAGTTCACCTTAGGTTGGAGTAGAGAAAAAAGAATCCTCTACTGTGTCGCCATTTCGACGTCTTCTTTCTTTACTGTGTTCCTGTTTGCGTGCTCTGCAAGATCGATCGCGTCCTGTGCGATCTCGTCTCCTGCTTCCTGTACAGCTATTCTTAGTTCTTCTACAGCATCTTCAGATACTCTTTCTGCTCCTGCTTTACGAATAATTCTTTCAACTGGTGCATTTGGTAGGCTCATTGTTCAATCACAAAAAGTTAATTGCGGACAACATTTTTTAATATAAACCGTTTTCTACAGGTATGAGGCCTGTAATCGACGCAAACGTCCTGATGCATGGAAGAAGAAACTACAACTTCAGAAAGGCCTCTACAGTACCTCAGGTAATAGACGAACTGGAAAGCAGCGACTCCAGATTAAAGGCAGATACACTTGACCTGGACGTGAGAAGGCCTTCGGAAGATAGTATGGAACAAGTTGAAGATAAGGCGGATGAGATCTTTGCAAAAGTTTCTAAGGCGGACAAGGCCTTGCTCGCCCTGGCTTTGGACAGCGGTGAGAAGTTGATTACGGATGACAAGGATCTTCAGAACCTGGCCTCTCACCTTGACATAAGTTTTGAGGCCTTTCTAGGCAGTGAGATAGATGAGCAGCTGGAATGGAGGAAAGTGTGTTCCAACTGTGGTGAAGAAGTTTCTAGTCCTCCTTGTCCTCGATGCGGTTCTGGGCAGGTACGGAGGAAACTAGATCAGTGTAGTTGAACAGAAACTCCTTGGTCAGGATCAGGATTAACGGTCCGAGGATAAGGCCTTTGAGGCCTAGTACGAGCGGGCCTGCGAGGAAACCTATGAATATGATCAATGGATGTTCGTCGAGGCTTTTGCTTCCGACGTAAGGCCTCAAAAAGATTTCTGGCAGGATCTGCAGGAATATTATTCCATAGATCAGGATCAGGCTTCCTTTGATCGGTTCCTGGGCTAATGTAAGATAGTAGAGGCCTACAGGGCCATAGACCATGAATCCTGCTATGATTGGGAGGAGTGCTGCGATTGCTATCAGTAGGCTCCAGAGCGGTATAAGTGGCATCTGTGTTGTTACGAGTGATATAGCGTAGAATCCTACTGCTGTGGCGAGAGCCATGGCCAATGCGACTATTACCTGTGTTACGAACACTCCTCTGAATATTGAGTCGATGCTTTGGAAGAGTGAGCGGATGATTTTTTCTTCTGTCTGTGGGAGGCCTGAGAGTATGCCTTCTATCTCTGCTTTTAGTTTGGTCCTGTCTCTGTAGAGGAAAATAGCTGTTACGAGGAATATACCGATGTCTATGAGGATGCCTGGCAGTGCGAAGAATATATCGACTACCCGCTGGGATGCCATGCTTGAGAAGCTTGAGAAGTATGTTCTTACGTTATCCTGGAATCTCTGTGGTATGTCTAGAGTTTCCAGGGCATCTATTACCCTGTCTTCAAGAGAGATTGCGAATACCTGGAACTGATCCTGTATGTAGAAAGCGTTGTTGATGAAGAAGTAGATACCTATTATAAAGACGCCTAGCACCGATGATATGACGATTATGGAGGACAGCATCTCATTTTCAAGTCTGCTGTTGATCTGAGTGTGCGCAAAGCTGAGTAGGTAGGATACAGCTATAGCTATCAGTATCGCGTCCAGAAAAGGATAGACAATCACAAGACTTCCCAGGAAGAGAAATATCGCGACCAGAAGTGTCTCCCTTCTCGCTCTCAGTTCCCCCTCATCCATAATATGAATAAGTTATACAGCACCGAAGTTAAATTACCTGCGACCGAGAAGTGTTGTCACCGCAAGATAAAACCTTCAAGGATTACGTTTTTAAGAATTAGGGCCTTTTTAATTTTTGCCTAGGTGCTACTCAAAATTATGACAGAAGATACTCCACAGAATATTCCAAGACGCCAGATCGATGACTATGACGTTCCTGACGAATGGAAGGACGACGAAGAAGATAAGGAAGAAGTTCCAGAGGGAGAAGAGCCTGAAGAAGATGTAGAAGGAGAAGGCTACGAAGTCGTACAGGAAGAAGCAGAGGAAGGAGACACAGTACTGACATGTCCAGAATGTGGTTCTCAGCGCTTCGAAGAAGACTCAGCTAAAGGAGAACTGGTCTGTATCGAATGTGGAATGGTAATTGACGAAGACAGAATCGACGAATCCGCGGAGTGGAGAGCATTCAACGCAGAGGAAAAAGAAAAGAAAGCAAGAGCCGGACAGCCACTAACTTATACTAAACACGACATGGGAGTCTCCACAGAGATCGGAAAAGGATCAGGAGAACTCTACAAAGTCAGCGGAAACAAACGTGCCCAGTACTACAGACTCAGAAAATGGCATAAAAGACTGACCAAGTCAAAGGACCGCAACCTAGGATTCGCACTCAGCGAACTAAACTCCATGATCTCCAACCTCAACCTGCCTGAATCAGTCCACGAAGAAGTCGCAAGACTTTACGAAAAAGCAGTGGACCAAGGCCTTGTCCGCGGGAGAAGCATGGAATCCATCATCTCGGCCATAATATATATTGTAGCCAGAAAACAGGGAACACCGAGAACCCTGGACGAAATCTCTGAAGCATCAGGCATCGAAAAAAGAGAGATCGGACGCGCATACAGATACGTAGCAAGAGAACTAGGCCTCAGAATCCTACCTGCGAAGCCACAGGACTACGTTCCACGTTTCGCCGGAAAACTACAGCTAAGCGGAACAGTACAGGCCCGCGCAAGAAACATCCTCAAAGAAGCACGCGAACGAGACCTCCTCTCAGGAAAAGGCCCTACAGGCCTCGCAGCAGCAGCACTCTACATCGCAGCAGTACTTGAAGGCGAAAAAAGAACACAGAGAGAAGTAGCCGACGTAGTCGGAGTCACAGAAGTAACAATCAGGAACCGCTACAAAGAGCTTGCGGAGAAGCTAGGCCTCGAAGAGGAACTAGAAGAAAAATCCAGCTAGTAGTTATGTCATACGACGAAAATATATTCCAAGATGAAGAGTCCTATGAGAACTTTATCTTGGAATCCTTCCGTCAATTTATTCAAAAAACTCATGGTGGAAAAGATGGCTTTATTCGAGAAGCATCAGAGAACGGTGTAAACTACAATAAATCTTCAAGATATAGTGAGATCATAGAGAAAATAAGAAATAATGAAGATAGCAAGAAAGAAAAAATTCTGAAAGGGAAAACTGGCATTCTAGAAGCGGTTGAATACTATAGCTTATATAAGTTTCAGGTAAGAGGGATAAGAAAAATAGACGAAAATGTAGTTAAAGAGTTTAATTCTTCTCTTAAAGATACAAAAAATAGCAAAGACAGTAAAAAATCTGCCATAGAACTATGTGAGTCATTAACTAGTAAGAATTTTTCGGAAAGATGGCGCAAATATTGGCTAAAACAAAATAGGAAACTGCCTCCAGTAATGCTTTTTCAAAATACAGTAATAGGTCCTTTGGGACCGATTCTCAAAAGAGATAAGGAACCTAAAAGATATTCGGACTCCAGCCACATCTCACATGGCTATGAAATGGAATATATGACCACCTTAGACCTTTTGATGCTACCTCAAAATTACAGAAAGGCAAGACATAGCAATTATCCCTTCAACTTACAAAAGACAGAATTTGTCAAACTTCTTTCCTCCATTTTGTCCTCATGCCGGAATAATATTAACTCATTTGAGGGAACTTATCAAAAATACATAGAGGACAAGGAAGACCAACTAACTTCTAAAATAGGTCAAATAAAGTCTAGATTAAGTAAAGAAGGTGCAAAATGCTCTGATAAACTGAGTAATGGCGAAATACCTCTTATCTATGCAGAGATTTCGCAGCTATCAGAAATTTTTCTAGAGAAAGACGAAGTTATTAAGGAGCTTAACGGATTAATTGGAGATAATACACTAGTTGTGAGTGAAAGCACTACCCTTAACTTAGGATGGCGAGGCCCCGAATTTAAGGTAACTGAGGAAGGGATAATCGAAAGCAGTAGAGGTAGCTCGGCATTTAATCTTGCTCAAGATGTAAGCGACCTCAGCGATAAAGAGGCAGCCAGCCACTTAATAGAAATATCTGACAAGGGACTGATAAAATATGTAGACGAGTTATCTAAGAAAGAATTTGAAACTTATAGAGAGTTGTTAGAGAAAAACAATCTAAACTACGAAGAAAGGCACCAAATGATAGCAGAGAAAACTCAAAAGAGGCTTCTTGAGTCATATGGGATAAATTTACCGATAAGAGACTCAATGAGATTTAGAAACGATTTAGTATTGTTCTTCAAAAATTTAGAAGAATTTGAAGAAAACTACAATAACTATGGAAGAAACTTAACTTCTAAAATCACTAACTTATTACGAGACACGAGAGTGAACTCCGAAAGATTCCTAAAAGAACTTTTTACTTTAGAAACACTGCTAATAGAGCATATGAGAAAAAGAGAAGATCCATTTCAACAAAAAAATCCGTTATTAACACCTACCTTTGAAGAGAGATTAGGCTTTAGCTACACGCCAGGTCGCGTGGGTAATTCCGAAAGAGGCGTAAAATTTTGCAAGAAATGCGTAAGACATCACCTGAACGAACTGAGACCCTATATAACGGAAGAACTGGAATTGAAAATAGAGAAGTTTCTAGACACTTCTGAAGCGAGTTTTAGTTTAGGAGACTGGAGAAGCCTAGCGAAGGCCAATGAGGAACTTATTGAGGATCAAAATCTTAAATTACATGAATCACTTCCAGAAAGATTCTCAAATAGTTTGGAGGAAACAAAAGAAGAGTTTGAAAGATTCATGGAAAAAAACCATAGCTTGCTAAACACTGCAAGCCATGAAGGAGCTAAGAGAAAGTTTAGAAACAACAGTTCTTTGAGAGATGAATCTATCGGCTTATTAAAGGGAACAAAACAGGAGTTTAAGAAATTCTTCAGCTTCCTTCCGGGACCATATAGAATAGTTACAGAAAAAGAAGAAATAGATTCTGGATTGACTTCTTACGGCGTAGAAAAAATAGGTCTGGACGGCGAGATAATTGAAGATTCAATCTATGGAGTTAACATAAGGGATAAGAAAAAAAGCTACTTCATACTGCCTAGAGGAAGAAAACATCTAGTTGAACCCATAATAGTTAGAGACGTCGCTGACGAGATTTTCTGATAACTAGTTCAGGTTCTGTTTAGCTATCATTCCCAGTACGATGAACACTATTGCGAAGACTATGCTGTATATGACGTTCATGTAGATGTTGCCCTGGTTTCCCAGCTTTATTACAGTTTCAACCAGTGTGGCCAGGGAGAGAGCTGTTACAAAAACTAGTAGGAGACGCTGTGTAAGCATCTGTTCTTCATGGGTCTTTTTCTCGCTGATGAACTCGAATCCTCTTTCCGTAAGGATGATCTCTTCCATATCTCTTCTGATAAGGCCTTGTTTCTGGAGGTTGTCAAGAAGTTCTTCGACATGTTCCTCATCATACTCTGTGGCTTCTTCAAGTCTCGAGATCATGGATGTATCCATTTCCCAGAAATCTGATTCGCTGTAGATCACTTCAAGGAGATCGACCCATTCCTGCGCCATAAACAATTCAAGAAGTTAGTCCTATTTGAAACCTAGGCCTTGAGATCCCTGATCACATCTTTAAGATCCTGGATCGGTGCATCCGTTTTAACGCCGGTAGGACTGAAATGCGTTCTCTCCACAGGATAACCTTTCTCCCGCAGAGCCTGTATAAATTCCTCCCTCCTCGGAGAGGAAGTGCCTATATTAGAGGCCAGCGCGTGTATATCGTAGTAAGGAGTTATAATCTCCGCTTCCGCATCCAGTTTTTCCAGGAATTCGTAGGCCTCCCATTCCTCCGGCATATCCTCCAGCATATCAGAGGTAAACCTCTGATCGACGAACTTTCCAGTCCATAGAGGCCCTGCTTCCTGCGTCTCTTCCCCGCATTCCGGGCAGTTTTTTACACGCTCGAACTTTCTCCACAGACAGTTCCCACAGTAGGAAAGGTATCCTACGTTTTCCAAGGCCTTGTTCGTCCTTTTCTTCGATTCTGTGACCCTGCCCATGACCCTGGTATAATGCCTTTCATGGAAACAGACTTTCGGATCAAAGCATTTATCGAAACGAGCGAAGTTCCGGAAAACCTCTTTCAGATAAATTCTGAGGCCTATCTCATGCATGAAATCATTTTTTATCGGCTTTGAGCCATACCTGCGTTCACAGACTGTCGGATAAGAGCCTGCTGGCGCAGCATTATCAGTGGATGTAAGGCCTACAAAACTTGTATGGTTAGCAGCTCTTGCTGTAGAATCAAGGAATTTTGTGAAAGATCCAAACGGATCAACATCTATAAAATGGAAGTAATTCCCGAATTCTGACAGAAAGACATTCGCATCCTCCTCGTGAACTGTTGCCTCAATACCGTTTTCATCAAGGCCTTTCCCAATTGCCTCTACCGCTTCTGGATTCACATCGTTTAAATGAAGATCTGTCGCGTATTCTCCGTATCTGAATCCTCTGATCCCTGAGGCTGCCAGTGCGTCTGCCACACGGAACTCTTCTTCAAGGCCTGCTCTTTCCCTGAACACTTTTACAGCTATCTGGGAGATATCACGGTTGTTAAGCATCTTTTCATTGAAAAATACTTCCGAGTCCTTGTCCGGCTCTTCCTCCTCGGGCGCGAAAACTTCCAGGCCTCTTTCTTCCATGAACAAACTGGTTCCAGTCAAACTTCTTATAACAGGAAGCCCGTAAGACTCAAAACTTTTATAAAGAAGTCCGGGTGAAGGCCTCTGCATTTGGTTTATAAACCTTACAACCACGAGTGCTAATACGGTGAATTTATCTTGGCTGACGTAGTTCAGGAAGTGAAGAAAGCAGAAACGGACGCTGACGAAATAATCGAGGAAGCGAGGGAAAACAAAGAGGAAATGATAGACGAGGCTAGACAGAAAGCCGATGAGATAGTTGAAGACGCCAAGGAAAGTTCCCAGGAGCGGAAAGAAACCAGGCTCCAGGAGTTCAGAAAAGAACTCGAGGACAGAAAAAACGAAATCATTGAGGAAGGAGAGAACAAGGCAAATGACGTCAGAGAATCTGCCTCAGACAACATATCAGACGCTGAAAAACTCTTGATGGATAAATTCTCTGAAGAATACCTGTAGAGACTAGGTGATAAAAATAAAACCTGCAGAGATGACCAAAATATCGATTACTGGCCCAAAATCCCAGCTAGAGACAACAATTGACACACTCCACAACCTAGGCCTTCTACACATCGAAGACTACGAGGGAGAGCTTGAAACCGGAGAACCAGGAGACGAGGCAGAAGAACTTTCCGAACTACTTGTTGACATCAGATCAGTTATCTCCAAACTACCTGAGAAAGAGGAAAAAAGAGAAGAAGTAAAGGCCTCGGTCGAAGAAGTTCAGGGGGAGTTCGAGGATATCAGAAATGATGTCGATCGTTTAAAGTCCGGTATCGAAGGCTCGAAGAGAGAAATCAAAGAATTCGAGGAAGAAAAAGATTTTTACAGAAGTCTCAAAGGCTCAGGCCTTGATATACAGGAAGTAAGAGAGACGGAAAGTCTTGATGTTGCGGTTGCTGATTTTAAAGTTGATGAATTTAAAGAGGAAGTTAATACGGATCGCTATGATATCTTCAGAGGAAGTAAGGCCTCTGCTGTAGTTTTCGAGAAAAATGTTTCCGCGGAGGTAAACTCTGCTCTGCAGGAGTCTGGAAGGAATATTTACAGTATCCCCGGTGATCTGCGGGAAGGTGTTCCCTCTGAGGCCTTGAGTAGTATTGACTCTGATATCGGTGATGCCGAGGCCGAGAAGGAAAAGTTTGAAAACGAGCTGAAGGTTCTTGCTGATGAATGGGCCGGGAAACTCCGTTTTGTCGAAGGTTTCCTGACTGAGAGGATTGAGAAGGCTGAGGCCCCTCTTAACTTTGCTACGACCGAAAGGGCTTTCATCGCCGAGGGATGGGTTCCTTCGGACATGTACGATGTTGTTGAGGAAGAGGTCGCTGAGTCAGCCGAGGGCAAAGTTCATATTCAGAAGGAGGAAGGCGAGGAGGCCCCTGTCAAGCACGATAATCCCGGAGCTGTCCAGTCATTCGAGTCTCTGACCGATCTGATGGCAGTTCCTAAATATAATGAGGTGGATCCTTCCGCCATTATCTTCCTGACCTTCCCGCTGTTCTTCGGTTTCATGATCGGAGACTTCGGATACGGTTTAACCACTTTCCTTGTGTTCTACGCAGGCTACAGAATGTTCGAAGGAGCAAGAGAGATATTCAAGTCTCTGATGTGGGCCTCAGTAGCGACCATGGCATTCGGACTCGCCTTTGGAGACGCCTTTGGCTTTGTAATATTCGGAAGCCATTCCATCTTGGCGGAGCAGTTCGGACTGGACATATTCGCCCAGATACCGTTACTATTCCACAGAGCGGAGCATCTTACCCAGGTATTCACAGTATCAGCACTGATAGGTCTTGTACACGTTAACGCAGGCTATCTAGTAGGTGCTTACAACGAGTACAGCAGGCACGGTGCCAAAGAGGCCTTCCTTGAGAAAGGTTCATGGCTTCTGCTTGAGGCAGGAATCGCACTCTGGTACTTCATCGGTATGATGGCAGGCCTTCCAGTAGTACTGATCTCAATTATCGCTCTCTACCTGGGAGAAGGAGTCGAGGGTATCGTAGAGATCCCTTCCCTCCTGTCGAATGTCCTGTCCTATTTCAGGATCTTCGGAGTCTCCGTCGCCGCAGTAGCACTGGCAGCAGTTGTGAACGGTATCGCAGGCACAGCGTTTGCGACCGGAGGCCTGCTTGGAATAGCCTTGGGCACGGCGATCCTGGTAATCGGACATGTATTCAACACGTTCATCAAAATCATGGAAGGCTTCCTTCAGGGAATCCGACTTCACTACGTGGAGATGTTCGGAAAGTTCTATGAGGGAGGCGGTAAAAAATACGCTCCTTTCGGAGCACAGGAACCATAAGGTTCCAGTTAGCAGAAAATCCCCTTAAGGATTTTCAAAAATTATGTTTGAGGTGAAAATCAACTAATGGCAACAGGAGCAGAAGCAGCAGGAATCGGAGCCTATCCTGCAATCGGTGCTGCAGTAGCTATCGCAGTTACTGCACTTGCTACAGCATGGGCTCAGGCAAAAATCGGAGCAGCTGGCGTTGGAGCACTTGCAGAAGACGACAGCCTCTTCGGTAACGTCCTGATCCTCACAGTTATCCCGGAGACAATGGTTATCTTCGGACTTGTAGTAGCACTGGTTGTAACAGGCTTCATCTAAAAACCATCGAAGGGCCACCAAGGCCCTTCCCTTACCATTTATTTAACACAGAACAAAGAAAACGAGGAAAAAAGATACTATGGGACTTGAAGAAGTTAAATCCGACATCTTGAAAGAAGCACAGCAGAAATCAGACGAAATCATCGAAGAAGCAGAAGAGGAAAAAGACAAGATCCTCGAAGAAGCAGAAACTGAAGCGGAAGAAATCAGGGCTGAGACGGAAAAAGAGATCAAGAGAGAGAAAGAGGCCCTGGAGAAGCAGGAGCTTTCTAACGCCCGTATGAAGGCAAAACAGGAAAAGCTGTCCGCCAAACAGAAAGAACTTGACAGAGCCTTCAACGAGTTCAGAAGCAAACTTGAAGACCTGGACAGTGAGGAAAGGAAGGCCTTTGTTGAAAACGTTATCCAGGAAACCAGCTTTGAAGTCTCGAAGGTTCAGGGCAGTGAAGAGTTCAAAGAAGCTCTGGATCAGGGGAAAACTGATTTCGAGGAGACTGAAAGGCCTGGAGTTGTCCTGATCTCCGAAGATGGTTCTATGAGGCGTGATTTCAGTTTTGAACGTATCCTGGAAAATTTCAGGTCCGAGTACAGGAAGGATGTAGCGGAGACTCTGTTTCCGGAGGGCGAAGAATGAGAGATTATCCCTACATGACCGCTAGAGTATCGGCGAAAAAGAAGAAGCTGCTTGACCAGGGAGATTACGAGAACCTGCTGAAGATGCAGCCGAACGAGATAGCCCGCAGACTGGGCGAAGGAGCTTACCAGGACGATATAGATGAGCTTGGATCCAAGTACGAGGGCGCAAGACTTGTAGAACTTGCTCTAACGAGAAATCTTTCCAGGACACTTTCAGATCTTGTTGATATGTCCCCGGAGACACTTCAGAGAATTATAACTGTATATTTAAGACGCTACGATATTCTCAGCCTGAAAAGACTCTTGAGATGGAAAAAATCAGGAGAAAAAGGAGATATCCATGATCTACTGACTCCTGTAGGAAGCTACACGTACGGAGACCTGAAAGAGCTTTCAGAAAAAACTACAGAAGAGATAATAAACGACATAGAATTCACGGACTCGGAGATCGATTACTCAGAGTACCTGGAAGGCAAAAAAGAGATTTCTGGACTGGAGACAGCTCTGGACCAGGCCTACTTCGATGAACTAGGCCTTCTAGCAGACAGCACCCGGAACAGCGATCTCAAGGAATTCATCCAGACTGAAATGGAGCATCAGAACATCAAGATTGCATTGAGATTGAAGAAATACGGTATCAGCAGTGAAGAAGTCAGCAAAAGGATGCTCAAGATCGACAACGGCAAGGTCGTGGAAAAGATCGTGGAAGCCCGTGATTTCGAGGAAGGTATAGAGAGAGTGAAGGATTCAGGCCTTTTGCCTGAACGGGCTTCTGATGATCTCGAGGATATCGAGCATGAGATGCAGGTTAAAAGGCTTTCTGAGGCCTTATCTACTTTCCACAGGGAGCCTCTGGGCATCACTCCGATCATCGGTTATGTTATCGCAAAGATTACAGAGGTCAGGAACCTGAGGATGCTGATCCGTGCGAAGGAAACCGGTATTCAGAACAATGATACGATCAGGCGCAACCTGGTCATGGAGCACAGGTGATTAGAATGGAAAAACAGCGCAAGAAAGAAATTGCAGCGATCGGCAGCGAGGAGTTCACTCTAGGCTTCGAGCTTGCTGGTGTAAAGAAAGTTTTCAACCCCGAGAACTACACGGAAAAGATCCAGGAACTGACCGAAAGAGAAGATCTAGGCATAGTGATCGTTGAGGAATCAGACCTAGAAAAGATCCCGGCCAGGATCAGAAGAGATGTAGAGGAATCAGTAGAACCAGTAGTTGTCGCACTGAGCGAAGAAGCAGAAAGCGAAAGACTTCAGGACAAAATCAAGAGAGCTATTGGAGCAGACATCACACAGTAGAGGATCAGAATTTCAATGAACACACAAGCACAGATTTCAGAAAACAGATACTACAAGGTGAATCAACAAAATGAAAATTCAAACAACTTTCATAGAGAAGACCAGAGAGGTGGTCTCTAAATGAGTCAACAGGATCTTGAAAGGAAAGACAAATCCGAAGATTACGGAGGTGGTCTTTGATGGGCGAAATCCACAAAGTCACAGGACCGGTTGTAGTAGCGACCGGGATGAACCCTCAGATGTACGACGTCGTATCTGTAGGAGAAGAAGGCCTGATGGGCGAGGTCATCCAGATCGAAGGAGACCACGCATACATACAGGTATACGAAGACACGACAGGAGTAAAACCGGGAGAACCAGTAGAAAACACAGAAGAACCGCTCTCAGTGGAACTTGGGCCAGGCCTACTTGGTTCGATCTACGACGGACTTCAGAGGCCTCTTCCACAGCTCCAGGACCAGACTGGAGACTTCATCGCAAGAGGAGAGTCCGCAGCAGGAATTGACCTTGATCAAGAGTTCGACTTCAGGCCTTCCGTTGAGGAAGGAGATACTGTCAAGCAGGGAGATATTATCGGACGCGTAGAGGTAGATTACGGAACCCACAAAGTACTGGTACCTCCTGGGACAGAAGGAAAGGTAGCACAGGTCAGTTCCGGAGAACACACGGTAACAGAGACAGTCGTCGCACTTGAAAACGGCGAAGAAATCCAGATGAGACAGGAATGGCCTATCAGGCAGGAAAGACCTGTCGAAGACGACAAAAGGCCTGAAGTACCGCTGATCACAGGTCAGAGAGTGCTTGACGGCATGTTCCCGATCGCAAAAGGAGGAACAGCAGCGATTCCAGGGCCTTTCGGTTCAGGGAAGACAGTTACACAGCAATCTTTGGCCAAGTTCTCCGACGCAGACATTATTGTCTACATCGGATGCGGAGAACGTGGAAACGAGATGACAGAGGTACTTGAAGAGTTCCCGGAACTTGAGGATCCGCAGACAGGCGACAAGATAATCAACAGAACAGTACTGATTGCGAACACTTCGAACATGCCTGTAGCAGCGAGAGAGGCCTCGATCTATACTGGAGTAACTATCGCAGAGTATTTCAGAGACATGGGTCTAGACGTTGCGCTGATGGCAGATTCTACAAGCCGTTGGGCAGAGGCCATGCGTGAGGTATCAGCAAGACTCGAAGAGATGCCCGGTGAGAGAGGATACCCGGCATACCTTGCTTCCAGGCTCGCTGAGTTCTATGAGAGAGCAGGAAGAGTCGAGCCTCTTGCAGATGAGGATCCTGGTTCTGTCTCAATTATCGGAGCAGTTTCTCCACCAGGAGGAGATTTCTCGGAGCCTGTAACCCAGAACACGCTCAGAGTTGTGAAAAACTTCTGGGCACTTGACTCCGATCTTGCGGAGAAGAGGCACTTCCCTGCGATCAACTGGGAGGATAGTTATTCAGGTTACAGCGAGATGCTTTCCGATTACTTCGAGGAAGAGGTTCATGAGGACTGGACACAGAAGATCCAGCGTGCTCGTGACCTGCTTCAGAAGGATGGAGATCTTCAGGAAACAGTCCAGCTCGTTGGTAAGGACGCATTACCTGACAGGGAAAGACTTACACTTGAGATCGCAACACTGATCAAGGAGTTCTTCCTTCAACAGAATGCGTTCCACTCAGTCGACGAGTATTCCTCTCCTGAGAAATCCTATCACGTACTTGATCTGATCCTGAAATGGGGTGACAAGGCCTACAAAGCTCTGGAAGATGGAGCACTTGTAGAGGATATAGTCGGCCTGGACTCCAAGAACAGGATCGCAGAGCTCAAGTTCAACGAGGATTACATGGAGATCAAGGAAGACGTTCAAAACCAGATGAGAGAAGAGTTCGACCAGGTTGTCGAACAGTAGAGGTAACCGAAAATGAAAATTTCAGGAAATTTTCTTGGTTGCCAATCACAAGGTGATAGCCAATGACACAGAAAGAATATCAGACGATCAAAGAAGTTAAGGACCCGCTTGTATTCGTGGAGAAAACCGAAAACGTAGCCTACGGAGACATCGTAGAGGTAGAGACAGCTGACGGAGAAGTCAAGACAGGAGAAGTCCTGGAGACTTCAAAGGACGTAGTAATCGTCCAGCTCTACGAGGAGACAACAGGAGTAGGGAGAGACGCGCGCGTAAGGTTCATGAACCAGAACGTCAAGATGCCAGTAACAGAAGACCTGCTTGGAAGAGTCCTTGACGGAACAGGAGATCCTATCGACGAAGGCCCGGAGATCATCCCTGAAGAAGAAAGAGATATCCAGGGAGAAGCTATCAACCCTTACAGCAGAGAGCTTCCAGAGGACTTCATCCAGACAGGGATCTCGAGTATTGACGTTATGAACACGCTTGTTCGTGGACAGAAGCTTCCTATCTTCTCAGGATCAGGCCTTCCCCACAACGACCTCGCTATGCAGGTCGCAAGACAGGCCGATGTACAGGGAGAAGATGAGGAATTCGCAGTAATCTTCGCAGGAATGGGAATCACAGAAGAAGAATCCCAGGAATTCATCGAGGAGTTCGAAGAGACAGGGGCACTGGAAAGATCAGTAGTATTCCTGAACAAAGCTTCAGATCCAGCGCCGGAGAGAATCATCACACCACGTCTGGCACTGACAACAGCGGAATACCTCGCATACGAGAAAGGGTATGAAGTGCTTGTCATTATGACAGACATGACCAACTACTGCAACGCCCTGAGAGAGGTTTCCGCAGCAAGAGAAGAAGTTCCAGGACGCAGAGGATACCCTGGATACATGTACACAGACCTGGCAGAACTTTACGAACGTGCTGGTATCATCCAGGGAAGAAGTGGTTCTGTAACACAGATCCCGATCCTCTCGATGCCTAACGATGATATGACACATCCGATCCCTGACCTCACAGGATATATCACAGAGGGACAGATCGTAGTAGACAGAGATCTCGACAGCCAGGGATACAGGCCTCCAGTCGATGTCCTTCCAAGCCTTTCCAGACTTGAGGATAACGGAATTGGGGAAGGATACACACGTGAAGATCATGGAGACCTATCCGACCAGCTGTACGCAATGTACGCTGAAGGACAGGACCTTAGAGACCTGGTATCAATTGTCGGAGAAGACGCACTCTCCGAGAGGGATGAAAAGATTCTGAACTTCACAAGAGAGTTCGAGAAAGAGTTCATCAACCAGGGATGGAAGACGGACAGAGACATCGAACAGTCACTGGACAAGGGATGGGAACTGCTATCCATGATCCCTGAAGGAGAACTCACAAGAATCGACCAGGAAACCAAGGATAAATACCTCGACATCCAAACCCAGGAAACAGAACAAGAGGAAGAAGAGTAAAAACCTTCAAGGCCTCTCAAGGCCTTTTTTCCCTCTATTCACTGATATACGATGGCACAGGACGTTAAACCTACAAGGTCTGAAGAACTTCGTTTGAAGGAGCGTATCGAGCTTGCGGAGAACGGTCATGAGATCCTTGAGAAAAAGCGTGATGGTTTGATTCACGAATTCATGGAGATCATAGACGATGCAAAGGAGGTCAACCAGGAACTTGCTGATCTTTACTCCCAGGCCCAGCTCAAGATGATGCTCGGAAAGGTCTATGACGGAGAGGATACAGTGAAAGCGAACGCTATGGCTGTTGAACAGGAGATCGAGATCTCTCTTGAAGCACAGAACATTATGGGAGTCAAGGTCCCGGAGATCGAATCAGAGAACAAGATACAGAGAAAGATACTCGACAGAGAATACGGAACTACATCCACATCCTCCAGGATAGACTCCACAGCAGACAAATACGAGGAACTTCTGGAACAGATCGTTGACGCAGCCGAGACCCAGACAAAAATCCTCAAACTCCTGGATGAGATAGAAAAAACCAAGAGAAGAGTAAACGCATTAGAACACAAGACAATCCCGGAAATGAAAGACGCACAGAGCCAGGTCTCACAGGTCCTCCAGGAACGGGCAAGAGAAGAAACCTTCCGGATGAAAAAAATCAAAGAAATGCAGGAAGAAAACGAATAAACAACAAAGGCCTTCTTCCCCTCATCTTTCTTAGAGATTCAGCGCCTATTTCTCTACTGTCCAGAGCAAAAATCTCAACCATAGCTATCTGTAGAGGTCTCTGAAGTCCGTCGTAGAGTTCAAATCTCAAGGCCTTAAAGGGTTATAACCTGTGTCTATGCCCAGGAAACTGTTGAAATGCCGTGAAACGTATTTTTCTATCTCTTCCTCGAGTTCAGGGTTTTCTACCTGGAATGAGGCCTTTATTCTGCCTGAGCCTTCTCCCGGGAGATGGCTTTCATAACGGATTTTTCCGCTTACACCTTCTGTTTCTAGCTCCATATCTGCTAGGGCTACATCGATGTCTCCAGCATATGCCATTTCCCTGAACTTGTCAAAATCAAGTCTTCCGTTTGTCTCTCCTGCGACGTAGAAGTTTTCATCTATCTCGGGGTCTTCAACTGTATCTCTGAAATCCTGATCGTACTCTCTGAAGTTTTCGTAGATCTCGTGAGGATGCCAGTCGTTGCTTAGAAAGAGAAATTCAGGCCTTCTTGGGGCTTTGTAGCCTTTAAATTCTGTCATTTTTCAGGCCTATTTTTTGTCCTGTTCCTGTTCTTCTTCCTGTTTCTCTACTTCTTTTTCAGCCTTTTTTTCCAGGTTGGGTACCGCCTCCTCTGGATCTGCGGCTTTGGCTATGGAGGATGGGTCCATGTCTGGTGTCATGTCTTCGGCTTCTTCCTGTTTCTGTTTCTGGATGTCTTTGCCGACGTCTGAGACGAATTCCTTGGTCTCGTTTTTGAGTTCGTAGACTTCTTTTTCGTCTACGTCGTCCATTTCCTTGTTTTTGACTTTTTCAATTACATCTTCCCAGCGGTCGAACATCTGGACGTGTTCTTCTCCGACATCGAGGTTTTCCGCAACTACCCCTGGGAGGTCGTCCTTGTCTTCTGGAGGTTCTACGCCCTGGCTCTTGAGTGCTGCTACGTTGGCCTTGAGGAATTTTTTGTAGTCGTCTACTATACCTTTGACTTTTTTCCTTGAACCTAGCTGGCTGACCAGTTTGTGCATCCTTCTGACGAAGTCGTCCGTCATCTGCATGTGATCTTCTACGGCCTCTCCTGTAACCTTTTCCGGATCTTTCTCTCCCAGATCTCCGAAGTCGTAGATCTTCCGGGCCTTCTCAATGTATTCTTCTTCCAGCATTTCCTTTTCCACAAACATCTCTTCAAGAACATCTGAAACATTCTCCTTGGCAGGAGGCTTTTTACCTGCGAGCATGATCGGTGCCTGTCCAGCGTTAGCCATCGCCTGCTCCAGCTTATGGGGGATAGAGGAACGGAAATTTTTCTCAGCCTTTTTGTAGCCTGCTGCACCCATCTTCAAACGCTTCTTGACGGATTCCTGTGTCCCTGTGATCTTTCCTCTCTCGAGAAGTCTCTTCGCAGGCATAAAAATACCTGTATCGTAGACAGGCTCCCCGTTTCTCACCGCTTCGATAGCGAGAGGCTCTCCTTTCCTCAGAGAGTCCCAGAACTCAGTTAAGAAGGGAAAGTACTGGATGGTAATTCTATCATCAGTCTCCTTTGCGAGATCTGTGACTTTCTTCCTGATCTTGTTCTTCGCCTCATCAGGAACGTCTTTCCGAAGTTTAGTATCATCTAAAATTACAAGCGTATCGATATCTGAGTCATGTCCATGCTCTCCTTTCGCAACGCTGCCCCAGACGGCTACAACTTTCACTTTATCCTCTAATTTATCCTTCAACTTGTCCGCAAACTCATTAGCAGACTCCATTCTGCGCTCCTGGGACTTTTTCCTCATCTCTTTCATCTTATCTTTAGAACTCATGGAGAGATCACACAAACCGTTGAAACTCTCAAACTTATAAAACTTTAAAGATCTTTTGTCACTGAAAAGTCATGATAGAAGGCCTTCTCTCCCCTCCTCACGCCAGAAACCACGAAGACTATGACAGGGAGATCAATCTATCGAGTGCTGAGGCCTGGATCAGAGATGAGGTCGATGGTTTTGACAGTGCTGTCCTGATGGGTGTCCCAGGCTCCGAGAAAGATATGTTTGTACAATCTGTTGAAGAATTATTAACTGATGAGGCCTTCCACGGTGCTGATATCTACGCTCATGATCCTATCGGAGAAGAGCTTGATTACTTTGATACGGAAAGTATAGAGTACGACAGGAAGCCCAGCAGAATATCTGATATAGAATGGATCAGCGAAAATATCTCTGAAGACGATGACATCGCTGTCTTTTCCTTCGACTACAATATCAGGACAGGAAAGGAGTTAGACCGTAGACTGGAAGATCATGAGACCTTCGGACAGTTCCCTCTACAGTTCGATGATTTCAATGATTTAACAGTTTCTAACTACTTGAAAGGCCTTGTGCCTGGTTTCGAAAGCTTTGAAGATGAGGTTGATGACCAGGAGAAATCTTTCAGTTATACTGTTCCGGAGACAGGAAGTTCCAATGCTGTGGTTCTTAGCGTTCCTTTCAGCGACAGTTTCAGCGGTTACAGTGGAAAGATGCGGAGTGAAACTCTTCGGTACGGCCTTGCTGTGCTTCCGTACGGTCAGAAGATGAAGGATATAGGTAAGAAAGGCCTTGATAGGGTTATGGATGGTTTCGAGTACTGATTTTTTTACTGGTATTCTTCGCTTTTCCATTCGTTTGGTCTGTTTCCGCCCTGTTCTATGGCTCCGCTTCCACTCCATGTGAAGTCAAAGCCTTCTGCCTGAAGTAGTCCGTCAAGAGGATCGAATGCATGTTCCTCGATCTTGGACCATTCTCTGTTGAAGTTAGGCCTGTCCATGCGGAAGAAACGTGCCATAAGTGCTTCTTTCTCGTTTTCGTACTGGGAGTCCGGATCAACCTTGCTTGGGTCAAGTTCATCTGGTTCTACGCCTAGTTCGATCAGGTCCATGGCTATCTGGGCCATATAGACTGTTCCTGTCTGTTCTCCGCCGACCTCGTACATTACATAGGCCTCTTCTCCCGGGTTTTTCCCGAATCCTGCATCCACCATTTTATACAGCCATTCGTAGAGTTCTACGTCTCCTCTACGGAACGGTCCGTGGGTATGACCTGTTCCCTGGCTGGTCTCCCATCCTGGCTTGGTCAGGTGGTACATTCTGACAATATAGGCAAGAGGATTATCTTCATCCACTTTAACATCGTAGTCTTTTCCTGCCAGCCATTTTTCCTGTTCGATAAGTAATTCCATCTCTTCCCATGGTTCGACTCCGAATCCTGCGACGTGTTCCATATCTATGGTGAACTTGGCGACAGCACCATCCAGGGCCTCATGTATCTCATCAAGCTCGTTTCTCGCTGTGATATTTACGGCTCTACAGGCTGCTACCATGTCTTTAGGCCTCCAGAGTTTGAACATTTCGTTAGGCCCTCCCGCCATCGCTTCCATGTTGACTCCTATCCCGTACTTGTTCATCCATTCGATCCAGGTATAGTTGCCTTCGTCTGGGTCAACGTAACTGTTTCCTTCGATCCTGAAATCATCCTGTATCTGGGTGAAATGACTCCAGAAGTAGACGCTGGCTGAAGCAGCTGCGACATCCATCCTGAACTCCCTGTTTTCCTCCAGCAGGTCAAGGAACTTCGGATCCTCGCCTTCCTCAGCTCTGGGATCAGTCAGATCAAGATCGTAGTCATCACCCCATTTTCTCTCGACTACAGTCTCCCAGAGGAACTTGGCAGCCGGAAAACCATCATGGCCTTCCTCATCCTCATCTGCAACCGCCATCCAGGCCGGCATAATCCTGTAAAAGATGTTGGACTCCATCCATATCTGCTGTTCAAAGTTAGCCGAGAAAAGGTTGCGCAGAAGTTCACCGTGCTTATCAAGCTCCATCTCCTCTTCAGGCCCTTCCTTCTCAAAGTACTCAGGCACACCCATCAGAACTCTCTCAGCATGAGTCTCGATATCCTCATCCAGATCCTCTGACTCTAACTCATAAGCCAGCTCCTGGATCTTCATCTGCTGAACGTCAAAGTGACTGCTCAAGGCCTGAATCTTGGCATCAATCGAAATCGGCTCTTCACCGTTCCCTTCCCAGAGCTTATCCATTAACTGTCCAAGTTTCTCCTGTATCTTTTCCACAGCATCCTCATAGACCCCCTGCTCTTCAGGTATCTCCTCAAGACCTTCTTTGATGTCCTGCTGGAGGCCTGGATTCTGCTCTGCCGTTTGAACGACATTCTGTGTTGCCTCTACTTCCAGTGCCACTCTCTCAATACCCTGTAACATTCTTGGAATCAGCTGTGCAATCTGGACCTCATCTGGATCAAGGCCTACCTGGCTGGCAGCGTTTTTCCTCAGATTGTAGAGTAGGCCTGCCATCTGACGAATAGAGACTATACCCCTTTCCCCTCCGATAACATCAGAAATCTGTTTTTCCTTCGTTTTCTGGGTCACATCTGCCTTTAACTCGTCATTCTGATCCAGGTCAAACTCTATCTCCACTACAGGTACTTCAAAATCTCCGTACTCATCTACTATCCTGTACCATTCTGTTTCGATACCTCTGTCGCTCTGGCCCGCTGTCGTGATAACGGAGATCTTTGCTTCAAGAGACTCTATCAAGTTGTCTACTTCGTCGGCTTCTGGATCTGTTTTCCAGCGGTAGTATTCGTTTGTAGCGGATCTTCGAGCCTGTTCCCATTTATCTTCGAATTTTTTGGAGTAACGTGAGAAAAGGTTGTAGTACTGGAAGTCATAATCCACTTCTTCCAGTAGGAACGTGTAGTATATCCTTCTGAGGAACTCCTTGTTCTGAAAGATGTTTTGACCTCTCTCCGATCTTCTCCTGTTAACTTCTTCTGAAAGCTCTGTTATTTTGAAGCCGAAAGGATCAAGGCTGACATCGTCCGCCATCCTCTCGTGAAGCGGAGGTATGTTATCCGTCGAGATATGCGGATTGATACGGCCAGACTTGAAACTGATATCATCCCTGTTATCGACCTCTTCCTTGAAAGAAGCATAGTTCTGGAGATATTTTCTGAAATAATCCTGGGTGATATCGAAACCTCTACCCCTACCAGTCTTATAGGAAGAAGTGTAACCGATGTTAGGATCACTGTGGAAGGATACATCCAGTCCAAGGCCTTCCACTGTACTTATCAGATCCTGTCTGTCGATGAAAAAAGTGGAGGGGTTCTCAAGCTTGATCTCCATCACTCCGCCTCCTCTCTGAGCTAGCTGGCCAACCCTCTGGGCGATCTCAGAAGGTATATCTCCTGTCACGTCCATGCCTGAAGTGTTCCCGACCTCGTAGTTGAACTGTTTAAGATCAAGGCCTTCTTCACCGCCGAAATCAAAGTTCTCTTTCAGTTTGTCGATCAGGAAACTCATCTATTTTTCACCCTAGTTCATTGTATAGAGGCCGAAGCCCAGCTTGAAGTTCCAGTAATAGTTGAACCACATGTCATGGGTCAGATCGCCTAGAGGATCAGTACCAGGCGGTATCACGAATGGATCAGTCTGCCCGGTAAATTTCCTCAGCTTTTTCTCGAAGCCACCGTACATATCCTCTCCCTTGTCATTGTCCTCATGCAGCGAGGTCTCAAGGACCTCATCAAGGCCTTTGATATAATCCTCCTGGAGTATATCTACAGGGTCAAGGCCGTCCTCGATTCTTCTTATCTTGGAGGAGGTTTCCAGAGGAATATCTTCATCAAGTTCCTTGCTCAAGGCCTCACGGAGTTTTCTGACCGACATATCCTCGTCTTTTCTTGCTTCTTTGAGTTCTTCCCCGTACTCTGTCTCGAAGTCTCCAGTGTAGTCTTTCATCAGTTCATCTGTCTGATCCTGGTACTTCTCGATCTTGGCCTTGAAAAAGTTCTCAAAGACGTGTTTGCAGACGATCGCCGGATGCCACATCACGACGCCGGATGAAGGGCCTTCTGCCGGGCTTTGAGGGTTACCTGGGCTTGCCATGTTGACGTGGACTCCGTGGATATAGATTATCCTGTAGTGCGTGGCTTCGTCTTCACTGTCCGCTACGACTATATCGCCGTGTTCTTTCTTCAAAGGTTTGTAGCAGATGAACTCCAGGTTTCTTTCCATCGAAGAGTTTCCTTTCCACTCGTAGTAATTGGTGTAATCGCTCTGGAGGTCTCCCATCTTGTTTATCTGTACCATGTCCTTCACGTAAGGCTCCAGCCATTCTTTGGTCTCTCCTATTGATCTCTCGATACTCTTCAACTGTCCTTTGAGATCCTCCAGTTTCCTGTTGACTTCGGAGCCGTAGAGATCCTTCCATTTCTCGTACATCGAGTACTTCTTTTTCAGGATAGCTTTCTCGTTGTTAGGCCTATCTGCCAGGACACCATCTTTGTCATCCTCTCTGTCCTCGGCTGGCTTCAGATCATCCAGCGAATCCATCTCGTAGAAATCAGATACGATCGTCGGATAGATATTTCTCTCAACAAGAGTCTTCATTGCTGCCTCTCCGCCCTGCTGGGAACCTGCGTTCGCTCCATCAACCAGTTCAACGAAGTCTCCTTTCAAAACTGCCTCATCTTTCTCACTCATGGCCTCAGCACGCGAACGGAGCTTCCTGATATCGTGTTCAAGCATATGCTTCTGCTTCATCAGCTCGGAGATGTTACGCATGTTCTCCTTGACCTTGGACTCCGCCTGCTGTTTTCTCTGCATAAACTCATCATGAAGTTGACTTTGAGGAGCTACATAGATACCTTCCTCAGTTCTCTCCACACTATAGTCCTTATTCTCATCCAGGTTATCCGCAGCAGTAAGTACTACAGCAAAAGGCGTCCCTTGACTCGAGGCCGAGACCTTCAACTTCTTCCAGTTATCCCCCATAAGCGGTTTGAGAAAGTCATCTCCCAATTCCTCTCTAACCCCTCTGAGGCCTTGTATCTCACCCCTCCTGATCTTTTCCACGACATCTTTCCCTGGACTGCTCAAATCTCCGTCTGTCTCGAAGACGTGTCCGAACTTACAGGTTTCAGGGTGATCTCCGCCATGGCTCATATAATTACAGTATTCGTTTTTCCACTACTTAAAATTCGAACATGTTTTCCATGACCAGTCGAAATAAATGGATAAGGCCTTGAACCATATGATAGAGATGGAAGCTCCTCTTCTGAAGAGACGGTTGAACCCTTTCCTGCTGGTATCCACGGTGGTGGTTCTGTCTTTGCTTGCCGGTCTATCGGTGCTTTACCAGTCAGAGCTTAACGACCTGGTTACTGACAGAAAAAATCTTTCCTCAACCATCGAGGAGAAAAACTCCAGGATAGCAAGTCTTGAAAGCCAGGTGAACAACCTTTCTACCCGGAGCAGTGACCTGAACCAGAGCGTGAAGAATCTCAGGGAAGGCCTGGCTGAGAGAATCAGTACGATAGAGGAGAAAAACAGTACTGTAGAACGGTTACGAAACGACCTTGAAGACAAAAACAGCTCTGTAGAATTGCTGAGAGCTGAAAACCAGAAGCTTAACAGCACTATCAACGACATGAGACTGGACTTCGGAACCCTGTGCGAGAACAACAGAGAAAACATTACACAGCGCGGAAGAGAAATCTGTGACGAGTACTTCGGACAATGAGAGTAGAAAAACTGCTTAAAAGGCTGAAAAGAGAATTCATCAAGGTAAACATAATCCAGGCCTCACTGGACTCTATAGGCCTTTTCCTTGGTCTTAATCTGTTTACTTTCCTTTTCTCGATTGAACTGGTTTCAGGAGTCGATAACCCGCAGATCCTGCTGGCATTTTCGGTTCTCTTCTTTATAGGCGACCTTATTTACAGGGTAAAGAACTACAGGCTGGAGATCTACGAGCAGGAGAATCCTAAGCTGAAAGAAGTCCTGAGAACAGCCAGGGACAACCTGGATAAAAGCGATATTGCCTCTCAGGCCTTGTTCGATGATCTTATGGATCGTGCACGTTCAGTTACTTCTGACAGTATTATTCCAAGCAAGGTTATCATCCAGAAGATCCTTGTAGTCGGCGGGTTAAGTTTCATGACTGCGCTATCTGGAATTGCAGATTTCCAGATACAGCAGAATCCTACAGAAGTCCTGAGCGATGTAGATAATTTAATACCCGGCGATAACTCTGTTGAGGAGGACGGCGTAGATGAAGTCGAGTTTAACGATACTTCGAGGATCCTGGGTGAAGCTGAGAATATCGATTTTAATTCTGAAATTAACATCAGCATCCAGGGCGAGGGAAACGAGAGTGAGGCCGGTTTCGAGGCCTACAGTGGAGAAGAGGAAATGACTTTCGAGGCTGCGGATCCTAACAGGCCTGATAACCTTGAGCTGGCGAGGGATTACAGTTTGGCGATAAGAGATTTTGAGTAGAGGCCTGTATCCGAATTTAAATATCTGAAAGACCGTTGTTATTGTTATGAAGATAAAAAGCATGAATGAGTCGAAGAAGTACGAGAAAGCTAACGAGAAACTTGCCGATATCAAGGAGGAGGTTGGAAAAGTAATTGTTGGTCAGGAAAAGATCCTGGACCAGATCCTTGTCGCGATCCTGTGTGACGGAAATATCCTTCTGGAATCAAACCCTGGTATGGGTAAGACCAAGATGGTCAGTACTGTTTCACGTGTTGTAGGCCTTGAGTTTTCCCGTATTCAGTCGACTCCTGATCTGATGCCTTCTGATATTACAGGTACACACATCATCAATGAAGAAGGTGATGAGGCCGAATTTGTCTTCCAGAAAGGCCCTATCTTTGCGAATATGGTTCTGGCGGATGAGATCAACCGTGCGACTCCGAAAACCCAGTCCGCTTTGTTAGAAGCGATGCAGGAGAAGCAGGTAACGGTCGGTAATCAGAGCTATACTCTGGAGGATCCTTTCTTCCTTATGGCGACACAGAACCCTATCGAGCAGGAAGGAACCTATCCGCTTCCAGAGGCTCAGAGAGACAGGTTCATGATGAAAGTGGAGCTTGACTTCCCGGAGAGCGGGGAGGAAGTAGAGATCGTGGAACGTTTCACAGAGGAATTAAACTACGATCCAGATCTGGAACAGGTCATCTCCCAGCCATCGCTGATAAAACTACAGCAGTTCACACGTCAGGTCCCTATAGCGGATGATATCAGAGAACACGCAGTAGAGATTGTCCGGGAGACCAGAGAACACGAAGATCTTGATTACGGAGCATCCCCACGTGGATCAATGAACCTCGTACTCGCTGCGAAGGCTAAGGCCCTGATCGAGGGAAGAAATCATGTATCTGTCTCTGACATCAACGCTATGGCACAGCCAGTTCTGAGACACAGGATAGGCCTTAACTTCAAAGCAGAAAAAGAAGGTAAGGACGAAGACAAGGTCGTAAAGGAGATCGTTCACCAGGTATGATAGAGCTTGACTTCCTTGAGGATCTCGATAACTTTCAGGTCGCCCTGAAAAAGAACTCAACCGAGATAAGGGAAGGAGAGCAGAAAAGCCTGCGAAGCGGACAGGGAATGATCTTCAAAGATCATAAACAGTACGTACCGGGCGACGATATCAGAAAAATCGACTGGAAGGCCTACGCACGTACAAAGGACTTCTTTATCAAACGTTTCGAAGAGGAAAAAAACGTTACAGTCCATATAATCCTGGACAGAAGCAGTTCCATGGACTACGGTGAAAACAACAAGTATGATTACGCTGGAAAACTAGGCCTTGCCTCTGCATACATGGCCTCGAAGACGAACGACCGCTTCCGGTTCTCAGTGTTCTCAGAGACCCTGACTGATCTGACAGCTGCGAGAAGGAACGGCAACCTGGCCAGCCTGGTGAAAAGTCTGAACGGTATCCGGAAGACTCCGGAGAGCAGGATCGAGCGATGTATCACAGAATACAGCTCCAGGATAAAGAACAAATCTATTGTGATAATCCTTTCTGACTTCCTGACAGATACGGAAGAGATAGAATCCGCACTGGAAAGCCTCCAGCACACTGACGCCATCCTGGTAAATGTACTGGATGAAAATGAGATAAACCCTGATATCGAGGGCGATGCCATCCTGAAAGATCCTGAATCCAGCTCGAAACTGCGTACATACCTTTCTCCGAGGACGAAAAACAGGTACAAGTCCAGGCTGGACGAACACACAGCGTCCATAGAGGAAAGTGCACTGAAGAACGGCGCCGAGTACCTGAAAGTGTCGACAGGCGATGACTTCTTCGAATCCTTCATAAGTATCTGGAGACTGGTCAACAGATAAGTAGAGTTTAAAGAAATTAGAGGCCTCAAATCTTTATCATGAAAGTTCTAAACTTTGAAACAGTAAGCTCCATACCGGCGCTGTACCACCCAGGACTCGACCTGATCGTTATTTCGGATCTCCATCTAGGCCTTGAAGGCGGTATGACTTCCAAAGGCAGTTACGTGCCAGAGTTCCAGCTGGACGAACTGCTGGAGGACCTCCACGAGATCCGGAAACGGACAGAGGCCTCACGTTTGCTTGTCAACGGCGATCTAAAAAACGAGTTCAAGACCAGCCTGTACTCTGAAAAGGCCGAGATAGAGGAGTTTATCGATGAGACGGAAAGCCTTTTCGATGAATTAATCCTGGTAGAGGGAAACCACGACACTTTTATCGAATCAACTGTAGAGGAAAAAGGCTATGAACTAGAGAAATTCTTCCTTGAAGACGGAGTTCTCTTCACGCACGGCCATATCTCGCTCGAAGAACTCGAAATAGAGGAAGAGTTCGATACCGTGGTTATAGGCCATGAGCATCCGGCTCTGGAACTGAAAGATGAAATCGGTGTCAAGGAAAAAGTAAACTGCTTCCTCTACGGAAAAAACACAGATGGGAAAGGCCTTATCGTGATGCCAGCGTTTTCAACAATCTCAAACGGATCTGGAGTAAACAACATGCCTTCGAGAGAGCTTCTGTCTCCTGTCCTCCGTGATTTTGTTGAAAAAAGTTCTCTGAAGGCCCTGGCAGTCTCACGTGAGGCCGGAATGTTCGAGTTCCCGGAACTGGGAAAGATCTAGTTTCTTAATCCATAAAGGGAGAAACACAGGATTCCCAGTGCGACTCCAGCTGCTGTGAGGAAAGATAACTGCAGTGTCCAGATGGAGGCGATTGTTCCTGCGAGTGTAGGGCCTATTGTCTGTCCGGAGTGTTTGAAGAACTCGAAGAAACCTGTCAGTTCCCCTTCAAGTTCGTCAGGACATCTTGCGTCAAACTCGGTCTGTATAACCGGCGACATACCGGATGAGAAAGTCCTTGCTACGAAGAAAAGAATTCCCAGTGCCAGTGCTTCGGTGAAAAAGCTCATCGATACCAGTACAGGTGTCAGTAACAGTGCTAGGCCTGAAAGAACTTTCATTCTTCCGAACCTGTCAGCCAGTTCCCCGAACAGGAACTGGAAGACTTTAGGAATGGCTGCGACTCCGAATATTATACCCATCATGATATAGCCTGTACCGACCTGATCAAGAAGTAACGGGATAGCAAGCCAGTAAAACGAGAAGATAATACTGTACAGAAATACCAGAGTAAATGGGAACCACAGCTCACCCCAGTTCTCCTTTACATCATGCCATTCATCAGCATAAGTCTGTCTGTGCAAAAGATCTTCAACAGACTCAGAGATACTCTGTTTTATCTCAAGGCCTATATAACTATAGAAAACAAAGATGGACAGTGTAGAGGCAAATATCCACAGAAGGAAAGGTACCTGGAACCCGTAGGATTCTATCAGGAAACCTCCCATCATAGGCCCTATAACAACAGCAAGATTAACTCCCAAAAGGAAAATAGAAAGTGACTCACCCTCCACTTCTTCATCAGCCGATTTCATGGACAGACTCCAGCCACCGTTCCAGATAAAGACCTTTGCAAGGCCTTCAAATGCTTTTCCAGCTACCAGAAGCAGTGGAACAGCTGTAAAGTACATTATACCAGGTAAAACAGCTGTTGTAAGGCCTAGAAGTATGACGAATTTTTCCCCTACTTTCTGGACCAAGTTGCCTACCGGTATGTCGAAGAATATCGGGACCAGTGATGGTAGCGACGTCATTAGGCCTATGAGGAAGACGCTGTTGACGTGCTGTTTGAAAAAGACTGGTAGAAAGTTCCAGACCGTGCTCCTTCCTATCCAGGCGAAAAGGAAGACTACTGAAAGGTATTTTGCTATATCCGGTATTTTATCGAGGTCCACAGAAAAGTTATCGGTTCCTAGTAAGTTATAAATGATTCCTCGTTAGTTTCGTCATCCTCAAACTCCTCTTCTTCATAACTTAGTTCCTGTGCTGAGGCCTTTTGTCCGTTTTCAGCCCTGTTTTCCTCTTCTCCTTCCTTCATCAGTTCTTTCTTTGCTTTCTCCTTGATCTCATCGTACCTCTGTTTGGCTGGGTCGACTTCAGTAGTGCCTGCCTCCTCTTTTTTCAGTTTCTCGTATCTTTCCTCGCTGGAATCATCTCTTTCTCCAGGCGAGTCTTCATTTGAAGAGTTTGCTGCATCCAGCAGATCATTCATCGTTTTCACCTACCTGTTTTTTGAACTCCTTTCTCTTGGAACCTATGAACGGCAGAAAGTTCGCAAGATCGATCATCCTATCCACGGTCTCAGCAGTATGTTCAAGCGATTCAGCAGATCTTTCCGCAGATTCCAGAACGTCATCCATCTTCCTGAGAACCATGAAACCAAATCCTATCATAACCAGAAAGACGAACTTGACAAGAATATCAAGGAAGAGATTGACTGTTTCAAGCGTTATCATAACCAAGATTTGGTGAAAAACCTGTTTATAATTACTGGTTCCTGGGTGCAAAGAACCTCTGAAACAGTTTCAGGAAACCATTAAAAGCCTGTAACCCGAAATTTTTCCTGTGATAACATGGTAGAAGTCCCAGAAGATACTGAAGTAGAAGACCTTCCGTTCACACACGCAAGGATCAAAAGAATGATCAGGGAGAAAGCAGACGAAGGCCAGTACGTACGCTCAAACGTTTACTACGGCCTCAACCTGCTTCTCGGCGAAATCGCAGAAGAAATCATCGACAACATGATGGAAACAGACGCAGCATACGTCGAAAAACACCACCTCGACCACGCAGCAAGGAAATATGAAAAAGTCGAAAACATCATCCAGGAAAAAGAACGCGTCTCCAGAAAACTCGAGGCACTCTCCGCAGACGTCCAAAAACTATCCCGCGAAGTACAGCAAAGCGACCACTGAAGGCCTCAAAAACAAGGCCTCACATATTTTTCCCCAGTTCTTCACACCATTTGATTTATTCTTTGACCCCAACTTTCACATTATGAGGTTCGAAAGCGAAGTAGTAAGCGAGGAACTTCTCCCAGCGATCAGATCCATCATGGCCTCACAGCTCAAACAGGAATACGGCCTCAAACAGAAAGAAATCGCAGACAAAATAGACATCACACAGCCCGCAGTAAGCCAGTACCTCTCAGGAAACCGCGCCAACCAGAAAATAGTCGACAAGATGAAAGACGACCCACAGATCGAAATCATAATCAGAGACGCAGTCAGCAACGCAGCCAAAGACCAAGAATTCAGCCAGGAAATAAGCCAGGCCATACAAACCGTCAGAGACAAAGGCCTCCTCAAAGAAAAATTCTCAGACACCGAAAAAATCATCTGATTTTTTTCCAGGTTTTTAGAAAATCTCTGGTTTCCATCCAGAGAAAATCATTTACTGACATAAAAAGAAGGAAAAAATATGTTTTACGTGAATCCCTGGAAGGCATAACTCTCCGCTTCCTCAAGTTCTTCCTCTTCTTCCGCGACAAGTTCGCTGAACTTTTCGACCGCATTCTCCAGAGGCTCTGCTGAAAGCTCGTACTGCCCTGCGGTTTCCTGAACTTTCTGGACAGGTTCCTCAAGAACTTCAAACTCTTCCTGAAGAGCCTCAAAGTCAAGGTAGTATTCCTCGCTGAAGAACGCGACATAGGCCAGACCTCCGCCTCCAAGGCCTACGAAAAGAAGCAGGAAAAGGCCTACAGCCTGGTTCCTCTGCGCTGTCTCATGCTGTTTTTTGACTTCTTCATAGGTATTTGACGCAGCCTGGAACCGGTTCTCAACGTTTTGCAGATGACTTTTGACCCTGTAAAGATTGCCGTTGCTTTTGGCTTTCTCTGCTGACTCCATGCTGGAGAAGAAGCCGGAGGTATTTGACTCAAGTTTCTCCTTTCTTGAATCCGAGAGGCCTTTCTCAAGGTCTGAAACATTTTTCTCCAGAGCCTCGTACTTCTTATAATATTCACTGTACTTACTGGTTATCCTGTCTTCCTGATTCTTGTTTGCCTCTACAACGAAATCCATTTCCCGGGATGTATCAGGACTTTCTGTAGAAAAAGTCAGACTGTGTTTCCCGAGGTCAGTGTCTTCAGTGTCGATTGAAAACATCAGTTCAGTGCTGTTTCCAGGCCTCAAGTCTTGAACAGTCCTTGAATCATTCAAAACCTGTGAATCAATGTTTAGCTCCATTTCACCGATGAAAAGATCGCCTGTGTTGGTCACGTTGGCATAGATTATCTTCGAGTCTCCTGCCGTGACACTGGCAGAGTCATCTACACTCAGGCTTGCAGAAGGCTCTGCATCAGGCCTGAAATCGAAACTGAATTCTTCACGGACACTTATCTTCCCGGACTTATCTCTTACCCAGACATAGACCGTGTGCTTCCCGGCTTCAAGGCCTTCAGTGCCGACCCTGAACTCTCCCTCTGCTTCCTGGTGGGAGATTTCTTTCCCTCTGTCATCGCCGTACTGCATTTCATCGATCTGATAATGGATCGTGTCTACGTCAAGGCCTTGGACATCTTTTGAATCGTAGGCATCGTAGGAAAGCTGGAAGTCGCTGTTGAAAACTCCTACAACTGCTGAAAGGTTTCCTACCTCTGGACTGGTCTGATCAAAGAAATACTCTCCGATTTCTACGGTTTCGCTGTTACCTGCCTCATCTTCCAGGACGATTTCCATGTCATAGCTTATGTCGAATCCTACCGGCTGATGTTCACAGGTGAAGTCCTCGCTGTCATCAATGTCCTCGAAATCCGAGAAGCCGTCGAACCAGCTGTCAGGACTGCACTTAATCCTTACCTCGGATTCGTCCTTCTGGTCTAGAGAAACAGTGAACCTTTCAGGCCCTCTACCATCAAACACCTGAGGCCCCGGACTCACCTCTGGATCACTATCTCCTTCAAACCGGTTGTCGTAAACAAATTCTTCATTATAACTTAGTTCGTTACCGTATTCGTCTTCAGCAACTATATTTAGATCGTAGGAACTGTCATGGCTCAACTTATTTTCTGGAAAGTTAACTTCAAGTTCTCCAGAACAGGATTCATCTCCACAGTCAAAGTTCTGATCCAGAGCATCTCCATTGTCTATCTCCACATCCAGATCGGTTACTTCACTTTGATCTGACATCTCGAACTGGACAGGTCCAAACTCCGAATTTACCCTATCTTGTAAATTATTACTTTCTATCTGAGGTTCTTCATTGTCAACAGTAAGCTCTACAGAATCAGATCCGTTACCCTGATCCCTGGAAACTTCTATCGTCATCTCGCCGCTTGTCACATAATCGTCAGTATCGAACGAATAGTCTGTATAGGATCCATTGGCAGTTACTGTAGCCAGGTCATTGGAGCTAGAACCAGAATAGGCCAGAGTGATAGAATAGTCCTCACTACTGTTTGTAGTGAAATTTAGCGTCACATCACCTGAAACAGTATCACCATCATCAGGCGTAGGATCCTGAAACTGAACTGCCGAAACTGTTCCAAGGGTTAATGTTAGGGCGATTAGAAGGAGGCCTGTTTTCTGTGTGAGGTCGTGGTTAATAACCTATCACTGTTTATTGATTGAGTCAGGAATGTTTAAGTAAATTTTTCGGAATTTTCTGGTCTTTGTACGGTCAGGCCTTGGATTGTCTGTCTTTTTTCTCCGTTTCTGGAGGGCCTTCTGTATTATCTATTTGTTCCTAAGCCTATTAAGTTCTTTTGTTACTTTTTGATGATCAACCTGTCCTCTAGGTGATGTGGATGGTTGAGGCCTTGAATTGTTTTTGTAGAATGCTGTGGCGATGAGAACTACCGGTTTTCTGAAGGCCTTGAGTATGTGAGGTTTTACTGGTTTTTTTCAGTCTTTGTCAAGTTCTTCGAATCTTTTGATAGCTTCTTTTCTTTTTTCGCCGTGGTCTACGATAGGCTTTGGGTAGTCTTGTCCTATTGTGACTCCGCAGTCCTGTTGCTGGAGTTTGTTCATTTTCCAGGGTTGGTGGATGTGTTCATCTGGTACGTCTTTGAGTTCGGGGACCCATTTTCGTATGTAGTCTCCTTTTGGGTCATAGTCCTGTCCTTGACTGGTGGGATTGAATACCCGGAAGTAGGGTTGTGCGTCGGTTCCTATGGAGTAGCTCCACTGGATGCCTCCGACCATTGCGGAGATTTCTGCGTCCACGAACATCTTTGAGAAATAGCTGTGGACGTCTCTCCAGTCCAGCCAGAGATCTTTACATGAGAAGTTTGTGACTACCATTCGAAGCCTGTTGTGCATGAATCCTGTCTTTTTCAGCTGACGCATACCTGCGTCGACGAACGGGTAGCCTGTCTTTCCCTCGACCCAGGCCTCCCATTTTTCCTCTGCTTCCTCTTTCCTATCCCAGTCAGGTTCGTTGTCCCTGTACTTTTCCATGAATGGTTCGTGTACGCTGTGCGGGAAGTTCCAGAGTATCTGGAAGTAGTAATCTCTCCAGGCAAGTTCTTCCTGCCACGTCTCAATACCTGAAGTATCATCGTTAGGGTTCCGGGCTTTCAATCTTTCTGCCTCCCAGAATACCTCGCGGATCGAGACAGTTCCGAACTTGAGGTATGGTGAAAGCTTTGAGGTAGAGTCTTTCCAGGCATAATCCCTGTTTTCATCGTAGTTCAGGATTTCTTCTTTGAACTCTTCAATCCTCTCCTCCCCTCCTTCTCTACCAGGCCTCCAGATCCATTCGAAATCATCTGGTGCCTCAAAGCCTAGCTCTTCAAGTGATGGGACCCTTCTGCTTTCTATTTCAGGGACTCTGTAGTCTTCCACGGTTCGAGGCCTTTTCTTATCTCTTTTGAACCATTTTTTCTTGTAGTAACTGTATACCTTGTAAGGAGTCTCTGAGTTAGTCAGTATCTCTTTTTTCTCGAACATAACGAGGTCCTTGAAGGTTTTGACCGGGATATCCAGCTTTTTCTCTACTTCCTGATCCCTGTCACGGGAGTAAGGAGTATAGTCTCTGTTAAAGTATAATGCATCGGCATCTGCCTCCGCTATAATTTTTTCCAGTTCTTCAAAAGGAGTTCCTTTTCTCACGACCAGTCTCTTCTCATCCTGCAGTGCCATCTCTTTCTTGAACCCTGTAAGCGATTCCCTCCAGAACTTGACTCTGGGATAACCCAGTTCTGCGTTCGAAAAGTACTCGTCGTCAACAACGTAGAAAGGAATAACCTCATCGTGTTTCTCCGAGGCCTCTACCAGGGCAGTGTTATCGTGTTCCCTCAAACTTCTTCTGATCCAGACTATCGCGGTCACATCAACTAATTGAATACCAAGAAATAAAATCTGTGGGCCTCAGGTAAGGCCTTGAATTTCTGCCACCGGATTCATCAGGAAATTGCTATCACTCATCATAGTTTCTTCCATGTCAAGGAAGTAACTTCGTTGAGTTATTCCCAAAAAAAAGATTCTGATAATTTATTTGGGAAACAAGTTTTTCCGTAGTAGAAAACCAGGATTTGAGGCCTTCAGTCTCTGATCTTTTTCCAGAGTTTTCTCCAGACTTTTTGAAATATCTTGAACTCTATGTATGTCTTGACGTATTTTCTGCCGTTTCTTTTGAAGTGGTAGAAGGCCTTTTTCTCGGCTTTTTTCTTTGCTTTGCGTTTTACTCCCATAACTGGTTATCGTGCTTTGAACGGTTTATTTTCACTGGTCTTGGAAGAATGCGTCGAGTTTTTCCTTTGATTCCTCTGGGCCGATGAGTATGAGTTCGTCTGACTGGTTGAGTTCGACTTTACTTTCTGCTTCCAGTGTTTCCTCCGGTTTTATGATAGAAGTGATCTTGAATTCTTTCGGGAATTTCTCCATGTCTCTGAGTTGGCCTATATTTTTGTCCAGAAGATCTGATTCCTTTTTGATTGAGGCCTTGAGGACTTCTCTGTCGTTGGAGAGGTTTGCCAGTTTCACTAGGTATGGGTGTTCTACTGCGGAGAGGAATTCTGATAGAAGAAGGTCTGTATGTCCTATTGCCTGTGCGTCGATGATTTCGAAGGCCTCAAAGTATTCGTCGTCTTCCATTCTTGAGACGACTTTGGGTACTCCGTATTTTTTGGCGAGGGAGCATACTACCATGTTTTCGTTGTCGTCTTTCAGTGTGGATATGAGTATGTCTGCCTCTGTCACTCCTGCGTCTTCTAGAGCGGATAGGTTAGAAGGGCTTTTGTTGATAACTGTGGCTCCTGATGATGAGTAGAGTCGTTTGCATCTGTCTTCGTCCTCTTCTACGACTACCAGGTCGTGTTTTCCTTCCAGCCTCTCTACAAGGCGTTTCGAGAGCGTGTTGATCCCTGTTATCACTATGTACATTTTCCGGGGCCTCCTATGTTTTGTCTTTGAATAAGCCGCTATTAAATATTGCCAGAAGCGGTATCATCTCAAGTCTTCCGGCGATCATCCCGATTATCCAGACTATCTTTGAACCTGCTGAAAGGCCTATCATCTGCTGCGTCTCCATAAAGACCGGTCCCATGTTCCCGATCGCAGAGACTGTTCCCGAGAAAGCTCCCATGAGCGAGGCACCGTCGAAGATAACAACAGCGAGCGTTCCGATGAAAGAAGCGGAGACCCATACGAAGAACAGGACAGAGATTGTTCTGAGAGTCTCCGACTCAAGTATCTCCCCATCGATCTTCACCTCGTTTATAGCTGTCTCAGGAAGCCTGTAACTCCTTAGATGTCTCTTCACAAGTTCTACCATGGTCTCGAGGCGGAAGACTTTCAGGCCTCCGGAAGTCGAGCCTACAGATCCTCCGACAAACATCACTGCGATTATCAGGAACTGTATAGCTGTCCCGAGAACGCCAAGCGACATCGTAGAATAGCCAGTTGAAGATACGAGCGCTGCGGACTGGAAGAAAGCATCCAGTACAGCAGGCCTTGAAAGAGTATACAGTTTGAGGCCTATGACAGCTGCAACTGCGAGGAAAATCCCTGTGTATATCTTGAACTCAGAGTTTCTGAAGAGTTTTCGCCACTGACCGTTCAAAAGGCTGTACATCAACACGAAGTTCACTCCCCCTATAAACATGAAAACCGTTGTAACGGCCTGTACTGCCGGAGAATAGGCTCCTATGCTCATCGCGTTTGAAGAGAATCCTCCTGTTGATATAGCGGAAAATGCATGAAGGAAGGATTCGAAAAGCGGCATACCAAGCCAGACATAAGTTGCGATTATCAAAGTGGTTATGAACCCGTATACCTTCCACAGGTCGACTATCGATTTAGTCAGTGAAGGCCTTATGCTTCCTGCATCAGTTTTGTGTGTTTCTGCGGAGAAGAGTCTTCTGGAGGCTCCTCCGCTTTCTCTTATAACTGCTATGAAGAACGTCAGGATTCCGAGGCCTCCCACCCACTGCATCAGGGCTCTCCAGAAAAGCAGTGACTGAGGCAGGATCGCCGGGTCTGCAAGCATCGAGATACCTGTGGTTGTGAGGCCTGCTGTTGCTTCAAATACTGCGGAGACCGGAGGCATGAACTGGAAGAGAGGTATTGCTCCCAGGAATACTGCCATAGTCCATCCTGCGACTGTTGAAGCCATAGCCTCAGATAGCTGTGGTTCTCCCTTCTTTCCTGCGTGAACAAGGAGTTCTCCCATTGTCATGCTTGTGAGTGAGGCAGCAATGAATCCCGTCCTGACCGTCCAGGGCTCTATCAGGTAGAAGCTCATCAGCATGGGAACTGCCATTATCAGGGCGAAAACCTTGAGAAATTTTCCGAGTATACGGCTCAGTACCCTGGCTCTCATTATGTTAATAGATAACCGGGTTTCCGAATAAAAAATGGGGAGGCCTACCTGTTGATTCAAAAAGTTTAACACGGAAACCGTTTGTACTCGGAAACCCAGTTCTTCACCGAAACGGTGCAAATGGGAGACTGAGGTGACAATTAATTATGCAAATTACAGTTGGAACACAGGATGGACGGACTTTTCAGACTGAAATCGAAGAATCTGCAAAACTTGTAGGTAAAGAGATCGGAGACGAGTTTGACGGAGGTATCGTAGGCCTTTCAGGCTACACGCTCAAGATTACAGGCGGAAGCGATAGATCCGGTTTCCCTATGAGAGAGACTATTGAAGGCTCCGAGAGGAAGAGAGTTCTTATTGAAGAAGGCTCAGGTATCGATGTCTCCGAAGACGGTGTAAGAGAGAGGAAATCTGTCAGAGGAAAGAGAGTATCATCTGAAATACAGCAGCTTAACACTACTGTCGTCGAAGAAGGATCCAAATCCGTAGAAGAACTCCTGGGCGAAGACGAAGAATAAATCATGAAAGGAGTACCTGAAGCGAACATAGGCCTTGTAGGCCACGTAGATCACGGAAAGACTACTCTTACAAACGCTCTGTCTGGCAAATGGACGGATGAACACAGCGAAGAGCTGAAGAAAGGAATCACGATAAGACTTGGTTACGCCGACATCACCTATTATAGAGACGATGAAGGCCTTAATGTTGATGGGAACGGCGAGGAGGAACGAACTGTTTCTCTTGTCGATGCTCCTGGTCACGAGACTTTGATGGCCAACGTTCTTTCCGGAGCTGCGATCATGGATGGAGCTATCCTTATCATCGCTGCCGATGAAGAGTGTCCTCAGCCTCAGACACGTGAGCATCTCGCAGCTTTGGATATTATCGGAATTGATAATATCATAATTGTACAGAACAAGATCGACCTCGTTGACGAAGATCAGGCGAAGCAAAACTACGGGGAGATTCAGGAGTTCGTTTCAGGTACTGTAGCAGAGGATGCGCCTGTCGTACCGATCTCTGCACAGCACGAGGTTAACATCGACGCACTTCTCGAAGCTCTTCACAGAGAGATTCCTACACCGGAAAGAGACTTTGACAGCGATCCGAAGATGCTTGTGGCAAGAAGTTTCGACATCAACAAGCCAGGAACAGATCCTGAAGACATTAGAGGAGGAGTACTGGGCGGAAGCCTCGTACGCGGAGAACTTGAGGGAGAAGACGAGATAGAAATCAAGCCAGGCCTCAGAAACGGAGATGACTGGCAGACGGTTACTACAAAAGTTGAAAGCATCATCCAGGGAAACAGTCCTGTCGATAAAGGAAGGCCTGGAGGCCTTATGAGCGTGGAGACAGAGCTTGATCCTGCTACGGCTAAATCCGACGGCCTTTCAGGTAACGTATTAGGCCTCAAAGGAGAATTGCCGGATATTACCTCGGAGATAGAGGTAGAGGTCGAATTAATGGATCGGCTTGTCGGTGCAGAGGACGAACAGGAAGTTGATAACGTTAAGGAGCATGAGGCCTTGATGATCAACGTGGGCACATCCAAGTCCGCTGGAATCGTGACACAAGCCGGTAAAAACGTCAGGCTTGATCTTAAAGTTCCTGTATGCGCCGAAGAAGGAGACAGAGTTGCTATTTCCCGCCAGGTAGGGTCACGCTGGCGTCTTATAGGCCATGGAACGATTAAATCTGTCGAGTAAAAACGCAGGGTTTTTATACTAGGCGGATAGAGTAGGGATTATGATCGACCCTGTAAATTCTCTCCTAAGTTTGACGACAAGTCAGCAGCCACTGATTCATATACTGATAACTTTACTGATCCTGGCAGGAGGCCATTTAGTGGTGAAGGCCCTGAAAATCGGGGTCAGAAAGGCCTGGGTCACCGGAGACGGAGAAGTCACCAAGAAAAGAATAAAGCAGAGAGAAGGAAAGATAGAGCTTGGAGGAAACATACTTGATGCAGGAGTCATCACACTGGCTCTACTCTACCTGAACACAGGAATAACAACACAGCTATTCGAAAGCCTCCAGGATTACCTTCCAAGACTATTCACAGTAATACTTATCGGAATACTGGGAGTAACAGTGATCAACATCGCAACACAGGTGCTCAGAAACTTTTTACAGACAACAGGAGTCAGAAACTACATCAGGGAGACAGGCCTCTCCATAAACAGTATAAAACTACTTGTAGGATCATTCAAGGCCTTTCTCTACCTGCTTCTTGTACAGGTCCTGGTATCCCAGTTGAACATAGGCAGTACATTGATCAGTGAGATAATCAATGCCTCATCGTGGGCGATTGCTTTCCTGATCGCAGGCCTCCTTTTCTACGGGTTCAAGGACCTGTTCCAGAACTTTGCGGCAGGTGTTTACCTGAAGAATTCAAGGATTGTCAGGCCTGGTGAGGAGGTGAAGGTTGATGACGAATCCGGTGAAATCCGGGATGTTTCGCTTTTCAGCACTACGGTAAACACTAATTCCGGTTATACCGTGCTTGCTCCTAACTCAGAGATCATGGAAAAGCACCTGAAGTTCAAACGTGCACAGAGCGATCTTGATACTCTGGAGGAGATCAGCAATTACTTTGTAGCTGAGAGGTCTGGTTATTCTGGGGCTGCGAGCCTTGAGATGGCTCTGGAAGTCCTGGGTTTCCGGAAGGGTCAGGACGAGATCCAGGACAAAATGAACGAGCAGGAGGCAGATGAAGACGGAAAGAATCTTGATGAGGTCCAGAAAATTCAGGAGACTGTGTCAGAGCTGACGAACTACCGCCTGAACTCTGCATGGATCAAGGAGGAAAAAATCTCTGATGTCAGCGATGAACTGAAGGCCTGGTTCAATGATGGAGGCCTGGCAGTCCTGAAGATGAAGAAGGATATCGCCGGTGAACAGGAGGAACAAGGTTACGTTCTTGCTACAGCAGTTGAGGGAGAGGAAGTGCTTCTGGTTGATCCTGTGGAGAGAGGTGTTTACTATGTCCACAAGGATAAGCTGGAAAGAGCTCTCGACATGAACGGTGGAGGCTACCTGGTTATCGCTGCTGAAGGGACTACCTCTTTCTGGAGGATCAAAAACGGTTTGATCTACAGTGAGAAGAAGGACTACAGTGAGGAGCTTTCGAAGACTCTTGAATCAAGACTGAGGAAGATCGTTCGTCAGGGGAGGATCATTCAGAATGTGACGCCTGAGGCCATGAAGGAGTATATCGAGAAGTGGAGGGCAGACGATACATCAGCGCTTCTGTGGAAACCAAGTGAGGGGGATGAGGATGACGAAACTGCTGAAGGTAACTGACAGAGACTACGATGAGTTCGAGGAGGTCTTCGATGAGGTCAACGAAGCAGCTATCGACGAAGTAGCTCCGGAAGTCATTGACGGGAACAAAGATGTCAAGGTCTCCGGAGAATCCATAGAAAAGTACGACGCAGCCTATATCGAGATAGCCCCAAAGAACGCAGTCTTTGGAAGAGTCGCACTTGAAATGATAACCGAAAAAGGCGTCAAAACCAATCACACCTCAACAGGCTTCTTCATCGCAGCCAAAAAAAACTATCTCTACTACGTACTCCACGAGAAAAACATTCCAGCACCAAAGACAGTCGTGGTAGCAACAGGTAAGGCCTCAAGGAATATAGAGAAAGAGCTAAGAGGGCCTCTGATCGCAAGAAAACTTGAGAACCTTGAAAAATCTGAGAGCAAAAAGCTTGAGAAGGTAAAGGATATCACAGAGTTCGCAGAAGGCTCAGAATACGACGAGGACATCCTTCTGTTCCATGAATACAACTCCGGGGACAAGTATCGCTGTCTGGTCGCAGGCGATCAGATAATATCTCTCAGGGACAGATCCGAGGGCTGGAGATTCGATGAGGACAGCTTAAGCTACTCAAACATCTCAGACCGGCAGAGAGAAGTGATAAAGAAAAGCTCTGAGGCCCTGGGGACACCTGTTTTAGAGGTGAAGATGAGGGGAGAGGAAGTGTTCGATATCAATCCCAACCCAGATCTGAAGCTTTTCACAGACGTATCAGGCAAAAACGCATTTGAAGCAGCAGCAGAGGCCTTGAAAAGTGATTAAAAGATGAAATTAGGGATCGTCTACGGCGAGATATCCACAAAGCACCAGTTGATTATGGAGAGGGCAGAAGATATATTTGACTCGGTTCTGGCTGCTCCTATAGACGGCGTCAAGTTCATCCACGGCGAGGACGAATCAAAGGTACTTTACAAAGACGCAGATCTAACAGAGTTCGATGCAGTATATATCAGGATCGCAGACAATGATATGATGTTTGCAGAACACCTCGTCGAAGTTCTGAATGATGCAGGAGTGGTTACACAGGCCCACAACGATACATACAGCTATGAATCCAACAAGTTCTACAGCATGAAGATACTGGCGGAAAACGGAGTTAAGGTACCGGACAGCGTCTACACTTTAAGCCCTGGAGTCGCTGTAGACGCAGCGGAAGGCCTCGGCTACCCCATAATCATGAAAACCGTACGTGGTGCCGGCGGAGAAGGAGTCATGAGAGCAGGATCTGAAAACGAGTTAAAACCGGTTATGGACACGATGAAATCCCTGGAACAGGAAATCTGCCTCCAGGAATTCAAGGAACACGGAGGAGAAGACACCAGGATAATCACAATAGGCGACTACATAACCGCATACAGCCGGAGCAGCGGAGGAAACGGCTGGCGCTCAAACATCTCAGGAGGCGGAGAACGGATAGAAGCCGACGTCACAGAAAAAATGAAACAGGCAGCCTACAGATCATGCAGAGCAGTAGGATTCGAAATAGGCGGAAGCGACGTCATAAACACAGAAGAAGGACCTTACGTACTGGAAGTCAACGGCTCCTTCGGAATAAGCGAAGAAATGAACGAAATAATCGGAGAAGACGTCGTACTGAAGATGGTAGAACGCATGCACAAAAGAGCGCTCAAGAGACAGAGAGAAAACTAGAGCTGAGACAAGGCCTCAACCAGTCTTTCTATACCAGGCCTCTCATACTCCTCCCTTCCCTCGCCATCACTGAAGTACATTCCCGGTTTCGAATTAAGTTCCAGGATGTAAGGCCTTCCTTCCTTCGAAATAATGAAATCCACTGAGAAAAAGCACGGCCGGTATCCTTCCAGCTTTTCGCTCACCTCTCTCGCAGACTCCATGACCTCTCCAGGGACATCTTCAAGCCCGATGTATGTTATAGAGCCCTGCTTGGCAACATTACTGACACCGTCTTCCTCCTCCGGCGTCCGAACATATGTATACACTGGCTCATTGTTGACAAATACTATCCTGAGGTCATGCTGTTTCCCGGAGACCCCCGGAAGCGGAACCTCAGAGGCCTCAACAAACTCCTGGACCACGTACTCAGTATCATCTTCAAGCTCAAGGCCTTCTTTACTTTCTATAATATGGACGTTTTCTCCACCATGCCCGTATCTGGGTTTGACCACGACTTTCCCATGTTCCTCAATCATATCCTGCAGAAACTCCTGAGAAGCCGTACTGGGGAAAAACTCCGGGAACTTTTCAGCCGACCTTAACTTGTCCTTGCAGAACTTCTCCAGTTCAAAATCATTAACAACAGGAAGTTCCTCGTTTAACTTCTCCTTAACCTCCTCTGTCTCCTCATTGAATGGGAACTTGTCAAAGGCCCCGTCGATATTGACATTCTTGATTTTCTCCCATTCCGAACCATTCCAGAAAAAGGCTTTCTCCAGCTTCCCTTTTTTATACCAGCTGTAATGTGCGTAGAATAGTTCAAGGCCTTTCTGCTTCCCAACCTCGGAATATGTCTGGTAGTCTCTGTTCTGATAGTGCTTGCTGAAAGGTCTTTCCTCCCAGCCTATGGCATCGCCCCAGATCACACCGATGTTCTTGGTCATTCAGAGACTCTCGCCGATAAACACGGCTTTTCAGGCCTCATTTTTAATCTTTGGCCAGCTCCTGAACCGCGTCCACGATTTTCAGCATCCAGGGCCTCTCCCATTCCTCACTTCTTCCAGGACCGTGATAATAAACGCCTGGCTGAGAGTTAAGCTCGACGATAAACGGCTCTCCATCAGCGATCATGAAATCAACAGTATAGATTACAGGCCTGAAATCCTCGAGCTCGTCCGCCACTTCCTGGACACGAGATAGAACTTTCTCAGGCACATCCTCAAGGCCTATATACTTCTTCGAGCCTCCCTGCGCCACGTTAGAAAGCACAGAGTCCTCGCCTGGGATCCTGAGATAGCTGCCGACGACTTCATCGTTTACCACGAGAATTCTGAGATCGTGAGGGCCTTCCACGTCCAGTTCAGGTATACCTGCGTCATCAACAAAACTCTGGACGATAACTGTATCAGGATCCATCACATCGTAATCCTCCATAGACTCGACCACGCGTATATCTTCGCCGGAGGAACCGTAACGAGGCTTGAGAATCGCTTTACCGTGTTTTTCAAGCATTTCCTCGACGCTTTCTTTTGAGGCCTTCCTGGTCTCCGGAATGTACTCGGGGAAACGCCTGTAAGTCTTTAATTTATCCTGACACAGGTCAGCGACCTCGGGATCGTTCAGGACACCGATCTCACTCTTCATCTCATCCTTAAGCTCGTACTTCTCCCTGTCATGGCGGAAAAGATCGTAGACACCATCCAGCTGAACATCTTCAACTTTCTCCCACTCCTCTCCGTTCCAGCGGAAGGCCTTCTCCATTTTTCCTGAATCATACCAGCGGTACTCTCCGCATACCACGTCAACCCCGTGTTCTCTCAGCATTTCCGTATATTCGGCATAATCATCATTTTTCCACTGCTTGTCGAACGGTTTACCGCGGTCAAACTTTACCTCGTTCTCCCACCACAGGAAAGCAACCAACTTCTGAGACGAATCTGACCCAGCTTCAGACGGTTCACCAGATGACATAGAGAAATCAGGCCTCTGCACGTTTTCTCAGCATTTTGAGGATGTTTTTGATCTTCGGAATCTCTTTCTCCTTCTCCTTGACCTTGTGATGATAGTAAGTTCCCGGCTTCGAGTTCAGCTCTACGACCCACGGCTTCAGGTCCTCGTCAAACATGATATCGACGGAGAAAATCGCCGGCTGGTACTGTTCAAACTCTCCCTTGATCTCCTCGATAATCTCAATCACTTCATCCGGCAGCTGTTCACGTGAAATATACTTCTGGTTCCCGCCACGAGAAATATTCGATATAAGGCCTTCATCAGGGACACGGACGTAGTTGCCGTTCTGGACCTCGCCGTCGATGACGATAGTCCTCAAGTCGTGAGGGCCTTCAACACCCCACTCCGGGTAGCCGTCTGTCGGGATAAACCGCTGTACGATGAAATCTTCCGGCTCGTCAGGCTCGTCAAAATCCTCCAGTTTCTCTACTACCTCAACTCCGTGACCTGCGAAGCCGTAACGCGGCTTGAATACGAACATGCCGTATTTTTCCAGCATCTTGGAGGCGTTTTCTACAGTAGCAGTCCTGGTCTCCGCAATCCTGTCCGAAAAAAGCTCGTAGGTCTGAAGTTTATCCTTACAGATCTCCTCCATCTCAGGATTGTTCACACAGCCTACATCCCTGAAAATCTCTTTCTTCAGTTCCCTTGTCTCTCTATCAAATTTGAACTTATCATAAACCAGGTCAAGGCCTACATCTTCAACTTTCTCCCACTCAGAACCGTTCCAGTAAAAGGCCTTTTCCAGTTCTCCATCTTCGTACCATCTGTATTTGGCTATGTAGACTTTCAGGCCTTCGCTGTGGCCAAGTTCTGTGTATTTTGCGAAGTCCTTGCTTCTTTCTCCTCCGAAAGGATCTTCTCTATCCCATTCTACTTCTGCATCCCAAAGTAATCCGACGGCATGTTCTTCTGTCATAAACGGATTTTACGCGGCTACACTCTTTAAATCCAGTGACTCCTCAGATAGATCTATGACCACAGTCCAGGAACTCAAAGAACTGGAAGAACTGGAAAACCCGGAACTCAGCTTCGAACAGGAAAAACTCATCGGAGAACTCTCACAAGCAGGGAAAATCCTGATAGACAGAGCCTCCTGGATCAAAAACATCAAGATCAAGAACAAAGTCAGCGAGCGAGAAAGATTCAAGCAGAAACGCAGGAAAGGCAAAAATTTCAGGCCGGAATTCGAGTACAGAAAATTTCCTCACGACGAGGAAAAACTGCTGAAAGTACTGGATCAATGCATAAAGGCCTCACAGGGAATCAGCGAGCAGCACCTGGAAAAGTACGGAGCGAAAAAAATCACCGCAGAAGATATGACAGAGTTTTTCTCGGAGATCTTCCAGGAGATGAAACTCTACGTCAAACTAGGCGCAAATATTGAAAGCGAGGAGGCCTGGCGCAGGTACTCGAAAAAGATATGGCCTCTAACACAAAAGAAAACTGTGGAAAACTCGAGGAAAAAACTTGGAGGCCTTGAACCCCAGGAAATGGAGAAAAACATTTCCCCTGAAGAGCTTGCGGAGATGTTTGAACAGGAGCTTGATAGATTAGATGTTGAGTACGACGTAGAGATCAGGGATACAGGAGGATGCTACAACATCCCAGAGAAGAGAACTGTAGTAGTCGCTGCCGGAGACGAAGAAAAAAGGATGTATTCAAGGCCCGAGGCCGAGATGCTGACAATGCATGAGCTTTTCCACGCAATGAGAGCATTAAACGGGTTTGAAGCAGGAAGAAAATCAGGTTTCCCTGAGATTCTAGGCCTTCACACGCCTTTCTACGATCAGACTGAGGAGGGCGGCGCTCTTTTCAGGGAGAAAGCGACAGAAACCAGTTTTGAGGATAAAGAGTTTGACTACCATCTTCGTCTGATCGCTGCTGTCGAGATCGCTCGTTCAGATGATTACAGGGAAAGTTTCCAGGAAATAGTTGAGAAACTTATCGACCTCGGTGGAAGCGTTGACAGAAGTTTTTATCTGGTAGCTAGGAACCGTGAGGCCTTGAGGCATCATATCTACCAGGCAGGATACTTCGAGGAATGGAAAGACCGGGACGAGAAATGGCCTCTGCTGATTGGAAAGATAAACTCTGAATGGGCGGAAAAGTTCAGGGAAGAGGTAGAGGCCGGAGGAATGTTTGAAAGGCCTCTGATCGGCGAAGAAAAACTTTTCGATTTCCAGTTTTAAACATTGACCTAGATCGTTAAAACATGTCCTGTAAAATCATGCTCGATACAAATTTCCTGGTAGCACCTTTCCAGCTGTCGATCGACCTATTCGAGGAGATAGACAGGCTTTACCCTGTAAACAAGGTCTACACCCTGGAGGATGCGGTACAGGAAGCGAAGTCAATAGAAGAAGGTCGTTACAAGGCCTTGATTGAGAAGCTTATTGAAACTCAGGATATAAAGGTACTTGAAACGGAGAAGGAAACAGATTCTTCTCGTAAAGTAGAAAAGGAAGAGGAAGTAGATGATCTTCTAGTCAACATATGCGATGAATTCATCATCGCAACCAATGACAGGCAACTAAAGGAAAGGCTGGTAAAACAGGGCGCAGAAGTCCTGTTCATAAGGAGCGGAGACCACCTTGAAGCTATCAACAGAAACGAACTCTAAACACCAACAAACTCATAAACTCTTTACTACCTTTCAGTCAAATGAACATGGATGGCTGGTTTGAGGATCCAGGACACCTGAGGCCCAATGATATCGCTGAAGGCCTGGAAAGACAGTACTGGGATGATTTTGCCGAAGAGGTCTCTGGCAATGTATCAGGATACCAGGACGAAGAATTCGTAGAAGTAAGGCCAGAGGACGTCATCGAAGTTCTGGAAAAATACGACCCCGGGACACAGGACTCTGCAACTGAGGATGCCGTAAGATCCAGAATCAAAAGCAGGGTACTGAACCCGTATATCAGAGACGAGGAAACACCGGATTACATTGACCAGATAGTGACCAAACAGTTCCCAGGCCTCAAAGGAAAATACAGATTGGCGGATCAGGGCCTTGCACGCACAGTCTTCAGAGGACCTGTGGACTCAGAAAAAGATAAAGCACTTTACCTGCCGAATGAAGGCCTTGAACCGGATATCTACGACATCGATATCAGGAACAGGATGGTGATGGTAGCAGTTTCTATGCAGAACGCTGAAAGAATCGAAGAGTTCGTCTCGGACATATTCCAGCCCTTAATAATCGAGGACAACGGAAGAAAGATTCCTGCAGCATTTGGAGAATACAGGCCTCTGGAAGACGTACCGGAGGGTCGGAAGAAGGAAGCAGCTAGCTTTGCAAGAGAACTACAGGACAGAGCTAACTCCGGCGAGATAATAACTCTGTACACCCTGGAAGAAGACACGGAAAACGAGTTCGTCTTCGGAGAAAGCCACAGAGAGGAAAACATAAGATATGATACAGAAAGAGAGAAACTGGTTGCAGCAGATGCCGGAGAGATTAATCCGAACGTATCAAGAGAGGAAGTTGAAGGCCTTCTCGACCAGGAATACATTGACCTGATAGAGTCATTCTAGAAAAACCAGACTGCTAGATATTCACAGCGACCCTGACCTCGGTAGGGTTTTAAAAATTACTGCCGTCCCCTTTAATGTCCCATAGAGGTAGAGGAATTTTATGTACAAACACGTTACGATTAAGGACTCAGTGAGAGTGCCGCCAAAGCACCTCGGAGAAGACGTTGAGAAATCTGTTAAAGGAGGCCTTGCCTCTGAAGTAGAAGGAGAGATTTTCGAGGACTTAGGTGTAGTAATCGGTATCGAGGAAGTTAACAGCGTTGAAGGTGGAGAGATCGAGCCTGAAGATGCAGGTGTCCACTACAACGTCGAGTACAGGGCACTTGTGTTTGAGCCTGAAATGCATGAGATCGTAACAGGTGAAGTCGTCGATGTGACCGATTTCGGAGCCTTCATCCGTTTAGGTCCTTTCGACGGACTCTGCCATGTTTCCCAGATCATGGACGAATACGTGAACATGGACGAGGAAAACAGCATGCTTGTCTCCGAAGAGAACCAGTTCACAGTTGAGAAAGGAGACTCAGTTACCGCAAGAATTATCGCAGTTTCCCTCGAAAACAATGAGACCAACAAGATCAACCTTACGATGAGACAGCCAGGCCTCGGAAAAGAAGAATGGATCGAGCTTTACGAGGAAGAGCAAGAAGAACAAGAGGAAGAGGACGAAGGTGAAGAATAAAAGATGATCGAAAATCACAGCTTCTCCCGACTTAAAGGCCTATCAGGCCTTCAGGCAAGAAACCTGGAAGGTTTCGGACAAGCCGAGAACCACGAGGCGATCTTCTAATGGCTGAGAAAGCGTGCAGGAACTGCAACCGTATCGTAGAAGACGCATCCGAATGCCCCGTATGCAAAAACAATGATTTATCCGATTCCTGGAACGGACTCGTAGTTATCTACAACCCTGAAGACTCCGAAATATCGGAGAAAATGGGTATAAACACTCCAGGACGTTACGCAATCCGTGTCAAATAAAAACGTGATACTATGTACAAAAATCAAAGATTTTTTGGACTCAAAGGCCTTTCAGGCCTTTTTCAGACAAGAAACCTTCAAGGTTTCGGACTAGCAGAAACTCACAAAGGTGAGTTTTGAATGGAAGCAAAGATTACAGCCGTAAAGGAAAACCCTCTCCTAGACAGGAGAGAAGTAGAAGTAGAAGTAAAACACGAACAAGAGGCCACACCAAGCAAAGAAGGCGTCGCAGATCGAGTTGCAGCAGAAAACGGCCTCAACACAGACGAAATAGACGTAGAACACGTCTACACAGGCTACGGAAGACAGGAGTCCAAGGCCTTCCTCAAAGTCCACCAGCAGTTCGAATACGACGAAGAACTTCAGGAAGAAACCATCGAAGAAGAGGAAGACGTACAGGTCACAGAAGAATACGCAGAAATTGTCTCAGGAACCATCACAGAAGCTAAGAACCAGCTGAACGAGATGGAAAATCCTGACTTCAAGGCCTCACTCAAAGCAGAAAAAGAAAACAAAAACCGTACAACACTCATCGACTGGCTTGAAAGCCAGATCGAAGGCTGAAGGCCTTCTCAAAAATCTCTTCACGAGGTGAACAGATTATGGGAAAACATGAAGTAGTCCAGATCCACGAAAAATACGACGAAGAAGGCAACTACACAGGAGAGAAATGCCCAAGATGCGGATCCTTCCTGGCCGAACACGACAACCGCAAAGCATGCGGCAAATGCGGCTACACAAAACACGAATAAACACTCCAGAGGCCTCTCGAAGGCTTCAAATACTTCTTCTCCAATTTATTTTCTGACGGTTATTTAATTATCGCACAGAAATATTCCTGTATGAGGAGAATCTTTTTCGCCACCGGCAACAAGGGAAAAGTCAAACATGCTTCTAACATCCTGGGCGACGAGTTCAAGGTAAGACAGGTTGATGTAGAAACAGTAGAACCCAGTATCGATTCTATCGAAGAAATCGCGGAGGCGAAAGTAAGACAGGCCAGGGAGAAAGCAGATATCCCTGATGAAGGCCTCCTGATCGCAGATGATTCAGGCCTTTTCGTGGATTCTCTGAACGGTTTTCCAGGCCCTCAAACTTCGTTTTTCGACGAGAAAGTCGGCAAAAACAATCTGCTGAAATTAGTCAAGGAAGATAACTCCGCAAAGTTTAGAGCTGCAGTAGCTCTGGATCTCGGAAATGATACGAAAGTGTTCACGGGCGAGGCCTCTGGAGAAGTCGTTGAACCCCGTGGAGACGATGGCTTTGGCTACGATCCTCTTTTCCTGCCGGATGGAAACGATAGTACATGGGGAGAGGACAGTGAGTTCAAGGATGAGAGTTCTCACAGGAAGGAGGCCCTGGAGAAGCTGAGGGATTACATCTCGACAGGTGTAGAGTAGTCGGTAATTTTGTTTTTAACTTCTGATGACTAAGGCCTTTCTGTATGAAGGTCCTTGGAATAGAATCTACTGCCCACACGTTAGGAATTGGGATCGTGGATGAGGATAAGGTATACGCAAATACTAGGGACATGTTCGAGCCGGAAGAGGGCGGTATCCATCCGCGTAAGGCTGCGGAGCATCATTACCAGCATGCACTGGAGTTGATCAATAATGTGCAGCAGAAAGCAGGCCTTGAAATAGAGGATATGGATGCCGTGGCTTTCTCACAGGGTCCAGGCCTTCCGCAGTGCCTGGATGTCGGTGCTGTTATAGCGAGAAGTCTGTCAAAGAAACATGGAATCCCTCTTGTAGGAGTTAATCACTGCCTGTCACATATCTCGATAGGAACAAGGACTACAGCCGCGGAAAATCCTACCACTCTGTATATTTCCGGCGGAAACTCACAGATCCTTGACTTCAGATCAGGAAGATACAGAGTTATCGGAGAAACACTCGACATAGCACTTGGAAACGCACTTGACAAACTTGCGAGAAAACTGGATTATCCACATCCGGGAGGCCCTGAAATCGAAAAACTGGCCGAAGAGACTGACAAGATAATCGAACTTTCCTATCCGATCAAAGGCATGGACTTTTCCTTCTCAGGCCTTACAACGGAAACAGAACGGAAGATCGGCGACGTATCCGACAATATTTTAGCCAACAGTTTCCAGGAGTACGCATACTCTGCCGTGGTTGAAGCACTGGAAAGAGCAATGGCCCAGGAAGGAAGCAAACAAGCACTTCTGACAGGAGGAGTAGCAATGAATTCACGCCTCAGAGAGATGGTGGAGAAGATGTGCGAGCAGCGAGATGCCGAGGCCTACTTCCCACCTCCAGAGTTCTGCATGGACAACGGTGCGATGATCGCACACCAAGGCCTTATCGAACTGAAGGCGGGGAAAAATACTTCCATAAGCGAATCTGCGAAGAAGCCTAACTGGAGGCCTGACGAAGTACAGGTCAACTGGATCTGACGTGGTAACATGGTAAACAAAGCTCGGAGCGCAGCTGAAGCAAAGATCGGAACATGGAAGGCACATGACGAGAGATGCTGATATGCTCAGGCAGAAGGCCTCGGATTTCTTCGACATTGTGACAGAGGCAGACAGCGAAGAAGTTGATTACGCCGGTGAGATGGTCAGAAGAGCTTTCTGGCTGGCAGACGAAGGTGAAAAATATCAGGATGAGAACAGGGATCTGGAGAATCACTTCTACGATTCCGCAGAGAACTTCCTGAGAGAGGCCTTCGAAACCGTGGGTCTGGACGGCGATATCGCCAGGCATCGAAGAGACTGGTGGCAGGGATACAGACACGGAGAGATCAGAGACAGCTCAATAGAAAAAGATCTAGAAGAAATTCTGGGAGAGAAGTACGAGCCCAGAGATCTAAACAACTTCAAGAAGGCAGCTTATGCACACGATGAAAATAACTGGGAAAAAGCTTTCGAACTACTGGAACCAGTATACCAGAAGGTGGTGTAGATGGAAATAGAGACAGACGAGATCGAGAAGGCGAAAAAAGTTATCGAAAATGGAGGCCTTGTAGTCTTCCCGACTGAAACAGCTTACGGGATCGCAGCTGATGCAACAAATCCTTTCGCCGTCGAAAAAGTATACGACGCCAAAGATAGACCCAAGAGCAAAGGCCTTACTACTATCGTAGACTCCTTAGAGACAGCGGAAGAATACGGTGATCTTTCTGAAGAGGAGGTAAAGGTTATCCAGGAGTTCATGCCCGGTCCGTTAACAGTTGTCACGAACAAAGGTGAAGGCCTTCCACCGACCCTGAACGATGATTTCGTGTTCAGGATTTCTTCTGGCGAAGTCGCCTCGAAGCTTTCGGAGGTAGGGCCTATCACCGCTACTTCCGCGAATATCTCCGGTGAAAAGACCTCTTACAGCATCTCTGATATTTCCAATAAGCTGCTTGATGAAGTTGATTTCGTTCTTGACGCTGGCGAACTGGAGGCCTCTGAGACTTCCAGTATCGTTGAAATTAATAACGGGGAAGTCGAAGTTCATCGTGAAGGCCCCGTCACAGAGGCGGAGCTGAGAAAGGCTTTGAAATAAGATGTTACTGGCAGCTAGCTGGGCTCAGAATTTTGCATTGATGATTATAACTGCAGCTGTGCTTGGAGCTGTTGCCAGAAAGACGAAACAGCCAACAGTTATCGCCTATATCATTACAGGCCTTTTGCTCGGTCCTTTCTTCCTCGATATAATTGCAGAGACTGAGGGGACCAAACTCCTAGGGGAGCTAGGGTTGAGCTTTCTTCTATTCTTGATAGGCCTTGAGATAAAGCTGGATGAGATTAGAGAGATCTTCAGCGAGGTCTCTGTCATTGCGGTAGCTCAGATTTCGGTTTCCGCTGTGCTTGGTTACCTAGCGGGCCAGGCCTTTGGCTTCTCATTTATTGAATCAGTTTTCGTAGCTGCTAGCTTTACCTTCTCATCGACAGCAGTAGTGGTAAAGCTCCTGTCCTCAAAAGACGAGATTTCAACTCTTCCCGGAAAAATTGGGGTAGGAGTTCTCCTGATACAGGATGTCGTGGTCGTACTTTTACTCGCTCTGTTATCAACGAGTGCTTCAACTCCTTCACAGATAGTTGCAAGTATTGCAGAGATCGCTGTAATGATCAGTGTTATCGCAGGAGTATCTTACCTCTCCTCAGAGAAACTGCTGCCCAGGGTTTTCAGAAAAGTCTCAGAGAACCGTCAGGCCTTTTTCATCCATGGCGTGACCTGGGCTTTCCTTTTCATCACTTTATCAGACAGTCTCGGAGTCTCAACAGAAATAGGAGCATTCTTCGCCGGCCTAAGCCTGGCACAGCTCCCTTACAGCCATGAACTTATTGAAGAGATAAGGCCTCTAACAGATTTCTTCATGGCCGTATTCTTCATAAACATAGGTTTAGGCCTCACAGGAAACGCATTATCCACCTACATGGTTGAGGCCTTTGTCGCAGCAAGTATTTTGATGATCGGGAAGTTTGCTGTTCTTTTCTTCACTATCGACCGCCTGAAGTTTACACCGGAGACCTCGCTGAAGTCTGCACTTAACCTTAGTCAGATGAGCGAGTTCTCACTTATTCTTGGTTCGTTAGGAGTCAGTAAAGGCCTTATTTCCCCTGAAATCTTTGGCTTCATCAGTTTGACAATGATCATTACCGTGGGCTTTTCCTCTTACTTTATCGTCTTCAATGAAAAGATATACAGGCGTTTTGAGCATTTGTTAGCAAGGATTGATTCTGAGGCGAAGAAGGATGTTGACGTGGATGTTCTTGAGGACCACGCTCTGATCATAGGCTATGATTTTATCGGGAGGCGCTCTGCGGAGATCCTTGATGACGCCTACGAACGGGTTATGGTAGTTGACAGAAACTCTAACAACGTAAACAGACTGAGCAGATCAAGTTACGAGTACATTTACGGCGATTTCGGGCATGGAGAGATAAGAAATGCCTCCCAGATCGATAAGGCAGATTTTATCCTTAGTCTTGTACCCGATATCAATGTGAACAGGAAGATTGTTGAGGAGGCCTCGCCGGAAGCCGCGGTTTTCGTGAAAGGCGACAGTCTAGAGGATGCCACAGAGCTTTACGACCTCGGAGCACATTACGTTATTCAGAAAAACGAATTAGTTGGCGAGAAGATGGGAGAGTACCTGAAACTTTACTTGGAGGATGAAGAGCTTTTCCATGAAGAAGTGAAGAGAGACAAGGAAAGAATTGAATGGGGTGACAGAAGTGTCTGAGATACTCTACCTACTGACCGCCATTTTCGGGATATCCTCTTTCCTAATCTTCATACTTGAGAGATACTCACATCCATATCTGCCCGCCTATATCGCCTCAGGCCTTGTTATAGGACAGTTCGTAGATCCTGCAAGCTTCTACTCTCTGGCCGAAATAGGCATAGCATTCCTGGTATTCATATTCGGCCTGAAATTAGAGCCGGAGAAGCTGAAAACAGTTGTAAAGGAAAGCCAGGCGATGACAACAGTCCAGGTCTCCGCAGTAGGCCTCCTGACCTTCCTGGCCGGTATCTTACTAGGCCTTGAAGTCATGGACTCCGTGTACCTGAGTATCACTACCTCACTCAGCTCTTCACTGATAGGGATGCAGTTGCTGAACAGAGAGATCGAGATAGATATCCTGCACGGTAGACTGGCGGAATCCACACAGCTCATACAGGACATGATCGCCATAACAGCCATAATCGCCTTGAACGCAATGCATTCGAGTTCAAGAACAATCATAATTCATATGCTACTGGGCGTAGGCCTTCTAGTGGTCGCAGGCCTTACAAGAAGGTATTTATTCAGCAGGATCGCAGAGCTGATCGATGAGGAAAGAGAGCTTATGGTGCTTACAAGCCTTGGCTTTTTGACAGGTTTCATCGCTGTAGCACAGACTCTAGGCCTTTCGACTGTTGTAGGTGCGTTCGCTGCCGGTGTAGCGATCTCCAAGTTTCCTTACAACATCGAGGTCATCGATACTATGGAGCCTCTGAAAGACTTTTTCTCAATACTGTTCTTCGTTTCCATAGGCGCACTAGTTGTGTTCCCCAGCCTGAAGATACTTTTAATAGCCGTTGTCCTATTATTTCTCTCCCAGGTTGTGAAGCCTGCGGTGGCAATGACCGTATTGATAGCGCAGGGATATGATAAGAGGACTGCCCATTTAACAGGCCTTAACATTGATCAGATAAGCGAGTTTTCACTTATTGTCGCCATACAGGCCTTTATTGGAGGATTGATTGGACAGGATGCGTTCCAGGGTATTATACTGGCAGCTTCGGCTTCATTCCTGATCTCTTCTTACACCAGTCGGCACGGTGAGATTATACATCAGAAGTTGAACTGGTTCGAGCCTTTCAGACCTACTAACAGGAAAGTCAGGGAAAAAACCAGTGCTGAAGGCCTTGAAGACCATGTTATCCTGATTGGTTATGACACACAGGGTAAACTTATCGTAGAAGCTCTGGAGGATGAAGGCGAGGATCTTGTGATCATTGAGAACAATCCTGACCGGATAAATGAGGTGATGGAAGCCGAGGAAAACTATGTCTTCGGCGATGCCATGGATATCTCTTCCTGGGACGAAGCAAATTACAGGGATGCAGAGCTGATAATCTCGACAGTACCTATTAAAGATGTCTCAGAACAGATTATAGGCCTGGAGACAGAAGCTGATAAGATCATCAGATCCAATGCTATGGAGGAAGGAGCAGAGTTCGTAGAAAAAGTATCCTACGTTGAAGTACCGGATCTCATGGCTTCTGAAAGACTGGCAGACCACATCAAAGGAGTAATGGAAGACCCGAGTTACAAGGATGAACTCAGGAGAAGAAACCTTTTAGAGCTTAGGAAACTTCTAAACGAACAGGAAGAAAAATGAAGGAAAAAGGCGCGGAGGCAACAGTCAGGGTCACGGAGGGAAAAGTTCTCAAGAACCGGAAAGTGAAAAAATACCGGCACAGACAGCTCGATAAAAAGATAAGAGAGGAACGCACAGAGACCGAAGTAAAACTTATGAAAGAAGCTATAAAGTACGGAGTGAACGCGCCAAGGCCTGAAAAGAAAGATGAATCAAAGATAGAGATGGAAAAGATCGATGGAAGGCCTGTAAAAGAAATAATCGGAGAAAAACCGGAAATCATAGAATACCTCGGGGAAAACATCGCAAAGCTTCACTCAGCCAACATTATCCACGGCGACCTGACAACCTCAAACGCTCTGTACGATGAAGGCCTTTACGTCATCGATTTCGGACTTGCGTTCCACTCCGACAGAATCGAAGACAGAGCTGTCGACATCCATCTGCTGAAACAGGTACTGAACTCCTCGCACCCGGAAGTTGCGGATGAGGCCTGGAAAAGTTTTCTACAAGGTTACAGAAGCTATGAGGAAAGCGATGAGGTACTTGAACAGCTTGAGGAAGTTGAGAAACGCGGAAGGTACAAGTAAAGGCCTAGTCCAACCGGTAGGATTCGTAGACTGATATCTGGCCTTCTTTCTCAACACATTCATCTGTCTCTCTGATCTGGTAGGCCTTGGTTGTCCTGTTTTCTGTCTCTGGTAGGTGGTATCGGGCTTTCAGTTCCATCTCCATAGTCCCTTTTCCGGGGACTGTGTCGTCCTTTCTCTCAGTATAGACATCTACTCTTGCGTTCTGTGTGCATGCCCTGTAGTTCGGTGTTTCAAAGGCTCTTGGCAGCAGAAACTCGTTGGTTACCCGGACTGTTCCGAGCGCAGTTTCCTGTCTATCTGTCATCTCCGCAGAGTTCCTGAGTTCCAGGTTTATCTCTGGCTGAGGGCCGGATATATCGAAGATGAAAAGACCTACTATCAGGATAGTGCCTGCTGTAACTAGGTATTTTGCTTTTTTCTCAGGTATCTGGATTTCTTTCTCGCTTATCATGTATCCTGCTGCGAGGAAAACTGCGGATGATCCTGCGAGGATGAGGAAAGTAGCTGCGGATCCGAAGTCAAATCTCAGTAAGGTGTACGGTACGAAGATCAGGTAAGATATCGATGCGAGGAAGTAAAGAGGTATACTCCATTTTGAAACCGTGAGTCCTGTACCTGCGAAAAACGTTACTGAAGTGAGGAAGAGTATAGCTGACTTGACCACGGGAGATATCTCCAGGATCACCTCCATCCCGAAATAAAGGATGGTGAAAAGCCCGAATAACATTCCCAGGACATAAAAAGCACTTGAAGAGGACAGGCCTTTCCGCATGTACAGAAAAATTTTCTAGAATGTTTATATGAGTTACAGTCAAGCGGAACGGATACCAGCTATCTTTTTTATACAAAAAATTAGAGAACTTTACTATGGTTTCGGAGTTCAGAGAGTGGCTGGGCCATCACCCTATCCTTGTAGCACTGATGTTTCTCGTATACAGTTACGGAGCACTGATGTCCTACATGACTCCGAAACTCGTCCCCAACAGCTTCTTGGCAGCTCTCGAAGGCAGTCACACACAGATAATGCTAGCAGTAACCGCGATGACCTACCTAGGTATAACAGCAGTCTACCTCATCTACAAAGGAAGAAAATACTACGGTAACAGAGGTCTCGAAGAAAATGTTCCGCTGATATGGGGTCTCTCATCTCTAGCATACATGGTGACCTATATCGGGATAATCCTGAAGGCCTCCAACGTTATCACAATGAACACAGAATTATTCTTCTTTTTCAGAAGTTTCATGATCCTCTGGGCAGCAGGAATCGCCTACGGCCTCATAACACTGAGAACCAGCAGAGAAAGCCTCAGAAAGTATATCACCCTGGCCATTACAGGCCTGAGCCTTGCCTGGTTTGTCTGGGGACTGTTCAACGTAGGATCCATCAAGTACACGATGTACGGTTTCACATCATTCTTCTGGGTTCCATTAACATTTGCGTTCGGATACTTCTTCTGGACCTATTCCGGAGGCACAGGTCACAGCGGGATGAAATGGATCTCCGCAGGAATGGTCTACATGGGTTCAACCTATCTTTTCTGGGCTCCGACCCACCAGAACTTTCTTTACGAAGTTGCTTTCTTCCAGTACAACATCGCAGCCTCGATAATCCTCCTCGGCATGACCAAGCTCCCATGGAAAGAGATGAGCGATGTGGAGAGGCCTCTCGACCTGATATTTGAAGAAGATCGTGAAAACTGAATGGGGTTTAAAAAACTCAAGGCCTTCTATCTGTTTAGACCGGGAAAGTCTTTCATGGCTTGACCGGGTCGGCAACGTGATAAACATGAACGAAATTACAAGAATTTCTGAATTTGCAGAAACTCACAGAGGCGAGTTTTGAACATGACAAGAATGCATTCTGACGGTAGAGGCGTTTCTGGATCTTCCAAACCTGTTGACGCAAAACAGCCTGAGTGGATCGATTACGATGCTGAAGAGGTCAAGGACCTTGTTGTAAGGCTTCGTGAAGACGGTTTTGACCCTGCTCAGATCGGTCTGAAACTGAGGGATGAGTACGGTATCCCCGATGTCCAGCAGATCACAGAGAAAAAGGTTACAGAGATTCTCAAGGAGGAAGATGTTGCTCCCGAGATACCTGAAGACCTGAAGAACCTGGTAGAAAAAGCAGAGAACATGAAAGAGCACCTGGACGAAAACCAGAACGACCAGGAAGCAGAGAGACAGCTCGAGCTGACAGAAGCGAAGGTCAGGAAAGTCGCAGACTACCACAGACAGGAAGGCAACATCCCAGAGAACTGGGAATACGAAAGAGACGAGTAAAAGGCCTCTCACACATATCTCTACTTTTCTATCCATCTTTATTTCCAGGCCTATCTGCGTAAGGTTCAAGAAAACAGAGGTCTATTCCCAGTTACAATGGTCGATGACATACTTGAAGTAGCGAAGCCAGCAGCCCAGAGACTCAAAGAATACAACGGGAGCATCAGACTGATAGGCCAGTACGACGCAGACGGGATATCTGCCACCGCTATAGCCCATAGAATGCTCGAAAGACTCGATAAAGAGTTCGAATACGAAATTGTCAAACAACTGTACGAGGAAGACATCGAACGTATCGCTGACGAAGATCAAGATCTTCTCGTGTTCGTAGACATCGGCTCAGGTCAAAGTGAACTGATCAAAGAACATATACTCGAAACAACGGGGAAAAAAGTAATCATCTCCGACCACCACGAACCAGCGCTCGAAAGCGGGGAATCAGAAGGCCTGGAAAACCTTATACACATGAACCCGCACTACCTGGGACACGACGGAGGAGAAGCGATCTCAGCAGCAGGAATGACCTACCTGCTTTCAAAAGCTGTAAGCAAAGATAACACAGACCTTATACAGTTCGCCCTGATCGGTGCGACAGGAGACGTCCAGAAACAGGAAGGAGAATTCATAGGCCTCAACAAAGACCTGGCGGAAGAAGCCATCGAGAACAGCTACGTAGAAAAAAGACAGGGCCTTGACCTGTACGGAAGAACGACAAAATCCCTGCAGAAATCTTTAATGTATACTACAGACCCGCATCTAGAAGGAGTAAGCAACAACGAGTCAGGAGCCATCCAGCTCGTCAAGTCCTCAGGCCTTAACATCAGAGATAACGGAGACTTCCGCACACTGGCAGATCTGACTCCTGAAGAAGAGAAAAAACTGATACACACCATGATAAAACGTGGCTTCCCTGTCCAGCATCTATTAAACGATATCTACACCCTAGGTAACGGCTACGAAATCGACGAATTCTCCACAATCATCAACGCCTGTGGAAGACTGGGAGAACCGAAGAAAGGAGTCAAGATTCTACTTGAAAACGATCTGAATCTTGCGGAAAAGATCTCAAGGAAATACGGCCGAAGAATTTCCTCAGCACTCGGATACGTCGACAAAAACCGCGGAAACAAAGACGTGATCTACGAAAAAGATATCGGAGTCATCGACGGAAAAGACGAGATCAGCGACGACTTTATAGGAACAGTCACCACTATCACAATGAGCAACGGCCACTTCGACGCACCAGTAGTCATGGGAATCGCCGAAGCAGAGAAAGACAAAATGAAAGTCTCATCCAGAGCCACCAAAGAAATCGTGGAAAAAGGCCTCAACCTGGGAGAAATCATCGGAGAAATATGCGAAGAAGTAAACGGCGAAGGAGGAGGCCACAACATCGCAGCAGGAGCCAAAATACCCAGAGAAAAAAAACAGGCCTTCATCAACATGCTTGACTCGAAAATAGAGGAAGAAATGACCTGAAGGCCTGAAAAAATTTTTGACTTTAGTTTTCAGTTTCCACAGCCAGTTCTATACCGTGACTACGGATTAATTCTGTCCCGTTCCGGTTTGTGTTGAAGATCCTCTCGTACAGGTTGTCTTCTTCAATCAACTTGGTTAAATACTCCGTAGGCGAAAGCTTCACTGACCGACATCCAATATTTAGAGGTAGCGTAGAATTCGAGATAGTTCCCTCGTAGATTCCACAGTGATGCTCGACATAAATCGGAGTAACACACCTTAATCCCGAAGTATTTACTCCAATACGTTCATCGTTCAAACTTCCATAACATTTCAGTTTCCCAGGACATGAAGCATGATACTCTGCCTTACTGGAGACTCCAATCCCACAGGACTTATTTGAAACATGCTGAGATAAATCTGCTCGCGTAATACCATTCATTAAAGCAGTAAAAGGTTCACTAACCAACCACCCTGAAACTCCTAGAAATAATACCAGAGTGACCACTGTTACTTTGCTTTTACCTAAGCTCCTGAACATAAAAGAAACATCTCCTTGGTTTCTGATAATTTTTAGAATTTTAATTATTGCGTCATCCAATTGCCGTTAAGGATATTTTCCGTTGTCTCTGCTGTGGTTGCAACTGGTTCTCCAGAGGAAGTACTCGCGTGATGCACTCCTGCTACATAGGCGTCTCCGCTTCCTTTGAGATTATTACTCCAACCTGCTACATAAGCTACTTCTTCATTTGGATCAAAGGAGACATCACCTATTTGAACTGTGCCTCCATCCAGATTTAGAATATTTCCGGTTATACCAACTGCACCAACGCCTTTGACGAATTCACGCCGATTTAAATTGTCCACGAAACTCTCACTAACAATCAACATATTTCTCTCGTTTAAGTATTTTTGCAAACATATCTACAAAAAAGTTAACAGAAGGCCTGAACTCCAGAAAAACAGGCTTTCATCCACGAACTCGACAGTAAGATGTAAGGGATGGATTAACCGTAAAGATGTTTGACCGCTTCATCAGCCAGTTCTCTGGTTTCCTCCTCTGAAAGCTCTGGAAGCTCCTCAACTTCAAGGCCTTTCTCCCTTATTATCCAGTGGAAGATTTCGAAAGATACGGGATAACCTTCTGCATTCTTCCAGTCATCGCCTCCATGGTCAAAGAAACTGCTTTCAGGCCTTTCCTTCTCCAGTTCGTCCATAATCCTTTCGTGGTCGAAGTCATTTCCAAGAGTTCTGAAATTGGGCTTCCAGCCGTAGCCTTTCACCTCGTCAACTTTTCTGGCAGAGTTCGTGGAATGGCCCTCAAAAAGCACGCTGTTATAGTTAGAGCCATTCAATCTTTCTGAAAGCTCCTCGTCGCTGTAATGACTATAAAAATCGATGTGAGAGCCTTCATGGACTGTCATGTTCTTCAGCGCAGGCCTCCAGTCATCTCTGGAATCGTTCGCATAGAGGAAGATAAAATTTCTTTCAAAACTGTCGAACCAGGAGCCGAAAGTGAAGCCGTAAACATGGAAATTTGTCCCTGCGTCCTCACCCCACTTTTCCCTGATCTTTTCAGGATCTGCAAGGCCGAAAACTACCTCTGCATCGCCTTCTCTGCCTAAGACTTCCTCCGCATCAGATAAGGCCTCTTCTATAACTTCCCTGTACTTCTCAACTCCTACAGGCTTTTCAAGCACTTCCTCGAAATCTTCCCAGAGGTAGTCATCCTCCTCCGGATCATAGGTTTGAAATTTCACTGGAGAAACTTGCGGAGATTAAACTTTAGTAATTATCACCTGTACTCTTCCAGCGAGACAGCTCCATCCATATTCTGCTCAAAAACCGGATCCATCTCCGAGTGAGAATCCCTGATACTCTCTGAAAGGCCTTTACCCATGTAGAAGCTTCTCAAAGGCTGACCTTCGCTGAAAAGACTTACCTGGTAATCGATCTCAGGGAAAGGCATTACCTCCTCGAAGTACTGAGTGTCGTGAAGGCCTTCAGCCTCTTTATAGAGTGCGGATGCTACTTCTCCCGTCCTCTCGATAGGTTCTCCATCGCCTGTAAGATAATCGCGAACGACCACGAAATCAAGATTTTCCAGATCTCTGGAAAAATCCTCTCTGCTTCTTTCCATGTCCCTGGCTCTTCTCCATCTACCTATGTCCTTGATATACTCCTGTCTCTCATCCTCATGCATCTTGATACTGGCATAGGCCCCGGCAGTAGCACCGGCTAGCGGAGGCCCAAGCAGAAGAGCCATCTGATCGTTACTGCCCAGCATCTCGAGAAGGCCGAAATTTTCAAGGCCTTCAGTTGCTCCGAGGCCAGTAGCAAGGCCTCCGCCGACAAAGGTCAGGTACTTCCTCGCCAGGTCGCTGAAAGAACCTTCTCTGGAAGGTTTCTCACTCTCCAGGTAATCTGCGAGTTCGCTGTGAGGCCTCGGCAGCTCCCCGTCGTAAACTATGGATTTTCGGAAATCCTCCATAGAAAAATGTTTGGAACTGTAAAGTAATAAAAAGTGTTTCTTCCTCTTTAGGTGTTCCCAGGTAGAGTGTTTATAAAGTTTTGAGGTGGAACGTTTGGTATGGCTAAGGCTGTAATTCAGAAAAACTGGTACGAGATTCAGGCGCCAGACATCTTCAATGTAGACTCAATTACGGAGACTCCTGCCGAAAAAGATTCACAGGTACAGGGCAGGAGAGTCAAGGAAAGCCTGAACGAAGTCATGGACGATACAGACAAATACTACGTAGACGTATCCATGAGAGTCACAGAAGTCGAAGGAAACAAGGCCTTCGCAGAGATCGACGGAATGGAATGTTCCTCCGAATTCGTCTCAAGAATGATCAGAAAAAGAAGTGACAGATTCGACCTCGTGCACGACGTCACAACAGAAGACGACAGAGAAGTCAGAGTAAAGATCGTCGGCGGAACACTCAAAAAGACCAGCTCAGCAACTCTGAACGCAGTCAGAAACGAACTAGAAGACATCCTCGACGAAAAGGCCTCCGAGCAGATGTACAACGAATTCATGGAAAACATCTTCCTCGACAAAGTACAGGAAGACCTCAGAGACAAGGCCAACGAAATCTACCCATTCAGAGAGCTCGAGATCAGGAAAACAGAGCTCAAAGAATAACAAACTTTTTCTCTCCCCCTACCTACCTTTCCCATTAAATCCATTCGGTTTCTATACACTAAGTTTAATCCGTCAAGGCCTCATACTCCGAACCATGCATATCCCTGTTATCCTGCGGAAAGAAACGAACAGTAGCATCGCCCGGAATCTCATGATAATCACCTACACCGCAGTCATACACTTCTCCACCAACCAGATCAACATAAACAGAATCATCGATAACCACCTCAACATCAGAGACACCACCTCTTTCATAAGTCGCAACACCAGGCCTCGAAGAATGCATATCCCCCAGATAATGGAAAACCAGATCACCGTCACCAAGAGAAGGCCTGGAAGAATCCTCGACAACACCCTCAACAAGGCCCTGCTCCAGCTCCTCCAGATCACCTTCCTCAAAGAAAACATACAAATCCTCACCCTCAACAAAATCAGCGATCATTTTTCTACAACAAAATTAGGCCTCAAAACTTAAGTCAAAACAAAAATCCCAAACGCAACCTCCTATAAAACTTAACACCACCAACAAAATCACCCAAACAGCAAAACCTTTTTTTTGCCATAGGCCGGTAGCTCAGTACGAAGCAAAAATGCTTCTCAACCCGGCCACCGACCAAACATATCACAGATCCCCAGAAATGGGGCCGGTAGCTCAGTCTGGCAGAGCACTCGGCTCTTAACTGGTTACGCTGAGGTTAACACACAAAAAAGCATTCGACCACACGAATGCTTCAGAAAAACCAAACGTCCAGCAGAGACACCGAGCGGTCGCGGGTTCAAATCCCGTCTGGCCCACTCCCAGTTATGTTGTAAGGTGTGGCAACGGACGGAAAAACAGCATTTCAAAACCTGGACTGATTTCATTCTATCATATTCTTCTGGAAGTCACGGAACCTTCTCGCATACCTATTCAAGGATAGGCAAAGGAGGTGTAAAACCGTGAGCCTGGAAACAGAAGAGAAGAACAAGCTTCAGAACAAGAAGGAAGACATCCTAGATAACTGTAAGATCTTGCCGGAGGACGCTGAATGGGCAACCGAGGAATACGAATCCAAGATCGAAGACCAAGGTGCAGAAAAACCGGGAACCAAAGCACTCTACATGAGAGATATCGAACGTATCCTGGAAAAACTTCCATGTAGCATCCACGAACTACCAGACATGACTTACGGTGAGCTTCTGGAACTCAACGAGAAGATCTTGAATTCATCAACAGCTTCCCCATAATCCATTGAAAGATCATGTGTTGTCAAATTATTTATTTTGTCTGAGTTTTTTGAACCAAGTTAAACAGGATTGGGCCTAATTGTGTCGCAATTAAGTCCTTCTATGAGTTTAAAAGAAGATATAGGGGAATTAGTGGAAGCCATACCAGTTTGTTTAAGTTTGGGTTTAACATTAAGAGAATGTATGGAAAAGGACTTCCTTGAAGTAGGTAGAAGAGATTATGAATGCTTGGATGGATTCAGTTCGTACATTCGAGATGAAGTACGGTTAGATGAACTCACAGGCAAACTCAATATCATTGGTGCTGTCAACGATTTTCACAGCAAACAGGCCTTGATTAACTCTCTGAGTAAATCTTTCAATATCATCAATGATAATGGTAATTTGTTCCTTTTAGAGGCTCATAAAGGAGAAGAGCCATATTACATGCTTTACGATAATGACTTTCCTGTCTTCTTCACTACTGCTAGAAAAACTGAGGGTCCTCGGAGTAAAGGCAATATTAGCAATACATTATTCAGGCATATTGAATGGGAAGCTAATTTAGGCCGAATGTGGGTCAGTCAGGCTCACATGGAGGAGATTAGAATGGATATTGTTGAACAGTACCAAAATATTCTGATCCCACAATTCTCGGCTAAGAGAAACAAGAATGTGAATATAGAAGCTAAAAGGAGGCCAGATTATGACAGAACAATTCAGTATTCCGCAGATGATGGGCTTAAGACATATAAAGAGATGAAGAGGCAGTATGGCGTGCTGCCTACTACAATGAAGTTTGAAAAGCCAGGTAAATTCAAGTTCAAGGTCTCCACAGACGGAGTTTTTACCATAAATAGAGGAGGACTTGATGAATCGGTGCGCTTGATTAAAGAAACAATTGATCGTCTAAGACACATCAAAGGAGCAATTGACACTTCAGAATACCGGATGAAGAAAAACAAGTATTCTTCAGATTCCGCAATACCGAGAAGCAAGCCTTGGGCTATTAACCTAAAAAATGGCTTAGACGGGAGAGATGTTAGAAATTTTAAGAGAGCTATTGAAGATGAATATTGGGGATTCACTGTTTCTGAGTTTAACAGTAGCCTGAAGGGAAGGCCTCATATGTCTGCCACACTTGTTGATTCAAGCAGATTTGGCAGGATAGCTGTAAAATCCAAAGATGGTATCCTCAGAGTATATCCCAGAGAAGATACGGGCATAGATGAAGCACTGAGAGTTTACGAGTATGTTACAGATCAAATAGACAATACAGCTACAGCTACAGCAGTGAATTAAGGCATGAAGATGGAAGAAGTTGACTACGAGGATGAACTCAAGGAAGTACCTAATCCAGATATCAGTAAGGTTAGAGAGTATTACAAAGACTTTAAGTCTGAGATAGATGAAGATCAGAAGAGAAAGGAACTTAGAGACTCATTAGATACGAGGAAAACGCATGATAGTTTGGTTGGAAAAATAGCTTCTGCCTTTCATCAAGCTGAGGAGGCTGAAGGGAGTGATACAGGATATGAATTTGCTTTTACAGAACCTTTAGAGGAGAGAGGAATTCCCAATGGAGATATTCTACTTGTCAAGGAAGAAGAGGAAGGCATCAAGCTGTGTATAGTAGAGTGCAAATCTGGTTCAAAATATCCTAAATGGTTCAATCAGATCTCAAAAATAAAGGAACAGCTTCAGGAAGAAGATAATCGGAGAGAGATTAAAGCTCAGATAGACTGTAGAGATAAGGAAATTAACTTCATACAGTATGTAATAGCCACCAGCGGCAGGAATCTAAGCGATGTAGATCCGAGCAGATATGAAGCTAATTATCCAGATAGTATTGCCATTTGGGGTGTTGATGAGATCCAACAATCTCTTTATGCTAAAAATGGTTACACTTGTAATGACAAAGATATAGCATCGAAAGTGGGGGAAGGTATTGATTATGGCAGGGTAGAGAATCCTATAAAGTACACGATTTCTAGTCATCCTGTAATAATATTACAGAGCGTGCTATTTGATATAATTAAATCCAATGCAGAAAATAGTCGATTTAAGGAATTTAATGAAGAAGAATTTTATGAGGAATTCGAAAAGAATCTTCAAATGGGTGTAGAAGGATCTAACAAAAATGATTTGGTTAATGGAGTCATTGAAAGCATTCTTAGTTTTGGAGAGGATATTAGAATAATTTCAAGCGATGAAGAGGATTTGAGAGGTACTAAGGATTACAGGATTATGTTCAGAGGTAAAAAACCTCCTATGGCTCGCAAAGCAGTTAAAGAAAAGTTTTTGAGGAATAGGCCAGTCAGAAGAGTTGCAGAGGATGCCTTCCGACAAGCTCTGGAAAAATATAGAAACGAGGATAAACAGGGCGGCCTGGATGATTTTACGTGAATTCTATTTTGCGTGAAAGTTTTCGCACAGGGCTTTGGTTTATAGGGTATTCGGGTACGCAGTTTTCCCCAGATCTATGAACATGGGTTATGGTATGGGGTGATGATTGGGAAGCTATCAGCACGGCCCTCCTCGCAGTGATTTTTTCTGCAGGAGGTGCTACTCAGGCAGGGATCGCAACGATCTCCCTGGACGGTCTTTTCAGTCTGTCATCTACAATGACTACGTTTGCAACTATTCCAATCAGTTTCGGGTTTGTTGCTGCGATTATTTCTTTAGCAGCTATCTACATGATGAAAGGCCTGACACAGTAGGCCTTTTGAAGATTCCTATGGTTCAACAGGAAAGAACGTTTTTGGAAAATGTTCATTTCCCTTAGGCCAATGTTGATCAAGAAACTCTACTAACTCCTCTTTTGGCTTATTCTCATAGTTATCAAATCTGAGATACGAGTGATGTAGCCTCGAGTTTCCACTTGACGCATCCGCTACATATGTAAATAGCACTAAAGAACCTATCTTCCTGTCAAACACCTCAAAGTTTTCCCTCACCCACTTCTTTACCTTTTCTCTGGAGATATCCTCATCTCTATCGGCAGAACTAAAGTAAATATTAGTCATATCAACAAAAAGAGCATTACTCTGGTTATAGTAATCTTTGCCAGATTTGCTACCTATTGTTTGCTTTATCTTTTCTTCAATGGTTCTATCTCCTCCAGAAAAATGCGAACTCTGGCACTCAATATCTACATTTTTATCTTGAACATCAAAGTCAGGAGGATCTGGATGTTCAAAATCAATATCTTTTCTGATAAGTGACGCAGCAACATCTATCTCAAACCTTGTACCGAAATAATTATCATAATCTTCCTTTTTTAATTCCTCTCTAAATTCATCAAAAAGTTCTTCTCTAGTACTTTTCACTTCAGAGAGATGTTTTGCGAACATCTTCAGTCTTAGAAGGTTGTAGTCTCTTCTTTCATACTCTCCGGCGTTATGAAGCCTTATCGTCTCCTCTGCCACATCCCGCATATAATCCGTAATCTGATCATTTTCACCAGGAAGAAACTCTGTATCCAATAATTCAGCCAGTTCCGACTGAACGCTTCCGAAACGCATCATAAAATCTAGCATTATTATCTGCCTTAGAATGGACTACTTACTGCAATGATAGGTTTTTCTTTCACTTAAGTTTTCGGTAGGCCTTAAAAGTGGCTTTTTCCAAAAATGGTGGAGAGGGGTTATGGCGAGTGCTGATGAGATTCTGGATGTTTCTGAAAGCGAGTTGAAATCTGAGGATCTTTCCGGTGAGGACTGGTCCAGGCTTGCTTCAAGGCCTTCCAGTGGTAGGGATTATCGGACTTATGGGATCGGTGGTATCGATGGTTCCGGTACTCTGAGATTGGAGGAGGCGCCTGAAGGCCTTGTCTGGGATTTTATCGTGGTGTATGAGTTCGGTTTCGCAGGTGAGGAGGAGCCTGTTTCCAGTTTGCTGGATGAGGATCCTGATGTTCATACGATTGATCTGCCGTATAACGTGTTTGATGACGTGGAGGAAGCTGAGAGTTACATGGATTTCGTGGTGGATTACGGCGTGGAAAATGTTCTGGATGAGTACGGTGTGAGGTCTGCGAAGTCCCGTTCCTGTAATCTTTAGGTCCTGGACGTTAGAGTATTAACTTTCTTTCTGCATTTTTCTTTTCGTGGAACGGTACTGGGAGCTGGATTCTCTGAGAGGCCTTTCAGTCGTACTGATGATACTGTTTAACTGGTCTTATGCCCTGAAATTCTTGAAAATCTATCATCTGTTCCCTGGAACCAGTTTCCTGTACTGGAACATTTTTCCACTGTTTGTAGCCGGTTCTTTCATGTTCATCGCCGGCATCTCGCTCTCCCTCAGCTGGAACAGGTTCAGGGACGAAGCTTCGAGAAAAGATAAATGGAGGAAGTACGGATTAAGAGGCCTGAAGATTTTCGGCCTGGGCCTTGGCATTACTGCGGTTACATGGCTAACTTTTCCAGACAGTTTCATATTCTTCGGCATACTGCATCTTTTAGGCCTTTCGATAGCGTTAAGTCCCCTGGTTATCGGAGATAGCAGGAAGACCTTTGCCTTATCAGTTTTCGTCGTCTTTCTATTTATTCTTCCTGAACTTGAAGCATCTTCTGTATTTCTTGCTTCTCTGGGTTTTTCCAGCTTGTCTTTCAGTACTTTTGATTACTTTCCTCTGGTTCCGTGGTCTGCTGTTGTCTTTACAGGTATCTCTCTGGGGCACTGGCTTTATCCGGACGGTAGGAGAAGGTTCGAGGTCGGAAGGCCTGACTTAGAGATTTCTGGTAGGCCTCTGGATTTGCTGGAGTTGCTGGGGAGGAATTCTCTTTTTATCTATCTTCTGCATCAGCCTGTGCTTGTCCTGTTCCTGGTTTTACTGGGTTATCCTGTCTTCTAGTTTTGGACATGTGACCGGGTATGGATGGAAGGTTTAATCTTTGAGCTGTCGTTTTTCTGTATGGAAGCTGTAACTGTTCTAGCTCTGGCATTTCTGGCGGTCGGTGTGATAGGTTCTTTTCTGCCGATGATGCCTGGAGCACTGGTCTCGCTGATAGGCCTCAGTATTTACTGGTGGAGTACCGGTTTTACAAGACCTCACGTCTTTATCGTTGTTTTACTGTATCTGACTGGTTTCACAGCTTTAATGTTTGACTGGTTCGCAGGTGCTCTAGGTTCGAAGGCTGGAGGTGCTTCAAAAAGTACTGTTCATGCTGCAGCGGTTGCTGGAATACTTTTTTTCTTCGTAGGAGGGCCTGTAGGTACGATCATCGGTATAGGCCTTGTTGTATACCTGCGGGAGTATCTTCTGACTGAGGACTCGGACAGGAGTTTGAAGGCTGCGGTCTATACCACCGCTTCGATGCTGGGATCTACGGTTGTCCAGGGAGCTTTGACAGGCCTTATGCTGGTGACTTTGCTTTTAACCATGCTGATCTAGGAAAAAGTGAAAAGACCTGAGACAAGATTTTTCCTATGAGTGAATGGACTGAGGCGACATTGACCTACCTGGTCGATGATGGAGAGGTACTTTTGATCGAGAAGAAACGGGGTCACGGCGCAGGCAATTTCAACGGACCTGGCGGAAAGCTCGAAGGAGAAGAGACACCTAGAGAAGCAGCAAAGAGAGAATTTCGTGAAGAGACAAAAGTACAGGTTGAAGGCCTTGAGAAGGTCGCTGAGCTAAAGTTTTTCTTTGGAGGAGACCCTGACCAGCACGTCCATGTCTTCAAGACAGAAAAATATCGGGGATCTGCGGAGGAGACTGAGGAAGCAAGGCCTGAATGGTTTTCTGTCGAGGAGATGCCGTATGATGACATGTGGCCGGACGATGAGGTCTGGATGCCGAAAGTGTTCGACGGGCAGCGTTTTGAGGCCGTTTTCAGGTTCAGTGAGGACGGAAGCGAGGTAAAAAGTTATGAGTTCTCCGAGCCAGGTTTCTGAGCTGTAGGCCTCCAGTTTAAAATTCTTCGTGACGATTTTTCTACCTGTATGGGTTCTATCATCGCGGTCGGCGGAGGAAGCATTGATTCAGGTGAGACACTGTCGATAGACCAGAGAATAGTCGAACAGGCAGGGAAAGAAAATCCCAGGGCCTTATTCATTCCGACAGCGAGTGAAGACTCCGAAGGATATATAGAGGCCTTTCATGAAACCTATGGCGACAGATTAGGCTGTGAGACCGAAGCATTGAAGCTTACAAAGAAAAAACATACTGAAGAAGAGATAGAGGAAAAAATCAATTCCTCCGATCTGATCTACGTTGGAGGAGGAAACACTCGTGAAATGATCGAGACCTGGAAGGAGAAAGAAGTCGATAAATACCTGAAAAAGGCCTATGAAAACGGGAGTGTGATGTCAGGGCTTTCAGCGGGCGCGATCTGCTGGTTCGAGTACGGACACAGCGACTCCGAAAGCTACGAGCAGGACGGCGAATGGAGCTTCATACAGGTTGAAGGCCTCAACTTTGTTGGAAACGTTCTTTTCTGCCCTCACTACCATCAGGAAAACAGGGAGGCCTCCTTCGAGAAGATGATGAGAAATAACCCTGATCTGACGGGTCTGGCGGTCGATAACAACGCTGCTGTAAAAGTTGAGGAGAAAGAGCTGAAAGTTCTGAAATCCAGGGACGATGCAAAGGCCTACATCGCCGAGATAACTGAAGGAGATTTCAAACTGCGTGAACTGTCAGAGGGAGAAAAATATCCTACAAAAGAACTTTAAACCATATTTCCAGGGAAATCACGTATTACTGTCTCATATTCTCCGCCTTCACCTGCTGAATTGAACCTGTACTCCTCAGCAAGCTCGAGGAACTCGTCGATATTCTGTTCATCCAGAACTGTTCCTTCCCAGCGTTCTTCGAGGCCTCTCGCCGCGACACTCGTGATCTCAACTTCGAAGCCTTCTCTTATCAGCCACCGCATGTACCTTGGCTGGTCCTCCTGCCAAAGCGGTGTGAAAACCTTCAGGCCTACCTGTTCGGCTACTTTATCGATCCTGTCCCTCTGGTAGGTTGAGGCAAGCGCCCCAGCGACTACTCCTTCCGCGTCAAACTTTTCTTTCGCGGTTTCAAGGCCCTGTCTGAGGTCTTCAAGTTCCTTTTCTTTTTCTCCGTCTGTTTTCTGTATTACCAGCGGTAAATCAAGTTTTGAGGCCTGATTTTCGATAACTGAGTCTTCTTTCTTCGAGTCAAACATGTAGCTGTCTTTGTTTTCCGAGCGCAGGGTCAGAAGACAGGATATCTCGTTGTTTCTTCTCTCTATCCTGTATATAGCTGCGTTCGAGTCCTTCCCTCCAGAAGTGAGGGCTACAATCCTGTTGTTCGGCTTCTTTCTGAGGGAAAGGCCTTCCGCCTTTTTTTCTGGTTCTGATTTTTTGAGCGATGAAACTTTTCCAGAGTTTCTGGAGTCAGTGGAAATCTCTGATTTTCGTAGCGAGTTAAGATACTGCTGTTTGTGTTCGAATTCTTTATCTCTTGAAAGCCTGTCTATGGCTTTGTCGAAGTTACTGCCGTACTGTGCAGCAGTTTTACCTCTCCAGGCGACTTTTTCAGGTACACCGAGCTTTTCAGCTGTCTTTCTAAGAACATACTTCCTGTAATCATCTTTTACCTTGTAATCTTCCGGTATAGTCAGTGCATGTCTGATCAAATCATGGTCAAGGAACGGAAGCCTGATTTCCCTGCCGTTTCTAAAGCTGACAACGTTGTCACGGTACAGATCGTTTTCAAACAGTGAGCGAAGGCCTGAAAGACATTCTTTGTTGAGATAACCTTGCTGTCTGTAGTATCCTGCGTAGAGCTGTTCGGAACCAAGGCCTGACATGATGACCTGCTGTGAATCCCTGGAATTTTTCAGTGCCATATGGAAGGGCAGGGCTACACCGTTTTTCACGACGCTGGTCGAAGAGATCCAGTCCACGAGCATTGGCAGGGTCTCTTCGACTTCTTCAAGGTCGGCTTCGTAGGCCTCTAGCTCTATACCCATTTCTTCGGCGATTTCACCTGCCCAGTCCATGTCTCTCGGTGTATTTACGTTGCCGTGCTGGATGCCTGCGGTGTAGGCCGTGAAATCTTTACCTAGTTCCTGTAAAGTCGCAGCGATAAGCGTGGAGTCAAGTCCTCCGGAGAAAAGGAGGCCTAGATCGCCTTCAGGTACTCTTTTCTCTACTGCGTCCATGAATTTTTCTTTTATCTCTTCAGAGGCCTGTTCTATATTTTTCTCCTGATCTACGTCTATTTCGAAGAATTCTCTGTGTTCAAACTTTTTTTCTCCTGTTTCAGTGTTGTATCTGAGTATCTGTCTTGGATGCAGTTCCCGGCATTCAAGGCCTTCTTTCTCCATTGCCTGTTTCTCCGATGCGAAGGCAAAGTTTTCTTCTTCCTCCGTGTACCAGATCGGGTTTACTCCAAGGATGTCTCTTGCTAAAATTATTTCGTTGTCTTTGATGTATGCGAATGCATAGATTCCGTCGATTTCTTCGAGGCCTTCAAGGCCTTTTTTCTCCAGTATTTTGAGAAGTGTTTCTGCGTCATTTTCTGTTTTCCAGCCGTGTTTTTTGTTCAGTTCTTTCCAGTTGTATATTTCGCAGTTTGCGGTGAGAAGGCCTTTTTCTTTGATCGGTTGTTGGAGTTCTCCGATTACTGAGTGGAGGTAATGGCCTATGGCGAAGTTTTCTGTCGTTGAGATTTTGCAGGAGCTTCCTCTGTGGCTTAGATGATTGTTCAGGGCCTTTGCTGTTTCGGTGTTTTCTGCTCCTGTTATTCCGCACATGTTAATGTCTGGGTATGTGAAGACTTTTGAGTCTCCAAAAAACTGGCTGGAGGAGGAAGTGTTTGTTACTGGATTCACCGGGACTTCTGAAAGCTTTTCTGCTAGTTTTTATACTTTGAAGTGTAGGGTATCTGTATGAGTCGGAGGCTGACAGCAATTCATTCAAAGGCCCTTGAAGGAGTTGAGGTCTCCGAATTTGATTTTGGAGAAGGCCCGGCAGGCCTGAGAGCTTCATGGGAGACCAAGGCCTCTCTTGAAGACGTTGTAGATGCTGTGAACGACGACAGGGTTTTTCCCAGTTACAGGCTCGAGGAGGTTAGAGAAGGAACAGCTGAGCAGGTCGGAGTGTACCATGGAGACGGTTTCACGGATTATACGTTTAATTCCAGCGATTATCATATCCAGTTCCGGGAAAAAGATCTGGACTGGAAAGGTAGCGAAGTTGATTTCCTTCAGATTGGAGAACAGAGCTATGAGGAAGAGATCTCTGCGTACTACTCGAGGCTTTAATCAGTGCTGTAATCAGGGCCGAAGTCCTGAAGGCCTTTCTGCGAATTGTCTATTGCCTCGTATGAAGCTATAACATCTTCCATGTCGACTTCGACGAATTCGAGGCCTCTTTCTTCCAGGTAATTGAGTACTTTGTCCGTCATCTTCGGTGCGACCAGGATTCCACGTATGTTGCCGGAGAATTCCTCTTCGATCTCATCGACGTATCTCTGGAGCTGTAAAACTGTATTGTAGTCCGGGTTGCGTTTGACTTCGATGACGACGTAGTTTTCGTTTTCATCTCTTGCGAAGACGTCGATGAAGCCGGCCGGTGTTTCTTTTTCACGTTCCACGACTTTAAGGCATTCTTCAACTATATCAGGATCTTCCTCTATTGATTCATGGATGTCTACTTCATGGCCTCTGATCTTCAGATCTGATTTATCGACCAACTGGTCTACTGTGAGGAGGTCTATTTCCTTGAAGCGGATCTCCACAACTTCATCCGGGTTCGTGCGTTTGGCTTTAAGCACTAGCTCTTCCTCGTCAGATTTGACTGTGTAAGAGTCTACTTCTGGCTGCCAGTTTTTCGGCTGGTAGTTATCAGGCCCGTGAACCAGGATCGCAGAATCCTGCTTCTTTATAACCAGTCTTTCACCTTTATCCAGCTTCGATTTAGCCCTTCCCTGGTAATTTACCATACAGAGTCCGTTGACCTGTATCGTGAACTCACGTTTCAGGTATTCATGGAGAACCTCCTCTGCTTCGTCGAAATCCGGGTTTTCGAGAATCTTTTTCATACCTCAGATGTTAGGCCCTAAGTTCTTTAAATCAGAGATAAACCATTTGCCAAACGTGGATTATACTATCCAGGAACTGCCGGAGGAGGAAAGGCCTCGCGAGAAACTGGAGGCCTTGGGAGCTGAAGATATGACGTCTGTGGAGCTTCTATCTATTATTTTACGTACCGGAACCCAAGGGAAGAACGTCAAAGAGCTTTCATCTGAGATCCTGAACGAGCATTCTATCAGCGAGTTAGGGAATCAGGGCCTTGAATCTCTTAAGGACTTCGAGGGTATCTCACGGGTTAAGGCTGGCCAGCTGAAGGCCTTGGGCGAGCTTTCGCGTAGAGCTGAGAGAGCTGAGCGAGAAACTATTGAGAACCTGTCAGATGTCCGTGCTGAGGTCGGTGATATGAAGTTTCTTGATTCAGAAATTTTACGGATCTTTTACCTGAACTCAGGGAATGAAGTTGTCGGCGAGGAGGAGTTTGACGGCAGTGTTTCAGATGTAGGCCTGGATGTTCAACAGATCTTTCGCTCGGCTATTGAGTGTAAGGCCTCTGCTGTGATCCTGGCGCATAATCATCCTTCCGGTGAAAGCATGGCTACGAAACAGGATTTGAGGACGACGGAGGAAGTGATTGAGGCCGGTGAGAATCTGGGTATTGATGTTCTGGATCATGTGGTTGTAGGTGAGGAAATGTCCAGTTTGAGGGAAGAGTCAGGCCTTTGGAACTAGGTTTTGCTTTTTTAATATGTTTCGGATTCTGAGGCGACCGTATTTAAAGCTTACTAGTTGTCCTCTTATTGTATCTATACGTGTTCTACCCGCGAGAGGTAATGTGATAATCAATGGCTATGGATGTACGAGACCACAGGGCTGTTCCAGAACATAGAAAAATGGATGAAGAAGAAGTTGAAGACCTTCTCGAGAAGTTTGATGCCGGGAAGGATGATCTTCCGAAGATTGAGCGGACTGATGCTGCTTTGAAGCAGATGGACGCTGAGGAAGGTGATGTCATCGAGATTGTTCGTGACAGTCCTACGGCGGGTAAAACCAATTATTATCGTGTCGTTGTTGACAAGTAGATTTTGAGTAGGTGTCATACTAATAATGAATGAAGAATTCCTAGAGCAGTTGATCCAGAAGAATCTTGTAAAACACCAGATTGAGTCCTATAATCGTTTTGTTGAGGAGAGGATTCAGGCGATTTTAAATGAGGTTGGAAGTATTGAGCCTGAGCTTCCTGACGGTGAGGATCTTGTTATCAAGATTGTAAGCGTAGATATCAGGAGGCCTAAGATTCATGAGGCGGATGGTTCTGTCCGAGAGATCACGCCTAGAGAGGCCCGTATGCGTGATTTGACTTATTCTTCGGAGATCAAGGTCGAGATGACACCTATTTTTGAGGGAGTTAAGCAGGATACTGAAGAGGTTACTATTGGAGAGATCCCGGTTATGGTCGGTTCTGACCTGTGCTGGACTTCTGAGTGGGACGAAGAGGAGATGAGAGCAAATGGCGAAGATCCTAAGGATCCAGGAGGTTACTTCCTGATCAATGGAGCCGAGAAAACTCTTATCGCTATGGAAGAGCTTGCGAACAACAAGCCAGTTTATCAGAAGGACGGTGAAGAGGAGAAATGCCGTATCAACTCCGAGAACGAGGGATATGTTCAGAGACATGTTCTCAGAAGGGATAAGGATATTGTAAACATAAGCTTCGCTAACGTGAAGAAGACTCCAGCTATCGCACTTGTCAGAGCTCTCGGTTACGAGACAGACAAGGAAATTGTAGAGTCTATCGGAGAGGAGTACTCTTCAGATGTTTACCTCAACCTGTACGAAGTTGATGCTTCAAACCAGGAAGAGGCCTTTGAGTACGTTGCAAATCAGGCAGGAATCACTTCTGACGTTGAGGAAAGGGTAGAGAGCATCTTGGACGAATATCTTCTTCCTCACTTGGGGCAGGAACCTGGAGCTAGAGAAGAGAAAGCGGAGTTCCTTACGAATATGATCCGGAACACTATCGCCCTCGGAAAAGGAGATATTGAAGAGGACGATATCGACCACTACGCGAACAAGAGACTGAACCTCTCGGGAGAGCTACTTGAGATGCAGTTCAGATCCGTTTTCCTCGGTAAGTGGGGACTGGTCGCACGTATGAAGTACAACTTCCAGAAATCTGCAAAGAGAGGAAGACTTCCTTCCCTCCAGAGTACAATCGTTGCAGACACCCTGACGAAGCAGATAATGGGAGCCATGGCGACAGGAAACTGGGTAGGAGGAAGAACAGGAATCTGTCAGAGCCTGGAAAGAAACAACAGGATCAAAACACTGAGCCACCTCAGAAACGTCAACTCGCCACTTAGCGCGGACAGACAGCACTTTGAGGCAAGAGACCTTCACCCAACACACTGGGGAAGAATCTGTCCGATCAAGACCCCGGAAGGTATGAACATCGGACTGCGCACACACCTCGCTATGTCAGCAAACGTCTCTACAGGAATGAGCGAGATGAAGAAGAACTCACTCAAGGCAAAGCTGGAAGAGGTAGGGATTGACGCAAGATAAAGGTGAACAAGATGAAAATCAATACTATGACTGAAGAACTGGAAACAAAAGTTACAAAACTAAAAAAGGCCTTCAAAGGTGTTTTCTAGATGACAGATGTATTCTTAGACGGTGAGATTCTCGGAGAGATCGACGACCCTTCTGAAGTTAGACATCAGCTGATTGATAAGAGACGAGAGGGAGATATCGGCAAGGAAATCTGTGTCCACTACGCAGAGGACAAGGATGAGGTCAGGATTAATTCAGACTCTGGAAGAGTTCTGAGGCCTGTCATCATCGTTGAAGATGGAGAAGCTCTTCTCAGCGAGGAAGATATGCAGGAACTGACCGAGGGAGAAATCTCTCTAGAAGATCTTGAGGACGAAGGTAAGATCGAGTACATGGACGCTGAGGAAGAGGAAAACGCCTATGTGGCCATGGACCGAAGCGAAATCACCGATGAGCATACTCACCTCGAGATCGATTCAGAGATTATCAATGGACTCTCTGCTTCACTAGTAGTCTACCCCGAGCATAACAGAGGAGACCGTGTGAACTTCGGAGCCAAGATGTCCGGACAGGGCCTTGGAATGCCGACGAGAGAGTTCCACCAGAGATTTGATACGCGTGAAAACGTCCTGACATACGGACAGACCCCTATCGTTACTACAAACACTTTCGATACTATTCTGGGAGACCATCCAATCGGACAGAACATGGTGATCGCCCTCGGTTCCTTCGATGGATACAACATCGAGGACGCAGTTATCATGAACGAATCCTCAATGCATAGAGGAATGGGGCGTTCTACATACATGAGAACGTATCAGACAGAAGCCCAGCGTTTCTGGGGAGGCCAGAAAGACGAGATCGAAGTCCCTGACAAAGACGTCAGAGGATACAGACGTGAAGAGGCCTACCAGCATCTGGATCAGGACGGCATCGCAAATCCTGAGACAGAAGTCGACTCAGATGATGTTCTGGTCGGCAAGACTTCTCCTCCAAAATTCCTTGGTTCTGGAGGCGGAGAAGAGGTCAAGATGGGCCTCGCGGACAGAAGAGAGACCTCCCTGACCGTAAGACACGGTGAACAGGGTAAAGTTGACAAGGTTCTTGTCTCTGAGACCGGCGATGGGGACAAACTGATCAAGATGAAGATGAGAGAATACAGAGTCCCAGAGCTTGGAGACAAGTTCGCTACAAGACACGGACAGAAGGGAACAGTTGGAATGCTTGTGTCTGAGGAAAACATGCCTTTCACAAGACAGGGAATTACTCCGGATATGATTCTTTCGACTCACGCTATCCCAAGCCGTATGACAGTGTCACAGATTATCGAGCTTCTTGCCGGCAAGGTCGGAGCTCTAAGAGGAGAACCTGTGGACGGTTCAGCTTACCACAATGAATCCAAAGACGAGATGAAAGAACAGTTAGAGGAACTCGGATTCCAGTCTTCAGGTAAAGAAAAGATGTACAACGGCCTAACAGGACAAGAAATGGACGCAGAGATCATGATCGGTCCAGGATACTACCTGAAGCTAAGTCACATGGTTGGAGACAAGGTCCATGCAAGAGCACGCGGGCCGGTAACACTTCTTACAAAACAGCCAACAGAAGGCCGCTCGCAGGAAGGAGGCCTCAGGCTTGGAGAGATGGAAAAAGACGTCTTCGTGGGGCATGGAGCTTCTCTGCTGCTTAAGGAAAGATTCGGTGCGGACAGTACCGAGATCAAGGTCTGTGAGAACTGCGGTGAGATAGCCGTTGAGGACCGGGAGGAAAACAGGACTTACTGTCCAAACTGTGACTCATCAGATGTTGGAGAGTCAGAGATCCCACATGCCTTCCTCTTATTGATGAACGAGTTGAAATCCATGATGATGGATACAGAGCTTGATCTGGAGGAAGAATAGGTGATCAAACAATGGAAGATATAGACAAACTTGAGTTCGGCGTAATGAGTTCGGAAAAACTCCAGAAAATCGCAGTCAAGGAGATCGACAAGGCTGAAGTCTACGACGCAGACGGATACCCTGTCGAAGACGGAGTGATGGACCCAGGCCTCGGAGTTATAGACCCAGGTATGACATGCCAGACCTGCGGAGGCCGTATCAGAGAATGTAAAGGCCACTTCGGCATCATCACACTATCCAAGCCAGTGGTCCACGTACTGTACGCTAAAAAAGTACGCGATCTTCTCAGATTCGCGTGTAAGGAATGTCAGAGCCTTCTGATGAAGGACGAGGACAAGCCTTACAGAAAATCGAACAGAATGTCCGAATGCCCGGAATGTGGCTACGATGTAGAGGAAGTCAAACTTGACAAGCCTTACAGCTACAGAGAAGGCGGAGAAGAACTGAAACCTACAGAGATAAGAGAAAGATTCAAGGAAATCCCCGACGATATCGCAGCAAAGATAGGGATGGAAGGAGGAAGGCCTGAAGACCTTGTACTAACACACATCCCTGTTCCACCAGTGACGATGAGGCCTTCAATCACTCTTGAGACAGGAGAAAGAAGTGAGGACGATATCACTCACAAGCTTGTAGACGTCATCAGGATCAACAAAAGATTGCAGAATAACATCGAAATCGAGGCCCCGGACTTTATTATCGACGATCTCTGGGAGCTACTGCAGTACCATACTGCGACGCTGTTTTACAACGATCTTTCAAGCGTTCCACCGGCAAGACACAGATCCGGTAGAAGCCTGAAGTCCCTTATCGAGAGGGTTCAGGGTAAGGAAGGTCGTTTCAGACAGAACCTGATCGGTAAACGTGTCAATTTCTCGGCAAGAACAGTAATTACACCGGACCCGAACATCGGGATTAACGAGGTAGGAGTTCCGGAAGTAGTAGCAGAGAAGATGACAATCCCGAAAAAGGTTACAGAGAGAAACTACGAAGAAGCTATGAAATGGATCGACAACGGTCCAGACACTTTTCCAGGCGCTAACTACGTTTTCCAGCCAGACGGATCTAGAAGAAGGCTGACAGATGAGAACGTAGAAGAAATAAAAGAAGCTATAGAACCAGGATCAGGATGGAAAGTCGAGAGACATATCAAGGACGGCGACACAGTACTTTTCAACAGACAGCCAAGTCTCCACAGAATGTCAATCATGGCACACAAGGTAAGAGTACTGCCTTACAGAACATTCCGACTCAACCTGAACGTCTGTGCACCATACAACGCAGACTTCGACGGAGACGAAATGAACCTGCACGTCCCACAGACAGAAGAAGCACGTGCAGAAGCAGAAGAACTCATGCAGGTCCAGGAACACGTCAAATCCCCAAAGATGGGAGGACCGATTGTCGGCATGCTTCAGGACTACGTATCAGGACTATACCTGCTAACACAGGAAGACAAAACCGTCTCACGTGAAAAGGCCTTTAATCTTCTCGCAGACGCAGGAGAACACGACAAGGACCTTCCTGAGGGAGAGGAAGTCTCAGGAAGAGATCTTGTATCACTGTTCATCCCAGAAGACATCTCCCTGACGATCAACGAAGGCGAAGAAGATGAAGTAGTAATCGAGGAAGGAGAACTTGTCAAAGGAGTTCTAGACGACGACGCTGTATCAGACTACGGTGGAGAAATCATCCAGCAGCTGAAGATCGAATACGGAAGCGACATGGTAGCAGAGTTCCTCAACCGCGTCTCAAGAGTAGGAGCAATCTTCCTGACAAACAGAGGATTCAGTATAGGCCTCGAAGACCTTGAGGTACCTCAGGAAGCTACTGATCAGATCCATGATATTATCGACGAGGCCCTGGACGATGCTGAAGGCCTTCTTCAGGAATACGAACAGGGAAAAATGGAAGCGATCACAGGACAGACACTGGAAGATACCAGAGAGATCAAAGTCTCCAAAAGGCTTAACGAATCGTTCACAGAGATCGGAGACATCATTAATGACTACTTCAGTGAAGAATCTTCCGCCTATGTCATGGCAGACTCAGGAGCAAGAGGTTCCATGCAGAACGTCACAACAATGGCAGGTATGCTTGGACAGAACTCTGTCCGTGACACAAGGATCGAGAGAGGCTACAAGAAGAGAACCCTAAGCCATTTCAAGAAAGGAGAACTCTCACCGAAGTCCAAAGGCTTTGTAGGAAGCAGCATTATCGAAGGCCTTGACGCACAGGAAATGTTTTTCCATCAAATGGCTCAGAGAAAGGCCCTCGCCGACAAGTCTCTTAACACGAAGACTTCCGGATACATGTACAGGCGTGTTTCGAACGCGCTTCAGGACTTGACAGTCGAATACGATCAGACTGTAAGGAACGCTCAGGGAGACATCGTCCAGTTCAGAGCTGGAGAAGACGGAGTTGATCCACAGAAATCGGACAGAGGAGTAATATCCACAAACATCAGTACCAATTAGGTGACCAAAATGACGAAATTCGAAGAAGACAAATTTCTGGCATTCCAGAAAACACAGGGTGTTTCGGAATAATGACAGAAGAATTCAGTTGGAAAGAACGGGCAAAGGAACTGCCTGAAAAATATCAAGGCCTTGACCTTGACAGTGAAACTCAGGAAAAACTAGAGGAAAGATATGAGCAGATGCAGTACGAGCCCGGTGAAGCTATCGGCATCGTCGCCGCACAGTCTCTGTCCGAGCCAGCTACACAGCTGACTATGGAGACGTACCACCAAGCTGGTGGTGCACAGGTCGACCTGACCGCAGGCCTTCCACGTCTGATCGAGATCGTTGACGCACGCAGAGAGCCTGATACACCTTCTATGGAGGTTTACCTCACGGACGAGTATGACAGTGAGGAAGATGCAAAGAACTTAGCAAGGAAGCTGAGGGAGATCAAGTTCGAGAACCTGGTGAAACAGGATACCATCGACATCATGCAGCTTGAAGTCGAATACGTACTGAACGAAGATCTTCTCGGCGACTACAATGTCGACATGTCTGATGTCAAGACCCGTGTACAGGACGAGGTCAGGAAGGCAAAGATCAGTATCGATGGAAACAAAGTCACCCTGACATCCTCGGAAGACGATTACGATCTAAGAGATCTCAAAGATCTCAAAAACGACACTGAAGAGGCCCGTATTAAAGGCCTGAAAGGTATCGAACAGGTTGTCATAAACGAGAAAGACGGCGAATGGATGCTTCAGACAGCCGGAACTGCTTTGAGAAAGACCTTGAAGATGGAGGAGATCGACAGTACCAGGACTACTTCCAACCATCTTTTCGAGATCAAACGTGTTCTAGGTGTAGAGGCCTTGAGGCGCAAAATCATCGATGAGACCAACTCCACTCTGGAAAAACAGGGTATTGGAATCGATGACAGGCACGTCATGCTTCTCGCAGATATGATGACAAAGGACGGAGAGCTTAACGGTACGACACGTTACGGTATCGTTGGAAATAAGGAATCCATGATCGCACGTTCCGTCTTCGAGGAGACAAAGAAGCATCTGCGTGAAGGAACACTTCGTGGAGAGGAAGATCCTCTTGACGGCGTTGTAGAAAACATCGTCACCGGTCAGCCTGTCCCAGTCGGTACTGGAGCAGTCGACCTCAAGCCAAAGTTCAATCCTGACAGCGAGTAAAAAACCTCATATCCATTCCTCATATTTCTATCTTTATTCTCTTCCTCTATAACCCAGTTAACTCCGGGTAAAGAGGCCTTTTACAGCTTGCTCGGAAATCCCGAACACCGGCCCCTTTATAAAATCTGGGTACGTTTTAACGTAATACAGACTTAACAGATAAAGTTTCTAACGTGATAATATGGCAACAGCGACTTATGACACAGAAATGATCCGCACGATCAACATGTTCGAATCGATCACGGATGTCGAGGCAAGAGACTGCCTGATCAAAGACGAAGAAGCCTACTTCATCGTACCTGAAGGAAAAGCAGGAATGGCGATCGGAAAAGGAGGAAAGATCGTTCAAAAGGTACAGGACCAGCTAGGTAAAGACGTCAAGATCTACGAGTACAACGACAACCTCGGAGCTTTCATCAACAATCTCGTACCGACAGACCTCAGAGGAGTAGACATCAAAGAAGAAAACGGACACAAAACAGTTACAATCAGCGTCCCAAGAGACAACAAAGGCAGAGTAGTCGGAAAAGACGGCAGCAAGATCGACTCCATCAGAGACATCCTCGCACGAACACACAACGTCGACGACGTAACAGTCGAATAATAGACGTTTCTTCACGCGGATCAAACAGCACCTTCAAAAAGTTCTCACAGAGGCCAAGTCTAACCTTATCCAGAAAGGCCTACAGACTATCCGCATCTATCACCTTTTTGTTTACCGAAAACATAGTCTAGAATACGGATGAGAAAAAACCCGGTGAAACAGGATATAGCGGACGTACAGAGACTTCAGGAGATAATTTCAATACTGGCGGAAAATGAGGCCTCACATCTGGTAAAGAAACTAGGCCTATCCTCCTACATGTCAGCCCGTCACAGGCATAAAAGCGAGAAACCTTCTCCAGAAAGACTTAGAGAAGTTCTTGAAGAACTGGGACCTACATTCATCAAATTCGGACAGATAATGGCCCAGAGACCTGACCTCGTACCGGAGAAATATATAGAAGAACTGGAGAAACTTGAGGACAATGTAAAGGCCTTTCCAAGCGAAGAAGCCAAGGAGATAGTTGACAGAGAGATAGGCCTTGAAACTTTCGATGATTTCACTGAAGAGCCTGTCGCAGCTGCCTCTATCGCACAGGTTCATGAGGCCTGGCTCAACGGCGAAAAAGTAGCAGTCAAGGTCCGGAGACCTGGTATCAAGGACCAGATGACTACAGATCTTGATCTGATGAAATTCATGGCTTCGAAAGGCGAACAGCATTCTGAGAAACTGAATAAGGTTAAGATAACCAAGATAGTCGATGAGTTCGCGGAATGGACCCTGGACGAGCTGGATCTGGAGAAAGAAGCAAGTAACGCGGAGACATTCCAGAGAAACCTTGAAGACGAGGAGAACGTAAAGGTACCAGATGTCTACCCGGAACATACTACACAGAAAGTTCTCGTGATGGAGTTCGTAGACGGTACTAAATGCACGAACGATGAGAGGATAGACGAGCTGGATCTTGATCGGAAGATGATTGCCGAAACAGGTATCAGAGCAGGCCTCAAACAGACAATAAGAGATGGTTTCTTCCACGCAGATCCTCATCCCTCCAACTTCCTGATACAGGAAGACAACACCTTTGTATACCTAGATTTCGGTATGATGGGAACTATCTCGCCCAAGACCAAGGACCAAATGGGCCTCATCCTGATGCACACTCTGAACGAGGATATAGAAGGTGCGATGTCACTGATCCGGGACATGGCCTATGTGGAGGAAAATGCGGACTTCGAAGGCCTGAAACAGGATATCGAGCAGAAGATGCTGGAACTCAGAAACTCAAGTTTGAAAGATAACAGTATAACATCTTTAATGCTTGAGATAACAGTCAGTGCCTCACAGAAAGGAATTCACATGCCATCTTCATTTGTCCTGATGGGAAAGACCCTTCTAACTCTAGAGTCGGTAGGCCTGGCGATTTACCCACAGTTCAAGATGAGGGAAGAATATACTAAGATGGCGCAGAAGATGCTGTTGAAGAACAATCAGCCCAAAGATCTGATACAGTCACTAGCCATTGACCTAATCCAGAACAAAGAACTGATTTCCAAAGCACCCAGCAAAATCAGTCAAACGATAGACAGCATCAACCAGAAACAGAGAAAAGAGATAATACATGAAAAGGCCTCGGACAACAAGAAAGCTGTCATCGTCGCAGGCCTTCTTATCTCCGCAGCAATATTCGCGGTAAACTCTCCTATACCTTCTTCAATTATAACCCTTATCACGGTTACAGAGATCATACTAGCCTTTTTTCTGATGAATGAGGCCCTCTAACATCTACCCTGAAATATGTATAAAGGCCTCTGCCTAGGGGGAAGTGGGTATAAAAAGGTTAACTTCGATTTCTGTGTTACGTATGGGACTGTACAACGCACGTAAAATGAGGAAGAAACGCCAGCAGTATCGCTGGAGTGACAAGGATTACAAGAGAAGAATGCTTAACTTGAAGGAGAAGGCAGACCCACTTGAAGGATCTCCACAGGGTCGTGGAATTGTACTGGAAAAACGTATTATCGAGGCCAAGCAGCCTAACTCTGCACTGAGAAAGTGTGTGCGTGTACAGCTTCTTAAAAACGGTAAACAGTTGACTGCTTTCGTTCCAGGAGACGGAGCGATCGATCATATCGACGAGCACGACGAAGTACTGATTGAAGGTATCGGAGGAGCAGACTCCGGACCTAAGGGAGATATCCCGACAGTACGTTACAAAGTCATCAAGGTGAATGGTGTTTCACTTGAACAGCTCGTCGCTGGAGAACAGCAGAAGCCAACGAGGTAATCATTAATGACAGATTCAGCAGCAAAGCTCGACCTGGAAGACGAACTCCTTACAATGGGCAAATGGGATGCATCAGAAGCCACAGTATCCGATGACGGACTGGTAAGATACATCAGTCTTGAAAACATCCTTGCACCAAGATCAAAAGGAAGACACGTCGAGAAACAGTTCTACAAGGCAGACGTCCCGATCGTAGAAAGACTTCTCAACAGGCTCTACGTCGCAGGACACAGAGGACAGAAACACTACATCACATCCGGAATCAACACCGGAGACAGCGAAAAACTCTGGAACGTAATCGAAGACGCCTTCGAAATGATAGAGGAAGAGACCGGCGAAAACCCAATCCAGGTACTCGTCGACGCAATCGAAAACTCCTCACCAACCGAAGAAGTAGTAACATACCAGAGAGGAGGAGCCAGAGCAAGAAAAGCAGTACTTGTAAGCCCACAGAGAAGAGTCGACCTCGCACTCCGCTTAATAGCACAGGGCGCATACGAAAAAAGACTCACAGACCCTGACTCAGCAGCAGAAACACTCGCCAACGAAATCTCACAGGCAGCCAACGGCAACAACGACATCAGAGCAGTCAGAGAAAAGGAAAGAAGAGAAAGAGAAGCAGAAGGCGCACGATAAGGCCTTCAACCCTTTCTTCCAAATTTCCCCATCACATATCCACTTTTTCCAGTTTACTTTTCGCCATTTAACTCATAATGTTTCAGGCCTCAATACTGTATTAGAGGCCTTCTAAATCCATGACACAAAACGAAAGATTCTGTCCCAAGCCGAAAACCGGAGGTTTTCTGATTTGACTCAAAACCAGCGGTTTTGTCCCAACTGCGGTTCGACTAATGTCGAATTCGACACTGACCACACCAATGTCATAGGTGAGATAATAGCGAACCAGAACAAGTGGGTGTGCAACGAATGCGGTTACAGAGGCCTTATGCCGCATCTTTCTCAGGATGAGAAAGATAGCTCAGAGCAGCAACCCGAGGGGTTGATGCGGCCAGAAGGAGACCCAGAGAAGTTTAATGAAGGCCTTGAAGAAGATGGCGAGATAGGATTCGATCCTGTCGAGCAAGAGACCCTGGATACCAGCCTAGGTAATGCTTATTTCAAATATTTTGTCTACATCAGTTTTCCGGTAACAGTGCTGTATATACTGTTCAGGTTGCTAACAGGATGAATTAATAGTTAGGCCTCCGGTTTGGTTTTTACAGGCTGTACCTATCACCTTTTAAATCTTGTAAAGACTTTCTGTGTTATCACCGGTGAAATTGGAATATGAACGAAACTCAAAGAATTTCTCAAAGACCAGAAAATTACGGAGTGATTTTCAATGTCAGATAAAGAGCTTGATGCAATTAAAGAGGTAATTAACGATCCTGAGCACATCAGGAATATCGCTATTGCCGCACACATCGACCACGGAAAAACTACACTAACAGACAACCTGCTGGCGAGAGCTGGTATGATCTCGGACAAACTTGCTGGAGATCAGCGTTTCATGGACTTTGACGATCAGGAGGCAGAGAGAGGTATCACCATTTACTCTGCTAACATCTCAATGGTCCACGAATTTGACGATGAAGACTATTTGATCAATCTTATCGACACTCCAGGGCACGTTGACTTCGGAGGAGACGTTACCCGAGCTATGCGTGCTGTCGACGGAGTAGTAGTCCTTGTCGACGCTGTCGACGGCGTTATGCCTCAGACAGAGACTGTTATGAAACAGGCACTTCAGGAAGGAGTTAAGCCAGTGCTTTTCATCAATAAAGTCGATCGCTTGATCGAAGAAATGCAGTTGACACCTGAAGAAATGCAGAAAAGATTTACTAAAATCATCAGAGGAGTTAACAACGCCCTGAGAAAGTACGCAGATGAAGAAACCGCAGAGGAATGGAAAATGTCCGTACAGGACGGAACAGTAGCATTCGGATCCGCACTCAAGAACTGGGCAATCTCCATGCCTCACATGGAAGAAACAGGCATGACCTTCGGAGACCTGATCGACAGAGTAAACGAAGGAGACCACGAAGGCCTCAAAGAAGACGCACCTATCGAAGAAGTCGTACTTGACATGGTCGTAAAACACCTTGTCAACCCTCAGGAATCCGCAGAATGGAGGATGCCAAAGGTATGGCCTGGCGACGTGAACACAGAAGTCGGACAGGACATGCTTGAACACGATGAAGACGGAAAACTTGTAGGAGTCGTCACAAACGTAGAAGACGATGAACACGCAGGAACAATCGCTACAGCAAGACTCTTCGGAGGAACAATCCGTGAAGGAGACGAGCTTTACGGTCTAGGTTCCCAAAAAACAGAGAGAGCACAGCAGGTCGGAATTTACTCTGGACCAAGAAAGCTCACAGTCGACAGCGTCCCAAACGGAAACATCGTCGCAATCACAGGCCCAGACTTCTCAACAGGAGAGACATTCATCCGCGACGGAGAAGAAGAGATCCAGCCGTTCGAGCAGATCGAACACGTATTCGAACCTGTCGTTACAAAGTCAATCGAACCAAAGAGAACTTCCGATCTTCCAAAGCTGATCGAAGAACTCAGAAAAAGATCCAAAGAAGACAACACAATCCAGGTCGATATCGACGAAGAAACAGGAGAGACAAAGGTCTCAGGCCTTGGAGAACTGCACATCGAAGCAAAGATCGAAAGACATCTTGAAGAGAAAGGGATCGATATCAACGTCTCCGAGCCTATCGTAGTCTTCAGAGAAGGTATCGAAGACGAATCCCCGGAAGTCTCAGGAAAGTCTCCGAACAGGCACAACGAACTCGTCATGTCTGTAGAACCACTACTCGAATCAGTCAGGAAGTTCCTCAAGGAAGACTACAAAGAAGTCAAGATGCAAGCAGACGAAGAACAGGAGATCAAGGAAGCAATGATCGATGCAGGCCTTTCAAGAGACGAAGCAGACAACGTCATGACAGTCCACGAAGAAAACCTGCTAATCAACGCATCCAGAGGTATCAAGAACCTACGTGAAATCGAAGAATACCTGGTTGATGCTTTCGTAGAGTTCACGGACGAAGGCCCTATGGCCGGAGAACCTGTAATAGGCCTCAAGGTCGAGCTTCACGACGCATCACTGCACGAGGACGCAATCCACAGAGGACCAAGCCAGATGATCCCGACAACGAAGGAAGCGATGACAAAAGGATTCCTCCAGGCAAGTCCAAGAATGATCGAGCCAAAGCAGAAGCTGAGGATCGATACACCGACAGATACCATGGGAGACGCCATGACAGAAGTCTCCAACCGTAGAGGAGACGTCATCAACATGGAAGAAGAAGGAGACTCATCAGTCATCAAATGTAAACTCCCGGTTGAAGAGCTGTTCGGCTTCGAAGCCGCACTCAAGTCGGCTACAAACGGTAAAGGATTCTTCAGCCTGATCGACATCATCTACGAACCTCTACCGATGAACCTGGAAGAGGAAAAGATCATGGAGATCAGAGAAAGAAAAGGCATGAAGAAAGAGATGCCAAGCCTTGAAGATGAGTAAAGGTTTCCCCTCTCATATCTTTTCCAATCTTTCCTTACAGACCAATTTCTGTGTAAAACCTGAGGCCTTTTAGAGAGGTTTTCCAGTATTTGACGCACAAAACCCTTTTTAAAGTTTAACAGGTAATCTGATTTTATACGCTTTACAGGTGATCAAAAAATGGCTGATAAACCACACATTAATCTCGTATTTATTGGACACGTTGACCATGGTAAATCCACTTCAATTGGACGACTACTATGGGGAACGGAAAACCTTCCAGAAGAAGAAATGCGTAAGCTAGAAGAAGCTGCTGAGGAAGCAGGTAAGGAATCTTTCAACTTCGCCTTCGCGATGGACAATCTCGAAGAGGAAAGAGAAAGAGGAGTTACAATCGATCTGGCCCACCAGGAGTTCGACTCTGACAATTACTATTTCACGATTATCGACGCTCCAGGGCACAGAGACTTCATTAAAAACATGATTACAGGAGCTTCTCAGGCTGACGCTGGAGTTCTAACAGTCGCAGCAGACGACGGAATCCAGCCTCAGACAAAGGAGCATGCTTACCTCTCCAAGACGCTGGGAATCGACCAGTTGATCGTCTCAGTTAACAAGATGGATCTTGAAGACTACAGCGAAGGAGCTTACGACGACATCAAGGACGAAGTTTCCGAGATGCTCCAGGGAGTCGGATACGACCCAAGCGACATCCACTTCGTACCTATCTCCGCATTCGACGGAGAAAACGTTGTCGAAGACTCCACAGAGATGGACTGGTACGACGGTCCTTCACTCATTGACGCACTGGACGACCTGGACGAACCTGAAAAGGCAATCGACCTACCGCTCAGAGCACCAATCCAGGATGTATACAACATCTCAGGAATTGGAGCAGTCACAGTCGGAAGAGTCGAGACAGGAGAGATCAACGCAGGAGACGACGTAGTCTTCGAACCAGCAAGTACAAGACTCAACAGGAACGTCGGTGGAGAAGCAAAGTCCATCGAAATGCACCACGAAGAAGTAGAAAGAGCAGAACCAGGAGACAACATCGGATGGAACACAAGAGGAGTCGGAGAAGACGATGTCAAGAAAGGAGACGTCGCAGGACCAGCAGACAATCCACCAACAGTTGTCGAAAAGTTCGAAGCACAGGTCATCGTCCTAAACCATCCAAACGTCATCTCCGAAGGATACACACCAGTATTCCACGTCAACACAGCACAGGTTTCATGCACATTTGAAGAAATCAAATCCACCATGAACCCAAAGACAGGAGAGACAATCGAAGAAGACCCAGACTACATCAAACAGGGTCAGGCAGCAAAGGTCACAATCAGACCACAGCAGCCACTAGTCATCGAAGCAAACGGAGACATCCCACAGATGTCACGCTTCGCAATCAGAGACATGGGACAGACAGTCGGAGCCGGACAGGCCCTATCCGTCGAAGAAAAGGAATAGAAACTCCTCGAGAGTTTTGAGTTCCATCTTCAAGCCATGCACTGCATGGCTCACCCCATTTCTCTTTCCATATATCTCTTTTTTCAACTTAACTTCCGAATGAAGCATCTGACAGTCCAATAAACCAGTTTTTTAACAAACTGTAACAAAGAATTTTCCAGTGACTGAACGGATTGACAGCCTCGATACCCTGAAAGGCCTTGCGATCATCTCAGTGATCTACATTCACAGCAAGTTCTTCTTCAGCTCCCGGGAGATAGCTGAGGCCCTGAATTTTGTACTTGCAAACACTTCCCGGTTCGCCGTACCTGCCTTCTTCCTTACCTCAGGTTTCCTCCTAGGCAGAAAAATCAAAGAGAAAAACGATTTATCATTCATCCGAAGACAGCTTGAGAGCATAGGCCTGTACTATCTACTTGCCTCAGCGATCTACATAATACCTACAGTAGCTATCCTCCATGCTAACCAGTACCTGAAGCTAGAGGTAGTATCTAACTGGTTGAAGCCTGTAAACATAGGAGTTCAAGGCCTTTTCAACTTCCTATACCTCGGAAAAGCAATAGCTCCTTTCCTGTGGTTTTTCACAGCACTTTTCTACTCCCTGATAGGAGTGTATGCATTCACAAGAAAATACAGCGCTAAGTATCTAGTCCTGGGTTCCGCAGTTCTCCATGCATCACTGGTACTCTCGAACACGTACCTGTTCTGGGAAGGCCCTTTGCTTCCTGTAGAGGACGCTCTCTTCTTCGGCCTTCTTTTTACCTCAACCGGTTTCTGGATAGAGAAACAGGATTTTCAAAAGCTCTGGAGTGAAAAGACCCTGCTCGGACTGACAGGCCTTTTCTTTCTACTTAACCTTCTGGAAAGAGTGTTTATCTCCCTGAAAGTTCCTTCATGGGACATTTATTTCTGGGAGGGATTTTTCTGGGGTCCTTACTCGCTGTTCACAGCCCCGATGACAGTTTTTCTCTTTCTCTACCTACTGAAAAAACCAGATTTGGGAAACGACAGCAGGATCAACCTCTACGGAAAGTATACCCTGACAGGCTATATTCTACACCCTATAATTATCGGAGGACTTGTAGGCCTGAGCCTGGTACTTGAAGCTCTTCTACCCCTCCAGATTATGGGCACTCTGGCCTGGGACCTGGTTCTTTTCCCCTTTGCCTGTGTCCTGACTATGGAGACAGCAGTAAGAAACCAGGACAGGTTTAACTACGCGGTCAGAAAGATGAAGGCCTTCGGAGAGAAAGCGAAGCGGTTCAGGTAATAGGCCTTAATATCATTTATAAGATTTAACTCCGAACGGTTTTGTATGCAGAGAGCAAGAGTAAAGCTGAGAAGTACCGACCAGGGAAAGGTTGACAGCCTGGCAGATGAAATCCTCGAGATCGGCGGCGAATATAACGCAAAGGTTTCAGGACCTGTACCGCTTCCAACACAGGAAATGGAAGTGACAACGAGAAAAGCTCCAGACGGAGAAGGAAGCTCTACAATCGAACACTACGAGATGCACGTACACAAAAGACTCATCGATATCACAGAGTCCGAAAGAGCTTTGAGACAGGTCATGAGAGTCCACGTACCAGAAGGCGTAGACATCGAAATCGAACTACAGGAATAAACACAAGGCCCTTCAAACAGGGAAAAACCTGTCCAAATTTAAAACTTCTAACAACTACTTTTTCTACACAGATTTGACGTACAGTTGACTAAGAGAAATGGGCCATTGAGCCCGTCAAGTATTGCCAACTGCTACGGCAGTTATTGCCGGAGATCGAAAACTCGGAAGAGTTTTCTCGATCCGACGCAAATACTTCGTATTTGCCGGAGTGACTGAGTCTGGCTAAAAGTGCCAGCCTGGAAAGCTGGTGGGCCATAACCGGCCCTCTTGGGTTCAAATCCCAACTCCGGCGTATAATTTTTCTAAGGCTCGAGGCAGGATCTAATAAGGATTTCCGGCTGCTCAAGAAACTCGAAGAGTTTCGGACCCAACTCCGGCGTACTCGTTTTTTGGATTTCTAGGCCTCTGATTTTATCAGTATCTCTCTTCTCACGTAAAAAATTTCTCTGTACATTTTGGTGAGATATGTGATACCGGCGTAAATGATTATCAGTACCGTTGTTCCTATGTACGAGGATATGCTGGCTATGAATTCCACATTGAGGCCTATTGCTGATGCCACAGAGGTTACGATGCTGGCATAGAGTAAAATTTTAACGCTGAGCTGGAGGATTTTTATTCTTCTGTACTTGGAGAAAGTGTCTTCGTATTCCTCTGTTTTCTCCGCGTCGAGGCCTTCTGTTTCTTGCTTGAGTACTTTATCTGTTCTTCCGAGCGGTGTGAGTTTGGAGATGTCCATGTATTTTTTGAGGCCTTTATCTGTTTTAACTGTGTCTACTATCTGTGAGATATTTAAGATTCTAGGACCAAGTAGTAACACATGGAAGTTGGGAGAAAGATTGATCTTTTCGGTGTCTTGGCGATTCTACTTTTTGGAGCGGTTCTCGGCGGGGTGGCGACTTACCAGAATATGGATACCCGCCTAGACAGTATTGAGTCACAGGTTTCTAACGGTTCTGATACTACTACGCGGATTATTTATGTTAACTCAACCAGTAACGGTCTTCCCGAGCTCTATGATATGGTAGATGACTCTGTTGTCTCTATCGCTGCATACGGACCAGAGCCTTCTGAAGGATCAGGATTCATCTACAGCAGAGAAGGATATATCGTTACCAACGAACACGTTATCGAGGGCTCGACAGATATAGAGGTCACTTTCACGGATGGGACCACAAAAGTGGCTGAAGTCGTAGGAGAGGATCCTTACACAGATCTTGCGGTTCTCCAGGTTGATAAAGAAGGCCTTCAGCCTATCGATGTCGGCAACTCCACCTCTGTAGAGGAAGGGGAAGACGCCATCGCAATTGGAAATCCTTTCGGCCTAAGAAGCTCGATGACGAAGGGAATCATTTCAGCTAAAGGCAGAACCCTGAGGATTACACAGCAGTTCTCCATCCCTAACGTTATTCAGACAGACGCAGCTATCAACCCTGGAAACAGTGGAGGACCACTCCTTAACAAGTACGGCGAGGTAATAGGAGTAAACACTGCAATAGATACCCAGACAGGAACATTCTCAGGAGTAGGATTCGCAGTACCATCAAACACTGTAAAGAGAGTCGTACCACAGCTAATATCCGAGGGAGACTACGAGCATCCATATCTAGGGGTGAGAGGCCTTAACGTAGGCCCAGAAATAGCAGATGAGATGGGAATGGAGGAGGCCTCAGGCTTCATTATCACAGAAGTACCTAACGGGACAGCAGCAGACAGAGCAGGCCTCAGAGGCGGACAGTACCAGGCAAATATCCAGGGCCAGAACATCATGCTTGGCGGAGATATCATAGTAGAGATAGAAGATACAGAAGTTAGAAGCCTACAGGATGTACTCACGTTCCTGGCCAGAGACGCAGAAGTCGGAGATACAGTAGAAGTAACAGTTATCCGTGACGGAGAGGAAAGAACCTTCGATCTGACACTTGAAGCAAGGCCTGAAGCGAATTAAGGCCTGTATCTGAGGAAGGCCGCAAGGCCTCCGAAGTTATCTATTCTTTCTCCTGCTTCATGGTCCTTATGTACGATTATTACTTCTCCACCCTGTCTTTCAACCATTTTAGAGATCTCAGGGTTTTTTCTCCTCTTTTCAGCGGTTATCAGCAGTTTTTTGACCGCTCCAAGCTCTGCGAATTTCTCGACCTGTTCTCCGTAATCGACCATTCCGTCATCTCTGAGTTCGTCTAGGAATTCCTCGACTTCCTGGGTTTCTTCCGAGATGCGTGAGCTTTCTACCACTTTCTTCAAAGCTCCTCTCTTTATGGCTTCGTGAAGGCCTGTTTTTCCGGTTACCGATGTATCCTGGAGAAAGATTTTTTCCTTCAAATCTTCCGAAAGGGCGTTATACACCTTGTTCTTCTCGTGGCCAGGCCCTGCAAGAATGACTTTATCCATATCTTTTGCTGACCGTTTGAGGACCTTGTTGACCTGATTGTAGAACTCTTTACCCGATTTCTGGTCCGGGTACATCTTCCCAGGGATGTTCTCCGCTACATCGGACAGATCCTTTATCCCGGATTCTTCGACTACGTAGAGATTGGCCTCTCCTTTTTCCACAAGACAGAAAAGAACTTTGTAGGCCTTGTTTTCCTGTGCCTCCATCACCCGTTTCCATTCTTCATCTGTGAAGTCTTTCCATATCTCGAATTCTTTTTCCTCCTCAAGGTTGAACGTATGGTATCCCAGTTCCACGTCTTCCACCGCTTCAGTTATTTCTCCGGTAACCCTCAGTCTATCCTCCTGATATTCGGTCTTCTCAACCCTTAACCTGAGCTTGCATGTCTTTTTCTCACGGCCGTCAAGCTTGGTTCTCTGCGTCAAGGCCCTGACCTCATCCCCTTCAGCGACGAGGTCCTTCATATACCATAGATCATCACGGTTCTCCAGGCGTATCCTTGCGTATCCGTCCTCCCTACTGCTTTTGATTATCTCCATACAAATTGAAAGGCCTCTTACAAATAAAAACCCCCAAACGAAAAACTGGGTTATGGAGCAAGGTTTCGCTGTCGTCCTCGTCGCAGGCCTCGCAGTTTTTGGCCTGATGTTTATCGCGGGCGAATCAGATCTGACCTCACCGGATTCACCCTCTCAGGAGAAAGTCGTTCTCCTAGAGAACAACGTTGGTGACGTAGGAGGAGCTGAAACCGACATAAGAAACGTCTCTTTCAGAGATTTCACAGTAGGAGAGACAAGAGGGAATATACAGGCCTATAACGCCCAAAACGCAGACATCTCCAACGGTTTCTGGTCAGGAGACAGTATTAATATTGAATACAATGCTACACAGCCTACAAGAGGTCAGATCAACTTTGAGGTCTTAGGTAGGACAGGCGAAGGCAAGATATATGCAGAGGTCAACGGAGACAGGGTATTTGAGGCTGCAACAGTTACTGGAGCTACTCCTGAAATCAACTTCTCTTCTGAAGTATTGAAAAGCGGTATTAACGATATTAAGATTGGTACAACAAAAGGAGGCCTCTTCAGCTCTGCCAGTTATACTCTGGAAGAGGTAGAGGTCACAGTTAATGATAGAAAGTTCCATGATTTCAGTGATTCATTCGAACTCTACTCTCAGGAGCTTGAGAACTATGTTTCCAGCAATCTATCGTTCACTATCCCTGTGAGTTCTTCAAGGCCTGAATCAGATCTTAAAATTGATGTAAACGGTAATGAGATTTTTTCAGGTTCTATTGTCCGTTCTACTCAGCAGGTTGAAATTGATAAGCGTGAAGCAGATCTAACACCGGGTTATAATACAATCGAGTTCAGCACGGATGGCGAGGCGAAGTATGAAATCAATAACCCTGAGATAGTTATGCGTTACCTGGGGAGAACAAGATCTGAGACAGTTAACATGAACTTTGAGATGACTCAGAGGCAGATTTCCTACAGTGAGGAGGATGGTACAGAGGAAAAGATTACCTTTGACTACCAGAAGCTTCTACCATCAACCAACGAACTGACTTTTACCCTGAACGGAGATGAATATACACACCTGCCTGAAAATGGTTATAACGAGGTAGATGTGGATGCAGAGAGTTTTGAGGAGGAAAACAGTTTGACTATCCGGAGCGATGGATCTTTCAGGATGCAAAACCTTCAAATACTATCAGAGAGGATTGACGGTTAGATGAGCGACGACGATGATAGTGGCTCAGGAGCAATGGGCAAGCTGGTAAAATACGCTCTGATACTTGGAATAAGTGTAATCTTTCCCTTCTTCCTCCCTATCTACATTTTCTGGAAATACATCAAATTATGCGTCAAATTCTACTTTAAGGCCCTCTATCTGATTATCAGATTCCCAATATGGCTTTTCATCCAGCTCCCACTACACTACCTAGGCGTAAGTATGCACAAGATATCAGAGGCCTTCAGCGATGCATACGGCGTAATAATGACTAAAAAGAAGAGATACGGTCTTCTCTTCGGAATACTGTTCTTCTTGATGCTACAGGCATTCCTCCCAAGAAATGTAGACGCAGTTATCTCTTTCCTAACACAGGGAACATTCATAGTCCCTCTAATCGTACTTATACCGTTCTTCATAACGTTCATGGTAGCACTTGTCTCCTCACACTTCGGTACACCCAACATAGCCAGAAAAGATAGGCCAGGCGGTCTTGACACGGGGATGAAGAGTGGAGCCGCAGCGGGAGCGACAGCAGCAGCTATGGCAGGTCAAGCAGGTATGAAGGCCTACAATAACAAAGAAGAGATAGAGGCTGCGGGAAAAGCAGCTAAAAGCATGGGTGAGAGCGTAATGGCTGAAGATATGACAGTGGTTCTGGCCGATATGCCTTTCATTGGAAGTATGGTTGGAAGCGGGGCGGCAGCCGGCGGAGGAGCCGCAGCAGGTGGTGGAGCAGCAGGAGCTACTGCTGCCACAGGAGGAACGGCACTTGCTGTAATCTTGGCAGCTCTTTTACTGGCATTTTTAGGATTCATTGTTATCTCTATTATACTGACAGCGATTTTGTGGAGCACTTTGATGTGGTTTACATCCTTCCTTGCTCCATTAATGAGTCCGATACTTGGAGCTATTGGCCTAGGTCAGGCCTATGGTGACTGGATTGGCTCAGAGGTCGCGAACAACTTCCTGCCTCAGGTTGATCTTACAGCAGAGAGAAGAATGATTGAGCAGGCAGGGGCGAAGATAGGATGTGCACTTCAGGGACCTGCTTGTTTGAGGCAGTGGAGATTGAACAATACGGCAAGGCCTGGCTCCAAAGACGTAGGTGAGGAGTACAAGCTCCAGGTTGAGGAGTTCTCCATAGGAGGTCAGGGCGGTGTTGACATCGCTTACAAGAAACCAAGCTATGAGGTTCCGGTCTCTTTCCTCCTGCTGAACACACGTCACGGACTGAAAGGTATCGATGCCAACAGAGTCAAGTGGCGGGTGAGGATCGGTGATGCTGATAGAACAGGTAAGAAGTCGTACTGCAGCACTGACTGGAAAGGAGTTAATGGCACTGTAGGAGGCGAAGGTACAATACTACCAGGTACCTCTTTCAGTCCAAGGCTAAATGACCTTGAAAATCTTACGCTGAAGGAGTGTGAGATGCTTCACCCAGCTCTAGGGCATGATTATACCGGAGAGCTTGATGTGAAGTATAAATACTCATCACAGTCCACGCTCTACGTGAGAGCGATGTCAAGACAGAACATGAGAGATGAGGAGATTACTCCGGAGTTCAAGAAATCGGAGACAGCAGATACTCCTGTCGAGACATTCATCAATGTTAAAGAGCCTATAACCTACGTTGAGGAGGAGAACACCGCAGATGGTGAAGGGAGAAGTATACCGTTCACGGTAAAGGTAGGAACCAATACTGATCTGTACGATGTCGAGTACAAGGTTGATGCTGATGACTTCCAGGTAATTGACTCTTCGAGAACAGAACATCAGAACGAATCTTGTATAGGCCTGAGTCCGAACAACGGTAATGGAGAGAACGTCTATGGGCTATCCGACAGGACTCAGGAAAGGATGGAACTAAGTATAGATCCTGATGATACCAGCACGTGGTATTACAAAGGGAACAATCCTACACCGGCCAGATGTACGTTTGAACTCAAGGATAGAGGCCTGATCAGTGCCACCGGAGAGACCTTGACGATGAGAGTGGACGCCAACTACACTGTTGTAATTGAGGAGACTTCAGATCCTTTCGAGGTCAGAAACACAATGTGTGCTGAGGGTATTAACTGTCCAATACTCTTCCAGATAAAGGCTGATGAGTTCTCAACCTTGTTGGACGAGGGGTTCCCTCCAGAGGATAAATGGGATCAGGAAGACACTGATCCTATTTTGAGTAAACCTTACGCAAACTACAACAATGCAACATGTAAGGGTATAGACGCAAGAAGCGGATGCACCGCTGTACCGAAGTACCAGTACAGAAGTCCTTATTCAGAATCCAATAAGACTGATATAGAGGATGACGAGATAGCGGTTGAATGGAACCAGAACACCGCACAGACAGGTAAGCTCTTCAGCTGCGGACTCAGAAACGCTGATGGAAACGATGGAAACTTTAGCCAGGAAGCGGTAGGAATACCTATAGACGACATAGAGGAAGTGAAAGGGACCAACAGCCACGTCTTCGAGATGAAAGATGGAGATCTAGAAGTGAAGGAATACGAACAGGAGATTTCGATAGATGCTCTCCCTATAGTTCCTAATTGGCTTGTTGACACAGAATATACGGAAACTAAGACAGCAACAGGATGTAGAGAAGGTAAACCCATATATGAAGTCAACTGTGCAAACATAGATGCAAGCGACGTTGATAGCTTGACTGAAGCACGTACACTGTTCGTGAGCGTAGTTGGCTCCTGCACAAAATCATAGTAGAAGAAGGAAGTAGTTCCTCAAGCCAAGCACAAGTCCATAGACACCTATCATGAACAGGACTTCTCTGGAGATATCTCCTTCAACTTCTCTTTCTATATACAGAGCGACGGGCACAATTACCAAGGCCTTCATGACAAAGATCCCGTATTCACCAAGGAACTCTATGAAAAACTGGGCCAAGGCCCTCGACTCACTGAGGCCTCGTTCCAGCGCTTTCACTGTGGATGCAGCGTCCAGGAAATGTGTAAGGACGGGAAAGAGGTAAAGACTTGTCTTCCTTTTCCCGATTATTAAGTGGATCAGATAGAATGGTAGGAATACTGCGACTGCGAGGCCTGTTATCTGGATGAAGAGAGGTATATCTGGTTTTAATCCTGTGATTTTCCATAAAGCGGTGATAGCTGTCAGGCCTGTTACTGCCTCGAAGAGGTAGGCCTTTCTCTGTCTGTACACGTGCGTGATTATGAATGTTAGGAGGGTTATCGCTGTCAGTGTGGCTGTGATGCTGGCTGCTACTGCTTTCTGTGCTGCTATGTTAGCTGAGGTGAGTGATATGAGAATTATGTAGGGTATTAGAACCGCAGTGAAGTATCTGTTGATGCTGTGGACCTGTTTTTTTCTTCTTTTCTTTATTGTGTAGGATGTAAGGAGTATGGTGTAAGCCAGTATTATGGAGTCGAGAGCTATGTTGGTTGCTGTCATTGGTTTGGAAGGCCTCTTTGAGGTTTTGAAAGTATAAGTCTTTTAACCGAGGGATTCCTATATTACTTATCATGGATCAGAAGTATCTATTTTTGACCGTGCTCGCGGCTACACTGGTTTCTTCTGGCTGTATCGGTGGCGGAGGAAATGGTGATGGAGGCCTGAATATAGGGCCTGGTGGTAAAACTATCACTGTTACTAATTTTGAGGTTCAGCCTTCTGAGATAAGAGCTGGTTCAACGACGCAGATCCGTCTTGGTATCGTTAATACGGGAGGTATGTCTTCAAATGTTACTATTGCGTCGAATAAAAGTTCTGAGAATCTGGGGCGTGGTGTCTTGATCAATAGCTGTCCTGACATCTTTGGAATAAAGGATTTCGATGCTTACAGCAGCAGGAATCCTGATCCTGCGGAGGAATACTATCTTGAACCGGGAAACGAGCTTGAGATATCCTGGAGTCTGAAGAATGACAATGAGGATATCCCTCTGAACGGTTACACCTGTCCGATCCGCATGCAGATCCCATTCGATTACGGGGTTTCAGCTTATCAGCAGCTTGAGGTGAAGGAGAATCAGGAGACTCAGGGAGCTACAACTCTGGAGAGCAAGACATCTGAAGGGCCTTTGAACATCCATCTTGAGACTATCGGAAGCACGGCGGATCAGGGGCCTCCAAAGTTCATCGAGGGCGATAACAAGGAGGTTCTCGTTCAGCTTGAGAACACGGCTCCAGAAGAAAGTTCATATCAGGGACTCGTTGATCTGGATTCACCGAGGATCGAGTCTTCTGAGAACTACATGATAAACTCGACTTCCTGCAACATGGAAACGACAGCAGGCGGAGGCCTTGTTGATAGTCTGAAGATTGATAGAACTCTCAGACTTTACGAAGGCCAGTCAAGAGTAATACGGTGTGGAATCGAGCTCTTGGATAATCTTGAGGAAGACGGCGAGATATCTCAGCCAAGCATAAGAGGGCAGGTCACCGCTCATGCGAACTACACTTACATAAAGGACCTTGGGGAAAGAGAAATTGAGGTGAAATACCGTGGATAAGAAGATCCTAGGATTTTTACTTGTGATAATCGTCGCATCGGGATGTACAGGACCAAACTCTAACGGAGATTCAGATGAAGATGAGGGTCCTGAACTGGCTTCAGATAGAGGCCTTCAGATAAAGGCATTTAGAAGTACTGATGAGACTTTGAGGCCTTCTCAGCCTGCTGTACTGAATCTTGTATTGAAGAATTACCATACTGAGGATTTCAGCATTGAGGAGATCAGTATCTATAATGAAGGAGACTTGACTGTTGAGAATAAGTCCTGTACTCCTGAAATCGGTGAGTTAGGCCTTGCTTCCGGTAGTAGTTATCCTGAGATGCAGTGTCAGTGGGATATGGAGGCTCCTCCGGAGAGCTATTATGATAATTTTGATTCAAAGCCTGCTTCTGTAAATCTGCATCTTGAGTATGAATCAAGTTTGACTAATGAGGAACCGTTTAAGGTTGAGTTCAAGCCTCTTGATGAGATCAATGCATCTTCCGATATTTCGAAGACTTTCAGTAACAGTGAGATCAGTATGAGTGTGGAGACTGAGGATCCTGTTCCCAGGGAGTCCGGGAGGACTGTAGAGGTTTCTGCTAAGGAGATTGGGCAGGGGCGTCTGGCCTCTGATAGTTCCTATGAATTTGATTTCGTTCCTGACAGTATCTTTGGTGATGACTGCGACCGTGAGGAATCGCCTGTTGTAGGTAACGAGGTTGAGTTCAGTTGCGGTATAGGTCAGAGCGGAGAGGTTCAGGAAGGTACCAGAAACCTTGTTTTCTCCACATATTATAAATACGTCAAAGAACCAATTTTGAACGTTAAGCTCGTGAACAATCAATGAAATTTAACCAGAAACACACTTTGATGGCTCTTGTTACGCTTACTTTAATCGCATCAGGATGTACTGGAGGAGGAGAGGACCCAAACGACGAAGCAGCCGGTTCGAATCCTATCCAGGCCACCAGTTTTACAGCTTCGCCTAATCCGGCACCTAACGGGAACAAAGTGACTTTCACGTTAGAGCTGGCCAATAACGGTAACATCGACGCTGAGAATGTTGTCGGTAAGCTCTGGAACCCTCCATTCGGAGAAGGAGACCGTGTATGGAGCGATGCAGATAATGGAGGAGTCAGTGTTTCAGACAGAAGCTTCAGTTTCGGAACCCTTCAGGGACAGGAAGAAGGGGTCGAGACCTTCGCCAAACCAAAGACATTGAGATTAACAGCTCCTACCCTAGATGAGGGACAGTCCTTCCCTTACAACTTCAAGGTAGAATATGCCTACAAGTACAGTACTAACGGAGAGACAACGATTACAGTAATGGAAAGCGACCAGTACAGAGAATCAGGAGGAGAAAAATCCAGAACAGTAAATATTGATCACAACAGCGCACCAATATCTCTGGAAGGACAGCTACTTTCTGGAAACCCAATCGTCTACTACGATGGAGATGAACCACCTAAGGAACCTGAGTTCTGCGTCGTAGTCAGCAATGATGGGGGAGGAACAGTGTTCTCCAACCCAACAGGTAATAATGTCTGGACTCCAAACGGCGATGACACAGGAGAATACACGTACGGGAACAACAAGAACATGGTCGACCTCACAGTCGAAAGCGTAGGAAGCACAGGAGTCAGAGATCCTGATGATCAAGGATCCTCTTACAGTAGTACCGCAAGCGACACAGTAGAGCTTATCAGCGGCGACGAAGCCAGAAAATGCTTCCAGCTTAGAGTAGGAAGCCTTGCAAATGCGGGAAGTCAGATGGAGATCGGACCGATCAACATCAACGCAGAATACGGCTACGCAGAGAACACAGGAACACAGGTCACAGTCAACTCAAGATAAAAAAAGGCCTCATATCCTTCTTTTCCTCTTTTTCCCTATAGTTCATCAAAGACTCTTCCAAAAGAGATTTTAACCCCGCATTCTTTCACAAACCTTAGTGCAGAAGCATCTTAAAACTTCTAGAGATTACTGAAAACTTCATTGACTTATTTGATAGTTCACAGCTTCCTAAAATCTCTGGGAGACGAGAAGAAAGGAGATAGGTCTTGAAGACAGGACTTAGCATGATCAGTCAAGAGTTTTTGTGAAAATGTTTTTCAGAAGATGTAGACTTCTGGTTAGAAGGTGTAAGATGTGAAAGATGAAGAAGAAAGGAAGAATGGAAGGCCTTTTTTTACCATTCCCAGTAGAGGATTGCTGCGGTGAGGATTAGGCCTGTGATGATTGCTAGTGCTGCTCTGATGACTGTGTTCTGTCCCTGGATCTGGTTGATCAGGCTGTTGGCTGTGTCTGTGAATGCTCCTGTGATTGCTCCTCCTGCTTCTTGTTCGTCGCTTTTCATTGCTTCTTCGATGTCTTCTCCTACGACGAGTTTGACTGTCTTGGATTGTTTGACTTGTTCTCCTACTGCTGTTGCTGTGATTTCTACTTCTCCTCGTTTCTGGTATGGGATTCCTGCATAGATGTCTGCGTAGCCTGTTTCTCCTGGGTTGACTGTGATTGTTCTTTCGTTGTCGTCGTTTTCTCTGTCTTTGATGTCGATCCAGGATGGTCCTTCGTAGCTGAGTTCGTAGGTATTTTGCTGTGTTCCTGTGTTCTGAAGTCTTACTTCGTAGACCTGGCTTCTGTTCTCTCCTGCGCTTGCTACTTCAGGGATGATGTTCATCTGCAGGTCATAGCAGTTCTCTACGTTGAATGTTCCTGATACTGTGTCACTTGGTTCTCCGAAGGTGGAGGCTGTTGATGTGATCTGGTAGTTGACCTGTGAGGCCTCGTCTCCGGTGCTGTAGCTGAGGTTGAGTTGTTCTGATGCTCTTGGTCTGAGTGTTACTTCTTCCTGTGAAAGGTTTCCTCTTGTTGTCTGCAGCTCGAAGGTTTCCGTTGCTTCTCCAGTGTTTTCTACGTTTACTGGTGTTTCTGTTTCTGTGTTTTCACAAGTATTTACTTCCTGCTGTGGTACAGAGATCTCTGATTCCATTCCGTTGTAAACTGTTGCGGAAGCTGTTGCTGTCGTTGTTATTTCTGATTCTGCTGTGATCTGTACCTGTTGTTCGCCGAGTTCTTCCGGCGTGAACTCGAGTGAAGTAGTCGCTGAGGAGTCTGCAGGGATCTGGAGTGTTGTGTTCTGTAGCTGTCCCTGGCTTGTCTGGAGTACGAACTCGTCTGACCGTGTTCCTGTGTTCCTGACTGTAATGTCGTACTCTGCTGTTGCTCCTGAGGCTACTCTCTGGCTTTCAGGGTTGACCACTACTTCTGAGGAGTAGCAGGTCTCTGCCTGGAAGTTAACGCTCTTGATGGACTGTGCGTAGCTTGTTGTTGAAGCTGTTACGACGTTGAACGATTCTTCTCTTTCCTGCTCTGAGGAGACGTAGAGTTCGACCGTCTGTGTCTCCTGATCTTCAAGAGTTACCTCGTTCTGTGAGAACTCTCCGACTGGAGATGTAAGTTCGAACGTTTCCTTCTGAAGGCCTTCATTCGTCAGTTCTACCTGGTAGGTTGCTCTTTCGCCGAGGCAGACTGATCCTGGTTCCTGTACGTTCATGGAGACATCATGCTCCCGGATAACATTGACAAAGCCCTGAGCCGAGTAAGTATTTCCGTTAGCTCTTGATTTGGCGTTTATGTCAAAACTGTATCTTCCTGCTTCTTTCTGACTGTCCGGGTTGTACCAGATGTTCACTACCTCAGATTCTCCTGGTTCAAGTTCCACCTGTCGAGGTGCGATATCGATAGAAGCTGTATCAGAAGAGGTCAGAGAATAAACATCTTCAACCGGCCCTGTATTTTCCACAGTGACCTCATAAGACGTGAAAGAATCAATTCTTGTGCTGGACTCCTGAGGGAACAGGGTAACTTCCGCAGGACTGGCAGCAGTCAAAGTCACTGAAAGTGTTAGTAGAGTTGAAAGTATTACGAGTTTAGATGAGCTATTCATGCTGAATTGTCACCATATAATAACACTCTAACCAAATCTTTTATATTAGTCGATAGTGACAAAAGAAATCGACTTCCTTCCAGTGAAAAAAGGCCTTTCGTTATGAAGATAGGAAGATATGAGGAGAGAAAAGAAGGTTTAGAAGGAAAAGAGGTTTTGAAGGCTGTTCATGACCCCCTGGAAGAATCCTTCATCGTTTCCATGCTGGGGGTCGGTGGTTCCGCCTGTGATGACATCGAGTTCCTCTCGGTATATTTCCGTTCCTCTTGAGTCCACCGAGATTGATGGAGTGTAGCTTCCTTCTTCCTGAGGTGTGAGGTAGAAGTAGACTGTCTTTCTCTCACCTTTGTCCAGGATTATCTGCTTCTCGCTCTGTGATACCCAGGTCCTTGGGAGGCCTTCGAGCTGTAGATCGTATCTGGTCTGGTTCTCGTTTGTGTTATAAAGATTTACCTTGATGAGGCCTGATCCTGATTCTACTGATGCTATCTGGTTCGGGAAGCTTTCTGCTTCGACGTCCATCTCCAGTGTCTCTACTGTTGTGGAGGCTGAATTGCTTTCTCCGGATGTGAGTGCTGCTATCCTGTACTGGTGTATTCCTGGATCTCTTGCTTCCTGTTCAAAGCATACTCTTCCGTTTTCTGTCCTGGAGGTTACTACTTCGCCGTTTCTTTCCAGGATTACCTCTGGCTCTATCTGTGATTCGACGCTGGCACATACGTGGAACTGCTGACCTTCAAAGGCACTTACTGGTGCTTCAAGGCCTGTGACTCTTGATGTAGGGATTACTCTGAGAGGCCTTGAGGCACTTACTTCTCCTGCTGTTGCTGTGACTGTGTGAGATCCAACATCTGTTGCCGTGATCCATGTCTGGTAGTAGCCGTCTGGCTGTGTCTGGACTGAGGCTTTTGTTTCTCCGCTTACGTCTATCTCGACTGTCGTTCTTCCTCTAGCTCCGTCCACAAATCCATTGACTTTCAGGGCATCTCCTTCTACTGCCATGTTTGGCTGTTTACTGTATGAGAGCTGCATCGAGATGTCTGTTGGTTCTCCTGTTGCTGTTGTCCCACAGCTTTCTACCTGTACTGTCTCTGTATTTGAGTCGGAGTACTGGTTGTTTGCCGTTACTGTGAACTCCTCTGTCCCCGAACCCTGGACGTTGGTGAACCTGATTGTTTTCTCAACTGTCTCTCTTTCTCCAAGACTGAAGTCTCTGAGTGAGTTGATGCTTCCGAGGCCTCTTCCTGTCAGTGTGACGAATTCGTGGAATCCTGCGTTGTTGTCGATTGTTACCTCTGCTGTCATCGTCTCTCCTCTGCAGACTGAGCCTGGGCTGTCGATATCTGTTATCTGGAGGCCTTGCTGTGTCTCATCTTCTGTGAGTCTGAAGACCTCTACTGTGTCCTGGTCTCTGTTGATATTCACTGTTTCTGTCCAGCTACCGTATCCCTGTTTCTGGGCTGTTACGGAGTATGTTCCTGGTTCAAGGTCTATGGTCGCTCTCCCGTCGCTGTCAGTGTCTCTGGTGTATCCGTTGACCGAGATCTCTGCATTTTCAAGCCTTTCGCCATCTACGTCCTCTACAAGAGCTACTAAGGTTCCCCGGTCCGTATCTCCTCTATCCAGGTTTAGTGTAAGCGTTCTGTGTTCGCCGGATTCAAGGCCTATGTTTCTTGCTTCCGTCTGGTATCCTGATTTCGATACTGAGACTTCGTATTCTCCTTCGTCGAGTTCGAAGTAGGCCTGTCCTGTGCTGTCTGTGTATCTTGTGGTCTGCTGTGGCCCCTGTACTCTCACTCTTGCGTCTGATAGTCTTCTCCCTGTGTCTGATCTGGCGTTTACTTCAAGTGTTGCTTCCTGGCTTCCTCCTACGACTACCAGTTCTTCGTTTCTCTGGTAGGATCTTGATCCGCATGGACTTCCTTCTGTTGTGACTTCTGCCGTGATGATGCTGTCTTCTTCCGGGCTTAGCGATGATGTGAACGTTCTCTGGGAGTTGGCGTCGACTGTTCTTTCACGTGAGTCTACGACCTGTCCCTCTACCTTGAATCTTGCTGTTACTCTCTGGGATTCTCCGTGGTTTGAGAGGCTGATCTCTCCTGTGGTGGTCTGTCCTCTGTCTATTACAGGGTCTCCAAATCTTAGTCTGCTTAGTGTGAGGGAGCAGTCGCCGGGATCATCTCTTACAGGTACTGTCCGTGTCCTGGAATCCGTGTTTCCGCTGGAGTCTTCCACGACCAACTGTACATCGTAGTCTCCGGTTGAACTGTAGCTGTGCTGTGCTGTTCTTCCGTATCCTGACTCTCCGTCTCCGAAGAACCATTCGTACTCGACGATGTCTCCATCATAGTCCTGACTGCCTGAGGCATCAAAAGTGATAGTATCGTCTGTCTCAGGCTGGGATGGACTCCAGGAGAATGATGCCTGAGGCCTTTGTCCTTCTTCATCTCCTACAACTGTCAGCTCATCGTTTCTATCATAGGTCCTGCTACCGCAGGGACTTCCTTCCGTGTTAACCTCGATTGTGATTATGCTGTCGACATCAGGGCTTACTGAATTACTGAAGGTGCTCTGTGATCCTGCTGATACTTCTCTGTCGATTGTCCGTACTGTATTTCCTTCTATCTTGAACTTCACTTCGAAGTCCTGATCTTCTCCGTTGTTAGTCACTGTTACTGAGGCCTCTGTCGAATCTCCTCTTTCTATCACAGAATCCTCGAAGCTAAGGCTCCCTATGCTTATATCGCAGTCTCCAGAATCTGAGATAACCTCTACTTCTCTTGTCCTTGTATCTGTATTTCCGTTCGAGTCCCTGACTCTTAGTTGGACGTCATAGTCTCCTGTCGAGGTGAATCTGTGGCTTGTTCTACTTCCATAATCATAGGATGATCCATCGTCGAAGTCCCATCTGTACTGGTTTAAATCATCGTCCGGATCTGAACTTGAGGAACCATCAAACTCTGCGGATTCACCTTCAACTACAGGATGTCTGTCCCATGAGAACCGGGCTGTCGGATCGCTTTCTCCACCTCCGTCCGAACTCTGCCACTGAATAGCTCCTACAGGACCTATATAGGTCGTGTCATCATGGGAGAATATGGCCACGAGGCTGTATGTTTCGTCGAACTCCAGGTCATCGATAGGAGTTCCCGAATAGCTGAAGTCAAAGGATTCGGACTCTCCAGCATCAGGATAGACGTTGCCCCCTGTAAAGCCGATAAGATCGTTATAATGATCTTCGTAGAACTCGCAGTTCGGCAATTCACTTGATTCCTTGATATAGATACCAAGGTTGCCTCCAACATCTCTGTCACCGCTGTTGTCAAGCCTTGCAGAAGATTCATAGTTCTCTCCTTCCTGAGGTACGCTCTCGAAGTTCTCAAGGCCTACATCAAGATCCGAGTCACTGAACGTCTGGCATGAAGGCCTTTGATCCGAATCCGCGAGGGAAAAGGCATCTTCCTCTGTTTCTGAAACTTCTGAGTTGAGCGCGTAATTGTTTAATCTTACTTCTAGATCGTGATCTCCTGTATTGAACTGGTCATCCAGTTCGTCCCAGGAAAAGGTGTTACTTACTGTTCTGGTCTCTCCGGAGTCAAAGTTGACGTCATTCTCTCCGCCATCTACTGGTTCTCCGTCTACGTAGAAATCTACCTGGAGGCCGTTGAACTGTTCATTGGAGTGGATCTCGGCTTCGAATTCTGTCTCTTCGCCTTCTGTTATGTATGTGTCTGTACTCTCGAGATTTCTGATCTCTATCTGCTGTTCGTCTTCGACTGTGAAAGTCGTTTTTTCCTCTCCTGTTATACTTCTTACATAGTTGAAGCACTGGAAGGTTACTGTGTGTTCTCCCTCGGAGAATTCCTGGCTCTGAGTCCACCTGGCTTCACTGTTGTCTGGCTTGGACATTAATTCACTTGAATAGCGGCTTACAGAGTTTCCTTCCTCCCATTTACACCATCCTGTGGAGGGATTGTCGTCAAGTTCAACGTATAGGTCTGCAGGACTACTGACATCTCCGGAAGGTCCGTAATCCGTTATACTGAACTGTTCATCACCTTCGGCAAGAAAAAAAGCGTCCTCCTCAGTCTGTGAGATCTCTGAATCCAGCTGGTAACTATTTAACCTGACCTCAAGATCGTGGTTCTGGCCTGTCGAGAGCGTTTGCGAAAGAGAATCCCAGTCCGAATCTACCGTTACAGTAGTGGTATCTCCTCCATTAAGACTGTATTCCTGGATAGAATCGATCTCTTCACTCCCTGAAGTGAATGTGACTTCGAGGTAGCTGACATCCTGGCTAGGTGTGATATCTGCTTTGAATTCAGTGGAGTCTTCTTCTCTTATATCCGAATCCGTGCTTCTTATGTTCGAGATATCTATGGAAAACTCCTCTGAGGCCTCTTCTACAGTTATTGTTTCTCTGGCGCTCAGTGTTTGTCCATCATCTGCCGTTACTGAGGCCTTTAGCTGGTAGGTCCCGCTGCTGTCCGGATTGAAGTTGCCGGTAACCTCGCATTCTTCTCCTGATGCTTCCCAACAGTATGTGCTGTCAACTTCCTGCCAGTCGCCCCATCCAAGTCCTCCGTAGTCTTTCCTCTCTTCTATAATGAATTCCTGGCCGTAAAGGTTTCCTGTGGTGTCTGTGGCCTCTGCTGTTATCGAGTGTGATTGTTCTTGGGTGAAGGATGATGGTATTGTCGTGAAGTCTACGTTTCTTTCCTCTTCTGTTTCCTGATTTACTGTTATCGTTGTGCTTTCTGTATGATAGCTGGACATCGATTCTGATCTTGATCTGACATAAATCGTTCTTTCTCCTGTTGTGTATGGTGTGAAAGTCCAGCTTGCGTCACAAGTGGTATATCCTGTGCAGGAGTTGTATTCTTCGTATTCCATCCATGAGTTCCATTTTGCATCAACTCCGATTATCTGTTCATTGGATTCTGCGTTCACACTTATCTGTACTGGTTCTCCTGATTCGATGTAGGAGTCGTTGACCTGGATACCTCCATCGAATTCTACTGTGGCTGAAGCGTTTGAAATCAGAAATGCTGTCAAAAATGCGGTCAGGATCAGTTTTCGTTTCATTATTCTAGACCTCCTTCCAGTAGATCGGGAACCTGTTCTTCATTTCGTGTCCCATATTTTTCAAATGTTTCAGCGATACTATCATCGGTATTCTGCCATGAAGTTGACCTTATCTCAGGATCCTTCTCCTCCAGACTGGAGTAATCAACCTCCATTTCACCGTCCTCATTCTCACTCATATAGTCATCTATTTCCTCCGCGAAGAAGTACTTGAAGGATGAATCAGTCTGGTTATCGGAAGGGTTATGGTCAAAGTATGCTCCAACAAGATCCCTTCCTTCACCGTCAAACATCTCCTCATACACTGCATCAGAAAAAATACTCATCTGATCAGCATCATTAAGTTCATCGTAGGCCTCCTCAAAACCAGCCCTGCCGACATAGAAAGGTCCAGGATCTTCTTCACCGCCTCCAGCACCGGCCGATCCTGAAGAACTATCTTCCGACAGTAGATCTGCTCCGCTTATAACTGTCGAACCGAGGCCTGTCGCTGCAGCTATCCCGCTGAGGCCTGCCACTTTTGCAAAATCTCTCCTTGTAATGTCTCCATCTATGTCCATTTTATCACAGCCAGTCCGACTCTAGTATATATCCCCCGAGTTTTGAGATTGGACCATTCAGCTCTACATCATCCGGGTCATTGTCTATAACAGTAGCGTAAATATTGTTCGGATCAATTCCACTTATTTGATTAGCTATGTCCTGTTCATACTCAGCAATAGCCTGAGCAGTATCTCTACCCTGTTGAATTTCATCCTGCAATTGCTGGGTTCTAAACTGGATATAGTTCAATTCCTGTTGAGATACATTCGCTCTGTCCTCGAGATCGTTCAGTGCATCATCTACATCCTCCATTCCATCGAGGACATCAGCGAAGTTATCAGGACCTTGATAGTTCATGTTTACTTAATGGTGACAACAGATTTAAATATCTTACCAATACCACAGCGATCTTGGAATCAAGGTTATAGAATACCAGATTATCTGTTCTCAGCGTAGTTCTGGATGTCACTCATAGAATCCAGTTCGTCCTGTCTAAAACCAACGTCCTGAAGATCCTGAGCTGCCTGTTTAACTTCCAGCCTCAGACCATCTAGATCTCCGTAGAGGTTGGACAGATCTTCTTCAACATCATCCAGGTAACCCATAATTGATTCTGCAGCTTCTCTGGCCTGATCATAGCCTCCAACTTGATCGACAGCTCGTTCCATGACATCTACTGCCTGATCAAATTCACCGCTCCGTATGTAGCCCGCCAGATCGTCCAGACCGTCATCAAGTTCTTCCATTCCTCTCTGGACATCCTCCCAGAAATTCCGATCTGTATACCGGGCCTGTTCGAACCCTTCAGAATTCATTCCTCTGGAACCATCGGACATCACAGGCGCAGTGAGATCTCTGCCATCAAAAGGCGGATTTCCCTCGTCTGCTACAGGTCGGTCTTCGGGAATCCGTCCATCAGAAGTTGCTTCCGTGCTATCAGACTGTCCGTAGTTTGCTTCAGGTTCAATAACGTAGAAACCTTCCCCTCTAACTTTTATTTCATCCTCAGAAAACCTCTCTTCAGGATCTTCATCTGTTCCTGCCAAATTAAGGCCCACGTAGTTCTTCCTGGTTAGGAGTTCTTCTGAGGACTGAAGGCCTCTGTATCTCTGAGTGCCTTCATCAAATACAAGTAAGGTTGTTTCTCTATCATCTTCCTCTAAAACTCCACCAACTTCTGTTACATGCCAGTCGTTCATTTAGATCCTTGTCGGTACTTTAGAACAATTTTTTATGTTTCGCTCGTTTGTTTGAACCAGATTTTGATTAAGAGGATTGCTAAATAACGCGGCGTAATAAAAGGTAAGGAAAAAGGGAGAGGTTATCTGTTTGCAACGTAGTTCTGGATGTCACTCATAGAATCCAGTTCGTCCTGTCTAAAACCAACGTCCTGAAGATCCTGAGCTGCCTGCTCCAGAGTCTGCTGGTGGACTTCTAGATCGTCGTAAACTCCTTCGACATCATCCTGAACTGCGTCAAGATAGGTTGCTATTGATTCTGCCGTGTTTCTGGCTTCATCATATCCTCCTACCTGGTTGACTGCAGATACCATTGTGTCAACTGCGTCGTTGAAGTCTCCGTTCTCTACGTAGTCAGCTAGATCTTCTAGGTCGTCGTCTAGATCTTCCATTCCTCTCTTGACATCTGCCCAGAAGTCGCGTCCTTGGTAACTTGTCATTGTTGTATTTTCACCTCCACTAATTGTATCTGATGCTCTAGGTGGTTTTGAGCCTCTACTAACATGGCTGGCCTCTTCTCCGTAACTAGTCTCTCCATCCAATGGCGGGTGTCTCTTCGGGCCAGGAACATTATTACTCAAGTTTATTCACCGTGAGGTAATAAAAGATTGGTAACTTTTTTATAGGTTCTGATATCGATCCTGTAAAGTTTCAAGACCTATTTCTTCTGGAACTCCTCTCTCAAACTCTTCACCCCTGCTAACCGCGTCAGCATAGCTCCAGAGATTTGCGGAAGTATCCTGTTCCGGTTCCTGGTTTATGTAGTCTATAATCGATCCCGGGGATAAGTTACCTTCGCAGAAAATCAGGTAGTTGCCGTTCTCTGTCTCATAGTCTTCCTGTAGAAGAGGTTCGATAATTTCATCCGGGTAATCGTTCAGCTTTCTGTCATACGGATTGATCGCCAGAAAATCCCATCCTATCCACGTGTTTAACTCCTCATACTCTTTACCGTATTCATCTGTGAAGGCCTCAATGTGATCTTCTATCATATTCTGTATAGCCGGATCTAGGTCATTCATATCTATGCCTTCCGCAGCCCCCTGTTCGAGAGCTAATTTTGCTTTACCTTCAGTAGATGTGCTGTCAAGAAGACTTAGGTTCGCCCTATCCGTATCAGGATCACCGTATCTCTTCATACCGTTAACAGGAGTATCTTTGGCAGCGATAGTCCTCAGATCAAATTCGTGAGGTATCGCATACTGAGCCAGATATCCTTGAGGTATACCGTCTTCTCTCCAGTCCTCCACCATTCCATCGACGCCATCAGGATAGAAGTATATATCACTTCCACCGCTGGAGCTTCGAGGTTTCATGACAAGAGGAACATCTCCGATAATATCCTCCTGAACCTCCTCTATCACTTTCTCAACATCATCGTACTTCTGAAGATAATGATCTACCGGCTGATAACCTGGTACGGTGCCAGGATCATCCCAGAAAGCCCAGTTCTGCTCGGCCTTATCACCCAGAAAACTGGGGATAGGAGCAGGATTAATCATCTGAACACTTTCAGATAAGGCCTCAAAATCCTCAGAAGAAATATTTCTCCTGAAAGCAGCTGTCGGAAGAAAAGTTAGCTCACCCAGGCCTTCACTATCCAGTTCAGCGTTCATATCGGAGAGATCTTCGCCTCCCAGTTTAACCTCTTCCGATACATCAATATCCTCCTGTTTAAGGCCTATTCTGTTCAGCAGACCGTTATCTCTAAGAAATGTCTTCCTGTGGTTGGTCTTGGCACTGGCACTGTTCTGTGCGGATGCCCATGCAGTAGGCGCGTCAAAATCATCGTAAAGGCCTTCTCTGAAGTTAATTCTATCCACCTGTGAAACTAAAGTCACGTTTTCGTCGATTCCAAGAAGAAAAGATAGGAAAGGAGGAGCTTAGAGATCGCTCCTCTCGAGATCCTGGAAGTAACCGAAGACTTCTTCTTCAAGTTCTCCTTCGTCGTGGAGATCTTCCATGTAGGAGCTGAAGTCGTCGGATGCTCCGATCTCGTCCATGTCAAGCCATCTGCCGTTAGGCCTTTCATCGGAGACTCCGTACTCTCCGAGTCTGAACTCGTCGTCTTCAAAGTCTGTTCCTTCAAGAACATCCATGACCTGGGCCTCGTAATCGCTGGTGTTCTCAATAACTTCTTCGTAACCAACGCCTTCGAGCTGACTGTCTAGGGCCGTGACTGAGTAACCCATGAATGCATCTCTGACACCATCACTTTCGTCAAGCAGGCCTTCAGAGAGGCCTTCATAGGCAAATTCCGAAGCTTCAGTCTGTGTCTCTGTCTGAGTATCTGTTTCAGTCGGAGACTCTGTCTCTGTAGGCGTTTCTGTATCTACAGGAGTCTTGGTTTCAGTAGGGGTCTCAGTGGAGTTATCTACCGGAGTCTGTTCTCCGCTTTCTTCCTTCGTGATCGGAGATCTCAACCTGTACGGGATCGCATCGCCGACAGCACCCCAAGCCTCGCCAGCCTGACCCGCGGCCGCCGATCCTACTCCTGCTGCGTAGTCAACGGAATCCAGATCTCCGTCTTCAGCGAAGTCCACAAAACCTCCAGCGGCGGCAACGCCCGCTGCCTGAAGGAAGTTTCTTCTTTCAGGGTCGAAGTTTCTGTTGTTGTCATTACGAATTATATCATAGGATTTTTCTGCGGCAGACCTAACGTCTCCCGGAAGTTCTGTAAACGCTTCTTTAGCCTCATCAGCCCAGCTCATTTTTTGTTGTCACCTTATACCAACACATTATGACTGGAAGTTATATAAACCTTTCCCTGTTTTTGTCATTCTGCGGTAACAAACAGGAAGTGTTTATTTTGAAACTCTGATATCCAGACAGACTCTTTTCACTGAAGGGCCTCTATCGCCTGTAACCGTTTTCTCGACGATTTTAAATTCAAGGCCTTTTCTTTCAGCCTCTTCACGTATTTCGTCCCGTATTTTCTTCCAGTTCTCGTTCTCCAGGAACCTGTAATAATTTATTACTCCTTTATCTTCTGCCAGTTCCATTGCGAGGCCTAGAAACTTGTCCGCTGAACCTGGTAGAGGCATAACGATTCGATCAAATTTTTCCGAATACTCTATGTTTTTTACATCTCCGCAGTAGGCCTTGACTTTATCTTCAATCTTGTTTCTCTTGATGTTTTCCTTCAGGTATTCGCAGGCCTCTGGGTTTTTCTCGACTGAGATTATTTTTTCCGGCTCGGCGTTTTTCGCTGCCATAACTGCGAAAGGCCCTACACCGGCGAACATGACGAGGACTTTCTCGCCTTCCTCTATCTTTGAGACTATCCTGTTTCTTTCAGTGGAAAATCTTTCCGAGAAATAGGCCTCTGTCGGGTCAACTTTTAGTTCTGTGCCGAACTCTCTGTGAACTGTCTCGGTTTTTTCGCCGTAAAGCTTCTGGTAGTCTCCGACCCTGAATTCTCCTTTGAGGCCTCCCTGTTTCAGGAGGATAGTCTCAATATTGGGATGGTGTTCGAGGATTCCTTCTATCGCTTTCTCTCTTTCAACTGTCAGCTCGCTGATTACTGCGATATCGCCGATGATCTCGTAGGAAGGTAGTTCGTAGTCTTTCTCCCTCTCTTCATATATAATAGAGATGTCCATGTTCTCCTTCAGATCTGAGAGGCCTTCATCGACGAAGACAATACCTCCATGATCTTTTTCCAGGACTTCTTTTTCAGAGTACTCTTTGGAAGAGTAGGCTTCCAGTATTTTTTCTTCTCCGTTCTTTGAGGCCTTGAGCCGTTTTCCTTCTTCCTTTATTTCAAAGCCCTGTTCTCTGAAGGTTTCCTTTACTCTTTCCTCGAGTTTTTCCTGTTCCATAGAAGAGAAAGGTGTGATTAAAATACTTAAGCCGTCCCGTTTACTTTATGCTCCATCTTGTAGGCGTCGGACTTGACGACAAAGAAATCACAGAGAAAGGCCTCGAAGCCATCGAAGAAGCGGAGAAAGTCTATGCAGAGTTCTACACGAACACAGAGACCGTAGACCTGGAAAAAGTAGAGGAAAAAACAGACTCGGAGATAGAGAAACTTCCACGTGATAAGGTGGAACGCGAAGACAGGATAATAGATTCAGCAGAGGAAAAAGATACAGCATTCCTGGTATCCGGCGACCCGCTTACAGCTACGACACATTACGACATAAAACATAGAGCTGAGGAAAAAGGCCTCGAAGTCAGGATAGTTCACGCACCTTCAATCTTCACCTCAATCGCAGAGACAGGCCTAAACGTCTACAAATTCGGAAGAACAGTCACATTACCTGAAGATTCCGCACCTAAATCAGTAACTGATTATATCGAGAAGAACGATGAGATAGGCCTCCATACTCTGATACTTCTAGACATCAATTACCGGGCGGAAAAGGCCTCAGAGAAACTTATCGATCTGAAAGAGGAGCTTGCGGATCGTGACGCAGTTGTGATCGAGAGAGCGAACACCGATTCACAGAAAATCTCTGCTGGAAAACTGGAAAACTTTACTGAAAAAGAAATGGGAAATCCCCCTCACTGTATTATAATCGTAGGCAGTACATCTCACAAAGAGGATGAGTTCCTGGAGGCCTATCGCTGATGGACAAGACCCAGGAAAAGCTGAAGCAGGAGACGGAGAAATGGCTGGAAAGACTTGATGAAGAGCTTGAAGGCCTTGACAGAAGCGTTGAACAGATGGAGAACGTTTTAGCGTACAGAGATGATACAGAACATTTTCTGGAGCAAAAAGATTTTGTCCGGGCTTGGGAAGCTGTTATCTATGCCTGGGGAATACTGGAGACTCTGCAGCGTCTCGGGAAGTTCGAGAACGCAGATTAATTAAAGGACAGTTACGAAGTTAAGAATATGGTAGGTTTTATCGGCTTTCTTGTTCTAGCTGTTGGAGGCGGAGGTCTTGCACTCTACCTTGGAGTTCCGCCTATAGCAATTGGAGCCTACGTTTTAGGCCTTCTGATCCTCGGTGCTATTACAGGTTTCCCAAGTTCAGGAGGATCTGAGGGCGGAGGCTCAGGAGGAGGAAGAAGTAGTTCCGGTAGTATTTTGAACAATGCGACGGATGCGGCAAACGGGTTTTTTGATAAACTGGAAGGTTCTAATGGTACGGAGCTAGAGAGAGGTTCTTCCCGTTATCCTAGTGACCTTCAAGAAAGGGTTGTAGGCAATCCTGACCATCCAAGAAGAGATCGTGATGGAGGAAATCCTGGCCCTGATCCAACCACTTCTGGGGGCGATGAGGATATTGATTACACTCCAGGAACAAATGACGAAGAATATATAAGCGAGGATAATGATGATAATAATATGTCAGATGCACCAGTTGAATCACTTGAAGCGGAGATTGAAAGAGTAATTAATGAACTTGGAGAAGAAGAGGAAAGAGAAAAACAGGAAATCCAAGAACTAGATGAGGCAAAAGAAGAGCTTATCGCAGCCTTGAAAGAGCTCCAACAACATGAGGATCTTGAAGGATTCATCATCGCAATAAACAAAGAAGGTTTGAAAGGCAAAACTCCTGCGGAGCAATCTGCAGCTATTGAGAAATATGCAGAAAGATACCTAGGCCATGAACCCGGAATCCAAGAGATTCAGCAAGAGATAAGAGTTCTAGCAGACATAGAAGACAAATTTGAAACCGCATCTAAAGAAATGCAGGATGTAGATCAAAAGAAACAGCAGGATATGAAGGAAAACCAGCAGGCTGAAAGTGAACTTGCTGAAGTAGCTAGCAACCTTGATCACCTACTAGATGCTAGTCAAGAGCTCCAGCATTACTTCGGAGGGTAGAGTTTAACCCCAAAATCCTCTTATTTTTCAGAACTATTATTAAATACCAGATTTTAATTATATTCTATGAGAGATGTTTGGAAATGGAAACTGCTTGGATATCCTGCTGCTACTTTGACAGCTCATTTTACATCGACTTTTACCAGCGATCCTTTCGGTAATCTTGTAGGCCTTGCTTATCCATGGTCCGAGGTCGCTGTTGTAGGCCTTACAGGTCTTTTTGTCGGTGTGCTGGTTGATGAAGTTTTGCCTCATTACCTAAATGATGTACGCGGTAGCGGTGGCAGTGATATCGGAGGAGACCTTGATTCTGGTGGCGGTGGTGACCTCGATCTCTGATGAAAGCTAGACTTGTAGTGCTTTCTGTCTTCCTGATTTCATCGCTGTCTTTAGGCTCTGCTGTACAGGAGTACGGGATCGAAACCGGTTCCAACTCTGATTTTGAGGCCCAAGACTGGTTTGAAGCCCCTACGTACGATTCTCAGTCGGAGCTTCTGTTCGAAATACTTGCTCCTTTTGCATTCATGACCATCCTGCTCCAGATGATTCTGAAAAAGGCTTTACGGATGACATTTGCACAGGAAGACGATAATCCCTGGACCGGAAAGAACAAGCCCAGTGTTCACAAAGAATCCACCTTGATGGCGGTAACAATCTCTGCGATGCTTCTCGCCTCTCCTTACTGGACACTGATCCGGAAGATGGCAGCAAGCATAGGAATACTGACAGTAGGATTGCTAGGCCTTCTACTGCTTTACCTAGGATACCTCTTCATCAAAGGCTGAGATACGGGAGAAGGATTAAAAACTGTAAAAAGACCATTGTTTACCTATGAATGGTCAGAGATCCAGGAAGCTTCTCTATTTTACAGGCCTTTATCTGGTTTCAGTTCCCTTAACCTCTGCCCAGGATACGATTGGCGGTAATCAGGGAATCCAGGACAGTCTCCTGGAGTTCATAAACACCATCCTGGTTTTCAACATTGACTCAGTTCAGGGAGTCTTACTGTACTTTCTAGCACCGATCGCAGGTTTCTACTTCGTACAGAAAAACATGCTAAGTTACGGCTTCGAACTGTTCGAAGAACGAATCGACCGCCAGACATACGGCAGAACAGATGACGACATCCCAAACGGAATCAAAGGCCTCTCCATTGTAACATCGTTTATCACCGTTCAGATGCTGGGAAGAGTCAGTCCCGGAATACTTTTCGCGACCGCCCTGATCAGCATCCTGCTCGGTGCTTTGATGCAGTTAGGCCTTCTACAGGAAATGGGAGGCGGCGGTAGCAGTAGTAGCTCTGGAAGTTCTAGCACAGGCAGCAGTAGCGGCGGTTCTGGGAACACCGGAGGCCAGGGAGGCGGTCAGAGCCAGAGCGGAGGTTCGAACGTTAACTGGGGCCAGCTGGGACAGACAGCAGCTAATTTCGCCAACAACGTAAGCCAGAACCAAAAGAAAAAGCAGAACCAGAGTATCAAGGATGCACTATCCGTCTTCAGCTCCGGTACTGATATAATAGATGCTATCGACCATTATCCTTCTGATTTCAGGAATCATGTTCAGAGGATTAACAACGAGAAAAAAGGAGACGAATCGGATGTCAAAAGCGTAGAGAAGGTTCTAGACAGGATGGAGCACATCGAGAGCGAGATGGAAGATCTGGAAACAAGGAGTGCCGATGACATGAGAGAAGCCAACTCCGGAAACCTCGACTGGGGAGCGGATTCAGAGATCCATGATAAAATGAACAGCTGGAATAATGATATGAGAGATCAACTGAGAAATTTGAAGCAAGAGCTAGAGAGAGTGAAAAAGGACGAAAAGAATTCTATAACGCCTTTGAGAGATCAAATAGATAAGAGCTGGGAGAACATCCAGTTATACATAAGGATACACAAATTCGCTGAGAAACTTCCAGGAGGCCCAAGAAAGGTTGCAAACGACAATGATCTTCTGAACAAACTTGTAAATGAGGCCAGGAACAGAAATCTTGCGGGAAGCAGAAGTGCCAGTGCAACGAAGAGCCAGTTCAAATCCAAACTGGAAAACATAGACAAATGGGAGTCACAACACAAAAACATCATAAATGACTTCGAGAAAGAGGTGGAAGACGAACTGAAGATAAAAAAGACTGAAGCAGAAGACCTCAAACAGATCTCAAGTGACGATGACAAAATAAGAGGGGCAGCTCAGACCGTAAAATCTGCCATAGGACAGATGCAGAGCAGTGGCTCCCTCTCCAATACCGGTACGCCGCCGTGGACGCCAGACAACGTTAAAAACAGGATGAACAAATTTACCAGCCTAGGGAAAAAGATAGACGACGAAGTACAGGACATATACAACATCGCACAGTCCGAAGGCGAATTCGAGAACGAGACCCTGAAGAAACTCAGAGAACTCTACAACTAGTAAAACTTATATTTGTTACTTCTCAATAACTACCTATGAGTTCGGCCGGGGCTAAATCAGAAGAACAATCCTTTGTGTGGAGGCCTGATACAGGTATAGAAAGGCCTTCGATCAGCGAAAATGACACAGAAGATGATTCCAGTGCCGAGTTCTATCTGGCTGCTTCAGAGACAGATTCTACTTTTTCTGGAGTAAAGAATGCTCTTGAGGATCAAGGAGCTTCTACTAACACCATCAGGCCTTCTGATATAGAGCGGAAAGATGATGAAATCGTTGTTGATGGTGTTGAGGCCTCTGATTTCGACGGCGGTATTTTTTACAGGCCTAATACCTGGTTTTCCGATGTTTCGCTGGAGGAACGGGTCGAGAAGATGGGTTTGATGGCGGATCTTGAGAATGAATACGATGTTTGCTTCTATGGCGGTGCGCAGTCGGCTCTGATTTCCCGGGATAAGAAGGCTACGAAGAATGTTTACGAGTCGGAGGGAGTTGACAGTGTTAAAAGTTACAGTTTTGATGAGGCCTCTAATAAGCTAGAAGACGGTGACAGTATTGTTGCCAAGCCGCGGAAAGATACCTGTCAGGGCGACTGTGTTGAGCTTGTGGAATCTGAGGACGAGCTTGAGAGTTATATTGACCGTGTTCTGGGAGATTCTTCGAGGGATGAGATAGAGGAGCATCTTCTGTTTGAGGAATATTTTGAGACAGGTGCCGAAGCTGATAACTCTGATATGAGGATGATCCTTCTGGACGGGGAAATCTACAGGAAGGAACGTTCAGGCGGAGATGGGATCGCGAACAACCTTGATAACAATGGCAAATACGTCGAGGCCCCGGAAGCAAGTGAGGAGGAGAAGAGGCTCGCTGAGAAGACTGAAGAAATCTTCGGAGACGGTTTTTATGCCGTAGATTACATAAGAGATGAAAAGGGAGATGTCAAAGTCCTGGAGAATAACGCGACACCAGGTACGAAAATAGGCGACGAGCTAGAGATTGACCTTGATAAGGCTATCGCTGGAGAGGCCTACAGCGGGAAGATGTCAGCAGAAAATGGCCTAGAGGAGTATCAAGGCCTTCAAGATGGTGTAATTATTTAAATAAGGAGTAACTTGTATCATTTAGAGGTCATTAAAATGCAGTTGACAGTACAGAGCATAATGAACAGGTCTATGGAGAATCCCGACCTACTTGTGATCGGATTAGCAGTAGGTTACGTACTTGCTAAAATTCAGGCTAGAAGAAGTGGAATGGGAGGCATGGGAGGCCTCTAGGTGATAAAAATGGGAAAGTTTTTCACAGACCAGTTCGAGCATTATATGGACAATATTGAGAACACTGTAAACGAGTTCGTATTGGTTGTCCTGTCGTTCGGAGCGATCATGGCGACACTCTACACAGTTACTAACGGCGCACAGTATGACTGGGTAAGCTTTGGACGTATACTCTTCCCATGGGTCTCGATGCTGGCACTGATGATCATAGCGAGAGAGCTCTGGCTCCTAAACAACAAAGTCGAACACTACATTAGACAGCAGTCAGGTGAATAAGTAGAGTGGCTCCAACCCCACCAGGATTCGAAGAGTTACTCGCAAGCGGAGGAGAAATAGGCCTCTTCTCCGGGATTCTACCCTTCATTATAACCTATACGATATTCTTCTTCCTGATAAGAAGAATAGGCCTTCTGGAAGAAAACAATGACACATTTGCAGCTATCCTGGCGATCGCATTCGCATTTTACACATCAAGATTCATCATTATGAATCCGGGATATCAGCAGTTCATGCTGGATTATGTCAGCCGTATAGCCTTGATAACAATAGGCCTACTAGGACTCTTGGTAGTACTTGCGTTCGTAGGCCTGGATCTCAGCAGCGATGTTCAGGGCCTTGGATATATCATGGCCTTGATAGTCATCGTAGCGTTCACGGTCTCAGGAGGCATACCCGTCATCGCCGGTGACGGTGCACTTGGACAGGTCCAGGAGATTATCAACTGGATGATAAACAGCGGGACGATCTGGATACTGGCAGTGCTAGGCCTGCTCGGCTGGACATTGAGAGACAGCGATGACAGTGACAGCAATGGAGGCCTTCCAGAGATCTTCAGTGCTCTTGGAAACAACAGCGAGGGATAGATCAGTATGGGCGCATTCGACCAGATACTGACAATCATGTGGGATATGGGGTTAAACCTCTTTTTCCCATGGCTTGTCATCCTCGCAGTAACCTACGGCCTACTTAACAAGTACGAGGTCATCAGCGAGGAGGATGGAGTCAACGGAGCCATAGCTATCGGAGTAGCATTCCTCGGTGTTCTAGGCCTTTCAGGAACCTCAGGAATATTCACCAGCTTTGCAGCTGCCATAACTTTCGGTGTTTTCGGAGTCCTAGGCCTGATGGTCCTCATGGCTGTCGCAGGATACGATATCACAGAACACGCTGAAGACTCGACTTCAGGATTCGCAGTATTTGCAGCCCTTATAGGACTTATCTCATTCATGGCTGTCGTTTTCAACTTTGTAGACTTCCAGCAGTGGATACCTTCAGACGCGTCAGTCTTCCAGGATGCGATAATGCCTGTACTGATACTGGTATTCCTGTTCCTGGTGATAGCAGTAACAGTCAGAGAGTAAAAAAGTAGATAAAAAGGAAAACATTTCCTCCACTATTTTTTCTATCTTGAAAGAAGGCAGAAGAACGAAATTAAAGAAAAAACTAGAGAGGTTTACCAGTCTTCCATGTCCATCTCGTCCATATCATCCTGGGAAACACTGGCATCGGTCTCGATACCTCTCTCCTGTTTGATCTCCTGGACAAGACCTGTCAGATCCCTGACATTGTCCACCAGAGATGGAAGAACCTGCTGGAAGGCCTTTTCCAGGCCTCCGATCCTTGATTCATAGTCATCGATGTGCTGTTCGATCTCGTCCATTTTCTCTATAAACTGCTGTTGGTCCTCGTCATCTCTGACTTCCAGATCGTGTACTCTCTGCTCCAGATCCTCAAGCTCATCTTCTATAGTATCTAGCTCCATGTAAACGTTCTGGAACTCGGTTTTAACTCTCTGGAAGTTCTCGGCTACAATAGTTTCGATTAACTCCTCTACTGCAGGGTCAACTTCTCCTGATCCTCCGCCTGCGGAATTCTCCTGTCCCTGCTGCTGGATAGGTTGCTGAACCTGCTGTTGCTGTGTCTGCTGAGGCTGTTGCTGCATACCCTGATCCTGCTGAAAGGCCTGATTATTGTTCTGAAAGTTTTGCTGCTGATTCTGCTGTTGCTGAGACTGGTTATTGTTCTGTTCGTATCCTTGGTCCATCGGGCTTACCGCCTCCTGTTCCTGATCTGAACTGTACTGCGTAAGTGGTTGAGGCCCGTCATCCTGCTGGCCTCCTGTTGCAGAGCTTGTTACTGCGTTGTTCATCGCTCTCTGTATTTCCTGTTGGGAGTACTGTCCCTGGAGTTCCTGCATTATATCTTCGTCTGAGTATCCCTGCTGGGACATGTTCTTTACTGTGCGTTCCAGACTTCCACCGGATAGCACACTGTTGTTTTCCGAACGGCCTGACTGCTGTTGCTGATTTGCTCCTAGCGAACCTCCTCCAGAACCGTCTTCATCGTCCTTCATTCTTCCAAACAGTTTGAACTCCATAAAGTTTCTACCTCACCTTCCTATCGAAACTGTAGGTTTTCGAAAACATATTGTTATCTTTCCTCTTCTTGCTTTTTTATCTTTCTGTCGACCATTTTTTCGATTTCCTGCTTGCTCGGACCTGTATTTTCCTGTAACATCTCTTTGGCCTCTTTTTTTGTGACGAAAGAGGAGTGAATCGGGTTCATGAGATCCATGTAGTTCTCGATCTCCTCGATCTCCTGAGATGTGACGAACTTTCTCTTCTCTCTGTTTATCTCTTTGATATCTACTTCCATGTTGGCGACTCTATCTCTAAGATCGCTCATATCATCGTTCAGGTCCTGAAGCTCGCTGTTGATATCTTTTGTCTTATCGAGGAGAGTATCATCCAGAGTATTGACCCTGGCGTTCATGTTCCTGATCTTCTCCTCAAGGTCTCTAACCCTCCTATTGAAGTCGTTCACCCTGTCAACGAGCTTATTTACAACTTGTTGGTCCGCCATCCTATCTTTTAATTTAGAAACCCCCGAATAATAATGCTGGGTGTAAAGAAAGAGATGGTCGATAGAGGTCAGGGAGATCAGGGTGTATTCGAATACGAATATGATGAAGAGACATCAACCGTAAGAGTCAACACACTCGGCTCAATGTACGGAGCAAGCATAGAGGACTACCCAGAAGTCATGGCCCGTGTCATAAACATCCTACAGGAGGTACCCAACGCAGAATCCGTTATACTAGCTGAATCAAGAGAATACGAATACGGAGAGGACCAGGTAAAGCTCCTAAGAGAAATAGCCAACGCTATACAGGAAATCTCCCGCCAGGGATACATCTCACAGGACGTCAAGACAGAAAAATGCGACCAGATCTACAGCGAACACCTGCCAGAAGTCCAGAAAATGGTTTTCAACAAACTCCGAATGGACCCTGTAGGAGCATACGTACAGATCAAAAGAAAGGAACGCCACCTCAGACAGAAGATGGAAGATGGCTACCCACAGCAACAGAGATGCTGTAAATACTTTCTTCAGGACGTGGTCAAACCTGTCAAAGAAAGAATAGAACAATGTAAATTTATCCAGCAAGCCCAAGACCAGATCACAGGCCACCACGTCGGAGAAAGAGAGATCTACAGAGAATACTTCCACCCTCTGGTAAGGCCTAACTTCATGCTTACCAAGTTCATGTCCCTTCCTCCAGAAAGAGGAGAGGAGATGGAACGCTACGAAATGGATAACATAGACGCAGAAGTCACAGTATACGATGTTCCTCACAAGACAAGGCCTGTCTACCACATCGATCCACCGGAATTCAATCTTTCAGAAGAAAAATACAACATTCTGGACGCAGCGAGACGTTTTATGGCTTCACACGATCCTCAGGAAGGAGAGTTCGCGGAGCCTGACAAGATGCGTGATGTCTTCCAAAACATTGGACGCGATATGCTGAGAGATGTCGCAAACCAGATGGGGGTAAGACTGGAAAACGATGAGATGGAACAGCTTGCAAATATACTGAACAGATACACTTCAGGCCTTGGAGTACTGGAACTTTTACTCTCCGATCCGAAGATCCAGGACGTCTACATCAACTCCCCGATCGGTGACTCGCCTATCTTCATCTCACATCAGGACTACGAAGAATGTGAGACTAACCTGATACCCACGAAAGAAGAGGCAGAGTCATGGGCTACACGTTTCAGGATCCAGTCAGGAAGGCCTCTAGATGAAGCGAATCCGGTACTGGACACAGAGACTGAGGTTGAAGGAGGTAGAGCTCGTGTAGCTGTTATACAGGAAAATCTTTCGCCTGAAGGCCTTGCATTCGCTTTTCGTAGACATCGTTCACGTGCCTGGACTCTGCCTCTGTTCATCAACAATGGGATGCTTTCGCCGCTTGCAGCAGCTTTGATATCGTTTATTGTGGATGGTAACCGTTCTGTCCTGTTTGCAGGTACAAGAGGCGCAGGTAAGTCATCGCTTCTGTCTGCTTCGATGCTCGAGATCATGAAGAGCCACAGAATTGTAACTGTAGAAGATACCCTGGAGTTGCCTGTGCCCCAGATGAATGATCTTGGTTACAATATTGAAAGGATGAAGTCCCGTTCTGTTATTACACAGGTGGAAAACGAGATGGGAGCGGATGACGCGATCCGTACCTCTCTCAGATTGGGTGACTCTGCCCTTGTCATTGGAGAGGTTCGTTCCGAAGAAGCCCAGGCCCTTTACGAGGCAATGCGTGTTGGAGCCGTTGCTAACTTCGTCGGAGGTACTATCCACGGCGAAGACGCTTACTCTGTATTCGACCGTGTTGTCAACGACCTGGGAGTTCCTCGTACCTCCTTCAAGGCGACAGATATTGTTGTACAGGTTAACAAGATTGAAAGTCCTGGAGGTATGGAAACATACCGTCGTGTAACCGGTATCACCGAAGTTCGCAAGGAATGGGAAGACGACCCGCAGGAGGAAAATGCTTTCGTGGACCTGATGCGGTACGACAGCAATAAAGACAAGCTTGTGCCGACAGATACTCTGATCAACGGAGAATCTCTCATACTCGGCAGGATCGCCGAAAACATCAAGGAATGGAAGAACAACTGGGAGGCAGTCTGGAACAATATCCAGTTGAGAAAAGACACAAAAAAGGCGATAGTCGATAAATACAAAGAAACAGGAAATGATGAACTGCTTGAAGCAGAATTCGCAGTTAAGGCAAACCAGCAATTCCACATCATAGCTGAAAAAGTCAACGAAGAATACGGGGAACAGGATAGAGAAAGGATATACAACAGATGGACGGAATGGTTGGATCAACAGGTGAAGTAAATGCCAGAAAACCCAGAAGATTCTAAAGGAGGCCTGAATGAAAAAGAAAAGGAAAGGCTTCAGGACGTAATAAACGAGATAAACGAAGACGTCCAGAGGCCTCCCTACGACACAAACGATAACAAAGAAGGTTATTCTCGACAGTACAAAGAGTTCAGAAAGGAAGAAGAACAATCTCAAGATCTAACACAGTATGAAACTCTTTGCTACCGGATGGCAGGCCTATTTAATCTAAGTGCTGAAAAAAGCACCAAGAAAAAACTCCAGCCTTCCATAGATCTTCTCGACTGGGAGATCACTCCCGGCATGGTAGTGTCAGCAACGGCGGGAGTAGGCCTCTTTTCGTTCATGGCCTGGTTTGTGATCTTCATGCTGAACCTACTGGTCCTGCCTATTATCCCTGTTTCATTACTTGCTATAAGCGTCTTGGCGCCAGTAGGAGCTACAGCTTATACGTTCTATCTCCCTATCTTTGCTGCAAAGAACAAGGTTATCCGCTCAAGTGGAGAGATGATACTTTCAATTCTGTACATGGTCATTTACATGCGTACATCAGCAAACCTGGAGGGAGCGATAAGGTTCGCTGCTCTCAACTTGAAAGGCCCTATCTCAGACGACTTAAAGGGTGTTCTATGGGATGTCGAGTCAGGTAAGTACAATGAGATCAACAAATCTCTTGAAAACTACACTCAGAAATGGAAGGACTTCAACGAGGATTACCTGGAGTCTCTCAACCTGCTCATAGCATCACTGAACGAGCCGAACAAAAAAAGGAGGGACAGACTGATGCAGGATGCTATAGACAACATCCTGGACGGGACAAAGGAAAAGATGAAACACTACGCACAGAACCTGGAGACTCCTGTAATGATAATAAACGCTGTCGGAGCCATGCTCCCGGTACTAGGCATGATAATGCTACCACTTATCTCAGCATTCATGGGAGGAGTCATAACACCTCTGCACCTTCTCATAATGTTCAATATAATGCTCCCGACCTTCCTCTGGATCTTTATGCAGAGAACACTTAGCTCAAGGCCTCCAACAGTTTCTTCAAAGCCTTCAAAGAAAGGAAATCTGCCAGACAGAGGAAAATACACGATCAAAGCCATGGACCGGAAAATCTCCGTCCCTACATGGCCTATAGGCCTCGGAATCTTCTTTATCGTAGGACTCTACGGAATGGCCGGTTACCTTGTCTATCCTCACTTCTACCCTGTTGAAAATATCAATCCTGCTAATGTACCAGCAATTTTCCTTGACGGTTCACAGCTCAATGCCTTCCCTATGCTCATGAGAAGCGTTTCAATAGTACTAGGTTTAGGCCTCGGCATAGGCGTGAGCAAGACTCTTGGTAACAAAGCACGACAGCAAGCAGAAGAAGAGATCCAGAAAATTGAACAGCAGTTCCCTAACGCCCTCTTCGAGCTAGGAAACAATATTTCAGGAGGAACACCGATAGAACTTGCCTTACAGGACGCTGGACAATCGACAAAAGACCTGGAGATTTCCAACCTGTTTGTTGAGGCCTCTAATAACATCAAAAACATGGGTATGACGTTTGAGCAGTCTATCTTTGATGAAGATTACGGTGCTTTGAAGCATTATCCTAGCCAGACTATTGAGACTGTTATGCGTGCTATACTGTCTTCTTCAAACAAAGGTACAAAGATGGCTTCCACTGCGATGATGACAATTTCGCGGTATCTAGAGAACATCCATGACACCCAGGAACAGCTTAACGACCTGATGGAAGATACTACCACTACCATTCAGATGCTTGCATACATGCTGGCTCCGGTGATCTCCGGTGTCGCAGTAGGAATGTCCCAGACCATCATCTCAGCACTTTACTCACTTGGAGAATCTTTCAGCTCCACACAGCAGAATCTTCCTGATGGAGGAGGCGGAGCAGGAGGAGGCCTCGGCGGTACCGGTATACTTGATAACCTGCAGTCCGCTATACCGCCAGAGATGCTTCAGTTCGTAGTTGGAGCATATCTAATCCAGCTACTTTATATACTAGGAACGTTTTACACCAAGATAACGCAGGGAGAGGACAAAACCTACAAGAATATGTTCATCGGAAAGATAATGATGTCAGGCCTGTTCTTCTACACAATGACAGTGGTAATCATCAGTCTGATGTTCGGAAGCCTCGTAGGAAGTGTAGGATCTAACCTGGGATAGAAAGATGAACGACTGGATACTCGAAAAGATAGCGGACGAATGGAGCAAAGGAGGAATCACAGCCAGGAAACTGGTCCTGATAGTCATCGGTGTATCCGTAACTGCAATAGTCATAATGACCATAAGAAGCGGGATAGAAAGCGCCTACACTGAAGGCCTCGAGAACGCACTGGAGAACCATTAAAAACAATCGAGAACAAGTTGGTTATCAATGACAATCAGGGAGAAACTGCTATCCATCCTCTCAAGGATTATCAGAGGAGTAGACAGCAAACTCCCTGATAACTGGAAATACTACACAGAGACGTTTACAGGCCTTATACTTCTCCTCGCGTCTTTTGGAAGCCTTATACTCGCTCCAAGATCCTACGTTTCAGGCCTAGCTTTTCTTCTGACAGGTCTTTACATTGTTCCAGATATCCGGTTCAGAGTCCTCTTCAGGTTGAACGTGAGGCCTCCAAGGTATTCCGTGCCTGTCGTTCTTCTGCTGGGACTGATGGTTGCTGGATTATTCAGCCCTCAGACAGCAGGCGGACTTCTAGGTCCAACATTTGATTCTGATGCCGAGATTGATGTTGAAGAACGGCAACCTGTGAAAGCAGTGTCTGGAATCGCAGAGGTAAGGAACAACGGTGCTCAGGACCGTAACTATACTGTGGGGATCGCGAAAGACGGAGAGCTTGTGGAGAGCAAGACATCTCTGATCGGGTCGAAGGATTCAGAGAAGTTCAACATTACGGTAGAGGTCCAGGATGAAGGTGAACACAGTGTAAGATTCTATTCAAGCAAGTCAAATGTTTTAACAGAATCAAATAATTCGGGTTTCAGCCTGGAGGAATCAGTTACTCTCCCAAACTATCTCAACGAGGAAAATATCAAAAGTTCAGTTCAGCAGTACTCGCCGATACCTCAGAAAGACCTAAGCATTATCCAGAACGTGGAAGTCAACGCAACAGGAGATGGAAGAAAAATCAGCCTCAGGAACAAGGCAGAAAACACCTACGGAATCTTCGACCTGATGAAGACCGCCACAGCCAACTCCTTCCACACAAGCAAGCAAATATTCCAGGATTTCCAGGATATAAGCCATGTCAGCGTATCCACTGCAGCCGACTACACATACAGGAACGGCACAGTTCAGGAAAGAGTGATACTTGAAACAGATCTCTCAGAAGAAGACGCAGAAAACATAAACTGGCAGACCAGGACAGATCAGATAAGAGACGACTACGAATACTGGCTGAACACAACAACCAGCTATACAATCGAAGAAAACCTCTGCGAAGGCCTCTCAAAAGAGATAAACTGCAGCAGGTAAAAAAACATGTCAGAAACTCTAAAAACAATTACTAACAGCAGAAAAGGCCTTCCAGGTGCTTTACCTTGAGTTCGAAAGGTATGGGCATCGGCGGGATACTGAAGCTTACACTGGCCCTGATGACCGCCTCACTTTTTATCTCCGTTTCTACCGTAGGCGATCTTGCAGAACAGATAGAAGACCAGATGAAGAAGATCCAGAACGCTACAGACTATACCGTGGAAGTAAATGACGTTGAGACGCTTTCTCAGGCCTCGAAATTCGTAAGACAGAGAGCCGGAAACGATGGTTGTAAAGAAGAAAATGATGGCGCGGTGGATAACTTCAATACTGTGCCCCAGCAGAATGATGAGGGAGGTTATCCCGCTCTAAGCGATTCTTATCTAGGCAGATATCCTAACTGTCTGGGCACCGCTTCTACTCTGGTGAGAGGCACAGGTGTTGTTGACAGTGCACAGTCCCAGCTTTACGAGGAAGGACAGGATATGGAGGGAATCTATTCGAGGGTGAGGTTCGAGGTAACTGAGCCTATCGCGATAGAGACTTCCGAGGAGTCGGGAAGTCCAAATACCTGGCTTGAGGACAGGATAGTCGGCGTCTCAAAACAGGGATTTACTGAAAACATCATGAACCATGAAGAATGCCTCACTCATGGGGAAAATAATAAACCAGATTACTTTGCAGCCTATCTGGGCATGGGAGATCACTATGTAATGTACTTCCAGCCTGAACAGGCAAGCAAGGAACCATACAGAGCAGATAAATTTATGCAGGAGTTTGCCGACAGACTCAAAGACAGAGCTTACTGCCATCCAGAAGGTGAACTCTACGAGTTCCAGGAGATCGTCATTTCCGAATTTGACCAACATCCTGTTACCAGTGCGACCAGAAGACTGGAGAACAAAATCGTACTATGTCCTGGAGACAGAGGTTATATCCAGATGAACAAACACACCCCAGTAAGTGGAGCAGAGGTTGGAGAAACCTGGGCGGGTACATCAGCCAACTTCCCTCATATACAGATAGAGAATCTTGGAACCAGTACCAACAGCACCTGTCTGCCAGCGGAGATGGAGCCGGCCGCAGTCTTCGAGGAAGTAGAAAACATCGAAAGAATCGAGCTTCCGAACGAGATGGATGATCAGCTGGCAGCAATGGTGCCTGACAAGATCGAAAACGCCTACGAAGGATTCATAGAAGACGAATGGGAGGACAGCTACGCAGACAAACGCCTTGAATGGCTTGAAGATCAGGCCTCTGCAGCAGCAGGATATATAGCAAGCGGTGTAGAGACGGTCGCAGATAGTATTAGCGATATCGGAGATACTCTCACAGACCTTATAGGCCTTGATGACGGTCCGGATGACGTGGCCGAGTTCCTGGAAGAGGAAGGTATAGACCCGATCGAAGACATGTTCAGTACTGCAGTAGATGCTGTAGCGGAGGCATTAGACGGTCAGATGAAGGATTCGCTCCATATAGAGTTGAGCTTTACGAACCAGCACGTGGATATGAATGATGATGCATTCCCTGCAGACTTCAGAGGAGGCTTCAGAATACTCTTCTGGGAAGGAGGCGACGATGAAGAAGTAAACGGAAAATTCGAGATAGAGCCTGCTGGAGGCCTCTACGATGAGGATGTTCCTCAGGGAGTAGAGGGTGCAGGAGAACTTGATGCACTACAGGCAGGATGGCTCGACGGAAACGGCGGAATCGGCGAACTGGGATGTTATGTGAAAGCAGAATTACTGATGGAGCAGAAGAGAGATAGTGATATGGATTATCCTGAAAGATCTGAACAGGTCTGGGACATATACATCGGAGATCTGGAGGATGCTGACAGTTCTTCAAGCACGAAATCCGACTGCAGCGGCAGAGACGGAAGGATAGACAATGAAAGAGCAGGTATTGCATGGGGAGGCCTCTCCACACTTGGAAGTCTTGACGTAGAGGCTAAGAATTACTACCCGGATGAGGAAAAACTCGAGGTCACAGCTACCGCTTCTCCCAACGACGAAGGAGATGGTAGCCTAGATGGCGGAAGACTGGAGCTAGGAAGAAATATCAATTACGAGTTCCAGATGAATGAGTTCGCGAACTGCGGAGACGATTCCTGTAGTTTCACAACAAACTTCTCAGGTATAGCTTCAGATACTACACCAGAAATAGAGGCCAGATTCCAGAGGAACGACGAAACTCAGACCGAGACCATCAATCCTGAACTCTCGGAGTTCTACCCTGCTGAAGATATACTTGGTCCTGAAGAATGGAGCTGGGATACAGCCTACAACTCCACTACAGGCCTTTACAACGTGACAGTTAGCTTCGGAGATGAACCGGATGAAGGAAGAAACACTGACCTTGAAAGCGGAACTATGGAAGTAATAAACATCAGCGGGTCAACGGACGAAACTGTAAGAAACGTGGACTGTGACAGCTCTGAATGGTACACTGAATGCGTCACAGACCTCAACGAGATAGCCCCAGCAGCAGGAGGAGAACTGGAACTCAACACCACAATCTCTATGGACGGAGCAATGCTCTGGGACTCAAGAACCCTCACACCGCCCTGAAAGGCCTTGAAGGCAGCGGTAGAAAACACTTAAATTAGAGAAAAGCGTAATGAATATTCAGAGAAGGATTACAAGGTGATTTCTTCGAACTGGAAAAAGTCAAAGGGACAGGGCGGTATGCCTGTCAAGATCATAGTAGGCCTTCTAATCGCAATTATAATCGGCGTATTCATGCTTATGTTCCTCCTACCTACGATCAGGGCACAGGAACAGGCAGCTAGCTGTACAGGTATCCTGAGAAGTCTGGGAACTATACTGGCGGACATGACCGGTGTATCACTATGCTGAAGACGAGGAAAGGTATCGGTACCGGAACGATAATGAAGCTGGTTCTCGCTCTGATGACTGCCTCACTTTTCATTGGAGCAGGTACAGTAGGAGACCTTGGATCAGCTTTAGGAGAGGGATTTTCCAGCTTGGGAGAGAGCACAGACTACAGAATTGACCTAGGAGATAATGGAGCAGAAAAGCTATCCCAAGCAGCTAGATTTGTGAGGATGAGAGCTGGCAATGATGGATGTGCTGAAGATTCCAACTCAGGCCCTTATTCCAGTGTACCGAGTTACATAGAGGACGAAGGTTTTTCTGCACTCAGAGATAGCTACATAGGAGAATATCCTACATGTGAGTCCTCGACATCTACCCTTTCAAGAGGTATACAGGGAGGAATTCAGGAACTGGGACAGGATCAGGAAGGAATATATTCCAGAGTTGCTTTTGAGGTTAAGGAAGAGTTTACTATAACTTCTAACGGAGACACTTGGCTTGAAGGTGCAGGAGATGACAGCAAGGGAATAAGAGCCGTCGCAGAAGGATCACTAGAATCAAACACTCTTGATAGCTGTGGCGTGGATGCCTTGGATCGAGCAATTCAGACCGGAGCTGCAGGAGCAGTCCTAGGGGCCAGTACAGGAATAGGGGTAGGAGCGGTTGGAGGAGCAACGATAGGTTTCGTATCTGGAGGTGTTGGTAATGCAATAGCTGGAGCGGAATTCGTTGGGACAGATGATAAATATGTAATATTTGTTAGACCCGACCAGATGGATCAGAGAACAAACGGCTGGATTAACGACGCTGAAAGAGCTAACGGGGACAGTTTCGGATATGGAAACAGATTATACTGCCATGGATTGGGTGATGAAATCAATCTAGATGGACTTCTTAGTGAAGAACATTTAACCAGATCCCCACTAAGAGCCGCCTATATAGAGTATTACGGTAGTGATGTGCGTTTCCAGTTCTGCCCCGGAGATGAAGGATATATTCAGATGAACAAAGGAAAGCCTCAGAACGATGCTGAAGCAGGAGAAGACTTACTTGGAGGTGCTCACAAGTTCCCATTTATCGTCATCACTGATAAAGGAGACAACTGTGGGGATACGAGCGCTAATGTAGAGGAAAACGTGGCAGACGATGTCAGTCCAACAGGAAACATGTTCTTTGTAGCGATAGACAGCAGTAGCAGTTACGTTGACTCCAATCCAAACTCCTGGAGTCTGCATGACGACAGTGAAGGCGCAAACGTTGATGGAGCCGTGAGCGAAGGAGGTGCGACAGACGACATTGAAGCACCTTATGACAACCTTTGCAGAGTAGGTCTGCTTGAAGAAGACGGTAATATCGGAGATGATGGCGATGGCTATGTCGATTATGTAAAGGGAACTGTTATAGAGAAAGACGGTACTTTCCCTGAGTTAGGAAGCAGTTCAATTCAGTATCGTGCAGAAGAAGTCGCTGTAGAAGAGGAAGGAGGTAATCCAGTAAATGATCCTGAAAACACCTATCACGTATACCAGCATCTTGTTAACGACGGATTTGATGGACAGAGCATTAGTGGCGACTACTCTTACCTGCAAGGAGCACAGTCACCTCACAACCTTGAGCTTAAAGGAGATATGCTCTGTGCGAACACAGCAGGCTTTTCATACTCCAAATGGGTCATGTGTGATCCATCTGCGCCTACAAAGGAAATCACCGCAGACGGAACCACATACGAATGTAACGAAGGAGAAGGTGACTGGAGAATACAATGAGACTAGTAAAAACCCTGAAATCATCTCTAGAGAAGAATATTAAAACAGTAAAAAATGTCACAAAATCTATGAAAACAATCGGCAGGACGTTCAAAGGACAGAACTTTTCGATCAAAACCATGGCACTGATAGTCCTGGGAATAATGGTGGTTGTACTGGTCTACGGAGCCTTCAGCGGATGGTTCGACAACGTTGTGAACAACTTCACCGGGAATATAAACTACCCACAACCGAGAAGTTAGAGGAGGAAAAAGTATGATAGAAGACAGGAAAGGTATAAACTCGACGATCGCCCTCATTATTACGATAGCGGTAGGCCTCATGGTTGTGGTGATAATAATCTCGATACTTAATACAAACACCGGGTTCCTGGAGAGCTTTGCAAAGGATGGAGTTGACGTGAGCCTTTGGGGCGGGGGCGGAGGATCATGAGGACTTCGATCCAGGCCTTGATAGCGCTTGTATTGGTTCTCATGGTTGTTGTAGGGATTTATGCAGCTGGTTCAGGCGTCTTCGGCGCTGCCGGTTCGAACATCGAAAATGAGGGAAACGAATCCGGTAACCGTCTGGAGTGTATATTCGCTAACCCTGAAAGCTCGGACAGTGCCTGTAGAACCCAGTCAGGCCTGGAGGTGAATGAGAGAGATGTTTTCGAGGCTTAGAAAAGGTACCAACTCCGGTATGCCAATAATCGCAGTTGTAGCTGTAATAGGTTCCCTGGCCGGTATGGGAGTGATTTTCCAGGTTATCGGCGGGGTAGGGACTGAAACCGGACAGGATCATGATAGAAGGGAATTAAATGACATTGGCTCTGCAATCGAGAACAAATGCACCGATGTGGCAGGGAATAGTGACACATCTTCAGTTACTTCTATAGACGTAAGCGTTGATTTAAAGACAGACAGTGAACTAGGATCGGCATCTGGAGAAAGTGGAGAAGGAGAATACATCAGTGAACTGGAGCTAAGTTTCTCTGACAGTACGGAAACATATGATCTTCCTTCAGATAGCTGTGATATCGAATGGATGAACGATACTCTTGGAACCGGACAGTATCAGTTCACTGTATCTCAGGATGGCTACAGCGACAGTGATAATGATGTACCTATCATAAGGGTGGAAGCTAACTGATGAAGAATAAGGGCCAGACCACCATTCCCTTCACAGTGATTGAAGCTGCAACCACAATGCTGATGATCCTGATGATAGTCTACGGGAACCAGGCACACACAAACGACTTTGTCAAGCAGGAAACGCTCAATCTCCAAGTTGATCGTGTGACAAATGCAGCACTGGCCCTGAACTCAATGCATCAGGGATACGTTGAGATAGATATGTCCGGATACGAGTTCAAATACGGGAACGGTAACGTAACAATGAGATACAATGACAAGCAATATACTTCTGAGATAGATCAGAACATGATCAATTACAATGATATCAACGGGCCTTCAGAGTTTGAACAGGTAAACGGCACCATGTGCTTGCGAAAAACAGAGGCAAACCATCTAGATATTGCAGCGAGTGAATGCTAGATGGACCTCTACAACCTGGTGATGAAGATTCCGTACATACTGATGATCCTGGTAGGGATAACCTTCATCATACAGCTCTACGTAGGAGGCCTCAACAACCTCTCCATAGATATAGACAACTACAACGAGGGAGAGTACAGAAGCACCATCGTGCTCGAGAATGCTCTTTCAGTTGAGGAAAACGCCACCGAAAACCTCGACTACAGTTACGATCACAGGAGAGGCGTCATACCAATAGAGTTCTTCACCCAGAAACTGGAGGATGTAGACAACGAACCAGGCTACAAGAAAAACGGAGATCACTGCTATATACCACGGGTCGGAGGCCTTGACGGCGAAAACTTTGCGTTCTATATCATTAACCTGGATGCTGATGACATGTCGCCAGGCCTCGAATGCAGCAGTGATGAGTCAGGAGACAGGTTAAAAACTGTGTTCAGTCCTGTTCTTCTTGTCCAAGACGGTGACCCGGTGCCAGCGAGGTTGTATATCTATGAAAGATAGAAAAGGCCAAGGAATAATTATCGAAGTCCTGGCATTCGCAATGTCAATGATGCTAGCTATAATTGTATTCTACGTTATGCTCAGCACCGGAGGAGTCACCGAACAGAAAGCCGAAGAGTCAATAAGCTATGAACTTGGAGAACTGAAGAAACGTTCAGCTATAAGCGCAACTATGAACGATCACATCTGGAGGATTGACAGTGTAGACAAAGGCAAGTACGCTGAATGGCCAGCATACAAAGTAATCTCCCACTACCTGTCAACACCAGGCGATACAATGCACATATACGATGAAGAAATAGACATGGATGAAGCCGAAGAAGACTTACTGAACTACCTCGAACACAAGATGAACAAATACTGGCAGGAAGGACCCAACAACGTAGACTACCAATTAGATGCTGTCTACGCTGAGGCCTCTTCAAGGCCTGAAAACCTGTCAGTCGGAACTTATGAGCCGACAGGCGAAGGAGGAAGGATATCATACCCTCTCAGCCTCACAGACGGAAGAGAAGCAGAAATAGGCCTCTGGACATCAAACACACAGAGCATTCAGACAGTAGGTGGTGCAGATCAGTCTTAAGAAAAAACTGAAGAAAGGCACATTCTCTGGAGTAATCCCGATGATGGGTATGTTCATCATGGCAGCACTCATGGCATTCCAGTCCGTACCGATAGGTCAAGCGGTAGGAAACGAACTGACAGCCTCATTTTCAGATCTCAGCCGTATAGCAGAGACCAAATCCTACGGAGACCTCTACTTCTTCAACTTCGTCCCTAACGGCGCAGAACACTCTCTAAACAATGTAAGTCACTCTCTCGCAAAGAACGGGGGCGACGTCTCCTGGAGCTACAACGACTTCGATGCTGAAAACGATATAAGGCCTGAAGTAGAGAGCAAGCTCAGCACTATAATCGGAGACAAACTCGAACCGATGACGGAAAACTACTTCAACGAAAAATACGGCGGTGTTTCACAGGGAAGCGGCTGCACAATATACGAAATCAACTACACTACAATACCCCTGCCCGACTCAGATAATAACTACGTCCAAGGCGTTCAGAACAACCCTGAAGACATACCAATGATCGTCAGATCACAGGTCGAGACTAGCGGCTACTTCAACGTAGATGCTGCACCGATGGAGGTCGAATGCGCCAATGACCAGGGAGCCACAAAATACATCGGAGACACACAGACAGACTCAGATACCACTTCAACGACCTCTACAGGAGTAGGAACAGGAGGCCTTGGACTGGGAAGCTTTGGATTCGGAGGCCTCGGAATCGGGTTCTTACCAGGAGACTGGACCAGCGTAGGCTATACCAACAAAGTTGAAGCGACAGCAAACAGATTTCATGTACTGGCCAACAGGACGACATACATCTACAAGAGAGTCCATGACAACTGGGTAAACAACGTAGAAGAGGTTTCCAACACGGAAGAAGACGTGTGTGATCCCAGCGACAGCGACTGGCAGTCCGTCGAATCAGAAACGGTAAACGACGTGAACTCTGACGTAACAGACCAGTTCAACAACGTAGTCAACAGTGAAGTAGATATCGAAGGAGTCTCAGGACAGTTCGACCTAGAAACCTACGCCTTAAACTTCGACTATGACGACTACACTAAGAACTACCTTGGAGAAGCCAGTTACAGCACCAGCGACCACGAAGACTGTGACTGCGATACCTGTTACGATAGTGACGGTGATCCTTACGACTGCAACTGCGATACAGAAAAAGATCTGACCGTCACAGTGACCCCAAACGCCTCGATAATGAGGTCAAACATCACCGACGACGATTTCAAAGTTAACACCGCTGAAGGATGGAAGAACCTTAAGTTCACCGTAGAAAACTACAATCACGACTTCCAGGACGACGACTGAAAGACTCTAACCTATAAAAAATTCGACGAAAAAAGCCTAGAATAAGTGATAACCAGTGCCCGAAGAACAAGAAGACGACAACACAGTATATGTCGGATCCAAACCAGCAATGAGCTACGTTCTAGCAGTAGTCACACAATTTAGCGAAGGACAAGACCTAGTGCACGTCAAAGCAAGAGGAAAAGCAATCAGCCGTGCAGTAGACGTCGCAGAAATCGTAAAAGACAGATTCGTCGAAGAGGCAACAGTCGACGACATCAGCATCGGAACCGATCAGATCGAGACCGATGAAGGCGACAAGATCAACGTTTCCTCAATCCAGATAGACCTCGAAAAACCATAAACAATTCGAGGCCTACCATCTTACTTCTTTATTTTTCCCGAAGAGGAAGGATTTTTATACCATCAGAGAAATAATTGCTATATGACACAAAGAAAGGGCCTCTCACAGATCCTATACCTCATAATCGCAGCATCCGTACTGATGATGGTCGCACTATCACTAATCTTCATGTTCAACGACTCAGTCAGCGGAAGCACAGGCGATACACAAGCATGCAATACAGCAGTAGAGACCCAGTGCTCAGTGGCAGGAGCAAACAACATTCCCCCGCCCCCCAACTGTGTAACCGAAGACGGACAGGGTAATAAACAGCTCATTAACGGACTCAGCTATCAACATACGGGCGAGTTCGGAGGAAGTGGAGAAGATGCAAAGGTAATTGTGTGTCCAGGTAACTCAGCCAATAACTGATGATATAAATGGACAAGACCCTTGAGATCATAATCGCCGCAACAGTCATCCTGCTTACAGCCGGACTGATAATGTTCATGGTCAGCGGTCAGAGCGGAGACTTCCAAAGCTGGCTGAACAACACCCAAGGCGACGCCGAATGCAGCCTCAAAAAGACACAATACGAGAATGCATGTGACTGCGGGTCGGACAATCCAGGTAATCAGGAAGCCCAAAACATCAAATCAAATGTCCAAAATCAGTGTGACTGGACTGACCAAATAAACGACTGCGAAGCGGCCTGTAATTAAATTTTTGGTACAGAAAACTGTAAAAAACCGCCATTATTCATTTCATTGAACTCATAGTTTCCCCCTGACGCAGTAACAGTGTTCCCCTGTAATTCTAGTTGGTCATATCCATACCTGACATCTTTATTCTCCAGTAAAGTCAAAGCATTATCTGCAGTCTGCCTATCTTCAAAAGGCCAAGCACCAAATTTCTCGCCCTCAGAAAAATCTACGGAAGAAATCCCCAATTGAGGCTGATGATTCGAAGTATCTGTAGAAGGCATATAGACACCTCCTGGACCCTTCTGTACTGTTAAAGAATCTCCTACATTTAACGCTTCGAAGCCCTGGCTAATAAGTTCTGAAATCTGATACCTGTTCTCATTGGTCTCCTCCAGCACTCTAAACATCAAATCTCTCTGTTGAGAAATAGACGCAATATCGCCTTCTAAAACCACAACGTGCCTGTCATTTCCAACTGCATGGAAACCGCCCTCACCACGGTAAACTTCAAAGTCTCCTCTTTCATGCTGTTTTGAATATCCAGCATCCTCTAGCTGCTGTGCCACATCTTCTTCAGATACATTTCCTGGTAGCTGATCAACCTTATACAAAGATTCCCATGGCTCCATGGCCTTCTGAACATATGTTTCAGGTATATCGAAATGTGAGAACTCGAACATTCCATACTCATCGTCAGCGCCTATATCCTCACTGAAAGAGGCATCATAGTTTTCTGAAAGCTTTGAAGGACTCATGGCTACTGCTTCAAGATCGTCTCCTTGATCGTCTGGGAAGATCATCCATTCTGTCGCCATATCCACAGGATTTACGTGTTCGGATTCAGGAAGACTGTAATCTGGCTCAGGGGTGGAAGTGTCCTCCGGAGTAGAGTCAGTTTCTGTACCATCTTCAGGATCTTCAGAACTGTCGGAACTATCTCCGCCCAAACAGCCGGCGAGGCCTCCAGTACCTAATGCACCTAAAGTTTGAAGCACGTATCTACGGGGAACGTCGTCCTGATCCGATTCCATATCCAAAACTAGAAAAACCAGTTTTAAAAATGTTGTCCCTGAAAGGAAGTAAAAGAAATCTGTGAGAGAAGATTCTGTAGAGGCCTTTCCACTCTATGGTTCTTCAAGCCCGAGAATATCGCTGATAAGGCCTTCTATCTCCCAGATCTCGTTTTCCTCAAAGCTGAATTCCTGATCTACGTTAATCTGTATTAGAGGGACTGGGTTCAGGGTATGGGAAGTATTTGGACTATCTTTTTTTCCCATGTCTTCGCAGTTACCGTGGTCAGATGTTACAAGCATGGAGTAATCTGTTTCCCGTATTTTCTCGGTTAGACGGCCGATGTTTCTGTCCACGGCCTCTACAGCTTCGATAGTAGCTTCTATCTCTCCTGTATGTCCGACGAGATCGCAGTTAGCGAAGTTTAACATTATTAAATCTTTTTCTCCCTTTTCCAGGGCTTCAAGCACTACTTCACAGATGTCATCGGCATGCATCTCCGGTTTCTGATCGTAGGCCTTGATCTTGTCGCTTTTAACGAAGTGACGTTGTTCGTGTTCGAATTCAAGTTCTCTCTGGCCGTTGAAGAAGAATGTGACGTGAGGCCTTTTCTGGCTCTCCGCAACGCGTAACTGGCTGAGGCCTTTGTCCTCTATTTTTTCTCCTAAAGTGTTTTTTACTATTTGTTTTTCGAATATGGCAGGGTTTTCGATTTCGTGTTCGTATCGGAACATTGAGGTGAATTTAGGATGTACTGGTTCCTCGTATTTGTCCGGATCGACTTCTTCCACCAGTTCTTCTTCTATCTGTCTTTCCCTGTCTGCCCGGAAGTTGTAGAAGATGACTTCGTCTTCATCAGTCATTCCTTCGTATCCTTCAGCGACCGACGGCTGTATGAAGTAATCGTAATCGCCTTCTTCATAGGTTTTCTCTACTGCTTCTCCTGGATCAGAGAATTCGAAGCCTTCTCCTCTCGCCATCGCCCTGTAGGCCTTGTACGTCCGGTCCCAGTTATGGTCTCTGTCCATCGAGTAGTAACGGCCCATAACCGTTGCGATCTCACCGCCGAACTCTTCCGTCCATTCCTCGATCTGATCCAGAAACTTCTCCGCACTCTTCGGAGAAACATCTCTGCCATCCGTGAAGCAGTGGATCTTCACGTCCACATCGTACTCTGAAGAGGTTTCAAGCAAGGCCTTTAAATGGTTGATATGGCCGTGAATCCCTCCATCAGAGATTATCCCGGCGAGATGAACCTTAGTACCGTTTTCCTCCGCTCTCTCAAGTGCTTCTCTCAAGGCCTTTTTTTCGCTTAGTTCACTGTTTTCTATGGCTTGGTTTATTCTGGTTAGTCGCTGTGGTATTCTTCGTCCTGCTCCTAAGTGGAGATGGCCGACCTCTGAGTTACCTGTGTATCCTTCGGGAAGGCCTACCGCGTTTCCGGAAGCGTCTAACTTGGCGAACCCGTTTCTGGCCATGAGTTTCCCAAGGTTGGGTGTGTCTGCCTGCTTGAATGCGTTGCCTTCGTTTTCCTCTCTTAATCCGACGCCGTCCATCACTACTAGAAGTACCGGTTTCATAACAAGTAGTTGGGTTTTGGGACATTTTATTAACACAGCCCTGTAATTCTCAGTTATGAGTTCTGTAGATCAAATCGAGGAGAATCTGAAAAGTGTCGAACAGAGAATTCAGGAAGCGGAAAAAGAGGATTCAGAGCTCAAGGAACTTGTCCAGGAGTACAGAGAGGAAAAAGCCGACCTTGAATCCAAGATACAGGACTTAGAGGAAAGACTGGAAAAACTGGAGGTCGACAGCCAGAACGAACAGATCCACAGCAAGGCCTTGAGAAACAGGCTTGAAGATATGGAGGAAAGAATAGAAGACCTTGAGTCCGACGACGAACTTGAAGAAAAGATCGAGGTACTGGAGGATAAAGTTACAGATGTCTCGAAAAGCATCTCCAACGTGAAAGATGATCTCTCAACAGAACTGAACAGTATCGAGGCCTGGGACGAGGACCGTGTCAGCGATCTTGAGGAGAAAGCCTCCGAACTGGAATCAGGCCAGGAGGAAAAGCTGGAAAAGGTTCACGAAGAGATAGATGATCTTCAGTCTGAGCTGGATGAAGGCCTCAAAGAGGCTGAAAACTCGAAAAGCGTCGAGGAAGACGACCTGGAGGAAGTCAGAAACGAGGTTGATAGCCTTGAATCCGAGCTGAAGGATTTCGAGAACAATGTCGTGGCAGTAGAGGAAAATGTCAAAGATCTCCAGGAGAAAAATGATGATGAGGCCTCCAGTGAGTTTAACAGGATCGCGGAGAGAGTTGAAGAACTTGAAGAGATGAGAGAAAGAATTGACGAGCTTGAGAATTCAGACGAATCAGACGAAGTTGAGGACCTGAAAGAGCAGTTGGAGGAAAACACCGAGCAGATAGAGAAGCTTTTCTCACATTTCTCCGATTTGACGGAAGCAGTGAAGAAAGGCCTTCAGGACTGATCTAACCCGCAGTTAACGGTTTTTTACCTATCGGTAAACAAAGACTTTTAACAGTTTGAAGAATATTTTTTTCCTGAAGGACCTGGTGAATAATCTATGGCAGAAGATGTGATTTTCGGCGGCGAGAGCGAGGAAGAAGAGGAGGAAAACGATAATCAGGAGACACTCTTCTCCAGCGAAGAAGAAAAAGATTCACAGAGCCAGGCCTCCGAAGACGTTCTCATGGACGAACAGAAAAACGATACAGAGGAGAAAGAATCCGAGAACGAAGCTGAAGAAGAAAAAGAAGATGAAGAACAGGAAAAGACTCTTTTCAGCGGAGAAGACAAACAGGAAGAATCAGAAGTGACGGAAGATGAAGAACCTGAAGATATAGAGGAGAAGGATGAACCAGAAGACAGTTCAGGAAAGGATTTCTCAGAAGAAATTGAAGAACTCCAGGCCTCTATACAGGAGCTCAGAGACCAGGTAAACAGCAACCAGCCAGAAGAAGAGCTGGATGAAAGAATAGAAGAGCTGGAGGAAAAGATCGAGTCCAAAGACAGAGGCCCTGAAGTTGGTTCCCTAGGCGACGAGATAAAAGATCTGAAAAAAGACGTCAAAGAACTGAAAGACCTCGAGGACAGGGTGAACGATGAACAGGCCTCGGAAGAACTCGAAGGCCTTGAAGAAGAACTTGAAGAGACAAAAAACCGGCTGGAAGATATCAGAGAGAACCAGGGATCAGGAAGCCTGGAGAAAGAGCTCAACGAACTGAAAGACAGGATAGCAGAGAAGACTGACCTGATAAAAGATGTAAGAAACAATACTAACGAAAGAATCGAAGGCCTTGAGGAAAGAATCGAGGAGAGACAGGAAGAGATAGAGGAACTTGAAGAGGAAAGAGAAGGCCTGCGCGAAGAGCTGGATGGCCTCTTGAAGTCTGTAGAGGAAAATGATACGGAAGATGTAGAGGATGTCCTTGAAAGAGTTGCTGAGACCGAGGAGTTGATTGAAGATACTGAATCAGATCTTCTGGACGAGATCCAGAGCCTTGAAGAAGACATAGAGGAGCTAAGATCTCAGGAAGCCGAGGTAGATGTTGAAGAGTTCGAGGAAGAACATGAAGACATCCGGGATGAGATCCAGTCGTTGAGAAGCGATCTTGAGAACGCGCAGAAGAACCTGGACAATAACGCCGAGGTCGATGAACTTTACGAGAAACATGAAAAGTTCAAGTCCGAGATCAGCGGGCTTGAAGATAAGATCGAAGGCCTTGACTCTGAAGACAGTGCTGAACGTCTTGAGGACGAAGTTGAAGGCCTCCGGGAGAGGGTTGAGATCGTTGAGGATCAGGCTATCGGAGAGTTGAAGGTCGATATTGAGAATCTTGAGAACCGCATGGAATCTCTTGAAGATGATTATGATGAGAGTGATGTCTCTGATCTGCGTGAGGAGCTGGATCAGATTGAAGGCGTTGTTTCCGATTTTCAGTGGCTTTTCAACGACTTTGACGATCTTGCGGACCTGAAACTGCTGTCCAGAGATGAATACAGGGAGTTGAAGGAGAAAGCAGAGTCTGAAGATAAAGATAAGGATGAGGCTACAGAGAAAGCCATCAAACAGCTTCAGGAGAACATGGAAAAAATCGCTGAGAAACAGGCTCAGGCCCGCAACCAGGAAGTGAAGAAGTTAAGGCAGAGGATCAAGAAGCTTGAAGCAAACGAGACTTCAAATGTAGAGGAAGACGACATTCAGACGATACTGAGCGAGATCGACCGCCAGGACGAAGAGATCGAAGAGATAAGAGAAGGCTACCAGGAGATGGGAGAGATGATGAAACTGGTCCTCGACGAGCTAAGGGAAGTAAAAAAGACAAGAGGAAACTAGAGGCCTTCCTGAAAAATTCTAGACGAAGCTGTCCAGGCCTGACTGTCTTGACTCCAGGGCTTTTTCCAGGTCTTCAAGACCTGATTCTACTCTTTCCTCGGAGAAATCATGGTCAGTGACAAGGATTTCCTTTACTTTCTCGCTGTCCAGTTCTCCTTCTTCGTATTCCGGATCCATCACCGGCGGATTCTTGAAGAATTCCAGGATCGCTTCTGGATCAGCCTGAGACTCCCACTCAACTTTCTCATCACCGATCAAGGCCTGAAAATTATCGTATTCTTTAACCAGTTTCAGCGCTGTCTTGGGGCCTATCCCATGGATTCCATCGGGGTTGAAGTCTGTTCCCATCAGGATGCCCATCCAGACAAGTTTCTCATGAGTTATCTCCAGGTCGCCAACGACTTCTTCCAGAGTTATACGCTCCTGTGAAACTTCTTTCCTTCCGCCTCCAGAAGTCTTTCTTGTTTTCCGCGTGGTAAGGTTCCTGACCATCGTATCAGCACCGAACAAAAGACAGTCCCAGTCCTGAGAACCAACAGCATAAACTTCCCCCTGAGAGGCCATATAAGCTGCCTGAGCCTCTCCCTCACTCGGCGCCTGAACATAGGAGATACCCATCGCATCCAGAAGTCTCTTCGACTCCTCAATCATGTCCCCAGTCAGCTTTGAACTCTGGGTAGCCTTCGAATAGGCCTCAGAGATCTTTCCCTCTTCCTTCAGTTCCTTCCATTTCTCACGTGCCTCCTCACGCTTCTTCCTTCTCTTCGTCGTTTCCTTTTCCTTCAGTTCAGGTGCTTCACCGTCAAAAACATATACAGGCCTGATATTATTCTCCAGAAGATTGATGTTGCGGTAGAAAAGGCCTGAAAGATGAGAAGTGATCTCTCCGGAAGAATCTTTCAAAGGCGTTCCATCTCTCTGCCGGATAATACTCAGGAACTGGTAGAGTGTATTCATCGCGTCGACAGCGACTTCTTTATCGTTTAAGTCTTCAAAGCTTATCTCTTCTGGCTCGACGAGTTCCCCAAGGTTTACTCCCATACAAAGTTGTTAAGGCCTTGAAATGTTTAAACCCGTTTACATACTGGGTAAAAATGATTACTTTCTAGCCTGTGCTGCAGGACATTAAAAGATATTAGATTTCAGCACCTAGATAGACAGTATGGAAGAGAAAATATGTGAATACTGTAAGGAGCGAAAGGCAACGACCAACTGCGATGTCTGCGGTACCATGGTCTGCTCCAGCTGCAAACTGGAACACGGATGCAAGGCCTGTAACGGCGGTGAGCTAAGTTTTTGAAGACGATACTTATAGATATCGATAGTTTAAGGCCTGACCACCTGGGATGCTACGGCTATTTCAAAAATCTCAGTCCTGGTATTGACTCTCTAGCTGAAGACGGCACTGTCTTTGAGAATGCCTATGCATGTGCCTCGCCTTCGCTTCCCTCACGTGCAGCGATGATCTCCGGCAGATGGCCTGAAAGCAACCAGGTGGTTACACACGGGCCTTCAGGTCAGACCATGAATTCTCCGTATAACTGGAGTTACGAGAGAAAAAACGACTGGGACGGAGACCTTAGAAACTGGTGGAACCTTCCAGAACTTTTCTTCCAGGAAGGAATTAAATCCTGCGGAATCTCATCTTTCGCCCGTTACCCAGTCCCCTGGCTCCTGAGAACATGGGACGAATTCATACAGCCCAGATCCTCAATCGACCAGAGTACCCACGCCACCGTGGACGGAGAAAAAGTCCGAGAGAAGGCCTTAAACTGGCTTGAAGACAGTAGTGAAGGAGATTTTTTCCTTTACATCCAGTTCTGGGATCCTCACGTACCGTGTATGAGAGAAGAAAAAGAGATCGAACAGATTGATGACCAGCTTCCAGAATACCTGAAAAACGTTGATTTAGAAACTGAAGGACAGAGATCAGCAGATAAAAAAGACATAAACGGGGAGAAGGATCTGAAGAGGATGGTTCAGGAGTACGATGCCGAGATAAGACATGTAGACAAACAGATAGAGGCCATAACCAGTTTCCTGAAGAGAAAAGGCCTTTACGAGGAAACAAACATAATATTGACCGGTGATCACGGCGAGGAACTTGGAGAGAAAGGAGTGGTTCGCGAACACTGGAGTAGCTTTGAGGGAACACAGAGAATACCGTTGATAGTCAAATCAACCGGGGAGGATCCAGACAGAGTAGAAGATAGAGTTTCGAACATAGATATAGCACCGACAGTCGCCGACCTACATAACCTGGAGAAACCCGGAAAATGGTCTGGAAAATCTCTGAGGAAGAGAATAGAAAATTCTGACTGGGAGAAAACCATTCTTACAATGCACGGTCTTTATACAGTACAGAGAGCCTTAATCGGAGAACGCTACAAGTACATAAGAACACTTCACCCCGGTATCAGGCCTGATCTTCCAGAGGAACAGCTCTTCGATCTGGAAAAAGATCCTTACGAAACCAAGGATATTTCAAATAAGAGAGAAGGCCTTCTCAAAGATTTCAGGACTCTTATGGATGAAAAAGTTGATGAAAGAAGTAGTGAGGACCCTGTCTCCGCTCTGGGAGAGGAAGGGCCTTATGGATGGAAGTGGAACCGCTAGAGTTTGTCGAAATGTTCGAGTTCGACGCTCTGTACGTTTTCCAAGTCCTGGAGTTTTTCTTCTACGGCGTCTGTTCCTCCTTCCTCATCTGTTGTGATGCATGAGAACTTGACTGCTTTGAGGCCGAAGGCAACGTTCTCTTCACCCATATCCTGTACGTCCAGTTTCTCTTCAATCTGTTCTTTGATGCTTTCCAAGTCTGTTTCAGAGTCTTCCGGCATTACTTTGTATACACAAGAAATTTCTCCCATATTTTAGTTCACCTTGAGAAATGATGAGAAAATAAAATTTAAAACGTGGTAGGCGGGTCCCACTCCTTTTTTTACTGAAGGCCTAGCTTCTTCTTGATCTTATCGATTAATTCCATGATTCAACTCACTTCATCTTCCCAGTTCTCTCGATTGGTTAAAAAGTCTATGGGCCTTCAAAACCGCATTCCGGACATTCATAGTCGTTAGACAGTTTCTTACACCTGTCACAACGGGCGATCGATGTCTCGCAGTCCGGACAGTTGAAAATCACGAAGGTATCCGCAGCATCAAGGTTTCTACCGCAACTTGTACATTCTTCTACTTCCATAAACAGTTTTCCAGCTACAAGAAATAAAAACCATTCCCAGCAGCGATAACCAATTTTTAAAGCTCACCAAGAACTTTCCCCTTTACAGCCCGCATGGTCTAGTGGAAAGACGGCACCCTGCGGAGGTGCAGATCCTGGGTTCGAATCCCAGTGCGGGCGAGACACTCTTTTTAGATTTAACTTACAGGCCTTTCTTAGAAGTGCTATGGATAGACGTGAAGCTCTTGGTATTATAGGTTCTGCTTCTGCTGGTTTTCTGGGTCTGAAAGGCCTTTTACCTGATGACTGGTCGGATGAGGTTGTCCTGAATACTGATTACGATCGCATGGAGGTTGGTAACGCTGTCTATGTCACAGCTTACACTGAATCCGGCGAAGAACTGACTGTCGAGTACCAGGGACCTGAAATGAGTTCCTGGGAAACTGTTGATTCTGTTGAGGATTCAGGTGAGAAGGCCTTGAGTTATGGTTTCCATGAGGAAGTCGATGGGCCAGGAGATTATCATTTCCGTGGCACTGTCTACGGGGAAGGCCTCGAAGCGATGTCTGATGAGGAAGTTGTGGAGTTTGTAGATGAGATTAAGCCAGGCCTCTAGAAACAACTATTTAATTTTTACCACCGTAATGCAACAACATGAGTTTAGGCGGTTATCTGGAGAAGGTCGATAACGGGGAGGATATCACAGTTACAGATATGTTCCGTGATGGCGAGTACCAGGCTATCGTGGAGACTGTGGAGTACGGAAGCTTCCGTGGTGCCGACCTCGAGATCGACAGAGACGATGCCGATGACTTCATGAGTTCTGGAGGCCTTTCCGGCGTCAGAAATCTTCTGGAATCCGGTATTTCCGGTTTCTGGGACAGCAATTACGACAGAGGGTTCAGGAAAGGCAAGGAAGCCCTTGAGGATGAAGATGACAATGACTTGATGTCGCAGAAGGCCCGGAAGAAGGATTCGAAAGCGAAGTGGGCAGATGTTGGATTCACAGGCGGTACAGGCCTTGGAGCACTGGGTCTTTCAGCAGGTTCTGTAGAACTTATGGCCGGAGGAGCAGGCCTTGGAATTTTATCAGGCTACAAGAGCGCAGGATACCAGGGAATGAGAGACGCCGAGATGAAAGAAGCTGCAGAAGGCCTTGAATCAGCTTACGGCGGATACAAACTTTCTATCAACTAATTTCAGAGAATTCTTATACATGGAGAACCTACTACGAACTGTGAAGACCGAAAAAATCAGTTTCAAAAATAAAGAGTACAGCGTCGAGGTCGCAGATAATTTTTTCACCCGTGCTAAAGGTCTCTCTCTAAGGAGCGAGGGGAAGATGCTGTTCAAGTTTTCTCGAAACTCCTCTGCGAAGATCGATATGATGCTTCTGTCCAGGCCTCTCTACCTCTATTTCATGGACCCTGATGGAAAGATAATTGACGTTCAAGAGGCAGAACCATGGAGCTTTGATCCACGAACCTGGAGACTTTACAGCCCGGGAAGGCCTTACAGATATCTTCTTGAAAGTTTTGAGGAACTGGATCTGGAGGAAGGCGACTCTGTACAGTTTTCCGGAGCTGAATGATTTTTGAGGCCTTTCCGTTTTCAGGTTCCAGGTTTTTCTGCTTTATAAGTTTTTGATCCGATCTTTCTATTATGGAACTTTCAAAATTTTGTCCTCGGTGCGGTAAGGAGACTGATGAGCTTTTCGGGGATAAGAAACAGTTGTGTGCTGACTGTTATCCGGATAAGCATGATTTGCTGGAGATCCCAGATAAAGTCGAGATCAATGTGTGCAGTGTCTGTGGCCGTATGAGGAAACAGGGTGACTGGATCGAGGAGTATACTGTTCAGGACCAGCTTGGTGCGAAGTTCGCCGAGTTTTCGGAACCCGATGTCGACATGGAGCTTCAGTTCTGGGAAGATGAAGAGGAGCAGATGTGGGTCCGTGTCCATGCGTTCAAGAAAGATATGAGTGACAGTTACGATACCCGGGTCGTATTCGAGCAGCAGCAGTGTGAGGACTGTGCACGTTTCAACGGCAGTTTCTTCAAGGTGAAGTTACAGCTCAGAGGAGAAAAAGATCTTGAAAACATCGCCGACCAGATAGCTGACAAAGCTGCGGAAATCACAAACAGAGACAGGACAAGTTTCCTGGCGAACATTGAGAAAAACGATCACGGTATTGACTTCTTCATGTCGACCGAGAAGATGGCGAAAGAGATCCTCAACATGATCAAGTCTACAAGGAACCCTGAAGTCCAGAGAAGTTACGAACTTGTAGGCGAGGAAAACGGAGAAAAAGTATACAGGAACGTCATCTCTGTCAGACTGGAATAAAACACCCCCGGTTCCAGCAAACAATTTAAATAGAGAGGCAGAACGTTATGATACGAATTATGGATTTACAACTCTTGATACTTGGACTTACAGGCGGAGGCCTACTGGCACTGTTTTACGGCTTTTTCACGGCCTTCGAATTCAGAAACACGCTTGGGAAAGGTAAACTGGCAGAGGCCTGGGACAAACTGATAGGAATGATCGCCCTTTTCATACTGGGATACATAGCATTCGCCGCACAGATAATAAGCAGCAAGCAGTTCCTCGACCCCAAGCTGATCAGCGCACTAATATTCTTCGCAGGAGCAATCTTCGTCGCAGCAGTCGCAAAACTGAACTATGACGTATACAAGGTGTAAAGAAAGAAAATGACTTTATCCAAAGGCCTAAGAAAAAGACTTGATACACAGGGATTCCTAGACGTTGAAACCAAAAGTACAGCACGCTGGCTGAAATTCTCCCCACTGATGTGCGCTATAGGTTTTGCACTGGGAACATATCTGCAGAGCCCTGCCCTGCTATTCACAATGGCACTTTTCGCCGTAGCAGGCCTTTCATTCCACCATACTCCTTTTGACTGGCTTTACCTTTACGCCGTAAAGCCTGTGATCAATGGACCAGAACTTCCCAAGAGGCCTGCACCCGCGAGATTCGCCTGCTTCGTAGCTGTTGTCTGGGGTTCAGTCACTGCTTCAGCCTTCCTCATCGAATACAACACGATAGCCACGGTACTCGGTATCGCTTTGACCGGCGCGGCGACCTTGATGGGCACAGTTAACTACTGCATAGCCTCCAGGTTCTGGAGAATAATTTACGGATGGCCCGACCAAGAATGATGGACAAAGAATCAAGGAGTTTAAAAACTTCATCCGTCTAAACCTTTCCTATGAGCGAAGATAATGAAGAACAGGAAGTAGGAAGGGTAAGGAAGCCGAACAACGATGAAGTACTGGGCGTAGTCCTCAGAAAGGAAGGAGGCGGAAAATACCGTATCTACTGTACAGACGGCGAAGAAAGAATCTGCCGCATCCCAGGATCAAAGAAAAGAGGCCTATGGGTCAAAAGAGACAACGTAGTACTCGTAGAACCATGGGACATCCAGGGCGACGAAAAAGGAGACATCGTCGAAAGCTACAGCAACGCAGAGACCCGCTGGCTTGAAGACCACGACTTCCTGGACGAAATCAAGGAATTCCTGTAAAAATTCTAAAGGCCTTCAAGTCCTCAAATCCACCATATTCTGCTCAAACGTTTACACAAAGTCGGGGACAGCTGAGGAATCAGAACCGTTTTCAAACACTTCTAAATACACTTCAGGACCTGAAACCTTTTCCCCGGCCATAAGAGAAGCAGCAACTAGATCATAACCTCTGCTCTCGTCTGAATCTACGTTCTCTACAGCTTCAGAGGCCTTCTGATCGGAAAGACCTATCTCACGCATATCCTGCTCTGAAACGCCCGAAGTCTCTGAAAGAGCCTGCGCATAACCGTTTACAACGGTACTCGCCGCCCTCATATCATGAAGCTCTTCCCAGTCAAGGCCTCTGAAATCCTGTTCGGCGAAATTCTCCAGAGCACTGATCTTCGAAGCCCTTTCAAGGCCTTCTGTCATCGGAGGGACATTCTTTACTCTCTGGTTCGTCCAGGTCGGAGATTCAGACTCATGCTGGTACCTGTGGAATAGCTCAGACGCAAGAGTATCATAGGCCTGTCTCTCGGGAAGTCTATCCTTGCTGACACCTATCTTTCTAGAATAAGGATTGTAACCGGCTTCTGCGTTCGAGGCCGTCGCCTTCGAGTTAAAATATTCACAGGCCAGGGCGCTGGCAGCGAGAGCTTCACCAGCAACCGAAGGTTCGAAAGCAGCGACGACCGAAGGAGCTATCAGGCCTGAACCAAAAATCTTTACAGCCTGTCTATCAGCTCTGGGAGTAAGGACTTCACGTATCGACATATCGTAGAGAATGTCATCCTTAAACTCCTCACGTACGTCTCCAGTATCCTGATCCAGGAGATCATCGTAAAAATCCATTAAGAAATCAGCTGCCTCATAGATATCATCTTTCGAAGCCTCAACCCCATCAAGATAACCATTGACCTCTCTCTGAGACAGCAAAGGCTTTCCGTCAAACTCAGTTGCGTATTCCTGCGCCTGAGACCTCATAGCATCAAGAACCATCGCAATCTCACTATTCAATAACAACAGTTAAAAAAAGCCTGTCGCTCGCCTTTTTGAAATTCAAGGCCTCAACCGGAAACATGAGAGAAGAAAAAAACAGGAAAAATAGTAACCCTGAAAGAAACAAGAACATCGATTACAGGGAGAGATGGAAGGAAGAATCGCGCAAGATGTTTGACTCCTCCGAGGCAAGAAAAGCAGTTGACAACGTTTTCGAACATGAGACTAAAAAGGCCTTGCTGAAGCTTGGAGACAGAAAAGTTCTCGACAGGCTGTATGGAACCATCGAGTCTGGGAAAGAGTCTCTTGTCTTTCTAGCAGATACTCCAGAAGGCGAACGGGTGCTTGTGAAAATTTATATGACTCAAGCCGGTAGTTTCCGAGATATGATGCAGTACCTGCGGGGAGATAAGCGTTTTAGAAACGTTAAGAAGGACAGGAGAAGCGTGATCAACGAATGGTGTAAAAAAGAGTACAAGAACCTGGATAAGTCATCGAACGTTGTTAACTGCCCGGAGCCTATCGCATACGAGAAAAATATCCTGGTCATGGAGTTTATAGGCGAGGACTTCTCACCTTACCCTAAACTGAAGGATGTGGAGATCGAGAACCCTGAGGAGGCCTTTGAAATGGTTATGAACGGTATCGAAAAGCTCTGGAGCAGTGAAGAGATTGTTCACGGCGATCTGTCCGAGTATAATATTCTTGTGGCTGAAGATGAGCTTGTATGGATCGATTTCAGTCAGGGTGTACATGTTTCGCATCCTGAGGCCCGTGAACTCGGAAAACGAGATATCCGTAATGTAACGAATTTTTTCCAGAAACAGGGTGCAGATATCGATACTGATAAGGCCTTAGATCGGGTTTTTCCGGATGTAGAAGGCCTGTAGCTGTTATACAAGGTATAAAAAGGTTGGCAGTTGTTTCTTTGTTAGAGGCCTTATGAAAGAAGTTAAGATACCGGAGGAGCGTGTCGGCGTCTTGATCGGAGAGGGCGGTGAGACCAAGGAGAAGTTCGAGGACCTGACAGACTGTTCTCTGGTGGTCGAGGATAACGTTGCCCGTATTGAGGGAGATGCTCTTGCGGAGATGAATGCTCAGAAGGTTGTGAAGGCTATCGGAAGAGGTTTCAGTCCTGATAAGGCCTTCAGGTTGGTGGAGAGGGATGTTGCTCTGTATATTGTTGATATCAGTGAGTTTGCGTCTACCTCGAACTCTCGTGACCGTTTGAAAGGTCGTGTTATCGGCCGTGACGGCGAGGCAAGGCGGCATATCGAGAAGATGTGTGAGATTGATATTGCGGTTTACGGTAAGACGATCGGGATGGTCGGTAAAGCTGAAAATATTGAGGTCGCTCAGGAGGCGGTTACGATGTTGTTGAACGGGAGTTCGCATTCGACGGCGTATAATTACCTTGAGAAGAATCAGGGCAAGATCGTTAAGTAGAGTTAAAAATAGTTGAGTATTTGATACTATCAGAGGTTTAATCATACTATGGCAGAAGGTATTGAAGGACAGGCAGTAGAGGCTGAAGGAGGAGATCACCGTGAGATTTCTGTAGCGGAGTTCTTCGAGAAGAACAAGCACCTGCTGGGATTTGAGAACGCTCAAAAATCTATAATTACAGTTGTGAAGGAAGCTGTTGATAACTCGCTTGACGCATGTGAAGAAGAAGAGATTTTACCGGAGATCCAGGTTTTGATCGACGATATCGGCGACGAAAAGTGCCGTGTGGAGATCAGAGACAACGCCATGGGTCTTGACCGCGAAACAATCCCCAAGGTTTTCGGCAAGCTTCTGTACGGTTCAAAGTTCCACAAGCTACAGCAGAGCCGTGGACAGCAGGGAATCGGAATCTCAGCTTCTGCGATGTATGCACAGTTGACCACGGGAGAGCCTGTGACCGTCTGGTCCAAGCAGAAAGGCGAGCCATGCCACAAGTTCATTGTAAGAATTGATACGGAGAACAACGAACCTGAGATCCTCGAAGATGAAGTTGTAGATCCTGAGGGAGACGAGTTCCCTGCGAAGAAAGATTACTACTTCGATCACGGAACCACAATCGAGATGGATATTGAGGCCAAATACACGAAAGGCCACCACTCCGTACGCAACTATTTGAAACACACAGCGATCATGAACCCATACGCAAGAATTGTACTGAGAGAACCAAGCGGAAACAAGATCGAGTACCCAAGAGTCTCAAAGGAGCTTCCAAAAAAACCGAAAGAGATCAAACCACACCCACACGGAGTGGAACTGGGAGTCCTAATGAGAATGATAGAAAACACAGACTCCCGCACAGTAAGCAGCTTTCTCCAGAACGAATTCACACGTGTAGGAAAAACCTCGGCAGAAAACATATGCGAGGAAGCAGACATAGATACAGGAAGAAGGCCTAACACCATGAGCAAGGATGAAATAGAAACCCTGCTCAACGCAGCACAGGAAGTAGACCTTCAAAGCCCTCCAACAGACTGTCTATCCCCTATAGGAGAGGATCTTGTCGAGAAAGGCCTTCAGAAAGAACTCAACCCCGATCATATCTTCTCAGTGACACGTAAGCCCACAGTCTACAAAGGAAATCCCTTCCAGGTAGAAGTAGGCCTTGCATACGGAGGAGATATCCAAGAAGAAGGCTCTTTCGACGAACTCAGATATGCCAACAAGGTCCCACTGCTTTACAAGAAATCAGCGTGTGTAACGACTAAGGCTATCGAAAACGTTTCTTGGAACCGCTATAACATTTCTCAGACCGGGAACAGGCCTCAGGGACCGCTTTATGTCCTGGTTCATATCGCGTCTGTCTGGGTTCCTTTCACATCTGAGGGTAAGGAAGCTATCGCGAACTATGACCCTATCAGGAAGGAGATGAAGCTTGCTCTCCAGGAAGTCGGCAGGAAGCTCGGTAAGGAATTGAAGCGTGAGGAGCGGCGCAGAGTTCAGGAGAAAAAGAAGCGCAAGCTTACTTCTTATGCCAAGGAGATGGCTCCTGCGATCGCATCCCTTGCTGAAGGAGGAAGTGAGGAAGATATGGAGGATAAAATCCAGCAACTTGTTGAAGCGGATTACAACCCGGAACAGCTTTAGAGGTGATTTGATAATATGCCAAAGAAAGAATTCGAGAACGATGAGAGAACAGTAGAAAGACTGAAACATCTAGGACAGAAGATCAAGAAACAGCTTGAGGATCCTGAGGAAGGCGACCTTACTATAGAGACCAAGGTACGTTCCAAATCCAATGTCGAGTACGACAGGGAGAAGGGACGGCTTTCTCTTGGAGATTCCTACTCCACACGGAAATTCCTCAACATTTCACACGCAAGAAAATTTATGCAGACCTTGATGGTTGCATCAAAGACCAAAGAACTCGTAGAGCGCGGTAGAACAGCTTCGATCAGAGAAATCTACTACCAGCTGAAACACAGCGTTCCAGGCCTTGACGAAAACACTTTCGATGATCAGGATGAATCCAACAACGTAGTTGTCGACATCGAGACAGCGACAGGAGCAATCAGAGAGGATCTACATCTCTTCGCAGAACCGAAAGGAAGGCTTTTCGGCCCGATCAAGATCAACGACTCTGGCGACATCATCGACGGAATGAACATGGGAACATCCGGTATGGCGATCAACTCGATCGTAGATCACTTCGAATTCGTTGAATGCAACGCAGACAAGATTCTCGTGGTCGAGACATCTGCTATGGTTAACAGACTGGTGGAAGAAGATTTCCACAAGGAACAGGATGCAGTCATCATCGGAACAGGAGGACAGCCGGCCAGAGGAGCAAGAAGACTCATCAACATGATGCACAACGAACTCGATCTTCCAGTCTACGTCTTCACCGACGGCGACCCATGGGGATACTACATCTACTCCGTGCTTAAATCCGGCTCCATGAGCCTGGCATTCCAGTCAGACAGACTCTCCATCCCAGAAGCAAAGCTTATCGGGATGACAATGGAAGACATAGAAGAATACGGCCTCGAACACGTAACAGAAGACCTCAAAGGAAAAAGCGATGACAACGGAGGCCCTACAAAGGACTACAAACGTATCCACGACGTCAAAGACTACGAATGGATGCAGACAGACGAATGGCAGAAACAATTCCAGAAAATGCTGGACAAAGGAGTCAGAGTCGAACAACAGGCCCTAGCAAGCCAGAGCCTTGAGTTCGTCGCCAACACCTACCTCCCAGAAAAGATCGGGAACGACGAATACCTCGACTAGGCGTGTTAGGCTACACCAGCGCAATATGGCATGCCAGACGGCATGCACCTCCCTCCCACATATCTACTATATGTTTAAAAAATTCATAGTCTCGTTCAACATACACAAGCCCAACTAGCTCAGTAGGTAGAGCGCCACGCTGTTAAACTCGTCCTTTCTCAAGACGAGAAAGGGCGTACAGAAGGCCTTTCAAAGGCCTTCATATACAGTTACGTGGTGGTCCCAGGTTCGAATCCTGGGTTGGGCGCTGAAGGTTTCTTTCTGTTTAGAGGTAATCTATAAGTCCCAGAATCAGTTAACTGGTAGGTATGGAAGAAGTTGTTATTGTTGGTGGAGGTCTAGCAGGTTTGAGCGCTGCTGTTGACCTTGTTGAGGATGAGGATACAAATGTTACTGTACTTGAGAAAAACGGTCATCTGGGCGGTAGAGCAGGGAATAAGATTGATCCTGTGGAGGAGGATCCTGTACCGATCGCTCCGCATATCTATGTAAGTTTCTACGATGAATTGAAGAGTTTCTTCAGTAAGATTGGTTCGGAGGACGCAATATACTGGGAGGATGGCCAGATATGCGATGTCTACTATGAAGGCGAGTTTTCAACGGTAAAAACAGGTCACCTAAAGCCTCCCTGGTATCTGGCATCTCTTTTCGCCAACTATCCGCTTTTCAGTACTCGTGAGATGTTAAACAATTTCAAGGTAGGGTCAAAGCTATACCTTCTAGATGAAGATGATATTGAAGACCTGGATGATACCACTGTTGAAGAATTTTTAAACGATCTCGGTGCGAGCAAAGGAGTGATAGATAAATTCTACAGGTTGATCTGCCTGGCACTTCTTAACGCACCTGTAGAGAAATGTTCCGCGGCAGAGTTCTGCAGGTTGATGAAGAATTTCATGAAGACAGACGGAAGAGACTGGGGGTACGCAAAGGGCGGACTCGGAGATGTCTATACAGAGAACGCTAGAGAGTTTATCGAGGAACATGGCGGCGAAGTAAGGATGAAAACCGCAGTTGAAGAGATAAAGTTTGAAAGCGAAGAGGTTACCGGTCTAGAACTTGAAACCGGGGAGTATGTAGAACCAGATCAGATTATCTCTACTGTTCCGCCTACAGTGCTTAGAGACATTCTTCCGGAGGAGCAGATGGAGACAGAGTTCTTCTCCCATCTAGAGAACTTCCACGGTGTACCTTACTACTCTGCCTTCGCATGTTTGATGGTAAGGTAACCGATAAACGCTTCTGGGCCTTGATCGATGCTGACAGAGACAAGTACTGGAATACTGACTTCTATGATAAAAGCAATATTCCGGGAGTAGACGAGGAAAACTCCTACATCACATCCAACATCATTAATACAAACGAGATGGAGGAAAAATCAGAAGACGAGATAATGGAAAAGACCAAGGAAGAAATCCAAGAGGCCTTCCCGGAAAACGAAGCGGAAGTCCAGCACTTTAGCGTTCACAGAATCGACTACGCACTGTACGAACCGGTAACAGGTATGAGAGAACACAAGTTACCGCATGAGACACCTGTAAGAAACTTTTATTTGGCAGGAGACTGGACAATCAAGGAAATACCACAGTGCATGGAAGCAGCAGTCAGAAGCGGAAGACGTACAGCGGAGAAAGTCTCCGAAAAGACCTGACTAACAAGGCCAGACACCCAAACTCTCCAAATTAAAGGATTCAAAGCCTGATACAATCCAGAACAGGCCTTTACCATGAAACAGGAACTGATCGAGAAGTCCAGAGATTACTTCGGTGAGAGAAGAGTTAGACGAGTCTTTGTGAAGTATCTGGATTAGATATTTTATTGTGTCAGGTCGAGGCCTTGTCCCTTTTTGGTCATTGATTTGATCTGTGAGCGGGGTATCAGCCATGTTGTTGTTTTGCCCTGTCTTTCTTCCTCGAAAACTTCCATTATGGCTTTGAGCATCTCTCTTTCTTTGATATAGGAAAGTTTAATGACCGTGAAGGTTTCTCTTAGGCCTTTGGTTCTTCCGTCGCTTCTGAGGATGATGGTTTCCCTATCTAGGTTGTGGTCGAACCATGGTATGGCATGTTTGTCGATAACTGCTTTATCAAGTTCTATGCTGGCCATGTTTCTCTATTGTTCATCGAGTTTATTGAATAGTACGGGAAACTATCTTTTCCTGACGTACCAGTCTGCCAGAATCGGAAGGCCTTGAATCACCGCTGCGGTCTGGAAGGCATAAAGCTGGAAGACAGGTTTCAGCACCAGTAAAGGAACCGCAAGCAGGTTCAGAACTGCTGCAGCACCGTATATTTTCTTAGAAAGATCTGACATATTATATGCTGTGTAGATGAACAGCACACCAGGCAGAAGGAACCATTTATGGTAGTAACCAAACGTTAAGGCCTCTCCAGAGAGAAACATCTGGCCGAAAAAGTTTCCTACAAGGCCCATAACCATGAACACAGACCAGATCGGGTTCAGCGTCCTCCAGCCGAGAGGGCCTTTACCTTCCTGATAGCTCATGTAAACTGGCGGTATGATGAACAGAGTCCATAGAAGAAGTATCTGGTACTCTACCGCTACTGCTGTTATCCCCAAGACCTTGATATACGGTGTCAGAAGATAGGCAAGTGTTACTGTGAGACCCCACGTGGCCGCCCCATCGAAGTCTCTCTTCAGGTTCACTCAACTATCACTGTTCCAGTATGAGATGAGTAATCATGGTTATGGTATCTCCATTCTCCTTCTTTCTCAAATGTGAAACTGAACCTGTCTCCTGAGGAACACTGGTCGAAGGCTGAGGAGGCCTGATCCCCGTTACTGCAGTGTTCGTTCAGGGATGTCCCTGCATACTCTGAATGTACCGGATGCTGGTCGGAGCCAACCCACATGGACCTTGAGGCCTCTGATTCCCAGACAACTGTATCTCCCTGCTTTACTGTAACCGTCTCCGGCTGGAAACCGGAACCAGTGTAAGTAATTACTGTAGCATTCTCCGAGGTATTAGAGGGCAAAGTTTCAGGCCCTGGTTCAGAAGGAGCAGGATCTGAAGGCGACGAAGGGTTTGAAGCACATCCGGAAGCAACTAGAACTAATGCGAAAAGAACAGCAGTTCCCAGTTTCATAACTTGACTTTGTTAATAAAATTAAATTAAGGTTTCGTGAAACATTATTCGAACACTGAAATGTAGCGGAAGTAGCGGAAAGGCCCCTTGAAACGGTTAAAAGGAGGCCTCGAAATTAGTCCTTGCTATGAAACGTGAGGGGGAGAGGGTTGATTTCTGTCAGACATGCGGTTTCAAAATCGCGTCCAGGGCCTCGGTCTGTGTAAGATGCGGTTCCGAGGTGAAAAACTGAATTTCATATAGAAAAAGCTCTGTAAGGCCTTCCAACAGATTTCCCGCACTTTACTGAGTGGGAATAGATGTGTAGAGATTTCTTGAGTCAGGTCTCCCAGGATCTCTCTTTCTTTTTAAACGAGCGGAGATAATTATGTTGTATGAGTGTTTCAAGTATTTCTGCAGGACTTATTGTTCGCAACAAGAAAATTCTGATGTTCAGAAACAAGGAAGAGGAGGCCTGGGATGTTCCCAGTGTAAGGCCTGAAGAGGGAGAGATCTCTGCTGAAGCTGCTTTACGTGCTTCTGAAAAGTTCTCCCAGTGTGATTGTGAGGTTACTCGTTACAAGAAAAAGCTTCAGTTGACTCTTGGATCAGGTAACAACTGGAATCCTTATCTTGTAGAGCTGGACGGCAGCCCTCAGAGAGGAGAATGGGTCTCCAAAGACGAGATAAAGGAAAAACAGCTTGTACCTCACCTTGAGGAGAACAAGGAAAAGTTCATGAGCAAAATCTAGGGTGATTTATATGAGCCATCTCTCTTCCAAGGTCTGTACAGCATGCAGTGGCGACGCTGATACTTTGAAGGCAACTGAGATCCACGAACATATGAAGGACCTGGATGAGGCCTGGGAGGAAAAAGACAATCATCATATTGTCCGGGAGTTCGATTTCCCTGATTTCAAGTCTACTCTGGAATTTGTAAACGATGTAGGAGAAATTGCGGAGGAACAGGGCCATCACCCTGTCTTCAACGATTTTACCTGGGGTAAGGTCACTGTCAAGCTTTACACCCACAAGATCGACGGGCTTCACGAAAACGATTTCATCATGGCAGCGAAGATCGACGGACTGATCGAAGAAAACAGTTACGGAGAATAAAAAGTGTTTAAGGAAAATATCAGCGACAGAGAGAGCAAAATAAGGGTAGGCCTCGGAGCTTTCCTGGTACTCCTAGGCGCGCTCGGTCATTCAGGAACTCTGCCTCTCGCAAATATTTTACCTCCGGCTTTGACCTCAGTAACTCTAACAGTTATAGGCCTTGTACTTGTAATTGAGGGCTATTACAGCAGGTGTCTTCTGTACCGTGTTCTGGGTATCAACAGGAAGGACTGACCTATTCTCCTGATTTAAAAAGTTTTCTTTCTCTCATGTAGTTACAGCCTATAAGTGGCCCGCAGGCACTCGCCTGCTTGAAGACGAAGACCCTTGGTTTTCGATGCCGCGAGGTGTATTTTAACTATGGACGCTAAAGCAGACCCAACCAACCCTGTACTCAGGGAGACGATCGAATTCCTCAAGGAGCAAGATGCTCCTATCTGGAATGAAGTAGCTGAAAATCTAGGTAAAGTTAATAGACAGAGGCCTGAAGTAAACCTCTCCGATCTGGAGAGAGTTGCGGAGGACGGCGAGACAGTCATTATCCCGGGCAAAGTCCTTGGTTCCGGACGTTTGACGAAGGAACTGGACGTTGCAGCTTTCAAGGCCTCCACAGGAGCCCGTGAACAGATCGAGGAAGACGGAGAGTTCATGTTTATCCGTGATCTAGTCGAGGAGAATCCTGAAGGTTCTAAGGTGAGAATTGTAAAATGATGAAAATCGTTGATTTTCGTGATACAGAAATTCAGGTGAATTTCGAATGAAAACAGTAAATGCAGAAGATAAAGTTCTCGGACGTCTGGCTTCCAGTATCGCCCGCAGTGTTAAGGATGGTGAGGAGGTAAGAGTTGTTAATTCGGAGAAAGCTGTTGTCTCCGGTGACGAGGCCGAAGTCAAGGACGAATACAAGACAAGATTTGATAGAGGTAGAAGAGATACTGGGCCTTACTATCCGAAGAGGCCTGATAAGATCTTGAAGCGTACTGTGCGTGGTATGCTTCCTGATCATGAGAAGCGTGGCCGTGAGATGCATTCACGTGTCAAGACCTACCTCGGTGTTCCAAGCGAGTTTGACGAAGTTGAGGAAGTTGATGTCAAGGAAGGCGACGAACTTCAGAACAGGAATTATGTAAAACTTGGCGAAGTATCCAGACATATCGGCTGGACTCCAAGAGGTGATGGAAACTGATGAAATCAGTTCGATCTCGCAGAAAATCTTTGATTTTCGAGTCAGGCAATTCAACATTGCGAGGTGAAGAATAATAATGGCAGACGCAACACACGCTAACGGAAAGAGAAAGACGGCGAAGGCCCGAGTCACAGTTAAGGAAGGTGACGGCACGCTGAGAGTTAACTCCAGGCCCCTCCACGTTCAGAGAGAGATGGTGGAGGAGAGAGTTAAAGAGCCTCTTGTCATCGCCGGCGAAGAGGTCTACGAAGACTTGACTATCGAAGTCGAATCCCATGGAGGAGGAATCCAAGGACAGGCAGAAGCGATGCGTATGGCAATCGCCAGGGCGCTCGTAAAACACACAGGCGATGACGATCTAGAACGGGAGTTCAGAGATTACGACAGGAATATGATGGTCGAGGATCCAAGAAGGACAGAGACCAGAAAACCAAGCCAGTCTTCGAAAGGAGCAAGGCACAAACAGCAGAAATCCTACAGGTAAACCCTGTAGCTTTATTTTCTGCAATCTTCAAGAGGTAACAAGATACAATGCAATTTCCGGTCAGATGCTTGACCTGCGGCAAGGTAATCGGCGACAAATGGGAAGAATACGAACAGAGAGTTGAGGACGGAGAAGACAAAGGAGAAATCCTCGACGATCTCAACGTTGAGAAGTACTGCTGTAGAACAGTCTTCCTCACACACGTCGACGCAATCGACGAAATCGCGGAACACAAACTTACCTAGAGGCCTTCACTTTTTCGCCTCCAATTTTTTCCCTATATCTTTCTCAACGCAGGAAGAATCATCTCAATGCTCGGAGCTAACTCGATATCATCCAGCTCCGAGGCCTTAAACCACTCAAGTCTTTCAAACTTTTCTTCCTTTATCTCTGGCTCTCCCTCTATCGAGGCCTTATAACAGTGCCAAAGGAAGATCCTGTCATCTTTCTGGAACTCTCCGCTGTAGAAAGGTTTCTCAAGTGAGGCCTTGACTCCTATATCTTCTTTAACTTTTCTCACTGCGGCTTCTGTAGGGCTTTCGTTTTTTCCTACTTTTCCGCCAGGCATCTCCCACAAACCTTCAGGGTTGTTGGTAGAACAGCTTTCTTCTTGAGAAAGCTGTGACTCCTCCTGTTCTTTGTCTTCAGCGAAACTCTCCTGAGTTTCTGTAGACCCAGAAACCTCTGGTTTCGAGTCTCTGTACAGTAGAAGAACTTTGCCATCCTGTATTATCAGGTTTCCGGCGAGTTCCTGTGTCATACAAACGTGAATAACAGGATCATCATTATTAATCCTGTAATATTACCTGTGATGAACTCTTTCCAGCCCGATCCATCTAGGTCTTCGGCCTCCTCAAAGGCCTCCTCCACAAACTCTGTCAACACTAGATAGATCATCGCACCTGCTGCAAAACCATAACCTGCTGGAAGAAACATCCTGGCCTCACGCACAAAAATGAACGCAATGACCGCTCCTATAGGCTGGGGTACGCTGGAAAATATCGCTGCACCCATGGTCTTCCAGTTGCTTACACCTGAGGCCTTGAACGGTATAGAGATCGCGATGCCTTCAGGTATGTTGTGGATAGAGATTGCGATCGTCATAGTGATGGCGATAGCAGGGACTGCAAAGCCGAGGATCGGGATACCTGACCCGAGGCCCATCTCCGCAAATGATACTCCGATAGCGACTCCTTCAGGAAAACTGTGAACCGTTAAAACACCGAGGATGAGTACCATCTTCTTGAAATCCCTCTCCTCGAAAGTGCCGGGATCAAGCTCCACTTCATCGACAATCCTCTGTGCCACAACAACTAGAGCAACGCCAAAGGCAAGGCCTATACCGACAGCGAGGTAAGGCGAGTTAAACAGTGGATACTCCTGTGCTGCAGCAAGGCCTTCAGGTAAAAGCCCTAGAAAAGAGGCTGCCAGCATTATTCCGGAGGCGAGACCCCACATACCTACGAGAAGCCTCTTACTGAACTCCTTGACAAAGAAAAACGGTACTGCACCCAGTCCTGTCGCCAGGTCTGTTATGAGGCCTGCGATAAAGACTATGAAAAGTGCTTCAAGAGTCGCCATGCCTAGTTTTTAGCGGGTACAGACTTATGTGTGTTACGCAGAGAAAAAGGTTTAGGCAGGCCTAAACTTTTGTTGAAGATCGTAGAGGAAAGAAAATAGGGAAGAAATTAGCCTGAGAGGTTTTTCAGGCCTCAAAGTTTCTGTTTTATCTCTTCTACGGTTTTTTCAGCTTCTTCGAGGTCGCCTCTGTTATAGGTTACATCCAGTTCGTTTCCCTCGTAGATCGGTGTGACATGGAAGTGTAGATGGAATACTTCCTGCCCTGCCTTTTCACCGTTGTTCTGTGCGATGTTGATTCCATCTGGGTTGAACGCTTTTTCCAGAGCGTTTGAGACGTTGACAAGGCCTTCGTGGAGGAAGTTCATTCCTCCGGCTTCATGGATTGTTTCGACGTGTTTCTTCGGTATTACCAGTGTGTGGCCTTTTGAGACCGGGTTTGCGTCGAGGATTGCGATTATGTTTTCGTCTTCATAGATCTTGTGGGATGGTATTTCGCCGTCGATTATCTTGCAGAATATGCAGTCGTCTGTCATAGATTGTTTTTGTGGTTGAGGCCTTTTTTCTGTTTCTGTGGAGTTTAGTGAAGTTTTGTGTTAGACTTTGGTATTAATTGAGTTATTTAAACCAGGGATAGCATTTTTCTGTGTATGGAAAGGACCGATATTGCTTTAGGTCTGGGTGCTTTAGCCCTGGTTATTTCTGTCGGCGTTGCTGTCCAAGTTACGACTCAAAACAACGGATCTGTTGATTCATTGAACGAGTCTGAGGTCACTGATATTGCCGAAGGTTTGGATAGCGAGCAGTCGAGCAGGTATGGGGAGCCGCTTTACGCTGGCTCTTCTATGGGCTATGTGATTGATTTCCCTAACGGAGAGAGCTTTTACGTTTCAGGAGATACTGGTCCTATGTGGACCCTTGAGAATTATGTGAAGGATTCTCTTGATCCTTCTGTATCGTTCTTCTCCACAGGGAATGTCTACACTGCAGATATGGAGACAGGAGCCGAGATGGCTTCCCAGGTTGATTCCGAAGTCTCCATTCCTATCCACTATGGAACTTTCCCATTCCTTGATCAGGATACTGATGAGTTCGAGAACAGACTCTCTGAGCTTAGAAGTCAGGGAGAGACCAGTTCTGAATCAAGGACCCTTGAGACAGGAGAATGGGAAACCATCAGAGGCGTAGAGACCATGTGGGTAGGCCACGGAACTATGTTCTTTAAAGGCCCTGAGGGGACGGATATCATGGTTGATCCTTGGATCAAGACCAATCCGAAAGCTCCTGAGTCATGGAAGAACGATAGTTCCAACATCCCTGAGACAGATATGATCTTGATTACCCACGGACATCTCGATCACTTCACACCATCTATGATCGAGACACTTCAGGAACAGCACAACTCGACAGTTGTAGCTGAGTGGGAACTGGCTGGACATATGGCGAATCAGGGATTCTCCAACACCGTCGCCGTCAACAAAGGAGCTGACCTAGACAAGTCAACTCTGAAAGGCGCAGGTGCTACTGGAGCAATCGAAAGAGTCTCAGACGACATCAATCTGCATACAGTCTGGGCAAAGCACTCTTCATCACCCGCAACATCACTTGGAGACGCATTCGGAATAGCAGTTGAAGGAGAAATCACAGAGTAAAAATCTCCTTCAACTCCCTTCCATTTATTTTAAACAAGACAAAGAACGTGAAACAATACATGAAGATCAGAACGATAATGATAGCAAGCTTCCTGTTCATCGCAGGGTTCACACCAGCACTGACATTTGCAACACAACAGGCAGTAGCAGACACAAACCAGGAAGCAAAAGACAGGATAGACAGCTCACTAAAAGTGATAGAGAACAGCAAAACAACATTTGACTCATCAGAAAAAATGCTAGAACAACTAAAGACAGTACAGAGGCAACTGGATAACGGAGAGATCTCAAAAGCAATAGATACTGCAGAAAAACTTTCAGAAAATTACAAAGACTTCCTTGAAGCCAGTAAAGCCCTTGAAGAACATGTAAATAACTCTGATACTGGGTCAGGCCTCCAGGCAGAACTCGAGACTATAAGAAATGCCAAGGAAGGTATGAGCGAACAGATAAGGTACGTCACAAGTGGAGTAAGAACAGGGTCTACACTCTCAACTACTGCAATAAATAACTTTCAGTCAGACTTCCAGAAAGTAGCATCTGCCTCTGCCACAATAAACGCCGAGATAGTCGAGAGCCAGAGCCAGGAACTTGTAGGCCTGCACGAAAGCCTGGGAGATCTAAGCAATCAGATCGTTGCAATGGGAGGCCTTGTAGTGTTCATATCTGTTATCATCGCTCTCGGCGCATCAATCAGGCTCTCAAGGCCTATCAAACAGCTTTCCGAAGAAGCTGAAAAGATCAAACACGAGAACCTCGACGAGGTAAACCTTTCTAGGATCAATACCAGAGCTGACGAACTAACCGAGTTCAAGGAAGTGCTGAGCGATATGGTACTGGCTCTGAAGGCAGAGTTCAACAGAGACAGAACGCAGATGAACGACTTGACTCTTGACGTGGTAAGTGAACTTGAGAACGAAGTTCCAAGAGGTACAGCAGAGTCCAGCGTGACTTCCGCATGCAACAGCATGGAAATCGATCCTATGGAGCTTTCAGAGGATGACATCCCCGAATTAGCGGATAAACTGGAGATATCGATGAGAGGCCTTCAGACTAACGAGGAAATCTTCGAGAACATACGGAACCTGAACTCCGAGTAAGACCATGTTTAAAAGTATTAACGCCACCACTCATATCACGGAGTTGCGGCAGTAGTGTAGTCTGGCCAATCATCTCGGCCTTTCGAGCCGAAGACCCGGGTTCAAATCCCGGCCGCCGCATGTTTAGTAAATTTTTCCTGAGTTTTTTATCTTGAGAAAGATACTGCGGAATTAACTGAGGCTTTTATTCGGATACGTTTTCTTTTTTCTGGAAGACGCATTTTTCGTCTCCTGCGGCTTTACACTTTGTCTCTGTGAACTGTCTGTCGCTGGAGTATACTCTCTGGTAGGCTCCTGTAAGCATCCCTGTGAGGAAGTAACAGACTTTTTTCTCTTCGTAGTCTGCTTTCAGGTGTTCTTCGGCTGTAGGAGAGGATTTGACTGCGATCTGTTCTTCCTCGACGGTCATCTTTGAATAGCCCATGAACTGTAGAAGTGCTAGGAAGTTTGCGAACATATCGTCCTCTTCTTTTTCATCTATTACCTCGAGAAGTTCTTTGCCGTACTCCTGGCCTGTCTCACGTATTATGCCTCCGGCTGCTCCGGAGTAGAGTTCTGAGAGAGATTCCATGATGTCGGACATGAAATAATCAGCTCCCATTATGTTGAATCTCTTGCCTTCATAGTTTATTTTCCCGTTTTCATCTCCCTCGAATTTTTCGGAGACCCTTATCTCCCAGAAATAGTTTTCTTTCAGGTCATTCACTTTTTCAGGATTCATCGGAAACCACCTCGAAAACACAGTACTCTTTTTCTATAGATTCACATCTACATTCCACTTCTTCTCCTTCAACCTCTTTCTCCCAGAAGTAGGATGAAAGGCCTATAAGCACTCCAAGAAGGAATTTACATTCTTTTCTACCAGTTGTACCGTAACTGTATGATTCAAACGTGTTGTAGGCCTTTATCCTGATTTTTTCTCCGTCTTCGTATTCTTCTATCTCTGTTCGGCCAAGCCAGCCGACGAAGGTTCCGTAACCTAGTATCTTCTTTAACTGTGATTCATTGTCTGTTGGCTTGAGAGCTTTTACCCCTCCTACATCGAATCCTGACTTCCAGAGAAGGCTCAGTATCTCTTTATTGGATGTCTCATTGAACTGGGCATCCATCTTTCCGCCTATATTTTTTCCTGCTCTTTCACCAAACTCCTGTATCCTGCTCTGGATCACAGGGCCTGCGACGTCTTCCATGTTATGAAAGATTTTGGCAAAGACGTTTGTATCCATGAAGACGAATCTGCGGTTAGCATAACTTCTGACGGCTTCCTCATCTACATCTAGGTCTATCAAATGAGGTGCCAACCTGTAGAATGCGTTGTACGAATCTCCCACACTTAGTTATTAAGATGCTCTGGCTTATAAATTAGTGAGAAATTCAGGCCTCGAAAAAGGCCTTCCATCAGATGATTTTATATGTCGGGAAAACAGAATTGGATTATAGTGTATAATATGGATATATCTAAGGCCTTGATGATTTCGACTTTCCTGATCGTTTTCACCGCTGGTGCTTCAGCTATCGGACCGGCGGAGTACGACGGTGATCTACAGGTAAACCTTGAGAGTGATTCTTTCGCACCGGGAGATGAGGTGAATGGAGATATCTCCGTTGCCAACTCCGATGAAAGGCCTGTAGTGGATGGCTACGTTGTCGTAAACGTTGTGAGAGGTGAATCACCTTACTATCCATCTCAGAAGTCTGACAGGGACAATGTTTTCCACCAGGAGAAGATTGAAGATATAAATCTGAAGGCTGGCAACAGCAGAGATCTCGAGTTCAGCTACAGTCTTCCGGAGGATTTGAGGCCTGGAGATTACAGGGTTGAGGCCTATTTCAAGAATGATAGAACCCCTGTAGACGGTCTTCCTTCGATTTATTCGACACCAAGACATGACTCCTTTACTGTTTCCGGTTCATCTGGAGATTATCCAGGCCTTGATATTTCGAGGACCGAGACATACTTCACCGGTGTGGATGAAGCAGTCGGTGACTGGGATCCGGAATCACTTAACTTCAATGATACTAACTGGCCTTCGCTTACAGGCCCTGTAGGTGTTTTAACAACAAATTCCATGGATACTGTAGAGGGCGAGGTCGTTATCGACAATCCTTCAGATTCAGGTAAATCCGCGAATCTTGAGGTAGTTGTATGTGAGTGGGACGATACAGCCTGTTCGAACAAGATCGATTCTGTGAGCAAATCTGTACAGGTTCCGGCCTCAGGTACTTCAGTTCCTGTAGAGGTTGAAAATCCTTCGGAACCAGGTGCTTACGCTGTGAAGATGAACGTCAGTGTTGACGACATGACTCACTCTATTTACAGGAACAGGATTATCAGAGAAGGTAATACTTCCAGGATCAGAAAACTTAGCGTCAACAGGCCTTACATAGGGTCAGGAGACCAGCTTTCCGTAGGCCTTGTTGCCGGTGCTTCGCCTGATCATTACAATGATCCTTCAGCGGAAGGAGTTGATGCACAGGTTACAGTTGAAGCGGACGGTGAGGAGGTCTTCAGCAAGACTAAGGAGATCAATAGATTATCGAATACGAATACTTTCGAACAGCTTTACTTTAACTCGACAGTAGACGATACTCTCACAACTTATACTGTTTCAGCCGAATTAAGTGCAAACGGAAAGAGTTACGATAGTTATTCATACGAAGTTGATTACAGCGACTTCAGAAACGAGGTTGAGAACGTAAGCCTGAGAAGCTATGAGTTTACAAATAGTTCTCTTGACGCAGAGATTTGCGGTGAGACGGATTCAGGTGCGCCGGCTGCAGGAGAGGTTCAGGCCTTAGTGATGGAGAATGCGACGCTGATGGCTCAGGAAAATAATCTTATTGAGGGCTGTTCGAGTTTCAAGTTTGAAGATGTAGATTCAGGTAACTACGAGCTTGTAGCGAATCATGGGAGTCAGACAAGATTCAATATCACGCCCGGAGGCCTTGAAGCGGACGAGGAAGAAGGAGGAGTTCCTTATGTTCCTTTGGTGATGGTAATGGTTTTGCTGGTTATCGCAGCAGTCTTTTACAGAGGTGTTAAAGAATGAGAAAGAATCTAACATTGGTTTTGATAGGTTTAGGTTTAATTGCATCGGTTTCAGGTGCCGAGCCTGTACTGAACAATGAAAGCCCGGAAAATAATTCTGTTATTGACAGGACTTACTCGGAACTGCAAAATCAGGATATAACTCTAGGTATAAACGCGACGAACCCTGATGGAGATGTCAATGTTTCTTTCTTCAACGCGACCAGTGACGCTTTGATCGGTGAAAATACATCTGGAGGCCCTGTGTTCACCCAGTCATGGGATGTAAACGAGTTCAGGGAACATGAGTGGTATGTCAAGGCCTCGGGAGAAACAGGAAATAACACTAATACAACCAGTTCAGGGACTTTCAGTTTCGAGGTGAACAACCCTGACTCTACAGGTCCTACGATAACATTTGATTCAACCCCGGACGATCCTACCCTGAACAGAGATGTCACCATCGAGGGAAGCCTTGATGAGGATGCTAGAGTAGAATACCGTGTGGACGGAGGTAACTACAACAGTATCGCTGGAGGCTGGATGCAGAACTTTGACTTCGATGTTGAAGGCCTGAGTAATGGAGAGCATACTGTCACTGTTAGAGCCGAGGACAGATCAGGGAACACAAATACTAATTCTATTACCATCAGTGTAGCGGACGGTTCCGAGGTAACGTTTGATGTGAACGTAGATCAGTCTTATCCTCGTTCCGGGATCCCTATCGATCCTGACAGTGATCTTTATGAGAGAGAGACTAGTGTAGACTTTGATTTCAGCCTGGAAAGTGGAAGCCAAGACTATGATATCTCTAACAGGTATGAAGACGGTATCTGTGACTTCAGAGGAGATGATGGCTGGCATCTCGGAAACGATTACTTCTGCGGTTCGGAAGTCCCTGCTAATATTGATATAGGTTCTGGTAGCAAGGATTACGAGCTGGTAGCTGAATGGAATTTAAGAGGAGAAAATCACAGGAGAGTTCTGGACTCAAGTTTCTCAATAAGCGATACAGCAACTTGGTATTCCTCAAGCATGAGTCACGGTGGTAGAGTCGAAGGAGAGGTAAACCTGAATACCGAGTTTGATCGTGACTATGTATCGTACAATGGTCAGAAAGTAACTTGTACCGGTAGCACCTACGAGGTAAACAACATCCAGGAGGTTACCGCTAGATGCAGCAACGGAGCGACTTCGACCAGTACGCCGCCAGTAGTTGCTTTCGTGAACAGAAACGGTGAGAAAGTTACCACGAACAACAACAATATGTTCGGGGACAATGACTGTAAGATTGGTGACGGAGTCACCAGACAGCAGCTTTTCGGAGTCGCAGGCCTTGATACTGACAACCAAGGTTACAATCCTCAGAACTGTAATATAGGATGGACTCTAGGAGGAGACTCAAGCTTTGAAGCACATACATTCTCCCAGCCGGGAGTATATAATGTATTTGTCGATTATCCAAATGCAATCTCAAACTCCCCAGACTATATCTGTCCGGCAAGAACAGACAACAATAATCTCTGTGACTCAGGCTCAATCTCGGGAGATGAATCTGGATGGGACAATGTCGAACATGAATCGGTGAAAGTTGTAAGCACCGATGCTGAAATCACCGAATCCAGCTTCCCCGGGTCAGTGACTACCGATGTGAACGGAGATACATACATCAGGAGAAGTGATTACAGTGGAGACATTCAGGGAACGATAGAATTTGAGAACACAGGAACAGGTATTGTAGAAGTGTCGAACATGAACTTTGACTGTCCTCAAGGAGTTGAATGTGAAGCCGTATCCGATCTATCAAACAATCTTGAAGTAGAGGGAGGAGAAACTGTAGAAATTGTCTGGACCGCATCACCTGACGGAAGAACTACAGGAGAGATAAACGTGGAAATACAGTACGATGACATATACGGTCTAAGCTGTGCCACGACAGAGCCATACTCTGAAACCTATTATCTAGATGAAGCTGATCCGGAGACTCAGGAGGGGGCGAATTAAGATGAAGAAGATAGCCATAGCAGTTCTGACAGCGGTCCTCCTCATCTCCACAGCATCAGCACAGACTTGGCACAACACAGAACAGCAAACTAATCTTGACGCGGAAGACGATGAATCAGGAGTTGAGGATACATACTACTGCATCGACCAGAGCGATGAATGCGGCCCAAAGGAAGACGGAGAAGAATACAATGAAGGAGAAACAATAGATATCACAGATGAAGGTATAAACTACCTCAGATACTTCTCCGAGGACAAGGTAGGGAATGAGGAAGAAACACAGTCAAGAATTTTCAGACTTGACTTCACCAATCCGATCAGTGAAAGCAACTACAGCGGCGGATGGTATAACGAACCTGTCACAGTCGAGATCTCATGCAACGATCCAGAGGACCCCGAGCCCTCAGGTTGTGACACAAAGCAGATCTGTAAGGGGAGCTCATGCACACCGAGAGAAGGAGACACAGCCACATACAACTCGGAGGGCAGACACACCGCCAGATACAACTCCATCGACGTAGCAGGCAATAATGAACCGGTAAACGAACAGGAAGTACTACTGGATTTCACATCTCCACAGGTAGCGGTACAGAAGGAGTCAGTGAGTTCTGAGACAATGAACGCTACAGTGGCATGTACAGATGAGATGTCAGGATGTGACGGATCAAGCCAGAGACTTTACACCTCCGATGAACCAGCTCTGAACTGTCCGACGGACGAAAGCAGATACAACGAAGGATCCACCTATCAGGTAAACCAGCATCTCTGGGTATGTGCAGCAGCGAAGGATGAGGCAGGAAACTGGGCCTTCAGCAATCAGCCTGTAGAGTTCAGCGTAGGAACCCTGACAACAAACCTTGATTACCCTGGAAAACCAGGATCGGTAGTCACAAACATCGACTCCGCGATCCCGATAACACTGGAGATCGGAAACGAAGAAGAGGATAAGGATAGAACGATAAACATCTCGCTGGAAGGCCCTACACAGTTCGCTGATCAGTCAACCTGGAAAGAGATAGAACTTAACGGAGTAGAGAACCGGGAGTTCAACTTCATTGCGAGGCCTGAACAGGTCGGAAACACATCAGTCACTGTCAACATGAGGGAGAAGACAGAAGGGTTCACGATAACGAAAGAGGTCAAAATGGAAGTGAGAGAAAGCGGTTCAAGAACAAGCAGTGCAGGAAGGGAAACACCTGGTATAGGCCTTTTACAGATAGCAGTACTGACAGGTATAGCAGCAACGTACCTGGCCTTCAGAAACTGGTGAAAAAAGGGGAAACGGTTGAGAGGCCTTTTTCTGTATTTTTCTATTTCAGCGACTCTCTTTCTCTGTCTCTCTTGTCCAGTGCTACTTCTACGGGTTCGTCTTCGTGTTCCTCGGCTTTCTGTATGATTTCCTGGACTTTCTTGTTTCCTGAGTGTCTTGGCTGTAGTTCGCCTCTGAATACGTCTTCAAGGTCTTTCCAGTCTTCTCTCTGGATCATTTGCTGGACTTCCTGCTGTTTCAGTGTGTCTACGAGCTGTTCCTGGTCCATGTCCTGGATTTCTTGCACGAGGCCTTGATCTTCCATCAGTTTTTGCTTTCTCTTCATTGCGATGAGGCCGTCTATGACTCTGAGTGCGTCCATTATCTGTGCGTGTTCGTTGTGGTAGATGCTCATCTCGTCTTCTACTGATGCGATCTCTTCTGCCAGTTCTTCTTTGAGCATGTCGTCGTCTGTTTCTTTGAGGTGCTTGAATTTGGTTCTTCTTCTCTCTGCGAGGCCTTCGTGTTTCTGTCTTTTCAGGTCCAGTTCTGCCTTTAGTTCGGTTCTCTCCTCTTCAAGTTCATCTTGGTCCATGTCTTCAAGTTTGATCTGGTCGTCAGAAGTGAATTTCGACATTATGTTGCTGAGTACGCTTACCATAAAGTTACAGTTGTCAGAGGCCTTAATTAAAACTCAGGTTCAGTGTGTCTGGCTGTAGACTTTCAGCCTGTACTGTAGTTCTTCATGGCATTTTTCGACAGGATCTCCGATATGGAAAAACATCCTCATCCAGTTGCCTCCAACCTTGAACTCTATATTCGGAAAGACAGAACCATGGATTATTTTTGTGTCCTCTATCTCTGAGAAATGTACTTTGTCTACAAGTTTTTGGTCTGGAAAGTTTTCTTGGATTCGCTTCCAGTCATCTGAATTATTTCTCTTCCTCTCGATATGGGATTCGGTGACCGCTACTTCACCTAGGTCGGATTCAAAACGTTCGACATCCATACAGAACAGTTCAACAGACAGGGATTTAACTCTTCTCAAAGAACGAGGTCTTTATGACAGCTGATCTTGACTGGATCAATCTTGATGCGGACGAAGAAGTTCTCTGGGATGGAGAACCACGTATGAAAAGCATAATACCGGCACTCGCAATAGGTATTCCATTCTCCATATTCGGGATAGGCCTACTGATAATCGCGGGAGCATACCTCCAGATAAAAAACACCAGTTTCGTGGTAACCGATCAAGGCCTGTACAAGAAACAGGGGATACTGTCGCGTAGCGTCCAGAAAATAGGATTTGACAAAGTTCAAAACATCAGCTTCAGTCAGGGAATCTTCGGAACACAGTTCAACTACGGAAACATCGAGATCAGCACCGCAGGAGGATCAGGAGTGGAGATGCGGTTCAACAGCATTGACAACCCACGCGAAGTAGAACAGATAATCAACAAGCACCTGAAAAAAGAGAAAGAAAGCAAGGGGACAAAAGAAAGAAGAAGCGGAGACAAGGAACTGGTAGAGGAACTAAGAGAGATCAAAAGTCTGTTGAAGGAAATAAACGGGAAACTGTAACGAAAGGCCTTCCAATCTCCTATTCTTCTCCTATGTATTCTCCTTCCTCTCTTCTAAAATCATCTTCGTCCATTTCCTCTCTGACATGTGCTACGAGGCCTGGTGTCCGTGCGATTATGAAAAGGCCTTTACCGAGTCTGTAGTCCCAGTCGAGATCGCTCATGACTGCTGAGATCGCTCCGTCTACATTGATGACAAGAGGGATTTTCTTTTCGGCGAATACGTTTTTTATCTCTTTCATTTTTTCTGCGTATTCTCCTTTGAGGCCGAGATTTTCTGCTTTCTGGAAGATCTTTTCTGCTCTAGGATCTCTGTCATCGTATACTTTGTGGCCCAGGCCTGGTATCTTTTCTCCTCTCTCCAGATGTTCCTCTACTATTTCTTCTGGTGTTTTCTGTGACTGTAGGGTTTTCATTCCTTCTTCGATTGCTCCCCCGTGTTTGTCTCCCAGTGCGAGGACTCCTGCTGCGACACCTGTGTTCATGTCGTTGCCTCCGCTCTGGACAGTCCTGGCCGAGACAGTGGATGGGTTTCCGACTCCATGATCGATACTGGAGGACAGTACTGTGTTAAATAGCTGTGATTCCTCCGCTCCGGGTTCTTCGCCTTTCAAGAGGAGCCAGATGGCGTCGGCGAATTCCATCCCCATGACTTTTTCCATATCCTGTCCACGTATTTTCCCGTCTTCGCCTGAAGACGCTATCTCGGTTCTCCACTCTGTCATAAAGGTTTTTGAAACCTGAACGGATTTAACCTTTCTGAAACCGGCGAAAGATGAAAGACCTTATTTAATGCTTTCTACCATTAACATGTATATGGAAGGCCATAAATTCGCTCTAGGCCTCTTTCTGGTTTTAATTGCCTCAGGATGTGCAGAAATAACCGGAGAGGTCTCAGAGAGCCCGAGCTTTGAGACCCTGGCTCTGGACGTAGAGACTGTTGAGGGTGTTACAGGTGCAGATTACAGGCCTTCAGACGGGAATCTCTCAGGTTCTTTTCTGAATATGAGTTCTATGGTAAAGAGGGTCGAGTCCTTCTTTGTCCAGGACGGCAATCTCTCCGAGGCCCCTGATTCAGTTCAGTCCATGGTCGTGGCTCTGAACAGCAGTTCAAACGATACTGTTACAGACATCAGTTTCGACAGGACTGTGGACATAGATGGTTATGAGGCCCGCAAGTTGAACTCGACAAATCAGACCTTGCTTTACAGCGAAAGAGATAATCTTTCGTTCGCCGTCAGAACTGAAGGCGACGGATTTTACAGCTCCGCCAGAAAACTTTACAGTGAGATAGCTGAAGACATAGAATCCTTCGAAAATAGTTCTAACTAAATCCCGTATCGACATAATCAATCCATCTTCTCTGCACAGACTCGTCCGGGCCGTACTCCTCCACAGCTTCTTCAACCGCTGTCTCCAGGAACTTCCTCTGGTAGAGATCGTTTCTTGACCTTAACTTCGGATCATCCATCTCATCTCCAGAAGGCATCCTGCCCTCAAGATCAGACCTGTCCATATCAGCTCTTTGAAAAGGCCAAAGCTCGAACTCCGAAGCATAGCTGAGGCCTATATCATTCGGAGGCCCGTTCCTGTAATCATCGTGGAAACGGGAAAGCTCATCGCTCTCAGTGAAATCAAGATCTCTACGAAATAGTTCCATCTCAGAGAGAGCCTGTCCCTCAGCTTTCTCCGGTAAAACACTGTGAACATAGTTCGTCGCTGCTCTGTAGGCCTTCTGTTCTCTTCTGATAATTTCTCCCAACCACTGATCGACCGAGGCCCTCATATAGGCCTCTAGATTGTCTATATCTTCGTCGAAGTCTATCTGAAGGGATGTTCTTCCACCTGGAAAGTTTTCGACGTAGATATGCATGTTTCCGTTCTGTATCTCAAGATCCTTCGAGTTTCCGTTCGGGTGAGGTGTCACATTGTATCCTTTGCGGTTGGCGTGTTCCCAGAGGGTGTCGAAATCAAGGAGGTTTCTGGAGCCTCCTGCCTCTGTTCCAAGAAATTCTCTGTCGTATGTATTTTCCTCACGGTCGAATTCTCCCGGACCGAAGATCTCCTCAAAGCCTAGGACAGTCATACATCATAACTGTGCGGGAAGTTTTTACCAAGTTATGGAGGAACATATCTAATCCAGTACATTATCCAGCATATCACCGATCTCATGGTGAACATCTGCGACGTGAGCACCGGCCTGTTTCAAGGCCTTTTCTTTGTGGCTAGGCTTCCCACGATCTCCTCTTATGATCGCTCCTGCGTGGCCGTACTTTTTCTCCGGCATATCCTCCGTGAACTTTCCGGTTATATACACTACCAGGGGCTTCGTGAACTCTCCTTTTTCCACGAATTCAGCGGCTTTCTCCTCGTAAGTTCCTCCTAGCTCTCCAAACAAGACGACAGCCTCAGTCTGGTCATCCTCCTCGAACTTTTCCAGTGCGTCTTCAAACGCAGTTCCTGCAATAACATCTCCGCCAAGGCCTGCGGCGGTAGAAACTCCATATCCTGCCTGTCGGACAACCCATGAAGTTTCCGTTGTCATTCCACCGCTCTTGGAGATTACCCCTACCTTCCCTTCTCTGTAGACTCTCTCAGGTTTGTTTCCTCCGATAGGCCCGAGCTTTGCTTTTCCAGGAGAGATGATACCTACGCTTGTAGGACCTACCATCGTCGCATCGTATTCCTGAACTTTCTCGTATATCTCCCAGGCATCCCTCGTCGGAATCCTTTCAGTAATAACGTTCAATGTCTCTACACCGTTTTCCAAGGCCTCGAATACAGCGTCTCTAGCGGCGAAAGGCGGGACATAGATCAGTGAAGTATTTATGCCTGGATGCTTCTGTAAGGCCTCCCGGACGGTGTCATAGACCGGTACGCCTTCAACTTTCTGCCCTCCCTTGCCGGGAGTTACGCCCGCAACGACGTCGGTACCGTACTCGATCATCTCCGGGACCTTTTCACTTGCCTCCCTGCCCGTGATCCCTTGAACCAGAACCTTGGTATCTTCATCTATGAGTATACTCATTTCGAGTCAACCTCCTTCAAGGCCTCTCTCACGTTCTCACAGGTAAGTTTATGGATGGTAGGTCCTTTAAAGCCCGAGTTGAACACATGGTAGTTATCGTTCCATACGAAATGCATACCCTCCTTCTCAGCGGCCTTATCTCTGTCCACGTAGTTCCCGAAGTAGACGAATCTACCCGCGTCTTCATCCCTCTGCTCGATGAAAGCCTGGAAAATCCTTCTATCCGGCTTTTCAACGCCAACTTCCTCGGAAACAACGAAGCCCTGATAAGAAAGGCCTTCCTGGTTGAACAGCTCTTCGTAAAAGTTTTTCGCAGCGATGGAGTTGTCGCTGATGAACCCTATAGGTCCGAAATCTTCGTTAATCCTTTTCAGCTCTTCTATCACGTTTTCTCTGAGGAAGTCGCGCTCCCAGTCAAGGTAAGTCTTCTTCAGCTTCTCCGCGTCCGCCTCTATACTGTGTTTTTCCAGCCAGGCCTCGACCTCGGATGGCTTGTAGATGTTGTACTCGTTTATCGGGAGTTCAGGAGCATCTTTTACTCCTTCACGTCTCAGTTCTTCGTGGACTTTCTCGTTTATCTTCTCGTGGGATGGTAGCAGGGTGTCGCCGATATCGAATACAGGTATTTTATTCAAGGTTACTGATCACCTCTCTTAGCTTCTCAAATTCAAGTTCGTCTATCTCAGGGCCTTCAAAGCTGGAGTTGACTGTATCAAACTGCGTGACCCAGATGTACTTCATACCTGCGTCCAGTGCTCCTGAATCTACCTCTGCATCATTTCCTATGTAGACAAATTCCCCGGGAGGCCTCTCTCTTTTCTCTGTAAAGGCCTTGAAGATCTCAGGGCTTGGTTTCTCCACACCTACCTCCTCGGAGACTACTATCGTATCATAGTCGACCTCATGTTCGTCAAGCAGCTTCTTCATAAGGTTTTTGGCCTCTACAGAGTTGTCGCTGATGATTCCTACAGTTCCGAACTCTCTGTTGCATTTTGCGAAGAGATCAAATACACCATTTTCCATCATAAGATCCTCGAAGGCCTCCAGATACCTTTTCCTGCAGCCATGAGCCAGTTCCCTGGGATCGCCGTCTATATCATATTTTTCAAGATACTGTTCAATCTGGCTCGGATCATACATCATGAACTTGTCAGGATCGAAATCGTGGACAACTTTATGATTCCTCTGACGCAGTTCATCCTCGATGACGTGTGAGGCAAATTTTCTTGAAGGAACCAGGGTATCTCCTATGTCAAAGACAGGTACAAATCCGCTCATTCAACACCACCCTTGTACTCTTTAACCATCTCCATTAAATCTTCTGCGGACTGTGTCATAGGCTTGTCATTCCTGAAAAGTTTCATGTTTAGACCTAGCTCCTCTTTCTTCTCTCTAAGCAGTTCGAAGGCCTTGTCCGCATGAGGCCCATCTCTACGCACGACGATCGGATAATCAGGTTTTTCCTCCTCCAGGGCCTGGATAAAGCCTTTCATAGTCCTGAGAATGTCTGTATTGTTTGCTGTTCCTCCGACATGCCATAGACCGTTCAGATCTTTCGACATGATAACCTTTGCGAGCTTGTAAACTTTTTCTGTCGGCGGATTACCTCCGTACTCCGTGTAGTTTGCTGGTTCTCCGCCGTATTCGATCAATGCATCTGTGTTGGTTAAGCTTGCGCCTCCGCCAGCCAGCATCATTCCGATATCGCCTTCAAGTTCAGTATATTTTCCTGCAACCCCTCTATGGTCCTGTTCATCGATTTTTTCCGCACGCAACTCTCTAGAAGTTTTTTCACGGCCAAGATCCGACCTTTCCGGCAGCTCCCGGTCATGCCTGTAACTTGCGTCATTGTCCAGATCCATCATCGCATCCAGGATAATGTAACCGTCCTCCGTCTTCGCCAGTGGATTTACCTCCAGCAAGCGTGCATCTTCCTCCAGAAAGGCCTTGAACATCTTCTGAAGCACTTTTCCAAGGCTGACGATTTCCTTTCCTTCAAAGCCATTTTCTTTCAGGAACTGTCTGAAACGGAACTGAGAACTGTCTTCCAGCGGAAGTTTTGAGGCCTCTCTGTCCTCTATCCCTGAGCCTCCCTGTTCCGAGAATATCATAGCCGGTTTTCGCGTGTCTGTATCGTAGATGAATGATACGTAGTATTCTTCTTCAAAATCTATCTGTTCCTCGACTAGAACTTTCTGTACTTCTTCGCCGTCGATCCTTCCACCGGTCATTTCGCTTTCAACTACCTGTACTTCCTTCCTGTTCTCCGCGAACCTGATTCCACCCTTCTCCTTCCTCTTGTTGGCCAGTACCTGGGCCTTAACAACGTATTCTCTATCGTCATGTTGAAGGCCTTTCTCTGGCGTTTTGAGGCCGTTTCTTTCCAGTATTTCTTTGGCCTCTTGTTCGTGGAGTTTCACATCTGGGAATTTTTTCTGAATGTTTAAATTTCGAAAGGCTGAAAACCATGGAGCTACAGTTTTTATTCATGGTTTATACTGGACGTGGAGACAGAGGAAGAACCGATCTCTCCTCGGGGGAGAGAGTTTCCAAAAGTTCTGAAAGGATCGAGGCCTACGGCACGGTTGATGAATTAAACTCTCTTCTCGGAGTCTGCAGAAGCTTTACGGAAGACAAAGATAAAGAGATTGAAGAGATACAGAACGAGTTGCATATACTTCAGGCAGAGCTTGCGAACCGTGAACCGGAGACAAAAGTCACTGAGGAAAACACTGAAAGACTCGAAGGCCTCTGCGATAAGTACCAGGAAGAATGTCCTCCGCTGACCAGCTTCATCCTTGCAGGAGGTACAGAAAGTGCGGCACAGTTACATAATGCTCGTTCAGTTGCCAGGAGAGCAGAGAGAAGAATTGTCAGGCTGGACCAAGACGAAGAACTCCGTGAAGAAGTCCTGGCCTATATCAACAGGCTGAGCGATCTTTTCTTCCTCATGGCAAGACATGAAAACTATCTAAACGATGTAGAGGAGAAAAATCCCAGGTACTAGAGTTTTCTGTTCCACTCTGGAGAACAGAATTTTTCCTCCACCAGTTTTTCAGCTTCTTCAAGTTCCTCCTCAGTAAGGCCTTCTTCCACCGTTTTCCTGTCCTCTACAAATTTCTGTATCAAGGCCTGTATTACCTGTTTCCGTGAGGCCTCTGTATGGTCTTTAATTTTTGATACTCTTTTCTCAGCTGATTTCACTGCTTTATCGGAGACCTTTTCTTTTCCGATCCTCAGGACTTTCAGCATTTCCTCTGTGTCAAGATCGTAGCTCATCGTTGTGTGGTGTAAAACTGCTTTCTGTTTCCTGAGCTGGGCAGCACCTCCAAGCTTTCCATCAGTGTGCTCGATATCGTTCAGAGGTTCGTAGCTCGCTTCAACGCCAAGATCGTTCAGGGCCTTGACCGCAAATTCATCCAGCTTCCTGTAGCTTTCCTCTACATCTTCCGGAACTTCGTCTTTCGGGATATAGATAGAGTATGTTATCACGTTACCTGGCTCGCAGAACATTGCTCCTCCTCCAGTTATCCTTCTTACAACCTCTACGCCTTTTTCCTCAGCGTATTCATGCTCAACTTCATCCTGGTAGGCCTGAAACCTTCCGAACGGAACACTGGGTCCTTTTCTGTACCAGAACCTGAGTGTAGGCCTCATATCCACGTTATTCATTTTTTCTGTCAGCACTTCATCGATCGCATGATGCATCGCCTCAGAATACTCTCCCTCATTGATTACGCGCCACTTACTCATCTCTTTCACCCTCTACAGCTTCCCTGAAGGCCTCAAAAACGTCTTCAGCGGAGAATCCTATCATATCGACATCTACCTCTTCCAGTTTCTCTACTACCTCTTCCTTCTCTGCCTCTGTTTCGAGGCCTTCCAGCTTTCTTTCAAGCTCCTCCAGTTTTTCCGGCGGTTCAAGGAAGAAGTCGCCTCTGATTTCTGCGTTCTCTATCTTTTTGTTTTCCTTCTCCAGTTCCAGCTTTATCATTTTTCCATCCGGGACTTTCCTTGAAGCTTTCAGAGTCATGTTTCTACACTTGGAGAGGCCTGAATAAAAACAGGATGGAAGCCTTGGGAGAATGGCATTCTTTTTCAACCAGCAGATTCTTTTTTCAGGTAGAGATAAACTGGCACAGCAGCAGATTTTTCCCTGCCTACAGCAATCTCGAGGTTTAACCAGTGAAAAAATGGAGATACATCCCGTTCAGGTACTACGACCCGTACTTCAAGACAGGCCTTAACAAGGCCTTGATGGAGTCAGCAAGGGAAACAGGCGAGAAAATTATCTTCCTTTCCGGATGGGAGAACGACTGCGTCAACATCGGCTACAGCCAGAGAATCGAAGAAGAAATAGACATCGGGGAGGCGGAGCACAGAGGCCTTGACATCGTCAGAAGGCAGGGCGGTGGAGGAACCACTTACCTGACAAGAGACGGAGAGATAACCTGGGGAATAGTCGCACCCGGAAAAGAGTTCCCGGACGATGTGAACAGTACCTACAGAAAAATCTGTAGCGAGATCGCTGAAGGCCTTTCAAAGATCGGAATAGAGGCAAGACACGAACCCATCAACGATATCGTGACCGTTTACGGAAAAATATCCGGAGCCACACTGAAAAAAGAGGACGGAGTCATCTATATCGGCGGAACACTGATATTTGAGGCTGAAGTCGAGAAAATGTTTGAGGTGCTAACCCCAGGCAAAGAAAAAATCGCTGACAAAGACATAGAGAACTTTGAAGACCGTATAACTTCTGTAAGAAAAGAGTCAGATGCCAGTTTTAATGAAACAGTTGAAGCACTGAGCGAAGGCCTTCTAAAAGACAAAAATTACGGCGAGGACGAGTTAAAGGCGGAGGAGAAAAGACGTGCTCAAGGCCTCGCTGATAAATACAGGAGTGACGAATGGTTGTATAAGAAATGAGTGCTCCAACGTATGAGAGAAATGTCCAGTCTCCTGAGGAAATCGATGATCTTGTGGGCGAACTTCATTCCAGAGCCGAGGATGGAGGCCTTACCAGGTTGTTTCTTCAACATGAAGAGGAGCAAAACATTGTTCGCGGCCGTAACCAGGTCATGAGACATGGAGGAGATGTCCCTGAAGTCAAGAGACGTGACGGAGGTAAGGCCTGGTATCATGATGATACTAAATGCTTCATGATAGGTCTTCCGGACGGAAACGGAAAGTTCCGGGAGAAGTACATGGAACAGTGGAGCAATCTGATCATCAACGAGCTTGAAGAACTGGGCTACAATGCTTTCATGACCGGCAGCGATATCTATCATGCAGAGACAGGAAGACAACTGGTAGGCCTCAGCGGGTCAAACACAGATTTCACAACCGTTCTGAGAGCTTGCTGGTACGAGGATAGGCCCGAGATCAATCATCTGCTGGAGGCCGATGGAATAGATACAGAGGAGTTCCACGATGCATACGACACCGTAGAAGGCTTTTATGATAGATTGAAAGGAAAAGTCGAGCCTGAACCAGCCGGCGACAGCTTTATCTCACAGGAGATCAGGGAGGAGGAAAGAGATTACACCACCGAGCCTCCAGGCCTTGAAGGCTCGTGCATCGAGCGATATCCTCTCTAGACCAACCAGTTAAAAAAATAGCCGATTGTTTCCCTCTATACAGAGTAGGCCTCCAGCGCTGATTTCAGCCTACAAGGTCTTTGAAAGCGCTTCCATATAGTAAGGGCTTATTGCGTGCGATTAGCGTAACAATCGCGAGGGTAGCCAAGTGGTCAAAGGCGCAGCGTTGAGGGCGCTGTCCCGTAGGGGTTCAGGAGTTCGAATCTTCTCCCTCGCAGACTTCTCCTTTAAAATCTGTACACCAAGAACTTTACTTCCAGAATCAAGGCCTTACAGACAACGATCGGAATGGCTTCCTGTTTATCTTCCTCTAGCTTTCAAACATTTTTTCAGGCCTGAAAATATGCTGGTAAATAAAGTTTGAGAACCTTATTTGAACTGTCGAGATGATGAGGTTATTTGACATCGTCTGAGCTTTGAAAGAAGGATGATGACAGAAACACCCACTGATCGACTTTCAAACTATAATCAGAGCTTCTGAACTGTTATCCTGTGGCCTCCAGGCTTTCGTTCTCGTTCATCAGGCTGAACCTGAGGCTGTCCTCACCGGATAACTGGTACTTCCCTGAGCCGACTTCCGGTGTTTCACCGTTTACCTGATAGATCCAGTACTGGGTCTCATTACCGGATACTCCGTTTATCGATGTGATGAAGTAACCATAAGAGCTTTCCCGGTAACCTACTTCATGAGTCATATTCAAGGCCTTGAAAGCTGAAGTAGAGTTGTTCACATCTACCATAGTGGAGTCAATGGAATCTCTGTAATCCACTGTCAGGTTAACCCGGATCTGATCATCGCTTTCCGGAGAATCCAATAGCTGTGCACCTGCTATAAGACCAAGGCCCAGTACAATGAGAAGGCCTGCCGCGATATACCTGATTTCAACTTCTTCCGTAAACCTTTCCAAGCGTTCTGTTAAATCCATAGATTGTAACACCGAAACCTAGAGTACTTACAAGATGCGTTAGAGCGAAAGGAACCGCAGCCAAAAGGTAAGCAGGCGCCGATAAAAGGCCTGTACCAGATAAGATCAGGGAAACACCATTTACAACCAGTTCAAAAGCTACTGTGCCTGTAAAAAGCGATGCAAAGTACATCTTCCTCCCGGAGCTGATTTTGCTGAGATAGTAGGCTGTCAGTGCTGCGAGGCCTGCTCCTGCCATCTGGTAGAAAGTCCATGGCCCCTGTCCTCCGTAGACCAGGAAGTTAGTTGCGTAAAATCCTGTTATTCCTGATGCGAGGCCTTGTTTTTTGCCTCCGTAGAAGCCTACTGCGATAGCCAAGGGTAGAACTGTCTCAATACTCGGATAATGCTGTAATGCGACTCTCCCAAGAATTCCTGAAGCTGTAAGTGCCGCAGTCACCGCCAGAGTTTCTGCACTGATTTTCTCACCGCTTTCAGAGCCTGATTCGCTGAAAATCTCTGACTCCGACAGCGGATAGTAATCATCTCCCCCTACAACCGACATGGTATAACACCGTTATATATTCAGCTTTAAACATCCTTCGGACAAAGATCAAACTCTGCTCTCCGACCACTGAGGAATTAAAAGCTTCGCCCTCAATCCAATTTACAGAAAAATCGGTGGAGGTAGGTTAGTTGGTCTATACTCCGACCTTGTGGCGGTCGGGACGCGGGTTCGAATCCCGCCCTCCGCCCTTTTACATACTCAAAATCTTGAAGGCCTCTCTAAGCCCCTTTAACTCTTCTTGTTCTCCAGGATTTTTACTCTGTCGCTGTCCATTATTGAGAAATTGATTACAGTGTTGGAGATGTCAAGCATTAGTCTTCGTATTCTTTCTATGTTCCTGTCTTCTGTATTCACCTCTCTCAGTACCTTGACAATGTTTTCAGCCTTTTTTTGTTCCGAATCGAAAATTGCAGTACTCAAGTCTCCATAGATTGGCTTGAGTTTATCCAGACCTTGATCATAGTCTTTTTCATGTTTAGAGATTTCTACCAGGTGGTCTCCAATTCTTTCAATTGACTTGGCTATCAGTCGGTAGTCCATCGCCTTCAGATTTTCCTCAACTTCCAACTTTTTCCCTACGTTGAGATTTCTCTGTGAAAGGACTAGCTGTCTTAGTAATAATATGTAGTATTTGTCAAGTACATCTTCCATTTCGCGGACTCTTTCAGGATTAGATTCAATGTCATCCATCATGGACTTGACTGTCGAATCCATTCTTCTCAAACCGTTTCTGCTTGATAGATCTTCGGAGCGAAACAGGTTCTTGATCTCCAGACTATCATTTTCCACTCTCGTTATTTCAACACCTATCAGGACTTCTCTGACAAATTTCTTTATCTCCTCTATATTTTCTATATCCTTTATCCTGATGGTCTGAGTTCCGTTCAGGTATAGGCCTACAATATCCCTCTTCAAAATCTCGATTCCATCTGGAGCATTCAAGACAACACTGGCCTGGGATTTCTCTTTTTCTCCGAATAGGTCCAGGCTGATTTTACCGTTTACCTTCTCCATCTGGATACTTTCACCGGCCTGAATTTCCCCTTCCACCCATTCTTTCGGCAGAGAAACAGTGTATGTTGAGCCACCGGTCTTCTGGATCTTCCTGGTCTCCATGATTCTTAAACAAATGTAATAGAATATATAGATTTTGGTAATCTATATAGTCAGGGGGGAAAACTATGTACTCAAATGTATGTATTATATGGAAGAATTGGAAGTAACCCCATCCAGTGCGAAAAATATACTTTACGCTGATTCTGTCTATGATGTTGCTGAAGGAGCAGTAGATTCGCAGCCTGATCTAATCGAGGCAGATGATGAACCTTGGGTGTCAACTCCACGTAACTCTGACCTGCTTTACGGCGATGGTTCAAGTCCTGAAGAGGAGGTTCAACGAAGTTTGAGGGCTTCCTCCTTGATGCATGATCTTACAAATGAAATGATAGTGCAGGGCTATAGAAACGGTTTTGCGAACAATCCAGAAGGCCTCGAATTGATAATTGATAGTGCACTGGAATCAGAACATCCGAGCTCCGATTATATCAATATTAAGTCCAGGGAACTCAGAGATAAGCACGACATCGATTCTGAACATATTGATGAGTTAGAAGTCTGGGGTAGAACGATCGGAGGAGTGAAAAACGATCTTTCGGAGAATCTGCCCTACATCAAGAGAAGATTAAACGGGGATAATATGAGGCCTGAATCAGAAGATTTTGAATCAACTTACTTTGGAGATATTGAGTACAGGACTATGGCTGATCTGAGGTTCAGCGATAGACAGAAGAGCGAGGTAGCTGAAACCAAGATCAAATGGAGTCAAGACCCCGATATACCTGTTGAAGAAGATATATTTCAGGCTAGATTAACTGCTAAAATACAGGGAGCGCAGAAAGCCTACCTGATCTATGCAGGGCAGGGAGAAGTGTTCGAATACGCACCGTTAAGCGACAATGAAATCCAGGAGATAAACAATATCTTAAAACCGCTGATAGAGGAGACCTCCGAAGTTGCGGGTTGGGACTCCCAAGTCGATGAAGTTGATTCGGAGTTAAAATCCCTACTCAGAGACGAGCTGGACCAAATATTCTCAAAATACTGGAAAAATGAAATACTGGGAGAAGAATTAGATTTTAAACGCCACCAGAACAGCCTCAAGGCCTACAATTAGGGATAGAATTTCAGAAAATCGGTAAAAGGCCTTTTACTTGTTTCTTAAGCTCTGGTTTTTTCTCGGTTCTAATATAGTTTAAGGAGTTTCTAATCAGTTACCTTTGAAGTAAAAACTTGTTATCTGTAAGTATATTTTATGTCACAGCTTGAGGATTCAAGAAAGATTCTTGAGGATGCGTTGGAAACTCTGGATAAACAGGATTTCTATGAGAGACTTGCTTTCCACGAAAGAACTTTGGAGACACACGTTACTGTTGAAAGAGATTCAGGGAGGGAAGAAGTGTTTAAGGCCTTTCGCAGCCAGCATTCGACGCTTCGAGGCCCTGGGAAAGGAGGCATAAGATTTTCAGAAGATGTTTCGGAAGAAGAGGTTAAGGCCTTGAGTCTGTGGATGACGTTGAAGACGGCTGTGGCCGACATTCCCTATGGAGGTGCGAAAGGCGGTGTAGTAGTTGATCCTTCAGGGCTTTCTGACTCTGAGGAAAAACGCTTATCCGAGGCCTATACAGATTCTATCAGCGAGTTTATAGGCCCTGACAGGGATGTTCCTGCGCCGGATATGAATACGGGTGCGAGGCATATGGCCTGGATGATGGATGAGTACTCAAGGATTGAAGGCAAAACTGTTCCAAGCGTGATAACAGGTAAACCTGTTGAGGCCTTTGGTTCGAAAGGAAGAGCTAAGGCGACAGGTTACGGCGCTGTATACATTGTAGAGAAGATCATCGAGGAGGAAGGCCTTGAATCCGAGGAGTTGACTGCTGCTGTCCAGGGCTTTGGTAATGCTGCGGAACCTGCTGTGAAGAGGCTGGAGGAGATCGGTGTGGATGTTATCGCAGTTTCTGACAGCGGTGGTGCGACGTTTGAATCCGATGGTTTCAGCCATGAACTGCTTACGGAATGTAAGAGAGATGCTGGTACTGTCTGCAAGACCGGTGAGAACATCTCCAATAAAGAGCTTCTTTCTCTGGACGTAGATTTTCTGTTACCTGCTGCGATTCAGGAGGTTATCACGGAAGAAAATGCCGGTGACATCCAGGCAGATTACATTGTAGAGATCGCGAACGGTCCGACCACCCGAAAAGCCGATGAAATCCTGGAAAAAAGAGACGTTACCGTGATCCCTGATATACTGGCCAACTCCGGAGGCGTAACCGTCTCCTACTATGAATGGGTTCAGAACAGGAGCGGAGAGTACTGGGAGAAAGAGAAAGTCCTTGAAAAACTGAAGAAAAACATTCAGGAGGCCTACACACAGTTCACCGAAGTTAGGGAGAAACAGAAGGCCTACGGCAGAGACACAGCCTACATAATCGCTGCAAGGAAACTTGTCAGTGCCCTGGAAGCAAGGGAGTGAAAGGCCTCTATTTTTCTCAGTTCCCTTCCGTATATAAAGTTTTGAGTTTGTTTCCCTGGATGCGGACACATGATTCAGTTGATTGTGTACCGTGCTTTGAGTCCCTTAACACATCCTTTATAAGGTTTAACTGGGACTTTTTGTTTACCCGATGCGGAGACGTTTGGGGTGAAAGCTCGCAAGAGCCTTGATGAGCGCATTATTATTTTTGCGTGATGTAGGAGAGATGGACCCATGCAAGATACAGTTTTCGCTGTATCTGGCATACACATTTTGTAGCCATGCATCTGCGTTTTTTAGCGGAGATGCTTGGTTCACTTGACTGGAAGGTTTCCATCTGTGGAACCTTCCAATAGCAACTCGCTTGTCGAGTTGCGTTGGAAAGTTTGGAACTTTCCGTTCAGATAAATACCCGTCAAGAACCCTCCAACTTGTTGGAGCAATTCCGGTTGATCCTGCCGGAGGCTACTGCTATCGGAGTCCGATTTAGCCATGCTAGTCCACCGAGTCTTTGACTCGGGGCGGATAGCTGAGTAACACGT